>NZ_FNGE01000031.1 GCF_900102885.1 Paracoccus chinensis | reverse complement strand
GCCATCAACAAGGACGAGGAAGCCCCCATCTTCCAGGTCGCCGACTACGGCCTGGTGGGCGACATCTTCACCGTCCTGCCGGAACTCACCGAAAAAGTCTGAGGGCTGGAGTCTTGAGGGCTGCCTAAGTCGAACGGCTTCGGACAAACGATGATGATCATTGCCGTGAAGCAAATAACTGCTGTTCAGGCTTAGCCATTCGAGCCCGTTCACAGATCATCTACCTGCTCGACCCTAGGCAGGAAGCGGTAGACCGAAGAGCGTGCAATCCCCAACCGCCGAGCGATGGCGGTGGGGCTGAGCCGTTCCTCTTCATGCAGCCTTCGCACTCCACCGGATCGATCTTCGGCCTTCGGCCCTGTAGACGCTGCGGACCTTGGCGGCGGCGAGCTGTTCGGAGTCTGAAGGCCGACTGTCTACCGGACGCTTGGGCGCCAGACCGCAGCGCCTGCGGTCAAGCCGGCCTGAGCGGGCAGCAGCGACTGCCCGGCGGTAATGGACAACGAGAGGGATATTGCAGGACTGCAGATCGTCGGTCGGCGGGCGGGCGGGGATTGAAGCAAGAGGCCCTGAGCTGCCGACCGTGCCCCCGGAACCGCAGTCTGGCTTCGTTGATGCGGCCGTTCATGCTTGCCACAACGCGATCACCCTCGTCAGGGCTTTGGCAGCAAGAAATTGACCGCGATCACTCGGCTCTCGTGGATCATGCCCGATCTCGTGTCGCCGGGCAGAGCCGCTTCGATACAGCCGGCCGCACGGAACCCTCGCCTGCCGCCCTCAAGCTCGCCCCAGGTCGGGCTCGAGATGCAATCAATCGGTTTCTGGCCCATAATCCTCTGTGCTGCTGCACTATTTCGGATTGCACGGTACGTCCCTTCGGTTTTTGGGCGAAGACAGGCCGGAAAGCGGATCAGGAACCGACCCACTCTCCTTTCGCGATCCATTTCAGTGCCGAGATCGAGGGCATGAACATGTATTCTCCGCCGCGCAGGCGGTTGAAAGTGGTCACGCCGTTCACGCGGCGGCGAGCGGGTTCGTCGGGGATAGTGAAGGTGCCCGGCTCTTCGTGCAGGCCCACGATCGGGTCGAGTTCTCCCCCGAGGTCGATGAAGTTGCCGCGGTTGATCCACTCCTGCTGCAGGAACTCGATCGTGTCATAGGCGCGCGCGCTGATGAAGATGAAGAAGAGCCCGCGGGCGTCCTTGCCGTCATCCGCGGCTGTGACATCGGATGTCCATTTGGGGCCGAAGGTCGAAGGGCGGCGGATGATGCGCTTGATGTTCACATCTGTCAGGATCGTCATGCTGCTGTCGCGCGGGTTCAGTCGGCGGATATGCGAAGAATAAGGGCAGAGCAGCCCCTTCGGGTCGTCCCTGAAGGTGAAATCGTTGTTGCGTTCGGGGTCGGCACCCAAGTCTTCGTCGTCGTGGTCGGGCGACAGGATCAGGGGGGCGCCGCTGCGCCAGCGGCCGACCATCTTGGCCGCGAGCAGGTGCTGAGCCTCCTCGCTCTCGGCATGTTCGCGCAGGAAGTCGTTGAAGGCGCCGACGCGGCTGTTGTACTTGCGCAGGACGACATAGGTTCCGTTGCGCCCCAGTTCCGGCGGTTGCGGCACGCCGAGAGGCTGGCCCGTCTCGCTGTTCTCGCCCAGGATGAACTCGCCCGCGGCGATGGCCGGGCCGTCGCCCGGCAGCGGGTCCACGCCGCTGCCCGCGATGTTGGGCTGGGCGATAGCATCACGGAAGCCGAAGGGATTCTCGGCATCCTCGTCCGCGCCGAACTCATGGGTGGCGACCAGCGTGACGCCGCTGGAGCGCTCAAGTTCGGCCATGGCCTTGCCCACGGCCTTGTCGCGCGCCGCCTCGTCGGCGGCGAAGATGGTCAACGCGATGTGCAGCGTGCCGGGCTTGAACGGCTCTTCCCATGTCTCCGGTGCGTTCTCGCCGAAGTCGCGCAGCATCTCGGCCCGCGCGGCCATGCCCTGGCGGAAGGGCAGCGGAAAGCTCGACAGCGACTCCTCGGGCAGGCCGAGCGCCTTCAACCCCTCGTGGCTGATTGCCACGCCGACCCAGGATTCCATCTCGTTGGTCCAGTCCTCGGCCGAGGGGACGTGCTCGGCCAGGCGGCCCAGCAGGTCACGCCCGCCACTGGCATCGTCCACATGCAGCATCGCATGGATGCCTACATATGGCTCCGGGCGCGACCGCATGATCAGGCCCTGGATGTCGTCAAGCTGCAGCTTGACCCGGTCGCGGCGGAAGCGTTTGCGGAGGCTGGAGGGCAGGGCCATCAGTAATCCACCCCCTCCGGCTGGGACATCTTGTCGAGGAAGGCTTTCAGCGCCTTCGGGCCGCTGTTGTCGAGGTCGGTTCCGGCCACCTCGTCCATCATCTCGTTCACGGCCTTTTCCATGCGCTGCAGGCGGCGCACATCCACGACCGTCACCTGCGGGTTGGCGACGAACCAACCGGCGGCGTCGATCTGGTGCCTAGCGATGAAGTCCTTGACCGACGGGTCGGCAATGCCCGGCCAGCCCTCGACCGACTGGAAGAGCAGGTCCATCAGTTCGGGGATCTTGGTCGCGAAATCGTTGATATAGGCGTCCCAGTCGCCGTCATAGGTGGTGGCGAACAGGATCTTTGTGTCATTGTCGAAGAAGACGAAGCGCATGTCGTGCAGCGTCGAGACGCGCTGCGCGCCATCGAAGTTGCCGTTCGTCAGGTTGAAGATGCGGCGCAGCCGCTCGGCCCCGCCGGGCTTCAGCGTGGCGAAGGCGGTCAGTTCCGACACGTTGCCCGACTGTCGCCCGGCCCGCCCGGCGGTCTGCGACGTGCCCTTCAGTTCCGGATTGTGGCGGCGGACCATGGCTTCGAGCGCGATCTTGGCCAGTTGCGGCGCATCGCTCGCGACCTCCTCGATCTTGCGCCGGATTTCGGCCAACCTGCTTTCATCCTCCAGCCGCGGGTCGGGGCCGGTCTGGACCGGGCCGGCGCTCGCGCCTTCGGGCTTGTCTTTCGTCTCGTGCTTCTGGGCCATTGCACGGCTCCTTCTGGCTTGCTGGGCCGGGCGCGGTCGTCAGTCGGGGATCTCGTCAAGCGTTGCCGGCTCATGCCGCTCGACAGCGTTGAGTTCGTGGCGACGCAGCGTCGATGCCGCGTAGGCGGCCCGCCGGATGCGGTTGATCGAACCCAGCGGCTGGTGCGCCTCGACGCACTGCCACGGGTTGAAGTGCAGCACGTCGTCGCCATAGACGCGCCGCGCGGGCGAAAAGGCGTCCTGCGCCTCGAAGGTCAGGCTCGCCAGCGACTGCTGGGGCGAGGACTCCTCCTCCCACTGCACGGCCGCATTCTCGATGGGCATCCTGTCGAGGTCAGTCGCAAGCTGGACGCGCAGCGTGTATTCGGCGCCCTGGTCGCGGAAGAAGTCCACCACCAGGTCGCGCATGGTCGAGAAGTCCACGTCCTTGATGATCCTGCCCGTCAGCGCGCGGACATTCTTGGACGCGGGCGCGAGCGAAATCTTGCCGATGTAGTCGCCGAAACGCAGCGCGCCCTGGGTGTGATAGGTTTCGCCCAGCAGATTGGCGTTGTCGCGCGCCAGCCCCTGCAGGGTTGCGCCGGGTTCGCGGCCGAAGACTTCGACGACATCCTCGGCTCCCCGAGCGGCGGCCGCGACCATGCGCTGGAAGAAGTCTGGGGCGTTTGCATTCTTTTCCAACAAACCCAGCATCTTCTTGTATTTCTGCACCGTCCCGAAAGCGAGAACGGGAAAGTTGACCATCAGGAAGTCCTGGTTCCGGCCCGGCTCCTCTCCGGCAAGGCGCGCGCCCGGGACGTCCAGGATCTTGATCGCAAAGCCACGGGGGGCGGGAACCTCGTCGCTGTGGATGTCTCCGGGCGCCGATGACAGGCGGGCGATTACGTCATAGGTGGCGGGCTCGGCAAAGATGCCCTGACGCAGATGCGCGGGCAGGTCGTCATGGACCCTCAGCCTGCCCTTCAGGAAGCCGTGGCTTTTTGCATGGGCGTCGCGGATCGCGTGGCGGTGGCGGTCGAATGCCGCCAGATTGGCCGCGCCCATCTGCGACACGATCTCGTCGGTCAGCCGCGCCTCGTCGGGTTGCAGGACCTCCAGATCCGGGGACCACCTGGCATAATCAATGTCCATTGCGACTCCGTTTGCGATCCGCTCATGATCGGATTGCGAGATCAAGGGCGGGCCTGTCACCGCTTGGCCGCCTAACGCGACATCCATTTGGAAGTTCATGTCGACGCCGCGTCACGTCCTGCCTGCTTCAAGGCCGCAGGACCTGACTTTTCCTGTTCTTGCGCTTGCCGCGATTTGCGCCAGTCCGGCCATGACCTTCCCCGGCGCGAGGCAAGGGCTGGCCGATGCCGCGACGCGCCTTGAGCAGGGGGCAAGGCGCCTCTCCGGCCGCAGGGCGGCAGAGCCGGCACCTTTGCCCCGCTCCCCACGTTATGGTGGCGCGCAAGGGCGATCCCGGCCATCCATGCGGGCGCGGCAATAAACCACAAGGATCCTCATGACCTCGATCTCTTCCGACCTGCCCCCTTCGAAGCCAGCCCGACCCCGGTCCCGGGTGCTGCCCTATGTCGTCCTGCTGATCCTGGCGGCCTTGGTCGCGGGGCTGGTATGGTACGCCACCCGGCCCGTCGCCATGCTGGTGCAGGGCGAGGCCGAGGCGCCACGGGTCGATGTCAGCGCCCGCGTGCCCGGGCGCGTGGTCGAACTGGGCGCCGATGTGGGCGACAGGGTCGAACAGGGGGCGCTGCTGGTGCGGTTGGAAAACGCACAACTGACCACAAACTTGGGCGCCGCCCAGGCCGCACTGGTGGTGGCGCAGCGCAATGAGACCGCCATCGGCGCCACCCGGCCCGAAATCATCCGCGCCCGCGAGGCCGAATTGGCCGCGGCCGAGGCCGACCTGCAGCTGGCGCAGGAAGCCGCGACCCGCGATCAGGCGCTGGAACAGCGCGGCGTCCGCTCGCAGGCAGTAATCGAGCAGAGCGCCCGCAACCTTGCCGCGGCCGAACGCAAGGTCGAGGCCGCGCAGGCTCAGCTGGACTTGGCCCGCGCCGGCGCCAGCCCCGAGGAGCGCGCCGTGGCCGCAGCCCAGGTCGATCAGGCGCGCGCCGCGATTGGGCAGGCCGAGGCCAATATCGACGAACTGAACGTCACCGCCCCGCAGGGCGGCCAAGTGACCGGCCGCATGGTTGAATTGGGCGAGAACGTGGGCGCGGGCGCGCCGCTGTTCACCATCGTCGATCTGGACGGGACCTGGTTCACCTTCAACATCCGCGAGAACCTGCTGGGCGGTCTGAAGGTGGGCGACCGGCTGCGGGTGCAGGTGCCGGCGCTGGATGCGCAGGTCGATGCGACGGTGACGCTGATCAATGCGCAGGGCGATTTCGCCAGCTGGCGGGCGACCCGCGCGACGGGTGATTTCGACCTGCGCAGCTTCGAGGTCCGCGCCGCCCCCGCCACGCCGGTTCCGGGGCTCCGCCCCGGCATGTCCGCCCTGATCCGGCCGGCGGAGGCAGAGGGGGAATGAGCGGTCTCGTCACGGCGATCCGGCGCGAGTTCCGGCTGATCCGCCGCCGCCCGGCGCTGATCGGCTTGACGGTGCTGCTGCCCCTGGCTCTGTGCGTCCTGTTGGCCTTTGTCTTCCGCTCTGGGGTTGCCACCAACCTGCCAGTCGCCGTGGTCGATCTGGACCGCTCCAGCCTCTCGCGGCAGGTAGTGCGAATGCTGGACGCCACCCCTGACATCGAGGTGTCCGCCCGGGCGGACAGCCTGCCCGAGGCGCGCTCGCTGATCCTGTCGGGCCGGGCGCGCGGCGCGCTGCTGCTGCCCGCGGGCTTCGAGCGCGACGCGCTGCGCGGCGCCCGGCCCGAGGCGGTGATCTTCTACGACAACCAGCACATGAGCGCCGGGTCGGTCGTCGCCCGCGGCGCCCGCAATGCCGTCACCGCCGCTTCAGGGGGCCTCAGTGTCAGCCTGCGAGAAGCTCAGGGGGCCGGTTCGTTGCAGGCCACGGCGGCGGCCCAGCCCATGCTGCTGCAGACGCATGCCCTGTTCAACCCCGCCCTCGACTATGTCGACTTCCTGCTGGCGGCGCTGATGCCGGCGGTGATCCAGCTGATGGCCGCCGCCGCGACCACCTATGCGGTATCGCTGGATTTCGGCCCGGGCCGCCACGCCCGCGTCCTGCCACGGCTGGCAGGCGGGTTATTGCCCGCAATGCTGGGCAAGCTGCTGCCATATACCTTCCTGTTCATGCTGATCCTCGGCATCTCTGACGTCGGGCTTTACGGGTGGCTCGGAGTGCCGCTTCGCGGCTCGCTGCTCCTGATGGGGGTGGGGGCGGCGCTGTTCATCATCGCCTGCCAGCTGATCGGGGCGCTTTGCTTCCTTCTGACGCGCGATTTCGCCCGCGCGATCAGCTTCGTGGGCGTGATCCTGGCGCCAGCGCTGGGTTACATGGGCATCGGCTTCCCGCGCGAGGCGATGCCGCCCCTGGCGCAGGCGTGGTCCGCGCTGATCCCCGGCACTTGGTATATCCAGTTGCGCATCGACCAGTCGCTGCGCGCGACCCCCATGGATCTGTCCGTCTGGCCTGTCCTTTACCTTCTGGCGATTGCCGTCGCACTGGGATTGATCGTGCTGCTGCGCCTTGACCGGATGCGATCAGCGCTTGCTCCCGCCACGGCGCGCACGGCGAGGAGGACGGCATGAAGGCGATCCTGCGCGCGCTGCGGGCCGAGCTTGCGGCGATTTTCGGCGATCCGCAGATCCTGTCGGTGATGGTGGTGTCGCTGGCGATCTATGCGCTGATCTATCCCTATCCCTACCGACCAGAACTGCTGCGCGAGGTGCCTGTGGCGGTGGTCGATCTGGATAACTCGGCCGGTTCGCGCCAGCTTGCGCGCGACATCGATGCCAGCGAAGCGGTGGCCGTCGTCGCCCGCCCGCCGACCATGGCAGAGGCCGAGCGGCTGGTCCACGAACGCCGCGCCTATGGCATCCTGCTGGTGCCGCAAGGCTTCGAGCGCGAGTTGCTGCGCGGCCGGCAAAGCCCCATCGCCATCTATGCCGACGCGAGCTACTTCCTGATGTATCAGAAAACGCTGACCGGCATCGCCGGACCTGCCCGCACCACCGGCGTGCAGGTGCAGGTCGCGCGCCAACTGGCCACCGGCACCAGCCGCACCGAGGCCCTGTCGGGCGCCAGCCCCATCGCACTGGTTGAAGTGCCGCTGTTCAACCCGGCCGGCGGCTATGCCACCTACATCCTGCCCGCGGCCTTCGTGCTGATCCTGCAGCAGACAATGATGATGGGCCTTGGCCTTGTCGCCACGCGCCGTGCGCCCTCGGCCGATCCGCTGCCGTGGCGGATGCTGGGCCGGGCTGGGGCGTGGCTGGGCCTCTATGCGCTGCTGCTGCCGATGTATCTGGTCGTGCTGCCTTGGGCCTATGGCCTGCCCTGGTTGGGCCATCTGCCGGCGCTGGCGATGCTGGGGGTGCCTTTCGTGCTCGCGGTCGGGTTCCTCGCGCAGGCCGTGGCCGCCGTGCTGCGCCGTGCCGAGATCGTGCAGATGGTGCTTCTGTCCTTGGGGATGCCGCTGTTCTTCCTGTCAGGCTTCTCCTGGCCCATCGAGTCGCTGCCGCCCCTGTTGCGAGCCGCCGCCCAGGCCATTCCCAGCACCGCGATGATCGAGGGCTATGTCCGCAGCGCCCAGATGGGGGCCGGACTGGCCGAACTGGCGCCCCTCATCCGCCAACTCTGGCTTCTCGCGTTTGCCTATGCCGGAATCACCCTTCTGTTGCGCTTGGGCGCAAGCGGCTCGCGGCTTTCCGCAGCCCGGCTGGAAGTTCGGTCGCGGGAGGCGGGCGACGCCTTGTGAGGGCGTGCACGGAGGCAGGCGTCAAGGGTTGGGGCACGGCCGATCCGGGCGCGGCCATGATCTCGGGACCAGCCGACGCCCAGGTCATCAGGCCTGAATGAACGCGCAGTCGCACCGCTTCTTCAGCATCGCGTAGCGGCGCGCGACCTGAGCAACGGACACGCCCGGAGCCGTCGTCTGAAAACAGATCGACCGCTTCTCCTCGTTCATCCAGAGCCGCTTCGTCCGACGCGCCACCACCGCCCCATAGTGTCCACCATCCATAGTGGACACTATCGATCACTCCTTGAGCGCGGCAGGGCGTCAGACCGGACGCTTACGTTGCGTGACGCAACAGTCCCACACGGAATCCACCGCCTCCACGGGAAACACGGACCGCTTCCGCACAAGGAAGTAGTCCGGCCCTGTTGTCAGGGCGCTTTCTGCCACCTGCACCAGTCTGCCCGCATCAAGATCGGCTTGCACGAAAGCGCGGGCAGCGATTGCCACGCCCTGGCCCGCCAGAGCTGCATCCAAGGCCAGCGTCGTCTGGTTGAAGACTGCCCCCGGCAGCTTGCCGGATGTGCGCAGAAAGGCCGGCCAATGGCCGTGAGCATCATGGAGCAGTGGCAAGGCCAGGAGTTGCTCGGGTGCAAGCGGCAGCGTCATTCGACCGACCAGATGAGGACTCGCGACCGCCACCAGATCTTGCCGGAAGAGAAGACGCGCCTCCTGTTTCGCCGGAAAGGGGGGATGGGTCAGGCGCACGGCGATGTCCACCTGATCGCGGTCGAAGTCGGACAGGGCCTCGGTCGCCACGATGCGCAATTCCACACCGGGCAGGGCGGCATTGAAGTCGGCCAGGCGTGGGATCAGGACCTTGGCGGCAAAGGTGGGCGTGACGCTGATCGTGACAGCATCCGTGCGGGCAAGAAGGCGCGCCGTCGCCTCGCCCAAGATATCGAGCGCGCGGGTCACGTCGGCCAGATAGGAGGCACCCGGCGGAGTCAGCGCCAGACCGCGCGGCAGTCGCTGGAACAGGGCAAGGCCCAGATGGGCTTCCAGCGCGCGCACCTGCTGGGCCACTGCGCCCTGCGTCACGCCCAGCTCGTCCGCAGCGACACGGAAGTTCAGCCTGCGCCCCGCGACCTCGAAGGCGCGAAGAGCGTTCAGCGGAGGCAGGTCGCGACGGGAAAGGGACATGAACAGCCTGCAGTTTTTCTACACTTTGACAGGCTTCCTTCTGGCGCGAAAGGCGCGGACTGATCTGTCATACTGCCGGCAACTCACGATCTGGAGGCAGGCATGTCCGAAGAAAAAGTTGTAGTCATCACCGCCGGTGGGTCCGGCATGGGGGCTGCCGCTGCCCGCAGGCTGGCGCAGGACGGCTACAAGGTTGCGATCCTGTCCTCATCGGGCAAGGGCGAGGCGCTGGCCGCGGAACTCGGCGGTGTGGGTGTCACCGGCTCGAACCTCGTGGCGGATGACGTGCAGCGGCTGGTCGACCTGGCGATGGAACGCTGGGCGCGGATCGACGCGCTGGTGAACTCGGCCGGACACGGACCTCGGGCGCCGATCCTCGAGATCACGGACCAGGACTGGCACAAGGGGATGGAAGTCTATTTCCTCTCTGCCGTGCGCCCGATCCGGCTGGTGGTCCCGATCATGCAGGCACAGGGCGGTGGCGCCATCGTCAACATCTCGACAGCCTGGGTCACGCAACCCTCGTCGATGTTTCCGACCTCGGCGGCCTTCCGGGCCAGCCTTGGCACTTTCACCAAGATCGTCGCGGACGAATATGCGGGCCAGGGCATCCGCATCAACAATGTCCTGCCGGGCTGGATCGACAGCCTGCCCGCGACCGACGAACGCCGCGACAGCGCGCCGATGGGCCGCTATGGTCGCGCCGAGGAAATCGCTGCCACCATCGCCTTCCTTCTCTCAGAGGGTGCGGGCTACATCACGGGCCAGAGCATCCGTGTCGATGGCGGGCTGATCCGCAGCGTCTGAGTCCTCTCAATCCTGCCGCAGGCACCTTTCCGACTGAAAGAGTGCCTGCGCTTTCCTGAAAGACACGTCATGCCTCGCGCTTATGCCGCGCTTGCCGCGCTCGGCCTTATCTGGGGGTCGAACTTCATCTTCATGAAATGGGTTACCGCCCTGATCTCACCCACGCAGACGGTGTTCCTGCGGGTGCTGTTCGGTTTTCTGCCGCTGGCCGTCACGGCATGGCGAGCGGGCGTCATCACTCGTAGCCAGCTGCGCCACCTGCCGCATTTCGCGATCATGTCGGTGCTGGCGACGACCTTCTACTACTATGGCTTTGTCGCTGGCACCGCCCTGCTGCCGACGAGCGTGGCAGGGCTGCTGAGTGGTTCGATCCCCATCTTCACCTTCATCTGCGCCTGGCTGTTCCTGCGCGAGGATCGGCCAACCGCCCGGATGGCTGCCGGGATCGCGCTCGGCTTTGGGGGCATCGCGCTGAGTGCGCGTCCCTTGGAAGGAGCGGGCGGCGTGCCGCTGGCCGGGGTGCTGTGGATGGTCGCCGGCACCCTGAGCGTCGGTGTTTCATTCGTCTACGCCCGCCTATTCCTGTCGCCGCTGAAGCTGCCACCGCTGGCGCTGGCGACATGGCAGACGGGCCTTGCCACCCTGACGCTGCTGGTCCTGACGGACTTCACGGGGATCGGCGCCATCGCCACGGATCACCGGGCGCTTCTGGGGGGAGTTGTCGGCCTGGGAATGCTGGGCACGGGCGGGGCGTTCCTGATCTACTATTTCATCATCGAGAACCTCGGCCCCGTGCAGGCTTCCGGCGCAACCTACATCGCCCCGGTTGTCGCCGTAATCATTGGCGCAGCCGTGGGCGAGAGGATCACTGCCCTAGAGATTTTGGCCTTGGCCCTGATCCTTGGCGGCGTGGTGCTCATCCAAACCAGTAAGAGGGTGGTGATGCCTCGGTTGAAGCAGGCGACGGGCAGCTAAGGACTCCTCGCTTCGATCCTGTACCTCGCCTGATCAGAGGCAAACACCTGGTGAGATAAGACGGGATCAGAGCCAGAATGGGCCAGCAAAGGCGACCTCGCAAAAGTGCGGCTCTTTCAGTTCATCTGTTGCCTTGCCTCATTCCCGCAGGATTTGGGACACGGGTCCTCCCCGAAGCTCCGGACAGCCACTCCGCAACAGGGAAAAAGGCCGGTTGCATCCTGACCTACTGCGCGCGTCGACCTACTGCCCCATTGCGACGCCTGAAGGCCTTCTGCTCACCCGGCTGCGCCGTTTCGAGCCTTGCAAGCATAGGGCAGGAAGGTCGCGGGCTCTGCTTCGTGTCCACATGATCGGGACCCCAGCTACTGCCTGATATCTTGTCTCGTGGTGCCCCTTGAACGAAGTAACCCGATGGGTCACATATAGGTATGCAGGCAGTAGCAGAGACCCCGATCTTCACCCGGCAAACGGAGAAGCTGTTCAGCGAGGACGAGAAGCGCGAACTGATCGACTTTCTGGCCGAGAACCCTCTGGCCGGCGATGAAATTCCCGGCACCGGCGGGGTCCGCAAGGTCAGGTTCGCCGCCTCGGGTCGAGGCAAGCGGGGCGGGGCGCGGGTGATCTACTACTACCTGGATGACAGCATGCCGCTCTACGCGCTGCTGGCCTATGCCAAGAACGCGAGGGACGACATGAGCCCCGAGGAAAAGCGCATGGTGGCGTCCCTCGCCGCCGCGCTGAAAGCCGCATGGAAGGAGAGGAAATGAGCAGCTTCGGTGAAGATCTGATCCAGGCGATGGGGGAAGCCCTTGCCCATGCTGAGGGCAGGGGTCCTGCGATCCTTCATGCCCCCGTCGATCCGCGTGAGATCAGGACGCGGGCGAAGCTGACGCAGGCACAGATGGCGCCGCTGATGGGCATGAGCCTGTCGGGCTACCGGAAGTGGGAACAGGGTCAGCGGCGCGTCTCGGGCCCCGCTGCGGCCCTGCTGCGGGTCATTGAGAAGGAACCAGGCGCGGTGCAGCGGGCCCTGGCAGGCTGACAAGATCGGACCATGGCAGGCACCCGAGAAGCGGGAACGCCATGCCGTGGCTGGCCGTTACCGCCGAGCCCGACCTTTAGTGACGAAGATCCAATGCTCCGTGCCCTTGCCGCCTGTCTCGTCTTCGTTGCTCTCCCGGCTGGGGCGGGCTCGGAGGAATTCATCGACGACCGCTCCTCGCCGGAGCGGGTTGTGGTCTCTCTCTACAACGCCATCAGCCGCCAGGAATATCTGCGCGCATGGAGCTACTTCGGCAACGGCGCCGCTCCGCCCTTCGAAGCGTTCCGAGATGGCTATCGGGACACCGCGGCCGTCGAGCTTCGCGTCGGTGCGATCGCATCTGAGGGTGCTGCGGGCTCCATCCATTCGCAGATGCCCGTGGCGCTGCGTGCGACGGCAACCGACGGGACCGTTGGCGTCTACGTGGGCTGCTATCGCCTGGTACAGGTACAGCCCGCCCTCCAAGAGGTACCGCCTTTCCGGCCCATCGTCATTGACGGGGGCGCACTCCGGTCTACAGCTGAGCCTTTCGAGACAGCCATGGGAACCTGCGGCTGATTTGGGATCTCCAACCGTCCCCGAGACCGCCCGGGATCGCCTTTAAAATGGTCATAGCTTCATGACCCTCGGGGCCGTTTTTCTCGCCCTCGAACTGCTGACTATCGCCCTCTATGCTTGTGCTGCTCTTCGGCGGGATGACGGCGGCAATCATGGCTTTGGCCAACCGGATGAGCTGAACGCAACCTTGCCGGATTAGACTTACATAACGTTGACTATTGAAGTCGCATCTGGGGTAGCGCGTCCACCAGGCGAAGGAGAAAAAGGGACACAGCTGGCGCTGCGCCCCTCCTGTCTCACGCGGTGAGGTCATCGAGCGTGCGGCCGGCTTCTAGCGCCTCGTTGATCCACTGTGGGCGACGGCCGCGCCCGCTCCAGGTCTGCTCCGGGTTCCACGACAGGGAAGATGGCCGGTTTCGCCAGCCGCGCCACTTGTGGCACCAAGACCAGCCATGCACTAAGATTGAAAACAGATCACCCCATCGGGGCAGACCGGACTCCTATGTCTCTCTGATCCACGACGACGCCAGGCTGCAAAGGGCTGAACCAAAAGTGGTCAACTTTCCACCACTTCTTAACGATATCCCACGCTCATTACTTAGTCGCGCAGGATCTGCTCTTCGCAGTCCACCTCCTCAAGGCAGAACTGGACTGCATCTCTGGCATTGAGAACACCGACAAGCCTGGATTCTCGATCTATGACGGAATATTCTTCAATCCATGTTGTTTGATGGTGGACCAGATCTCATTCAGCCAATCATCCGGATAGCAGGTAATGACCTCCCTGGTCATTACCTGAATAGCTGCCATGGTGCAGCTATGACCCAGACAACCACTGATACGGTCGATGATGTCTGTCTTGGTGATTATGCCGGCCAGTTTATCTGCTTCGTCGCATACAACGACCAGATTGAGCTTCGGACCTTTCAGCATCCGGGCTGCATCGATCAGCAAGGCATCTGTCCTGATCGTGACAAGCCGCTCCCGCGCTCCCGGCAGAAGATTGTCTATCCTCAACACGCCATCCTGCTCCTTTTCTCCAGTCCCAGCAGCCTCGACCTTTGGTATTCAGATAACGCCGGGGCGCGGCAGATGTGCCGGGAAGGTGGCTCGCGATAGAATGGTTCCCTCCCCATCCACGATCAGCCTCAGCGCCCTGCCTCCGTAATAGAAGGTCAATCTCCAACGACCCGCGTCCTCATCAATGCCGGTTTCACACTGACTGGTGATCTCCCCTGTCCTCAGGCGCTCGCTTATACTTGCGGGCTCAAGCTGAAACGCTGCGCCGAGAACATGGGCATCAACGGTGAATCCGCCAGCGCTGATTGTCACCTCGTTCATGGGAACTCCTATCAGTAAAGATGCCTCCATATAACCGGACTGCCGTGGATAACGGGTAGGGCTGATCGTCGCGGCCGGCCAGCAGCCGGATCCCGGATCTCTCCTCGTCCACTTTTTCCGCGTGATGACTTCCGCGGTGCCCGATCAGTTTTTACGCCTGTCGCTGCTTGAGGGCACGTGCAAAAGGCGAGGAAATCATTCCAGCAGCACGGACGCATTGCGGCCGCAGCCCAGCACGATCCTGAACCTGTCCGTCGCGAACTCCATCGCAACAGATCAGGGATCCGTCTCAAGGCCCAGGATGCGCCTCCCTGCTCCCGAAAATCGGGCCTCTGATAGCCTTGAGTCAGGATTTCCAGAGGCTTGCCTCCGGGTGCCCCCAAACAGAGACCGCGACGGCAATAACCATAAAGTGCGACCAGCGGCCACGCGCCTGCAATCCCGCGCCCCGAACCAGGGCGCCGTCCGGCACGCCAAGCTGCCTCACGCCACCTCCTCAGCCAACAGGTCACGCAGACGGTCCATATCCTCGATACGGACAACCGTGGCATCTGCCTGCACACCGTGTTCGCGCAGACGGGCGAAGGCCCGCGACAGGGTCTCGGGCTTCATCCCCAATTGCCCCGCGATCAGCCCCTTGCTGTAGGGCAGGGCTATCGAGCATTCGCCCTCGCATTCCGCCGCGAGGCTCAGCAGGAACTCCGTCACCCGCTCCACACTCGTCCGCGCCTTCAGCTCCTCGATATGCGTGACGAGTTGCTCAAGGTGCACGAAGGCCGGCGCAAGCATCGAGGCGGCGAGCACCGGCTCGGAGTGCAGCAGACGGCGCACATGGCCTGCGTCCAGCCGCAACAGCCGCGAAGGGCTGATCGCCCCGGCTGACATGAGGTAGGGCTGGCCGCACAAGGCTGCCGCCTCGCCGAAGCTCTGGCCGTCGCTCAGGGTGGTGACAACCGCCTCGACCCTACTGGGAGCCATGCGGTAGAGCTTGATCCAGCCCTCCAGCACGATGAACAACGCCTCCGGCAACGCGCCCTGCTGGAAGATGATCTGACCGGCTCGGGCGCTTTGCAGCCGTGCGCCCTCCAGCAGCTTTGCTTCCAAGGCATCAGGAAGACCGGCGAGCAGTGGCGAGCGGCAGGCGATCTCGCGTTCGGCAGGTGTCAGGGTGACGTGGGCTGAACGCGGGCTGACGCGACATCGGCACGTCTTCAGGTCGCCAGTACTGCATAGCTTCGAAACTGCGGAACTTCCCGTCTTCTCTGTTCCGAAACCCGTGCAGTTATGTGAGAGCGGGTGGCCCTCCTGGTCCGACCGGATCGGTCCTGCAGCTGTCCGGCCGCATGTCAGCATGTATGACCGGGATCGCGGCGGTCTCCATCGGGAAGCGGGAAAAGGTTGAAGGTCAATCTGATCCTGGCTCCCGTCTGCTCGTCCACCTCTGAGCACAACCGGGGGAGCAGAACGATTGTTCCACTGGTGGCTCCGCCCCGATTGTCGGCGGCACGATGATTCAGGCCGCCTGCTGCCATGCTCGCCGGAATTGCCTGACACCGGGCGCTGACGCCAAGGCCGAGTCGGACGACCGACGCGCCCGGCTCACGTTGGCCACATCAACGGTTCAGGACGTCTGCCCATCAGACAGACGCGACGCCATAACAATTTCAGATCGTTACACGGGAAAGTTTATGATCGGCCACTGAACTTCGATCCCCTGAAAACGTTTGCAGCGCTCACTGACACTGGAACCAGGGACCCCATGCTCACTTCTTCGTTTCGGCCAAACCAGATTCTCTGTGCCTCGCGCGCGCCTGCTGCCGAGCCTCATCTCACGACTGAGGAATGGGGACTGATCCTGAAGGCGCTGAGCGCCTACAGGCACAATGCGGTCTATAGAAAGCTCTATGACAAGCTGGTGCCCCGGAGAGCCAATCCTGAAGTCGTCAGCCTTAGCCTGCTGTCACCGGCAGCAGGCCATGCAGCCGAGGCGCCGGACTGATTGCCGATCCTTCATAATTGGCCGCATGAACCGATGCGGACCTCGGCTCCGGGGGCAGCACCTGCCGCCTGCAAAGAGCCCGGCCCGAAGGGGACGCCCAGTCTGTTGTTCGAGCATTGGCGGCTTTTGCGCAGGTTGATGCCTGTGTAGCGTAGCTTGACGCCATACACATGCCTCCTTATGTCGAGGCATGAAGATAAGAAACGTGATCCACAAGGGCCTGCGCCGGTTCATTGAGGAGGATGACACGGCCGGGCTCCAGCCTGTTGTGGTGAAGAAGCTGCGTCACATCGTCTCTTTCCTCCAGGACATGGAACAGGAGGACGAGCTCCGCACGGTGCCGAGTTGGAAAGCGCACCAGCTCACGGGAGACCGGAAGGGCACCTGGAGCCTGTTCGTCACCAGGAACTGGCGCCTCACGTTTCGGATCGACCAGGCCGAGATCGAGATCATCGATCTTGATTACGAGGACTACCACTAGGAGACGGCCATGAGTGCAATGCAGGGTATTCGGATGAAAAATCCCGCCCATCCGGGCGGGTTCGTGAAGAGCGAGATCATCGAGCCCCTGGGGCTCTCGGTGACAGGTGCGGCGCAGGTGTTGGGCGTGACGCGAGCGACCCTGTCAGCCCTGCTCAACGAGCGGGCACATCTGTCGCCCGAGATGGCGCTGCGGGTCGAGAAGGCGTTTGGTGTGTCGATGGACACGCTCATGCGAATGCAGAACAGCTATGACATTGCCCAGACCCGCAAGCGGGAAGGGGAGATCAACGTGGCCCCCTACCAGGGCAAACCGCTTGCCCGACATTCGGCGGCTGTCTGATCCCAGACCCCTCAGGCATTAGGATCGGGGCGAGGGCCGGTGACGCCGACTGCAGCCTGGCGCGCGGTCCGGCCTAGCGACGGGATGCGGCAAGAACCTGCTGATCCACTGTCTGTCAGGGAGCCAGAGGGGTGCCGCAGGGAGTTCTTTCTGACCAGTTGTGATGAGGCGCTGTGACGGTCAGAAGCTCACAGCCCCTGATTTAAAGGAGGAAAATTGCATGCAACTCACCAGGCTCGTCTATGCCTCACACCACGGCGGCACGTCCGAGGAAGCTCTCCGCGACATCTTCGACAGGTCATGCTCCAACAACGAAAAAGACGGCATCACGGGGCTGCTCATCGCCGGCGAGGAGGACTTCCTGCAGCTTCTGGAGGGCGGCAGAACCGAAGTTGCCGAGTGCATGATGCGGATCATGAAGGATGATCGACACCAGAGGATCCGCATCCTGCTTGCAGGCGAAACCGGGTCTCGACTGTTCTCCGAATGGAGCATGCGCTGCATGACAACGGCGCAGATCCGCAGGAAATCCAGGATCGCTACTGGGTGAACGGTACGTTCGATCCTGTGCAGCTTCCCCAGGCCGAGATTGAAGAGCTGTGCCTCGCGCTCTCAGAGAGCGATAAGGCCCTCGATCTGGTGGAGTAGGCCACCCACGCGCAGCGGTTATGACCAGGATCGGGGCAAAGGCTGGTGAAGTCGGCTGCAGCCTGGAGCGTATTTCGCGTAGATACGTCCGGTTCGCCGCTGTCGGGCCTTCGCCTCTTTGAACTAGCCCCGATCCCGCGTCTGGGAACGCCTTCCATAGAGTCCAGACTCGGTTAGGGCTTGGGTAGAAGTCGCACCATGGCCAAAAAAGGCGCACAACCGAAAGGCGACGTCAAGCCTCAGCTCCACAGAATCTGCTTGAGCAGCGCCCATTGAATTCTTAAACCCGGGGAAAATATATGATCTGCGATGCCTTTGCGTAGCTGTCGCTGTTCACAATAAGAAAAAGGAGGCCGAACGGATGGACGCGGAAGATCAGAAGACGGGCTTGACCGACAAGCTGGAAAGTCTCGACATTGAAGAACTGAAGGATCTGCGGAAGACCTTGGATCGCGCCATTGCGAGCTATGAGACGCGCAAGCGGCAGGAGGCCCTCTCGGCGGTCGAGCAGGCGGCTCAGGAG
>NZ_FNGE01000007.1 GCF_900102885.1 Paracoccus chinensis | reverse complement strand
GGTCGACCAGACCTTCAGCATTCAGCTTGAGCCGCAGGCGATCCAGAAGCCTGTCGAACAGCCCCTCGCGTCGCCAGCGGCTGAAGCGCTCGTAGACAGTCTGCCAGGGGCCATAGCGTTCCGGCAGGTCTCGCCACTGTGCGCCTGTGGCGAGCTTCCACATGAGCCCATTCACCACCTGCCGGTGGTCCCGCCAGCGGCCGCCACCACGCAGACCGCCACGGGGCATGAGGTCCGCAATCAACTCCCACTGCGCATCGCTGAGTTCGTGCCGTCGCATTGCAGACCTCCGCCATGGTGACGCTCACCAAGGCAACTGCCCACACCTCCACTCGTTGCAGCGGCCGTCAGACAGGACCTAGACACCATCGCCGACGACAACCTTTCAACGCTGACGGACGTGTCCTCGCTGGCTATCCGGGTGATCGGCGGAAAGATCGTCGTCTTCGCGGGCTCGGCGACCGAATCCGGCGTCAGCCAGTTCGTGATCGACCCCGGCCGGATCGGCTAGACCCGCCACGTGGCCGACGGCGCGCATTTCGGCACCGCTGCCGGCGACCTGATCCAGGGCGGGCGGAACACCACCCGGATCGAGGGGGGCGCGGGCGACGACATCCTGATCGCGGGCTCGCGCTCGATCGACCTTTACGGGGGCGCGGGCGCGGACCTTTTCGTGCCGCTGCCGGTCTCGGGGCGTGTCACCATCCGCGACTTCCAGCCCGGGGTCGACCGGATCGACCTGTCCATGCTGGGAATGGTGCGTTCGGTCGAGCAGCTGCGCTTCATCCCGCAGGAATGGGGCGTCCGCATCCGCTTCGGCGACACGATGATCGAGGTCCGCAGCCGCGACGGCCGCAAGCTGAGCGGCGCGGACTTCGACAATTCGCTGTTCCCCATCGCGCATTACCAGCCGCCCGACGTGCGCTCGACCATCCTGGGCACCTCGCGCGCCGAGGTGCTGAGCGCGGCGCGCGGCGGCTCGGCGGTTCATGGCTATAATGGAAACGACACCATCTTCGGCAGCGATCTTGAGGACTTTGCCGATGGCGGGACCGGCCATGACAGCATCGTCACGCGCGACGGCGACGACACCATCTGGGGCGGAGGGGGCAATGACACGATCCGCAGCGGCGGGATGGACGACCTGATCCTGGGGGGCGAGGGCCACGACCTTGTTCTGGGCGAAGGAGGAGACGACCGAGTCGCGGGGCAGGGCGGCAACGACCGCATCTACGGCGGGGTGGGCGACGACCGCATCAACGCGGGCTCGGGCGCAGACTACCTGTCGGGCGACGACGGCAACGACAGGCTGTTCGGCATGGGGGGCGATGACCGGATGGTCGGCGGCCTGGGGGACGATCTCATGCTGGACCTGTCGGGGGACAACCTCTTCCGCGACCATGCGGGCAACAACATGATGTTCGGTGGCGCGGGACGCGACCGGATGTTCGGCGGCTCGGGGCACGACACCATGCGCCCGGGCGCCGGGGCCGACCTGGTCGCGGGCGGGGGCGGCAATGACCGGATCAACAGCGGCGACGGTGACGACACCGTTCTGGGCGAGGATGGAGACGACCTGATCATCGGCGGGCCGGGGCGCGACTTGCTGTATGGCGGCGCGGGTAACGACGCGATCCACGGCGGCGATGACGACGACCGGCTGGCGGGCAACGACGGCAATGACGTCCTGATCGGAAACAAGGGCAACGACCTGCTGCTGGGCGGGCGCGGCAACGACACGATGCGCGGGGCCGAGGGAAACGACCGGCTTTATGCAGGTGAGGGCGACGACCGCCTGCTGGGCGGCACCGGCGCGGACACGCTGGCGGGCGACGGAGGCAAGGACATGATGCTGGGGGAAGGCGGGGCCGATCTTCTGCTGGGCGGGGCGGGGAATGACACGCTCGATGGCAGCTGGGACGACGACGAGCTGTTCGGTGGAGGTGGCGATGACCTGCTGCTGGGCGGACACGGCGACGACCTGCTCAGCGGCGGCACGGGGACCGACAGGCTGACCGGGGGCGCGGGGGCGGATGTCTTTGTCTTCGGGTCCTCGGGGTCGGATGCGCTGGCCCCGGACGTGATCACCGACTTCTCGGCGGGGCAGGACCGAATCGACCTGTCGTCGCTGGACCTGGCGTTCGTGGGGGAGGGGTCCTTCACCGGCAGCGGACCCGAGTTGCGATGGTCCGCCCAGGACGGGATGCTGCGGATCGAGGCGGACCTGGATGGCAACCGACTGGCGGATGTGGTCATCCTGCTCGAAGGGGTGCAGGCGATCTCCGAAAAGGACTTCATCCTCTGAGGGCGGCGGTCTGGACCTTGCTTCCTGCACGGCCTAGCCTTGCCCATCCACGGGGACACCACATGAGACCGCAAAGCATGGACCGCGACTTCGTCACCACCGCCCGCACCCTGTCCGAGGCGCTGCCCTACATGCAGCGCTATGCGGGTGCCGTCGTCGTCGTGAAGTTCGGCGGCAACGCGATGGGCGACGACGAGGCGATGGCCGAGTTCGCCCGCGACATCGTGCTGATGAAGCAGGTGGGCATCCACCCGGTCGTCGTCCACGGGGGCGGGCCGATGATCAACGATCTGCTGGACCGGCTGGGGATCGAAAGCCGCTTCGTCCGCGGCAAGCGCGTCACCACGCCCGAGGCCGTGCAGGTGGTCGAGATGGTCCTGTCGGGCCTGGTCAACAAGCGCATCGTGCAGGCGATCAACGACGCGGGCGGCCGCGCCATCGGCATCTCCGGCAAGGACGACGACCTGATGGTCTGCGAGGCCGACGACCCCGAGCTCGGCTTTGTCGGCCGCCCGATCGAGATGAACGTGCAGATCATCCGCGACCTTTACAATGCCGGGCTGATCCCGGTGATCGCGCCGGTGGCGACCGGCATGGCCGACAACGAGACCTTTAACGTGAACGGCGACACCGCGGCGGGCGCGATCGCCGGGGCGCTCAAGGCCGACCGGCTGCTGCTGCTGACGGATGTTGCGGGGGTCAAGGACGGGCAGGGGCAGGTGATGACCCAGATCCATCCCGACCAGGTGCGGGCCATGATCGCGGACGGCACCATCGCGGGCGGCATGATCCCCAAGACCGAAACCGCACTGACGGCGCTGGACCAGGGAGTGCGCGCCGTCGTGATCCTGGACGGTCGGGTCCCCCATGCCGCGCTGCTCGAGCTGTTCACCGAGCAGGGCGCGGGCAGCCTGATCCGCTCGACCGAGCCCTCGGTCAAGCCGCACGGGCTTCGCCAGGGCGGACGCGGCCTTTGACGACGGGCCGCCGAGCTGCTGGCGAGCCGCTTGCGGCTGGCGGTCGCGGGTGGCACTCTGATTCGTGAACCAAGGGAAAGGGTCAGGATGACACCGCTGGGACATTGCCGCCTGATCCTGACGCGCCATGCGAAATCCGACTGGGATGACCCGACGCTGCCCGACCATGACCGTCCGCTGAACGGGCGGGGCCGGCGGTCCGCGCGGGCGCTGGGGGACTGGCTGGCCAGTCGCGGCTATGACCCCGAGGAGGTGTTGTGCTCCTCTGCGCTGCGGACGCGCCAGACCTGGGACTGCGTGGCCCAGGCCGTCTTCGAGACGCGGCCCGACCTGCGGATCGAGCCTGCGCTTTACCACGCCGCGCCCGAGACGATGCTGCAGGTTCTGAAGACCGCCACCGTCCCCACGGTGATGATGATCGGCCACAACCCCGGCATCGCGGCTTTCGCCGCCATGCTGCCGGCTCGGCCGCCGCTCGACCCGCAGTTCCGCAGCTATCCGACAGCCGCGACGCTGGTCGTGGACTTTCAGGCCGACAGTTGGGCCGAGGTCGAACCGGGTCAGGGCAGCCTGCGCGACTTCGTGCGCCTCGACGGGCGCAGCTGAGGGCAAGGGCCCTCGACGGCAGGGCTTCCGTCCGGATCGCCGACAGGTGAGGGGAAGGGCAAGTTCCCTGCAGGAGTAACACTGCAAGGTATGTTGTGCGCTGACTGTACCAGCCAGCAGCGCGGGGCAAGCGGGACGGGGGCTTGTCGGCAGAGCTTCCCTCTTGTCGAAACAGGAGCGGAATCCTGTAAATGGCTTGCATGGGGGTTTTGGGCCTCCAACGGGGCCCATGCCTCTCGCGCTGACGCAAAGCGCTGCGCCGCTCATTGTAAGAGGGCGCGCCCGGACGATGGGAAGGATGGAGGACCGCCCGTCCGACGCATCATGGATGCATTCCTTTCCACCCTGCCTTCTTGCGTCAGCCTTTTAAGCGTTCCTTTCCCCGCCGGATCATTGCGTTTCTAGGTTCTCGGGCACCCGCATCTGTTGCGGCGAGACCGCATCCGCCGGGAAAGGCGAACCGCTGACGCCGCTGTGAGTTGAACTCGACCCGGTCACCGATATGTGCTGGGTCCACAAGCAAGGCGCTGCCGCAAGAGCCCGCAGGGGCTCAGGCCGACAGGAGAACAAGATGCCCGCGATCAAGCCGTCCGCCGTTGACCGGCGGTCCTTCCTTGCCACCTCGCTCGCGCTGGGCGCCACAAGCCTGGCGGCCCCGGCCTTCGCGCAGGCGGTTGACCCCTATACGGGGCAGGCGCTGCAGGGCGCACCCGGCGCGGGGGCGACCCCCGATGCGGGCGTCGTCCAGTATGACGCCGGTCAGGACAACCGCCGGAACGTGTCGAGCTTCCGCATGCACGACTGGCAGCCTTATTTCAGCAACCTGACGAACGGCGCCATCCTTGTTGACCTGACCTCGCGTGCGCTGAGCTACTGGTCCGAGGACGGCGAGTTCCGTCTTTACCCGACCTCGATCCCGGTCAGCGAGGATTTGACGCGCCGCGGCCGCACCGAGATCATCAAGAAGGTCGAGGGTCCGTCCTGGGCGCCCACCCCCGAGATGAAAAAGCGCAACCCGGAATGGCCAGACTTCGTGCCGCCGGGGCCGGACAACCCGCTGGGCACCCATGCGCTGTGGCTGAGCTGGCAATATTACCGCATCCACGGCACCCACGACACGCGCAAGATCGGGCGCAAGTCCTCGAACGGCTGCATCGGGCTTTACAACGAGCATATCCAGCAGCTCTATGCCGTGACCAAGGTCGGGACGCAGGTCCTGATCATCTGAGAAGGCGCGGGCAGGCCGGGATCATCCCGGCCCGCCGCCCGGGCCCGGCAGCACCGGCGCGGGCGGAAGATGCTCGATCAGCACGGCGGACAGGTCGTCCGCGCGTTCGCCGCTGGCAAAGGCCGCAACCGACCAGCACATCGATTCCAGCAGCGCGTGCCCCGTCAAGGGCGCGTTCAGTTGCAGGATCGCGCGCAGGCCCTCCTCTCCCAGCAACTCGCCACGGGCGCCGGCCGCATCGGTGATGCCGTCCGACACGATCAGCATCCGGTCACCAGCCTCGAGCACGACCTCGATCTCGTCGTATCGCGCGCCCTCGAGCACGCCGACGGGCAATCCGCCCCGACCGACCCGCTCGATCCGGCCGTCGGCGCGCTGCAGGAAGGGGTGGGGGTGGCCCGCCTGAACCAGCCGCAGGCGGTGCGCCTGCAGATCCAGGCGGGCATAGACCATTGTCAGGTAGGCGTCCGTCAGGGGGCCATCCAGCATCATGTCATTCAGCGCCGAGACGAGCCCCGCGGGCGACAGGTTGCGGTCCTGCGCCAGGCCGTCGATCTGCGCCGCCAGCCGCGCCGTCAGCAGCGCCGAGGCGACGCCGTGGCCCGAGACATCCACGGCATGCAAGCCGACCGCGTGATCGTCGAGCGGGTGGAAGCCCACGAAATCCCCGCCGATCATCCCTGCCGGACGCATCAGCAGCGAGACACGGAAGGGGCCGAAGCTGCGCTGGCGTTCCCGTATCATCGCCTGCTGCAGCTTGCGCGCCTCGCGCAGCTCGGCCGTCATCTGTTCCTGCGCCTCGTTCAGCCGTTCCAGCGCGCTCTGCAGTTCTCGGTTCGCGGCGGTGAGGTCGTCGTGCATGTCCAGCACGCGTTCCGCCGCACGGATGCGGGCCAGCAGTTCGGCACTGGAGATCGGCTTGACCAGGAAGTCGTCCGCCCCGGCACCAAGCGCCACGGCGATATCGGCGCGCTCGGTGCTGGAGGTCAGCAGGATGAAGTAGCCATAGCCCTGCCGCACTATGTCCCGATGGGCGCGGCAGAGTTCCAGCCCCGAAAGGTTCATCAGCAGCGAGTCGGACAGGATCAGATCGGGATGCTGCTCGCGGCAGATCTTCAGCGCGGTTGCGCCATCCGCCGCCTCGACCACCCGATAGCCTGCACGTTCCAGTTGGCCCGACAACATCCGCCGGTGCGCCTGGCTGCCATCCGCCAGGAGCACCAGGCGCTTGGCCCGGTGACCGGCCGCCCGGGCGGGCGTCGAGGAGGACGGAGAGCGATTCGACTGTCTCATGCGCCAAGGCTAGCGCGCCGGGGTGAACGGCAGGTTAAGTGCGGCCCTGTACGACTTTTGAGGGAGTCGGTGCCACAAACAGCCCAGCTCAGACGAAGGGTGCCGCATGACCGACCGCCAGCGCGTGGCGGTCATGTCTGAAGACATCGAAAAGCAAAGTAACCTGACGGCTCAGATGAGGAACTCGGACAGGACGGGGTCGCCGGTGATGTCGCGCCAGTCGAAGCCCTGCGCGGCCAGCCGCTCGGACAGGGCGTCGAGGTTCGCGGGGCTGGTCGTCTCGATCCCGATCAGGACCGAGCCGAAGTTGCGCGCCGATTTCTTGAGATATTCGAAACGCGCGATGTCGTCCTCGGGGCCGAGCAGGTTCAGGAACTCGCGCAGGGCGCCGGGACGCTGTGCCAGCCGCAGGATGAAGTATTTCTTCAGTCCCGCCCAGCGCTGCGCCCGCTCGCGCACCTCGGGCAGGCGCTCGAAGTCGAAGTTGCCGCCCGAGCAGACGCAGACGACCCGCTTGCCTTCCAGCGCGCCCGCCTCGCCGAGATCACGCAACGCGTCCACCGCCAGGGCACCTGCCGGTTCCAGCACGATCCCCTCGACGTTCAGCATCTCGATCATGGTGGCGCAGATACGGTCCTCGGGCGCGATCACCACGTCCGAAGATGCAAAGCGCGACAGCCGCGCAAAGGGCAGCTCGCCGATCCGCGCGACGGCGGCGCCGTCCACGAAGGTCTCAATCCTGGGCAGGGTGACCGGTTGCCCGGCCTCGAGCGCGGCCCGCAGGCTGGCGCCGCCGCCCGGCTCCACGAAGGCAAGGCGCGTTCCGGGCGCAGCTTCGGCCAGCACGCCGCTGACCCCCGCCGCCAGCCCGCCGCCGCCGACCGGCAGAACAACCAGGTCGGGCGCGCCCTCCATCTGCTCCAGGATCTCGGTGGCGACCGTGGCCTGTCCCTCGATCACATGGGCGTCGTCAAAGGGTGACAGGAAGGTCGCGCCCTGCGCCTGAGTGAATTCCTGCGCGGCGCGCAGGGTCTGGTCGAAATAGTCGCCCGTCAGCACGATCTCGACCGCGCCGTTGCCGAAGGTGCGGGTCTTCTCGATCTTCTGCTTCGGCGTCGTCACCGGCATGAAGATCGTGCCGCGCGAGCCGAAATGCCGGCAGGCATAGGCCATCCCCTGCGCGTGGTTGCCCGCGCTGGCGCAGACGAAATGCGCCCCCGGGCCCGCATCCGCCCGACGCATCGCGTTGAAGGCGCCCCGCAGCTTGTAGCTACGCACCGGCGTCAGGTCCTCGCGCTTGAGCCAGATCTCCGCGCCGTAGCGGGTCGAGAGGTGGTCGTTGCGCAGAAGGGGTGTCGGCTCGAACAGCCCGCGCAGCGCGGCCGCCGCATCGAGGACGGGGGAAAGGGGGATGCTCATGGCGCAGGGATAGGGCGTCATGCGCCGAAATGCCAGCGGATCTGCGCGCCCGCGCCCTTGTGAGAGGGCGGGAAAGACCATAATCGGCAGGCAAATCTGGATAAAGGGGCTCCCGATGTCTGACGCGCCGAAGAAAGTCGTTCTCGCCTATTCCGGGGGACTCGACACCTCGATCATCCTCAAGTGGCTGCAAACCGAGTACGGCTGCGAGGTCATCACCTTCACCGCCGACCTCGGGCAGGGCGAGGAGCTGGAGCCCGCGCGGGCCAAGGCCGAGCTGCTGGGCATCAAGCCGGAGAACATCCACATCGAGGACGTGCGCGAGGAATTCGTGCGCGACTATGTCTTCCCGATGTTCCGCGCCAATGCCGTCTACGAGGGGCAGTACCTGCTGGGCACCTCGATCGCGCGTCCGCTGATCGCCAAGCGGCTGGTCGAGATCGCGCAGGCCCATGGCGCCGATGCCGTGGCCCATGGCGCGACCGGCAAGGGCAACGACCAGGTGCGGTTCGAGTTGTCGGCCTATGCGCTCGATCCCTCGATCAAGGTGATCGCGCCCTGGCGGATCTGGGACCTGACCAGCCGGACGAAGCTGATCGAGTTCGCCGAGAAGAACCAGATCCCGATCGCCAAGGACAAGCGCGGCGAGGCGCCCTTTAGCGTCGACGCGAACCTGCTGCACACCTCGTCGGAAGGGAAGGCGCTGGAGAACCCCGCCGAGCAGGCGCCCGACTATGTCTACCAGCGCACGGTGAACCCCGAGGACGCCCCGGACCAGCCCGAATATATCGAGGTCACCTTCGAAAAGGGCGACGCGGTCGCCATCAACGGGCAGGCGATGTCGCCCGCGACGCTGCTGGCAGCGCTGAACGACCATGGCGGGCGGCACGGGATCGGGCGGCTCGACTTCGTGGAAAACCGCTTCGTCGGCATGAAGTCGCGCGGCATCTACGAAACCCCCGGCGGCACGATCCTGCTGGAGGCGCACCGGGGCATCGAGCAGATCACGCTCGATTCGGGCTCGGGTCATCTCAAGGACAGCCTGATGCCGCGCTATGCGGAACTGATCTACAACGGCTTCTGGTTCAGCCCGGAACGCGAGATGCTGCAGGCGCTGATCGACAAGTCGCAGGAATACGTGTCGGGCACGGTGCGGCTGAAGCTCTACAAGGGCTCGGTGTCCTGCGTCGGCCGCTGGTCGGACATGAGCCTTTATTCCGAGGCGCATGTGACCTTCGAGGAGGACGCGGGCGCTTATGACCAGAAGGACGCGGCGGGCTTCATCAAGCTGAACGCCCTGCGGCTGAAGCTGATCGGCAACCGCAACGCGCGGGTGAAGTAAGAAAAGGGGGCGCTGCCCCCGCCGCCTTTGGCGGCTCCCCCCGGGATATTTTCATCCGGCCCGAGGGGCTACGCAGCGACTTGCAGGGCAGAGCGCTTTGGCATATCTGTCCTGCACCTCACCGAGGCGGGTTGGCGGAGAGGTTACGCAGCGGATTGCAAATCCGTGAAGACCGGTTCGATTCCGGTACCCGCCTCCACGGTGAGACGCCGCAAGGATCGGCAGTTTCTTCCATCATCGCTGCTGTCGGGCCATCGGACCCGGCAAGTTGCGTTATTGCGGCGGTCTGTCTCGACGCTTCAACGAAAAAGGCCCGGCGCGTCTCTCACGCGTCGGGCCTTTCCTGTTCCGTCTGCGGCCTCAGCGCCCGCGCAGCTGCCCCAGGACGATCGAGGTCGCGTAGCCGTCGGGCGGGACGCCGATCGAACGCTGGAAGGCCGAGATCGCCTCCATCGTGCCGGTGCCGATCTTGCCGTCGATCTCGTCGCGGTAGAAGCCGCGTGCGGTCAGCAGGCGCTGGATCTCGGTCCGCTCGGCCTGGGTCAGCGGGCGGTCCGACCGGGGCCAGGGCGCCTGGATGCCGGGACGGCCGGCGATGGCTTCGGCCAGGTAGCTCACGCCCAGCGCATAGCTGTCCGAGTTGTTGTAGCGCAGGATCGATCGGAAGTTGTCGAGGATCAGGAAGGCCGGGCCGCGCGCGCCCGCGGGCCGGATGATCGAGCCGGTGCCTGCCGGAAGGCCACGGCCGTTGACCGCCCGCACGCCCATCGCCGCAAGCTGACTGGTGCTGGTCCGTGTGCCCTTGCCGACAGCGGTGAAGCCCTCAGGCAGCGAGACCTCGGTCACCCAGGCCTGGCCGCGGTTCCAGCCGTTGCGCGCCAGGTAGGCGGCCGTCGAGGCCAGAGAGTCGGTCGGATCGTCCGACCAGATATCGCGCCGCCCGTCGCCGGTGAAATCGACGGCGTAGCTGAGATAGGAGGTCGGCATGAACTGGGTATGTCCCATCGCCCCCGCCCAGGAGCCCAGCATGTGTTCGGGGTCCGTGTCCCCGGCCTGCAGGATCTTCAGCGCCGCGACCAGTTGTTCCTGGAACATCTGCGAGCGGCGGCCGTCATAGGCCAGCGTCGCCAGCGAAGGGATGATCTGCATCCGGCCGCGGTTCGAACCGAAGTTCGATTCCATCCCCCAGACGGCCAACACGATCTCGCGCGGGACGCCGTAGGTGGCCTCGATGGCGGCCAGCGTCCGGCCGTGCTGCGCGAGCATCTGGCGGCCGGTCGAGACGCGTTCCGGCGACACGGCGCTGTCGAGGTAAAGCCAGACCGGGCGCGAGAACTCGGCCTGCTTGCGGTCGAGGCGGATCACCTCGGGGTTGTAGCGGGCAATCGACATGGCGCGGTCGTAGGTCGCCGGGGTGATGCCGGAGGAGACCGCGCGCGGGCGGAAGTTCCGCACCCACTGCTGGAAGCTCGCCTCGGTCGCCGGATCGGCGGCAGGGATGGGGGCGGGGGTCACGCTGCTGCCGCTGGACGCCGGGCCGATGCCGGGCCGGCCAACCGGCGCGCAGGACGCCAGTGCCGCCATCACGGCGGCCGACAGCGCAAGGCGCATCATGGGGGATTTCATACTCACTGCCTCGTCAGTTATCGTTCTTGTTGCACGGAATCTTAACCGTGCAACCGCCGGACTGACAAGGCGGAGGCGGGGCGGTCAGCCGTGGTCGGGTTCGTCGAAGAAGGGCTCGAACTGGGCCACGATGACGCTGTTTTCATCCCGCGCGCGGTCCATCAGGGCGCGCTCCTCGTCCGGGACCTCGTGTCCCTCGGCCAGGCGCTCCTCCAGCGTGCCATAGGCCTGCACTTCGAGCGGCGCGAGATCGGCCTGCTTGAGGATCGCGACCGTCTCGCGCACGGCCTCGTCCTGGTCGCGGCCGGCGGCATAGCAGACCAGCGCCGCGCCCGTCGCGTCCTCGGGCAGACCGTCGCCTTCCTTGCGGCCGACCTCGACCAGCAGCGTGTAGACCTGTTGCACCATCGTCCCCTCGGATCGCCTGCCTTGCGGGATGGGGGATCGGGGCCCGTTTGGCAAGCGCCGGATGAGGTCAGGCGGCCGGCCTGATCACGAGGGGCGTCACGGCAGGGGTCCAGCCATCGGTCCGCCCGCAATCGGTGCAGCGTGTCACGGGCGTCACCAGCTCCGCCGGCCGCAGCGAGCCGCAGTTGACGCAGCAGGCCTGGGTATCGGGCGCCGCGTCCGACAGGGATGCCAGGGGCTCCACGTCCTGCGGCGGAACGATGGGCAGGCCGGGAACGGGGGTGTCGCGGGGGAAGACCGACAGTCCGCCGCCGGACTCGTGAAAGGCGAACTCGACCTGGCCCAGGTTCGATACGCCCTTGAGCCGCAAAAGCGACTTCAGCTCCAGCGCGCTGATGTCGCGCAGGATCAGCCCCTCGCGGTCGATGCGGCCGTCGCGGACCACGGCGACGGTGCGGCCGTCGATCATCCGCTTGGCGGTGTCATAACGTTCGATCAGGTTGTCGATCAGCTTGTTCAGGCAGACGATCACGGTGATGACCAGCATCGCCTGCAGCACCGGGACGTCGGGGTAGAAGGTCGCATCCCCCACCGCCGAACCCAGTGCGATCACCAGGATCAGGTCCACCATGGACAGCTGCGTGACCGAGCGCCCGCCGATCCAGCGGATCATCCCCAGCGTATAGCCGTAGATGATCAGCGTCCTGACGGCGATTTCGGCGTAGAACAGGAGAGGCTCTTCGCCCAGAAACATCCGTTTCAGTTCGAAGGGGAGTACGGGATCTTCCATGGTGCTTTCCGACAAGCTCGGCGGGGCCGCGCAGGCATTGCGCGCCCGGCAGAAGGCCTAGGGGCGGCCGAGCCTGTCCGCAAAGGCGGCAAACACCCGGTCATAAACCTCGCGCTTGAAGGGAACGATCTTCTCCGCGATCTCGGCGGGCGTCATCCAGCGCCATTCGTCGAACTCGGCATGCTCGGTCGCGATGTCGACCTGATCGTCCCGGCCGTTGAAGCGCACCAGATACCACTTCTGGATCTGCCCGCCGTAGCGGCCACGCCAGATCCTGCCGACAAGCTCGGGCGGCAGGTCGTAGCGCAGCCAGTCGGGGCTTTCAGCCAGGATCTCGCACAGCTCGGCCGGGATGCCGGTTTCCTCGCGCAGCTCGCGCAGGGCGGCGTCGCGCGGATCCTCACCTTCGTCAATGCCGCCCTGGGGCATCTGCCAGGCATCCGAGGGATTGTCGATGCGATGGCCGGCAAAGACCCGGCCCTCGGCATTGATCAGCACCACGCCCGCGCAGGGGCGATAGGGCAGGCCGCCCGGTCCGGTCACCGCGTCGTCGGGCCCCGTGGCGAGGGCGTCGTTCGTCAATTGCATGAGGGACTCAGGGCTGGGTCGGACGGTTGGCGGGGCGGGCCGTCGGGGTAGGGGCACCCACCGCAGGCTCGGCCTCGGCGGCGGGCGCCGCGTCGGTTGCGGGGGCGGCGCCCTCGCGCGCATCCTCGCTGGTCGCATCCTCGCCGGTCACCGCGGGCTTGGCGGCGTCCGCCACCTCGCGCGCCGAGAAATCCACCGCGGCCAGTCCCTTGAGGATATCCACCGCATAGGCGAGCTGGTAGTCCTCGTCGCGCAGCTTCGCCGTGGCCTCGACCTGCTTGGCCTCCTCCTCGATCTGGCGGCGCTCCTCGTCGGAGATCGAATCGTTGTTCAGCGCGCCCCGAAGATCACGTTCCGAGGTCGAGAAGTTCGAGGCGCTGCGCGGCGCCTTCTCTTCCTCGTCGGCCGGGCGGGCAGGGGGCTGCTGGACGATGATGTCGGGGTTGATCCCCAGCGCCTGGATCGAGCGGCCCGAGGGCGTGTAATACAGCGCCGTGGTCAGCCGGATCGCGCTTTCCGAGGTGACGGGCATCACCGTCTGGACCGAGCCCTTGCCGAAGCTCTTGGTGCCGACGACGATCGCGCGGCGGTGGTCCTGCAGCGCGCCGGTCACGATCTCGGACGCCGAGGCAGAGCCCCCGTTGATCAGCACGACCATCGGCTTGCCCTGTGCCAGATCGCCGGGCTCGGCGTTCCAGCGGCCGCTTTCCTCGGGCTGGCGGCCGCGCGTGGACACGATCTCGCCCTTGTCCAGGAAGGCGTCGCTGACCAGCACCGCCTGGTCCAGCAGGCCGCCGGGATTGTTGCGCAGGTCCAGAACGAAGCCCGTCACCTTGTCGATGCCGCCGGCTTCCTCGACCGCCTTGGCCAGCTCGGACTTCAGCGTGTCATAGGTCTCGTCGTTGAAGGTGGCGACGCGCAGCACCACGGCATTGCCCTCGACGCGGGTGCGCACCACAGTCAGGCGGATCGTTTCGCGCGTCATCTTGACGTCGAAGGGCTCGCTTTCCCCTTCTCGCAGGATGGTGACCGTGACTTCCGATCCGATGGGGCCGCGCATCTTTTCCACCGACTCGTCCAGCGTCAGGCCCATCAGCGATTCGCCGTTCACATGGGTGATGAAGTCGCCAGGCTTGATCCCCGCGTTGGCAGCGGGCGTGTCGTCCATGGGCGAGATCACCTTGACCAGCCCGTCCTCCTGCCCGACCTCGATCCCGAGGCCGCCGAAGCTGCCGCGCGTCTGGGTCTGCATGTCCTCGTAGTCGCTGGCCGACAGGAACGAGGAATGGGGGTCCAGCGAGGTCAGCATCCCGTTGATCGCGGCCTCGATCAGGGTCTTGGAATCGACCTGCTCGACATAGTCCTGCTGCACCCGCTCGAAGACGTTGCCGAACAGGTCGAGCTGTTCATAGACCGAGGTGTTGCGGCCCGATTCCTGCGCGACAAGCGGTCCGGCCAGCTGGGTCGTGACCAGGATGCCGGCCAGCGTGCCGCCGATGCCCGCCATGAGATAATTCTTCATTCCGTCGTCCTGACCTGCTCAGGGGCATCCTCGCCCGCCGTATCGCCGTTGTCGCGGGCGGCATCGCTGCCGGTCGCGGGAGTAATGACCGGATTCATCACGAACCACTCGGCCGGGTCCAGTGTTTCCTTGCCGTGGCGCAGTTCCACATACAGCGGCTGCATCGCCGGGGGCGTGTTGCCGACGGATGCGGCCTCGACAAAGGCGGCGCCGAACTCGGCGGCCGAGCCTTCCTGGCCACCCATCAGCCCCATCGGCTCGCCCGCAAGCAGCACGTCGCCTGTTTCTCCGAAAACCTGAGATAGGCCCGCGACGATCAGAAGGTAGCCACGCGCGGGCTCGACGATCATCACGTTGCCGTAATCCAGCAGGGGACCGCGATAGCGGATCGTCGCGGGCCAGGGGGTCGTGACCAGCGCGGCGGGCGCGGTGCCGATGGTCAGGCCGGGGCGGCGGATGCCCTTGGCGTCGGGCTCGTCATAGCCGCGCAGCACGGTACCGACCGCAGGCAGGGTCAAACTGCCCTGCGCGGCCTCGAAGTCGGCCATGGGGGCACCGATGTCCTGTTCCATCGCGGCAATGCCGGCAGCGAAGCTGTCCAGCGTGTCGGCCGAGGCGACAAGAGCCGTCAGTTCCGCCGGGTCCTCGCCGAAGCGCACGGGCATCGAGGAGCGGTCGGTGACGGCCGAGGCCAGCAGCCGCCGCGCTTCCTGCACCTGGGCCAGACCCTGGGCCAGGGTGTCGGCGGCGGATTGCTCGATGCCGCGGACTATGGCGATCTCGTCGAGGCTTGCCCTGAGCCGGTCGGCCTCGGCCTGAAGCGCGGGGGTGACGGCGGAGAGGATCATGCCCGATTGCGCGGTGCTGGCGGCGCCTGCCGGGTGCAGCAGCATCAGCGTTTCGGGTGAATCCTGCATCGCCATCATCACGCCGATGATCCGGGACAGGTGGTCGCGCTGTTCCTCAAACTCGGCGCGCACCTGCGCCTCGCGCAGCGCGGCGCGGCGCAGGCTGTCGCGCAGCGCGGCCTGACCTTGTTCATAGGCGCGGATCACCTCGGACAGCGCGATCACCTGGTCGTCCGCGGTCAGCGCGACGTCCAGACGGGCGATGGCCTCGCGCAGGCCCGCTGCGGCCGCAGCAGCCTCGCGCGCCGTAGCCTCGGCCGGGGTCTCGCCCACCGAGGCGCCGGGGGCCGCAGGATCGCCCGCCGCCGTGGTGACGGCCCCGCGCCCACCTTCCGACACCACCGTCTGCGCCAGGCCCGCGCCTGCGACCAGCAGCGCGGCAAGCGCGACCGTGGCGGTGCGCAGAAGGGCGGGGACGCGCGTCATGGCCGCTCGATCAGGCTGCGCCCGGTCATCTCGGGCGGCAGGGGCAGGCCCATCAGGTCCAGCACCGTGGGCGCCACGTCGGCCAACCGCCCGCCCGCACGCAGTGACGCACCCTGCGGGCCGCGATAGACGATGACCGGCACGGGGTTGGTGGTATGCGCCGTGTGGGGACCGCCGGTCGCGGGGTCCACCATCATCTCGCAATTGCCGTGGTCAGCGATGACGACCGCCGCGCCCCCCGCGCGGTCCAGCGCCTCGAGCATCCGGCCAAGGCCCCGGTCCACCGCCTCGCAGGCGCGGATTGCGGCGGGCAGGCTGCCGGTGTGGCCCACCATGTCGGGATTGGCAAAATTCACCACGATCAGGTCGTAGCCCTCGTCGATGGCCTGCACGAGCCGGTCCGACACTTCGTCCGCCGCCATCTCCGGGGCAAGGTCATAGGTCGCGACCTTGGGGCTGGACGGCATGTGGCGGTCCTCGCCGGGTTCGGGCGCTTCCTTTCCGCCGTTCAGGAAGAAGGTGACATGCGGGTATTTCTCGGTCTCGGCCAGCCGGAACTGGCGCCGCCCGTGCGAGGCCACCCAGGCGCCCAGCGTGTTCGTCACCTGCCGCTTGGGGTAGGCAGCGGTCATGTATTCGTCGTGACGTGTCGAGTAATCGACCATTCCCAGCACCCCGGCCCAGGCGGGGCGGCCGGTCACGTCGAACTCGGCAAAGCCCGGCTGGGCGATGGCGGCCATGATCTCGCGCGCGCGGTCGGCGCGGAAGTTCAGGCAGAAGAAGCCGTCGCCGTCCCGCGCGCCGGCATAGCCCGGCAGGACTGTGGGCGCGATGAACTCGTCCGTCTCGCCGCGCGCATAGGCCTCGGACACGGCGGTCGGGGCGTCGGCGGCATGAAGCCCCTGGCCGCGCACGATGGCACCATAGGCGCGCGCCACGCGGTCCCAGCGGTTGTCGCGGTCCATCGCGTAATAGCGCCCCGTGACGGTGCCGATCGTGACGCCCTCGGGCAGGTTGCCCGCCAGTTCGGTGACAAAGCCCAGCGCCGATTTGGGCGGCACGTCGCGGCCGTCGGTGATCGCGTGCAGCACGACTGGCAGGCCCTGGTCGGCCACCGCCTTGCAGGCCGCGACCACATGGGCGATGTGGCCGTGCACGCCGCCATCCGAAACAACGCCCATCAGGTGAGCCGTCCCGCCCGCCGCGCGCAGCCGGTCGACGAAGCCGCGGATGCCGGGATTCTCGAAGAAGCTGCCGTCCTCGATCGCGAGGTCGATCTGGCCGAGGTCCATCGCCACCACGCGCCCCGCGCCGATGTTGGTGTGCCCGACCTCGGAATTGCCCATCTGCCCGCGCGGCAGCCCCACGTCCGGCCCGTAGGTGATCAGGGTCGAGCTGGGGCAGTCCCGCCGCAGCCGGTCCATGTTCGGGGTCGCGGCCTGGTCGGGGGCGCTGAACTCGGGGCGCGCGGCAATCCCCCAGCCATCGAGGATGCAAAGGACGACGGGGCGGGGGTTGGACATGAAGGGTGTCTTTCGGCGGCCTGAAGTGCCGGGTTTTTACGGCCCCGCCCGGCAAGGGGCAAGGCAAGAGCCCGCAAGGCCGGGCCCTGCCCGTGACCTTGGGCGGGTGATGGCTTAAGTGGGGGGGCTGACCCAAGCTCGAGTGTGCCGATGCAAGCCTGCCCGCCCGTGGAACTGAAGGTGCTGGACGCCCGCCTGCGCAACTGGGGCCTGCCCGACTGGCAGACGCCCATGGCGGCGGCGCTGGACCTGCGCGCCTGCCTCGACGCGCCCCTGGTGCTGCAACCCGGCGCCCCGGCCGAACTGGTGCGCTCGGGGATCGCGCTGCACATGGCCGACCTGCACCTTGCGGCGGTGATCCTGCCGCGGTCGGGGCTCGGGCACCGCAAGGGGCTGGTGATGGGCAATGCCGTAGGCCTCATCGACGCCGACTACACCGACGAGATCCTGATCAGCGCCTGGAACCGCAACCCGCCGGACAGCGCGCCCATCCTCATCCAGCCCGGAGAGCGGATCGCGCAGATGCTGTTCGTCCCCGTGGTCCGCCCGGCGCTGGTCGAGGTGGCCGAGTTCTCGCGCACAAGCGGGCGGATGGGCGGTTTCGGCTCGACGGGGGTCTGAGATGCTGTGGACGCTGCTGCTGGTCGTTGCGGGGATCGTCGTCGCCCGCCGCTTCGGGGCCGGGGTACTGGCTGCTATTTTGGCGGCGATCTGGCTGGCCGGAGTGGCGGGCCTGTGGCAGCGCCACCAGGGGGGGCAGGGGCTGATGCCCTCGGATCTGTGGGTCCCGGCCGTGGGCCTTGCGGCGCTGGGCGCGGGCTATGCCGCACTGATCGGACGTCTGCGGCGGCGCGCCCGCGAACAGCAGCCTGCGGGCGCGGGTCTGACCGTGGCTCGGCCCCGAGGCAGGGCCGAACCGCCTGCACCGCCCACGGTCAGCCCGGTTCAAGCAGCATCCGTCCGCGAGGCGATGCCCGCAGATCCGGCCCAGCCGCTCAGCGATGCCGAACTGGACCGCTATGCCCGCCACATCGTCCTGAGGGAACTGGGCGGGGCGGGGCAGCGGCGGCTGCGGGCCTCGCGCGTGCTGGTCGTGGGTGCGGGCGGCCTGGGCGCACCGGTGCTGATGTATCTGGCGGCGGCGGGCGTCGGGCGGATCACGGTGGCGGACGATGATACGGTCGGGCTGTCGAACCTGCAGCGGCAGGTAATCTTCTCCACCGCCGACATCGGCCGCCCCAAGGTCGAGGCCGCCGCCCAGGTGCTGAACCGGCTGAACCCCCATGTCGGCGTGACCGCGCTGGTCCGCCGCATCGGGGCAGGGGACGCCGAACTGGTCGCGGACCATGATCTCGTGATCGACGGGACCGACAGTTTCGCCTCGCGCCAGGCGGTCAACGCGGCCTGCGTCGCGGCGGGCGTGCCGCTGCTTGCGGGCTCGATCGCGCAATGGGAAGGGCAGGTCGCGCTTTACGATCCCGCGCGCGGCGCGCCCTGCCTTGCCTGCGTCTTCCCCGAGCCGCCCGCGCCAGGCCTTGCCTTGTCCTGCGCCGAGGCGGGCGTCGTCGGCGCCCTGCCGGGCGTCGTCGGCGGGCTGATGGCGCTTGAGGCGATCAAGGAACTGGCCCGCATTCCCGAAAGCGGCGCGGGCGCGGGACTGCGGGGGCGCATGCTGATCCTTGACGGGTTATGGGGCGACACGCGCAGTGTTCGCATCCCGCGCCGCGCCGACTGCCCGGTCTGCGGGGGCGAACATTCCATCAACGGCGCGTGAACGGATGTGAGCGGGTGCGCATTCAGCGCGGCAGGCAAGCCGCCGCCTATGTGTCGCCAAAGCCGCAATGCGCCGGCGACTCGCTGCTGCTGCAATTTCTCTTTGGAAAACAGGGAACGAAATCCCACGCTTGCGACGTTGAAGGGTGACGCGGCCCGGGGCCGATCGTTGTTCAAGTGGGAGTAACCGAAAAATGACCTATCTGAAGCCCGTTCTGGCCGTCGCCGCGGCCTTGTCGCTGTCGGCCTGCATGCCTGGCGCGACCGTCACCACCGTCAGCACCCCCGGCTCCGAGCCGGTCACGGTCGTGGACGGTCCCGAAATCGCCCCCGCCGCTCCGGAAGCGACCGCCGGCACCCCCGGCGCGGACACGCTGGACGGCACCTGGAACCTCGTCGCCTCGCAGTGCGGCGATCCCGCCAGCGAAGGCCGCCTGACCATCCAGGGCAACAAGTTCACCTTCCCGACCGCGGAATGCACCGTGGGCTCGTCCGAGGTGCAGACGAACTACACTTCGGTCTCGCTGGGCTGCTCGGGCGCGGCGAACCGCCAGCTGAACATCTCGATCCGCCCCGGCGTGATGCGGCTGACCGAAGGCGCGACCACGCTGACCTACTATCGCTGCATGTGACCGGGCCCGCCCGGCACGGCATCTGACCGGTCCGCGCCGGCACCCCGGGCATGGGTCCGGGGTGCGGGACGAAAGGGTTACTCTCGGGTTTCCTCGGGATCCACGCCCCACAGCGAGGTCTTGGGGACCCACCCCTTTTCGCCCCCGCCCGACACGCGGCACCAGTCGATGCTGCATTCGTGCAACCGGACGATCGCGCCCGCCTCGGCCCGCGCCAGCACCGAGCCGTTGGCGTCGGGACGGCTGCGCAGTTCGGCCATGTCGGTCGTGACGATGGCCGTCCGCACGCCGGACAGCAGCGAGTAATGCACCCAGCCGCCAGCGCCGTCCTGGTCCTCGACCCGGCGCCAGTGGCCGAATTCGGCCACGACCCGCAGGGGCATTCCCGGATGGCGGAAGACCCAGTCGATGCGGTGAGACAGCGACGGCCCGCGCCGGGCGTTCCCCTCGCCGCCCTTCAGGCTGACATAGCGGGGCAGGGGCAGGTTCGTGACGGGCCCGCGGTTCGGATCGCGCGGCTTGTCCTGGTGGCGGCTGATCAGGGAGTCTGCGGATACGTCGCCGGGGTTGATCTGGATCGCGGGCGCCTCGGCAGAGGCCGCCCCGTCGCCGCTCGACCGGGGGCTCTGCGCCTGGGCCGGCAGCGTCATCGCCAGCCCGGCGGCCAGCAGTCCCGTGCCCGCTGCGGCCATTGCGGGGCGGCGCAGCCGTGCCACGCACGCCTCCGCCACCGATCGGGTCACGGATCGCAATGTCATGTCGTCGTCCTTGCCTGCCGCGGCGCGCGGCGCCTGTCTGCCTGTCGGGCGCGTGGCCCCGGGGCCTTGTGCCTGCCCCGCCTGACGGTAAGTTTGCCAAACGCAACGTGGTATTGGAAGAGAGGTCACATGGCTGGCACCGCACCCACGCGTGATCGGCTGAAGGTCACCGTGACCCGCCGCCTGCCCCAAGCCGTCGAATCGCGCCTGGCCGAACTGTTCGACGTGTCGCTGCGCGAGGTCGATGTCCGCATGAGCCGCGACGAGCTGGTCCAGGCCCTGAAGGACAGCGACGTGCTGGTCCCCACCGTCACCGACCAGATCGACGCGCGGCTGCTGGGACAGGCGGGCGAGCGGCTGAAACTGATCGCCAACTATGGCGCCGGGGTCGATCACATCGACGTGGAAAGCGCCCGCCAGCGCGGCATCCAGGTCACGAACACCCCCGGAGTTGTGACCGAGGACACCGCCGACATGGCGATTGCGCTGATGCTGGCCGTCACCCGCCGCATCCCGGAAGGTCTGGCCGAGATGCAGACCGGCCGCTGGGAGGGCTGGGCTCCCACCGCGCATCTTGGCGGCCGGATCGGGGGCAAGCGGCTGGGCATTCTGGGCATGGGCCGGATCGGGCAGGCGGTCGCGCGACGGGCCAATGTCTTCGGGATGCAGGTCCATTACCACAACCGCCGCCGCCTTCGCCCCGAGGTCGAGGCCGAGCTGCGCGCGACCTACTGGGAAAGCCTCGACCAGATGCTGGCGCGCGTGGACATCCTGTCGATCAACGCGCCGCACACGCCGTCCACCTTCCACCTTCTGAACGCGCGGCGGCTGAAGCTGATGAAGCCTTCGGCGGTGATCGTGAACACCTCGCGCGGCGAGGTCATCGACGAGAACGCCCTGACCCGGATGCTGCGCGCCGGAGAGCTTGCGGGCGCGGGCCTTGATGTCTTCGAGCATGGGCACGACATCAACCCCCGCCTGCGCGAGGCCCCGAACGTGGTGATGCTGCCGCACATGGGCTCGGCCACCACCGAGGGCCGGATCGAGATGGGCGAGAAGGTCATCATCAACATCAAGACCTTTGCCGACGGCCACCGCCCGCCGGACCTGGTACTGCCCTCGATGCTGTAAGCCTTTGCCCCGCGCCGCCAGGTCGCGGGGCTTTTTCCTCGGGCCATGGCGGAAAAGCAAAAGGCCGGTCTTGCGACCGGCCTTTTTGATGTTGGAGCGGGCGATGAGATTCGAACTCACGACCCTAACCTTGGCAAGGTTATGCTCTACCCCTGAGCTACGCCCGCGCTCCGTCCCGGTTGCTTCCGCCGCCGGTGGAGGGGGATTTAGCCAAGGCGGCGGGGGGCTGCAAGAGGAAAAATTCACCGATCGGCAGATGATGCGCCGTTGCGGGTGGGGCGCGGCGCGCGGACGCAGGCAAGCTTGCGTCCTTGCAGGGCTTTCCTCTTGAAAAAGGCAAGGCTTGACGGCATATGGCCAAGGTCCGCGACTGGCGGGCTCCAGACAGGAGAGATCATGGCCAAGGAAGAGATGCTCGAATTCCCCGGCGTGGTGAAGGAACTCCTGCCCAACGCGACGTTCCGGGTCGAGCTCGAAAACGGCCATGAGATCATCGCGCATATGGCAGGCAAGATGCGCAAGAACCGCATCCGTGTTCTCGCCGGCGACAAGGTCCAGGTGGAAATGAACACCTACGACCTCAGCAAGGGGCGGATCAATTACCGCTTCAAGTAAGGCGGACCGGCAGCGATTCGTGCTGGCTTCGGCCAGTCCGCGCCGGATCGAGCTGCTGGCCCAGATCGGCATCACCCCTGATGCCGTTGTTCCCGCCGACATCGACGAATCCCCCCGCAGGGGCGAATCGCCCCGTGCCTATGTCGCGAGGATGGCCGCCGAGAAGGCCGCCGCCGTTGCCGCTGTCGAGCCCGGCGTGGTTCTGGGTGCCGACACCACCGTCGTCGCGGGCCGCCGCATTCTGGGCAAGCCTGTGGACGCGGCTGAAGCCACGGCGTTCCTGCGCCTGCTGTCGGGCCGTCGTCATCACGTCATGACCTCGATCACTGTCATGGCCGAAGGCCATGCCCGCCACAGGCTGGTCGACACCGTGGTGCGCCTGCGCCAGCTGTCGGATGCCGAGATCGCGGCTTATGTCGCGGGTGGCGACTGGCGCGGCAAGGCGGGCGGCTATGGCATCCAGGGACCCGCAGGCGCCTTCGTGGCCTGGATGCAGGGATCGTTCAGCGCCGTCGTGGGTTTGCCTCTGTCCGAAACATCCGTGCTGCTGTCGGCCTGCGGGATCACCCCGGCCACCGCGAAGGAGTAAGCACATGAAGGGTCGTCAGGTCGTCCTGGGCCATCAATGGGGCCGCGAGGCCGCTGCCCTGATGGTTGACGGGCGGGTCGAGGATCTGCTGCTGGATCTCAGCGCCCTGACCACGCTGCCGCCGGGCGCCATCTGCCGCGCTGTCGTGGACCGGCTGGTCAAGGGGCAGGGCGGTGTCTTCGTCCGCCTGCCGGACGGCGAGCGCGGCTTCCTGCGCGACGCCAAGGGCCTGTCCGAAGGGCAGAGCCTGATCGTGCAGGTCACGGGCGCACCCGACGACGGCAAGGCGATTCCTGTCAGCCAGCGCGTGCTGTTCCGCGGCCAGAACGCCATCGTCACGCCAGGCGCGCCCGGTGTGAACGTGTCTCGCCGCATCAGGGACGAGGAGCAGCGCGGGCGATTGTCCACCTTGGGAACGGCTGCTCTGGAGGGCGCGCCCGAAAGCTTCGGCCTTGTCATGCGCAGTGCGGCGGCCGGCGCCGACAACGAGACGATCGACGAGGAACTCGAAGGACTGGTGGCGCTTGCCATCGCCGTGATGTCGGACGCGCAGGGCCGTCCCGAGTTGCTGGTCGATGCCGAGCAGCCCTGGCGCGCCGCCTGGATCGACTGGGCCGACCCGCCCCCCGACGACGTGGACGACAGCGAGGGTGCCTTTGACGTCCATGGTGTCAGCGCCGCGATCGAGGCACTTCTGGACCCCGAACTCGACCTGCCCGGTGGTGGCTTTGCCGTGATCGAGTCTACCCGCGCGCTGGTCGCCGTGGACGTGAACACCGGCCGGGACACCTCGCCCGCAGCCGCGCTCAAGGCCAATATCGCGCTGGCCCGCGACCTGCCGCGGCAGCTGCGCCTGCGAGGCCTGGGCGGGCAGGTGGTGATCGACTTCGCGCCGATGCCCAAGCGCGACCGTGGCACGCTGGAGCAGGTACTGCGCGCCGCCTTCAAGGCGGACGGCACCGAAACCACGCTGGTCGGCTGGACCGCGATGGGGCTTTTCGAGTTGAACCGCAAGCGCGACCGCGTCCCCCTGGTCGCCGTTGCCCTTGCGGGAGAAGAGGAATGACCTGTCCCATCTGCGGCAAGCCCACGGTCCCGGCCTATCGCCCCTTCTGTTCCAAGCGCTGCGCGGACGTGGACCTCGCCCGCTGGCTGCGCGGCGATTATGCGATCCCGGGCGAGCCTGCAGGCGACACCCCGCCCCGCGACGACGAGACTTGATTTTCGCTCTGGACAGCCGCGCCCGGCTTGTCTAGGAACGCCCCACCCGAGGGCAGCCGCCCCCGAGTGCCCGGATAGCTCAGTTGGTAGAGCAGCGGATTGAAAATCCGCGTGTCGGCGGTTCAAATCCGTCTCCGGGCACCATTCTTCTCAAGGCAGTTCAAGAAGACAGGCGGCCGCAGGGCTGGCGCTTTCAAGGTGGTTTTACGCCTTCCAGACCTTGTTTGACAGGCTTTGCTGACCCTTCGATCTCGACATTCAATCGCTCGGCAGCGATCCGGTTGCGCTTCGAAAGCGCAGATCTTGGGGTCACCGAATGGCCCTGGTCTTCTCCTTTCTGCGCAGAGAGTATGCGACCTGACGCAGGTGGATTCTCATAGGATCGGCCTCCGCAGTGCTGCGGATGTGAATCACCTTACGGCTGCAGATTGGAAATCTACCGGCCGGGAGCGTAATTGATCTTCGAATTGGCGGATCATGCAGCGCAAATGTCCCGAAAATTTTCGCGGTTGCTGTCATGGGTTTTATACAACCAGCCAGACGACACGAGAAACCAATCCGAGGCCATCCTGAGCTGGCAGAAACGGGCCAAACATGGTTGCCCCGGCCGAAGGGACAACCTCTTGTTGCGCGAATCACGTCGCAGGAATAGCATAAACACCGGAACTGGAGCCCGCCGCCACTGTCCCTCGAGATGGCGCGACTGCACCATTCGTGCAGAGTTCATTTCTTTCGGCAGACCTACGGACCGGGAAATCGCAACTCTCCTGAGGCGAGGCCACCATGCCAGTCAATCCGACCTATCCCGGCGTCTATTTGCAGGAATTGCCCAGCGGCGCCCGCACGATTGCCGGCCTGCCGACCTCGGTTACCGCATTCGTGGGTCGCTTCGGCCGCGGGCCGCAGAACGTGCCGGTCCGCATCTTCAACCAGGGCGACTTCGAGCGCAGCTTCGGCGGCCTCGACCGCGACCGCGAGACCACTTATGCCGTCGCGCAATTCTTTCAGAACGGCGGCGGCGACGCCTTGATCGTGCGGGTCGCCCCGGGCGGCGGTGCTTCGGACGTGATCCTGCAGGACGACGCCAATGTGACCGCGCTGACCGCCACCGCCGGACAGCAGATCGGCGACGCTTCCGTCGAGAACCCCGGCCGATGGGGGGACAACCTTAGGATCGACGTCGATCATGCCGCGTCGGACCCGGTCACCGAGTTCAATCTTTCCGTCAGCGAGGTGCGGCGAGAGGCCGGCCGGTCTCTGGTGCTGCGGACGGAAACCTTCCGCAATCTCAGCATGACGACGACCGCTGCCAACTATGCGGTGCCGGTGGTCAATGACGGCTCGACCATGATCCAACTGACGCAGGGCGCCTCTGCGAACCGGCCGGTGCCCACCGGGACGCAGGGGTTCGGCGGGGCCGACCCCGGCGCCGCGGCGGCGGGGGACAGCGAGATCGAGATGACCGTGACCACGGGGACGGGCGGGGTCACCGAACCGCTTGCCATCCCGGCGGCGGACATGCCTGCGACGATGGGTCAGGCGCGGTCGCTGCTGGAAAGCCTGATCCGGGCAGCCCGGCCGACCGACATGATGTGGTCGCAGGCCTCGGTGCAACTGGCAGGCGGCGCCCTGCGGGTGCTTCTTGGGCGCACCGGCGCCGACTACGACCCCGAGGCTGTGGTCTCCTTTGCCGACACCACCGGCGATCTTGGCGCCAACATCGGCCTTGTCGGCGGCGGGGTGACCGAGAACGTGCAGCAGTATGTCGTGGGCAGCGGCAGCCCGGCCACCGCGTTCCGCGGCGCGGCCACCCCCGGGGTCGATGATACCGGCGCCACGGCGCTTGCGCTTGCCGGCAGCCGCGCGGCGCGCAGCGGCATCTTCGCGCTGGAAGCGGCGGACGTGTTCAACATCCTCTGCATTCCCGAGGCCTCGCGCCTGGACGGGCCGGGGGCGATCACCAACCTGACCCAGGTGATGGCCGCCGCCGAACCCTATTGCGAAGAGCGCTTCGCCTTCCTGCTGATCGACCCGCCGCCCGACGTCGACACCATCGACGACGCGCTGGGCTGGATCGGCGACCTGGCGGCGGCGGGGCTGAGGCACCGCAACGCCGCGGCCTACTTTCCGCGGCTGCGCATCGCCGATCCGCTGGACGGCAACCGGCTGCGCAGCGTCGGGCCCTCCGGCGCGGTAGCCGGCATCTATGCCCGCACCGACGGCGCTTTCGGCGTGTTCCGGGCGCCCGCCGGTATCGTCGCCAGCATCCGCGGGGTGGGCGACCTCGACTATCGGCTGACCGATCCCGAAAACGGGCTCATCAACCCCGAAGGGCTGAACGCGATCCGGGTCTTCGACAACATCGGAACGCTGGTCTGGGGCGCGCGCACGCTTGAAGGGTCGAACATCCTGTCGCCCGACTGGCGCTATATCCCCGTCCGCCGGACCGCGCTGAACATCGAGGCCTCGCTGCTGCGCGGCCTGCAGTTCGCGGTGTTCGAGCCGAATGACGAGCGGCTGTGGGCGCAGATCCGGCTGGCGGCGACATCCTTCATGTCGCGCCTGTTCCGGCAGGGCGCCTTTCAGGGCGCAAGCCCGCGCGATGCCTTCTTCGTCAAGTGCGACGCCGAGACAAACCCGCAAGCCGACATCGATCTGGGCATCGTCAACGTGCTGGTCGGCTTCGCCCCGCTGAAACCGGCGGAGTTCGTGATCCTGAGCCTGCAGCTGATGAACCTGCAGGCCGAGACCTGAGGAGAGGGCCATGCCCCGTTTCACCGTCAACGCGCAGAGGTTCGATCCCTACAAGGACTTCCGCTTTCAGGTCGTCATCGACGGCGAAACCGTCGCCGGCCTCAGCAAGGTCACGGCGCTGACCCGCACCACCTCGGTGATCGAGTTCCGCGAAGGTGGCGACCCCGCGACCCCGCGCAAGATGCCGGGGCAGACCACCTTCGCCCCGATCACGCTGGAACGCGGCGTGACCCATGACACGGCCTTCCTGCGCTGGGCCAACAAGGTCTGGAACTTCGGCGCCGGTCCGGGGGCGGAATCGTCGCTGGCCGATTTCCGCAAGGACATCATCCTGAACTTCTTCAACGAGGCCGGACAGCTGGCGCTGGCCTACAAGATCTATCGCGCCTGGGTCAGCGAGTTCCGGGCGCTGCCTGACCTGTCGGCGTCGTCCTCGGCAACCGCCATCCAGTCGATCAAGATCGAGAACGAGGGCTGGGAGGTGGACGAGGACGTGCCCGAGCCGCGCGAGCCTTCGTTCCAGGAGCCGGCGGCATGACCCCACTCGCCGAAAGCGCGCTGCTGGAGGTCTGGGACCGCGTCGGGACCGCGCCGCAGCCGCTGCGGCCGGCGGTGCTGCTTGACGCCCTGCGCGCGGGCATGGGCGAGGTGGGCGATCCTGCGGACAGCCTGCCGGTGGGCCGCCGCGACCGGGCCCTGATCGAGCTTCGGCAGCGGCTTTTCGGCAGCCGGATGCGCTGCGCCGCCAACTGCCCCCGATGCGCCGCGCGGGTCGAGCTGGATCTGGACCTGGACCGAATGCAGGCCGAGGCCCCGCCCGCCGAACTGGCCCTGGTCCGCATGAAAGGCGGCACGTTGCGGCTGCGGCCGCCGACCACCCGCGACATCGCGCGGGTGCTGGCCGGGCCTGCCTCGGGGCGCGTCGAGGCGCTGGTGCGCAGATGCGCGCTCGACCCCTTGCCCGATCCGCTGCCGCCCGCGCTGGTCGAGGCCGCGTCAGTGGCGCTGCACGAGGCCGATCCCGATGCGGAAATCGTCCTGACGCTGACCTGCCCGGACTGCGGAACGGCGTGGGACGCCCCTTTCGACATCGCCGCCTGCCTGTGGGGTGACATCCTCCTCGCGGCGCGGCGGCTGCTGCGCGAGGTGCACCATCTGGCAACCGCCTATGGCTGGAGCGAGGCCGAGATCCTTGCGGTACCGCCACGCCGTCGAAGGGAATACCTGCTGATCGGGGGGCTGTGATGTTTCTCGAACGCCTTCTGGACCGCGCCCTTGCCCCGCCCGCCATCGAGAACGCCCCATCAGCCGCCGCCGAACTGGACCATCCGCCATGGGGGCAGATGACGCCCGAACCCGTGAATGAGCCCGCGGAGGTCGAGGAGGAACTGGCCGAACCGTCCACGCCGCCTTCGCGGCCAACGGCCATCCGGCAAGCGCGTGCCACAACGCCGGTCCCGCCTCTCGGGCCGCCAGTGCCCGCGGATTCCCTCCCCCAGACCGCGGTGCCCCGGCCGCCACCTGCCGCTGCCCGGCACGAACCGCAACCTCCCGGTGCCGTCCCGACGGCGGCGCGGCCCGAACTTCCACGCGCCTCCCGCGCCGCGAACCCCCTCACTGCCGGATTCGGGCCATCCGCCCCGCCCTTGGCACAGCAGCGGACCGTGCCGGGGCCAACGCCATCCTTCATCTCTCCGCCTTTGGTCCATGCAGCGCCCGCTTCCCCCCGCGCGACGCCTGTCCCGGCGGCGCAGGTCCAGGAAGCCGAGACCGTCGAAATCCATCTCGAGATCGGCCGCATCGACCTGGTCGGCGCGCTGCCAGCGGGTCCGGCGCCGCGACCGGGGCCTTCATCCTCGCCTGCAGCCCGTCCCGGACCGCTGCTCTCCCTGGGCGACTATCTCGCCGCGCGGCGTGGAGAGCTCGGATGACCAGCGCGCTGGCCCTCGCCGGGGTCACCCGGGTGTTGCAGGACCTGCTGAACGAGGGCGTGGTCGATCATGACGTGGCGGCTGCCGTGGGCGCCGCCATCAACGTGCGCGCGCTGCCGCCGGACCGGCTGCAGACGGTGGTGACCGACGCCACCCCGACGCTGAACGTCTTTCTTTATAACGTCACGCCCAACACCGGCTGGCGCAATCACGAACTGCCGGTGCGCAACCCGCGCGGCGAGATGGTCCGGCCGCCGCTCTTGGCGCTGGACCTGCATTATCTGGTGACCGCCTTCGGCTATGACGACCTGCAGGCCGAGATCCTGCTGGGCTTCGCCATGCGCACCCTGCACGAGAACCCGATCCTGACCCGGGCCCAGATCACCCGCGCCCTCAGTCCGGCGCCGTCCGTTTCGGGCGGTCTGCCCCCGGCGCTCGAGGCGCTCGACGGATCGGGCCTTGCCGAGCAGATCGAGCAGGTGAAGATCATCGAGGATTACCTGACGACCGAGGAGGTGTCCCGGATCTGGACGGCGATGCAGACGCAATACCGCCCGACGACGGCCTATCTTGTCTCGGTGGTCCTGATCGAAAGCGAGCTGCCTGCCCGGATCACCCGCCCCGTCCTTCGGATCGGCCGGGACAACCGGGGCGCGTCGGTGTTTCCCGCCATGCTGCCGCCCCTGCCGGCGATCACCCGGCTGATCACGCCGGAACGGCAGCCGAGCGTGCGGCTGGGCGACAGCTTCGTGGTCGAGGGGCGCAACCTGATGGGAACGCTTGTCGAGGCGCGGATCGTCCATGCGCGCCTGGCCGAGCCGCTGACGCTTTCCCCCGACCCCGGCAACAGCGCGCGGCTGGCGAGCTTCACCATTCCCGACACACCCGCGAGCCGCGCGGCCTGGGCGGCAGGTCCGGCACTGCTGACCCTGCGCGTGCAGCGCCCGGGCGAGCCCGAGCGCGACAGCAACGCCTGGCCCCTGATGATCGCTCCCGCGCCCGATCTGGCCGGGGCGACGGTGACCCATGCCGCCGCCGCGGTCTCGGTGGACCTGACGGTCCGGCCAGAACTGCGCGAAGGGCAGGAGATCCTGCTGACCGTCGGCAGCCAGACCGCGACGGCGGACCCGCTGGGCGCAAGCCAGGCCGCAACCGCGCATTTCGATCTTGCCGACATGGCCGCGGGAAGCTACCTCGCCTGGCTGAGGGTGGACGGCGTGGACAGCTGGTTCACCCTGCGCGACCTGCCCCCTGTCGGGCCGGACTTCCTGCCGCGCCCACCGGAATTCGACCCGGCCGCAAGCGTCACGGTGCCGGCATGACCGAGCAATCCGTCATCCGCAGCGACCATGGCGCCCTGCTGCGGGCGATGTGCGCCGAGTTGCGCGCCCGGCTCGACGCGGCCGGTCCCCGGCCCGCCGTGCCGCAGACCGAGGCTCCGCCGGTCACGGGGACCACCGGGCTGCCGCCGCTGGTCACCGCGGTCGCGGAGGGCTTCGGGCTCAGCATCTTCGAGACCGAGTTGATGGCGCTGGCGCTTGCCGCCGAGATCGATCCCGGCGTCAGCGAGGCCCTGCGGGCCCGCCAGCCGGGCGGCGATCCGCGCCCCAGCTTCGGTCTGGGCTTTGCCGTCCTGACCGCCCCGCACTGGAGCGCCCTGTCCCCCGAGCGGCCGCTGCTGCGCTGGAGGCTCCTTCACGCCGACGCGGCGCCCCTGATCGCCGACGCGCCCCTGTCGCTGGACCCGCGGATGCTTCACGCGCTGATGGGCGCGGGCAGCGCCGACAGCGCGCTCGAGGCCTGGGGCGAGCGCGCGGGCGAGCCGGTGCCGCTTGCGCCCGCGCAGGAACTGGCCGCCGAGATGCTGGCCCAAGTCCTTGACGACGGTCCGGCACAGCTGGTCGGCGGCTGCGCCGAGGACCGCGACGCCGTCGCCCGCCGCGCGGCCGCGCGATCCGGCCGGTCGGTCTGGCGCTTCGGCCCGAACGTCCCCCAGGACCCGGCACCGCGGCTGAGGCTCGCGCGGCTGATCGAGCGCGAGACGGTGCTGACGGGAATGCTGCCGCTGCTCGATCACGCGTGCCCCGGGATCGGCCCGCTGGCTTTGGCACTCGAGTCGGCCTTCGTCCTGTCGGCGGACGAGCCGGACCACCGCCCCGGGCGGCCCGCAAGGGTGGTCGAATGCCCGGCGATGGACTTCGCCGGCCGCCGCGCCCTGTGGCGCGGGGCCGCGCCAGACATCGCAGAGGGCGAGATCGACCGGCTCGCGGCCGAGTTCCCGCTGGGGGCGCAGGCCCTGGCCCAAATCGGCGCCGGGGGCGGTGACGCCGCCGCCATCCGGCAGGCGGCGCGGCTGCGGACCCGCGCGGCCTGCGACGGCCTCGCCCGGCGGCGGAGCCCCGGGTTGTGCCGCGAGGACATTGCCCTGCGCCCGGCGCAGCGCGCCGCGCTGGACGACATCGCCGCCCGCGTCCGGCACCGGGCCCGTGTGCTCGAACACTGGGGCTTCGGCGCGTCGGGTCGGGGGACCGGGGTCACCGCGCTGTTCTCGGGGCCTTCGGGCACCGGCAAGACGCTTGCGGCCGAGGTGCTGGCAAGCGAGCTGGAACTGGACCTGCTGCATGTCGATCTCAGCCAGGTTCTCAGCAAATGGCTCGGCGAGACCGAGAAGAACCTCGACCGCATCTTCGCGCTGGCCGAGCGGGGCGGGGCGATGCTGCTGTTCGACGAGGCGGATGCGCTTTTCGCCAAGCGGGTGGACGTCAAGGACGGGCGCGATCGCTATGCCAACATGGAAGTCAGCTACCTTCTGCAGCGGATGGAAGCCTTCCCGGGGCTGGCGGTGATGACGACCAACCTGTCCGGCGCCATCGACGACGCCTTTCTGCGGCGGATCTCGGTGGTCGTGCATTTCCCCTTCCCAGATGCCGCCGCACGTCGCGAGATCTGGAAGCGGGTCATGCCGCCGACGGCCCCGGTGGGCGCGATCGACCATGCCCGGCTGGCGCAACTGGCCGCGACCGGGGGCGACATCCGCAACATCGCGCTGGGGGCGGGCTATCGCGCCGCGGCCCGCGGGGCCGCCGAGATCGGCATGGCCGACATCATCGCCACGGCCGAGGGTGAACTCGCGAAGCTCAACCGCGCGCCCGGCACCCTGCGCCGGCGGGAGGACGAGACATGAGACGCCGGGTCCTTCACGTCCGCCTCGACGCGCTTCGCCTGCCCGCAGGGGCTGCGGCACCCGCCGAGACAAAGGCGAAGCTGACCGCCGCGCTTGCGGCGGCGCTGGCGGCGAAGGCGCGAGGGTCTGCGGCCGAGGGACCGGCCTCGACCGGGCCCGAACTGCGCCGCGCCGCCGAAATCATCGCTGCCCGGATCGGGTTGGTTCACGGGAGGCCGCGATGACCGGCGCCGCCACCCCCGCACTGAAGCCCGCCCAGACAGATGTCCGCATCGGCGGCATCGCCGACCGCGCCGAGACCGAAGCCGACCGCGAGGCGGAAGCCGCGACCGACCGGCTGGGCCTTGGATATCTGCGGGCAGATGGCGCTGGTGACACCGCCGGAGGCCGCCCCGCGCCGCCCGCCGCCCTGGCCGCCGCCGAGGGCGAGGGCGAACGCCTGCCGCCCGCCGCGCGCAGCCGGATGGAGGCGGGTTTCGGCCGCGATTTCTCGCATGTGCGCATCCATGACGGCCCCGAAGCGGCGGCCGGTGCCCGGTCCGTCGGCGCTGACGCCTTTGCGCTGGGCCAAGACATCGTCTTCGCCGATGGCGCCTGGCGGCCCGAGACCGCCCCGGGCCTCGCGCTGCTGTCTCACGAACTGGCGCACACGCTTTCACCCGAGCCCGAGCCGGTGATCCGCCGCGACGTGGGCTTCCTTGAGGCGGTGGCGCGGTTCTTCGGTGGCGGAAGCTTCTCGGAAGGCGAACTGCTGGAATATCTCGACCGCCTGCGCGGCAAGAACCCGACCGGGCAGCCCGGCAAGGACAGCGGCACGATCGAGGGCAACAACGACAGCGACAACAAGGCCCGCGCCGTGGTCGAGAAGGGCCTCTACAAGGCCGAGCCGGTGCGCGTGCGCGCGCTGCTGATCCAGGAGATGCTCGACGGCTGGGTCAGCGACGACGACCAGGAAATGTCGATCCGCATCCTCGAAGAGGCCAGCACCGGAGATGCGTTGGAGATCATGGAGGACGTGGGCCGCGACCGGCTGAGGAAGGAGATGGAGGGCGGCCGCTTCAAGCGGCTGATGGACATCTTCGCCAAGGTCTACAAGACCGACCCGCCGCCGCCGGTGGAACTGGACTGGGAGGTCAACCTCATCTTCCACGGTGCCCCGCACCAGACGAAAGGCCCGCAGGGCCTGCTGATCCGCGACCTCGGGTTCAAGCCGACCGGAGGGGCGATGACCAATCTTGCGACGAACACCAGCATCGTCAGGGACGGCACCACCGTCGCTTCGGATGTGCCCCATCCCCGTGACAGGGGCGGCGAGGTCGCGATCGACGGCGCACCGGGCATCATCGAGGGCGACACCGTCACGCCGGAGTCGGAGGGGCCGCAGCAGGCCAAGACCAGCTATCCGGCGATCAGCCACGAGTTCGACACCGTCCAGGTGATGGTGGACCTGCACTACGTCTCGATCGAGACCGGGACCGATCGCAAGGAACACACGACCACAACGGGCACCGAGACCGGCACCGACAGGTCCAGCACAACCGGCAGTTCCACCCTGGACCGCACCGGCACGAATACCACGACCGGCAAGGACAAGTCCGTCTCGGTCACCAAGGGCACATCCGAGGGGGTCGAGGCCGGACGGTCGGTCGAGGTCCAGAAGGGCGGCGCGGTGCGGACCGGCAAGGACCGGACGGAGGTGGACCTCAAGCACAAGGGCTCATCGAAAAGCGACGTCGATCTGAAGGAGAAGGTCGACCAGACTTCGAAGACGACCGGCACCAACACCACCACCGGCAACATCACCATCGACCTCGACAACGTGGACTTCGAAGCGGACGTGAAATCCGGCATCAAGGGAAAGGCCGACCTGTCCAAGGGCGAGCCGTCGATCGCGCGGCGGCTGTTCGACCTGGCCGAGCCGGTCCGCAAGAAGATCATCGAGAAGGTGGTCCGACGCTATCTCGGCCCCGCCGCGGGCCCGGCCAGCGAGGGCATCGACTGGATCCTCGACAAGCTGATCGCGCAGCCGCCCGACTGGACCGTGACGATCGACGCCACCGGCAAGGGGCGCGTCACGGGCTCGCTGTCGGGCGAGGTCACCGGCAAGTGGCGCGAGGTGCAGGAGATCAACCAGAAGACCCGGACAACCGGCACCAACACGACCAAGGGCACCGTCAAGACCGAGGGCTCGGGCACCACGAAGGGGACCGGGACCACCGAGCGGACCGAGGTCGAACGCAGCGGCAGCGTGACCCAGGGCGCGTCCGAAAAGGCGACCGCCGGACGCAAGACCGATGTCACCGCGGGCGAAACCGACGTCAGCCGCACGGAGCAGATCAACGAGCACGAGGTCGGCTCGTCAAAGTCCAACACCACCACCAACATCGACCGCAGGAACCGTTCGGAGTCGGACATGGAGGGCACGGACAACATCAATCGGACGGCGGCCTTCGACCGGCTGGACCTGCGCGTGGAGCTGACCGGCGAGAAGGGCCGCTATCACGTCATGTCCGAGGCCGGGCAGCGCGGCGGCGGCGGGCCGGTCAACCAGCAGAAAGGCACCCAGCCATGACGCTGTCCAGCGCACCGCGACTGGCCAAGGCGGCGCTTGCCTCGGTCGATCCCGACTCGGGCAGGGTGACGCGGGTGATCCCGTTCCAGTTCAACCCCGAACGCCTTTTGCGCCGGCTGGTCGCGCGCGACATCGACCCCGAGGGCGATCCCGCGCAACTGGTGCGCCTGTCCGGCCCCGCGCGCGAGACGATCAGCTTCGAGGCGATCATGGACGCCACCGACGCGCTGGACGCGAATGCGGGGGCCGAGCTGGAAACCGGGCTTTCGACCCGGCTGGCGGCGCTGGAGCTTCTGATCTCGCCCTCGCGCCAGGCCGTGCTGGAGGCCGATGCGCTGGCGGACCGCGGCGCGCTGGAACTGCTGCCCGCGCCCCCCGCGCTGACGCTGCTGATCTGGAACGCTTCGCGCGTGCAGGTCGTGCGGCTGAAGGATCTGGCGATCGAGGAGGACCTGTTCGACCAGAACCTCAACCCGATCCGGGCCCGGCTGACCGTCAGCGTCGAGGTGATGACCAGCGACGACCTCGGCGTTGGCACCAAGGGCGGCGGCGTCTTTCTTGCCTCGCTGGCCGGGCAGGAGCGTCTGCGCGAGGGCTTCAGGGCCGACCTCGGCCACACCACCCGGATCGGAGCGATATGATGGCCAGCCGCCAGGACGCCCTTGCCGCCCTTGTCGCCGCGCCGCCGCAGGAACAGACGCGCTATCCGGCGAACTCGCGCTATTTCGGCCTGCCCGCGCGGGTGCGGCGGCTGCCTGACGGGCGCGAGGCGACCTGGCTGGTGCCGCGGGTGCTGCCCGACCCGGCGCGAATGACCGACATTGCCGTCCACACCGTGGCGCCGCTGGACCGCACCGACCTGCTGGCCGCGCGCTATTTCGGCGATCCGCTCGTCTCGTGGCGCATCGCCGACGCGAACGGCCGCGGCCTGCCCGAGGAACTGACGCGGATTCCCGGCACGCGACTGCGCATCGCCGTCCCGGACGGGATGGGGTAGGCCATGCTGAACGCGGTCACCCTCGAGCTGTGGATCGGGCCGGGGATACCGCTGCAGGCCTCGCGCGAGGTCATCGAGGCCGTGCAGCAGGTAACGGTCATCAACTCGGCCGAGGGGCCGGACGCGTTCAACATCACCTTCGAGTTGTCGAACCAGTCGCCGCTGAACGCGATCTTCCTGATCTCGGGCGGCGCCGCGCTGCCGCTGGTGCGCACCGTGATCGCGGTGCGGGTCAACGGGACGCGCGACGTGCTGATCGACGGCGTGGTGACGCACCAGCAGGTCCGCCCCTCGAAGACGCCGGGCAAGTCGCTTCTGACCATCACCGGCGAGGACCTGACCCGGGTGATGGACTACATCGACTTCTCGTTCATTCCCTATCCGGCGATGCCGGACTTCGCGCGCGTCGCGCTGATCCTGGCCAAATACGCGATCCTCGGCATCCTTCCGGACGTCGTGCCCAGCCCGCTGATCGACGTGCCGATCCCGACCAGCCGGATCCCGGTGCATCAGGGCAAGGATCTGGGATACATCCGCAAGCTGGCCGACAAGGTAGGCTATGTCTTCTACCTGGACACAACGCCCGAGGTCGGGGTGACCCGAGCCTATTGGGGTCCGAAGATCCGGGTGGGGGCCGACCAGCCGGCGCTGTCACTGGATTTCCGCGGCCGGCGCAACGTCAAGGATCTGAACTTCGAATACAATGCCGAAAAGGCGACGCTGCCGATCGTGCTGATCCACAATCAGGAAACAAAGGTCACCATCCCGATCCCGGTCCCGGACCTGACGTCGCTTCTGCAGCCGCTGGCGCTGATCCCGGCGCTTCCGAAGAACATCGAGCCCTTGCCCGAAACCGCGAAATACAACCCCGTCCAGGCGGCGCTGATCGGTCTGGCCGTCGCCGCCCGGAAGGCCGAGGCGGCCAGGGCGCGCGGTTCGCTTGACGTGCGCACCTATGGCCGGCTGCTGAAGGCCCGCCGCCCGGTGGGCGTGCGCGGCGCGGGCACGGCGTTCAACGGGCGCTGGTACGTCGAACAGGTCACCTCGGTGATGCAGCGGGGCGGCTTCACCCAAGATTTCGTCCTCAGCCGGGACGGAGTGGTTTCAGCGGTCGAGAGGGTGGTGGCATGAGCAGCGACAGGCCATTTCTGGGCAAGTTCCGGGGCACCGTGATCAACAACATCGATCCGATGCTGATCGGCCGCCTGCTGGTGCAGGTTCCCGACGTGCACGGGCCGGGCATCTCGTCCTGGGCGATGCCCTGCGTGCCGGTGGCGGGGATCAACAACGGCTTCATGGCGGTCCCGATCCCCGGCTCCGGGGTCTGGGTCGAATTCGAGCAGGGCAACCCGGATTATCCGATCTGGGTCGGCTGCTTCTGGGGCTCGGCCGCCGAAACGCCGGTCCTGGCCAAGACCGCCCCGGCGCCGACCCCGGCGATCACGATGCAGACGCCGCTGAAGAACGGGCTGGTGATCTCGGACGGGCTGGGGCCGCTGGGCGTGGGCGGGATCGTGATCCAGAGCGCGACGGGCGCGACGCTGGCCGTCAACGACGCCGGCATCTTCATCAACAACGGAAAGGGCGCGCAGATCTCGATGGTGGGGCCCACCGTCGACATCAACCTCGGCGCGCTGACGGTGACATGATGCCGGGGCCGGTCCTTCATCTGGGCGCGACGGTGATGTGCGCCCATGCCGGGCAGGCGACGGCCACGGTCACCAGCCCCCGGGTCCTGGTCTCGGGCCAGCCGGTCGCCGTCGTGACCGGGCCGTGGATGGTGGCGGGCTGCGCCCTGCCGCCGCCGCCCGCCGCGAACGGTCCCTGCGTCACCGCCCAGTTCGTCACCTCGGCGCTGCGCGTCCTTTCGCTGGGGCAGCCGGTCCTTCTGATGGACAGCCAGGCGATCTGCGCCCCCACCGGGACACCGCTGATCCCTGCGGTCGTCCAGCCCCGCGTGATCGGAACCTGAGCCATGGCCGAGATCGCCTTCCCCTACCGGATCGACGCCCGCGGACGGACAGCCGAAACCTCGCGGACGGGGCACATCCGCGACCTGATCGAGATCCTGCTGTTCACCACGCCGGGCGAGCGGGTGATGCGGCCCACATTCGGCGCCAACCTGCTGGCCAGCGTCTTCGCCCCGACGGGGGCCGAGGAGGCCGCGGCAACCCTTGCGCTGATCCAGTCGGCCCTGCAGGAACACCTGCGCGACCTCATCGAGGTGCAGGAGGTCACCGTCCGCGCCGAGGAATCGACGCTGGAAGCCACGGTTGTCTACGCGATCCTCGAAACCGGCGAGACCCGCGCCGACAGCTTCAGGCGGGCGCTGCCATGATCTATTTCTGCTGCGACCAGTTCCGCCGCGCCGCCATCCGGGGAACCGCCCTGAACGGGATCGACTTCGTCGAGGTCGTCGACCGTGACGCGCCGTCCGAGGACATGCGCCAGCGCATCCTGCATGTCCATCTGGTGAACGACGCGGGCGCGCTGGTTCTGACCCGCGACAACATCCGCTGCGAGGGCGGCGAGCGCATCCGCGGCATCCGCGTCGATGCGGTGACGATGGGCCTCGGCCCGCAGACCAACGTGGTGGTGGTCGAGGTCGACCGCTATGGCGACGCTTCGCCCTATGCCCTGCGGCTGGTCCGCTCACCCACCGATGATCGGCCGCCGGCGGACTTCGACCCGATGCTGTCCCGGGCCACCTTCTCGTTCAAGGCCGAGTGCCCGTCGCCCTTCGACTGCAAGCCCGTCTGCGGCTGCAGCGACGCGCGCGAACCGCTGCCCCAGATCGACTACCTCGCCAAGGATTACGAAAGCCTGCTGTCGGTCATGCGGGACCGGATGGCGCTTCTGGCGCCGGACTGGACCGAACGCAACGCCGCCGACGGGATGGTCGCGGTGCTGGAGCTGCTGGCCTGGATCGGCGACCAGATCTCATGGGCGCAGGACGCCGCCCACAACGAGGCGTTCCTGGACCGCTGCCGGTCGCGCATCTCGCTGCGGCGGCTGGCCCGGCTGGTCGATTACTTCATCGGCGAGGGCTGCAACGCGCGGGTGCATGTCCATCTTGCCGTCTCGGCCGACGTCGTGCCGCTGCTGCCGGGCGACCCGCCGGTCGTGCCGCGCCGCACACCGGTCGCCACCTTCCTTCCCGATGCCGGATTCACCGTGCCCAACGTTTTCGAGGAGCTCGCCCAAGCGGATGCGGTCTACGAGACGATGGAGAACGTTCCCGCGCTTTTCGCCCGTCACAACGAGATGCCGTTCTACAGCTGGAGCGATCGCCGCTGCTGCCTGCCCAGGGGCGCGACGCGGGCGCCTCTGGGCGGGCATTTCCCCGATCTGCGTGTCGGCGAGACGCTGATCTTCGAAGAAATCGTCGGGCCGCGCACCGGCCGGCGGGCCGATGCCGATCCCGCCCACCGGCAGGCGGTGCGGCTCACGGCGGTCGAGGCGTTCGACGCGGGCGCACCGCTGACCGACCCCGTGACCGACGCGCAGGTGACCTGGATCGAATGGGCCCCCGAGGATGCCTTGGGCTTCCCCCTTTGCCTCTCGGCCGAGACGGACCCCGAGTTCGGCGCGGCATTCATCCCCGTCGTCTCGGTCGCGCACGGAAACATCGTGCTTGCGGACCACGGTCACACGGTCGTGGGCGAACCGCTGGGCGTGGTGCCCGAACCCGCATATCGCCTTGCCCCACCCGCCGCCTGCGACCCCTGTCTCCGCGAAGCGCCGCGCTTCGCTCCGCCGCGTTTCGAGCCCCGGCTGAGCCTGCGCCCGGTCACGCAGGCCGAGCCCCTTGATCCCACCCTGCCAGCGGGCCTGTCGCTGCGGCAGGAACCGGCGCGGGCGCTGCCGCAGGTCGCCCTGACCAGCAGCCCCGGGGGCGACCCTTGGGCGGCGCGGCGCGACCTGCTCGCCTCGGGCCCCTTCGCCGACGAGTTCGTTGCCGAGATCGAAGCCGACGGCACCGCGCAGATCCGCTTCGGCGACGACATCAACGGCCATCGCCCCGAGCCGGGAACCGCCTTCGCCGCAACCTATCGCGTCGGTTCGGGGCCCGGCGGGGCGATCGGCGCCGATACCCTGCGCCACATCGCGCTGGCGCTGCCCCAGATCGTCCGGGTGCGCAACCCGCTGCCATCGACCGGCGGCGTCGATCCCGAAACCGCCGCCTCGGTCCGCGCCCGCGCGCCCCATGCCTTCCGCACCCAGGAACGCGCCGTCACCCGCGAGGACTATGCCGAGGTCAGCCGGCGGCTGGCGGAGGTCCAGCGCGCCGCCGCCACCTGGATCCATACGGGAAGCTGGCTGACCGTGTTCGTCTCGGCCGACCGCTTCGGCGGCGGGCCGGTGGATGACGCCTTCGCCGGGCGGCTGGCCGGGTTCCTGGAACGCTTCCGTCTGGCCGGCTATGACCTGAACGTCGATCCCCCGATCTTCGTGCCGCTGGAGGTCGAGCTTGGCGTCTGCCTGCTGCCGGGCTTCTTCCGCAGCGACGTGCAGCGCCGGATCCTTGCCGTCCTCGGGGCCCGTGCCGCGCCTGACGGGACGCCCGGCCTCTTCGATCCCGACCGGCAGAGCTTCGGCCAGACAGTCTGGCTGTCGCCCATTCTGGCCGCGGTCCAGTCCGTGCCGGGCGTCCGAAGCGTCCGCGCCAAGGTCTTCCGGCGGCTGGGCGACACCTCCTCCGGCGGGCTGGAGGACGAGTTCCTGACCTTCGAGCGGCTGGAGATCGCCCAACTGGACAACGACCCGAACTTCCCCGAGCGCGGCCAGCTTCGGCTGGAGATCTCGGGGGGATTGTGAGGCTGAGATGGCCGATGGCACCCAAACCTCCTGCGGCTGCTGCGACGGCATCGCCGTCCGTGCCCCGGTCGAGCCCGGGAACGCGCCGCTGCTGCCCGCCATCTCCTACCGCTCGGGTGACTGGCAGAGCTTTCGCGACACCATGCTGGCGCGGCTGTCCTCGGCCGATGCGGGGGCGCTTGCCGGGCTGACCATCCGCGACACGCGCGACCCGACGATCGCCCTGATCGACGCCTGGGCTGCGGTCGGGGACATCCTGACGTTCTACAATGAACGGCTGATGTCCGAGGGCCTGCTGCGCACCGCCGAGGAGCTGGATTCCCTGCATCAGCTCGCACGGCTGATCGGCTACCAGCCCGGGCCGGGCGTGGCCGCCTCGGCCGATATCGCCTTCACGATGGACAGCACCCCCGGCGCTCCGGCCTCGGTGGTCCTGACGCCCGGCATCAAGGTCCAGTCCACCCCCGCCCAGGACCAGGCGCCGGTCACCTATGAGACCATCGAGGGGATCGAGGCGCGCCCCGCCTGGAACGCGATCCGCCCGCAACTGGAGGCGCCGCAGGTCCTGACCCGGACCATGCGGCGGATCTGGATCGAGGGCACGGCCCTGTCCGCCGCGGCCGGCGACATGGTGTTCTTCGACGCGGCCGGCGAGCCATTCCTTTCGGTCGTCACGCGCATCGAACGGCTTGCCGCCGACCGCGCCGCGGACCCCGACGCCCGGGACTTCACCCTTCTGTGGGTCGAGCCGGTCCTGACCCCGCCCCTGATCGACGACAGCGGACCCGTCCATTCCGCCAGCATCACGCCGCCCGAGCCCGCGCTGAGCTATCTCGGACGCATCCTGTCGGCCGCCGAGTTCGCCGCAGAGGTCACGGCGGCCGGACATGACGAGGCCAGGCTGTTCGAGGTCTATGGAACGCTTGAAGCGGCCCGGCCGACGATCACGCTGCTCAGGGCCCATGCCCCGGTCTTCGGTCACACCGCGCCGCCATTCTCGACGCTGCCACCGGCGCTGACGGGCACGGTGCCGAACTACGAGGTCAAGGACGGCGTCGTCGTGGCGAACGGCGTCATCGACGGGCCCTTCAAGGGCCAGTCGGCCGCCTGGGCCGATGGCGCGCTTGCGGTGCTCGACACCGGCTCTGACGGCACGATCTTCGTCGAAGGGGCGCAGCCGCTGCTGGCCAACGGCTCGACGGTGATCCTGCGCGATGGTGACAACTGGGGCGCCTATACCGCCCGCGCGGTGGCCGAGACCTCGCTGTCGCGCTTCACCGTCTCGGGCAAGGCGATGCGGCTGCAACTGTCGTCCAGGACCGGGTTCGACAGGATGACGATCCGCGGCACCACCGTCTATTTCGCCGCCGAAACCGTGACCGTCGGCCGCCCCCGCCTGTCCGCCCCGGTCAGCGATGGATCATCGGAGCCGATGCGGCTGCACGGCTATGCGCCGGGCCTGCAGGTCGGCCAGCGCATCGCCCTCAGCGGTCGGCGGGTCGGGGACGGCGAGGCCGGAACCACGGCAATGGCGACGCTGGACGAGGTGACGCATGATTTCTCGGCCGGGGGCGGCACGGCGATCCGGTTCTCTCCGGCGCTGCCGGGCCCGTTCCTGCGCGACTCGGTCAGGATCAACGCCAATGTCGCAAAGGCGACCCACGGCGAAAGCGTCGCCGAGCTTCTTGGCGATGGCGACGCCACCGTGCCGTTCCTAAGTGTGACGCTGAAGCAGGCGCCGCAGACCCATGTCACCGACAACTCGGCCTCGGGCGCCGCGCCGACGCTGGAGGTGCGGGTCAACGACATCCGCTGGACCAGGGTGGGCAACCTGCTCGGCTCGGGTCCGCAGGACCGGGTCTATACGACCTCGACGGATGCCGCGGGGCGCACCACGGTGCGCTTCGGCGATGGCATCAACGGCGCGCGGCCACCCACCGGACGGCAGAACCTGCGCGCCACCTACCGCAAGGGACTGGGCCTTGCCGGTCGGGTCAAGGCGGGGCAGCTGAACGTTCTGATGAGCCGCCCCCTGGGACTGATCGGCGCCGTCAACAGCCTGCCCTCGTCGGGCGGCGCCGATCCCGAGCCCGCCGAGGGGATTCGCCAGAACGCGCCGCTGACCGTGCGGACGCTGGACCGGGCGGTGTCGGCAATCGACTTCCAGGACTTCGCACAGGGCTATGCCGGCATCGCCAAGGCCGAGGCGCGGCTTCTGGCCAATGGCGTCACGCAGACCGTGCACCTGACCGTGGCCGGGGAGGAGGGCGAGCAGATCCTGCCCGGCTCGGCGCTGCACGACGGGCTCTCGGCAGCCATCGCCAGCCATGCCGACCCCTATCGCCGGGTGCTGGTATCGAGCTATCGCCCCGCCACCTTCCACCTGGGCGCGCGAGTCAAGGACGATCCCGACTTCATCGCCGGGGATGTTCTTGCCGCCGTCCGCGACCGCCTGCGCGACCGGTTCGGCTTCGCGGCGCGCAGCTTCTCGCAGGCGGTCTGGATGTCCGAAATCGTGGCCGAGATCCACGCGGTCCCGGGCGTGGTCGCCGTGGACATGACCGGGCTGTGGCGGGATTTCGACCCGGACGGCACGCCGCGGCCGGAAGCGAACCTGCCCGGGCTGGTGGCCGAGGGCATGAGGCTTCTGCCCGACGGCTCGGCACTGGGCGCCGAGCTGCTGACCCTCCATCCCGGCGCCCTCGACAGACTGGTGATCCTGCCATGACCCTGTTTTCGCCCGAACAGATCCATGCCCGCCTGCCGGCGATCCTGCGCCTTCGCGACGGCCAGTCTGATGGCGCGCTGAAGGACCTGATCGGCATTCTCGGGCTTCAGGCCGCGATCCTGGAGGAAGATGTCCGCCGCCTCTACGACGACCAGTTCATCGAAACCTGTGCGCCCTGGCTGACCGCCTATATCGGCGACCTGATCGGCTTCCGGCCGATCCACGGCGTCACCCCGCAGATCGCCAACCCGCGCGCCCTGGTTGCCGGCGAGATTGCGCGGCGCAAGCGCAAGGGAACGGTGGTGGCGCTGGAAGCGCTGTCGCGCGACGTCACCGGCTGGCCCGCCCATGCCGTCGAATATTTCCAACGGCTGGTGTGGACGCAGAACATGAACCATGTCCGGGCATCGTCCTTCGGGTGGCCTGCGCTGACCGCGCCCGATCCGCTGCGCCCGGTCGATCGCGCCTTCGACACCTCGGCGCGGACGGTGGACGTGGGCCGCATCGCCAGCGGCGAGGGCCGGCACAACATCCGCAACATCGGCATCCACCTGTGGCGGCTGGCGGCGGTGCCCGTCCGCAGCGCCCCGGCAGCCGCGCTGGACGGGCACCGCTGGTTCTTCTCTCCGCTCGCGGCCAGCCAGCCGCTGTTCGCGCAGGGGCGGACCGAAACCGACATCGCCCATCTCGCCACGCCGCTGGACGTGCCGGACGCCATCCCGATCCTCGGCCTGCGGGACCACCTTTCCGCTTTCTATCCGCGCGACATCGCCGTGACCGCCGATGGGCTGGAAATTCCGGTCAGCGAGGTCCGCGCCGCGTATCTGGCCGACGAGGGCGGGGGCTGGGCCCATGACCCGCCCAGCGGCATCTACATCGACCCCGAGCGCGGGCGCATCGCCTTTCCCTCGGCGCAGCCGGCGCCGGCCGAGGTGGTGGTGTCCTTCAGCCATGCCGTCCCGCATCTGATCGGCGGCGGCAGCTACGACCGCGCGGCCAGCCTCGACGCCGGACTGGCGCCGGTCGTGCAGGCGGTCCATGGCGACGTGCTGCAGGCGGCCATCGACAGCGTCGCCGGCGGCGGCGGTGTCGAGATCGCCGACAGCGGGCGTTTTTCCGAAACCATTTCGCTGAACCCTGACCCCGACGTCCGGCTGGGGGTGCAGGCGGCCAACGAGCAACGGCCGACGATCATCGCGGGCGGCGACATCCTCGTCACCGGCGGCGCCTCGGCCGAGGTGGTGCTGAACGGCCTGCTGATCGCGGGCGGCGCGATCCGGGTGCCGGCGGGCGCGGGGATCCGGCGGCTGATCCTCAGTCACGTCACGCTGGTCCCCGGCCTGACGCTGGACGCCAATGGCGACGCCGTCTCGCCCGGCACGCCGTCGCTGGTTGTCGAGGCGCCGAACGTGGCGGTCGAGATCACGTCCTCGATCCTCGGCGGCATCCGCTGCGTGGCCGATTCCGAAGTCGCTCTGGCCGACACGATAGTGGACGCGGGCGCGCCCGGCAACGTGGCCTTCTCGGCGCCCGACGGGCTTTCGGCGGGCGGAACGCTGCAGGCGGTGGCCTGCACGCTGATCGGCAAGGTCCACGCCCGGCAGATGCCGCTGGTTTCCGACAGCATCCTCGACGCGCACCTGGCCGCCGGCGACGGCTGGACCCTTCCGGTGCGGGCCGAACGGGTGCAGGTCGGCTGCATCCGCTTCTCGGTCACGCCCCCGGAGACCCGCACGCCGCGCCGCCATCGCTGCCTTCCCGAAGGCGCGCGGCCGGCCGAAAGGGCCTGGGCGCAGCCGATGTTCACCGACCGCCGCTATGGCCGCCCGGCGTATATGCAGCTGTCGCGCGGCATTCATCCCGGCATCGCGACCGGCGCGGACGATGGCGGCGAGATGGGCGCCCATCACGGGCTGTTCGCCCCGCAGCGGATGGCGAACCTGAAACTCAGGCTGGACGAATACCTGCCGGTCGGCATGGAGGCCGGGTCGTTCTTCGAAAACTGACAGTCGGAAAGGAGTTCTGACATGACATTGGACATTTCCGGCAGGACATTCGACCCGCGCGACAACCACAACGAACTCCTCCTTGCACAGGGCAAGCTCACGCTCGACAGCGAGCAGAACGAGGCCGCCCTTGCGCGCGACCGGCGCTGGCGGGTCGAGACCATGGATCTGGTCGGCCGCGCCGGCTATCCGGCATGGCTGCCCGACAGCTTCCGGATCACCATCGGCGCGGGCGGCGGGCTTCAGATCGGGGTCGGCCGCATGTATGTGGACGGCTTTCTGGCCGAGAACCACGGGCTTCCCGCCGCCGAAGGCGGGACCGAGGATTTCGACGCCCCCCATGCCGAGCTGCGCTCGTCCACGGCCGTGCCCTTCGACCGACAGCCCTACCTTCCCGGCGGCTCCGCGCCCGACCCGACCGCGGGCGACGTGCTCGTCTATCTCGACGTCTGGCGCCGCGAGGTCGATCACCTCAAGGACCCCTCGCTGGTCGAGCCCGCGGTCGGCGTCGATACCGCCGGCCGCATCCAGACGGTCTGGCAGGTCAGGGCGCTGGGCGTCCCCGAAGGCGTCACCTGCGCTACGCCGGACGACGAGATCGACGCGTGGCAGGCCGAGATCCAGCCTTCCACCATCCGGTTGACGACCCTGCTGGTTCCGGTGGCCGATCCCGGCAACCCCTGCGACATCCCGCCCGGCCAGCGCCTGCGCACGACCGAGAACCGCACCTACCGGCTGGCCACCCACGGCCTGCACGCGGATGGCCGGCCACTGCTGAAATGGTCGCGCACCAACGGGTCGGTGGCGACCCGCGTCACCACCCTCGACAGCGCCACGCAGATCACGGTGGCCGAGGTCGCGCGCGACGACGTCCACCGCTTCGCCCCCGGCGACTGGTTCGAGATGATCGACGACCGGCTGGAATTCGCCGGAATGCCGGGGCTGATGCGGATGGTCGAGACGGCCGATCCGGCGACCGGGCTCATCACCTTCCAGGGCCCGGTCCCCGCCGGCACCTTCCCCGCCAATGCCGATGGCGTGCCCGATCCCGACCGCAACCTGCGCATCATCCGCTGGGACCAGAAGGGAGAGGTTCGCGCCTCGGGCGGCGCGCTGCTGGAAGATCTGGACAATCCGCTCGGCCCCGGAGTGTTCCCGGTCCCGCCCGCGGGCGAGTTCGTCGAGCTCGAGGCCGGGATCGCCGTCGAGGTCTCCTTTGCGCCCGGCCCGCAGAAGGTCCGGGTGGACGATCACTGGGTTTTCCGCGCCCGCGCCGCAACCGGCACGATCGAGATCCTGAATACGGCGCCGCCCGTCGATACGCATCACCACCATGCCCGGCTTGCGGTGGTGGAAGGCGGAGCAGGCGGCTGGATCGAGCCGATCGAAGATTGCCGCAACCCGATCGACACCGACGAGGAATGCTGCTGCACCTTTGTCGTCGCGCCCGGCGAGTCCATCCAGCAGGCCATCGATCAGTTGCCGCCCTCGGGCGGCTGCATCTGCCTGAAGCCCGGCACCCATGCGCCGCAGCAGACGCTGGTTCTCGGGCGGTCGGGCGTCACCCTGCATGGCGAGGCGAAGGGCGTCGTCGTGCAGGCGCCAAGGGGCGATCCGGCGCTTCGGATCACCGGAACAGCCCGCGAGCCCGCCGCCCGCAACCGCATCGCGACCATCACCTTCGTCGGCGACGATGTGCTGGCAGGCAACGGCGGGCTGCTCGACGTCAGCGGCGCCGACGATCTGGTGGTGTCCGACTGCCGCTTCTCGGCCGCCCCCGAGCCCGTGGGCATCGCCATCCGCATCGCGGCCTCGGATGAGGTGACCGTCCGGGATTGCCGCATCGACAGCGCCGTGACGGGCATCTACGTCACCGATTCCTCGGGCGACATTGTTGTGCGGGATTGCGGGATCGAGACCGGCCGAGTGGACGGCGGGCCCGGGCTGGTCGGCATCGGCATGGACCGGGCGACAGGGCCGATCGAGGTCTCGGGCTGCACGATCCGCAACGGCATCGCGGGGATCGTGGTCAATGACGACCCCGGCGGCACGCCCTTTTCGCTGGCCTTCCGTTCCCGCGTCACCGACTGCACCGTCGAATGTGCGGAAGCGCCCGAAGGCATCCCGCCCGGTGTCGCCATCGGCATCGACATGGCCGCCGGGATGGCCGAGGTGCGGGGCAACCTCGTCCGGTATCCGGGCCAGGGCCATGTCGGCATCCGGCTGGCCGCCGCCCGCAGCAGCGCCAGCGGGAATCGCTGCCTCCATGTCGGGCGGGTTCCCGGTGCCGCGACCATCGGCATCGTCGTGGGTGCCAGCGACCCGAACCTCGACATCCCGCCGCAGGTCGAGGACGTCGAGGTGTCGGGCAATGTCGTCGAAGGTCCGCAGAGCGGCATCGTGGCGCTGAACACGCAGGAATGCCGGATAACGGGCAACCACGTCGGGGGTGGCGGGGGCGAGGCGGCCGCGCCTGGCATCTTCGCGCAGGATTGCACGGGGCTGGACATTGCCGGCAATGACATCGGCGATTCCAGCGTCGGCATCGGCATCGTGCAGGGCGGCCGCTGCCGGATCGCGGACAACCGGATCGAGCGCGGCGGCTTCGGGGTCGTGGTGATGAACCAGGACGCCCCGACCGTGACCGGAAACCGCCTGCGCCAGCCTTCGCGCGGCGGCATCCTTGTCGCCGCCGCCACCGCGCGCGCGGTCATCGGCGGCAATCGCGTGCTGAACGCAGGCTTCGCGGCGCCGATCGGCACGGGCATCGGCTGCTATCTGGTTCTGGGCGAGACCGCGGTCACCGGCAACGAGGTGATGGACACCGGCCAGGGTCCGGACGGGCAGGCGTCGAATATCGCCTGGGGCATCTTCGGCGACCTCGTGCTCGAGGCCCTGGTTGCCGGAAACCTCGTCACCTACGCGGGCGGGCAGACCCGCGACGTGGCCAACGAGGACCGGGCCCTGCGCTATCGCGGGCTGCTGGAGGCGAGCGTGGTCCTTGCCGACCGGCGGATCGTGCTGGGGTTCCCGATCAAGATCCTCGGCAACAGCTTCACCGGCAGCGGCGCGACCGCCTTGGTCGAGATCCTGTCGCAGCAGCTGACCGACACCGCGAACATCCGGTTCGAGCGGGTCACCTTCTCGGACAACTACTGCATGCATTTCTCGCTGCCGCCCAGCGACAACCGCGCCACCGTCTCGCTGACCGGGCGGCACGCTGCGGTGGTCGGCAATCAGATCAAGTCGCTGGTGGGGGAATACTTCCCGGTCAACCTGAACTTCATGGATGCCACCTATGTGGGCAACGTCGCCGAAAACGTTCCCGTGCAGGGCGGCTTCGTCCCCACCCCGACCAACAGCTTCAACCTGGATACCTGAACCAGGATCGCGGAGTGACCCCGATGACCCTTGCCGAACTGATCGAAACCCAGCTCAAGGACATCCAGACGACCATGCGCGACGCGCAGCGGGCCACCCGCACCGCCGAGGATCTCGCCCTTCCGGCGAAGACCCTCGAAGCGCGCATCGCCCGGATCAACGGGCGGATCGAGCGTTTGCAGGCGCAACGCGACGAGACGGTGAAACGCCTGGAGGCCGCGATCGCCGAGCAAACCGAACTGCGCGACCGTCTGGAACGCGAGGCGAAGAACTGGTCCGACCAGCCGCCGCGCTAGGCTGCAGGCCCGAAAAGATCGTGGCAAGGCTCCGGGCCGGGACTGTTTCGCGCTTGGGCGCGCCCGTTTCATGGAAATGCTGTCATTCAGGTCGGCCGATGCTGCGCCTTCGAGCCGTTCTCCGGCCTGCCTGGCAGAAGATGGCCGAGTCGTTCCGGCGCGTCGGGAACAGCCTGACGCTTTGCCGGTTGGTAGGGGTGATGCAGCCCTGAAACGGAAAGCGCCGTGGCAGACTCCCGGAAGGAACCTGACAACATGCCGGCGCCCGCCAGGGGGCAGGGGGGTGGCGATCCGCACAGCATGGCAGGAACGCACAAGGACGCTGGCGAGACACCCTCAGGCCCCGCCGCCCTGATTGCCGGCCTTGCCGAACCCTTCGACGATATCGATGACGATCTTGCCGCGCTCTTCGACCGCTTCGCCGATCGCCGCGTCATCCTTCTGGGCGAGGCGAGTCACGGCACGGCCGAATTCTATCGTGCCCGCGCGGCGATCACCCGGCGGCTGGTCAGCCGTCACGGCTTCGGGATCATCGCCTGCGAGGCCGACTGGCCCGACATGGCCGTGCTGGACCGCCGGGCGCGCGACCGTCCCGGACCTGCGCCCTCCGAGCCGTTCCAGCGCTTTCCCCGCTGGATGTGGCGGAACACCGAGTTCGCCGCGCTGGTGGACTGGCTGAAGGGCGAGAACGCGGGCCGCGCGCCGGAAGACCGCGCGGGGCTCTACGGGCTCGACCTTTACAGCCTCGGCGCCTCGATCGAGGCAGTGCTGGGCTATCTGGACCGCCATGACCCGGAGGCGGCCGGGATCGCGCGGCGGCGCTATGGCTGCCTGACGCCCTGGGCCGAGGAACCCGAGCATTACGGCAGCGCGGTGCTGCGCCGCCGCTATGGCAGTTGCGAGGAGGCCGTGGTCGCCCAATGCCGCGAGATCCTGCAGCGCGGGATCGAGGGCGACCCTGAAAGCTATCTCGATGCGGCGCAGAACGCCCGGCTCGTCAGCGCGGCGGAACGCTATTACCGCGCCATGTACCAGGGGGGCGCCGCCTCGTGGAACCTGCGCGACCGGCACATGTTCGAAACGTTGGAACAGATCATGGAGGCGCGCGGGCCGCAGGCGCGGGCCGTCGTCTGGGCGCATAATTCGCATATCGGAGACGCGCGGGCCACGGCGATGGGACGCGGCATGGGCGAGCTGAACCTGGGCCAGCTCTGCCGCGAGCGCTTCGGGAAGGACGCCGCGCTGATCGGCTTCGGCACCGCCACCGGCACCGTCGCCGCGGCTGACGACTGGGGCGACGAGATGGAAGTGATGAAGGTCCGCCCGCCGCTGCCCGGCAGCTGGGAGGCGCTGTGCCACGCGACCGGCATCCCGCGCTTCCTGGCCGATTTCGGCGGTGCGCCAGCGGGCCTTCCCGACCGCCTGCTCGAACGCTTCATCGGCGTGATCTATCGCCCCGGAACCGAGCGCCAGAGCCATTACATGGAGGCCGATCTGCCGCGCCAGTTCGACGCCTGGGTCTGGTTCGACCGCAGCACGGCACTGACGCCCACGCCTCACGGCGGCGACGCCGACCCTGCCGCGCAGGCCGACCCCGGGGATGCGGAGATGTTTCCCTCGGGCCTGTGACAAGGCCGCCCCCGCGGCAAAGATGGATGCGCGGTGGAACGCAGGGGCGGTGGAACGGTTGAGTCTCGTGCAGGCGCCTGCCGCGACCGGCGGGAGCCGCCCCGGCAGAGGAGCCGCCCATGCCCGACAGCGCAGCCGCATCGCAACCCCGCAGCGTCGTGATCACCGGGGCCTCCAGCGGGATCGGCCAGGCGACGGCCGAGGCCTTCGCGCGGGACGGCGCGCGGCTGGTCATCGCCGCGCGCGACGCCCCCGCGCTGGAGGAAGTCGCCGGTCGCTGCCGCCAGCTTGGCGCCGAAGCCCTGGTCGTGCCCACCGACGTGACGCAGGCCGACGAGGTCGCCGAGCTTGCCCGCCGCGCCCTCGATTTCGCGGGCGGCATCGACGTCTGGGTCAGCAATGTCGGCGTGGGGGCGGTCGGCGCCTTCCACGAGGTGCCGCTGGACGCGCATGAGCAGATCATCCGCGCCAACCTGATCGGCCACATGAACGACGCCTATGCGGCGATTCCGATTTTCCTGCGGCAGGGCCATGGGATCTTCGTGAACATGATCTCGCTGGGGGGCTTTGCCGCCGCGCCCTTCGCCGCCGCCTACAGCGCCAGCAAGTTCGGCCTGCGGGGATTCGCCGAGGCGCTGCGGGGCGAGCTGGCGCCCCATCCGCATATCCATGTCTGCGATGTCTACCCGGCCTTCGTGGATGCGCCCGGCATTGCGCATGGCGCCAACTACACGGGGCGCGAGCTGTCCGCCCCGCCGCCGCTGATAAACCCGCGGCGGGTGGCCCGGGTGATCCTGGGCCTTGCCGACCGCCCCCGGCCCACGACGATGATCGGGATGCCGACCGCGCTGGTGCGGCTGGGCCATGCGATCTCGCCCGAGGCGAGCACGCGGCTGATGGCCCGCTTCATGCGATCGTACCTTTCCGACGCGCCGCCTGCGCCGCGCACCAGCGGCAACCTGTTCGAGCCACCGGCCGATCGGGGTGGCATCGACGGCGGGTTCAGGTCGCCCGGGCAGCGCGCGGGCGCCGTGGCGGCGCTGGCCGGGCTTGCCCTTGCCGGGGGACTCGCGCTGGCGCTCAGCCGCCCGGGCCGCCGGTCGCGCAGGAGGGATCGGCGATGACCGAGGCGACATATCCGCCGCTCGACATCCCCAAGCCCGTGGCGCAGGACCTGTGGGTCGTGGACAGCGGCCCGATGCGGGCGATGGGCGTAATCCCCATCCCCGTCCGCATGACCGTCGTGCGTCTGGCTAGCGGCGAGATCCTGCTGCATTCCCCGACGCGCCACCTGCCGCAGTTGCAGGCCGCGCTGGAAAGCCTTGGCCCGATCCGGCACCTGGTCGCGCCCAATATCGTTCACTGGACCTTTCTCAAGGAATGGCAGACCCAGCTTCCCGGGGCCCTCACCTGGGCCGCGCCGGGCCTGCGGCAGCGGGGGACAGTGAAGCGCTCGGGCGTGCGCCTTGATCGTGATCTGCACGAAGGTCCGCTGCCCGACTGGCCCGAGGAACTCGACCGCATCATCGTGCCCGGCGGCGGCGGTTTCCGCGAGATCGCGCTGTTCCACCGCCCCAGCCGGTCCCTGATCCTCGTGGACCTCGTGCTGAATTTCGAGCCCGAGAAGCTGCCGTTTCCCCTGCGCCCCTTCGCGCGGGCGATGGGCATCACCGCCCCGGACGGCAAGGCTCCCGCCTATCTGCGCGCGGTCGTCAGGATGGGCGGAAGCCGGGCGTGCGAGGCCGGGCGCCGGCTGCTGGCCACGAACCCCGAGCGGGTGATCTTCGCGCACGGCAAGTGGTTCGACCGCGATGCGGGTGCCCGGCTGGAACGCTCGCTGCGCTGGCTGACCCGGTAGGGCGGGCGGCTTCCCTGCGGGTCAACAGTCGTTGAGGGAATTAGTCGGCATTGTTGACTCCGGCGGCCTTGCTTCATAATCCGCGGCAGGCGCGACGGCGGATGCCGCGCACCCATGCCCAGGAAAGGACGCGTTCATGCGCATGATCTTGTCGGCCGCCGTGGCGGCGCTGATGGCCTCTGCCGCTCTTGCCGAAGTCACGGTCGAGACCGCTCAGGGACCCGTGGCCCTGCCCGGCACGCCCGAAAAGGTGGCGGCGCTCGATCTCGGCGTGGCCGACTCGATGATGGCGCTGGGCGTGACGCCGGTGGCGGTGCCGGACAAGCTTTACCTCGATCACCTGCAGCCCTTGGCGCAGTCGGCGGCCCCCGCTGGGACCCTGCAAGAGCCGGACCTGGAAAAGCTCGCCGCGATTGGCCCCGACCTGATCGTGGTCGCCAACCGCTCGGCCGTGAAGAAGGACGCGGTGGCGCAGGTCGCCCCCGCCATCGACATGACCGTGGACGGCGCCGACCTGATCGCCGACGCCAAGGCGCGGCTGGCCGGGCTGGCCGCGCTGTTCGGCAAGCAGGCCGAAGGCGAGGCACTGGCCGCAACGCTGGACGGCAAGCTCGCCGCGCTGGCCGAGGCCGGCAAGGACAAGGGCAGCGCGCTGGTCGTGCTGACCAACGGGCCGAAGATGTCGGCCTATGGCGAGGGATCGCGCTTCGGCTGGATCTACGAGGTCACCGGTCTGCCGCAGGTGGACGCAACGCTGAAGTCCGAAGCCAATCACGGCGATGCCATCAGCCATGAATTCATCGCCCAGGCGAACCCCGAATGGCTGTTCGTTCTGGACCGCGGCGCGGCCATCGGCGCGGACGAGCCCTCGGCCCAGGCCACGCTGGACAACGAGCTGGTGCGCCGGACCGATGCCTGGAAGAACGGGCACGTGGTCTATCTGCTGGCCGACAACGTTTATCTCGCGCCCGGCGGCTATACCGCGCTGACCGAGACGCTGGACGCGCTGACGGCGGCCCTGTCGGAATGACCGCCCGCCCGCTTGCCGCGGGGCTGGTCCTGGCGCTGCTGGTGCTGGCGAGCCTCGGCCTCGGAGCCGCGCAGATCGGCCCGGGCGCTGCGGCAGGCGAGGGCTGGACGACGCTGGTGCTGATGGAATCGCGCCTGCCGCGCACGTTGGCGGTGCTGCTGACCGGCGCGGCGCTGGCCGTCGCGGGCGTCGTGATCCAGAGCCTCGTGCGAAACCGCTTCGTCGGCCCCGACACGGCGGGCACGGGCGAAAGCGCGGCCTTAGGACTGCTGGCGATCACGCTGCTGGCGCCGGGGGCGCCCATCTGGGTCAAGATGGTGGTGGCGAGCCTGTCGGCCATGGCGGGCACGGCCCTGTTCCTGCAGATCGTCCGCCGCCTGCCGGTGCGCGAGGTGATGCTGGTTCCCATCGCGGGGCTCGTCCTGTCGGGCATCATCGGCGCGGTCGTGACCTGGATCGCTTGGGAGGCGGACCTGCTGCAATTCGTGGGCACCTGGCTGATGTCGGGCGAGTTCTCGGGCGTCATCGCAGGTCGCTATGAACTGCTCTGGATCGCCGGCGCGGCAGCGGGGCTGGCTTGGTTCGCGGCTGACCGCTTCGCCATCCTGTCGCTGGGAGACCAGGTCGCGACGGGGCTGGGGCTCTCCACACGGGGGGTGATGCGGCTGGGTATGGTGGTCGTTTCGGTCGTCTCGGCCATGGTGGTGACGACCGTGGGCATGATCCCCTTTGTCGGGCTGGTGGTGCCGAACATCGTCGCGCGGGTCATGGGAGACAACCTGCGCGCCTCGATCCCCGTGGTCGCCGCCGGCGGCGCGGGCCTCTTGCTGGCCTGCGACCTGGTGGGAAGGATCGTCCGCCACCCCTACGAGATCCCGGTCGGCACGATCCTGGGCGTAGTGGGCTCGGTGATCTTCCTGTGGCTGCTCTACCGGCCGGCTGTCCGTGGATAGGGCGGCGGCCACCCTGATCGCCGCGCTGCTGGCGCTGCTGGCAGCCGCGTCGCTGGTCTGGATGTTCCAGGGGATCGGCGGGGGCAACCGTGCCTTTATCCTGCAGCTGCGCGGGACCAAGCTGGCCGGGCTGGTGGTCGTGGGCGCGGCCACCGGGATCGCCACGGTGCTGTTCCAGACGGTCGCGGCGAACCGGGTGCTGACGCCCTCGATCATGGGCTTTGACGCGCTTTACGTGCTGCTGCAGACGGCGATGATCGCCGCCCTGGGCGTCGCGGGCTTTGCCGCGCTGCCCGCGGGGGCGAAGTTCCTGGCCGAGGTCGCGGCGATGTCGCTGCTGGCGGCGGCACTGTTCGGCACGCTTCTGGGCCGGGGCGCACGGGACATCCCGCGCACGATCCTGACGGGCGTGATCCTGGGGGTGATGTTCCGCTCGCTGTCCAGCTTCCTGGCCCGCGTCATGGACCCCAATGCCTTCGCCACCGTGCAGGCGGCGAGCTTCGCAAGCTTCGGCAGCCTCGACGCGGCGCTTCTGCCCGTCGCGGGCATCATCGCCGGACTTTGCGTTGCGGCGGCGCTGTGGCTCGCGCCGCGTCTCGACGTTGTGGCGCTGGGGCGCGAGCCCGCGATCTCGCTGGGGCTGCGCTTCGACCGGCTGGTGCTGGTAACGCTGGGGCTGGTGGGGATGCTGGTCGCCGTCTCGACCGCACTGGTGGGGCCGGTGGCCTTCTTCGGCCTGCTGGTCGCGGGGCTGGCGCATGGGCTCGCGCCATCCGCCCGCCACGCGGTGCTGCTGCCCGCCGCCGCCCTGATCGGCGCGGCGATTCTTGTGACCGGCCAGGCCCTGTTCGAGCGCCTGATGGGACAGGCCGCGACCCTGTCGGTCGTCGTCGAGTTCGCGGGCGGCTTGTTCTTCCTGTTCCTCCTTCTGAAAGGACGTGTCCGATGATCCGCATTGAGGGCGTGACCCATCGCATCGGCGCCGCGCCGATCCTGCATGACATCGACCTGACCCTGCCGCGCGGCAAGCTGATTGCGCTGATCGGGCCGAACGGGGCGGGCAAGTCCACGCTGCTTCGGCTGATCGCCCGGCTGGAGCCCCTGCAGGCGGGCCGTATCGAGATCGACGGGCTGGACCTTGCCACCACGCCGACCGAGCGGCTGGCCCTGACCATGGCCGTCATGGGCCAGCAGACCCATATCGCCAGCCGGTTGCGGGTGGCCGAACTGGTGGGTTTCGGCCGCTGGCCCCATCACCACGGCCGCCCCAAAGCCGCCGACCGCGAGGCCGTGCGGCAGGCGCTGGAGGCTTTCGGGCTGACCCTCCTCAAGGACCGCTTTCTGGACGAGATCTCGGGCGGGCAGGCGCAGCGCGCGCATCTGGCGATGACCTTCGCGCAGGGCACCGACTGGTTGCTGCTGGATGAGCCGCTGAACAATCTCGACATGGCCCATTCCCGCGCGCTGATGGCACGGCTGGCGGATCTGGTGCGCGGCAGCGCCCGCAGCGTCGTGACGGTCGTGCACGAGGTCAACTATGCCGCCGCCTGGGCCGACCATGTTGTCGCCATGAAGGGCGGCCGGGTCGTGGCCGAGGGCCCACCCGAGACGGTGCTGACCGAGCCGGTTCTGTCCGCGCTGTATGACACCCCTGTCGAGGTCATGCGCCACGACGACCGCCCGCTGGTCCTGCATCACCACTGGCACGACCAGCTTGGCACGCCGCTTCCGGTCCGGACTGACACCGACCGACCCACCCTGCATTGAGGACCGCCATGATCTCGACCGCCCGCTATCCCACGCCGAACGCCTCGAAATACGTTCAGCAACTCGCCAAGCACTTCGCCCACAAGATCGAGGTCCGCGCCGAGGCGGACTCCGCGGCTTTCGAGATGGAGGCGGGCAGCGTCCGGCTTCGCGCCGAGGATGGCACCTTCGTTGCCCGGGTCGAGGCCGAGGACGCCAAGGGCATCATCAACCTGCGCTATGTCATCGACAAGCATCTGGTGATCTTCGCCTTCCGCGACGGCTTCACCGGGCTGGAATGGCGCATGGCGGACGACTGAGGCACTGCTGCCCACCGTTGCCGATTATGCCCGCGCAGCCGAAAGGGCGCTGCCACCGCCCGTTGCCGCCTAGGGCATGGGCGGGACGGGGGGAAATCACCCTGCGCGGCTTGGGGGTGCCGGACATGGGCCAGCCGATCGGTAAAGGTCCTGGACGGGATCAGCCGACTGCCGGAATGCGACCTGCTTGGCCATAACCGCGATACTTCCTGTATCCGCAGCTCCAACCGGTGCGGCGCCGACCTGCACAGGATGAACTCGGTGCACAGCGACAAGTATCGTCTTGCGGCAATTGCATCTGAGACAGGCGCTCCCATCCGCCAAGGCGCAATGGTGCCAGACATGTTCGCGGCACATGTCCCTGTGGCGACAGTCAGCCCTGGACCGACAGCAGGGCCGGTCCAGAGATAAGCAGTTTCGCGTCAGGCGAAGAACTGGGCCCCGTTGGCGCTGATCGTCGAGCCCGAGATGAAGCCGGCATCGTCCGAGGCAAGGAAGACGACGCAGCGGGCGATTTCCTCGGGCTCGCCCAGGCGGCCGACGGGGATCTGCGGGATGATGCGCTCGTTCAGCACCTTCTCGTCGATGGCGCGCACCATCTCGGTCCCGATATAGCCGGGCGCGATCGCGTTGACCGTGATGCCGGCGCGCGCGCCTTCCTGCGCCAGCGCGCGGGTGAAGCCGATGTCGCCTGCCTTGGCGGCCGAGTAGTTGGCCTGGCCCGCCTGGCCCTTCTGCCCGTTCACAGAGCTGATGTTGATGATGCGTCCGAACTTGCGGTCCCGCATCCCGTTCCAGACCCCATGCGTCATGTTGAACAGGCCGGTCAGGTTCGTGTCGATGACCTCTTTCCATTGCTGGGGCGTCATCTTGTGGAACATCGCGTCACGGGTGATCCCGGCGTTGTTCACCAGAACATCGACGGGGCCAACCTCGGCCTCGACCTGACGGATGCCTTCGGCGCAGGCGTCATAATCGGCGACCGACCACTTGAACGTCCGGATGCCGGTTTCCTGGGTAAAGGCCTTTGCGGCATCGTCATTGCCCGCGTAATTGGCCGCGACTTCATAGCCTGCGTCTTTCAGAGCCCTTGAAATCGCCGCACCGATTCCACGCGAACCGCCGGTCACCAAAGCAACTCTCGCCATCATCCCCTCCAACTTGGCGTGAAATCGTCTTTCTTCTAAGGGGTAGGGGGAGAAAGAATGTTGCGCAAGAGGCCGTTTTCACTTTCGGCTCGTGCCCTGTCCTCAGCGCTGGGCGGCGGCATTCGGTGCCTGCCATGGCGGAGAGATCGTGGGCGCGCCGAAATAGAAGCCCTGCAGGCAATCAATTCCCAATTGGATCAGGAAGGCGGCGTCATCGGCGGTTTCCACCTGCTCGGCGACCGTGAACATGTCGAAATGGCTGGCAATGGACATCAGCGCGCGGGTCAGCACTTGGTTGTCGGGATGCTCGGCAATCTCGCGGATGAACTGCCCGTCGATCTTGATGAGGTCAAAGGAGAAATCCCGCAGGTAGCGGAACGAGGTGTAGCCCGCACCGAAGTCGTCCAGCGCGAAGCTGACGCCCGCCTGCTGCAATTCGCGCATGAACTGGCGGACCTGCTCGGGCAGCCCCATGGCCGAACTTTCGGTGATTTCCAAGATCAGCCGCTCGGCCACCGTCTTGTCCTCGGCCACACCGCGGCGCAGCGTCCGCAGCCAGTCGGGATAGCCGATGGAACGGGCCGACATGTTGATCGACAGCCGCAGCCCCGGTTCCTCGGCCAGCGCCCGCAGGCCCAGCGCCAGCGCGAGGCAGTCGATCTGCCGCCCCAGTTCGCCCAGTTCCGCCACGGGCATGAAGTCGCGCAAGGGGATGATGCGACCGGTCTCGTCAATGATGCGGATCAGCCCCTCGTGGAAGGCGGGGCGGTCGGTGCGGCTGGCCTGGACGATGGGCTGGAAGGCCAGCACGCCGTCGCCCCGTTCGACCGCGCGGCGCACGGTCGCCATTGTCAGCCGCGTCTGGTGGTCGACCGCGAAATCCAGCGGAGAGCCTTGCCCGGCGGGCGCCTGTCCATCTTCGAATCGCATCGCTGTCCCCTTGTTCTGAACGAGACTCTGGCAAGGATCGGCAAAGAATCCGTAAATGCCAGACGTGATCTGGGAACAGGATTAACAGGTCATTCCGCCAGCATCTGGTCCACCAGCGCCAGCGCGGCGGGCGAGGACCAGTCGGCGTCCCCCGTCATCCGGGCGACCTCGCGCCCTTCGGCGTCAATCAGGATCGTGACCGGCATCGCCATGACCCCGAAGGCGCGCGCCAGGGCCATCTGCGGGTCTGTCAGCGTGGGCAGGTCGGTCACGCCCGATTCCTGAAAGAAGCGGTTGATCGCGGCCTCGGTGTTGCGGCCCGAGGCGACGGTCAGCACCTCGAAATCCTCGCCCCCCTTCGCCTTCTGCAGCGCGTCGAGCGAGGGCATCTCCTCGCGGCAGGGCGCGCACCAGGTGGCCCAGAAGTTCAGCAGGACGACCTTGCCCTTCCAGTCGGCCAGCCGGTGCGTGCCGCCGTCCAGATCGGTGAACTCGATTTCCGGCACCGGGACCGCCTCGGATTCGATCAGCTTCGGCAGGCCCGCGTCGCGCGCGGCCTGCCAGTCCACCGGCCCCGCCACGGCTGCGTTTGCAGCGATAAGCAGCGACGTATAAAGGGCGAGGGAACGCAACATGTGACCTCCGACAGGACCGATCCGATGACCGACACGCCCGAAAGACCCACGGCCAACACCATGTGGGGCGGGCGCTTCGCCGCGGGTCCCGACGCCATCATGGAGGCGATCAACGCCTCGATCGGCTTCGACCAGCGGCTCTACGCCCAGGACATCCGGGGCAGCCGGGCCCATGCGGCGATGCTGGCCGCCCAAGGCATCATCAGCCCTAGCGATGCGGAAGCAATCGGGGAAGGGCTGCTCACCGTCTTGTCAGAGATCGAGGGCGGGCAGTTCCGGTTCCAGACGGCGCTGGAAGACATCCACATGAACGTGGAAGCGCGGCTGAAGGAACTGATCGGAGAGCCGGCAGGCCGGCTGCACACGGCGCGGTCGCGCAACGACCAGGTTGCGACCGACTTCCGCCTGTGGGTGCGCGACCAGTGCGACGCGGCGGTGGAATCCCTGCGCGCCTTGATCCGGGTGCTTGTCGATCAGGCGGAAGCAGGAGCGGACTGGGTGATGCCGGGCTTCACCCATCTGCAGACAGCGCAGCCGGTTACCTGGGGCCATCACATGATGGCCTATGTCGAGATGCTGGGCCGCGACATCGGGCGCTTCACCGATGCTCGCGCCCGGATGAACGAATCGCCTCTGGGCTCGGCCGCGCTGGCCGGCACGGGCTTTCTCATCGACCGCCATGCGACCGCCGAGGCGCTGGGCTTCGACAGGCCGACGGCGAACAGCCTCGACGCTGTCAGCGACCGCGACTTCGCGCTGGAGTTCCTGAGCGCCGCCGCGATCTGCGCCACGCACCTGTCGCGGCTGGCCGAGGAACTGGTGATCTGGTCCTCGGCCCAGTTCCGCTTCGTGGCCATGTCCGACCGCTGGTCCACGGGCTCCAGCATCATGCCGCAGAAGCGCAATCCGGACGCGGCGGAACTTATCCGCGCCAAGATCGGCCGCATCCTGGGGGCGGCGGTCGCGCTGTTCACGGTGATGAAGGGCCTGCCGCTCGCCTATTCCAAGGACATGCAAGAAGACAAGGAGCAGGTCTTCGACGCCGCCGACACGCTGATGCTGGCCTTGGCCGCGATGACCGGGATGATGTCCGACCTGACCGTGAACCGCGAGCGGCTGGAGGCGGCGGCCTCCTCGGGCTTCTCGACGGCGACTGACCTTGCCGACTGGCTGGTGCGCGAGGCCGGGCTGCCCTTCCGCGACGCCCATCACGCGACCGGCGCGCTGGTCGCCCGCGCCGAGGCGCGCGGTGTCGACCTGCCCGAACTGACGCTGGAGGAGATGCAGGCCGTCAACCCGGCGATAACATCTGCCGTGTTCGACGTTTTGGGCGTTCACAACTCGGTTGCCTCGCGGCAATCATACGGGGGAACCGCGCCCGATCAGGTGCGGTCGCAGGTCGCCCGCTGGCGCAAGGCGATGAAGGAATGGTGAGACGACTGGCCTTCGCCTTGGCCGTGGTCCTGTCGGGCTGCGGCGTGGATGGCCCGCCCGAGGTGCCGCGCGCGGCAGACCAGCCGGGCGTGACCGTCACGGGCGATGCCCGCATGGGCGTGGTCTTCACGCCCTGACTGCGCGGCCGGGCAGGGGAAGGACCCTTGCCCCGCCGCACCCGCCGCGACACGCCGGAACGGCGGCGCGGACCCAGGCAGAAGCGGGCAGAAGACCCGCCCATCACGAGCAGACGAGGCACAAGATGATTGGACGTTTCACTTTGATCGCCGTGGCTCTGGCGGCGCTGTCCGCCTGTGGCGGAGGCGCATCGGGCACGGTCAGCGATTCGGAACAGGTGCTGATCCAGAAGGGCACCTATGTCTATGACCCGAACAAGCGCCACGCCCCGGTGTCGCTGTCGGGCGCGGACCTCGTCGGGCTCGAACCCCGCTGATCCAGCCGCATCCGTCCGCACGATTGCGTGCGATCGCCTGACCGGCGGCAAGGGGCGCAGCAGCGCCCTTTGCAAAGCCGCCGGCGCTGGCGCAATATCGTCGCCTGACTGGCGCGATACGGAACGGCATGGATCACTTCAACTACAAGGGCGGCGCGCTTCACGCCGAGGACGTCGCGCTGGCCGAGATCGCGCGGGCGGTCGGCACACCGGTTTATGTCTATTCGACCGCGACGCTCACGCGGCATTTCAACCTGTTCCGGCAGGCGCTGGACTGGACCGACCACCTGGTCTGCTTCGCGGTCAAGGCGAACTCGAACCTTGCCGTGCTGAAGCTGCTGGGTGACTTGGGCGCGGGCATGGATGTCGTCTCGGGCGGCGAATACGCACGCGCCCGTGCGGCGGGCGTGCCGGGCGAGCGGATCGTCTTTTCCGGAGTCGGCAAGACGCGCGAGGAGATGGCGCAGGCCATCCGCGGGGGCATCCGCCAGTTCAACGTGGAAAGCGAGCCCGAACTGGCTGCGCTGTCGCAGGTCGCACAGTCCCTGGGCGCGACGGTGCCCATCGCCGTGCGGGTGAATCCGGACGTGGATGCCAAGACCCACGCCAAGATCGCCACCGGCAAGTCGGAAAACAAGTTCGGCATCCCCATCGCGCGGGCGCGCGAGGTCTATGCCCATGCGGCTGCCTTGCCCGGCCTTCAGGTCGTGGGCATCGACATGCATATCGGCAGCCAGCTGACCGACCTCGAGCCATTCCGGCAGGCCTATACCCGTATGGCCGACCTGTGCCTGGCGCTGCGGGCGGACGGGCACCCGATCATGCGGCTGGACCTCGGCGGGGGCCTCGGCATCCCCTATCGCCGCGACAACGCCGCACCGCCCCTGCCCATTGAATACGGGCAGGTGGTGCGCGAGACGGTGGGCGACCTCGGCTGCGAGATCGAGATCGAGCCGGGGCGCAACATCGCGGGCAACGCGGGGGTGCTGCTCGCCTCGGTCATCTGGACGAAGCAGGGCGAGGGGCGCGACTTCCTGATCGTCGATGCCGCCATGAACGACCTGATCCGCCCGGCCATGTATGATGCGCATCACGACATCCTGCCGGTGCGGGAACGCGCGCCGGGGACCGACCCCGCTCCCGTCGACGTGGTGGGCCCGGTCTGTGAGACGGGCGACACCTTCGCGCGCGGCGTGCCGCTGCCGCGGCTGGAGGACGGCGAGCTGGTCGCCTTCCGTTCGGCCGGGGCCTATGGCGCGGTGATGGCGTCCGAATACAACTCGCGCCCGCTGGTGCCCGAGGTGCTGGTCGCGGGCGACCGCTTCGACGTCATCCGCCCGCGTCCCACGATCGAGGAGATGCTGGCCCGCGACCGAATCCCGGACTGGCTGACATGACAGGCGCTTCCCGCCAGCCCCAAGGCCTGCCACCCGCCGCCCGGCGTGCGGTCGGCCTGACGCTGGCGGGGATGTGGTGGGAACGGCTGGCCCGCGCCTTCTGGGTGCCGGTCACGCTGGCGATGCTGATTGCGGCCGCGCTGGCCTTGGGGCTGGTCGCGGCGCTGCCGCCCGCGCTGCTGGTCTGGGGGACGCTGGCCTGGGCGCTGGCCTTCTTGGCCTCGGCCCTTGCGGGCTGGCGGCGGTTCCGCCGCCCCTCTCGGGACGAGGCGCTGGTCCGTGTCGATGCCCGCCTGCGCGGCCGGCCTCTGTCTGCCTTGGGCGACCGCATGGCGCTGGGCGGACCCGAGGCCGAGGGCCTGTGGCGCGCCCATGTCGAAGCCGCCCGCCGCGCCGCCGCAGGGGCACGGCCCGTCGGCCCCCGTGCCGGCCTTGCCATCCGCGATCCCTTCGCCCTGCGCCTTGTGGGGCTGACGGCGCTGGCAATGGCGCTGCTGTTCGGCGGTGCGGGGCCGGTGGGGCAGGGCTTGGGCGCACTGGCGGCCAGTTGGGCGCCCACACCCCGCGCGCCGGACGAGCCCATGGCGACCGGCCCCGCCTGGGAGGGCTGGGCCGAGCCGCCGCGCCACACCCGTCGCCCGACGATCTATCTCAATGCGCTGAAGGGGGACGCGCTGACCGTCCCCGAGGGCACGGTGCTGAGCTTCCGCCTGTATGGCGAGGGGCTGGAGGTTGCGCAGGATGTCGGCCCGGCCCTCGAAAGCCCTGCGGACGCTCCGCAGTTCGCTGCCCAGAACAGCGGCCTTGTCGAGGTGGGCGGTCGCAGTTTCGCGCTAACCGTGAACCCCGACGACGCACCCACGGTGCAGTTGGCCGCACTGGCCGAGCGCCGCGCCGACGGCCGCATGGCGCAGGGCTTCTCGGCCGAAGACGATCACGGGGTCGAAGGCGGCAATGCCACGATCCGGCTGGACCTGCCCGCGATCGACCGCCGCTTCGGCCTGACGCCCGAGCCCGAGTCGCGCGAGGCGCTGGTGCTGGACCTGCCCCTTCCGGCGGCGGGCCAGCGGCGGCAGGTCGCGGGGACGCTGGCGGCCGACCTCGCTCGCCACCCTTGGGCCAACCTGCCCGTGCGCGTCACCCTGTCGGTGCAGGACGGGATCGGCCAGTCGGCCGAGACGCAGCCTGCCGCGATGATCCTGCCCGGCCGGCGCTTCTTCGACCCCCTCGCCGCCGGACTGGTCGAGATGCGCCGCGACCTGCTGTGGTCGCGCGAGAACGCCGCCCGCTCGGCCCGGCTGCTGCGCGCCATGGTCTGGCAGCCCGAACGCGCGATCCCGCCCGAGGCCGGGGCCGCCATCACCGATGCTGTCCGGACGCTCGAATCCGGACCCTTGTCACCTGAGGAGCGCGACCGGCTGGCCGATGCCCTGTGGGACGCCGCCGTGCTGATCGAGGACGGGGGCTTGGGCGACGCGCTGGAACGGATGCGCCAGGCGCAGGAGCGCCTGTCCGAGGCAATCCGCAACGGCGCTAGCCGCGACGAGATCCAGAAGCTTATGGATGAGCTCAAGGCTGCGACCGACGACTACACCCGGATGCTGGCCGAGCGCGGCGAGGACCCGGCCGCCCGCTTCGACCGGTCCGAACAGCAGGGCCAGCAGGTCACCGGCGACCAGATCCAGGCGATGATGGACGAGATCCAGCGCCTGATGAACGAGGGCCGCATGGCCGAGGCGCAGGAACTGCTCGAGCAGTTCAACCGCATGATGGAGAACCTCCAGGTGCGCGAGGGCGGTCAGGGCGGCGAGGGTTCGCGCCAGATGGAGCGGCTGGAGGACACCCTGCGCGAGCAGCAGCGGCTGGCGGACGAGGCCATGCGCGAGGCCCAGCGCGACCCCTTCGGCCAGCAGGGCCAGCAGCCCGGCCAGGGGGAACAGCCCGGCGAGGGCCAGCAGCCGGGCGAAGGGCAGCAGCCGGGGCAGGGCCAGCAGCCAGGGCAGCAGGGCTCCCAGTCGAACCAGGGCGGCGGCGGGCAGGGCGGCCAGGGACGCGGCGGGCAGGGCGGCGCGCCAGGCGAGGGCTCGCTTGCCGACCGCCAGCAGGCGCTGCGCGAGGAACTGGACCGCCAGCAGGGCCTTCTGCCCGGTCAGGGCACGCCGGAAGGCGATGCGGCGCGCCAGCGTCTGGGCGAGGCGGGCCGCGCCATGGAAGAGGCCGAGCGCGCGCTGCGCCAGGGCGATCCGGCGGGCGCGATGCAAGGCCAGGCCGACGCCATCGAGGCGCTGCGCGAGGGAATGCGCGCGCTGGGCGATCTTGCCCGATCGCAGCAGGGCCAGCAGGGGCAGGGCCAGGGCGAGCAGCCCGGCCAGCAGGGCCAGTCGCAGGCGGATGGCGGAGAAGGGGCCAGCGACGGGCGCACGACGCTCGATCCCTTGGGCCGCCAGAGCAGCGGGCAGGGCGGCAATGTCACCACGGGCGAGCCGCTGGCCGAGGGAGAGGCCCGCCAGAACCGCGCCCGCGAGCTGCAGGACGAGATCCGCCGCCGCAGCGGCGAACCCGAGCGCCCCCGCGCCGAGCGCGACTATCTGGGACGGCTGCTGGATCGGTTCTGAGGGTCGGTCTGTCGCCGCCGGAACCCCCGCAGCGATCAGGTGCCGCCAGACCGCACTTGTGCGGCCGGGTCGCAACCGGGAAGAGACCCTTAGGCAGAGATCAGGCCCCGCCAAAGCCGGGTGCCTTGGGGTCTTTATTCGCCGCCCTGTTCCCCATCCATACGACCGGTGAGAGCCTCGCCCTTCACGGCAAGCCACTCCCGACCCTCGTCCACCCCCCTGCGCCATTCCGCCAGTGTCGCGCCGAGCGGACCCATGCCGCTCAAGCGCGGGGCCAGCGCATAAAGGGCGACCGCGACTACCGCGACGATCACTGCAAGCCCGAAGCCCGCGCCATAGCCGCGCCGGTGACTTGTGGCCGAGGAGATTGGCAGGGGCGGGGCGGCGGGGATGTCGGGGGCCGACGGGCGCGACGGCTCGGTCGCAGGTGCAGGCGCGGCTGCAATGACGCGCTCGGTTGCCCTAAGGTCCGCACCCGGTGCGGACCGCGCGGCGGCTGCCGGTGCCGGAAAGGTGTCCGTCTTGCGGGCGAGAGGGTCAGGGCCTTCCGGGCCGGTGCCCGCGTCGGCCACCCCACCCTGTGCGCCTATACCGGGGCCGCTGCCTGCCCCGGCCACAAGGGCCGGCGCGGGCGAAACGTCGTCCACCAGCGCCTGGCCGTCCTGATCCCCGATTCCGGCCAGTGCGGCAGACGCCCTTTCCGCCGCGCGAAGGGAGCGCCGCTCGGCAGCGCGGACCTCGAGCTCGCGGGCGGCTTCCTCGCGCAGGATCTCGATCACCGAGTCGCTCAGGGGGCGGCTCAGCTGCGGGCGGGCGGCGGGATCGAAGGATTCGGGCGGGGGAAGGGCGCGCCAGACGTGGTCGCAGGCCGAGCATTCCACGTCGCGCCCTGCGGACGGGATCGCGGCGCCGTCGATTTCATACTGCGCGCCGCAGCGCGGGCAGACCAGCCGCATCGCATCGCCTCCGTTTCGCCCAAGCCGCGTGGTTTTCATCGCCGCGCCGACGTTCTATCAACGCCGCCATCGGCCGCCAAGCGCGCCGGGTCAAGGAGGGCGGACGTGATCGAGATGCGGGATGTGGGCTTCGCCTATCCTCGGGGCGGCGCGCTGTTTGGGGGCATCACGCTGGAGCTGCCGCGCGGCTCCTTCCAGTTCCTGACCGGCCCGTCGGGATCGGGCAAGACGACCTTCCTGCGGCTCTGCATCGCGGACCTCCTGCCCAGTTCCGGCACCCTGACGGTTTTCGGGCAGGACGCGGCCGCGCTGGGCCGGGACGAGATCGCGACCCTGCGCCGCCGGATCGGCCTCGTGCAGCAGGACACGCAGTTCCTCGATCACCTGCCGGTTGCCGAAAACATCGCCCTGCCGATGATCGTCGCGGGCGAGCCGGTGGACATGGCCGCCATCCGCGACCTTCTGGCCTGGGTGCAGATGACGCAGGCCGCGCGCGAGTTGCCGCCGGCGCTGTCCGGGGGTGAACGCCAGCGCGCCGCCTTGGCCCGCGCGGTGATCCTGTCGCCGGACGTGATCCTGGCGGACGAGCCCACGGGCAATCTCGACTGGGACATGTCCCTGCGCCTGCTGCAACTGCTGATCGAACTGAACAAGTCGGGCAAGACCGTGCTGATCGCCACCCATGACATGAACCTGATCCGGGCTGCCAGGCAGCAGGTCCCGGTGCGCGTGCTGCGCATCGCCGGCGGCCGCGTGCAGGCCGCGGGGACCGAGCTGTGAGCGCGGGTCCGAAGAAACGCTCCGACTGGCGCGCCATGGTCCGCCGCGCGCCCTCCGCACCCCGCGCACGGACGGGGCTGGATGCGCTGGATGTCCGCACCCTCTGGCGCAGCCTGGTCGGGCGCGAGGCAGGGCTGGCCGACCGGATCGTGCCGCCCTCGGGCGTCACGGCGAAGCTGACGGTCTTCGCGGCCGGGGTCATGGCCTTCCTCGCGGTCTTCGCACTGGCGCTGGCGCTGGCGACCGGCCGTCTGGCCGACCGCTGGGCCGAGGGGCTGGCGCAGACCGTGACGATCCGTGTCTCGGCCCCTGCATCCGAGATCGAGGCGCAAACGGCCGCCGTCCAGCAGGCGCTTGCAACGACGCCGGGCGTCGCCGAAAGCCGCCTGCTGGGGGGCGAGGAGGTCGAGGCGCTGCTCGAGCCCTGGTTCGGCCCGAACGTCCCCGTGGACGCGCTGCCGGTGCCGCGGCTGGTCGAGGTCACGACCGAACGCGGCTTCGATGCCGAGGGCCTGCGCCTGCGGCTCGAGGCCGAGGCGCCGGGCGCGGTGCTGGACGACCACACCCGCTGGCGCCAGCCGCTGGTCTCGGCCGCCTCGCGGCTGCGCTGGCTCGGCTGGCTGTCGCTTCTGCTGATCGGGGCGGCGGGCGCCGCAATGGTGACGCTGGCCGCGCAGGCCGCGCTGGCCGCGAACGGGCCTGTGATCCGCGTCATGCGGCTGATCGGCGCGCGCGACCTGACCATCGCCCAGGCCTTCGTCCGCCGCCTGACCCGCCGCACGGCGCTGGGCGCGGCCGGGGGCACCCTGCTGGGGATGCTCGCCGTCTTCGCGTTGCCCGACATGCAGGCGGCGGGGGGCTTCCTGACGGGCCTCGGCTTCACCGGCTGGGGCTGGCTGTGGCCGCTGCTGATCCCGCCCGTGGGCGCGCTGGTGGGCTTTGCCGCCACCCGCGCCGCCGCGCTGCGGATGCTGCGCGAGGTCCGCTGATGGCTCTGCGCCGCCTTGAACAGCCCGGCTGGGCGCTCAGCCCTGCACCCGAAGGAATGCGGCAGCAGGGGTATCTTCTGTCTGGAAATATCCCGGGGTCCGGGGCAGAGCCCCGGTCAGCCGTCGCAAATCCTGCCCGCGATCCCCGCTACCAGCCCGGCCGCCTGCCGCTGCTGTGGCCGCTGCGCACAGCCGTCTTCTATGTGTGGATCGCGCTTGTCACGCTGGTCATGGGACTGGCCTGGTGGCCCAGGATCCGCCGTGACCCCTCGCAGGCCCATGTCCTGCCGGTCGTCTGGACGGGCCGGCTGCTGGCCGCCGCCCGCGCGATCCTGGGGATTTCGGTCGAGGTGCGGGGCACGCCGCCCACCCGCGACTGCATCATCGCCGCCAAGCACCAGAGCTTTCTCGACATCCTCGCCATCGCCCATGCCGTTCCGCAATGCGGCTTCATCATGAAGCGCGAGGTGCTGCGGGTGCCGGTCATGGGCCATTACGCGCGGCTTGCGGGCTGCATCCCCATCGACCGCGCCCGCGGGTCCGAGGCGATGCGCCAGATCATCGCCGGAGTCCAAGCCGCCCGCGCCTCGAGCGACGGGCTCGGCCAGCTCATCATCTACCCCGAGGGCACCCGCACCCGGCCCGGCGAGCGGCGCAAGTACAAGCACGGCGTCGGCACGATCCAGGCCGCGACCGGGCTGCCGATCCATCCCGTTGCCGTCAACTGCGGCATGTTCTGGCCCCGGGACGGGCTGCGGATGCGCCCGGGCCGCGCGGTGATCGAGTTTCTCGATCCACTTCCGCCCGGGGGCTCGGCAGGCGAGACGGTCGAGCGGCTGGAAGCCGTGGTCGAGGGCGCGTCGGAGGCGCTGATGACCGAGGCCTCGGCACGCTGAAGGACCGCGCGTCTGGACAAGCGCGGCTTGCAGGCATAGCTCTCGTCAGTTCGCAAGGAGAGTGCCGTGCCCCCGATCATCGAGATCGACCACCTGTCGAAGCAGTATGCGGGCGGCACGCGGGCGCTCGACAATGTCAGCCTGTCGATCGAGCAGGGCGAGATCCTCGCCTTGCTGGGCCCGAACGGCGCCGGCAAGACGACGCTCATTTCCATCATCTGCGGGCTGGTGGTGCCCACGGGCGGGACCGTGCGCGTAGGCGGGCATGACATCCGCACCGACTGGCGTGCCGCGCGCAAGCTGATCGGCCTCGTGCCGCAGGAAATCGCGCTGGAACCCTTTGAAACGGTTGCGAACTCGGTCCGATTCACCCGCGGCCTTTACGGCGAGGGACCGGACGAGGCCTACCTGGAACAGCTTCTGCGCAGCTTGGCGCTGTGGGACAAGCGCGACGCGCCGACCCGCGCGCTGTCGGGCGGCATGAAGCGGCGGGTGCTGATCGCCAAGGCGCTGTCGCACCGCCCCAAGGTCCTGTTCCTCGACGAGCCCACCGCCGGGGTGGACGTCCACCTGCGGCGCGAGATGTGGACCGTCGTGAGCGAGCTGCGCGCCTCGGGCGTGACGATCATCCTGACCACGCATTACCTGGAAGAGGCCGAGGAGATGGCCGACCGCATCGGCGTCATCGACAAGGGCCACCTGATGCTGGTCCGCCCCACGGCCGAGCTGATGGGCGAGTTCGGCCGCAAGCAGCTGACCGTGGAACTGGACGCGCCGCTGGACGCGCTGCCGCAGGGCTGGGCCGACCGGGGGATCACGCTGTCGCCCGACGGCCGCAGGCTGGACTATGACTATGACGCGCGGGCCGAACGCACCGGCATCGGCCGCCTGCTGGCCGACCTGAACGCGCAGGGCATCGGCGTGCGCGACGTCGCCACCCAGCAGTCCTCGCTGGAGGAAGTGTTCATGTCGCTGCTGGAAAACGGGGGGGAGGCGCGGCGATGAACTGGCAGTCCGTCAGCATGATCTATCGCCACGAGATGGCGCGCTTCTTCCGCACGATCTGGCAGTCGCTCGCCTCGCCCGTCCTGTCCACGGTTCTGTATTTCGTCGTCTTCGGCGCCGCCATCGGCGGGCGGATCGAATCGGTCGAGGGAATTTCCTACGCGGCCTTCATCGTGCCGGGGCTGATGATGCTGACGGTGCTGCAGCAGTCCGTCTCGAACGCGAGCTTCGGGATCTACTTTCCCAAGTTCTCGGGCACGATCTACGAATACCTCGTCGCCCCGACCGGCTGGGCCGAGGTGACGCTGGGCTTCGTGGGCGCCGCTGCCTCCAAGGCGATCCTGATCGCGGCGATCATTCTCGTGACCAGCTTCTTCTTCGTGGGGGTCCATATCGTCCACCCGCTGTGGATGCTGGCCTTCCTGACCCTGACGGCGACGGCCTTCGCGCTGCTGGGCTTCGTCATCGGCCTGTGGGCCAAGAACTTCGAGCAGTTGCAGATCGTCCCGATGATGGTCATCACACCCTTGGTTTTCCTGGGGGGCGCCTTCTACTCGGCCTCGATGCTGCCGCCCTTCTGGGAACAGGTGGCCAAGCTGAACCCCGTGCTTTACCTCGTTTCGGGCTTCCGCTGGTCCTTCTTCGGGCTGGCCGACGTGCCGGTGGGCGTGTCGCTGGTCGCGGTGGGGCTGATGATCGTCGTGCTGCTGGCGGTGATCCGGCGCATCTTCGTGACGGGCTGGCGGCTGCGCGACTGAGGCGCATTTTTCCGGGCGCTTAACCTTGCGTTAACCAATCATCGTTAACCCCTTGTAAAAATGCGGGGTTAACGATGGTCAATCTTTACGACGCCAGCATTCTGATGGGGCCCGAGTCGCTTGAGGGCGCGGTCATCAGGCCCGAGGGCAGGCTTGGCGGCACCCACAGGATCTCGGCCGTTCTCGAACCGCTGGAGCTGTCCCAGTCCAGTTCCGCGATGCTGTCGAACGGCGACATCGTTGTTCTGGCCGGGGTCGAGTACCGGGTCGGCGCCGTCCGGTTCCTCAGAAGCTACGTCGAATATGCCGAGGGCAAGTCCGGGGATACCAACGCCATTGTCCTGTCCCTGACGGGAGTCGCGGACCCTTCCGACGAACGGCGGCTGCTGGTGCCGCTGGACGGGCAGACCACTCCGTACGACGGCAGTTCGGGCGTGGCGATCTCGACCATGCACGTCAGCTACGTCGAGCCCCTGCAACGCTACCCTTGGGCCGAGATTTCGCGCGACGACGATTTCAGGATCGACGTCACCTGCTTCACGACCGGGACGCTGATCGAGACAGAGCGCGGGCTTCGCCCTGTCCAGCGCCTGCGGGTGGGCGATCTGATCCGCACCCGCGACCATGGGCTGCAGCCGCTGCGCTGGCTGGGCGGGCGACAGGTGTCGGGCACCGACCTGTGCGCCAATCCCAGGCTGCACCCGATCCGCATTATGGCGGGCGCCCTGGGGCCGGGCCTGCCTGCGCGAGACCTGGTCGTCTCGCCCCAGCACCGGATGCTGGTCCGTTCCGTGATCGCGGAACGCATGACAGGCTCGGCCGAGGTACTGATCGCGGCCGTCCACCTGCTGGGGCATCCGGGGATCGAGCGGATCGAGGCGGAGGGCGGCGTCGGCTACTGGCACCTCATGTTCGATCGGCACGAGATCGTCTTCGCCGAAGGGGCCGAGGCGGAATCGCTCTATCTCGGGCCGATGGCCCTGGCGGCGATGACGAAGGACGCGGTCGAGGAACTGCATGCGCTGTTTCCCGAACTGGTTTCGGCGGGTGGCACGGCCGAGCCGCAGCCGACGGCGCGTCCCGTCATGCGCGGCAAGCCCGTGGCCCGGCTGATCGAGCGGCAGCTTCGGAACCTCAAGCCGCTGGTGATGGCGGCCTGAGCCTCAGCGTGAGCAGAGCCGCGTCTGGGGGTCCAGCCTGACGTATTCCTGCGCGCTGATCTTCCGGATCTTCAGCGAATGGCGCCATTCGGCATTCCAGCGTTCCAGGATGCCGTTCCGGTAGTGCAGGGCCATCAACTGGTCCACGATGGGCGGGATGACCTTGGTCCCCGGCAGGCGCGGCGCGTGGAAGCCGACCGAGGCGTCGGGCGCAAGGCAGGCATTCGGCAGTGTGATCAGCATCGTGCAGGCCGAGTTGCAGACCCCGCTGATGCGGACGGGCCGGCCCGAGGCCTCGAGCTCGTTGCGCCGCTGGATCATCTGCAGGACGTTGCCGCCCCGGTTGTCATGGATGACGATGGGCTCGGGTCCGGCGGCCACCTGGGTCGCGGCGATGCCGCCCGACGGGGGCGCGGCGCAGGCGGGCAGGGCGATCAGCGCCAGAAGCGCGGCGCGGCGGGCAAGATGGGCAAGAATGTGCATGGGCGCATCATGGCGGCCTGCGACCGGAATGGAAATCCGCCGCCCGCCGCCTTGGGCCTGCGCGCCCATCACGACCGCGCCAGCCGATGGGGGGTCGCGATCCCGCGAAAGGCGCGGCCTTCGCGCATCATCGTGCCATAAACGCCACGTCGCGCGCTTTGCCTTCGGCCCGCCCGTCGCTATATGCCGGGCCATGAGCCTGAACCCTCCCAGCCTTCGCCCGGATCTCGCCCCCGCCCTTCGCCTTGACGACGCGCCTGCGCGTGCGGCTGCGGGTCGCGGCGCACAGCCCACCATCGGCATGGTGTCCCTAGGCTGCCCCAAGGCGCTGGTGGACAGCGAGCGAATCCTGACCCGCCTGCGGGCCGAGGGCTATGCGATCAGCCCGCAGTACCAGGGCGCCGACGCGGTGATCGTGAACACCTGCGGCTTCCTCGACAGCGCCAAGGCCGAAAGCCTGGAAGCCATCGGCGAGGCCCTGTCGGAAAATGGCCGGGTGATCGTCACGGGCTGCCTCGGGGCCGAGCCCGAATACATCACCGGCGTCCATCCACGTGTGCTGGCCGTCACGGGCCCGCACCAGTACGAACAGGTGCTGGATGCCGTGCACCTGGCCGTGCCGCCCGCGCCGGACCCGTTCATCGACCTGCTGCCCGCGTCCGAGGTGCGGCTGACCCCGCGTCACTACGCCTATCTGAAGATTTCCGAGGGCTGCAACCACGCCTGCAAGTTCTGCATCATCCCCGACCTGCGCGGTCGCCTCGTCAGCCGCCCGGCCCATGCTGTCGTGCGCGAGGCGGAAAAGCTGGTCGCCAGCGGCGTGCGCGAACTGCTCGTCATTTCGCAGGACACCTCGGCCTACGGCCTCGACCTGCGCTATGCCGAGGAGCGGGGCCACCGCGCCCATATCACGGATCTTGCCCGCGACCTCGGCTCGCTGGGGGCATGGGTGCGGCTGCACTATGTCTATCCCTATCCCCATGTCCGCAACCTGATCCCGCTGATGGCCGAGACGGCGGCGACGGGAACGGGCGTGCTGCCCTACCTCGACATTCCCTTCCAGCACGCCCACCCCGACGTGCTGAAGCGCATGGCCCGGCCCGCGGCGAGCGCGAAGACCTTGGACGAGATCGTCGCCTGGCGCGCCGCCGCGCCGGGGATCACGCTGCGTTCCACCTTCATCGTCGGCTATCCCGGCGAGACCGAGGCCGAGTTCCAGTACCTGCTCGACTGGCTGGACGAGGCGCAACTGGATCGCGTCGGCTGCTTCCAGTATGAAAACGTGCGCGGGGCGCGGGCCAACGACCTGCCCGACCACCTGCCCGACGAGATCAAGCAGGACCGCTGGGACCGCTTCATGCAGAAGGCACAGGCGATTTCCGCCGCCAAGCTCGCTGCCAGGGTCGGCACCCGCCAGAAGGTCATCGTGGACAGCATCGACGCGGATGGCGCCACCTGCCGCACGATGGCCGACGCGCCCGAGATCGACGGCAACCTGTTCATCGACGAGGGCTTCGAGGCCCTGACGCCCGGCGACATCGTGACGGTCACGGTGGACGAGGCCTCGGACTACGACCTGTGGGGAACGCTGTGACCGACCTGCCCAAGTGGGACCCCGAGGGCGCGCCGAAGAAGCCGCAGATCGTCGGCATCGGGGCGCAGAAGGCCGGGACCACCTGGCTGGGGCAGATGATCTCGCAGCACCCGCAGGTCTGGCTGCCGCCCTTCAAGGAAGTGCAGTTCTTCAACCACCGCTTCCTGCCGGAACACCGGCAATGGCTGCCCTGGCATTTCAAGCGCGCTCGCCAGACCCAGGAAAAGCGCTATGCCGCGAAGGGCGAGGCGATGCCGCCCGCGCTGGACGCCTGGCTCGACCGGATCACCCGGGGCGAGATGTTCACCAACCACTGGTACAAGCAGGTCTTCGCCCCCGCCCCCGAGGGCACCATGCCCTGCGACATCACCCCGGAATACTCGACCCTGCCGGACGAGGGGGTCGAGTTCGTCACGGACTTCCTGCCGCAGGCGCGCTTCATCTACATCATCCGCCACCCGGTCGACCGCGCGATCAGCCAGCTCAAGATGAACCTGACGCGCAAGAAGAAGGCCCCGCGCGGAGTCGAGGCCTGGCTGGCCGAGATCGACGACCCGGTGCTGTACGACCGGGGCGACTACGCGACCTATGTGCCGCGCTGGACCTCGCGCCTGCCTGCGGACCGGCTGCTGATCCTGCCCTTCGGCATGATCGCCAAGGACCCTGCGGGCGTCATGCGCCGGGTGGAAGCCTTCTGCGGCCTGACCCCGCACGCCTATCGCGGCCTGAACGCCAAGGTCTTCGCCGCCAATGCCGAGCTGTCCGTGCCCCCTGAAGCTCGCGCGAAGATCCGCGAACGGCTCGAGCCGCAGTTCGCCTTTCTGGAAGCCACCTTTGACGCCGAGTTCAACCGCCTGATCAGGTGACCTTCCCGATACGCTGCTTCACCTCGGGCAGGCGATGGCCTACATGACCTGTCAAATCGACAGGAGCGGATCATGGCCTCGTATCAGTATGTCTATCACATGGACGGCGTGTCCAAGACCTATCCCGGCGGCAAGAAGACCTTCGAGAACATCCGCCTGAACTTCCTGCCGGGCGTCAAGATCGGCGTCGTCGGCGTCAACGGCGCAGGGAAATCCACGCTGCTGCGGATCATGGCCGGGATCGACAAGGACTTTTCCGGCGAGGCCTGGGCCGCCAAGGGCGCGACCGTGGGCTACCTGCCGCAGGAGCCCCAGTTGGACCCCCAGCTCAACGTGCGCGGCAACGTGATGGAGGGCGTCAAGGCCAAGCAGGCCAAGCTCGACCGCTACAACGAGCTTGCCATGAACTACTCGGACGAAACCGCCGAGGAGATGGCCAAGCTGCAGGACGAGATCGACGCCGAGAACCTGTGGGACCTGGATTCCCAGGTGGACGTCGCGATGGAAGCCCTGCGCTGCCCGCCTGACGACGCCGACGTGGAAACGCTTTCCGGGGGCGAGCGCCGCCGCGTGGCGCTGTGCAAGCTGCTGCTTGAGGCGCCCGACATGCTGCTGCTGGACGAACCGACCAACCACTTGGACGCCGAGACCATCGCCTGGCTGCAGAAGCACCTGATCGAATATCCCGGCACGATCCTGACCGTCACCCACGACCGCTATTTCCTGGACGACATCACGAGCTGGATCCTGGAACTCGACCGCGGCCGGGGCATCCCCTACGAGGGCAACTATTCCGCCTGGCTGGAACAGAAGGCCAAGCGGCTGGAGCAGGAGGCCCGCGAGGACAAGGCCAAGCAGAAGCAGCTGGAACGCGAGCTTGACTGGATCCGCGCCGGCGCAAAGGCGCGGCAGGCCAAGCAGAAGGCGCGGATCAACGCCTATAACGAGATGGCGTCGAAATCCGAGCGCGAGAAGATTGCCAACGCCCAGATCATCGTCCCGAACGGCCCGCGCCTTGGCGGCCGCGTGATCGAGGTGAAGGGCCTGTCCAAGGCCTTCGGCGACAAGCTCCTGATCGAGAACCTCGACTTCAGCCTGCCGCCGGGCGGCATCGTCGGCGTGATCGGCCCGAACGGCGCGGGGAAATCCACCCTGTTCCGCATGCTGACCGGGCAGGAGCAGCCCGACGCGGGCGAGATCACCTTCGGCGACACCGTGCAGCTGTCCTACGTGGACCAGAGCCGCGACGCGCTGGACCCCAACAAGACCGTGTGGGAGGAAATCTCGGGCGGCGCCGAGCAGATCGACCTGGGCGACGCGCAGATGAACAGCCGCGCCTATGCTTCCGCCTTCAACTTCAAGGGCGGCGACCAGCAGAAGAAGGTGGGCCTGCTCTCGGGCGGCGAGCGCAACCGCGTCCACATGGCGAAGCTGCTGAAATCCGGCGGCAACGTCCTGCTGCTGGACGAGCCGACCAACGACCTGGATGTCGAGACCCTGCAGGCGCTGGAAGCGGCGCTGGAAGACTTCGCCGGCTGCGCAGTCATCATCTCGCACGACCGCTTCTTCCTGGACCGCCTCTGCACGCATATCCTCGCCTTTGAAGGCGACGCGCATGTGGAATGGTTCGAGGGGAACTTCGAGGCCTATGAGGAAGACAAGGTGCGGCGGCTGGGGCCGGATTCGATCGAGCCGAAGCGGGTGAAGTACAAGAAGTTCGCGCGGTAAGGCGGCGGGGATGGGCTGGCAGGACAGCGCCTGGATCCAGCGGCTGCGGGAAATCTCGCGGCAGATGTGGTTCAGGGTCACGCTGTTCAGCCTGGGCGGCGTCGCCCTGGCGCTGCTGGCCCAGTGGATCGGGCCCTATCTGCCCTATATCCCTGAAATCGAGCTTGCCTCGGGCTCGGTCAGCTCGCTGCTGAATATCATCGCGTCGTCGATGCTGGCGGTGACGACCTTCTCGATGTCGATCATAATCGGCGCCTATGGCAGCGCCACGAACAGCGCGACGCCAAGGGCGACCGAACTGCTGGCGATGGACACGGTCGCGCAGAACGCCGTGTCGGTGTTCATCGGCTCGTTCCTGTTCAGCATCGTCGGCATCATCGGGCTTTCGGCCGGTTTCTACGCGGCGCAGGGGCGGGTGCTGCTGTTTGCGGCGACGCTTCTGAACATTCTTCTGATCGTCTGGACGCTGCTGCGGTGGGTCGATCATCTGAACCGGTTCGGCCGCATGACCGACATCATCGGCCGGATCGAGACGGCGGCGACGAATGCCGCTTGCCTTTACCGCGACAATCCGCGGCTGGGTGCCCGGCCGTTGCCGTCGGGGCTGGCGGGGGATGCCTGCCATGTTCTTCCGAAAGACGCGGGCTTTGTCCGCTTCATCGACATTCCAGCCTTGCAGGACGCCGCCGAGAAGCTGGACATCCGGGTTGAAGTCCTCCGCATGCCCGGGAAGTACGTTCATCGGCACGAACCCCTTATGGCCGTGTCGCGCGACCTTGATCAAGCCGGGGCTGACCGGCTGCGTGATGCTTTCACCCTTGGTCTTCGCCGCAGCTTCGATCAGGATATCCGCTATGGCATGATCGTGCTGAGCGAGGTCGCAAGCCGGGCCCTGTCGGCTGCGATCAACGATCCCGGGACCGCGATCGACGTGATCCGCGCGGGCGGCCGCGTTCTGGCCGAGTACCATCGGCCCGCCGACGAGACGCATCAGGCGGTCCGCCATGACCGCATCCACGTTCCGGAACTCGAGGTGCGGGAACTGTATCGTGAGTTCTTCAGCCCCATCGTCCGGCATGGCGCAGCAGAGCCCGAGGTCATTCAGGCGCTGCTCGACAGCGTCGAGGCCTTGGGTCAGGGTGATGGCGACAAGGCGCTGACGCGCCGTATTGCCCACGAGGTCCGTGTCCGCGCCGTTGATGTCCTGAAGCGCAACTGGGAGCGCCGGATGCTTCAATAACGCGGGCCGTGTGGATCCAAACTGCTCTCGCCTTCGTGGCTGAGAGCAGAGTGTATCCTGTCGAGGGGAAGGCAGCGCCTTCCCGGGGAAGGCATCACGACATGACCTGCCGCGCTTTTCCCCCGCAATTGTGGCCGCCAGCAGGCTTCGCGGGCGTCGCCCCTTGATCCGGGGTTGTCACCACCGGCTGGGGCGCGGGCGTCGTGGTTGCGGCGGATTGGGCCAGGACTGGCGAGGTGGCGAGGACGCAGGCCGAGGCGAGGCTGATGATCGTCAGGCGGGGCATGGCGGTTCCTTTCCGGGAGGAGAGGTCCGATGGTGTACCCGAATCACGCATTCTCCAAACGCTGAGCTACGCAGACCGGCCAGATGACGAGGCTGTGATGAGGCGGACGGGGCGTGCTGATGATTGGGCCGCATCAGGTGCGGGCTGATGGCCACGGTGTCGTGTGATCACGCGCCAGACAAGAAGGCATCCGGCAAGGGCGGGATGGTGCCTGCGAACACGCACCTTTTCACCGCACCTTCCCCTTCCACCCGGGCGGGCGCTTCGCCACCCAGTCGAAGAAGCGCCGCAACTCGGGATGCCCGCGCAGGGCTTCGACCGTCGCGTAGTTCCGCGCCAGTTCCGTCTCGCTCAGGGTGCGGTGGATCGTGGAATGGCAGACCTGGTGCAGCAGCACCGTCTCGCCGCCCTTGCCGCCGCGCAGTTTCGGCACAAGGTGATGGCGGCTCTGCGGCACGCCCGGCGGGATCGGGCGCAGACAGAGGGGGCAGGTGGGTTCCGTCTCGGGTTCCCGGATCGGCGGGGCGGCGGATCGGCGCGGCATCTGTCCTCCGGGGCGGGGCCCCCGGCTGGAGGCTTCGTGATTTCCCTCTGGCCCCCAACGTTTCTAGCCTGCCCCCGGATCACCGAAAGGACGCCCATGCCCAGCCGCCGCGCCACGCTTGCCCTTCTCGCCGCCGCGGCGGCCTCGCCCGCGCTAGGCCAGACGGCCGACCGGCCGAACCCGATGCCCGGGGAACTGCGCGAGGCATTGGAACGGGACCGCAACGGCATCGTGCTGGGCAACCCGGACGGCAATGTCACGCTGACCGAGTTCTTCGATTACAACTGCCCCTTCTGCAAGAAGCTGGTGCCCGCGGTGCAGCGCCTGATCGGCGCGGATCCGCAACTGCGCGTCGTCTTCCGCGAATGGCCGGTCTTCGGCGAGGGCTCGGACTTCGCGGCGCGGGCGGCACTGGCCGCGCGCGAGCAGGGGAAATACTGGCAGGTCCACGCGGGACTGATGGCGATGAAGGACCGCGCCGCCGAGCCGTCCGTGATGCGCGTCATCCGCCGGCTGGGGCTGGACGAGGCGAAGCTGCGCGCGGCGATGCAGTCCGACCCGGTCGAGGATCACATCGCCCGCTCCTTCATGCTGGCCGAGCACATGAGCCTGATCGGCACCCCCACCTTCATCGCCGGCGACGAAGCCCTGTTCGGCGAGCAGAGCTTCGACGATCTCACGGCTCTGGTGGCACGGGCACGGAAGACCCTGGGGGTGGCGGCAGGGTGACGAAGACCGGCCCCGCGGGCGTCGGCACGAAGGCGCCCGAGACGCCGAAGACCTGTTCCAGCCGCGCAGGCGTCAGAACCTCGGACGGGCGGCCGTCGGCGACAAGGCGCCCCCGGTCCATCAGCACCAGCCGATGGCAGAAGCGCGCGGCCAGCGCGAGGTCGTGGATCGAGGCGATCACCGTGCGCCCCTGCCGCGCGAAGCGGGCGAACAGCTCCATCACCGCGAACTGGTGCGAGGGGTCGAGCCCCGCCACCGGCTCGTCGGCCAGGATCAGCGGCGTGCGTTGAGCAAGCAGCCGGGCGATCAGGACGCGGGCCAACTCTCCGCCGGAAAGCTCGGTCGCGCGACGGCTTGCCAGATGGGTGACGTCCAGCGCCGCCATCGCCTCGGCCACGGCGGCCGCGTCGGCGCGACGGTCGGGATCGGCGCGGCGGCCCAGGCGCACCAGCGCCTCGACCGGGATGGGCCAGGCGATCTCGCGCGCCTGCGGCAGCCAGGCGGCACGGCGGGCGCGGCGGGCAGGGGAGAGGGCTGTAAGGTCCGACTGCCCCTCGGCCGGGATCAGCCCCAGCGCGGCCTGCATCAGCGTGGTCTTGCCCGCGCCATTGGGGCCGATCAGGCCGACGAAGCTACCCGCCGGCACCTCCAGCGTCACATGATCGACGGTCGGGCATCCGTCGCGCCGCACCGTCAGGTCCTGCAGGGACAGGCTCATCGTCCAGCCTGCGTGCGCCAGATGAGGTGCAGGAAAACTGGGGCCCCCACCAGCGCCATCATCACCCCCAGCTTGAGGTCGCGTTCCGGCAGGATCAGCCGCACCGCCACATCCGCCGCCAGCACCAGCGCCGCGCCCCCCAGGGCTGCGGCGGGCAGCAGGCGCGAGGGCATCGCCCCGACGGCGCCTCGCAGCAGATGCGGCACGACCAGCCCGACGAAGCCAATCGCCCCGGCAACGGCCGTCGCGGCCCCGACGGCGGCGGCGGCGCCCAGCACCACAAGCAGCCGCAGCCGCGCAAGGTTCACGCCCATGGAGGCTGCGGCTTCCTCGCCCAGCGACAGCGCGTCGAGGTCACGGCCCGCCCGCGCCAGCGCGACCCATCCCGCCAGCATCAGCGGGGCTGCGGTCAGCACATGGCCCCAGCTGCGGTCCGCAAGCGAGCCCATGGTCCAGAACATGATGTCGTAGGCGGCGAAGGGATTGGGCGAGAGGTTCAGCACCAGCGCTGTCAGCGCCCCCGCCAGTGCCGAAACGGCGATGCCGCCGAGGATCAGGCCCAGGCCCCCGGCCCGGCGTCCCGCCAGTCCCAGGATCAGCGCGACGCCCCCCAGCGCGCCGCCCAGGGCCGCGAAGGGCACGCCCAGCGCCAGTGCCGAAACCCCCGCCTGGATCGCGACCACCGCCCCCAGCGCGGCCGAGGCGGAGATGCCGATCAGCCCCGGCTCAGCCAGGGGATTGCGCAGGTAGCCCTGCAGCGCCGCACCGGACAGCCCGAGGCTCGCGCCGACCATGATGGCCAGCACGGTGCGCGGGGCCCGGATCTCGCGCAAGACGATGCCCAGCGGCCCCTCGCCGGTCCACAGCGCCTCAATCCCTGCGCGGAGCCCGGCATCCGCGGGTCCGGTCAGCAGCGAGGCGAGCGCCAGCGCCGCCACCAGCGCGGCGAGGCTGCCCAGAAGGCGCGCGTCCCGTCTCACCGCAGCGCCTCGGCTTCGGCCGAGAGCATGGCCAAGGCTTCCAGCGAGCGGGGCAGGGCGCAGGTCCACAGCGCATCCGGCACGCGCAGGACATGGCCCTCCAGCCTCTCCAGCGCGGGATGGTCCAGCACCTCCTCGGCGCGCGAGGCGCCGGGATAGGGGCTGCCGGTCACGATCAGGTCGGGCTGGGCCATGACCAGCACCTCGAGCGGGACATAGCCCGAGGTCTCCATGCCCAGCCGGTCCGTCACCAGCGCGAATCCTGCCCGGCGCAGGATGTCCCCGGCCAGCGTGTCCCCCGCGATCGAATAGCCGTTCGCGCCCCAGGTCGCGGCGGTCGGCGCATCCGGCCCTGCGGGGCGTGCAAGCCTTGCCACCTCGCGGTCGAAGTCGGCGATCATCGCCTCGGCCGTCTCGCTGCGGCCCAGGGCCGCGCCGACCTGGGCGATGGCGTCCCGCGCCTCGGCCAGCGAGGTGGGCGGTGCGACCTCGACCACCGGAACGCCCAGCCGGTGCAGCATGGCGACGGCGGGGCCGCCGAAGCTGCCCGCCAGCACCAGGTCGGGCTTCAGCAGATAGATCTCCTCGGCCCGGCCCCGGTTGGTGGGATAGGCCATGGCCTCTTCCACCATGGCCGAGGAACGGGGATCGAGGGCAAGATAGGACACCGAGACAAGCTGCCCCGGAGCGGCCAGCGCCATCGCCAGCTGGTCGGTGCAGAGGTTCATCGACACGACCCGCTTGGGCGGCTCGGCCCCGGCGGGTGCCGCAAGACCCGCCGCCAGCGCCAGCACCGCCAGGGCGCGCAGGCTTACCACCGCGTTTCGATCCCCAGCCAGGCTGCGCGGCCGGGCGCGGCATAGCCCCAGGTTTCGGAATAATCCTCGTCGAACAGGTTGGTGACGCGGGCGGACAGGCGGGCCTGGTCGGTCAGGTCATAGCTGGCGGCGAGGTTGACGGTGGTGAAATCCGGCAGGTCCTCGGTCGCGTAGCTGCCCCAATACTGCGTGTCGGGCAGGTCGCGGACATGACGCAGGTCGGCCGCCACCCAGCCGCGCCCGCCGAAGGTCTGCAGGCTTGCGTTCACGGTCAGTTCGTGCCGGGGGCGGCGGATCTCGACTGCGCCGTCCGAGTTCCTTGCGTCCAGATAGGTATAGGCCGCGCCGATCGTCAGCGTATCGGTGACGTCCTGACGGTAGGTGAGCTCAATCCCCTCGCGGCGGCTGGTGCCGTTCTGGTTGTAGTAGTTTGTGCCATTCGGCAGCAGCAGGCCGCTGAAGGTGATCTCGTCCTCCAGCCGCTCCTTGAACCAGGTCACGTCGATGACGCCCCGCCCGTCCGGCAGGCCGTATTCGACCCCGAGATCGATGCTGCGGTTCTCCTCGGGCTTGAGGTTCGGGTTGCCGACATAGCCATAGCCGCCGAGGATCTCGAAATACTGCGGGTTACTGACGCCCGTCCCGGCCGAGGCGTGCAGGCGCAGGGGCGTGCCCTCGATCCGCCAGGACAGGCCCGCGTTCCAGGTGGTCTTGGACTCGAAGTCCGAGCTGTCGTCGTGGCGCAGGCCCAGCTGCAGATCGAGTCCGTTGGCATGGGCGCCCCGGTATTCCAGTGCCGTCGAACGCGTCTCGCGCCGGTTGTCGGCCACGCCCGTGGCCTCGTCGGTGATCCAGTCCTGCGCCAGCGCAAGGGTCTGGTCCGCTTCGGCGACGGACCCGTCCAAACCGAAGGTGGCGCGGTATTTCAGCGCCCGTGTCCGCGCGCGCGAGGTCGCGCCGTCGTCCTGTTCCAGCCGGTGGCGGGTGTCTTGCCAGGCGAGCCGCTGTTCGAGCCGCCCGTCCAGCGAGGTCCTGCTGGCCCAGACCGTGCCGATCCGCTCGTCGCGCCTGGCTTCGTCGTCGCTGTCGATCAGGTAGTTGTCCTTGTCCGAGGCAAACCAGTTGGTGCCGTCGAACTCGTAGCGTTCGTCCGAGCGGCGCGCCGAGAAGCCGAAGCGCAGCGTCTCGGTCGCCTCGTATTCGCCCGACAGCGCCAGCGTGCCGCGGCGAATGCCGTCGTCGTCGCCCCCGTCGCCGGCCGACACGTCATGGCCCTTGTCGTCGCGCCAGGACCAGTCGCCCTGCAGGCGCCAGCGGTCGCCCACCAGCGATTGTCCCAGCGCAAGCGCCTCGCCGTTGCCGATCTCGGCGCGCGCATAGCCCCCCGTCGCCTCGGCCCTGCGGGTGATGATGTTGACCACGCCCGAGGCGGCGTTGGACCCGTAATAGACCGTCTGCGGGCCGCGCAGCACCTCGATGCGTTCGACATCGGCCAGGTCGAGGCCGGACAGGAAATAGGGCTGGTCGCCCGCCGCCGCGCTGACGCCGTCGATCAGGACAAGCGTGTGCCGCGTTTCGCCGCCCCGGATGCGGACGGCAGTGTTCGAGGTGCCGGTGCTGCCGACCGAGACGCCCGGCAGGGCGCGCAGCGCGTCCTGCAGGCTGGACACGCCGCGGCGGCGCAGGTCCTCGGCGTCCAGGACGGTCGCCGCCCGGCCATAGGCGCCGGCCTCGACGGGCGAGAAGCCGGCCGACAGGATCACGGGGTCGAGCGTCACACGCTCCTGCGCCAGGGCAGGGGCGGAAAGGATCAGCGTGACGGCAAGGGGTGCGGTGGTCAGGCGAAGGGTGCGGATGGACATGATCGGTCCCGGGATGGCGGGGCAGCGCCCGCAAGGTTGGCGTGGGTCCGGGGGACAGATCGGCCCCGCAGACGGTTGACGGATCACCGCTGCGGCATGCCGCTTCGCTGGCGCGCCCCGCACCATCGAAAGGGTGTCGCCGAGCAGGTCTCCTGGCTTGCGGGTCATCACGGCGGCCGGCCTTCCCGGGGCAAGCCCCAGTGGCATGTCGGCGCCGCTCTCCGCGCACAGTTGCGGGGGCAGCCACGGCCTCAGCCCTTTGGGGCCGTCCCGTGTTCCCTTTCAATCCGGCAGGGCCGGAACTCGGACAGCGGCAGATACGCGCAGGGTCGGGGCCGCGTCAATGGCCGGGCGGGCCCCGTCGTTGCCTGTCCCGCCCGCGCGTGCCATGCCCGGCCCGCCAGATGCCGCGAAAGGCCAGCCCATGACGCGGCCCTCGCCCTTGGGGCGCTGTTCCTGCCGGGCTTCCTGCTGCGGGTCGCGGCGCTTCCCTTCTGGAACCTGCTGCGCAGCCGGCCATGGGCGCAGTCGGCCATGCAAGGCGCCAATGCAGCCGTGTGGGTATCCTCGCTGCTGCGCTTCACGATCCCGTCTTCACCAGCGCCATCCACGGCCGCGCGGATTTCGCGCTGGCGGCAGTGCTGTTCGTCGCGCTGGCGGTGTGGAGGGCGCCGCCCTGGATCATCGTCCTGCTGGGCGCCGTCGCGGGATCAGTCATGGCCCTTGCCGGGCAGGGCTGATCCCAAGGGGCTGGGCCGGGGCGCGGGGACTCAGCTCCTCAGGCCCATTCCCAAGGGACAGTGAACTCGCCCAGCCGGCGGGTCACCTCGGCCTCGTCCGTGCCCGGAGCCCGGGTGACGCGGGCGGTCAGGCCGTTCCGGCGATGCTCGACCACCTCGGCGACCGAGGCGCCCGTGCCCTCCAGCGCCGCCGACAGGACACGAGCAATGGCCAGCTTGCGCAGGGCGGGCTTGAAGACCTTGCCCACGGCGGTCGTCGGCAGCTCGGGCATGATCTCGATGTGCTTGGGGACGGCCGCGCGTTCATGGATATGCGCGCGGGCATGTCCGGCCAGTGCCTCGGTCGGCACCGAGGCCCCGTCGCGCAGCTGGACATAAACGCAGGGGAGTTCGCCCGCGAAGCTGTCGGGCTGGCCGATCGCAGCGGCGCCGACCACATCGGGATGCGACAGCATCCCTTCCTCGATCTCGGCCGGGTCGATGTTGTGGCCGCCCCGGATGATCAGGTCCTTGGCCCGGCCCGTGATCCACAGGTAACCGTCCGCGTCGATCCGCCCGAGGTCGCCCGTCCGCAGGAAGCGGTCCTCGGCGAACAGGTCGTGGTTCTTGTCCGTCTCGGTGTAGGTCGAGCCCTCGAAGACGCCGGGATTGGCCACGCAGATCTCGCCCACCTCGTCGGTGCCGCAGTCCTTGAAGCCCTCGGGCGTGCGCCGCAGGATGCGGACATGGGTATAGGGCAGGGGGATGCCGACCGAGCCCACCTTCTTCAGCCCGTCCACCGGGTTGCAGCTGACAAGGCAGGTCGCCTCGGTCAGGCCGTAGCCCTCGGCGATCTCGACGCCGGTCGCCTGCTTGAAGCGGTTGTAAAGCTCGACCGGCAGTGCGGCCGAACCTGAAATCGCCGTGCGCAGGCTGGAGACGTCAGCGTTGACCGGACGCTGCATCAGCGCGGCGATGGCGGTCGGCACGGTGATCAGGAAACTCGCCTGCCAGCGCTCCACCAGCTTCCAGAAATTGTCCATCACGCCCTCGCCCCGGTATCCGGCCGGCGTCGGCATCACCATCATCGCGCCCGACTGGATGCAGGACATCAGGATCGGATAGGCCGCGAAGACGTGGAACAAGGGCAGCGGGCACATCAGCACGTCGTTTTCCTGAAACAGCAGCGAGCCGCCCAGGAAACCGTTGTAGATCATCCCCGAATACTTGTGCTGGGCGATCTTGGGCATCCCCGTGGTGCCGCCCGTGTGGAAATAGGCGGCGACACGGTCGGCCTGCACGTCCTCGAAGGCCAGCCGGTCATGGGGCTGGGCCGAGGCCGCGGCCTCGAAGTCCAGCACCCGCGCCTTGTGCCTGGCCACGACGCGCGGGCGCAGGAAGCGCACGACCAGCCGCTTGAAGCGGCTGAGGTACCGCGCCAGGTCAACCTCCAGCAGGGTCTCGACGTTGGGCGCCAGTTCCAGCGCGGCGGCGGCCTTCTGCGCCACGTCCGACTTGGGCATGGATTTCAGCGTGACCAGCACCTTGGCGTTGGTTTCGCGCAGGATGCTGGCGATCTGCTCCGGCTCAAGCAGGGGGTTGATCGGGTTTACGATCCCCGCCGTCGCTCCTCCCAGCAGCACGACCGGCGTTTCCAGGCAGTTCGGCAGCAGGTAGGCCACGGTATCCGTCGGGCCCACGCCGAGGCTGCGGAACAGGTTCGCCGTTTCGGTCACCCGCTCGTGGAACTCCGTCCAGTTCATCGTGCAGGCACGGCTGCGCGGGTCGGCCAACAGCTGGAAGGCCAGTGCCGGGCGCTGCGGAGATCGGTCGCGGGCAGCCGACAGGAAGCCATAGATCGTCCTGGGCAGCGGCCGGTCGGCATAAGGCATCTCGGCCTCGATCCGGTCACGATCCGCGATGCTGACAAAGCGCGACATCGGCTCCCCCTCCGCAATTCCCGCAAGGGGAAGATGGGCCGAAACCTGCCGAAGGGGCAAGTTGCCGACGACGGACAGCCGCCGGAACGCGGCGTCAAGCCTTGGATCAGGCGAATGCAACACAATCTTTGGTTGATCGTAAACGGGCATCGTATCAGCTGACGCGTGTGCGCCAGAGGGCGGATTGCCAGCCAGATCAGAGGCCAAGATGAAAACAAAGCTTTCGCTCGCCGCCGCGGCTCTTACCCTGATCCTGCCGGGAGCGGTTCTGTCCGAGCCGCTGCGCGTGCAGGCATCCGCACCCGGCGCCGCAAGTTGCCTGGCGACCAGCCGGGGCGAGAACGAAGCCGCTGCCCGCGTGACCAGCCAGCAGCGCGCGGCCGCCAACCTGCCCCCGGTCCGCGCCAATGCGCGCCTTGCCCAAGCGGCGGCAAAGCACGCCTGCGACATGGCCCGCCGCGGGGTCATGGCCCATCAGGGCAGCCGCACGCAGGGTCCTGCGCAGCGGGTCAAGGGCGTGGGCTATCGCCCCACCGTGACGGCCGAGAACATTGCCGCCGGTCCCTTCGACCTCGGACAGGTGCTGACGGCATGGAGCCGGTCCTCGGGTCACGCGCAGAACATCATGCTGCCGCCCGTGGCCGACTTCGGCATCGGCCGGGCGGTCGGGTCGGACGGCAAGACCGTCTTCTGGGCCGCCGTCTACGCCGCCCCCCGGGGCTGAGGCGCATCCCCGAAAAGGCAGCGCCGCCCGGCAGGGGCGGCGTGGCAGGCGAGTGAATGGGAACTGGTGCCGCAGAAGGGACTCGAACCCCCGACCCCATCATTACGAATGACGTGCTCTACCAGCTGAGCTACTGCGGCGTGCGGGGCGGATTAGCACCATCCCGCGCGCAGGAAAAGGGGGTCAGCGCATTTCCTGCCCCGGTGACGTCAAAGGCTCGACATCGGGCCGCACCGGGGGCTCGCCCGCAGCCGGATTGATCACCTCGACGGTGACAACGGTCGGCGCCTCGGCCGCCGCGGGCGCCGGGTCAACGGAGGGCTGCGGAACTGCCCCTGCCGCGGCTGCCTGGGCGTCCGGTGCCTGCCGTTCTGGGCCGGTCATCCCGGGGGCCGAGGGCTCGGCCCGTGCCACCTCGCGCCGCGGTTTCCTGTCCGCAGGCTTCTCGCGGTGGGTCACGGTCGAGGAAGGCTCGTAGTCCGAATCACGCTCGACCATGCCGGGCCGGACGGGGCGGGGTGCGGGGCGCTGCGGCTTGGGCGCGGGCAGGGACGGCGAAACCTCGGCCAGGGTCTGGTCCTCGTGGGCTCCGGCAGTGTCCGGCGCGTGCCGGGGACGGCCGACGATCAGGGGCAGCATCTCGACCCCGTTGCCCGCCATCGCCATGCGCGAATCCACCGGTGGCTCGCGCCAGGTCAGCGTGTCGAAGCCGTGGCAGCTGTCGCAGACGGGCGACCATTCGGCCATGATGTTGTGGCAGTTGTCGCAGACCCACTGCGGGCCGCGGCTCGCGTTCATCGCGCGCGCGAGCCAGCCGCGCACCACGCTGTCATCCGCGCCCGAGCCGCGTTCCACCGCTGCCATGATCGCGATGGACCGCACGGTCGGATGGGTATCCGCGATGTCGCCCAACGCGCGGCGCGCGGCAGGGAAGTCTTCGGCCGCCAGCGCCAACTCGGCCCGCAGCAGGCGCGATTCCTCGTGGTCGGGGTTCTGGCGGATCAGGTCCTCGAAGCGGCGCATCCGCTGGGCAGGCGTCTCGTCGGGTACGATCTCAGCATAGGCGGCTGCCAGCGAGGGATGGGGCTGCGCCCCCCAGGCCTTCTGCAGCAGGCGGCTGGCGTTGCGGGTGTCCTTCTGCGCCAGATAGCTGCGCGCCGCCAGCACGGCGGCCGGCACCAGGTCGGGCGAGGCCTTGTTGGCGCTGATCGCGGCCTCGCGCGCGCTGATGGAATTGCCGTGGGCCAGCACCTCGGAGGCCTCCTGCAGGGCCAGCACGGCGTCGCGGCGGATCGCCACGTCCTTGGGCAGCGCGCCCTGCTTCCGCTTGTCCTTCAGCGTCGAGCGCGCGCCCTTCCAGTCATGGGCGCGGGTCTGCAGCGTCAGCAGCGTGTCCTGAAGCCCTGCGTTGGTGGGCTTGATCGCATAGGCCTTTTCGGCCAGCCGCAGCGCGGTTTCTGTGTCGCCCATCACCAGGCGCTGCTGCATCAGACCGCGGATGCCAACAAAGCGGGTACGGTTGTCGGCCAGCATCGCGCGGTAGACCTGCTCGGCATGGGTGGCGTCGCCCGCCGTCTCGGCGGCCTGGGCGGCCAGCAGGTTGGTCAGGTGCGGCTGATCAAGGTACTTGGCGGCGCGCTTGGCATGGTCCTGCGCCAGCCGGCCCTCGCCCGAGGCGACGGCCAGCATCCCCTCGGCCAGCGCCTGGTAGCCGCGGCGTTCACGGGTGCGGTCGAAGTAACGGTGGATCGCGGTGCGGTCGCCCGCGAGGAAGCGCAGGAAGGCCAAGACCAGCCGCAGGACCTGCACGGCCAGCCAGGCGAGGAACAGCGCCACGACGGCGGCGATTGCGGCCTGCACGGGTCCCAGCGTGTATTCGACCCCGTTGAACTGGACCAGCAGAGGCTCGCCATGTTCGGCCAGGTACATCGCCCCCAGCGCCGCCGCCAGCACGACGGCGAAGAAGAAGGTGACCTTGAGAAGCGTAAGCAGCATCGGCGGGAACCTCAGTTGGACGGGGCTGCGGCGGCGTCGGCCGGCGGCGTGTCGGGTTGGTGCAGGGGCACGGTGGCCGTGATGACCGGCGGCGTGGGGCGGAGTGCCGCGCCCGTGGGTGCCGGTTCGGCGGCCGGGGCGGAAGGTTCGGAGGTGGCGGGCGCTTCGGCGGTCCCCGCCTCGGGCTCGGGTTCAGGGGGCGCTTCGGCGGCCGCGGCATCGGCGGCCGAGGCAGGCTGGGCGGCCGCCTCGGACGGCGTGGCGGTTGCGTCAGGGGCCGCGTCTTCCGTTGCGGGGGCTGCCGGGGCGACCAGCGCGCCCAGGGCGGATTGCGCCGCGACATAGGCCTGCGCCTGCGCGGTCCAGTCGGCCATGGCAGGGCGTGCGGCTTCGGGCAGGGCGTCCAGTTCGTCCAGAGCCGCCTGGATCTGGCCGCGCTCGACCGCCGCGCCTGCGCGCGACAGGACCGCATCGGCGTCCGAGCCCTCGCGCGGCGCGACCGAGCGGGCGCCGGTCTGGGCGCGCAGGAAGTTCCCGATGATGCTGCCCTGTCCCTCGGCCGCCTCGGCCTGCAGCGAGGCGCGCACAGCGGCGCGCGCGGCAGGCGGGAAGGCGGCGACAAGCGCGTCCAGCGTCGGCACCTGGGCTGTCAGGGCAGGGGGCGGCGTCACGCCAGCGTCCTCAAGCTGCGCCAGCGCGGCCGAGGGCGAGTCGCCGGTCTGCAGCGCCTCGCCGATCGCCAGCGCGGCCGAGGCGGCCTGGGCGCGGCGGGCAGCGTCCTCGGCCGACTGCGCCAGCGCGGTGGCGCGCGATTCCGCCTCGGCCAGCCGCGCCTGAGCCTCGTCGGCGGCGGTGGAGAGGCGCTGGGACAGGGTGTCGGCCTCGGCGGCGAGCGCGTTCAGCCGCTCGACTGCCGCGGCATCGACCACGGGGCGCTGCGCCAGTTCGTCAATCTGGGCCGCTTGGGCTTCGAACTGCTGCTGGAGAGGGGCCAGATCAACCGGGGGCGTGTCGCGCAGGGTGGCGACTGTCTGCTCCAGCGCGGTGAGCCGCGCGGCCTGTTCCTCGGTTGCCGACTGCAGAGGGGCAAGGTCCACGGTCTCGGCGGGCGCGCTCCGCAGGGCGGTCACGGCCTCGTCCAGCGTGGCAAGTTGCTGTGCCTGGGCGGCGAGCGTGGTCGCGACCGAGGGGTCTGCACCCGGCGCGGCGGGTGCCTCGGCCAGCAGCTTGGCGGCGGCATCGGCACCCGCCTGGCGGGCCTGTTCGACCAGGGGGCCGCCCTGGTCCGCAAGGCTGGCACCTGCGGCCTGGGTCGCGGCCTCCGAGGCGGCCTGCCGGGCGGCTTCGACGGCGCGAGCCTCAATCTCGGCCGCCTGCCGCTCCATCTCGGCGCGCAGGGCCTCGGTGCCGGCGCTGTTCGCGACGGGGGCAGGCTGCCATGCGGGGGGCAGGCGCGGGACGGCCCACCACGCCGCCCCGGCGCCCAGCGCTGCCGCGATGACGCCGCCGAGGAACAGGGGCATGAAGCCGCCCCGACGCCTGGGGGCAGGCGTCCGGGTGCTGCCGGCGTCGTTGGACGCCGTGCTCGGGGGAGCGGGCCGCGTCACTGCCGGAATGGCCGAGCGGGTTTCCGTCGCCTCGATCCGGGCCTCCGACCCCGCACCCGCATCCACCTTGCCGCCATCAGGCATGTCGATCGTGACCGGCCGTTCGGGACTGTCCTCGTCCATGGGCCGCCGGGACATGGCCGGACGGTCGCCGTTCTCGCCCACCAGCGCCGACTCGATGGGCGGCGCGGGCGGCACCTCGGCGCTTGCGGAATCGGGTGCCGACGCCTCGTGCGAGGGCAGGGCCGTGCCGGGGGCCGCCGGCTCGGGGCGGCGGTGCGGTGCGGCGTCGTCGGGGCGGTCGGTCATGGCGCGGCGATCCCTTGAAGTTCCCGGTGGCAACCCAGCCCCCGGTGCGTCGAAAACCCTGGCAGAAGACACGCCGCTGAAGGCGGCGCGGTGGCGCCAACCCTAGACGGGCGCGCCGGCCTGCTCAACCCGCGCCGAGGGGCGCGCGTTCCGCATCCAGCAGGCGGTGAATGGCATGAACAATCCCTTCCGCGTCAGGCTTGTCCGCGACCTCGGACCGCAGGGGGCCGCGCATCCAGGCCCCGGCCCAGGCGGCCTCGGCCGCGGGGCTGATCGGCACGATCCACAGCGGCGCGGTTGCGTCCCGCGCCGCCTCTGCCGCCAGCTTGGCCGAGCGGGGCGAGAACAGCGGCAGGATGACCGGCGCGGCCCCCTGCAGCAGGGCCGCGCCCTCGGGTGGCAGGGGCAGGGCCTGCTGGTCATAGACGACGACGCCCGGCATCGGCAGCCGCGCCGCCAGATGCGCGCCATGCGGATGCACCCAGCCCGGCCCGAGGTCCTGCAGCATCGGCATCAGCCCGGCCGCGTCGCCCGGCCCCTCGGTCACGTCGAATCCCGCCGCCCGCGCGCGCTCGGCCGTCCGGGGGCCCACGCAGAAGGCGGGGCGTCCCGCGCCGGGACCGGCAAAGGGCACCGCGTTTTCCGAGGTGAAGACCAGCCCCTTCGCCCGGTCCAGAGCCTGCGCGTCATGGGGCACGGGCACGATCCGCTGCAGGGGTGCGACGACGCAGCGCAGGCCCAGCCCGGCGATCTGCGCGGCAAAGCGGCGTCCGGCAGGTTCGGGCCGCGTGATCAGGACCGCGGGCGGCAGGGGGGCGGGCTCTCGCATGGCGTTTCCTTCGGGCCGGTGCTAACCCCCGATAAGCCGCAGCCTTCCCGCGAATTCAACCATGCCCCTGACCGTCCTTGGCATTGAAAGCAGTTGCGACGACACCGCCGCCGCCGTGGTGACCGACGACGGGCGCGTGCTGTCCTCGGTCGTCTCGGGGCAGACGGCGCTGCACGCGGATTTCGGCGGCGTGGTCCCAGAGATCGCCGCGCGCGCCCATGCCGAGCGGCTGGACCTCTGCGTCGAGGCGGCGCTGGAACAGGCAGGCGTCACCCTGCGCGACCTCGACGCCATCGCCGTGACGGCAGGGCCGGGTCTGATCGGGGGCGTCATGGCAGGGGTGATGCTGGCCAAGGGGCTGGCCGCCGGAACGGGGCTGCCGCTGGTCGGGGTCAACCATCTTGCCGGGCACGCGCTGACGCCCCGCCTGACGGACGGGATCGGCTTCCCCTATCTGATGCTGCTCGTCTCGGGCGGGCATTGCCAGTTCCTGCGCGTCTCGGGCCCCGAAGCGTTCACGCGCCTGGGCGGCACCATCGACGACGCGCCGGGCGAGGCCTTCGACAAGGTGGCGAAGCTGCTGGGCCTGCCCCAGCCGGGCGGTCCTGCGGTGGAAGCCGAGGCGGCGAAGGGTGACCCTGACGCCGTTTCCCTGCCGCGCCCTCTGCTGGACCGCCCTGGCTGCGACATGAGCTTTTCGGGCCTCAAGACCGCCGTGCTGCGCGTCCGCGATCAGGCAGTCGCGGCCGAGGGCGGCCTGCGCGAAAGCCTGCGCGCCGACATCTGCGCGTCCTTCCAGGCGGCCGTGGCCGAGGTGCTGGCCGAGAAGACCCGCCGTGCCCTGGCGCAGGCCGATGTGCCGGTGGTCGCCGTTGCCGGAGGGGTCGCGGCCAACCGCACCATCCGTGCGGCGCTGGAGCGGGTGGCCTCGGACGCAGGCGCGCGCTTTCTCGCCCCGCCGCTCGCGCTCTGCACGGACAACGCGGCGATGATCGCCTGGGCGGGGATCGAGCGGTTCCGCTTGGGCCATCGCGACGGCATGGACCTCGCCGCCCGCCCGCGCTGGCCCCTGGACCAGAGCGCCGCGCCCATGCTGGGCGCGGGCAAGCGCGGGGCCAAGGCATGAGCGTCGCCGTTCTTGGGGCAGGGGCCTTCGGCACGGCCCTGGCCGTGGCGCTGTCGGCCAAGGGGCCGGTGACGCTGTGGGGGCGGCGGATCGAGTGGCAGGGGCAGAACCCTCTGCTGCCGGGCGTCGTACTGCCCGGGGGCGTGAGCGTGACCGAAAACCTACCCGACGCCGACATCCTGCTGGTCGCCGTCCCGGCGCAGGCCATGGGCGGTTTCCTCTCGGACCACGCGCCGGCCCTCGACCAGCGCGCGCTGGTCAGCTGCGCCAAGGGCATCGACCTCGCCACCGGCCGCTCGCCCGCGCGGATGCTGGCCGAGGCGTGCCCCAACGCAACCGTGGCGGTCCTGACCGGCCCCAGCTTCGCCGCTGATATTGCGCGGGGGCTGCCCACCGCGCTGACGCTCGCCTGCGCGGATGCGGAGGCGGGGCACCGGCTGCAGCACGCGCTCTCCACCCCCGTGCTGCGGCTTTACCGCACGACCGACGTGACGGGGGCGGAGCTTGGCGGCGCGCTGAAGAACGTCATCGCCATCGCGGCAGGCGTTGCCATCGGCGCGGGCCTGGGCGATTCCGCCCGCGCCGCCATCATCACGCGCGGGTTCGCGGAAATGACCCGCTTCGCCGTCGCCAAGGGCGCCGACCCCGAAACGCTGACCGGCCTGTCGGGCTTGGGCGACCTGATCCTGACCGCGACCTCGGAGCAGTCGCGCAACTTCCGCTATGGCCTGTCGTTGGGCCGGGCCGAGGCCTTCGATCCCCATGTCACCGTGGAAGGCGCGGCCACCGCCCGCGCCGTCGCCGCCATCGCCGCGCGCGAGGGGATCGAGATGCCCGTCTCGACCCTGATCGCCGGGCTTGCCGGGGGCCGCCTCGGCGTTAAACAGGCGGTGGAGCTTCTGCTCGCACGCCCGCTCAAGGAGGAATGATGCCGCTGTTTGCCGTGATCTGCCGGGACAAGCCCGGTCGCCTGGATGCCCGCCTGACCACGCGCGAGGCGCATCTCGCCTGGCTGAACGGATCGGGCCGGGTGCAACTGGCCGGCCCCTTCCTTGAGGACGGCAATCCCTGCGGCTCGCTGCTGATCATCGAGGCGGACGACCTTGACGCGGCGAAGAACTGGGTCGCGGAAGACCCCTATGCGGCGGCCGATGTCTTCGACTCGGTCGAGGTCATGGCCTGGCGCAAGGCCATCGGATGAACCGCTGGCTCTTCAAGTCCGAGCCGGACGTGTTTTCCTGGGACGACCTCGTCGCGAAGGGTGACGCGGGCGAAGAATGGGACGGCGTTCGCAGCCACCAGGCCCGCAACCTGATGCGCGAGATGAAGCTGGGCGACCGGGGGTTCTTCTACCACTCGAATCTCGGCAAGGCCGTGGTCGGAATCGTCGAGGTGATCGCCGAGGCCCATCCCGACTCGACCGCCGCCGACCCGAAATGGGAATGCGTGGACCTGCGCGCGGTCGAGCCCTTGCCACGCGCCGTGGGTCTGGCCGAGATCAAGGCCGATCCGCGCTTTGCCGAGATGGTGCTGGTCAAGAACTCGCGCCTGTCGGTCCAGCCGGTGCAGCCCGAGGAATGGGACGCGGTGCTGGCGCTTTCGGGCGCGAAGGGGTGAGCGCATGGAACTGATGATCGTCATTGCGGCCGCCATTCTCGCTTGGGTGGTCGGCGCGATCTGGTATCGGCTGAACGACCGGGTCTACAGCAACGCCTCGGCCCTGCAGGTGCAGAACATCGGCCACCCGCTGTCGCGGTCGGTCACGCCCTACCTGCTGGCGGGCGTGGCGCTGGTCGCCATCGCGGCGATGATCCGCATCCTCTACGTGCGCGCGGGCATCGACGGGGTCGTCCCGGGCCTCGGCTGGGGTGGGGGGATCGGCGCGGCCATCGTGGCGCCCTGGTTCTTCATCACCAACACCTATTCGCCCCGCCCCATGGTGATGACCCTGATCGACATGGGTTATGCGATTCTGGCCTGCGCGGTGATCGGCGCGATCATGGGCGGCGTCTGAGGGAACTTCCCGCACCAAGGGGGCCGTCAGGGCAGGATGCCGCAGGGCTTCGGGTTGCCCCAAGGCGGCCCAATGCCTACACCATCCCGGACCCAGCGCCGGAGCAAGCCCTTGGCCCGCCAACCCAAGCCGACGATCGACCGCCCGACCACCCGCCGCATCGGTGCGCTGAGGGCGCTCTGGCCCTTCCTGCGCCCCTACCGGGCGATGATGGCGGCGGCGCTGGTGGCGTTGCTGGCGACGGCAGCCGTCAGCCTGGTCCTGCCCATCGCCGTCCGCCGCATCGTGGACGGCTTCGACCAGGGGGCGAAGCTTCTCGACCAGTATTTCCTTGCCGCCCTCGGCATCGCGGCCGCCCTCGCGCTGGGCACGGCGCTGCGCTACGCCCTGGTCACGCGGCTGGGCGAGCGCGTCGTGGCCGACATCCGCCGCGCCGTCTTCGACCGGGTGATCGGTCTTTCGCCCGCCTTCTTCGAGCGGGTGATGACGGGCGAGATCATCAGCCGCATCACCACCGACACCACGCTGATCCTGTCGGTGATCTCCAGTTCCGTCTCGCTGGCGCTGCGCCAGACGATCGTGGTGATCGGCGGGCTGGTGATGCTGCTCATCACCTCGCCCAAGCTGACGGGCCTTCTGTTCCTGCTGGTGCCGGTGGTGATCGTGCCCATCATCGTGCTGGGCCGCCGGCTGCGGGTGCTGTCGCGCGAAAACCAGGACTGGATCGCCAGTTCCTCGGGCACGGCCTCGGAAGCGCTGCTGGCCGCCCAGACCGTGCAGGCCTTCACCGCCGAGGAGCCCACCCGCGCCGCCTTCGCCCGCGTGACCGAGACCGCCTTCGGCTCGGCCGAGCGGCGCATCCGCATCCGCGCGGTGATGACGGCGCTGGTGATCTTCCTGATCTTCGCGGGCGTCGTGGGCGTCCTCTGGGTCGGCGCGCGGGACGTGCGCGCCGAGGTCATGACCGTGGGCGAGCTGGTGCAGTTCGTCATCTACGCCGTCCTCGTCGCAGGCTCGCTGGGGGCGCTGTCCGAAATCTGGGGTGAGCTTCAGCGCGCCGCCGGTGCCACCGAACGGCTGGGCGACCTGCTGGCGACCGAGGACACGCTGCGCGATCCTGCCAAGCCGGTGCCGCTGCCCCGTCCGGTCGCGGGCCGCATCGACTTTGACGCGGTGGGCTTCCGCTATCCGACCCGCCCCGACATCTCGGCGCTCGACGACGTGACGCTGGCGATCCGCCCAGGCGAGACGGTGGCGCTGGTCGGCCCCTCGGGCGCGGGCAAGACGACCGTGGTGCAGCTGATCCAGCGCTTCTGGGACCCCGACCATGGCCGCGTCCGCATCGACGGCATCGACCTGCGCGACATGGCCCGCGACGATTTCCGCCGCGCCATCGCCCTTGTGCCGCAGGACCCGGTGATCTTCGCCACCACCGCGCGGGACAACATCCGCTTCGGCCAGCCCGGCGCGACGGACGCTCAGATCGAGGCCGCTGCCCGCGCCGCCAATGCCCATGACTTCATCATGTCGCTGCCCGAAGGCTACGACACCCAGTTGGGCGAGCGTGGGGTGATGCTGTCGGGCGGCCAGAAGCAGCGCATCGCCATCGCCCGCGCGATCCTGCGCGACGCGCCGATCCTGCTGCTGGACGAGGCGACCAGCGCGCTGGACGCCCAGTCCGAGCGGCTGGTGCAGGACGCCATCGACGCCCTGGCGCAGGGGCGCACGACGATCATCGTGGCACATCGCTTGGCCACCGTGAAGAAGGCCGACCGGATCGTGGTGATGGAAGGGGGCCGCATCGTCCAGCAGGGCACGCATGAGGAGTTGGTGGCGCAGGGGGGGCTTTACGCGCGGCTCGCGCGGCTCCAGTTCACCGACGGGCCGGTCGAGGCGCCGGCTCCTGTCCTGGCGTGAGGCCTCGGGCCAAAGCGGCGCGCTGAAACTTCGGCGCGCCGGATGCATTGAGCCAGTCCCATCCCAAAGGAAGACTGGCCATGTCCTATCGTCGCAACATCAAGACCGGCCTGAAGGTCGCGCGCCTTGTTATCCGCAACCGCAAGACCGTGGCGCTGGCCGTGACCACCCTGGCCGGGCTTGCGGCCAAGGGCGCGGTCGCGCTGGCAAAGGGTGCCAGACGCTGAGCGCGCTCAGATCGCGGGGAAATACTTGCCTGCGGGCGAGAGGGTGAAGATCTCGCAGCCGTCCGCGGTCACGCCCACGGCATGCTCGAATTGCGCCGACAGGGACTTGTCGCGGGTCACGGCGGTCCAGTCGTCGGCGAGAACCTTGGTCTCGGGACGGCCGAGGTTGATCATGGGCTCGATGGTGAAGAACATCCCTTCCTCCAGCTTCGGGCCCTTGCCGGGGCGGCCGAAGTGCAGGACGTTCGGCGGCGCGTGGAAGACGCGCCCGATGCCATGGCCGCAGAAGTCGCGCACGACCGACATGCGGTGCCCTTCCGCATAGGTCTGGATCGCCGCGCCGATGTCGCCGAAGGTCGCGCCGGGACGCACGGCCTCGATCCCCTTCATCAGCGCGTCATGGGTCACCTGGATCAGCCGCCGCGCCTTCACCGAGGGCGTGCCCGCGACATACATGCGGCTGGAATCGCCGAACCAGCCGTCCAAGATCACCGTCACGTCGATGTTCAGGATGTCGCCATCGACCAGCCGCTTCTCGCCGGGGATGCCGTGGCAGACGACGTGGTTCACGCTGATGCAGCTTGCGTGCTGGTAGCCGCGATAACCGATGGTGGCGCTGGTCGCGCCCAGTTCCTCGACCCGGGTGCGGATGAAATCGTCGATCTCGCCCGTGGTGGTGCCCGGGAAGACGCGTTCGCCGACCTCGTCCAGGATCCGGGCGGTCAGGCGGCCGGCGGCATGCATGCCCTCGAAGTCCTCGCGGGCGTGGATGCGGATTCCCTCGGGGGTGACGCGGGCTTCGTTCATCGGGCAGTCCTTTCGCTTGACTTGCCAGATAGTCCCGGAAGGCCACTTGTTCCAGTCCCGCGCGCTGGCAATATGGCGCCCGAACAGAAAGGCAGCCCCATGCAGTCCGACAATCCCACCGCCGCCATCCTGCTGATCGGGGACGAGATCCTGTCCGGCCGCACCCGCGACGCCAATGCCCATCACCTGGCCGGCATCCTGAACGCGGTGGGCATCGACCTGCGCGAAATCCGCGTGGTGGCCGACGACCACGAGGCGATCGTGGCCGCGATCCGGGCGCTGGACCGGCATCTGGGCGGCGCTTGGGACATGGTCTTCAGCTCGGGCGGGATCGGGCCGACCCATGACGACATCACCGCCGACGCGGTCGCCGACGCCTATGGCGTGCCGCTGGAGATCAACGCCGAGGCGAAGCGCGTGATGGAGGAGCGCTGGAACCGCCTTGGCACTCCCGTCACCGAAAGCCGCCTGCGCATGGCCCGCATCCCCGTGGGCGCCTCGCTGATCGAGAACGCCGAATCGGCCGCGCCTGGCTTTTCGATCGGGGGGCTGCATGTCATGGCGGGGGTGCCGTCCGTCTTCCGCAGCATGGTCGAGGCACTGCTGCCCCGCCTGACCCCCGGCCGTCCGCCCGTGTCGGAAACGATCCGGGCCGAGCGCCCGGAGTCCGAGATTGCCGACGGCTTGCGAGAGGTCGCGCGCAGCTATCCCCGGCTGTCGCTGGGCAGCTACCCCTTCACCGAGGAAGGGCGCTACGGCACGAACCTGGTGATCCGGGGCCTCGACGCCGAGGAGGTGGCGCAGGCCCGCGCCGCACTGGTCGCACGGCTGGCCCTTTGATCTCGCCCGAGTTCGAGGCGGCCTGGACGGCTACATGGCCTGCCGCTGAATACGCGCGCGAGGGGGCCTTCGTGGTCGCGCGCGGCGAGGGCGGAGGCGGCCGCGTCAGCGCCGCCCGTGCCGTGGCGGACTGGTCCGAGGCCGCCATCGCCGCAGCCGAGGCCCGGCACCATGCTTGGGGGCAGCCGCTGCTGTTCTCGGTGGACGCCGGGGACCGCGTCCTAGCCGAGGTGCTGGCGGCGCGCGGCTACCGGGAACTTGATCCGACGCTTGTTCTCTCTGCGCCGCTGGCCTCCCTGGCCGAGCCGCCGATCCCGCCCGTCACGGCGATGGACTGCTGGCCTCCGCTGGCGATCCAGCGCGACTTGTGGGCGCAGACCGGCATCGGTCCCGAAAGGCAGGCGATCATCGATCGCGCCGGGCATCCCAAGGCCGCGATCCTCGGGCGCACCAGGGACCGCGCGGCGGGCGTGGGTTTTGTCGCGGTGCATGGGCGATATGCCATGCTGCACGCGCTGGCGGTGCTGCCGGAATCGCGGGGCCGGGGGCTGGGGACCTGGATGGTCCGGCGCGCCGCCCGTTTCGGACTGGAGCACGGGGCGCAGGAGCTGGCGCTGGCGGTGACGGCGGCGAACGCGCCCGCGCGCGTGATGTATGAGCGGCTGGGCTTCGCCCAGGTGGGCGCTTATGCCTATTGGCGGCGGGACTGAGCGTTCAGTCGGTCGCCAGCCGCCGGAACTCGCGCTTGAGCAGGTCCAGCTCGGCCCGCAGCAGGTCGATTTCGGCCCGCAGGTCGCCGTCCAGTCCCTCGCCGGCCAGCAGGGGCAGGTAGCCGACGCGCCGCGCGCCGGGCCGTGGCGCCTCCAGCCCCTCGCCGTCGTCGGCGATCAGCATGTAGGTCTGCATCCCCTCGGCCAAGGTCTCGGCCGGAACGCGCGCGCGGATGCGCCACAGGCCCTCGCCCTCGGGCTCGACCTCGGCCAGCCCGACGGTGCGGCCGCTCAGGGTCAGGGCAATCCGGGCGGGCGCCTCGTCGATGTGCAGCGCGCCTTCCCAGACGCCGCCCTTCAGGCCCAGCGAAGCGAAATTCCCGATCATCTCACCCTCTATACATCCGCGCGCAGGTGGCGCGACAGGAACAGGTCGCGGATGCGGACCGAGTTCATCTGCGGCGCCTCGAAGATCAGGTCGAGCCACATCCGCTCGAGCCGCCGTTCGTTGATGTCGAGATAATGCAGGTCGAATTCGATCACCCGCGTCGTTGACATCCCCGGCACCAGGTCGCCCAAGTGGCGCAGCAGGTCGTCGGTGTTGGGGCCGTGGCCGACGTTCAGCCGGGCATAGATGCTCATGGGGCGCTCGACGCCCAGCGTGGCGTCCAGCCGGACGATATGGGACCGGGTCAGCCCGTCCAGGCTTTCCGGGGGCAGGTTGATCGCCACCGAAAGGTAGCTGCCCGTGAAGCCCAGCGTTTCCAGCTGCAGCCCGTAGGGGGCAAGGTCCGCCGCGCTGCGGTTGGGGATCTGGCGCAGGATCAGCGCCCGGGCCGAGCAGTCGTGCCAGACGGCGGCTTCCTCGCCCAGGCCCTCGCCGCTGGCGGGGGCCGCGATGCCCGTGGGCGCGATCCGGGACGACAGGAACGAGGGCCGCCAGCGCCAGTCGGTGCCGGCGGGCAGGTTCAGCACGTCGGCGGAGCGCGCCGCCCCGTCCAGCCGCAGTTGCGCCCGCGACAGGAAGCGGTCGAGACTGCGGCGCAATTCCTGCCCCTCGGCCTGAAGCGAGCGGAGGGCGTGGCGGCTCAGGCTGCCGGTATCCGCCGCCATTTCGGACCATTGCGCGGCCGCTCGGCGCCGCACCCGGTTTGCCACCCACCTACGCGGACGAAACGCCATGCCGGACCCTCTGCCGTCACTGGTCCATGTAGATATGGGTTTCCGCCTGCGCCCCCGGATGGGTGACCGCGCCATAACGCGCCGAGCCCACGAGCCTGGCGTATTTCCACAACGCGCCGGAGGCATAGTCGGTGTTGCGCGGCCCGGCCCATTCGGCCTTGCGGCGGGCGAGTTCCTCGTCCGACAGGTCGACCGAGATCGTGCCCTCGATGGCGTTCAGCGTGATCATGTCGCCGTCACGGACCAGCGCGATGGGGCCGCCATGCGCGGCCTCGGGGCCGACATGGCCCACGCAGAAGCCGCGCGTCGCGCCCGAGAAGCGCCCGTCGGTGATCAGCGCGACCTTCTTGCCCATGCCCTGTCCGGACAGCGCGGCGGTGGTCGCCAGCATCTCGCGCATGCCCGGGCCGCCTGCCGGCCCTTCGTTGCGGATCACGATGACCTCGCCTTCCTTGTAGGTGCGGGCCTGGACGGCGGCAAAGGCGTCCTCCTCGCATTCGAAGACGCGGGCGGGGCCGGTGAAGACCTGCTCGGCCTCGCTCATGCCCGCGACCTTCACGATGGCGCCGTCGGGGGCGAGGTTGCCCTTGAGCCCCACGACGCCGCCGGTCTTGGTCAGCGGCGTGGCGACGGGGTGGATGACCTTGCCGTCGGGCTCGCCCCGGATCTCCTCCAGCTCCTCGCCCAAGGTGCGGCCCGAGGCGGTGATGCAGTCGAGATGCAGCAGGCCCGCCCTGGCCAGTTCCTTCATCACGACCGGGATGCCGCCGACCTCGTAGAGGTCCTTCGCCACATATTCGCCGCCCGGACGCAGGTTCACGAAATAGGGGGTGTCGTGGAAAATGTCGCAAACGTCGAACAGGTCGAAGTCGATCCCCGCCTCATGGGCGATGGCGGGCAGGTGCAGGCCGCCGTTGGTCGATCCGCCCGTGCAGGCGACGACGCGAGCCGCGTTTTCCAGCGACTTGCGGGTGACGATGTCGCGGGCGCGGATGTTCTTCTCGATCAGGTTCATGACCGCCACGCCCGAGGCGTCGCAGAACTGGTCGCGGGATTCGTAAGGCGCGGGCGCGCCCGAGGAGTTCAGCAGCGCCAGACCGATCGCCTCGGACACGCAGGCCATGGTGTTGGCGGTGTATTGCGCGCCGCAGGCACCCGAGGAGGGACAGGCGACCCGCTCCATGATGTCCAGTTCCGCGTCCGAGATCAGCCCGGCTGCGTGCTTGCCCGCCGCCTCGAACATGTCCTGCACGGTGATGTCGCGGCCCTGGTAGCGGCCGGGCAGGATCGAGCCGCCGTAGATGAAGACCGAGGGCACGTTCAGGCGCACCATCGCCATCATCATCCCCGGCAGGGACTTGTCACAGCCTGCAAGGCCAACCAGCGCGTCATAGCAGTGCCCGCGCATGGTCAGTTCGACCGTGTCCGCGATGGCGTCGCGCGAGGCGAGCGAAGACCGCATCCCCTCGTGCCCCATGGCGATGCCATCGGTCACGGTGATGGTGGTGAACTCGCGGGGCGTGCCGCCGCCCTTCTTGACGCCCATCTTCACCGACTGCGCCTGGCGGTTCAGCGAGATGTTGCAGGGCGCGGCCTCGTTCCAGCAGGTGGCGACGCCGACGAGGGGTTGGTGGATTTCCTCTTCGGACAGGCCCATCGCGTAGAGATAGCTGCGATGCGCGGCACGCGCGGGCCCCTCGGTCACGTGACGGCTGGGCAGTTTCGACTTGTCGAAGCGCGTGTTGTGCATGGCTATCCCCCTTGGCTTGCGTCCGGGAATAGTCGCGCGCGGCAGGGCGGGCAAGGGCAAGGGGCGTTCAGATCGACAACCAGTAGGCGAGAACGCCCGCAACCGTGGCAAGCCCCGCGTCCCGCCGCCACAGCATCGCCGCCGCGGCGGCAAGGGCGCCCAGCGCGAAGGGGCGCAGGCTGCCACTGGCGACTGCCGCCCTTGCCTCGGGCAGCAGCACCGCGACTGCGATGGCGGCGAGGATGCAGGGCCCCAGTGCGTCGAGCCATGCGGGCGGCGGCGCGTCGGGCGCGCCTGGGCGGCGGTCGCGCAGCAGGGGCAGGGCGCGGGTGAGATAGGTCACCGCCCCGATCACGACGAAGGCTGCCCAGAGCGCCCCGGTCATCGGAACCACCGCGCGGAAAGGCAGGCGAGCGCGCCGCCGGGGATCGCCAGCTTGTCGTGGCCGGTCAGCACCGCCAGCGCGGCAATGGCGGCGGCCAGCGCCACGGGTACCGCGACCTCGCGCCGGATCGAGCCGAGCATCAGTCCGATGAACAGCGCGGGCAGGGCAAAGCCCATGGCGGCGGCGGCCGATTCGCTCATCTGGCGCAGCGCGTCCCCTGCAGCCGCGCCGATGATGCTGCCGCCGGTCCATGCGGCCCATGCGGTCAGGGCCACGGCGATCAGCCAGCGCCCGCCGGGCCGCCAGCCGTTGGCGGTTGCTGCCAATGCGGTGGCGAAGACCTCGTCGGTCAGGCCGAGGGCGAAGACCGCGCGCCGGGTGCGATCCGCGGCGATGCGGCTGCGCAGCACAAGGCCGTAAAGCAAGTGCCGCAGGCTTGCCGCGCCGGTCAGCAGGATCATCAGGGGGATGGCCATTCCCGCCGGGATCGCGGCCAGCAGGAAGGCCTGGTTTGCGCCGGAAAAGACGATTGCCGACATGGCGCCGACCTCGGCCACGCCAAAGCCGATGCCGGTCGCGGCGGCGCCGAAGGCGAAGGCCGCGGGAAGGTAGCCGATGGCGATGGGGATCGCCGCGCGCAGCCCGGCGCGGAAGCTGTCAGGTGGCAGGTCGTGTCTCATGCCTGCCCTGTGCCACCCGCAGGAGTGATGTTCCAGCCGTCAGAGCAGCGGCGCGGCCAGCGCCAGGATGTTGTTGCGCAGCCGCCGCCACCAAGGCCAGCGGCGCACCTCGGCCAGCGTCAGCAGGCGCGACCGGGCGACATAGCTGCGCTGGCGCTCGTCCATCTCAGTGGTCAGGGTCTCGTCCACGACCATCAGGTTCAGTTCGTAGTTCAGCTCGAAGCTGCGGCGGTCGAGGTTGGCGCTGCCCAGCATCGCCATGCTGCCGTCCACGGTGATGATCTTGGAATGGATCAGCCCGCCCCGGAACAGCCGCATCTCGACGCCCGAGGACAGAAGCCCGTGCCACAGCCCCTCGCTGGTGGCGTTGACGAACAGCGAATCGTTCCGTTCGGGCAGGATCAGCGTGACCCGCACGCCGCGCCGGGCGACGGTGCGGATGGCGGCATCCAGCGGCTGCTCGGGGACGTAATAGGGCGTGGTGATCGTCAGCCGGTCGCGCGCCGAATGGATCAGCGTCGTGATGGTGTCCGACATCGACGCCTGCCGCCGGTCGGGGCCGGTGGCGATCACCTGCGCGATCGCGCCCGGATGCGCGCGGGCCCCCGCGCCGTCCAGCAGGTGGCTGAGGTCCTGGCCCGTGTAGCTCATCCAGTCGGCCAGGAAGGCCGTCTGCATCTGGCGCACGACCGGCCCCTCGATCCGCACGAGGATGTCGATCCAGGGGGCGAAGCGCGGCTTGATGGCAAAGGCCATGTCGGCGCAGTTGCGGCTGCCGGTGAAGGCCACGGCATTGTCGATCACCACGATCTTGCGGTGATTGCGCAGGTCGATGCGCTGGAACAGTACCTGCAGGAAGGGATAGACCACCGGATAGGCCGCCCGGCATTCCACCCCCGCGGCCTTCATCCGCACCCAGTGGTCCGACCGCAGCAGCAGGCGCGAGCCGACCGCGTCCACGATCACACGCACCGCGACGCCGCGCCGGGCCGCGCGGATGCAGGCCTCGGCCACGCGGGCACCCGAACGGTCGGGCAGCCAGATGTAAAACAGCAGATGCGCGTGATCGCGGGCGGCCTCGACCTCGGCTGCGATCGCCTCGATGGCGCTGTCGTCCTCGGGCAGAAGATGCAGCTCGTTGCCCTCGACCGCCGAAAAGCCGCCCACCGCGCGGCCCGACTGCAGCACAGGCCTGGCTTGGCCGGGCAGGGCGGTCAGGTCGTGGGGCCCGCGCCGCCAGCGCCCGCTCAGCCGTTCGCGCACGTGACGCCGCGTCTGGAGGTAGCCCCGGCGCAGGCGGATCTCCCCGAACAGGACATAGGCCGCGATGCCCACAAGCGGCACCACGACGATCATCAGCACCCAGGCCAGCCTGACCGGAGGTTCCAGCCGGGGCCGCATCAGCACCCGGGCCGACACGGACAAGGCCGCCGCGGCATGGAGGATGATCGGCACGTCCGCCCACATGGTCCGGCAGCTTGCCGAGACCGCGCGCGATTGCAATAGCGCGGCCCCCGGCATATTTCGGCCCGACGCCGGGACAACGCCGAGGGCCGCCATGAACTGGATCACCAACTACGTCCGCCCGCGCATCAACTCGCTGTTCTCGCGGCGGGAGGTGCCCGAGAACCTGTGGACCAAGTGCCCGGAATGCGGGACGATGCTGTTCCACCGCGAACTGGCCGACAACCTCAACGTCTGCACCAATTGCGACCACCACCTGTCGATCAGCCCGCGCGCGCGCTTCACCGCGCTGTTCGACGGCGGCGTCTTTGTCGAGGTCAAGGTGCCCGAGCCGGTGGCCGATCCCCTGGGCTTCAAGGACCAGAAGAAATACCCCGACCGCCTGAGGTCCGCGCAGAAATCCTCGGGCGAGCGCGACGCGATGCTGGTGGCCGAGGGCGAGATGGGCCGCACCCCCATCGTGGCGGCGGCGCAGAACTTCGACTTCATGGCCGGATCGATGGGCATGTATGTCGGCAACGCCATCATCGCGGCAGCCAGGCGCGCGGTCGAGTTGAAGCGCCCGCTGGTGCTGTTCTCCGCCTCGGGCGGGGCGCGGATGCAGGAAGGCATCCTGTCGCTGATGCAGATGCCCCGCACCACTGTCGCCGTGCAGATGCTGAAGGAAGCGCGGCTGCCCTATATCGTCGTGCTGACCCATCCGACGACGGGCGGCGTGACCGCCAGCTATGCCATGCTGGGCGACATCCAGATCGCCGAGCCCAACGCCCTGATCTGCTTCGCCGGACCCCGGGTGATCGAGCAGACCATCCGCGAGAAGCTGCCCGAGGGCTTCCAGCGCGCCGAATACCTGCTGGAACACGGGATGCTGGACCGCGTGACGCATCGCAAGAAGCTGCGCGAGGAACTGATCTCGATCCTGCGGATGCTGACGGGCCAGTCCGCGCCCGTTGTGGCCGACCTGCCTGCGCCCGGCGTGCTGCCCTCGGCCCTGCCGGATGCGCCCGAAGCGTCGGACCCGCCCGCCGGTTCCCTTGCCCCCGAGGCCGAACCGGCGCCCGAAGCGGTTGCCGCGCGGGACTGACGTGAGCGGGGCGACCGACGCGATCCTGCAGCGGCTGACCACGCTGCATCCCAAGGTCATCGACCTGTCGCTGGACCGGATGCGGCGGCTTCTGGCCGACCTGGGTGACCCGCAAGACCGGGTGCCCCCGGTGATCCACGTGGCGGGGACGAACGGCAAGGGCTCGACCCAAGCCTTCATCCGCGCAGGGCTGGAAGCGGCCGGGCTGCGCGTCCACGCCTATACCTCGCCGCATCTCGCCTTCTTCAACGAACGCATCCGCCTGGCGGGCGAACTGATCGGCGACGAGATGCTGGCCGAGACGCTGGCCGAGGTCGAGGCCGTGAACGCCGGGCGCCCCATCACCTTCTTCGAGGTGACGACCGCCGCGGGTTTCCTCGCCTTCTCGCGGGTCCCCGCCGATTACACGCTGCTGGAAGTGGGCCTGGGCGGACGTCTGGACGCGACCAACGTGGTCGAGGCGCCGCGCCTGACCGTCATCACCCCCATCAGCATCGACCATACGCAATACCTGGGCGACACGCTTTCCCAGATCGCGGGCGAGAAGGCGGGGATCCTCAAGCGCCGGGTGCCCTGCGTTGTCGCCCGCCAGCCCCACGAGGCGCTGGCGGTGATCGAGGACAAGGCCGCCCGCCTCGGCTGTCCCCTGTCCGTCGCGGGCCAGCACTGGACCGTCGCGCGCGAAGGCGATGCCTTGGTTCATCAGGATGAGCGCGGGCTTCTGGACCTGCCGCTGCCGGCGCTGCCGGGACCGCACCAGATCGACAACGCGGGCACCGCCATTGCCGCCCTGCGCGAGCTTGGCTTGGGGCAGGCCGAGGCCTCTGCCGCGATGGCCCGGGTCGAATGGCCCGCCCGGATGCAGCGCCTGACGCACGGGCCTCTGGTTCAGGCGGCAGGGACGTGCGAGCTGTGGCTTGACGGTGGCCACAACCCGGCGGGGGGCGAGGCGGTCGCGGCGACGCTCGCCGCCATGCCGCGCAAGCCCACGCATCTGGTCTGCGGAATGCTGAACACCAAGGACGTCAGGGGCTACATGCGCCCGCTCGCGCCGCAGGTCGAGAGCCTGACCGCCGTCACCATCGAGGGCGAGGCCGCGACCCTGCCCGCCGAGGCGACCGCCGCCGCCGCCGAAGGCGCGGGCATCCGGGCCACGACCGCGCCCGGTGTCTCCGAGGCGGTCAGCGCGCAGGCCCAAGCGCATCCGGGCGCGCGCATCCTGATCTGCGGCTCGCTGTATCTCGCGGGGCGGGTGCTGCGCGACAACGGCTGAGCCGTCCCCGACACGTCACCGCTTCTCCCGTTCGCTTGCCGACCTCTCGCGCCACCTGCAAGGAACTGGCGGCGAGCCTTTCGGAAACGGATGCCGCGCTTGTCGAACGCCTCGGCGCAACACCGTGCTTTCCCCGAACCCGGCAGCGGATTTCGTCCTGACCCGGATACCAATCGTGAAGGCCAGACCAAGGCCGGTGCCTTCGGAAAGGGGCCTCTAGGACGCCTTTCCCCAACCCGCCGCCTGCATCTCGCGCAGGCGGCTCGCGGTGCGCTCGAACTCGAAGGCGCCGGTGCCGGTGGGGTAAAGCGCCTCTGGCTCGGCGGCGGCGCTGGCGTAAAGGCGCACCTTGGCCTCGTAAAGCGCGTCGATCAACGTGACGAAGCGCTTGGCGCGGTCGTGGTTCGCGGGGCCGAGCGTCGGGATGCCGTCGATCAGCAGCGCGTCGAAGGCCTCGGCGATGGCGAGGTAGTCCGCAGGGCCCAGCGGCCTGCCGCACAGCTCCTCGAAGTCCGTGCGCGCGACCCGGGCCGCGGCGGCGGGGATCGTCACGCTGCGGCCGTTCACGGCCAGCTCGCGCGGCTGAGGCGCGGCCTCGCCGGTCAGGTCGGCCCAGACCTCGTCCATCGCCTCTGCCGCGCCAGCGTCCGCGGGGGTGAACCAGACCTCTCCGCCCGCGCGGCGCCCCTGCCGGTGGTCGCGGGGGGATTCGAGATGCAGCACCTGCATGCGGTCCCGGATCAGGGCGATGAAGGGCAGGAACAGCTGCCGGTTCAGCCCGTCCTTGTAGAGATCCTCGGGCACCCGGTTCGAGGTCGTGACCACCACCACGCCCCGGTCGAACAGCACCTGAAACAGCCGCCCGACGATCATCGCGTCGGCGATGTCGGTGACCTGCATCTCGTCAAAGCAGAACAGCCGCGTGCGGGCGGCGATGGCCTCGGCCACGGGGCGCACGACGTCCTGGTCGCCGCGGGCGCGGGCCTCGTTCAGACCGGCCTGCACCTCCTGCATGAACTCGTGGAAATGGACGCGGCGCTTCTCGGCAAGGGGAGCCGTCTCCATCACGAGGTCCATCAGCATCGACTTGCCGCGACCGACGCCGCCCCACAGGTAGATGCCCCGGCGTGACGGATCGGGCGGCGGGTTGGCCTTGGCCCCGAAGATACGCCCCAGAAGCCCGCCGGGCTTGCTGGCCGGATGCGGCCGCGCCAGTGCCGCGGCCAGCCGGTCGAGCGCGGGCAGCACGGCGCGCTGGGCCGCGTCGTCCTTGATGGCGCCGTCCGCGACACGGCGGTCATAGGCGGCGGTGACGGGATGCGAAGGGGAATGGGACATGCCCGAGCCGTGCCAAAGAACGGGCGCGCCCGCAAGGCCGCCTGTCATGCGGGTGAGGCGGGAATAACGCCGGGCGCTGCCCATGGACGGGGCCCCCAACCCCATTCATCCCGGAATATTTGGACGAGGAAGAAGCCCTGATGTCAGTGCCACGTGGCAATGCCGTGCCGCGCGACCGGCTTTCTTCAGGCGGCAGGTTCCGGGTTCGGCCTCAAGGCTCCACGCCGCCCGCCACGGACTCGATCCGCCGCAGGACGCCGCGCTTTTCCTCGTCGCTCATCCGGCCCCAGCGGGCGATCTCGTCCAAGGTGCGCAGGCAGCCGGCGCAGACCCGCGTGGCGGGATCCAAGGCACAGAGCTTTCGGCAGGGGCTTTCGACGCTCATGCGAGGTGGCGCAGGCGGTCCAGCGCGCCTTGCAGAATATAGCCCGCCGCGACCTGGTCGATGACCTCGGCCCGCTTGCGGCGCGAGGCGTCGGCCTCCAGCAGCGCGCGCTCGGCTGCGACGGTGGACAGGCGCTCGTCCCAGAAGGCCAGGGGCAGGGGCGTCAGCCGTTCGAGGTTGCGGGCGAAGGCACGGGTGGACTGGACACGCGGCCCCTCGCTGCCGTCCATGTTCAGGGGCAGGCCCAGCACCAGCCCGACCAGGCCCCGATCGGCCGCGATCCGCAGAAGCTCGGCCGCGTCCAGCGTGAACTTCTGCCGGCGGATCACCGTCAGGGGCGAGGCGACCTGCCGCAGCCCGTCGCTGACCGCGACGCCGATGGTCTTGGTGCCCAGGTCCAGCCCGGCAATGGCGCCGATGCGGGGCAGGGCGGCGGCGAAATCCTCGAAGGCCGTGCAGATCATGGGGTGGACAGCCCCGCCTCGGCGGCGGCGGCCTCGATCACGGCGCTGGCGTCCGGCGTCGCGCCGAAGCGGGTGCGGGCCTCGGCCAGGATCTCGCGTGCATGAGGCTCGTTGCCGATGCGGACCAGCGAGGTGATGAGCCGCGCCCATTCCTCGGGCGTGCCGCCTTCGGTCGCGAGCCGGGCTTCCAGGTTCTGGACCATGCCCGCGATCATCTGCTGGCGTTCCTCGGGCGTCATGTCATTTGCCGCCGCCATCGCGTCGGCATCGGGGCCGGGCAGGGCGGGAGTAGAAGGGGCCTCGGGCGGGACATAGTCCGGCTGCCCGGCCAGCCAGGCGAGGTCGGGGATCAGCTGGCGGATCGGACCCATCCAGGGGGCGCCGGCAGGGCCGGTTTCCAGCAGGTCGCGCCAGATGCCGAAGGCAATGTCGGGGCGGTCGTTCTGGGCATACATCAGCCCCTGCAGGTAACGCGCCTGACCATTCGCGGGGTCGATCCGCAGCGCCGCCTCGATCTGCCCGCGCGCCTCGGCCGAGACAAACCCGCCCGCCGCCTCGATCATCAGCGCGGCCAGGCGTGTGTGATCCAGCGCCTGAATCTCGGAGCCCCGGATGGCGATCAGCCGTTCCTGCGCCTGCCGGGCGGCGGCGCTGTTGCCCAGCCGCGCCTCGTGCTCGGCCAGAAGGGCAAGGCCCCGCGCGTCATCGGGGCGCTGGGCCACGGCGGCGCGCAACTGCTCGATCAGGCGCAGGTAGTCGGGATCGGCCTGGGGCGTCGGACGTTCGGGCGCGCGGGCCTCGGCATCGGCCTGGGTGGGAAGGTCGCGCAGCCGCTCGTCGGCGGCGGCGATGCGCGCGCCCAGCGGCAGGTCGGGCATCGCCGGGGCGCCCAGCCGCCAGTAGACGGCGGCGCTGGCAGCCAGCGCAGCGACCAGCAGCACGGCCGCAATCACGGGACGCGAGCCCCGGCCCTGGGGCACAGCCTGGCGGACCATGGCGCGATCGGCGTCAAGGATCTTGCGCCCGATTTCGGTCCGCAGCCGCCCGGCCTCGGTCTCGGTCAGCACGCCCCGCGCGACATCGCGGTCCACCTCGCGCAGCTGGTCACGGTAGACGCCGAGATCATAGGCCGCGGCCGGCTCTGCAACGGGAGCGGAGCCCCGGAAGAAGGGCCGCAGGATCGCCGCCGCCACCATCGCCGTCATTGCCGCCGTCAGGATCCAGAACATCGCCGCCTCGCTTTCTTGACGGACCAGATAAGGAATAACCCGGCCGGGCGAAAGCGGCCGGACGCCGCAGAGGGCATTGCGCAGGCACGGCCCCCAGCGACGGAGCCTGGCGTCTGCAGCTTCTTCCTTTGTAGTTGAGCGTCGCCGGGACGAGCGGCCGCTCGGCCGGGACGCTTCAACGATGGATGCGTGACGGCAGTGTGATGCGTTGATCCTGGTCGGGAAACCCGCGCCGGGCCGCAGGCGTTTGGGGATCGCAAGGAGAGACGATCATGGCAACCCGCAACCCGTCGAACAGGAACCTCTGGATCATCGCAGCCCTGGTGGTGCTCAGCGCCGCCATCCTTGCCTGGTTCCTGGGCTCGGGCAGCCTGCCGGGCGCCAGTGTCGCGGATGTCGGGATAGCCCCGCCGCCCGGCCCGGTCATGGCGCAGGCCGGTGGCACCTGAGCGGCGCGCCCGGCTGAACGAAGTCACGCCGCGTCCTGCAGGATGGCTCGCAGGGCGCGGTCCAGGCCGGCCGAGCCCGGCGATCAATGTCCAACATGCAGAGGTCCTTTCATGGCAAATTCCGGCAATCCCCGAACCGGCAGCGGTATCAATCCCTGGACGCTTGTCATCGCCGCCGCCGCCGTCATCCTGGTGATCGTCCTGTTCTTCCTGTTCGCCCCGCTGCAGGATCCTGTCCCCAGCCCCGACAGCCCGGTGGCGACAGGAGTTGTGGGCGAGCCCGCCGGAGTCACCGGCCAGACCAGCGCCGCCCAGCCCGGCGCACCCGGCGCGGCCCCGGCGAACCCGGACCTCGCGCCCGGGACGGGCACCGACATCACCCGCGGAAGCAACTGAGGCGAGATGCGGCCGTCCGGCCGGTGCCGGGCGGCTGTCTGCCTTGGTGGCGGGCCGGTGGGGCTGCTTGCAGGCACGGGGGCTTTGCCCCCCGGCCCCTGCGGGTCCTCCCCCCAGGATATTTGGGCGAAGAAGAACACGCTTGGGGCAATAGGTGACTGGCGCAAAGGAAAGGGCCCGCCTGATGGCGGACCCTGGTTGCTTCGTGGGTTCTTGCGGCTCACATCCGCGAGGCGACGTTTTCCCAGTTCACGAGGTTCTCCAGGAAGTTCTCCAGGTACTTCGGCCGGGCGTTGCGGAAGTCGATGTAGTAGGAATGCTCCCACACGTCGCAGCCCAGAAGCGCCGTCTGGCCCTTGCAGAGCGGGTTCACGCCGTTTTCCGTCTTGGTGACTTCCAGCCCGGCCTGACCGTTGCGGACCAGCCAGACCCAGCCCGAGCCGAACTGCCCGACACCGGCTTCCGTGAACTTCTTCTTGAAGTCCGCGACCGAGCCGAAGGATTCGATCAGCGCGGCTTCCAGGTTGCCCGGGATCTTGCCGGGGTTCGGGCCCATCATCTCCCAGAACTGGGCGTGGTTCCAGTGCTGGCTGGCGTTGTTGAAGATGCCGTTCTGGGCGACCGCGCCTTCCTGGTAGGTGCCCTTGACGATCTCTTCGAGCGAGGCGTTTTCCCACTCGGTCCCCGCGATCAGCTCGTTCAGCTTGTCCACATAGGCCTTGTGGTGCTTGTCGTGGTGGAACTCGAGCGTCTCCCTCGACATCCCGCCGCTCGACAGCGCATCGTGGGAATAAGGCAGGTCGGGCAGGGTGAAAGCCATGTTCGCAGTCCTTTCAGGGATTTGTCTGGTGCGTCGGAACGCAGTCTCGCCGCCGCGACAACGCCTTGCAAGGGGCAGCGGTTCCTTGCGGGTCTGCGGCAAGGGTCCTGCGCGGGCGTTGGCAAACCGCCCTGCGCGTGTGTAGAAGGGCGGGAACACGACAAAGGGCAGGGGCGCGGGCGCGCATGGCGAACCAGAACGACCGTTTCATCGACGAGGTGACCGAGGACCTGCGCCGCGACCGGCTGTTCCTGATGATGCGCCGCTATGGCTGGATCGCCGTGCTGCTGATCCTGGCCCTGGTGGCGGGGGCGGCCTGGCGCGAATATGCCTCGTCGCGCGACCGTGCGGCGGCCCGCGCCTTCGGTGACGCGATCCTTGCCGCCGAGGCCGAGGCGGACCCCGCTGCGCGCGCGGCGGCCCTTGCCGCGGTGCCGGCGGCCAATCCGCGCCAGGCGGGGCTGCGGGACATCCTGTCGGGGAACGCCCTTGTCGAGGCAGACGATCCGGCCGGGGCCGCACAGCGCTATGACGCGGTGGCGACGGCGGCAGGCGACAACCTCGTGGTGCGGGACCTCGCCGCGCTCAAGGCGGTGATCGCGCAGGGGCGCGGGATGAACCCGGCCGAACGCGACGCCGTGCTGGCCCAGCTCTCGGCCCCCGGCGCGCCCTTCGAGATGATCGCGCTGGAACTGAAGGCGGTCGCCCTGTCGGGCGCGGGCCGCAAGGAGGATGCCGTGACGCTGATCCGCCAGATCCAGCAGAAGGACGGGCTGACCCAGGCAATGCGCCAGCGCCTGGCCGAGCACCTCATCACCCTGGGCGTCGATCCCGAGCCCCAGACCGACAGCCAGACCGCCCCCGACTCGACCCTCGCGGCCGAGGTGATGCCGCCCGCGACGGGCGGTTGAGACCGCACGTTTCCGCCCGCGCCGCATCGGAGCCTTCCATGACCAGACTGACCACGCTGCTGCCCCTGATCGCCCTGACCGCGCTGGCGGCCTGCCAGCAGCGCGACGAGATCCTGCCCGGCACGCGGCTGGACCCGCGAGAGATCGTCTCGCCCGAGGGCCCCGCGGTCGAGGGGCCGGCAGGGGTGTCCTCGACGGCGCTGAACCTGTCGGCGCCGGTGTCGGTGGAATGGACCGCCCGGGCGGCCAACCCCGCGCACCGGATGCCCCATGCCGCGCTTGCGGGCAGCGGCCAGCAGCGCCTGTGGTCGGCGCCGATCGGCGAAGGCTCGGCCCGGCGCTATCGCATCACCGCCGACCCGGTGGTCGCGGGCGGGCGGGCCTTCACGCTTGACAGCCGCGCGCAGGTGGTGGCGACGGCGCTGAACGGCGCCACGGCCTGGCGGCGCGACCTGACACCCGCGGGTGAGCGGGGCGACAGCGCCTCGGGCGGCGGCATCGCCTATGAGGGCGGGCGGGTCTTCGTGACCACGGGCTATGGCGAGCTGGTCGCGCTGGACGCGGGCTCGGGCGCGGTGCTGTGGCGCCAGCGGGTGGACTCGCCCATCGGCGGGGCGCCCACGGTGCAGAACGGCGTGATCTACGTGGTCGGGCGCGATGCGACCGGATGGGCCGTGCGGGCAGCCGACGGGCGCGTCCTGTGGACGGTTTCGGGCATCCGGGCGCAGTCGGGCGTGACCGGCGTCGCCGCCCCCGCCGTGGACGGCGACCTGGTGATCTTCCCCTTCGCCTCGGGCCAGCTTCTGGCCGTGGACACGGCCACGGGGCTCGAACGGTGGAACGCGCAGGTCGCGGGCACTCGCCGCGGCCGCGCCATTGCCTTCATCCGCGACCTGACGGGCGATCCGGTGATCGCGGGCGACGTGGTGCTGGCGGGATCGTCCTCGGGGCGGATCTATGCCTTCGACCGCGCGACCGGCACCGAGATCTGGACCGACAAGGACGGCGCGAACAGCCCGGTGCTGCTTGCGGGCGGATCGGTCTTCGCGGTCACCGACCAGGCGCAACTGGTACGGCTGGACGCGGCGACAGGCGGGCGCATCTTCGCGGTCAACCTGCCTTACTACACCGACAGGCGGGTGCGGCGGCAGGATTCGATCCATGCCCACTACGGTCCGGTGCTGGCGGGCGGGCGGCTGTTCGTGGCTTCCTCGGACGGCATCCTGCGCAGCTTCGATCCTCGGTCCGGCGCGCCGGTCGGGCAGGCGCCGATCCCCGGGGGCGCCGCAACCGCGCCCGTCGTCTCGGGCGGCACCTTGTATGTCACCGGCCGCGACGGCCAGCTTCACGCGTACAGGTAATGACCTTCACACTCGCCATCGTCGGACGGCCCAATGTCGGCAAGTCCACCCTGTTCAACCGCCTGGTGGGCAAGCGGCTGGCGCTGGTCGATGACCAGCCCGGCGTCACCCGCGACCTGCGCGAAGGCGACGCGCGCCTGGGCGACCTGCGCTTCGTCGTGATCGACTCGGCGGGCCTCGAGATGGTCGAGGACGATTCCCTGCAAGGCCGGATGCGGCGCCTGACCGAGCGTGCCGTGGACGAGGCCGACATCTGCCTGTTCGTCATCGACGCCCGCGTGGGCGTGACCGCGGCGGATGAATATTTCGCCGATATCCTGCGCAGGCGCGCCAGGCACGTCATCCTGGCCGCCAACAAGGCCGAGGGTGCCGCGGGCGAGGCCGGGGCCACCGAGGGCTGGTCCCTGGGCCTGGGCGAGCCGCTGCGCATCTCGGCCGAGCATGGCGAGGGGCTCGAGGACATCTACCGCGCCCTGAAGCCGCTGTCCGAGATCGTCGAGTCCGAGCGCCCTGCGCCCATCGCGCCGGAAACCGACGTCACCCTGACCGATGAGCAGGCGGAATCGGGCGAGGGGGCCGAGGACTGGCGCCCCAGTGCCGCGCGGCCGCTGCAGATCGCCGTAATCGGCCGGCCGAACGCGGGCAAGTCCACGCTGATCAACAAGATCATCGGCGAGGACCGGCTGCTGACCGGCCCCGAGGCGGGGATCACGCGCGATTCGATCTCGGTCAGGTCCGAGTTCATGGGTACCCCCATGCGCATCTTCGACACCGCAGGCATGCGCAAGAAGGCGCGGATCACCGACAAGGTGGAACGGCTTTCCGTGGCCGACGGGTTGCGCGCGGTGCGCTTCGCCGAGGTCGTGGTGGTGCTGCTGGACGTCGCGATCCCCTTCGAGCAGCAGGACCTGCGCATCGCCGATTTCGCGGAAACCGAGGGCCGGGCGGTCGTGGTCGCCGCGAACAAGTGGGACCTGGAAGAGGACAAGCCCCAGAAGCTGAACGAGCTGCGCGAGGCGTTCGAGCGGCTGCTGCCGCAGTTGAAGGGCGCGCCCCTGGTAACCGTTTCGGCCCGCACGGGCAAGGGGCTGGACCGGCTTCACAACGCGATCCTGAAGGCGCATGAGGTCTGGAACCGCCGGATCAGCACGGCGCGGCTGAACCAGTGGCTGACCGCCATGACCGAGGCCCATCCGCCGCCCGCCCCGGGCGGCCGCCGCATCCGGCTGCGCTACATGACGCAAGTGAAGACGCGCCCGCCGGGCTTCGTCGTCATGGCGACGCATACCGACCAGATCCCGGAAAGTTATCGCCGCTACCTGGTGAACGGGCTGCGGCAGGATTTCGATCTTCCGGGGACGCCGATCCGGCTGACCTTCCGCGACCAGGGATCGAAGAACCCCTACAAGGACAAGTCGAACAAGCGGCAGACCGGGGCGCTGGCCAAGCACAAGGACCGGCAGAAGCCCAAGGAGGCGTGAGCCTCGGCGCCGGACCGGGGCGCTGCCCCGGACCCTGGGATATTTGCCTCCGGCCCGAGGGGGCCTGTGCGGATCAGTCGAGGCCCGCCATCGCCTGCATGACGCGGACAAGCTCGGCCGCGATGCGCGGCTCGGTCAGGGCATGGCCCGAGGCGGGGATCATGCGCAATTCCGCCCTCGCCCAGCCCTGCGCCAGAGTCCAGGCGCTGAGCGGCGGGCAGACCATGTCGTAGCGGCCCTGAACGATCACGGCGGGCAGGTGCTCGATCCGGGGGCGGTCGCGCAGCAACTGGCCCTCGTCCAGGAAGCAGGCATTGACGAAGTAATGGTTTTCCAGCCGGGCGAAGGCGCGTGCATAGGCGGGGGGCGCATGGCCGGAGGAGGCGTTGTCCAGACCTGCCAGCGCGTTTTCCCAGGCGAGCCAGGGCATCGCATAGCGGGTCTCGATCGCCGGGTCGCCGCTGAAGAGGCGCCGGTGATAGGCCCCGATCAGGTCGCCGCGCTCGGGTTCCGGGATCACGTCGCGGAAGCGCTGCCAGAGCTCGGGCCAGAACCGGCCTGCGCCGCCGCCGTAGAACCAGTCGAGTTCCGATCGCTGCCCCAGAAAGACGCCACGCAGGACCAGCGCCGACACGGCCTCGGGGCGCGCCTCGGCATAGGCCAGTGCAAGCGTTGCGCCCCACGATCCGCCGAACAGCACCGCCGGGGGCAGGCGAAGCTCGGCCCGGATCGCGTCGATGTCGGACAGGAGATGCGCGGTGGTGTTGGCGATGACCGAGGCATGGGGTTGCGAGCGCCCGCAGCCGCGCTGGTCGAACAGCACGATCCGCCAGTGCTGGGGGTCGAAGAAGCGCCGCATCATCGGGCTGCAGCCGCCGCCGGGTCCGCCGTGCAGGACCATGACCGGGCGGCCCTGCGGGTTGCCGCATTGCTCGACATAGATGCGGTGGCCATCGCCCCGGTCGATCATGCGGGCGTCGAAGGGCTCGATCGGCGGGTAAAGCCGGCCATGCGAGGGTGACGCGGCGTTTCGGTCTGCCATGCGGTCCATGGCTGAGATATATACCGCGCGCCGGGCGGACGCCAACCGGCGCGGAACGAGGGACTTGAGATGGACACAACCGGACCCAGCAGCATCGACGCGGCCGAGGTCGCCAAGTTCCAGGCGATGGCGGCCGAATGGTGGGACCCGGCCGGCAAGTTCAAGCCGCTGCACATGCTGAACCCGGTGCGGCTGGATTACATCGCCGGCCAGATCGCCGCCGAGTTCGGGCGCGACCGCAAGTCCCTGCGGCCCTTCGAGGGGCTGCGGCTGCTGGACATCGGCTGCGGCGGCGGGCTGGTGTCCGAACCGATGGCGCGCCTTGGCGCCGCCGTCACGGGTGCCGATGCCGGTGCCGAGAACATCGAGGTCGCCCGCGTCCATGCGGCCCAGTCGGACCTGCCCATCGACTATCGCGCCACCACGGCCGAGGCGATCCTGGCCGAAGGCGCCCGCTTCGACGTGGTCCTTGCGCTGGAGATCGTCGAGCATGTCGCTGACCCGCAGGCCTTCATCACGACCTGCGCTCGGCTTCTGCGGCCGGGTGGGCTGCTGATCGCATCCACCCTGAACCGCACACCGCAAAGCTTTGCCGCTGCCATCGTGGGCGCCGAGTGGATCATGCGCTGGCTGCCGCGCGGCACGCATGAATGGTCGCGCTTCATCCGCCCCGATGAACTCGCGGGCATGTTCGAGGCCGCGGGCGTCACCGTCGTGGACCGCAGCGGGATGGTCTTCAATCCGCTGGGCTGGTCCTGGTCGCTGTCCAAGCGCGACCTGTCGGTGAACTACCTGGTGACGGGCGTGAGGCAGTAGGCCTTACGCCTCTTCCTCCAGCCGCTCGCGCAGCCGGCGAAGGATGGGCAGGGCGCGGCGGACCTCGGCCGGGCCGATGTCGCGGACGACCTCGGTCAGGCGCGGCATGAAGGCCGCCAGCGCCGCGTCGCGCGCCTTGCGCCCCGAGGGGCTGATCCCCACCCACTTGCGCCGCGCATCGTCCCAGTCGGGGCGGACATGGACATGGCCTGCCCATTCCAGCCGGCTGATCGTGTTGGTCATGGCGCTGCGGTTGACGTGGAAAGCCTCGGCCAGCTGCGCGGGCGTGCGTTCCTCGTTCAGATGCGCGAGCAGGTTCAGCACCGAGAAATGCGACAGCTGCATTCCCTTGGGCAGGACGCGGGTGACCAGCGCGCGGGCCATCTGTTCGCTGATGATGACTTCGGCGAACAGGCTTGCCGCCAGCGAGGCGGTGGATTCGCCGTCGTCGCTCATGGTCCCCAGACCACGGGATCGTGGCGCCAGGCGGGCACGCGGGCGCGGGCGTCGTCCACCCGGGCCATGTCCAGGTCTACCAGCGTGACGCCGGGCTCGGTCCCCGCATCGGCCAGCACCTCGCCCCAGGGGGCCACGGCCAGCGAATGGCCATAGCCCTGCCGCGGCTTCCTGTCGGGGCTGTGCGGGGCAGGATGGGTGCCGGTCTGGGCGGCGGCCAGCACGAAGCAGCCCGTCTCGATCGCGCGGGCGCGCAGAAGGACATGCCAATGCGCCTCGCCCGTCTGGGGATGGAAGGCCGCGGGCACGGTCAGGATGCGCGCGCCGGCCCTGGACAGGCGGCGGTAAAGCGCGGGGAAGCGCAGGTCGTAGCAGATGGTCATGCCGATGGGCTCGGGGCCTTGGGCCACGACAACGCGGTTGCCGGGCCGGAAGGACGCGCTTTCCCGGAAGCTTTCGCCCTCGGCGATATCCACGTCGAACATGTGGATCTTGTCATAGCGCGCCACGATCCCGCCCTCGGGCGAGACCAGGAAGCCGCGGTTGGCAAGGCGCTCCTCGGCCGGGTCGTCGTGGCGCAGGGACAGCGAGCCGATGGACAGCCAGACGCCCAGCTCGCGCGCGGCCTCGCGCAGGGCGGCCAGCGTCGGGTCATCGCTTTCGGGGACGAGCAGGGCCCGCTGCCGGTCGCGGTCGGGCGTCACGATGTTCGTGGCCTCGGGCGTCAGCAGCAGGGTCGCGCCGCCCGCCGCCGCCTGGCGCATGAAGTCCAGCGTCACGGGCAGGTTGGCCGCCGGATCGTCGCCGACGTTCAACTGGATCAGGGCGGCGCGCATGGATTACAGGCCCAGCATCGCGTCCAGCTTGCCCTGCCGGTCCAGCGCGTGGATGTCGTCGGACCCGCCCACATGCGTGCCGTCGATGAAGATCTGCGGCACGGTGCGGCGGCCATGGGCGCGCTGGGTCATCTCGGAGCGGCGCTCGGGCTCGCGGCCGACGTCGATCAGTTCGTAATCCACGCCCTTCTTCTGCAGAAGCCCGCGGGCGGCGTGGCAATAGGGGCAGCTCTGGGTGGCGTAGATCTCGACGCGGGCGGTCATGGCAAGGCTCCTGTCAGGCGATGGTGACGATCTAGGGGCGAAATCCCCGACGCACCAGATGGGCGAGCGTCAGGGCGCAGCGCAACCGCAACGCGGAGAGGCGTGACCCGTTCCGGCAAGGGGCGTCACGCCAGCGTCGCAGTTGCTTGTCAGGCAGGGTCCGCAGCCCTATATGCCCGGTTTCCCTTTCCCGCCCGAGGCTTCCGTCCATGACCGAACCGCAGACGCCCTTTTACCTGATCGACCGTGCGAAGCTGCAGGCGAACATGGACAGGATGGTGCGCCTGCGCGAGCGTTCCGGTGCAAAGACGCTGCTGGCACTGAAGTGCTTTGCGACCTGGGGCGTCTTCGACCAGATGTCGCAGTCCATGGACGGCACCACCTCGTCCTCGCTGAACGAGTTGCGGCTGGGACGCGAGAAGTTCGGGGGCGAGACGCACGCCTATTCCGTCGCCTGGGCCGATCACGAGATCGACGAGGCGGTGACCTATGCTGACAAGATCATCTTCAATAGCCTCGGCCAGCTGGACCGCTTCGGCGACCGGGCACAGGGGATCGCGCGCGGGCTGCGGCTGAACCCACGCTTTTCCACCAGCGGCTTCGATCTCGCGGACCCCGCGCGCAAGTTCTCGCGCCTGGGCGAATGGGACATGGCACGGCTGGAACAGGCGCTGGACCGGATCACCGGCGTGATGATCCACTACAACTGCGAGAACCGGGACTTCGACCTCTTCTCGGGCCAACTCGACCGGATCGAGGCCGAGTTCGGCACCTTCCTGGAAAAGCTGAAATGGGTCAGCCTCGGCGGCGGCATCCATTTCACGGGCGAAGGCTATCCACTGGACGACCTTGCCGACCGGCTCAAGGCGTTTTCCGACCGCTTCGGCGTGCAGGTCTACCTGGAACCGGGCGAGGCCAGCATCACCGGCACCACGACGCTGGAACTCACGGTGCTGGACATCCTGAACAACGGGAAAGAGGTCGCCGTGGTCGATTCCAGCATCGAGGCGCATATGCTCGACCTGCTGATCTACCGCGAAAATGCCAAGCTGCCGCAGGACGGCGACCACGAATACCAGATCGCGGGCAAGTCCTGCCTTGCGGGCGACATCTTCGGCGATGCGCGTTTCCCGCAGCCGCTGAGGGTCGGCGACCGCATCAGCGTGCAGGACGCGGCGGGCTATACCATGGTCAAGAAGAACTGGTTCAACGGCGTCGCCATGCCCGCCATCTGCATCCGCGAGCTTGACGGCACCATCACGACCGTCCGCTCGTTCGGCTACGACGACTACCGGGACTCGCTGTCCTGACCCAACCTCGAAAGGAGATCGCTGCGGTGGCTAAACCCAACGTCCTCATCATCGGCGCCGGCGGTGTCGCCCAGGTCGTGGCCCACAAGGTCGCGCAATGGGCCGACGAGTTCGGCGACATCCACATGGCGAACCGGACCCAGTCCAAGGCCGACGCCATCGTCGAGGGGATCAGGGCGAAGGGCCATGCCAAGGGCCGCACGATCACGACCCATGCGCTGGACGCCATGGACAGCGCGGCGGTCGCGGACCTCATCCGCAAGACGGAAGCAAAGATCGTCATCAACGTGGGCTCGGCCTTCATCAACATGACGGTGCTGCAGGGCTGCATCGACGCGGGCGCGGCCTATATCGACACGGCGATCCACGAGGACCCGGCGAAGATCTGCGAAACGCCGCCGTGGTACGGCAACTACGAATGGAAGCGGCGCGAGGCCGTCGAGGCCGCGGGCATCACCGCCGTCCTGGGCGCGGGCTTCGATCCGGGCGTCGTCAACGCTTATGCCCGGCTGGCCGAGGACGAGTATTTCGACAGGATCGAGTCCATCGACATCGTGGACATCAACGCGGGCTCGCACGGCCGCTACTTCGCCACGAACTTCGACCCCGAGATCAACTTCCGCGAATTCACCGGCACCGTCTATTCCTGGCAGGGCGGCGAGTGGCGCGAGAACAGCATGTTCGAGGTCGGCCGCGAATGGGACCTGCCGGTCGTCGGTAAGCGCACCGCCTATCTCTCGGGCCATGACGAGGTTCACAGCCTGTCCGCCCGCTATCCGCAGGCCGACGTGCGCTTCTGGATGGGTTTCGGCGAGCATTACATCAACGTCTTCACGGTCCTAAAGAACCTCGGCCTTCTGTCCGAGCAGCCGGTGACGACCGCCGAGGGGCAGGAGGTCGTGCCGCTCAAGGTCGTCAAGGCGGTGCTGCCCGATCCGGCAAGCCTCGCGCCCGACTATACCGGCAAGACCTGCATCGGCGACCTGGTGAAGGGCACCCGCGACGGCCAGCCGGGCGAGGTCTTCATCTACAACGTCGCCGACCACAAGGAGGCCTATGAGGAAGTGGGCAGCCAAGGCATCAGCTACACGGCGGGCGTGCCGCCGGTCGCGGCGGCGATCCTGATTGCGCGCGGCCCCTGGGACGTGAAGCGCATGGCCAATGTCGAGGATCTGCCCGCGCGTCCCTTCCTGGAACTGCTGGGCGAGATGGGCCTGCCCACCCGCGTCATCGACGCCGAGGGCGACCGCCCGATCTGAGCCGCGACAAGGGGCGGTCGGGCTGTTTAGGCTCGGCCGCCAGTGTCGCCGACGGGAAAAGGCCGTCAGGCCGTCGCGGGCCTTGCAATCGGGACAGTCTTCCCCTATCTAGGCCTCACAGCGGCGCGGGGGTCCAAACTTCGCCCACCGGATGCTTGCACGGGCCGCCTGACGGCCCGTTTTTCATTTTCAGGATCGGACAATGACCGACCTCATCGCCAAGACCGCCATCGACCGGCGCCTGGCCGAGATCATCCAGCCGGTGATCGAGGGCATGGGCTTCGAACTCGTGCGCATCCGCCTGCAGGGCGGCAGGACCGCCACGCTGCAGATCATGGCCGACCGCCCCGAGGGCGGCATCAACGTCGAGGACTGCGCCGAGATCTCGACGGCCGTCAGCGCCACGCTGGACGTGGAAGACCCGCTCGAGGACGCCTATCATCTCGAGGTCTCCAGCCCCGGCATCGACCGGCCGCTGACGCGCCTCAAGGACTTCGCGACCTTCGAAGGCTATGACGCGCGGCTGGAAACCAACCAGCCCATCGACGGCCGCAAGCGCTTCAAGGGCGTGCTGGCGGGCGTCGAGGGCGACGAGGTCCTGCTGAACATCGAGGAACATGGCGAGACCCACACCATCGGCCTGAACTTCGACTGGCTCAGCGACGCCAAGCTGCTGCTGACTGACGAGCTGATCGCGCTGATGCTGAAGCAGCGGAAAGAGGCGGGCACGCTGCCCCCCGGTGCGGAAGCCGGCGCGGGCATCGGTGACGGCCGGGCGATCGACCCGGACGACGCGGGCTTCGACGAGATCGAAATGGATGACGAGGGGCTGGACCCCGAAACCGAACAGGGCGGCCGTGATGCCGCGACCAAGGAGTGATTGATGGCCATCACCTCTGCCAACCAGCTTGAACTGCTGCAAACGGCCGAAGCGGTCGCGCGCGAGAAGATGATCGACCCCGGCCTCGTCATCGAGGCCATGGAGGACAGCCTCGCCCGCGCGGCCAAGTCCCGCTACGGCGCGGAAATGGACATCCGGGTCAACATCGACCGCAAGACCGGCAACGCGCGCTTCACCCGCGTCCGCACCGTGGTCGAGGACGAGGCGCTCGAGAACTACCAGGCGCAGTTCACCGTCCGGGACGCCAAGCCCTATTTCGAGTCCCGCAAGGACGCGCGCTGGCTGCGCGACGGCGCGCCGCTGACGGATTTCGCCGGTGGCCCGCAGGTCGGCGACATCTTCGAGGAGCAGGTGCCCCCGGTCGAGCTGGGCCGCATCGCCGCGCAATCGGCCAAGCAGGTGATCCTGCAGCGCGTCCGCGAGGCCGAGCGCGACCGCCAGTACGAGGAATTCAAGGACCGCGCCGGCACCATCATCAACGGCGTCGTCAAGCGCGAGGAATACGGCAACATCATCGTGGACGTGGGCCGCGGTGAAGCCATCCTGCGCCGCAACGAGAAGATCGGCCGCGAAAGCTATCGTCCGAACGACCGCATCCGCGCCTATGTCAAGGACGTCCGCCGCGAGGCGCGCGGTCCGCAGATCTTCCTGTCGCGCACCGACCCGCAGTTCATGGCCGAGCTGTTCAAGATGGAAGTGCCGGAAATCTACGACGGCGTCATCGAGATCAAGGCCGTGGCCCGCGATCCCGGAAGCCGCGCGAAGATCGCCGTGATCTCCTATGACAACTCGATCGACCCGGTCGGCGCCTGCGTCGGCATGCGCGGCAGCCGCGTGCAGGCTGTCGTGGGCGAGCTTCAGGGCGAGAAGATCGACATCATCCCGTGGTCCGAGGACCAGGCGACCTTCCTCGTGAATGCGCTGCAGCCGGCCGAGGTGGCCAAGGTCGTCGTGGACGAGGACGGCGGCAACCGCATCGAGGTCGTGGTCCCCGAGGAGCAGCTGAGCCTCGCCATCGGCCGCCGGGGCCAGAACGTGCGGCTCGCCTCGCAGCTGACCGGTCTCGACATCGACATCCTCACCGAGGAGGAGGAGTCCAAGCGCCGCCAGGCCGAGTTCAACGCCCGCACCCAGCTGTTCATGGATACGCTGGACCTGGACGAGTTCTTCGCGCAGCTGCTGGTGGCCGAGGGCTTCACCAACCTGGAAGAAGTGGCCTACGTCGACCTGGACGAGCTTCTCTCTATCGAGGGCGTGGACGAGGGCACGGCCGAGGAATTGCAGGCCCGCGCCCGCGATCACCTGGAAGCCGCCAACCGCGCCGCGCTTGAGAAGGCGCGCGAGTTGGGTGCCGAGGACAGCCTGATCGAGTTCGAGGGCCTGACCCCGCAGATGGTCGAGGCGCTGGCCAAGGACGGCATCAAGACGCTGGAGGACTTCGCCACCTGCGCCGACTGGGAGCTTGCGGGCGGCTGGACCACGCAGAACGGCCAGCGCACCAAGGACGACGGCATCCTCGAACCCTTCGGCGTGTCGCTGGAACAGGCGCAGGACATGGTGATGACCGCCCGCGTCATGCTGGGCTGGGTGGACCCCGACGAGCTGCACCCCGCGTCCGACGAGGACGAAACCCAAGCCGAGGAGGCCGGGGTGTAACGCCCCGGAGTGCCGCTTGACGCGCGGGGGTCGTGAAAAGGACCGCGAGGCGGCGCCGGAACGGCGCTGCCTTGTCACGGGCGAGGTGGGGCCCAAGGCCGGGCTGATCCGCTTTGTCGCGGGGCCGGACGGCACGGTCGTGCCCGATCTTGCCGAGAAACTGCCGGGCCGGGGCTTCTGGGTCACGGCGGACAGGCCTGCCTTGCAAAAAGCTGCCGACAAGGGGCTGTTTTCCCGCGGCGCGAAGTCCCATGTAAGGGCAGAGCCGGATCTCGTGGACGGGATCGAAGCGGCGCTGGCGCGTCGGGTGGTCGAGTTGATCTCGCTGTCCCGCAAGGCCGGCGACGCAGTGGCGGGATTCGAGAAGGTCAAGGGCTGGCTGGCCGACGGGAAGGCGAAGGTGCTGTTCCAGGCCAGCGACGGCTCGGACCGGGGAAAGGGCAAGCTGTGGACGCCGACCGGCGGCCGCTGGTTCGGGTGCCTCACGGCATCGGAATTGGGTTTGGCTTTTGGGCGCGATCATGTCATACACAGCGCGCTCGCGCCGGGGGGCCTGACCGACAAGGTGATCAGGGACGCCAGCAGACTGAACGGTCTGCGCGGGCATATCGGCAGTTCGGCTGCCGGGAAGGATTCGAGAGCGGATGAACGATAGAGACGGAAAGAAGCCCCTGGGTCTGGGCGGCGGCACGGGCGGGCGGTCCGGCCAGGTGAAGCAGAGCTTCAGCCACGGGCGTACGCATAACGTGGTGGTCGAGACCAAGCGCAAGCGCGTCGTGACGCCCAAGCCGGCGACGGGCCCGAACCCGGCGCTGCGGCCGAACTCGCCTGCGTCCGTGGCCTCGGATCCGTCCAAGCGCCCGGCCGGGATCACCGAAGCCGAAATGGAGCGCCGCCTCAAGGCCCTTGCCGCCGCCAAGGCGCGCGAGGCCGAGGACAACGCGCGCCGCGCCGCCGAGGAAAAGGCCCGCGAGGAAGAACGCGAGCGCCGCCGCGCCGAGATCGAGGCGAAGGAGCGCGAGGAGCGCGAGCGCGAGGAAGCCCTGCGGCTGAAGGCTGAAGAGGATGCCCGCAAGCTGCGTGAAGCCGAGTTGCGCGCCCAGAAGAAGGCCGAGGTCACCGCCAAGCCTGCCGAGCGCACCGCCGCCCCCGACCGCGCCGCGGCCGAGGCTGCCGCCGCGCGCGCCGAAAAGCCGGGCGTGGCCGCGGGTCCCCGCCGCACCGACCGCGACCGCCGCGACACAGGCGGCGACAGCGATGCCAAGGCCAAGGCCAAGGCCGAGGAAAGCCGCCGCACGGGCCGCCTCTCGCTGACCCAGGCTCTTGCCGGGGGCGAGGGCGGGCGTCAGCGCAGCCTTGCTGCGATGAAGCGCAAGCAGGAAAAGGCCCGCGCCAAGGCAATGGGCCAGATGCAGCGTGCCGAAAAGCAGGTGCGCGACGTGCAGCTGCCGGAAACCATTGTGGTCAGCGAACTGGCGAACCGCATGGCGGAACGCGCGGCCGACGTCATCAAGTCGCTGATGAAGATGGGCATGATGGTCACGGCCAACCAGACCATCGACGCCGACACCGCCGAACTGGTGATCGAGGAATTCGGTCACCGTGCCGTCCGCGTGTCGGACGCGGATGTCGAGCAGGTCATCCAGACCGTCGAGGACAAGGCCGAGGATCTGCAGGCGCGTCCGCCGATCGTCACGATCATGGGTCACGTCGACCACGGCAAGACCTCGCTGCTGGACCTCATCCGGCAGGCGAATGTCGTTGCAGGCGAAGCCGGCGGCATCACCCAGCATATCGGCGCCTACCAGGTGACGACGGAATCGGGTGCGCTGCTGTCCTTCCTCGACACGCCCGGTCACGCCGCCTTCACGTCCATGCGGGCGCGCGGCGCGAACGTGACCGATATCGTGGTGCTGGTGGTGGCCGCCGATGACGCGGTGATGCCGCAGACGGTCGAGGCCATCAACCACGCCAAGGCGGCGGGCGTCCCGATGATCGTGGCGATCAACAAGATCGACAAGCCCACGGCCAACCCGCAGAAGGTCCGCACGGACCTGCTGCAGCACGAGGTCGTGGTCGAGGCGATGTCGGGCGACGTGCAGGATGTCGAGGTTTCGGCCCATACCGGGCAGGGGATCGACCAGCTGCTGGAAGCCATCGCGCTGCAGGCCGAGATCTTGGAACTGCGCGCCAACCCGAACCGGGCGGCGCTGGGTGCGGTGATCGAAGCCAAGCTGGACGTGGGCCGCGGCCCCGTCGCGACGGTGCTGGTCCAGAACGGCACGCTGAAGCAGGGCGACATCTTCGTCGTCGGCGAGCAGTGGGGCAAGGTCCGGGCGCTGATCAACGACAAGGGCGAGCGCGTGACCGAGGCCGGTCCTTCGGTTCCAGTCGAGGTGCTGGGCATCAACGGCACGCCCGAGGCGGGCGACGTCCTCAACGTCGTCGAGACCGAGGCTCAGGCCCGCGAGATCGCCGACTACCGCATCCAGGCGGCCAAGGACAAGCGCGCCGCCGCCGGTGCCGCGACCACGCTGCAGGAGCTGATGGCCAAGGCCAAGGCGGACGAAAGCGTGGCCGAGCTGCCGGTGGTGGTGAAGGCCGACGTGCAGGGTTCCGCCGAGGCCATCGTCCAGGCGCTGGAAAAGGTCGGCAATGAGGAGGTGCGCGTCCGGGTCCTGCATTACGGCGTAGGGGCGATCACCGAATCCGACGTGGGCCTGGCCGAGGCGTCCAAGGCGCCGGTGATCGGCTTCAACGTCCGGGCGAATGCTCCGGCGCGGAATGCCGCGAACCAGAAGGGCGTCGAGATCCGCTATTACTCGATCATCTACGACCTGATCGACGACATCAAGGCAGCGGCCTCGGGCCTGCTGTCGGCCGAAGTGCGCGAGAACTTCATCGGTTATGCCGAGATCAAGGAAGTCTTCCGTGTCACCGGCGTCGGCAATGTCGCGGGCTGCCTTGTCACCGAGGGCGTGGCGCGCCGTTCGGCGGGCGTGCGCCTGCTGCGCGACAACGTCGTCATCCACGAGGGCACGCTCAAGACGCTCAAGCGCTTCAAGGACGAGGTCAAGGAAGTGCAGTCGGGCCAGGAATGCGGCATGGCCTTCGAGAACTACGACGACATCCGCAAGGGCGACATCATCGAGATCTTCGAGCGCGAAGAGGTCGAACGCCGGCTGTAAGCGGACCTTCCGAAATCAGGAACGGCGCGTCCCCTTGGGGCGCGCTGTTTTTCTTTGCCAAGGGCTGAGGTGGCGAGGGGAGGGGCCCTGCCGCGTGCTTGGTCCGACTAGGGGCGGGCCTGCTGCAAGTTGAAGGCAGCCAGGAAAAAAGGAAGGCCGGGCAAGCTGCCCGGCCTTTCTCATCCTTCGTCTGCTGCCCGGATGACCAGGCTGCCGATTTCTCAGCGTGCCACCGGCTTTCCGACATAGGTCTGCTCGCCCACGCGGACAGCGATCTGGCCATTTCCCAGATCCCGTTCGAACATGCCTTGAACAGAGATGCAGCTACCCACGGTGATCGTCCGAATCATCTTCTTTTCCCCTCCGGAAATCCGCCCTGACTCGAGGTTCCGTCAGGTTCCTTGTAAATGGTTTATAAAAAGTTAGCGTTCCAGTCAGGAGACGCCAGTGTAACGGCTAAGTGACGCAACGGCGCCACAGTCGTTTGAGACCATGGTCTCAAGTCACAGCCAATCCCGCAGGATCGGGACCAGCGGAAGATCTGCAGGAGGCATGGGATAGCGCGCCAGGTCCGACGCGCGAACCCAGGCGAGTTCCTGCCCCTCGCGCGGCCGCGGCGTGCCCTGCCAGCGGCGGCAGGCGTAAAGCGGCATCAGCAGGTGGAAGCTGTCATAGGCGTGGCTGGCGAAGGTCAGCGGCGCAAGGCAGGAGTTCCAGGTCTCGATGCCCAGCTCTTCGTCCAACTCGCGGATCAGGGCCGCTTCGGGCGTCTCTCCGGGATCGACCTTGCCGCCCGGAAACTCCCACAAGCCCGCCATTTCCTTGCCCGCCGGTCGGCGTGCCAGCAGGACCCGACCATCCGCGTCGATCAGGGCCACGGCCGCGACCAGCACGACACGTACAGCCTCCTCGTTCTTCTTCGTCATAAATATCCCGCGGGGGTTCCGGGGGCGCGAAGCCCCCGGTTCGGCCTTACGACCGATAGTCGGCGTTGATGTCGATGTAGCGATGCGTCAGGTCGCAGGTCCAAACGGTGCGCTTGCCGCGCCCCATCCCCAGGTCCACGCCGATCACCAGGCGGTCGCCCTTCATGTAGGCGCTGGCGGCGGCCTCGTCATAGCCCGGCGCGCGCCAGCCGTTCTCGGCCAGCACCATGTCACCGAAGCGGATCGACAGCCGGTCGCGGTCGGCCAAGGCCCCGGACTTGCCCACGGCGGCCACGACGCGGCCCCAGTTGGCGTCCTCGCCCGCGATGGCCGTCTTGACCAGCGGGCTGTTGGCGATGGACATGGCAACCTTGTGGGCGTCACCGTCGCTGGCCGCGCCCGTCACCTGCACCTCGACGAACTTGGTCGCGCCCTCGCCGTCGCGGACGACCTGCTGGGCCAGGTCCAGCATCACGCCGCGCAGCGTCTGGGTGAACTGGCGCGTGGCCTTGCTGCGCAGGTCGGTGATCGCCGGTGCGTCCGACCGGCCCGTGGCGGCCAGGATCAGCGCGTCCGAGGTCGAGGTGTCGCTGTCCACCGTGATGGCGTTGAAGGTCTCGTCCATCTGCGAGGACAGGATCCGCTGCAGCAGAAGGGGTTCCACCTTCGCGTCGGTGAAGATGTAGACCAGCATCGTCGCCATGTCGGGCGCGATCATGCCCGAGCCCTTGGCGATCCCCGCGATGCGGATCGTGCCGCCGCCGACCTCGATCGTGGCGCCCGCGCCCTTGGGGAAGGTGTCGGTCGTCATGATCGCGCGGGCCGCCGCGGCGATGCCCTTTTCGTCCAGCGAGCCGGCAAGCTCGTCCACGACCGCGGTGATCTTCTGCGCGGGCAGGGGCTCGCCGATCACGCCGGTCGAGGAGGAGAAGACGCGCCGCGCCGGAACCCCCAGCGCCTGCGCGACCGCATCCGTCACCGCATCCACCGCGCGCTGGCCCTCGGCGCCCGTGAAGGCGTTGGCGTTGCCCGAGTTCACGATGATCGCGGCACCCCCGTCGGTGTCCTGCGTGCCGGTCAGTTTTTCCTGGCAGTCCAGGATGCTGGCCGCCCGGGTCGAGGACCGCGTGAAAGCCCCCGCGATGGCCGTGCCCGGCGGCAGGCTGATCAGGGTCACGTCGGTGCGGTCCTGGTACTTGATGCCCGCCGAGCCGGCGGCGAAGCGGACGCCCTTGATGACCGGCAGGTCGGGGAAGCGCTCGGGCGCCAGGGGCGAGACAAGCACCTCCTTGGCGGCCTGGGCCTTCTTCTCGGCCTTCTTCGCCTTCTTGGCCGCCTTCTTCGCGGCCTTTTCGGCGTCGTCCTTGTCCTTGGCCATGATCAGTTGTCCAGCAGTTCGGAGCGGTTCAGCAGCGCGGCGTCGAGCCCTTGGGTCTTCTCGACGGCGGCGGCATCGACCCGGCTCTGGATCTCGGCCTCGACCTTGTTGCGGCGGACCTCGGTGGCAAGCTGCTCGCGCACGGCCTCGAACTCGGGCGGGGTCTGGGTGCGCTCGTCGTTCAGCTTGATGACATGCCAGCCGAACTGCGACTGGACGGGGGCGGAAACCTGGCCCTTTTCCAGCGCCTCGACGGCCTTGGCGAAGGGTTCGACCATCCTGTCGGCGGTGAACCAGCCCAGGTCGCCCTTGTTGGCCGAGCTGTTGTCGGTCGACCGCTCTTCGGCAAGCGTGCCGAAGTCCGCGCCCTTGGCGAGTTCGTCGGCGATGGCCCTGGCCTCTTCCTCGGTCGCGACAAGGATATGGGCGGCGTTGTATTCCGTCTTGGGCTCGGTCTGCTGGCCGAAGGCGGCGTCATAAACGGCGCGCAGCTCCTCGTCGGTCGGCTCGGGCGCGGCCACGCGCTCCAGCACCGAGGCGTATTGATAACCGCGGCGCTCGTTTTCCAGGAAGGCCTTGTCGCGCTTGGTGGGCGACTGGGCCGCGACCTGGGCCACGGCGGTCTGGCGGATCATCTGGTCCAGCATCAGGTCCCACAGGGCGGCATCGGGCAGCCCCTGGACGGAGCCGGCGTGCAGACCCTCCTTCATCGCGATCATCTGACCGAGCGTGATCGCCTCGCCGTTCACGGTGGCGACCACGGTGTCGGCGCTGGGGGCGCCGGCGGCTTCGGCCGTCGCGGGCGGGGTGGCCTGGGCGGGCGCCTCGGCCGGAGCGGGCGTCTCGGGCGCGGTCTGCGCCAGCACGGGTTGCGTCATCAGCGCGGCGGTGGCCAGCAGGGCGGGAAGAGATTTCAGCATGGCACGGAAGTCCTTTGAAGGTCCGCCTTGCGGCCATCCCGGCCGGGGCGTCGGCGTTGACAGTAGGGCGGGCGGGGCCTACATCCGGCGCAACCGAAAATGCGCGCCCGCCGCCGATTTTCCGGCCTCGTGATAGGGCAAGGCCGTCGGTCGGGGCAAGTGGGTGTCAAGCCTGCCGCGCCAAACCTGACAGGACACCATGCTCGGCATCGGAAATCTGGCAAAGTCGATCTTCGGCACTCCCAACGACCGCAAGGTGAAATCGGTAAGGCCGCTGGTTCAGCAGATCAATGCGCTGGAACCGCAGTTCCAGGCGATGTCGGACGCCGACCTGATCGGCAAGACGCGCGAGCTGCAGGGCCGCGCCCAGGCGGGCGAGGATCTGGACCGCCTGCTGCCCGAGGCCTTCGCCAACTGCCGCGAAGGTGCCCGCCGCGCCCTGGGCCTGCGCGCCTTCGACACCCAGTTGATGGGCGGCATCTTCCTGCACCAGGGCAATATCGCCGAGATGAAGACGGGCGAGGGCAAGACGCTGGTCGCGACCTTCCCCGCCTATCTGAACGCGCTGACCGGCAAGGGCGTCCACGTCGTCACCGTCAACGACTACCTTGCCAAGCGCGACGCCGAGTGGATGGGCAAGGTCTTCGCCCAGCTCGGGATGACGACGGGCGTTGTTTATCCCTTTCAGGGCGATCAGGAAAAGCGGGACGCCTACCGCGCCGACGTGACCTATGCCACCAACAACGAGCTGGGCTTCGACTACCTTCGCGACAACATGAAGGGCTCGATCGAGGAAATGACCCAGCGCGGCCATTACTTTGCCATCGTGGACGAGGTCGACTCGATCCTGATCGACGAAGCGCGGACGCCGCTGATCATCTCGGGCCCGTCGCAGGACCGCAGCGAGCTTTACAAGACCCTGAACCAGTTCATCCCCGAACTGACCGAGGATCACTACAAGATCGACGAGAAGACCCGGAACGCCACCTTCACCGAGGACGGCAACGAGTTCCTGGAAAAGCGCCTGCAGGAAGCAGGCGTCCTGCCGCCGAACCAGACGCTCTACGACCCCGAATCGACCACGGTCGTCCATCACGCGAACCAGGCGCTGCGCGCCCACAAGCTGTTCCGCCGCGACCAGAACTATGTCGTCAAGGACGGCGAGGTCGTGCTGATCGACGAGTTCACCGGCCGGATGATGGCCGGCCGCCGCCTGTCCGACGGCCTGCACCAGGCGATCGAGGCGAAGGAGGGCGTGGACATCCAGCCCGAGAACGTGACCCTCGCCAGCGTGACGTTCCAGAACTACTTCCGCCTTTACGAGAAGCTGTCCGGCATGACCGGCACGGCCGCCACCGAGGCCGAGGAATTCGCCGAGATCTACAAGCTCGGGGTGGTCGAGGTTCCGACCAACCGCCCGATCCAGCGCGTCGATGAACACGACCGCGTTTATCGCACCGCGACCGAGAAATACGCAGCCGTGATCGAGGCGATCAAGGAGGCGCACGCCAAGGACCAGCCGCTGCTGGTCGGCACGACCTCGATCGAGAAGTCCGAGATGCTGTCCGAGATGCTCAAGCGCGAGGGCATTCCCCACAATGTCCTGAACGCCCGCCAGCACGAGCAGGAGGCCTATATCGTGGCCGAGGCCGGCAAGCCCGGCGCCGTCACCATCGCCACCAACATGGCCGGCCGCGGCACCGACATCCAGCTTGGCGGCAATGTGGAAATGAAGGTGCTGCAGGCGCTGGCTGCGAACCCGCAGGCCAACCCCGACGAGCTGCGCGCCCGGATCGAGGCCGAGCACGCCGCCGACAAGCTGGCCGTCCTGAACGCGGGCGGGCTGTTCGTCCTGGCGACGGAACGCCACGAAAGCCGTCGGATCGACAACCAGCTGCGTGGACGCTCGGGCCGCCAAGGCGACCCCGGCCGCTCGCTGTTCTTCCTGTCGCTTGAGGACGACCTGATGCGGATCTTCGGGTCCGAGCGTCTGGACAAGGTCCTGTCCACCCTCGGCATGAAGGAAGGCGAGGCCATCGTCCACCCTTGGGTGAACAAGTCGCTGGAACGCGCGCAGGCCAAGGTCGAGGGGCGCAACTTCGACATCCGCAAGCAGCTGCTCAAGTTCGACGACGTGATGAACGACCAGCGCAAGGCGATCTTTTCGCAGCGCCGCGAGATCATGGAATCCGAAGACGTCAGCGACATCGTGGCCGACATGCGCCATCAGGTGATCGACGACCTCGTGGACGAGTTCATGCCCGAGCGCTCCTACCCCGAGCAGTGGGATACCGCAGGCTTCAAGGCCGCGGTGGTCGAGCGTTTGAACATGGACCTGCCCATCGCCGACTGGGCGGCCGAGGACGGTGTTGACCGTGGGACCGTGGCCGAGCGCATCCGAGAGGCGACCGACGGCTACATGGCCCAGAAGGCCGAGCAGTTCGGCCCCGAGCAGATGGCCCAGATCGAAAAGCAGGTCCTGCTGCAGCAGATCGACGGCAAGTGGCGCGAGCATCTGGTGACGCTCGAACACCTGCGCTCGGTCGTGGGCTTCCGCGGCTATGCCCAGCGCGACCCGCTGTCGGAATACAAGACCGAGGCCTTCCAGCTGTTCGAGAACCTGCTGGAAGGGCTGCGCGGCGAGGTCACGCAGAACCTCGCCCGCATCCGCCCGCTGACGGATGCCGAACGCGAGCAGATGATGCGCCAGTACCAGGCCCAGCTTGCCGCGCAGGCCGCCGCCGCGCGCCCGCAGCATGAGGGGGCCGAGGGCGGCGAGGCTTCTGCCCATGCTCCCGGCTTTGTCGAGAACGACCCGACCACCTGGGGCAACCCTTCGCGCAACGACCCGTGCCCCTGCGGTTCGGGCGAGCGGTTCAAGAACTGCCACGGGCGACTGGTGTAAGGCGGCTGAAGAAGAACGTTCTGTTCTGCCTCATCAACCCGGGTTGACAGGAGGGCGCCTCAGGGCCCCTCCGTCTGCTTGGGATGGAAGCACTCACGGGGGATCGCGACGGCGAACGCAGGGAGGCCTGCCGAGGCGTGCTTTGCCACAATTCGCCTGACAAGGCTGTCTCGCTGCGGTTCCGGGCAGTCACCCGCTTGGGCGAGAACTCGCGCCCCTTCCTCCGCCTCAATCCGCAACGTGAAACGGAATGCCCTGCCGCGCCGCCGCGGCTTCCAGCCGCAGGCGGATCAAAGGCGAAATCGGCGTTACCATGTAGCCTTGGCCCAGATCGCCCAGCATGGCGCTGCCTTCGGTCGGCCCGGCCCTCCAGATGATCCCGATCAAAGCGCAGATCGTGGCGTCGAGCCGGTCCTGATCGGCCTTGCGCGGCTTCTGCAGGGCCATCATCTCCTCGGCCCAGCCTGCAAGCGCGGGGATTCCAAGTGACAGGGCGGTGCGTCCTACGGTGCGGGCAACGGCCTGCCAGTGTTCCAGCCTGAACTTGCGTGGATGTGCCGGGTTGTATTTCGGGGCGGCGAGCCGGCCCGCGAAGCCGTCGTCCAGCGCGGGCAAGGCGAGGGCGGGAAAGACCTCGATCAGGAACAGGTCCTCGGCGGCGGCGCGCGCCCGGAAAGGATCTTCGACGGCACCGAGAGCCGCAAGGAATCGCCACACCGGCGCCAGATCGCAGAACATGCCGGTCCTGCCGCGATTGGCCGGCTGCACGCCGCCGCCGACATGGCTGACGACCGATGCCGCAAGTCTCTCCACCGGCCGCATCCCCGTGGCATTCGGCACCACGGTCGGCTGATCCAGCGCGACCAGCGCGACATCATAGCCGTGCCGCACCGTCGTGATGAACTCCTGCGCCTCGGCGAAGGACACCAGACGCGGCGGATGGAAGGTGAGGTCTCCGTCGCGGTCGCACCCCACGGCGCAGATTGCGCCGGGAGCCTTCGGCCGATCGGTCCAAGCCGAGTCGAAGCCGAAGACAATCGAGGAACGCAGCCTGTCCGCCGGACTCATCGGTCCCTGCCATCTCTGGTCCCTGACCGCAGCCGTCCCGCTGCTGCGGCAAGCATCAGCGCTGCCGTGCCTGCGCGCGTCTGGCGGTAAACGCCCAGCCGCGCCAGCCGCGCTGCGGCCAGGGGGCCGGGCGAACCGAGGGCGGCCGCGAACTCTTCCAGGACGTGGGCGTTCTCGGGCGTCAGCAGGTCGCGCGCCGCGTTCAGCGCGGCTAGGTTCTGGCGCAGCCAGTCGCCGAAATCACCTGCGCCCAGCTGTCCCAGCCGAGCCAGGATCGCGCGGGCCGTATCGTTCCGGCCCATGACGTTGCCCCGGTGCTGGCGATACAGCACCGTCTGCGCCGGATCGCGGATGACCCGCCCGCCCGCGCCCGCGATCAGCTGATAGGCCCACCAATCATGCGAGATCACGTCGGCCTCTGCCGCGCCATTTCGTCCGGCCTTGAGCAGGGCGGCCCCTTCCGGATCGACCAGCATCGTGTTCGCAGGCGTGCAGGCTTGCACCAAGGCGTTCCGGAAGGCCGGGGGACGGGTGAACAATGGCGCAGGCCGCAGCACCTTCAGCGCCTCGTCGCAGATGGTCGTGCGGGTGACATGAAGGACGCCTCGCCCCGAAGGCCCCGATGCGGTAATGGCTGCCACGCCCCGTGACAGGCGATGGGGCAGCCAGACATCGTCCTGGTCGCAGAAGGCCAGCGCCTCGCCCGGCTCGACCAGGTCGATCATCGACAGGAAGTTCTGCGTGGCTCCGGCGCGAGGCCCCTGCCGGATCTCGATCCGCCGCGAGGGATGCGCCGCCGCGAAACGCCGCACGACCCCCAGCGTGTCGTCGCTCGACCCGTCGTCCGAAACGATCAGGCGCCAGTCGCCATGGGTCTGACCTGCCAGGCTGTCGAGTTGCGTCCCGATGAACCGCTCCCCGTTACAAGAGGCAAGAAGGATCGCGATGGGCATCATGCGGGTCATGGCTCGCGCATAGCCGGCGGCAGAAGGCTGCGCCAGCATGCTAAGGGCCGGGAGGACCCGCGGAGTGCATTGCGGGCGGGAAGCAGGCGCCCGGGACCGTGTTCCGCCAGTGGCTGCAGGTTCCACGGCAAGCGGGCACGCGTCGCGGCCTGTCCCTGATGTCATCGCTCCTGCCGGCCGATGTCGCCGATCAGGACGTCGCTGATCTCGGGGACGACGTTCCGCACCGCCGTCACCAGCGAGGCGCGCAGCTTGCGCAACTGAGCCTCGCTGGTGAAGTTGCCGTCGAAGCCACCCGTGTTGGCGTGGATCAGCAATTGCCGCAGCAGAGCATCCCGCAGCTTGATCTCATGGGCATGGACGGTCTCGCGCGCAGTTCCCGGCATTTCGAGCGACAAGGTCAGGATCATCGTGCTGTCCAGGCGTCCGTCATAAAGGATCGGCACCAGGAACTGCTGCGGGAACTCGAACCAGGCCGTTGCGGGCACCTCCTCGGCGCCATGCCCGCCCGCGCTGCTGCCGTGGTCGCCGGAAGGCGCCCCGTGTCCTGCCGGGTGGGCCCCGGCAACAGGCTCCGCCTCCTCGGCCGCATCGCCATGCGAAGCCGGGGTCGCGGCAGCCCCGGGCTCATGACCGCCTTCGGCCCCTTCGGCATGTTCCGCGGCCGCCTCGGCGGCAGCCCCGGTCTCAATCGGGGAGCCCCTCAGCATCTCGCCACCCGCCGCTCCTCCCAGGAAGGCGGCCAGCGACAGAAGGAGGGGCAGCAGTTTGCGCAGCATCGGGGACCTCAGTAGGGCAGGACGATGTCGGCCAGCTGCTGGCCGTAGCGCGGCTGCTGGACGTCGCTGATCTGGCCGTGACCGCCATAGCTGATGCGCGCGCCCGCGATCCGGTCATAGGCGACCTCGTTGTCGCGGCTGATGTCCGTGGGGCGCACGAAGCCCGAGACGGTCAGTTCGCGCACCTCGTAGTTCACCCGCACCTCCTGCGATCCCTGGATGTGCAGCACGCCGTTCGGCAGCCGGTCGATCACGGTCGCGGCGACGCGCAGCGTCAGCTTGTCCCGGCGCGAGATGTTGCCCGCGCCCTTGAAGGTGGAGGCGCCCTTGGCCGAGGCAAGCTCGGCCATGCTCGCACCCTCGGGCAGGTGCTCGTCGATCCGCTGCGGCAGGCCGATCATCTGCGGGATGCCCACGCTCTCCGAGGATGTCCGCGAACGGCCCGAGCTGTTCTGGATCTCGGCCTTGTCGTCGATCTCGATCACGACGGTCAGGATGTCGCCCCGCGCGCCGGCACGGCGGTCGCCCACCAGCGAGGACTGCTGGCCCGCCCAGAGCGAGGCCGCCGTGTCCGGACGCAGCGTGCCCTGGGTCAGCGGCAGGACGGGTTCGGCCATCGCCTGGAACTCGGGCGTGGCGTGGGGCGCAGTCATCTCGGGCACCTGGCCCACGTCGCCCACCCGCCCGCAGGCGGTAGCGGCCAGCAGGCAGAGGGCGAGGGGGACGTATTTCGTCTTCATGCGCGAATCCTTCAGCGCTGGGCGACGGTTAGGGTGCCGTCGGCATTGATGCGGGCCATCAGCGTGGCGCGCGAACTGAGGTTCATGACCCGGATGAGGTCGCCTTCGCCGCCCGCACCCAAAGCGCGGCCCTCGGTCTCGATCCGAAGGGCTGCGTTCTCGTAGGCGAGGGTGACGAGCTGATTGCGGCTGACCAGCGTGGGCGTGGTCAGCTGGCCCTTCGAGATTGGGCGGCCCTCGTAGACGGCGGTCCGAAGCTGCTTGCCAAGCGCATCGGCAGGGGCCAGGCCCGCGCGGGCCGAGGGAGTGACGGCCACGTCCCCGGTGGCCAGGATGGTGCCGGCGGGCAGGTTGCGGGTGGCGACCAGGTCGTCGGCCAGCGCGGCAGCGGGCAGAAGGGCCAGCATCAGGATAAGTCGCATCAGCGCACCTGCACCGTGGCGCCCAGCATCTGGTCGGCCGCCGTGATGACCTTGGAGTTCAGCTCGTAGCCCCGCTGCGCCTTGATCAGCTCGGAAATCTCGCGCACCGGATCGACCGCGCTTTCCTCGAGGTATCCCTGCCGCAGCGTGCCCAGTCCCTGTTCCCCGGGGATGCCGACCAGCGGCGCGCCCGAGGCGGGGGTTTCCAGGAACAGGTTCGAGCCGACCGCCTCCAGCCCCTTTTCGTTGACGAAGCTCGCCAGCGTGATCTGGCCCAGGTTCTGTGGCTCGATCTGGTTGTCGAAATGGGCAAAGACCTCGCCCGACGCGCTGATCGACAGACTGCGCGCCTCGGTCGGGATGGTGATGCCGGGTGCGACCGGATAGCCGTCCGAGGTCACGATCAGCCCGTCCGCCGAACGCTTGAGGCCCCCGTCGCGGGTATAGCCCGACATGCCCGAAGGCATTGTCACCTCGAGATAGCCCAGCCCGTCCACGGCCAGGTCCAGGTCGCCCCCGGTCTGCGCCAGTGCGCCCTGCGCCAGCGTCAGGGTGACGGCGGTGGGGCGCACCCCCAGGCCCATCTGCACCCCCGCCGGAACCATGGTGCCGTCGGCCGCAGCGATGCTGCCGGGACGCGTGACCTGCTGGTAGGCCAGGTCCGCGAATTCGGCGCGGCGGGCGTTGTAGCCGGTGGTCGACATGTTGGCGAGGTTCTGCGAGATGACCTCGACCCGCGTCTGCTGGGCCGCCATGCCGGTGGCCGCGATCTGCAATGCTCTCATCGGGATGCCTTTCAGCGGACGGCGACGGAGATGACGGCGCGGATGCGCCCGTCCTCGCCGTCGAGGAAGGACTGGCCCAGTTCGTAGGCGCGCTGGACCTCGATCATGCGGGCGATCTCCAGGACCGGATTGACGTTGGATTCCTCGAGAAAGCCCTGGCGCACCACCGCGTCGGGGGCGGGTTCGGCACCCTCGGCCGAGAAGAGCGCGCCCCCCTCGTGCCGCAGCAGCGCGCGGTCGGGCTGGTCGAAGACGCCCACGCGCCCCACGGGCTGGCCGTCGGCCGAGATCGTGCCGTCCGCGCCCACGGCAATGCTGCCGGCGCCGGGGGGCAGGGCGATGGGCGCCTGGCCCTCGTCCAGAACGCGGTGGCCGTCGCCGTTCACCAGCTCGCCCTCGGGCGACATCATGAAGGCGCCCGCGCGGGTCAGGCGATTGCCCTGCGGCGTCTCGACCATGAAGAAGCCGTCCTGTTCCAGCGCCAGGTCCAGCTTGCCGCCGGTCTGCGCCAGCGCGCCGGGGGTCAGGTCCACCTCGCGCCCTTGGGCGTTCGCCATGGACAGCGTGCCGCGCTGGCGGTCGAGGGCAGTCATGTGTTCCGAGAAGACCACCCCCTCGCGTCGGAAGCCGGTGGTCGAGCCGTTGGCCATGTTGTTGGCCACTGCCTGCATCTCGCGCATCAGCCCGGCCTGGCGGGTCAGCGCGGCGTAGATCGCGTTGTCCATGCCTCAGCCCCCCGCGACCAGCGGCAGGATCCGGCCGGTGAAGAAGCTGCCCAGCGTCGCGGTCATGAAGCTCATCGTGACCCAGAAGACGGCGAGCATGAGACCCACCTTGGGCACAAAGGTCAGCGTCATCTCCTGCACGGAGGTCAGCGCCTGGAAGAGGCCAATGGCGACCCCGATGACCAGCGCCACGACCAGCAGCGGGGCCGACATCTGGACCGCGATCCAGAGCGCCTGCCGGGTCACGTCGAAGATCAGGTTCTCGTCCATCAGACCGGCATCCTCAGGATGTCCTGATAGGCCTCGACGACCTTGTCGCGGATGGCGACCGCGGTCTCGAGCGCGATCTGCGCCTCGGCGATGGACTGGACCAGCGCCTGGGTGTCGTTGCGGCCCTGCATGGCGCCAAGGGCGGTCGCGTCGGCCTGCTCCATCACGGCGGCGAAGTCGCGTGCGGCGGCGCTGAGGCCCTGCGGCGCGGCGGCTGTGGGCGAGGGGGCGGCCGCGGCACGGGCCTCGGCATAGGCCGAGGCGACGCGGCTGCCGGTCTGCAGGGCGGCGGTGGTCAGCGAGATCATGGAAAGCCCCTTCAGCGGCGGATCAGGTCGAGAAGCGAGGCGGACATCTGCCGCGACTGCTCGAACATCTTCAGGTTGGCCTCGTAGCTGCGGCTGGCCTCGCGGGCGTCGGCGATCTCGACGATCAGGTTCACGTTCGACCCGAGGTAATAGCCGTCCTCGCCCGCCATCGGGTGGCCGGGGTCATAGACCTGCGGCAGCTCGGCCCGGTCGTGGCGCATCCGGCCCGCGCGCACCTCGCCTGTCTCGCGGCCGAAATTGCGCCCGGGCTCGAAGCTGACCAGCTTGCGGCGGTAGCCGGGCGTGTCGGCATTGGCGATGTTTTCCGAGATGTGGCGCAGCCGGACGCCCTGCGCGCGCAGGCCCGAGGCGGCGATGGCGGTGGCGGAAAGCTCGGTCATGCTCAGCCCCTCCGCCCGATGGCAGTGCGCATCAGGTTCATGCCGGACTGCATGACCGACAGCGACAGGTCGAACTCGCGCTTGGCGTCGGCCGAGCGCACCATCTCGTATTCCAGCGAGACGGTATTGCCGTTGGGCGAAGGTTCGCCCTCCACCTCGACAGCCCGGGCGCGGGCGCCCGAGGGGGCCCCCGTCAGGTGCCCGGGCCGCGTCGCGCGCAGTTCCAGCGAGGCGCGACGAAGGCTGTCCCCGAACTCGGGTAGGTCGCGGGCGCGGTAGCCCGGGGTGTCGGCGTTGGCGACGTTGGTGGCGATCACGCGCTGGCGCTGGGCCGCATGGGCGCCCAGGTCGCGCGCCATCCGCATCGTGTCAATCTGTGCAAACAAAGAGGATCCTCCTCAGCCGCGATAAACCCGGTCTTAACTGCAACAGGTTTATAAACCGTTTCGTCGGACGCATTTTCCGCAGGCCAGGGGGACGGAATGGACAGGATCGACTCCATCGCGGCGCGCATCCGGGACCTGCGCGTCAGCCGCCATTTCGGGCGCGTGGCCGCGATCCGCGCGGGGCTGGTCGAGGTCGGCGGGCTGAACCACATCGCCTCGGTCGGCGACCGTGTGGCGCTGCTGGACGGCGTGCTGAGCGGCGAGATCATCGCATTGGACCCGAAACACGCCCTGGTCCTGCCCGAGGGGCCGACGGACGGGTTGTCCATCGGCACCCGGGCCGAGCTGCTGTTCCGGCCCCTGATTGCACCTTGCGACTCCTGGATCGGCCGCATTGTCGACCCACTGGGACGTCCGCTGGACGGCCGCCCGTTGCGGCGGGGCGCGCAAGAAAGGCGCTACCGCAGCCCGCCGCCGCCTGCCGCCTCGCGGCGCCGCTTGGGCGCGCGGCTGGACACGGGGCTCGCGGTCTTCGACACGCTGCTGCCAATCGTGCGGGGCCAGCGGATCGGGCTCTTCGCGGGCTCGGGCGTGGGGAAATCGACGCTGCTGTCGGCGCTTGCGCGCGGGGTCACGGCGGATGTGGTCGTGATCGCCATGGTGGGCGAGCGGGGGCGCGAGCTGCGCGAGTTCGTGGAAACGACGCTCGGCCCCGAGGGGATGGCGCGGGCGGTGGTGGTGGCCGCGACCTCGGACCAGTCGCCGCTGATGCGCCGCCGCTGCGCCTGGGCGGCGATGGCGGTGGCCGAGCATTTCCGCGACGAGGGCCGCCACGTCCTGTTCCTGGCCGATTCGATCACCCGCTTTGCCGAGGCGCATCGCGAGATCGCGCTGGCCTCGGGCGAGGCGCCCAGCTATCGCGGTTTCCCGCCCTCGACCTCGCAGATGATCATGGCGCTGGCCGAACGCTCGGGGCCGGGACCGGAGGGTGCGGGCGACATCACGGCGATCTTCAGCGTGCTGGTGGCGGGCTCGGACATGGAGGAGCCGGTGGCCGATATCCTGCGCGGCGTGCTGGACGGGCATGTGGTTCTTGATCGGGCCATTGCCGAACGCGGACGGTTCCCGGCGGTGGACGTGCTGCGCTCGGTGTCGCGCTCGCTGCCCCATGCGGCGACGGCGGCCGAGAACGCGCTGATCGGCCGGGCGCGGTCGGCACTGGGGCTTTATGCGGAATCAGAGCTGATGATAAAGGCCGGGCTTTACGCGCCGGGCAGCGACCCTCGTCTGGACGAGGCGGTGCGCATCCAGCCCGCTCTGGACGGCTTCGTGGCGCTGCAATCGCCTGAAGCGGGGCACAGCTTCCGCCTGCTCGAGGATGCCCTGGCGAATCGTGCCCGGCCTGCAGGCCGTCCCGGCTGAGGCCCCTCGCCGCGCCGGGGGCAGAGAAAACTTTTGTGAATTGTCGAAACCCCAGTCCTCGCGGGCACGTTCTTGCGGGACAGCGGCAGAAGTGGACGTGCCGCGACAAAGACAACGACGAAAGGCACAAGCCTCCATGACGGCCAGCACCGATCGTGATCCCACGACCCATAGCCCCACGGACCGCGAGGGTCCCGAGGGGGTTGCCGGCCAGCTGGCAGGCGAGGTGTCTTCCCCCGAAGATGTCCTGACCGTCGTTCAGGAGCAAGCCCATGTTTCCGTCGAACGGCGCGAAACCGGCGGCGTCCGGGTGCGGGTCGTGACCGACGAGGGACCTGTGCTCTACCCGGTCGCGCTTGAGGCCGAGACGGTGGAGGTCACCCGCCACCCGGTCGAGCGCGAGGTCGAGGCCATGCCCGCCCCGCGCGAGGAGGGTGACGTCACCATCATCCCCGTCGTGGAAGAGCGTGCGGTGCTCGTCACGAAGCTTTTCGTTGTTGAAGAAATCCACATTCGCCGGACCCGCGTGACCGAGACGGTCGAGGTTCCGGTGACACTCCGCCGCCAGCGCGCCGTGGTCGAGCAGCTGGAGCCCGGAGCGGCCGAACCCGGCCCCGGCGAGGGCTAGGGCGGTCTTCCCGACTGCGATCTGTAACTTGTGAGGATGTGAAAATGGCTATGGAATCCGTGAACACCGGGTCGATGCGCAGCCTGTCGGCGCTGTTCGACAGCCGCGCCGACGCCGACCGGGCCGTGCAGGCGCTGAAGGCGGCTGGCGTGGCCGACGTCGTGCTGACCGGTAACGACAGCGCCGGCGTGGCCGACACGCAGGCTTATTCGGGCGAGGCGCGTTCCGATCGCGGCTTCTTCGAATCGATCGGCGACTTCTTCTTCCCCGAGGAAGACCGCTACACCTATGCCGAGGGCCTGAACCGCGGCGGCTATCTGGTGACCGTCCGCAACATCCCGGAACACCAGTATGAAACCGCGCTGGACATCCTGGACAGTGAAGGCGCGGTGGACCTGGATGCGCGCGAGGCCGAATGGCGCAGCGAGGGCTGGACTGGCTACTCCGCTGACACCGCCGGCATGACGAGCGAGGGCTCCGGCATCGGCATGGGCACGGCGGCGGATGGCATCCCCACCACCCGCGAGACCGCCTATGACGCCGACCTGAATGCCGAGGGCAAGATCGACGTCGTCGAGGAGCGCCTGACCGTCGCCAAGCGCCAGACCGAGGGCGGACGGGTCCGCGTGCGCTCCTATGTGGTGGAAACGCCGGTCGAGCAGGACGTGGAACTGCGCAGCGAGCGCGTCCATGTCGAGCGCCGCGCGGTCGATCGCCCCGCCGGCGCCACCGACTTCCAGGAGCGCAGCATCGAGGCGCGCGAATATGCCGAAGCGCCCGTGGTCCACAAGGAAGCCCGCGTCGTCGAGGAGATCGGGCTGAACAAGGACGTCGAGTCGCACGTCGAGACCGTGCGCGACACTGTGCGCAAGACCGAGGTCGAGATCGAGGACGAGCGCGGGCAGGTGATCGGCGGGGACCGCAACCTGGACGATGACCTGAACCGCCGCTGAGCGGATCGGCACTCGAAGAGGAAAGGGGCGGCACGGTCCGCCCCTTTTGATATTTGTCAGACCGCACCAAACGGCTCCATAGTCTTTTGTTAAAGCGGTGTTTCCCGGGATTGCATCCTTCCTTGTCCCTCGACAATCAGCCGCTGGCCAGTGCGGCGGGGTGGAAGATGGCACTTACGGAATATTTTATCCGTTACCTTCAACAGCGTGACGAATTGAGCGCGCGCGATCTGGCGAAGCTGCGTGCCATCCCGACCCGGACGCGCAGCTTCGACAACGGCCAGACCATCGTCCCGGCCGGAACCGAGCCGACCGAGAGCTGCCTTGTCCTGCGCGGCATGGCGGGGCGGCTGCACATCCTGCCGGGCCGCACCACCCAGCGCGTCGTCAGCGCCCTGCATGTCCCCGGGGACTTCATGGACCTGCACGGCTTCGTACTGTCCGAGGTTCAGGAAAGCATCGTCGCCTTTGGCCTGACCGAGGTCGAGTTCGTCGAGCACAGCCATCTCGAGGAACTGACCCGGAATCACCCGCACCTGACGCGGCTGTTGTGGATGACCACCGCCATCGACGGCGCGATCCACCGGCAGTGGCTGGTGGCCGCCAATGCGCTGCGGTCCAGCGCGCATCTGGCCCACCTGATCTGCGAGATCTACACGCGCCTTGCCGCCGTGGGCGTGGCGAAGAACCACCGGATGACGCTGCCGCTGCTGCAGCGGGAGCTGGCCTGCATCCTCGGCTATTCCCCCATCCACATCAACCGCGCCGTCCGCGACTTGCGCGACCGCAAGCTGGTGCGCTGGTCGGGGACCGAGATCGAGGTGTTGGACTGGCCGGGCCTTGTCCGCCTTGCGCGCTTCGATCCAGGCTATCTCGACCTGGAACGCAAGCGCCGCTGAGCGTCACTGGCAGAGGCGCAGTCCCCCTTCGCGCGGCTTGATGTCCAGGTGCAGGTGGTCGTCATGGGCGGCGTTGCTGCCCGGCCCCAGAACGGTGGTGAAGTAAAGGCAGGCCCCGGACTGCACCGTGTTCTGGAAGGCGGTGTCCAGCCCGCCCCGGTCGGCCGCTGGCGCGATGTCCAGCCGCACGCCGTTCCCGAAGCCGAAGCCCGCGATGTCCAGCGCGTTGCCCAGGGCATGTTCCGACAGCCGCGCCTCGGGTCCGTCGCCGACCACGCCACGGCAGAAATAGCTCGTGCCCGTGGCGACCGAGGTCAGCCGCGGGCTGCCCGGCATCCGCTGCGCGGCCGGAATCACCATCTCGCGCGTCCACAGCGCCAGCGCGCGCGCGGTCTCGCAGCGCATCACCGCGTCCCCTTCCAGCACGACTCCCGGCTGGATCGCGCGGATCTCGACCGGGCGCGAGATGCCGCACTGCCGGTCGTCCGGATCGACCACGGGCGCCACCTCGACATGATCCACGCCCAGCAGCGTCAGCCCGTAAAGGCAGGCCGCGTGGTCGAAGTCGGATTCGCGCGCCACCCTTGGCACGAGAGGCGACAGCACCTTGCGGAAGGGCTCGACGGGTTCGGCATAGGCATCGGGCGGGATCAGCGATCCCGCGGGGGCGGGGGCAGCCTGGCTGTCAGGTGGGTCGTCGCCCCCGGGCCGAGGAGCCGGACGATCCGCGCCCGCCGTTGCAGCGGGGCTGGGGAGAGGCGGAGCGGTCTCCTGCGCGGTGGCGGGCAGTGACAGGGCCAAGGCCAGAAGCAGCGCGGCTCCTGTCCCCTGCCGCATCAGTTCACGCCCGCAGGCAGGACGCCGGGCTGCGCCGGGGCGGTCAGGGCTTGGGGATTAAGCGCGCCGTCGCTTGCGCTGCTCAGCGCGGCGGCCAGCGGGTCGCGTCCCTCGACAGGCAGGGGCGCGGTCGGGGCAGGGGCGGTTCCGGCCGTCGCCGTCGTGGTCACGGGGGCGTCCGCAGGCAGCGTTGTGCCCGTCACCGGGGTGGTGCCCGGCAGCGTCCGACGGGGCAGGGGCCGGCTGGCCGTGATCGTGGCGGAAGGGGCGCCGTCGGGCCCGTCGGTCACCCCGCCCGTTGCGGCGGTTGCGGCCGCCTCCGGCAGGATCGTCGGCTCGACCGCGGGGGTCACGTCGGCGATGGTCACGCCGGGGGCAAGGAAATCCACCACTGTCTGGCCGGGCTGGACCATGTGGGCCAGTTCCCGCGCATCCCAGTTGGTCAGCCGCACGCAGCCGTTGCTCTGGCTGACGAACAGCTTGGAGGGCGTGGGCGTTCCGTGGATGCCGTAGGTCGGCTTTGACAGGTCGATCCAGACGTTCCCCACCGGCGCGTTCGGCCCCGGCGGGATGCGCAGCACCTGGTCGTTCTCGCCCTGCTTGAAGTTGATGTTGGGGTTGTAGGTATAGTCGGGGTCCAGCACCGCCGCCTCGACCAGGTGCGTTCCCTGCGGCGAGGGGGTCGCGGTCGAGCCGACCGTCGCGGGATAATCCGCCACCATCCGGCCGCTGGCGTCATAGGCCGCGACCCGGCCGCGCTCGGCATCCACGATGACGCGCAGGACCTTGGCCTTCAGGGGCTTGGCGGGCACGGTCACGTTCAGCGTCTCGCCCGGCACGAAGCTCTTGCCGGGGTTCAGCTGGGCCAGGAACCTTTCGTCCATATGAAACCGCTCGGCCAGCTTCTCCTGCACCGAGGTATAGCCCATCGAGGACATCCTGGCCTTCTCGGCGTAGTCGTTCGGGATGCTCTCGACGAGGCCCTGCGCGTCCTCGGCCGTGATCGTGTAGGTGCTGGTCAGGGGCGCGTCCGCCCGGGCCTGCAGCAGGACCCAGACCTGCGGGTCGAGCCGCCCGTCCTGGGGCAGGCCGTGCATCCGCTCGAAGGCGCGGATGGCGCTTTCGCTCATGCCGCCACGAAAGCCGTCCACCACGCCCGGCGACACGCCCGCGCGGTCCAGCAGGATCTGCACCTTGGCCGTCAGCGCCGACTGGCCCGAGGGCAGCTCGCCCGTGCCGGCATAGGCGGCCGCCTCGATGTCCGCCGGCACCATGTTGACGCGCTTGTCCTGTGCTAGGGCGGGCAGCGCGGTGGACAGCATCAGCGTCGCGGCGGTCAGCATCGGCAACAGGCGGGACATGCGGCAATGGCTCCTTGAAACGGCGAAAGCCATCACTCGCAGGCCGGCGGGTTCCTGCCAAGGCGGGGCAGGTCAACAATGATTGACCTGTGGCTGCCGCGCCGCGTGACCTTGCGTCGGCAGGGCTTGCCGGTCCGCCGGGCCCATGCCTAGCCTGCGCCAGGCCGAGGGAGAGGGCACATGCAGCAGAACTGCCGGATCGAGGACCGGGGCACGCACCTGGTCGTGGTCAACGACAATCCGCAGCGCCGCAACGCGCTGACGCCGGGGTTCTACGAGGGTATGCGCACGGCGCTGGCGCAGGCGGCGGCCGAGCCGCGCATCGCGGCCGTGGTCCTCACGGGGGCAGAGGGCTTCTTCTGCGCGGGCGGCGACCTCACCCTGCTGATGACGGCGCAGGAGATGACGCATTCGCGGCGCCGCGCCGAGATCGAGGACCTGCAGTCTCTGATCCGCGCGATGCTGGATTGCCCGCGCCCGGTGATCGCCGCGGTCGAAGGCGGAGCGGCGGGGGCAGGCTTTTCGCTCGCGCTGGCCTGCGATCTGGTCGTGGCGGCGCAGGATGCCCGATTCACGGCGTCCTACGTCAATGCCGGGCTGATTCCCGACGGCGGGCTGACCGGCAGCCTGACGGCCGCGCTGCCTCCGGCGCTAGTGGCCGAGATCTGCCTGCTGGGCCGTCCGGTCGAGGCGCAGCGGCTATTCGACCTGGGCGCGATCAATGCCCTGGCCGAGCCCGGCGGGGCACTGGCAGCGGCCGAGGCGCTGGCCCAGCGGCTAGCCCAAGGGCCTGCCGAGGCGCAGGTCGGGATCAAGGCGCTGCTGACCGGCGCGCGGGCCGCGCTGATGGAGGCGCAGCTGGATGCCGAGGTCGAGCCGATGGCCGTCGCGCTTGGTTCGGCCGAGGCGGGCGAGGGGATCGCGGCCTTTCTCGGCAAGCGTCCCCCCGATTTCGCCGCCCTGCGCCGGCGCTGAACTCAGCCGACCGAGTTGATCATCTCGAAGCCGGGCGCGAAGCAGTGAAGCGTGCGGCTGACCGGTTGCGTCTTGATCCACAGCGTCGAGTCATAGACCAGAACCGGCGTGTCCGCCGAGCAGCGCAGCATCCGGTCAGCCTCGATCTCGCCCGCGCGCCACGCTGAAACAACCTGCTCGCAAAGCGAGATCGACGCATGGCAGGCCAGCCATTCGTTGGCGGTGGTGGCGGCCATGACCTCCTCGGTCAGCGCAGGCAGTGCCAGGCTGTCGATCCAGCGCCGCTCGGCGCAGATGACCGCGTCGTCCGAGCAGATCAGGGTGCAGTGTTCCTGGATGTCCTGCGGGTCGCTCTGGAACAGGCGTTCCAGCACATCGGAGGTCACGGGCCGATCCACCCGGCCGAGGAAGTGGAAGCTGAAGCGGCCGCCCCGCTCTTCCACAAGGTCGCGGAACACCGGCAGGCTGACGCGCTGCGTCCGGGGTTCGAGTCCCAGGACGACGCGGGTGCCGACCCGGCGGCGCCGTTCCACCACGCCCCGCTCGGCCAGCGAAGTCAGGGCCCGGTTCACCGTGGCGCGCGCGCTTCCGAATTCGGCGGCGAATTCCTGTTCCGTGGGAATCAGCGAACCGGGCGGATAAACACCGTGGGTGATTCGATCCATGATCACTCCACGGATCCCCGCCCAAGTCACTGGTGTACCGCGTCCATTCGCGGATCGCGTGAGCCTGGTCCCGTGCCTGGATAAATTAGCCATATCGTTCCGATCCTTGCGGCAGGGACTATAGAATCTGCTTCACCATGAGCAAAAGTTGACGAAAAGGTCTGGTATCACCCGATTAACCAAGGCTACAGCCCGATGACGTAACGTCAATATGACATTTGAGAGGATTGACATACATCCGTTGAAAGTGGCGTGCGCCGGTAGCCGAGTGTTGGCCAGAGCAGCCTTGCAAGGGATGACGCGCCTTTGAAAACCGGGCAGAAAAGGCGGCGATTCCCCAAGGCGAGAAAAGCCGTCCCATGACGACCAGCGATCTTACGGCCCCTTCCGATTCCTCGATGAGGGCGAAGGCCGGGCCGGTCTGGCCAGTGCTGATCGCGATCAGCCTGTGCCACATGGTCAACGACATCCTGCAGTCGCTGCTGTCGGCGATCTATCCGCTGCTCAAGGACGAGTTCGCGCTCTCATACGCCCAGATCGGGCTGATGACCTTTGCCTTCCAGGTGACGGCCTCGCTGCTGCAGCCGGTGGTAGGCATGGTCACGGACCGCCACCCGATGCCGCGGTCGCTTGCGGTGGGCATGCTATGCAGCTTCGCGGGTGTCCTGACGCTGGCGCAGGCGGGCAGCTACGGGATGCTGCTGACGGGGGCGATGCTGATCGGGCTCGGGTCCTCGATCTTCCATCCCGAAAGCTCTCGGGTGGCGCGGACGGCTTCGGGCGGGCGCTTCGGGACGGCGCAGTCGCTGTTCCAGCTGGGCGGCAACGGCGGGCAGGCCATCGGCCCGCTGCTGGCGGCCTTCCTGGTCGTGCCGCTGGGCCGTTCGGTGCTGGGCTGGCTGGCGCTGATCGCGCTCGCCGGGTCGGGCGTGCTGTGGCAGGTCGGGCGCTGGGCCGAGGGGCGCCGCCGCGCGGGCGCCCTGCGAGTGGCCGCCGCGCCAAACCTCGCGCCGCGCCGCATCGTCATGGCCATCGGCGTGCTGGCGGTCCTGTCGATGACCAAGGCCTTCTACATGGCCAGCCTGACCAGCTATTACACCTTCTTCCTGATCGAGAAGTTCTCGATGTCCGCGCAAGGATCGCAGGTGATGCTGTTCCTGCTGCTGTTCGGCTCGGCCGCGGGGGTGATGCTAGGCGGCATCGCGGGGGACCGGGTGGGGACGCGCAAGGTGATCTGGTTCTCGATCCTGGGCGTGCTGCCGTTCTCGCTGCTGCTGCCGCATGTGGGGCTCGCGGCAACCGCCGTGCTGACGGTGCTGGTCGGCGCGATCATGGCCTCGGCCGCGCCGGCCATCGTGGTCTTCGCGCAGGAACTCGTGCCGGGCCGCACCGGGCTGATCGCGGGGCTGTTCTTCGGCTTTGCCTTCGGCATGGGCGGGATCGCGGCCGCCGTGCTGGGCTGGGTCGCCGATGCCCAAGGCATCGGCTTTGTCTTCAACCTGTGTTCCGTCCTGCCGGTGCTGGGCCTGCTGACTGCCTTCCTGCCGCGCGAACGCGAACTGGTGCCCGCCCGCTAGGTTGCCGCCTGCCGGAAATCCGTCGCCGTGCGCTGGACAAGCGGGCGGTTGCGCGTGACCTTGCCCGCCGCAGGACAACATGGGGGGCAGGGGATGCGCTACAGCCGCGACATGCGAGGTTACGGGGCCGAGGCGCCTGATCCGGAATGGCCGGGCGGCGCGCGCATCGCCGTGCAGATCGTCGTCAACTACGAGGAAGGCGGCGAGAACTCGATCGAGCATGGCGACGCTGCGTCCGAGGCCTTCCTGTCGGAAATCGTCGGCGCCCAGCCCTGGCCGGGCCAGCGCCACTGGAACATGGAGACGATCTACGACTATGGCGCCCGCGCGGGCTTCTGGCGGCTCTACCGGATGCTCGAGGGCATCCCCGTCACCTGCTACGGCGTGGCGACCGCATTGGCCCGCAGCCCCGAACAGACCCGCGCCATGATCGACGCGGGCTGGGAAATGGCGACCCACGGGCTGAAATGGATCGACTACAGGGACGTCCCGCGCGAGGTCGAGGCCGAGCACATCCGGCAGGCGGTCGAACTGCACACCCAGGTCACGGGCACGCGACCGCTGGGCTTCTACCAGGGCCGGGCGTCGATGAACACGGTGCCGCTGGGCTGCGAGGAAGGTGGCTTCGAGTATCTGGCCGACACCTATGCCGATGAACTGCCCTTCTGGCACGTCCACAACGGCCATCCGCAGCTGATGGTGCCCTATACGCTGGACGCCAATGACATGCGCTTCGCCAATGGCGGCTTCACCAATGGCGAGGAGTTCTTCCTGTACCTGCGCGACGCCTTTGACTGCATGTGGCGCGAGGGGGGCGAGGGCAGGGCGCGGATGCTCTCGATCGGTCTGCACTGCCGTCTTGCGGGCCGTCCGGGCCGGGCCGAGGGGCTGAAACGCTTCCTTAACCATGCCCGTGCGCATGAGGGGGTATGGTTCGCGACCCGCCTCGACATCGCCCGCCACTGGGCAGCGACGCATCCCTATGTGGCGACGGAACGTCCCTGGCAGACAGACCGTGCCGCTTTCGTCGAACGCTTCGGCTCGATCTTCGAGCATTCCCCCTGGGTCGCCGAGCGGACCTGGGACGGCGAGATGGGCGCGGCCCATGACAGCGCGGAGGGGCTTGCCGCCGCCATGGCGCGGCACTTCCGCGCGGCCTCGGACGACGAGCGGCTGGCCGTCCTGCGTGCCCATCCCGACCTTGCCGGCAAGCTCGCGGCGGCCAGGCGTCTGACCGCCGAGTCCACCGCCGAGCAGGCCAGCGCCGGCCTTGACGCTCTGACCGACGCCGAACGCGCCGAGTTCACCCGCCTGAACGAGGCTTATGTCGCCCGCCACGGCTTTCCCTTCATCATCGCCGTGCGCGACCACGACAAGTCGGGGATCATGGTCGCGATGGCGCGCCGGGTGGATAACGACAGTGCCACCGAGCGGGCCGAGGCCGAGCGTCAGGTGATGCGCATCGCCGAACTGCGGCTGAAGCAGATGCTGGGCTGAAAGGGGCATCGGAGGGCCCGCCTCCTTTGGCCTGACGTCAGAAATCCTTTGCTCCAGGCATCAGGTGTTTCGCGTTTTGCAGCGGGCCGCAGCAGCGTGGCCCGGCTTGCAGGGGCCCGTGGAGGATGGGACATTCACCCTCGAGGCCGCGCCACGGCAGCAAGGACAGCAGCGATGATCGACGAGACGACCCCCAGCGGCAACCCCGCCCCGATCCCCGGAGAAGCCGAGGCGCCCGCCGCCCGCGCGCGTGGCAGCTATGCCGGCCCGGTGGCGGGCCTGCCGCCGCAGACGGGGCTGACCACCGATACGGCTGTCTTCACCAGCGCCTACGCGGTGATCCCGCGCAGCGTCATGCGCGACATCGTGACCAGCTTCCTGCCGGGCTGGACGGGGATGCGGATGTGGATGCTCGCTCGGCCCCTGTCGGGCTTCGCCGAGACCTTCAGCCAGTACGTGGTGGAACTGGCCGAGGGTGGCGGCAGCGACGCGCCCGAGGACGACCCCGAGGTCCAGTCCGCCATTTTCGTGACCGGCGGCGACCTGGACATCACCATCGCCGGCACCACCCATCGCCTGGCGCCCGGCGGCTTCGCCTATGTGCCACCGGGTACGCCCTGGTCCATTCGCAACGCCACGCCCGGCAACGCGGGATTTCACTGGTGGCGCAAGCGCTGGCAGCCCGCCGCCGGGATCACGCCCCCCGATCCGATCGTGGCACACGAGCAGGACATCGCGCCTTCGCCCATGCCCGACACCGAGGGCGCCTGGGCCACGACCCGCTTCATGGACCCGGCCGACCTGCGCCACGACATGCATATCACCGTCGTGACCTTCCAGCCCGGCGGCTCGATCCCCTTCGCGGAAACCCACGTGATGGAACACGGGCTCTTCGTGCTGGAAGGCAAGGCCGTCTATCGCCTGAACCGTGACTGGGTCGAGGTCGGCCCCGGCGACTTCATGTGGCTGCGCGCCTTCTGCCCGCAGGCCTGCTATGCAGGCGGGCCGGGCCGCTTCCGCTACCTGCTTTACAAGGACGTGAACCGCCACGCGCCGTTGTGGTTCGGCACCCACGGCTCGGGCCGGGCAGGCTAGCAGCGGGCCAGTTCCCCATCCCCGAGGGATAGGATCAGGAAGAAACGTCATGTCCTTCCTCCTGATCCAAATGCCCCTGCGGTCAGGACGCAAGGGTATCCGCCGGTCCCTCATGCGCAGGCTGGCCGCATTGCGCCTGCGGGGGTAGAACGCGCTCATGAAGGAACCCCGGCCCCGCCCCACTTTCCGCCATGAACGCGCCTGCATGGCCCAGGGCGCGCGCTTCATCTGCGGCGTGGACGAGGTCGGGCGCGGGCCTCTGGCCGGGCCGGTCACGGCGGCGGCGGTGATCCTGCCGCGCAAGGGCATCCCGCGGGGTCTCGACGATTCCAAGAAGCTGTCGCCCGCGAAGCGCCGGCAACTGGCCGAGCAGATCAAGGACTGCGCCGACTGGTCCATCGCCCATGCCAGCGTCGAAGAGATCGGGCAACTCAACATCCACTACGCCAGCCACCTGGCCATGCGCCGCGCCGTGGCGGGGCTGCGCCAGCGTCCCTGCATGGCGTTGGTCGATGGCAAGCGCCTGCCCTGGGGTCTGGATTGTCCGGCCGAGGCCATTGTCCGGGGGGATGCGGCCTGCCTGTCCATCGCCGCGGCCTCGATCATCGCCAAGGTGGAACGCGACCGGATCATGTCGGATCTGGCGCAGCAATTTCCCGGTTACGGATGGGAGCAGAACATGGGCTACCCCACCGAAACACACCGCCGAGCCCTGGCCGAGAAGGGTGCAACCCCGTTCCATAGGATGGGATTTCCGGCCATCCACAAGATATTGTGTCCAGACCCCAGTCTAAATCTATGATTCAAAATAACAATTGACGCCGAATCACCTCTGACTCATCCTGTGGACAACATAGCAGCGGTACCGAACGCCGCCGGAGAGCAGAGATGACCACCACGAAGACCAGGGCGCGGACTCCCGCGCGCAGCCAGACATTGCCGCTGAACAGCATCCTTGCAGGCGACTGCATCGAGGTGATGAACGCGCTGCCCGAAGCGTCCGTGGACCTGATCTTCGCTGACCCGCCCTACAATCTGCAGCTTCGCGGCGACCTGCACCGGCCCGACAACAGCCGCGTCGACGCGGTGGACGACGCCTGGGACCAGTTCGGCAGCTTCGCGGCCTATGACCGCTTCACCCAGCAATGGCTGACCGCCGCCCGCCGGCTGCTGAAGCCCACGGGCGCGATCTGGGTGATCGGCAGCTATCACAACATCTTCCGCGTCGGCGCCGAACTGCAGAACCAGGGCTACTGGATCCTGAACGACGTGGTCTGGCGCAAGTCGAACCCGATGCCGAACTTCCGCGGCAAGCGGCTGACCAACGCGCATGAGACGCTGATCTGGGCCTCGAAGGCTGAAGGGGCAAAATACACCTTCAACTACGAGGCGCTGAAGTCCCTGAACGAGGGCATCCAGATGCGCTCGGACTGGAACCTGCCGATCTGCACCGGGGGTGAGCGGCTGAAAGATGCAGGCGGCGGCAAGGCGCATCCCACGCAGAAGCCCGAAAGCCTGCTGCACCGGGTGCTGGTCGGCACCACCAATCCCGGCGACGTGGTCTTGGACCCCTTCTTCGGCACCGGCACCACCGGAGCCGTCGCCAAGATGCTGGGCCGCGACTGGATCGGGATCGAGCGCGAAGCCGCCTATCGCGAGGTCGCCGAGCGCCGCCTGTCCCGCGTCCGCCGCCTTGACGCGGCTTCGCTGGCCACGACCACCAGCAAGCGGGCCGAGCCGCGCGTTCCCTTCGGACAGGTGGTCGAACGCGGAATGCTGCGCCCGGGCGAGGAACTGGTTTCCCTCGGCGGCCGTCACACGGTGCGGGTGCGGGCGGACGGCTCGCTGATCGGGCGCGACGTCAAGGGCTCGATCCACCAGGTAGGGGCTGCGCTGGAAGGCGCTCCCTCCTGCAATGGCTGGACGTATTGGCATTTCCGCCGCGACGGGAAGATGATACCCATCGACATCCTTCGTCAGCAGATTCGAGCCGAGATGGCCGAAACCGCCTGACGCTAGGTTCGCCGGTGTCTCGGGCCGCAGGGTTTTCCTTCGGCTGCGGGACGAACTCGCCCCGCCCGGGTCCGCCTCGGCGGGGTTTTTTTTTATAGTGCGCCGCGCGGCATCGGGTTCTCGCCGCGATTGTAGGGCGTCCAGTCGGTGACGTCGGGATAGAACTTCCTGCGCCAGGCCCGCACGCGCGGGTTCATCCGCCGCCGCCACCAGGGCGGCACCATCGCCACGAAGGTCATCGCCGGATAGCCATAGGGCAATTGCGGCGCCTCATCCTCGGCATAGGTCTGCAGCAGGGGGAAGCGGCGGTCGGGCTTGTAATGGTGGTCCGAGTGGCGCTGCAGGTTGATCAGCAGCCAGTTCGAGGCCGTGTGGCTGGCGTTCCAGCTGTGGCGGGGCAGCACATGCTCATACCGCCCGCCGCCCAGGTGCCGGCGGGTCAGGCCGTAATGCTCGACGTAGTTCGTCAGTTCGAGCTGCCAGATGGCGACGAAGGCCTGGAAGACGAACAGCAGCACGCCCTGCCAGCCGCCAAGCATCGCCGCCAGCACCAGCATTCCCCCCTGCAGCGCGGCATAGCGCCAGAAGGGGTTGCGCCGGTTCCAGACGGGGCGCTTGGCGCGCGCGAGCAGCTTCTTCTCGGCATGCCAGGCGGAACGGGGGCAGGTCCACAGCACGCGCAGGAAATAGCGGAAGAACCCCTCGTTGTAGCGTGCCGTCACCGCGTCGGCCGGGGTCGCCACCCAGGAATGGTGGACCAGCAGATGCTCGGTCCGGAAATGCGAATACAGGTTCGAGGCGAGGAGGAGGTCGCCCATCCACCGCTCGAACCCCGGCTTCTGATGCAGCAACTCATGGGCATAGACCATGCCGATCGTGCCCGACATGACGCCGAGACCGAAGAAGATGCCCAGCTTCTCCCACCCGCCCAGATGGCCGCTGCGGGTGACATGCCAGATCGCCCAGAAAACCACGGCCGTCTGCACGGGCCACCAGATCACCGTGATCGCACGATGCCAGAACAGCCGCGCAACGGGCGTCTCGGTGTCGGGGTTTTCTCCGTTCAGCCCCAGCAGCCCGTCCAGCGCCGTGACCAGATACCACGCATAGGCCGGCATCAGCAGGAACCACCAGCCGCCTCGCAGGACGGCCAGCACGGCCAGAGGCACCAGCCCCAGCGACATCCAGAAGGGCAGCGCGGATCGCAGAGAGAATGTCATGCCGCCTTCTACCCGAAGGCGAACGCGAGTCGCCACCGGGTGATGGCGAACGTCGCACGGATCGTCCGGAGCAAGGCAGGTCGGTGGTGCGGGCGGCGGGACTCGAACCCGCACGGGCTTCAGCCCCAGGGAGTTTAAGTCCCATGCGTCTACCATTCCGCCACGCCCGCAGCGGATGCCTTCCGCTAGGCGCTTCGCGGCCGGGATTCAAGCATGACTCTTGCCGCGAAGGCGGCGCAGAAAAAACGCAGGGTTCCAACCCGAAGGCCGGAACCCTGCATCCCCCGCGTGCCCCTCAACCACCGCACGCGAAACCTTGTCCTGCGAGCCTGTCCGGCTCTGCCAAATCCATGCCACGTTCAGTGATTCGCGGCAAACCCGGATCGCACAACATTCTATGCATTCAACCTTGGTCTCGGGCGTGGCAGGGTCTATTCCCCCTGCGAAAGCCAATGCCAAAGGTGATCCGATGACCCAGCGCCTGCATCTCGTTTATGGCGGCGAACTCGTGTCGACCGATTCGCACGAGTTCCGCGACCCGTCCGCCGTCCATGTCGTGGGGATCTTCCCCGATTTCGCCTCGGCTCATGCCGCGTGGAAAGCGCAGGCGCAGCGGACCGTGGACCAGGCGCAGGTGCGTTACTTCATTGCGCATCTGCACCGTCTGCATGACCCGGCCGAGGCCGCTTCCCCCGCCTCGACGGCCTGAGGACCGCGCAACCGTGGCTGGCATCGGCGATCTCGCCTACTGGTGGCAGCTGAGGGGACCGCGCCCCGAGGGGGACCCCTCGAACCTGGTGCTGCCGCCCGGCGACGGGCCGCTGATCCTGATGTGCGGCGGCGCCTCGGAACTGCGCGGGCTTGCACAGGAGCTGCGCCGCCGTCGCCCCGGCCTGAGGCTGGGGGCGCTGGGGCCTGTCGCGGTGGAACGCGGCGACCGCGCCGTGCCCTCAGTCCTGCCGGAACCGCCCTCGGACCCGATCTCGGCCCGGCTGCTGGTCGAGCAGGCCGCACCCGCGGCGCTGGTCCTGACCGACGGGGTCCTGCCCGCGGCCCTGATCGCCGCCTGCGACGAGGGGGACGTGCCGATCACCCTGGTCGCCAACCCCGCCCAGCTTGCGGCGGCGGCGGCCCGCCGTGTCTGGCGGGGCGCGCGCCGGGGACCTGTCACGCGGCTCAGCCGGGTGCTGGTGCCCGACGAGGTCGCGCACGAGGCCGCGCTGCGCGAAGGCATCGCGCCTCAGCGGATTGAGGTTATCGGCACCGCTACCCCTATCCTGCCACCCCTGCTTTGCAACATGCGCGAATTGGCGGCGCTGCGCCCGATGCTGCGCGACCGCCAGGTCTGGCTGGCCGCCGCCCTGCCGCTGCGCGAGGTCGTCCCCGTGCTGGCCGCGCAGGAAAACCTGCTTTCAGCCCATCACCGTGCCTTGCTGATCATCGCCCCGGCCATTGCCGAGGAGGCAGCCGCCATTGCCACTGCGGCCGAGGCGCGGGGCCTTGCCGTCGCCCGGCGCGAGGCGCTGGACCCGGGGCCCGACATCCAGGTCCTTGTGGCCGAGGACAGCGCCGAACTGGGGCTGTGGTATCGCCTCGCCTCGGTCACCTACATGGGCGGCACGCTGACGGCCGGCACCGGGGTCACGCGCCATCCCTTCGAGCCCGCAGCCTTGGGCTCTGCCATCGTTCACGGGCCGCACTTTTCGGCGCAGGCCGCCGAATGGCAGGCGCTGGATCGGGCCGGGGGCGCGCGGCGCATCCACGCGGCGGGCGCGCTGCCCGCCGCCATCGAGGATCTGAGCGCGCCCGACGCCGCCGCGCGCCTCGCCCGCTCGGCCTGGGAGGTTTCAACCGCCGGGGCCGAGATCACGCGCCGCATCGCCGATGCGATCCTGTCGGATCTGCCCGAGGGCGCGGCATGAAGGTCAGGTCCCCGTGCTGACCGCGCCCGCCTTCTGGAACCGCTCGCCCGGCGTCGCCGCCCGCGCGCTGGCGCCTTTGGGTGCGCTTTACGCCCGCGCCACGGCCCGGCGGCTGGCCCGCGGCCCTCGCCTGCGTCTGGGCGTGCCGGTGATCTGCGTGGGCAACCTCAATGCGGGTGGCACTGGCAAGACTCCCACCGTCATTGCCATGATTGAGCGCCTGGCCTCGCGCGGGGTGCAGGCGCATGTGGTCAGCCGGGGCCATGGCGGGTCCGAGGCCGGTCCCCTGCGCGTGGACGAACGCCGCCATTCCGCCGCGCAAGTGGGTGACGAACCGCTGCTGCTGTCGGCCTTCGCCCCTGTTTTCGTGGCGAAGGACCGGACAGCCGGGGCACGCGCGGCGGTCGAGGCGGGCGCCCGGGTCATCCTGCTGGACGACGGCTTCCAAGATCCGAGCCTCGCGCATGACCTTGCGCTGGTCGTGGTGGATGCAGGCCGGGGCTGGGGCAACGGGCTCTGCCTGCCCGCAGGCCCCCTGCGAGAGCCGGTCGCCACGGGCCTGGCCCGTGCCGACCTCGTGCTGACGATCGGAGAGCCCGCCACTCAGGACAGCTTCACTGCCCGCTGGCCCGCGCTGCCGGTGCCCCGCCTCACGGGGCGGCTACAACCGCTGATGACCGGCATGGATTGGCAGGGGCTGCGCGCACTGGCCTTCGCGGGCATCGGCCATCCGGACAAGTTCTTCTCCACCCTGCGCGACCTGGGGGCGAGGATCGTCCGCGCCGAGGCCTTGGCCGATCATCAGCCCTTCTCGCGCCAGATGCTGACGCGGCTGGAAACCGAGGCAAGGATGCTGGGGGCGCAACTGGTGACGACGGAAAAGGATGCGGCGCGCCTGCCGCGCAGCTTCCGCCCCAAGGTGCTGACTCTGCCGGTGAGGCTGGGTTTCGACGATCCAGCGCCGCTGGACGCCGCGCTGGATCGCATTCTAGGGTGACGGAGGGCGGAAGAGCGGCCCCCCGCAAGGCTCAGTTCGCGGCGGCCAGCTTCTCGTCGATCTTGGCCTTCAGCTGCTCCCAAGGCGCGTTGCGCACCGTCTCGCCGCCGATGATGAAGGTCGGCGTGCCCTCGATCTTGTCGGCCACGGCGTTCTGCTGGAAGGTCGCCAGCAGGCTTTCGACCTTGGCCTGGTCCTGCCAGCAAGCGTGCATCTGCTCGGCGGAATAGCCCGCGGCAGCGCCGATCTTGCGCAGGTTCGCAGCGAACTCGTCACCGGTCTTGGCGTTCAGCCATTCGCGCTGCTTTTCGAACAGCATCCCCGCGACCGGATAGAACTTCTCCTCGCCACCGCAGCGGGCCAGGATCCCGGCCCAGAGGCCAGGCTCGTCGAAATACACGTCGCGCTGGGCGAAGCGGACCTTGCCGGTGTCGATATATTCGGCCTTGAGCTGGGGATAAACGTCGTTGTGGAAGGCGGCGCAGTGGCTGCAGGTGAAGCTGGCGTATTCGATCATCTCGACCGGTGCGTCCTCGGCGCCCTGCCAGTAGTCGGGCTGGGTGGCGGGCGCCTGGGCCGGCGCGGCGGCGGGCGCGGTTTCTGCGGGCGCCGGCGTCGCGGTCTGGGCCGCGGCGGGCAGCGCCAGCATGGCAAGCGCTGCGGCCGAGACGAGGCTGCGAAGGGTCGGGGTCATGGATTGGCCTTTCAGTCCTGGGAAAAGGGGGGCCGCTTCCGCGTGTCGCGGGCAGCCCGTGCAAGCGCCAGTCGGCGCATGGAGTCGGCAAGTTTCGGGTCCTCGAAGCGCGCAGCGACCTCCTCGGCGCGCGCCACGACCTCGGGCGCAGGCACGGGGGACTGCTGCGGGGGGGCAGGGCGGAACTGGGCCTGCCCCTCGGCAAATCCCTGGGCGGCGGTCTGGGTGACGACAATGCGCGAGATGGCGTTGAAGCCGTAGACCGCATTCACCCGCTCGCGCAGGCGCGGCAACTGCATCTGCACAAGCGGCGCATGGGCACCGTCGGTCAGCACCGTCAGCGTAGCGCCCATGCCCTTGCCATGCGTCACCTTGACGGGGCGGGTATGGGCGGCGGTCTCGGGCCCCACGATCTCGGGCCAGTCGGTCAGCAGGCGGGCTACCGCGAAGCCGCGCTTTTCAGCGGCCCGGCGCAGGTCGGGGGCGACCAGGGCCGCGGCAGGCTCGAACCCCCGCATCCGGCGGCGCGGCGGCGCGTCGGGATCGGCAGAGCGCCTGCGGGCGCGAGGGGGCTGCGGCTTGGACGTCATGGCCTCGGGCGGACTGTTTGTGCGATCAATCTGGACGCTTCCCGCGCCGGATGCCAGACGGGTGCGATGAGCGATAAGGCAAAGTTGCGTGAAACCGCCGTCAGCCAGCAGGCCGCGCCGCGCCTGCTGGAATGGTACGACCGCCTTGCCCGCGTGCTGCCTTGGCGTGCGCCCCCCGGCACGCCGCCAATGGACCCCTATCGCGTCTGGCTGTCCGAGATCATGCTGCAGCAGACCACCGTCGCGGCGGTGAAGTCCTATTTCCAGCGCTTCACCGCCCTGTGGCCGACGGTCCAGGCGCTGGCTGCCGCCGACGAGGCGCAGGTGATGGCCGAATGGGCGGGCCTCGGCTATTACGCCCGCGCCCGCAACCTGGTCGCCTGCGCCAGACGGGTGGCCGCCGCAGGGGGCTTTCCCGACAGGCGCGAGGGGCTGGCGGCGCTGCCCGGCATTGGCCCCTATACCTCGGCCGCCATTGCCGCGATCGCCTTCGATCGGCCGGAAACCGTGGTGGACGGCAACGTGGAGCGCGTCGTCTCGCGTCTTTTCGCCGTCCAGACGCCGCTTCCTGCCGCCCGGCGCGAACTGACGGAACTGGCCTCGACCCTGACCCCGCAGACGCGGCCCGGCGATTTCGCGCAGGCCATGATGGACCTCGGCGCCACCATCTGCACGCCCCGCAACCCCGCCTGCGCCATTTGCCCGCTGATGGAGCTGTGCGCCGCGCGCGCCCAAGGCATCGCACCCGAGTTGCCCCGCAGGGCGCCCAAGGCGGCCAAGCCCCTTCGCACCGGCACCGCATGGGTCGCGCTGGACGACCGCGCCCTTCTGCTGGAACGCCGCCCCGCGCGGGGCCTTCTGGGCGGGACGCTGGCCTTTCCGACGACGGGCTGGGACGGCACCGACCTTGCCCCGCCGCAGGACGGCCCCTGGGAGGCCGCGGGCGAGGTCCGCCACGTCTTCACCCATTTCGAACTGCGCCTGTCGGTCCTGCGGGCCCCCTTGGCGAACCCTGTCAGGGGCGAGGTGGTCCCGCGCGACGGCTTCGACCCGAACACCCTGCCGGGGCTGATGCGGAAGGTCTGGGCTTTGGCGACGTGAAGCCAAGCCACAAGTCGCTGGTCCGGGACAGGATCATACCCAGAGCCGCCCGGGAGCAGCCAACAGCGTTCTTCTTTGCCGAAATAACCTCCGGGGGCGGGGGGTAGAGCCCCCGGTCCGACCGGGACGGAAGGCTGCCTCAGACCCCCAGGCACCAGCGCATGATGGCCTTCTGGGCGTGCAGGCGGTTCTCGGCCTCGTCCCAGATGACACTGTTGGGCCCGTCCATGACGGCCGAGGTCACCTCGTCCTCGCGATGCGCGGGCAGGCAGTGCATGAACAGCGCGTCCGGCTTGGCATGGGACATCAGTTCCCCGTTCACCTGATAGCCGCGCAGCATGTTGTGGCGCCGCTCCTTGGCCGACTGGGGGTCGTGCATGGACACCCAGGTGTCGGCGAAAACGAGGTCCGCGCCCTGAACGGCGCGCGCGGGGTCGCGCTCGATCTCGGCCCGGACGCCCTGCGCACGGGCGAAGTCGAACCACTCCCGCTCGGGGTCGAGCGGCTGGGGGCCGGTGAAGGTGAAGTCGAAGCCGAACTGCCCCGCGGCGTGGATCACGCTGGCGCAGACGTTGTTGCCGTCGCCCACCCAGACCACCTTGCGCCCGGCGATGGGGCCGCGATGCTCCTCGAAGGTCATCACGTCGGCCATGATCTGGCAGGGATGGGTGCGGTTCGTCAGCCCGTTGATGACGGGGACGCTCGCGTATTCCGCCATCTCGAGCAGCGTCGCTTCCTCGAAGGTGCGGATCATGATGAGATCGACGTAGCGGGACAGCACGCGGGCGGTGTCGGCGATGGTCTCGCCATGGCCCAGCTGCATCTCCTGTCCCGACAGGACCATGGTCTGCCCGCCCATCTGCCGCACGCCCAGGTCGAAGCTGACGCGGGTGCGGGTGGAGGGCTTCTCGAAGATCAGGGCGACCATGCGGTTTGCCAGCGGCTGCTCGGCGTCGGGCGTGCCCCTGGGGGCACCGTTCCGTGCGTCCTTCATCTCCCGGGCGTTGTCGATGATCGCTCGCAGATCGCCCTTGGGCGTGGTGTGAATGTCGAGAAAGCTGTTCATCCTGGGTCTCCTGTTCCGTTTCGTCTGGCGGGGCGAGCGGGCGCTATCGTCGGCGCCGGAAACCCCAGGGGACTGGAACGGAAGGGAGGGCGGGGGCGGGCAGCTTGATCGGCGTGAACATGATCGCGGCACTTCACCGGGACGCAAAGGCGGGGTCAAGCCCCTGCGTCCTTGATTCAAGAAGCAGGGCCAGCCCGATGAGGCGAACTGGCCCTTGCCCGAAGTGAGACCAAGCACTGTGAGCAAGACAACAGTAAGAGAAGCAGCCGGCCGCTCCCAACAACGAACTACCTAAAATGATCCGTATACGCCCGAGGTCAGCCGGAGCGGGTCGGCCGGTCGAAGACCTTGCGGCCCATCAGCGAGCCCACGAGGTCCACCATCATCCTTGCGGTCTTCCCGCGCTCGTCCAGGAACGGGTTCAGCTCGACCAGATCCAGCGAGGTCATCAGCCCGCTTTCATGGATCAACTCGCAGACCAGGTGCGCCTCGCGGAAGGTCGCCCCGCCCGGAACCGTGGTCCCGACCGCCGGCGCAACGGACGGATCAAGGAAATCCACGTCGAGACTAACGTGCAGCATCCCGTTCGCCGCGCGCACCTTTTCAAGAAAGGCCCGCATCGGCACGGCGAATCCGAACTCGTCCAGCACGCGCATGTCGTTGACGGTGATGTCGGAAGCCTCGAGCGTGGCGTGCTCGGCCGGATCGACGCTGCGGATGCCGAACAGGCAGATGTTTTCCTCGGGCACCGGGGCGGGGAAGGCCGGGAAGGCCTCGAAGCCCGGCCGGCCCGAGATATAGGCGATGGGCGTGCCGTGCAGATTCCCCGACTCGGTCGTGGCCACGCTGTGGATGTCCGTATGCGCATCGAGCCACAGCACGAAGAGCGGCCGCCCCTGCGCTCTGGCATGGGCGGCGATCCCCGCGACCGATCCCAGCGACAGCGAATGGTCGCCGCCAAGGAAGATCGGCATCCCCTCGGCCATCGCCCGCTCGCCCGCTTCGGCAAGCGTCCGAACCCAGGCGACCGTCTCGGGCAGGTGCCGGACGGCGGCGTTCTGCGTGCTTTCGGCGCCCAGCGGTCCCGGCGTCATGTCGCCGCGATCCTCGACGCTGTGTTCCAGGCTCTGTAGCGTCCGCCCGATCCCTGCGACGCGATAGGCTGCCGGCCCCATCAGGCAGCCGGGCCGCTGCTGGCCGCTGTCCACGGGGGCGCCGATCAGGATGCAATGGGTCATGGAGGCCTCGAAAACTGGATGCGTGGCGAGGTTGCGGGCCGAAGCGCCCGAGGTCAACCGCGCGCCAGCGCCACGCCCGCCGTGCCGATCAGCCCCACGCCCGACAGGAACAGCAGCACCAGCGCACCGCGCCGGATGGTCAATGGCGATACCGGAGGCGGAAAGCGCCGCGCCGCCCATGTTCCGAGAGCCACCGCCAGCAGCGCGCCCGCCAGCGCGATCGCCGTCAGCCGGTCGAAGCTGCGGTCCGCCACCGTCAGCAGCAGCCGGAAGCCCTGCGTGATCACGAAATAGACCACCAGCGTCACCCGGATCGTGTCCAGCGTCAGCGGCTGGCGGTACAGCAGCCAGATCAGCGGCGGCCCCGAGGTCGCGAAGAGGCCCCCCATGATCCCGCCCGTGGCCCCCGCGATGCCGAAGGCCGGGGTAGGGGACCGCGCCTCCCAGGGCTGCGGGCGGTGGACCAGTTGCAGGGCTGCAGCCGCGATGAAGACGCCGAGGATCAGCCGCAGCCATTCCAGCGCCGATCCCACCATCCAGTGCAGCAGCCAGTAACCCAGCGCGATCATCGGGGTCGCCCCGATCACGGCGGCCAGCACCGCCTTGCGGTCGGCGTGGTGGTGGTCGCGCCACAGGACCATCGCCCCATTCAGCAGCACGAGGATCGAGATGATCTGCGCCGTCACCGGCACCGGCAGCAGGCCGAAGAGCGTCGTCCCGCTCATCACGATCAGCCCCAGCGCGAAGCCCGTCAGCGTCTGCGACCAGGCCCCCAGCGCGCTGAGCCCCCAGAAGGCGGCCAGCGCGGACCAGCCGACCTCAGGCACGGGCGCCCTTGAACCGCTCCTGCCATTCGTCGCGTTGCTCGTCGGTGATCTTGGCGAAGAGCACCTCGGGGACGTCGAAGGCATGGCCTGCGGGCAGGGTGTCCAGCGCGGCACTCACGTCGTCAGGCCATGCGCGGTCGTCGGTCCGCATCGCGGCCAGCATCGAATCGGCGGCGAAGGGGATGAAGGGCTGCGACAGCACCGCGTAAAGGCGGATCAGGTTCAGGCCCAAGCGCACCTGCATCGCGGCCTTCTCCGGGTCGGTCTTGAAGGTGGACCAGGGCGCGGCGGATTGCAGGTATTCGTTGCCCAGCACCCAGATCGCGCGCAGCTCGTTCGCGGCCTTACGGACCTCCATCGCCTCCATGAAGCCCTCATAGGCGCGGATGCGGGTGGTCAGGGCCTGAACCAGCGCCTGTTCCTCGGGGCCGTAGCTGCCGCCCTCGGGGATGGTCTCGCCGAACTTCGACCGGCAGAACTTGGTGATGCGGCTGACGAAATTGCCCAGCACGTCGGCCAGGTCCTTGTTCACCGACTGCTGGAAGTTCTCCCAGGTGAACTCGGAATCCGAGCCCTCGGGCGCGTGGGACAGCAGCCACCAGCGCCAGTAGTCGGCGGGCAGGATCGACAGCGCCTGGTCCTGGAAGACGCCGCGGCCCTGGCTGGTCGAGAACTGGCCGCCGTCATAGGTCAGGTAGTTGAAGGACTTGATGTAATCCACGAGCTTCCACGGCTCGCCCGAGCCGATGATCGTCGCGGGGAAGCTGAGCGTGTGGAAGGGCACGTTGTCCTTGCCCATGAACTGGGTGTAGCGGACGTCGCCCGCGCCCTCGTCCAGACGCCACCAGCGGCGCCATTCATCGGCGGGCTTGCCGTTGGCATCGGCCCATTCGGCGGTCGCGGCGATGTATTCGATGGGCGCGTCGAACCAGACATAGAAGACCTTGCCCTCCATCCCCGGCCAGGGCTGGTCGCCCTTTTTCACCGGCACGCCCCAGTCGAGGTCGCGGGTGATGCCCCGGTCCTGCAGCCCCTCGCCGTCGTTCAGCCATTTCTTCGCGATCGAGGTCGTCAGGATCGGCCAGTCGGTCTTGCTGTCGATCCACTCCGACAGTTCCTGCCGCAGTGCCGACTGGCGCAGATACAGGTGCTTGGTCTCGCGCACCTCAAGGTCGGTCGAGCCCGAGATCGCCGAGCGCGGCTCGATCAGGTCGGTCGGGTCGAGCTGCTTGGTGCAGTTCTCGCACTGGTCGCCGCGGGCCTTGTCATAGCCGCAGTTGGGGCAGGTGCCCTCGATATAGCGGTCGGGCAGGAATCGGCCGTCGGCATTGGAATAGACCTGCCGTTCCGAGACCTCGGCGATCAGGCCGTTCTCGGCCAGTTTCCCCGCGAAATGCTGCGTCAACCGGTGGTTCTGCGGGCTGGAGGAGCGGCCGAAATGGTCGAAGGACAGGCCGAAGCGGCGGGCGATGTTGGCCTGCACCTGATGCATCTCGGCGCAGAAGACATCCACCGGCTTGCCGGCCTTGGCGGCGGCGAGTTCCGCGGGCGTGCCGTGCTCGTCGGTGGCGCAGACGAACATCACCTCGTTGCCGCGTGCGCGCTGGAAGCGGGCGAACAGGTCGGCGGGCAACTGGCTGCCGACGAGGTTCCCCAGGTGCTTGATGCCGTTGATGTAGGGGATGGCAGAGGTGATGAGATGGCGGGCCATGGGGGCTCCTGAAGGCAGGTCGCGGGCTGTTTACCCAAGCGGCGCTGTCATTGCCAGAGTGGTCGGGGAATGGCTCGAATGCGCGGCAGTTCAGGGCTGGGCAGGGCTGCCGTCTGCGGCCATGATGGATTAGGAGATTATTTCAGCAGGAGTTTTCCATGTCCCGGCTTCTCATTCCCGCAGCGCTTGCCTTGGCGGTGACCACGGTCGCCGCGCAGGCAGACGACCTTTATTACATCGACGGTTACCGCATGAACTGTCCGATGGAGGCAGGCGGCGAGGGCATCATCTCCGTCGGTCCGGGCAGGTTCAGCATCACCGAAAGCCATTATGAGCGCGTGACCGAGCGGCAGGGGCTTGCCGGGGGCTGGCAGCGCGCGAGCTGGGCCTGCATGGCCGAGGGCGAGGAATGCGGGCGCGAGCAGATCGATCTGCGGATCACGGATGCCCGGATCGAGATACGCTTCGCGGGAGACCGGAGCTTCATGGGGGCGCGCTGTCCGGGTTGAGGGCGGCGACACCCTTGGTCGGGGTAAAACCCCGAAGAAGAGGGCTCTGCCCCGCCGTGCGTTGCACGGCTCCCCCGGGATATTTGTGTCCGGCCCGAGGAGGCGCGGCTTGGGTGAAACTATGCATCATGCCGAGGAACGGTCATTGGCATTCGTTTGCATGATGGCAGAGGGCGCGAAGCAGCAAGGCCGCAATGAGGCAGGCATCTGTTCGGCAGGCGACGTGAGAGGCGAGGCGGGCGTGGGCGCAGGGCTGCGTGCGTGTCGCTGTAAAGAAAGAACGCCCTCGTTCCGGCGGTGAAGCAGGGAACGAGGGCGCCTTGGTCCGGAGCGGTCATCGGCGTCCCCGCCTGTGCCGCGCCACGTCATTAACAGGAAAACCCTAAGACTCCGTAATGGCTTCTCGGGCCAGAGGCAGATTTCCTCGGGGATCAACAGGCGCAGAAACCTATCGGTGCGGCGGACAGCCCGGGGCTACTGACACGCGAGAGAATGGGTTGCCTCAGCGCCGCCGGTCGCGCCGCGCGCTCATGGGCTGGAAGGCCACGCCGACATGAGCCTCGCAGTAAGGCTTGCCGGCGGTACTGGGAAGGCCGCAGAACCAGAACTTGTCCGTGGCGGGATCGCCGATCGGCCATTTGCAGGTCCGCTCGGTCAGTTCCATCAGCGACAGCTTGAGCGCGCGCTTCTCGACCTCGCGGACGGAAGCCAGCGTCTCGGGAGAGATCTCGTTGGCCGAGGGCTGAGGGGGCAGGGGCTGGCCCGCGGGCACGATCGGGCGGCGGGGCGCAAAGACCGGCTGGGGCGCGGGCTGCGGCTCGGGGGTCTCGGCGGCTTCTACCTCGGGTTCGGGCTCCGGCTCGGGCGCAGCCCGCGGGACTTCGGCGGGGGCGGCTGCGGCGACGGGCTCGGCCGCAGGCTGGGATTCGGGTGCGACGGAGGCTGCAGGCTGGTCGTCGCCCTCGACGCGGTTCGACAGGCCAAGACGGTGGACCTTGCCGATCACGGCGTTGCGGGTCACGCCGCCAAGCTCCTTGGCGATCTGGCTGGCCGACTGGCCTTCGGCCCACATGCGTTTCAGTGTCTCGACGCGTTCGTCGGTCCAGGACATGGGTTGCTCCTTGGCGGATGGCGGGCTTGCACAAGCCGCGCGGCGCGGTTCTAACCGGGAATGCCCGGAAATAGCGCCCCGCGCCCGCAGTTTCAAGGATCACCCATGACCCGCCCGACATCAGCCGACTATGGGGCCATGCCCATCCGCCGCTTCGGCCGTGTCAACTGGCTGGGAACGGCGACGCTGGCCGCGCGCGAGATCCGGCGCTTCATGACCGTCTGGCAGCAGACGGTGCTGGCGCCCCTGATGACGGCGGGGCTGTTCGTCGTGGTCTTCGTCGTGGCGCTGGGCCGCGGCCGGGGCGAGGTCATGGGCCTGCCCTTTGTCGAGTTCCTGGGTCCCGGCATCCTGATGATGACGGTGATCCAGACGGCATTCGCCAACAGCTCGTCCTCGATCATCTCGTCGAAGATGCAGGGCAACATCGTGGACACGCTGATGCCGCCGCTGTCCGCGGCCGAGATCCTGGCGGGCTATCTCGTCGGCAGCCTCGCGCGGTCGCTGCTGGTCGCCGTGGTGATCGGGACCGGGCTGGCGCTGCTGGTGGGGCATGTCGCCGTCCATCCGCTGCTGGCGCTGGGCTTCATCCTCCTGGGCGCGCTGATGTTGGGAGGCCTGGGCATTCTGGGCGGGATCATTGCGCAGAAGTTCGACCAGATGGCTGCGCTGACGAACTTTGTCGTGACGCCGCTGTCCTTCCTGTCGGGCACCTTCTATTCCGTTCAGGCCCTGCCCGAGCCCTTCCGTACACTGTCGCACTGGAACCCGATCTTCTACCTGATCGACGGCGCCCGCTATGGCTTCGCAGGCGTCAGCGACGCGCCGGTCGCGCGGGGGCTGGCCGTCTGCCTGCTGACGGTGATCGCGGTCAATATGCTCGCCTGGTGGTGGCTGCGCACCGGTTTCCGCATGAAGGCGTGACGCGGCGTTGAAGGCGGCGGCGGCGCTTGGTAACGCTGCGAACCATGACGACGATTCGCCCCGGCTTCCGACGCTGATGCGTCCTGCCTCGCCCCCGCCCGCCGGGGGCTGTCCGTTCGTCCGCCTTCCACCCTCAGCCAAGGACCGACCCATGATCGACGCCGTCCTGCCGACCTACAACCGCGCGCCCCTTTCCTTTGAGCGGGGCGAGGGCGCCTGGGCCATCGCCGCGGACGGCACCCGATACCTCGATCTGGGCGCAGGCATCGCGGTCAATGCGCTGGGCCATGCGAATCCGGAACTGGTCGCCGCATTGACCGAGCAGGCGGGCAGGATCTGGCACGTGTCCAACCTGTACCAGATCCCGCAACAGCAGCGGCTGGCTGAACTGCTGGTGGACCGGACTTTCGCGGACACGGTCTTCGTGACGAACTCGGGCACCGAGGCGGCGGAACTGGCGATCAAGATGGTCCGCAAATACTGGTCCGAGAAGGGCCAGCCCGACCGCATCGAGATCCTGACCTTCGAGGGTGCCTTCCACGGGCGGTCCACCGGCGCCATCGCGGCGGCAGGGTCCGAAAAGATGACCAAGGGCTACGGCCCGCTGATGCCGGGCTTCCGCACGCTGCCCTGGGGCGATCTTGAGGCACTGGAGGCCGCGATCTCGGACCAGACGGCGGCGGTGATGATGGAGCCGGTTCAGGGCGAGGGCGGAATCCGCCCGATGGCCGACGCGGACCTGCGGAAGGTCCGCGCTTTGTGCGACAAGGTCGGGGCGCTGCTGGTGCTGGACGAGGTGCAATGCGGCATGGGCCGGACAGGGCGGCTGTTCGCCCATGAATGGGCGGGCGTGACGCCGGACATCATGATGGTCGCCAAGGGTATCGGCGGCGGCTTCCCGCTGGGCGCGGTGCTGGCGACGGCCGAGGTGGCCAGCGGAATGGGGGTCGGTTCGCATGGCTCGACCTATGGCGGCAACCCTCTGGCCTGCGCAGTCGGCACGCGCGTGATGGAGATCGTCGCGGACGAGGCATTCCTGGCCGAGGTCAACCGAAAGGGCGCTCTGTTCCGCCAGAAGCTGGAAGGGCTGGTCGCGGCGCACCCTGAGGTGTTCGAGGGCGTGCGCGGCATCGGGCTGATGCTGGGCCTGCGCTGCAAGGTCGCGCCGACCGAATTGGTCAGCGCCGCCTATGACGAGCACCTGCTGACGGTGCCCGCCGCCGACAACGTCGTCCGGCTGCTGCCGCCGCTGAACATTTCCGACGAGGAGATCGGCGACGCAGTGGCCCGGCTGGACCGCGCGGCGGCGGCGCTGGAGAGCTGAAGCGGAGGGGGCTTGCGCCCCCGCACCATGCGTTTAGGGGGCTCTGCCCCCGCCGCTTTGCGGCTCCCCCGGGATATTTGAGCGAAGAAGAAGTTCAGGCGAGCTCGTGTCGCCAGGGTGGGTCTGCGCCGGGGCGCGAGACGGTGACGGCTGCGGCGCGGCTGGCGGAGGCCAGTGCGGCGGCGAGGGTCGGTTCGTCGAGGTCGTCCAGCCGGTTCAGGGCGCCTGCGCGGGAGAGCGCATCGAGCAGGCCTGCGTTGAAGGTGTCGCCTGCGCCGATGGTGTCGGCCACGGCGACTTGGACAGCGGGAGCCTCAATTCGGTGGCGCGGGGTGAGGGCGAGAACGCCATCCGCGCCGCTGGTCAGCAGGACGAGGCGGGGGCCCTTGGAGATGAGATCGCGGGCGATTGTTTCGCGGTCCCCCCCGGGCCAGAGCCAGGCGCAGTCGTCAGCCGACAGCTTGACGATGGTGGTGAGGCCCAGCAGCCGGTCGAGCCGGGCGCGATAGGCGGCCTCGTCGGCGATGAAGAAAGGCCGCACGTTCGGGTCGAGCATGACCGGAATGCCTTGGGCTGCGGCGCGGGAGGCCAGCGTTTCGACGGTCGCGCCGCAAGGGTCCGGGACGAGGCTGATGCCGCCGATGAACAGCGCCTGCAAGCCGGACGGCAGGGGCGGCAGGTCGTCCGTGGCGAACATCCGGCCCGCCGAGCCCTCGTCATAGAAGGAATAGCGGGCCTCTCCGCCCGCAAGGCTGACGATGGCGAGGGTCGTCGGCCGGTCGGTTCGGGGGCAGCCGGAGGTGTCCACGCCAGCTTCTACTAAAGGCCGAAGCAGCAGGTCGGAGAAGCCGTCGCGGGACAGGGGCCAGAGGAAGGCCGCGCTTGTGCCGAGGCGGCCCAGCGCGACGGCGGTGTTGTAGACGGCGCCGCCGGCCAGCGGCCTGAGGCTGCCGTCCGGTTCCGGGACCAAGTCGATCAGTGCTTCGCCCGCGCAGAGGATCATCGGCCCCTCCCTGATGCTGCCTTCAGGCGTGATACGTTGCCGAGGTCAGCAGGAGAAGCGGCCGCGCATCCGGGCTCGCGAGGATCACAGGGGGCGGATCGTGGAAGGAGGCGCGCAGAACGGGCAACTCGATGGCCGGCGTTTCGGCGGCCCCAATGCGGATGTTGCCGCCTTCTGATGCCATCAGCAGGATTGCCGCCACGATCAGCGCCAGAATGACGGCTATGGCAATCTTCCAGACCGACCAGGGCCGGTCGCCCTGCACCCGGCCCGACTGGCCGTTGACGACGAAGCGGTAGCTTTTCCCGTTGTACTTGTAGGCGGCGAGCCAGACCGGCAGCAGGATGTGCTTGAAGGTCTCGTTGCTGTGCGCCGTGTCCATGGCCTGGATCTGCTGGACGTCGCCGCCGATGTCGCGGCGCACGTCCATGGCGATCACGCCCGCCATCTCCTGCCGGGCAATGGTGTGACCGTCGGCAAGGGGGACCGTGTAGCCCTCGGCCTGGAAGCCCGACAGGTAGCGCGGGTCGTAGGCCGCAAGATGCGACAGGTCCCAGGGGGCCAGCGCGTCCGTATAGCGGCGGGGCAGTGAGGTCGAGGCCAGCACCAGCACGTCGTTGAAAGACCGCGCGACCCGGCCCGCGGCCGGGGTCCAGCGGGTGCGCAGGACCTGCTGGGCCACGCGCTGCATCCGGCCGTTGACCTCCTGCATGACATAGACGGTTTCGTAGTAATGATCGCCCCGCATCCCGAGATAGGCAGTGCGGGTGTCGGCGTCGAAGGTCCAGAAGGGCGAATAGACGCCCTGCATCCGCCGCGACTTGCGCGCGTATTGCTGAAGGCCGTTGGGCGCGAACCAGAGGCCCTTGAGCCAGGCGTCCAGCGCATCCCGCGCCTGGGCCTCGGTGAGGACAAACGGCAGGACGCCCTGCGGCTTGATCAGCCGCGTGGTGCCGGTGTCGGTGACGACGGGGGTCGCGCAGAAGGGGCAGGTGCCGGCATGGGTGTCGGTGCCGCGCTCGATCTTCGCGCCGCAATTCGGGCAGGAGAGGGTGCGGACGGTTTCGGTCAGGTCGCTGCGGACATCGAGGCTGAGGCCCTGTTCGAGCGGGATTTCTTCCAGCTGGGGCGACTTGTGGCCCGCGTCCCACTGGATCGCGCGGCCGGTGGCCGGGTCGCGCAAGAGAAGGTCGCGCTCTTCCGGTTGGCGGGCGGGGGCGCTGGCAGCCCCGGGCGAGATGCGTTGCAGGTGGCCACAATAGGGGCAGACCAGCGCGTCCTGGCCCGGCGCGAACTGCAGGCTGCCGCCGCAGCTTTCACAGGGATAGCGGTGTTCGATCTGCAGTGTGGGCATCGGGCGTCCCGCCTGGTGGAGCCGTCGGACCGGGGGCCTGCCCCCGGACCCCCGGGATATTTGGGCAAAGAAGAAACGGCTGTGTTATTTCTGCGGCAGGGGCGGGGGCAGCATGGTGAAGAGCTGGGCGAGGGCGGGAACCTCGTCGGCTTCCTTCCAGCCGTCCTGGCCGGGGGTCCAGACCAGCGTGTCGCGGGTGAAGCGGCCCTCGTTCATCAAGCGCCCGAGATCGGCCTTGCCATAGGGGCCGCTGGGCTGGCCATCCAGCGCCACGTGCCAGACCGTTTCGGACGGGATCGGCGGAGGCGCGATCATGTTGGGCTGCTGCGCGGGAACCTGCGGCGGCTGCGGCGAGGCTGGGCCCCAAGGGCCGCGCAGCACGCCGCCGGCCATGCCCATGCCGAGGGCCGCGCCCATCCCGGCCCCGATGCCCGCACCCATGCCGCCGTCGCGGGTCGAGGCGTTCAGCATCGATTCCGCCTGCGCGTAATGGCCGAAGCGGCTGAGGTCGCCCACGATCCCCATCGAGGTGCGCTTGTCGAGCATCCGCTCGACCTCGTCGGGCAGGCTGATGTTCTCGATGTAGAACTCGGGCGTCGTGAGGCCGTACTGGGCGACCGTGGGCTCGATGGCGGTGGCCACGATCTTGCCGAGGTCCTGGGTGTTCGCGGCCATGTCGAGGACCGGGATGCCCGACGAGGCGATCACGCGCGAGAATTCCTGCACGATCACGTTGCGGAGCTGGTAGCTGATCTCGTCGGCGGTGAACTCGCCATCGGTGCCCACGATCTCGGACATGAAGCGGGCGGGGTCGGTCACCCGCATCGAATAGGTGCCGAAGGCGCGAAGGCGGACGGGGCCGAATTCCGGGTCACGGGCGATGATGGGGTTGCGGGTGCCCCATTTCAGGTTGTTGAAGCGCGTCGTGTTGACGAAGTAGATTTCCGACTTGAACGGGCTGCGGAAGCCGTGGTGCCAGTGCTGAAGCCGCGTCAGCACCGGCATGTTGTTCGTTTCCAGCATGTAGAGGCCGGGACCGAAGGTGTCGGCCAGCTGGCCCTCGTGGACGAAGACGGCCGCCTGGCCCTCGCGCACGGTCAGCTTGGCGCCGTACTTGATCGCACGGCCGCGTGTCTCATAGCGCCAGACCATCGTGTCGCGGGTGTCGTCCACCCATTCGATGACATCGATGAACTCGCCGGTCAGGAAGTCGAGGACCATGGTTTCCTCCTTGTGCTTGCCGCATCAAGCGCCGGGCAGGGGCGCGGGTTCCGGTCCCGCCGCAAGCTCGGCGGCGATGCGGGCGACGACGGGGCGGACCTCGGCCTCGGTCATGCCGGGGCGCAGGCGGGGGTCGTAGAGCATCTTCAGCAGGCGCTCGTCATGGGGGGTGAGGAAGGCGAATTCCTCGTCGTCGTTGAAGATCGAGGGGCGCGCGTCGGGGCTGTCGTTGGCAAGACCCATGCCCTGGGCCAGTTCCTCGTGGATGCAGCTGAGGCGCAGGCGGTCTGGCAGTTCGGCCCGGATCACGGCAACGGCGTTGGAATAGGCCGCGCCTGCCCCGGGAGAATAGGCGAAGACGGTGCAATAGTTCTGGGGCGCCAGCCGCTCGATCGCGCTGACATCGGCAGAGGGGATGCCGGGGATGGCGGCGGCAAGGCGGGGACCGATAGTACGGCGCTCGTCCTCGTTCAGGATCATCACGACGAAGTTGCCGCCCTCGCCGGTCAGGCCGACAGGGTGGCCGGTCACGCGCTGCAGGCGGTCGGCAAAATCCGCCACCAAGCCGCGGTCGCGGGTGCGGGTCGCGGGCGGGACCGAATCGCCGAAGACGACCGAGATGCGCACGGGGCGTTCCCAGCGGCGAAGGGGCGCGGCATGGGCCTGCGGAACAAGACGGCCGCCCTGCATGACATATTCGTCGCGCAGCGCGATCTGGATAAAGTCCTCGGCCAAGCGGTCGGCGCCGGGTGTCTCGCCGGAATCGCCGCGCAGCAGGCCGCGCGACAGCAGGCTGTCCTGCACGCCGGACAGGTACTGCGCCATCGTGGCGCTGGCCGGGCCCGGGGCGGTCGGGGCGGCGGCCTGCGCAGCTTCGGCGCGCTCGCGGCGCAGGCGTTCCTGCAGCGTCTCGGGCCGGGGCGAGGGAGCCGGGACCACGTCGGGACGCGCGGCGGGCGCAGGTGGGGGCACCGTGGGGGCCGTCGGCTGGGCCGAGCAGGCGGCAAGCGCCAGCAGGGCCGGAATGGACAGACGCCGCCCCCAGGAAGGGGCGGCGCAAGCGGCGCGGAGACGGTCGGTCACGGCAAGGGTCCGGTCTTGGCAAGGGGCCCTCAGGCCCCGGGGGTGACGGTCGCGGCGCCCATCGACACGGGGGCCTGGGTGCGCGCGCGCGAGGCGGACAACGTCTGGCGCAGCTCGGCCTCCATCTTCTGCAGGTCCATCTCGGCGGCGGCGCGGCGGGCCTTGCCCTCGTCGGCGATGCGAAGCGAGTCCTCGATGGTGGCGATCAGTTCGGCATTGGCGGTGCGGACCGATTCGATGTCGAAGACGCCGCGCTCCATTTCCGTGCGGATGCGGGCGTTGGCGTCGCGCAGGTTCTTCGCATTCGCCGTCAGAAGGTCGTTGGTCAGGTCGGTGGCCTGCTTCACGGCGGCGGCGGCCTGCGACGACCGCTGGATCGTCACCGCCTGCGCGAGCTGGGTTTCCCACAGCGGCACGGTGTTCACCAGGGTCGAGCTGATCTTCGTCACCAGCGACTTGTCGTTTTCCTGCACCAGCCGGATCGAAGGCAGCGACTGCATCGTCACCTGCCGCGTCAGCTTGAGATCATGGACCCGGCGTTCCAGGTCGTCGCGCATGGCGCGCAGGTCGCGCAGTTCCTGCGCCTCGATGATGTCGCCGTCATTGGCCGAGCCCTGCACCTCGGCTTCCTTGGCGGGAATGATGCTGCTGTCCAGTTCGCGCAGCTTCCCTTCGCCTGCAGCGATATACAGCGCAAGCTCGTCGTAGAAGTCGAGCGTGCGTTCGTACAGCACGTCCAGCGACTTGATATCCTTCAGCAGCGTATGCTGGTGCTGTTCCAGATCGGCCGTGATCTTGTCGATCTGCCCCTGCACCTGTTCATAGTTCGCGACGAACTTGGCGAAGGGCGCGGCGCGGCCCAGCAGCTTTTCCCACCAGCTGCGTTCGCGCCGCACGTCCAGTTCGGACACGGAGAAGCCGCGGATGGTGGAGACGATCTCGCGCAGGCTGTCGCCCGCCGGGCCGATGTCCTTGTTCTTGACGTCAGCCAGCATCGCTTGGCTGATTTCCTGCAACCCCGCTTGGGCGCGCGATCCGAAGTGCACGATCGAGGCCGTGTCCTTCAGGTCGATCTCGTCCATGCGGCGGCGGATTTCCTCGGCCACGGGCGTATCGGCGCGGTCCAGCGGAACGACCTCTCCGGCCGGTTCGGGCAGGACGACCGAGGTGACGGCCTGCAGTTCCGGCAAGGCGGCCTCGGCCCGGGCCTGGATTTCGGTGCTCATCGTGCGGCTCCCTTGTCGGACGCGAAGACGGGCCTTCGGTCGTTCGGTTGATCGGCGGGCCGGCCCCGCATGGCTGCGCAGAATAGGCCGGATTGACGGGCGTTCAACAAGGCAACGGGGGCAAAGTTCCGAAAAACGCAAGCCTGGCGATGTATTGGCGAAAGGACGCCCGGCTGCCTGCGGCTTGCGTTGCGCGGCACAAGGGGCGCGTGTATTGAGCGACCGTTCAACCGTTGGGAAGGAACATCGATGCGCAGGGTCGTCGTCACCGGGCTTGGGATGGTCACGCCGCTGGCGTGCGGGGTCGAGGAAACCTGGTCGCGACTGCTGGACGGGCAGTCGGGGGCCGGCCCGATCACGCGCTTCGACGCCTCGAACGTGGTGACGAAATACGCCTGCGAGATTCCCTTCGGCGACGGCTCGGAGGGCAGCTTCAACCCCGACGACTGGATGGACGCCAAGGACCGCCGCAAGGTGGACGACTTCATCCTGTACGGCATGGCCGCGGCCGAGCAGGCCGTGAAGGATTCGGGCTGGGAACCTGAAAGCGACGAACAGCGCGAGCGCACGGGCGTCATGATCGGCTCGGGCATCGGCGGGCTGACCACCATCGCCGAGACGGCGGTGCTGATCAGGGAACGCGGGCCCAAGCGGGTGTCGCCCTTCTTCATCCCCGGCTCGCTGATCAACCTCGTCTCGGGGCAGGTCTCGATCCGCTTCGGCTTCAAGGGGCCGAACCATGCCGTCGTGACGGCCTGTTCCACCGGGGCGCACGCCATCGGGGACGCCGCCCGGCTGATTGCCGCGGGCGACGCCGACGTGATGGTGGCGGGCGGGGCCGAGGCGCCGATCTCGGAAATCGGCATTGCGGGCTTCAACGCCTGCAAGGCGCTGTCCACCAAGCGCGACAACGATCCCAAGGCGGCCAGCCGCCCCTGGGACGCCGACCGCGACGGCTTCGTCATGGGCGAGGGCGCGGGCGTCCTGGTGCTTGAGGAATACGAACACGCCAAGGCGCGCGGCGCGAAGATCTACGCCGAGGTGCTGGGCTATGGGCTCTCGGGCGACGCCTACCACATCACCGCGCCCTCGGAAGACGGCGACGGCGGCTTCCGGTCGATGACGGCCGCGCTGAAGCGCGCGGGGCTCGAAGCCTCCGCCATCGACTACATCAACGCGCATGGCACCTCGACCATGGCGGACGTGATCGAACTGGGCGCGGTGGAACGGCTGCTGGGCGATCACGCGGGCAATGTCACGATGTCGTCCACCAAGTCGTCGATCGGGCACCTGCTGGGGGCCGCGGGCGCGGTCGAGGCGATCTTCTGCATTCTCGCCATCCGCGACCAGGTCGCGCCGCCGACCATCAACCTGGACGAGCCCGCGCGCGCGACGCCCATCGACCTGGCCGCGAACGCCGCCGTGCGCCGCAAGATCGACGTGGCGCTGTCCAACAGCTTCGGTTTCGGCGGCACCAATGCCAGCCTGGTCGTGGGCAAGGTCCGGGGCTGATGTGGCGGGCCATCGCCTCGAACTTCCTGACGCTGCTGATCGTCCTTCTGGTGGCAGTGGCGGTCGCGGTCGCCTGGGGGCGCAACCAGTATAACGCCCCCGGCCCCAGCGCCGTCGCGCAATGCGTGGAAATCCCGCAGGGCGCGCGGCTGAACGAAGTCAGCAAGCAGCTCGAGGCGCAGGGCGTCATCACCTCGCCCTACATCCTGCGGACGGGGGCGGATTACGCCGGCAAGGCCGGGCAGCTCAAGTTCGGAAGCTACCTCGTCCCGCCCCGCGCCAGCATGGCCGAGGTGGTGGACACGATCACGGCGGGCGGGCCTTCGACCTGCGGGACCGAGGTCATCTTCCGCGTGGGTGTGCGCGACAACGCGCTGGTCCTGCGCGACCTGAACCCGAAAAACGGCCGCTACGAGGACCGCATCCGCCACGATCCCTCCGTGGGCGAGGCGCCCGAGGCGATTGTGCAGGCCGTCGCCAAGCCCGGCGCGCGGCTGCGCGTGGCCGTGGCCGAGGGCACGACCGCCTGGCAGGTGGTCGAGGCCGTCAGGCAGGCGCCTTTCCTGGAAGGCTCCGTCGGGCCGGTGCCGCCCGAAGGGACGCTTGCCCCCGACACCTACGAGGTCAACCGGGGCGGCAGCCGGCGCGAGCTGATCGACCGGATGCGCGTGGCGCAGGACGCGATTCTCGCCGCTGCCTGGGAGGGCCGTCCCTTCGGGCTGCCCTACCAGACGCCGGAAGAGGCGCTGACCATGGCCTCGATTGTGGAAAAGGAAACCGGCGTCCCCGAAGAGCGGGCCCGTGTCGCCGCCGTCTTTGTCAACCGCCTGCGCGAAGGGATGCGGCTTCAGACCGACCCGACCGTGATCTATGGGGTGACGAACGGGCGCGAGGTGCTGGACCGGGGCCTGCGCCGGTCGGAACTGCAGCGGCGCACGCCCTACAATACCTACCAAATCGACGGGCTTCCGCCGACGCCCATCGCCAACCCCGGCCGGGCGGCGATCCAGGCGGCGCTGAACCCCGAGGACAGCGACTTCCTGTATTTCGTGGCCGACGGCAGCGGCGGGCACGCCTTCGCCCGCACGCTGGAAGAGCACAACGCCAACGTCGCCCGCTGGCGCGCCATCGAGCAGGCTCAGGGCGAGGACATCGAGTCCCCCGTCCAGACCGACTGAGGCAGGGGGCTTACTCGACCACGCCCTGCGCCGACCGGGCGCAATGGACGGCCAGCGTGCCGTCCGGGGCGGGGGTGCAACCCTCGCCCTGTGCCAGGGGCTCGATCACCGCGCCGGTTTCGGGCAGGGTCACGCGCCAGGCATGGGGACGCTCGGCGCTGTCGCCGCCGTGGCCGTAGGGGGTGAACTCCAGGTCCGTTTCCGTGCAGCGGGCAGCCAGCACGGTATGGCCCGCGCCTTCCAGTACCTTCTGCACCGCTTGCGCCTTGGTCGCGCAGTCCTGCATCGTCTCGGCCGAGGTCAGGGCCAGATGCGTGGCGTCGCCGCCTTGGGCGAGGGTCAGGACGACCAGGACGGGCTTCAGCATCGGGCAGTCTCCTTCAGGGGTCGGGCGATGCGATCCTAGCCGCAAGGCAGGGGGTTGCACAGTCCAGCGCAGGGACCCGCGGCCCTTCCCTTTTCCGTGCATTTGCCGCATGGATTTCGCATGACGCGCGAGCCCGACCACAACCAGACGCTGATCGCGGCCGAGAATGGCCCGGTGATCGAGGCCGACGATACCGGTCTTGTCCTACGCCTGTCCGACCGCGTGATCCGCGACATCGCCCGACGCATCGGCCTGCCCGCTGCAGCCCCTGATCCCGTCCCCGCGCAGCCCCCCTCGGCGGCGCCCGAACGGCTGGACGCGGCCCTGCTGGGCGACATCGACGCCTGGGACCTACAACGCGAGGGCGAGTGGCTGCGCTTCCTGGCACACCGCCCCGGCCCGCAAGGGGCGCGCCGCTATCGCCGCCATGCCTCGGGCGGCGGCATCATCGCCGAAACGCCGGGGCCGGTGCTGGGCCTTCTGTCGCTGGGCGCAGGGCGGCGGATGACGACCTTCGGCGGTGCGCCGGATTTCCCGCATCACGTCATGGCCTGCCATGTCCCCGACGAGGGCGAGCCCGACCATCTGGTCCACGGCTGGCGCAACCGGGGCGCGGACACCCTGCTGGCCGACGCGCTGCTGGCGCTGCGCCATCAGGCCCATCGCGCGCTGCCGCTGATCGTGGCCCTGCCGGTTCTTCTTCCGCCCGGCCCGCTACCCCCGACCGACCACCCTTCGGTCGCCGCGGCCGAGGACCAGTTGCGCCGGCTGGCGAAGCTGGCCTCGGCGCTGGAGAAGCCCGCGCGGCTGCTGGCCGTGGGGATCGAGATCGGCCACGACCAGGCCCCGACCGACGCGACGCAGTTCCACGCCGAGGCGCTGGGCTGGCTGGACCTGATCGCCGCGCGCATTCCCTCGCGCGACCTCGGCCAGCCCCGCTTCCTGATGGTGGCCGATTGCGGTCCCTGGTGGGCGCATGATCCGGAACGCAACCGCGCCGCGATCGAGGGCCAGCATCGCCTGTTCCTGCGCCCCGGCCTGCATGACGTGACGCCCGTCGCGCCCTCCTACATGTTCGCGCAGGATGACCTGGGCCAGCCCACGCCCGAGGCGATGGCCGAGCGCGCCATGATCGAGGCGGCCGCGCTGGACAGCCTGCTGCGCCGCCAGCCCTGGACCTGTCCGCTGCTGTGCCTAGCCGAGCGCGAGGGCCGCACGGTCCGCGCCGTCTTCAAGGCCGATGGACCGCTGGTGATCGACCCCGCCGATCCCTTCGGTGCAGGTCCCGGCGCGGGTTTCGCGCTGGCCCGGACAACCGCCGGCATTACGGGCGTCGAGATCGCCCCGGACGATCCGCAAAGCGTCCTGATCTACCTCGATGGCCCGCTTGAACCTAAGGGTGGGGCCGAGCCGCGGCTGGACTATGCCGTGGGTGGTCCGGCGCTCGGCCGGGGCACGGCGCATCCTGCAGCCTGCGGGGCGCTGCGGGATGAATGGTCGCTGGACCGCGGCGGCAGAACGCTGCGCCGCTGGGCCTTGCCCGGCAGCCTCGTGATCCGGTGACGCCCATGCTGACGCTGCCCTTTTCCGTCCCCGAAGCCGCCCTGACCGACCGTGAATCCCGCGACCTCTCCCGCCTGACCCGCGAGGTGGGCGGCATCTGGCTGCGTGCCGCAGACGGACAGCCCGAAGGCTGGCCCGCCGCTACCGACCCCGATGCGATCGCGCTACCCGTGGCCGAGGCACCGGTCTTTGCCCCCCATCGCACCCGCGCCGCGCTGCGCCTGACCACGGGCGAGAACAGGGGCTTCCGCCTGCCCGATGCCGTGCCGGACCCCAGCCGCTGGTCGGCCGCGATCCTCTGGGCCGCCGACGAGCCCGCGCTGGCGCTGCTGGCCGTGCGACCGGAACGCGGCGGCAACCCGCTGCACCTGTCTGACACCGAGGAGGGGCTGGTCTTCCGCGACGACGACGGCACCGCCTCGGCCACCCTGCCGCGAGGGCAGGGACCTTGGCGCCTGACCGTGCTGGCCTGCGCCGACGGCCGCCTGACCCTTGCGCAGGACGGCCGCCAGGCGAGCGCGCAGGGGCTGCGCGTCCCCCCGGGCGCTGCGCATCTGCTGGTCGGACACCGCAGCCTGCGGCGGGGGATGCGCAAGACGCTGGGCGCAGGACGCATCGCCGGGGTCTGGCTCTGGCCCGGCCTCGACATCCTGTCCGACGCGGAGGCCGCGGCGCTGCGGGGCGCGCTGGATGGTTTCCGCCAGTGGGAGGTTTGAGCAATGGCATTCACCCGCGACAGCATCCGCGAGGACAACATCTGCGTGATCTGGGTGGACGACATGATCGACGTCTTCACCTGGCGGAACGCCTTCGGCGTGACCATCCAGACACCCAACATCGACATGCTGCTGGGCGCGGGCGTGCGCTTTGCCAATACCTATGCCACGGTACCCCTGTGCTCGCCCTGTAGAGCCGAGGTTGCAACGGGAATTTCTCCCTATCGCTCGGGCCTCGTTGACCTGAACCGATTGTGGCGCGAAATCATGCCGCCGGAAAAGGCTTGGGCCTATGACCTGCGGCGGGCAGGGTTCTACAACTTCACGACCGGAAAGACCGACGGCCATTACAACCCCATGCCGGAGCGCTTCCGCCGCATCCTGTTCCACGAGGAGCCGCGCGCCTACGACATCCGCAAGCGCACAGGAATCAAGCGCTACATGCGCAAGACGGGTCCCGGGGTCTATGGCGTGAACCACCCGAATGACGACGGCTCGCAGGACGACAGGTTCTACGACTACCGCGTGGCGCAGAACGCCATCGAGCACTTAGACCGCGCCGATCCGAACCGGCGGCACCTGATCCAGTTCGGCTTCCGGCATCCGCATTTCAACCTGGATTGCCCGGACCGCTTCTACCAGATGTATGATCCCAGGAAGATCGTCTGGCCCTCGGTCGCAGCGCCCGAGGATTTCACCGGCCCGCAGCCCGGCATGGCAGTCTATGAACTGGCTTATATCGTCAACGGACAATGGACGCCCGAGCAGGCGGGTGACGAGGCTTGGCGGCAGGTCGTGCGGGCCTATTTCGCCGCCTGCAGCCATGTGGACCACGAGATCGGCCGGTTTCTGGACGCGCTGGCGGCCTCGCCGCTGGGCGACCGGACCACGGTGGTCTTCCTGTCGGACAACGGCTTCAACCTCGGCAACCACGACAGCTTCCACAAGATGAGCCAGTGGGACAGCGCGGCCCATGTGCCCTTGGGGATATGGAGCCCACGGATGGAGAAGGGCCGCGTCGTGGACCTGCCCATCTCGCTGCACAACCTGCCGATGACGATCATGGACCTGGCCGGGCTGCCGCGCCGTCCTGACTGGCCCTCGGGGCAGAGCCTTCTGCCGCTGATCGACGAAAGCTTCGGGCAGTTCGACGAAACGAAGTCGCCCGTGACCTCGGTCTTCGGCACGCTGTCGGTGCGGCCCGCCGCGCCTGACCTGCGGCACCTGCGCTACTTCCGCTATCCCAACGGCGAGGAGCACGTCTACGATCTCGCGGCCGATCCCGGCGAGACGACGAACCTTGCCGACAGCGCCCCGATGGACCGCCTGCGGGACGAACTGGTGCGGAACGCGGCCGAACTGGGGCTGGACCTGTCGGGGGCCGAGAACCCGGCTGACGGGATCAACGCGATGATGGCCGTGGACGGCTCGATCGTGCTGGCCGGGGGAGCGCGCGGGGCGGACTACTGGGCCTACGGGGCGGACACCGCAAAGATCAAGGCAAGCGCCGCGGGCGGTTACGACACGCTTTGGTACATGGCGGGACCCGACGATTACGTCCTGCACATGCCTGCCCATATCCAGCAGATCCGGATCGCAACCGTGGTGGCCCGCAAGGAGGGCGGCACCGACACCAAGACCCTCCGCGTCGTGGCCCATCCAGAGAGTCCCTTCCGTTTCGAAACCTCCGAGCGGGTCGAGGTGCATGTCGTCGGCTCGAACGGCGATGATGTCATGGTGGGCCCTAAGTACGGCGGGGCAACCTTCCACGGCGGAGCGGGCGACGACCTGCTGAGATCGGTGGCCAGGCCGGGAACCAAGCGCAACACGTTCCACGGCGGCTTGGGCAATGACACGCTGATCGGAGGCTTGGGGCAGCGCGACATCCTGATCGGCGGGTCCGGCGATGACGTGCTGCAGCTTCTGGGCGGAGGCGGCAGGATCTTCGCCGGACCCGGCAACGACGACATCCGCGTCTCGGACGGCGGGGCCGAGATCGACGCGGGCCCCGGCCGCAATACGATCGAACTTGGCGCGGGAACCCATCGCGTCACGCTGGGGCCCGGTCCGAACCGCATCGTCGCGGGACCGGGCGCCAAGCGCTTCACCCTGGAACGCGGCGCCACCGTGGCCCTGACCGGCTGGGACAAGGAGCAGCGCTATGTCCTGAAGGACTGGCCCGCGCCGGTTCAACAACGCGTGCTCGAGGGGGGCGAGGTGATGATCTTTGCCGCGACCTCCTGTCTTGTGGTCACCGACTGCCCGCCTGGCCTTGACCTTCTGGCCCAGGTCGAGAGCGGGGACGCCTGACCCTCCGCGTCACGAAAGGACCTGTGATGGATTGCGACGCGCTTGAGTTCCAGTCTCGAATGGCGGGCTGGAACGCCGTCTCGATGGCGACCGAATACAAGGTCGTCGTCAGCGACCCTGCTGCCTTGCAGACCCGCGACGGAAACGGCGTGGACGAGGCGCTGCGCGGTTTCCTCGTGTCGAACATGAACGCCCGTGCGGCCCGGCGCTTGTCGGATCAGGACGCCGCGCTGGCCGAAGAATTCAAGGACGGCGGCAGCTTCGCCCTGCTGCTGGATCCGGTCACGCGGGAACCGGCGCGTCTGGCGGATGGCCGGCTGCTGACGATAGACCCGCCGAAGAAGGGCAAGGATCGGCCGGCCGGGCTGGAATCCATGGTCAGCTGGCGCTCGGACGTCGGTGTCCACCTGCAGGTCGGTGGCGGGGCGGGGCGCTTCGTCTCGACCCTGCGCGAAAGCTTTCCCGAGGTGAACGTGGTGCGCCTCGATTTCAACGCCGAAAGCGTGGACAACGCCGGCATGACCGAGGAATGGCGGGACTTCGCCCTGACCGCCGCCCGCGCGGGCTTGGGGCTGGTCATCCAGAACTCGGACGGCGACCTGGCGGGCGGGCTCAAGCGTGCGCTGCCGGTCGAGCTTGGACCGCCGGACGCGCTGGCGCAGGTCTCGGGCGAGTGGAAGATCAACCAGGTGCAGGCGGACTGGCAGCGGATGCTGGACTGGTTCCGCCGTCCCGAGAACGCCCCGATCCTGGATGCCGTGGTCGGGTGGGAGCTGATCAACGAGCCCATGGCCTATGGCAACAAGCCCGAGGCAGGGGCGCTTTACAGCCGTCACATGGCCGACCTGATCGGGTCGCTCGACTGGGGCGGCAAGCGCCTGTTCGTGGGCGGGTTGCGCGCCTCGGCGCAGTTCGAGCACTTGGATCACGACCAGATCCGGAAGGCCGCGGGCGACCGGCTGGTCTGGTCGGCACACATGTATCCTGGCTGGGTGGTGGCCAAGACCCCCGACCCGGACGGCGGCATGTTCCGCAGCCAGATCTGCCGCCGCATCGGCACCCTGACGCAGCCGGGCGACGACATCATGGTGACCGAGTCCCAGCTTTACACCGAGGCAGGCTCGCTGAACCCCGCAGGGAGCGCCAAGGCAGCGCAAAGCTACAACATGGCCCGCAAGCTGCCCTGGTTCGCGGACAACGGGATCGGCTGGACCTGGTGGCCGCCGATCGGGCGCGCCTCGCAGATGCTGCACTGGAACGGCAGCGAGGACGTATACAGGGTCGAGATCGAATCCGCCGCCTTCGCCCATTGGGGATGGGTCCGGGACGAGACGCAGGCGCCCGAGGCTGCGGCCGAGCATTGGGGCGGGGCAGGGGACGAGGTGCTGTCGGTCGATCCTTCGCGCGGAGACGAGACGGACCACGTCGTCGAAGGCGTCTCGAACCCGCACGGGCTGGTCTATGCGCTGGCAGGAGACGACCGCGTGACAGGCGGCAGGATGACCGACCTGCTTTACGGCGGCAACGGTGGGGACAGCCTCGAGGGCGGCGCGGACGGCGACTGGCTCTTCGGTGGACAGGGCGACGATCATCTGGACGGCGGCGAAGGCGACGACGTGCTGATCGATCCCGAAGGGGCGAACAGCCTGACCGGAGGTCCGGGCAACGACCACATGGAAGGCTCGGGCGTGCTGGACGGAGGCGAGGGCGACGACATCCTGACCGCCACCGGCGACGGCACGACCCTGACCGGAGGCCTCGGATCGGATCGCTTCCTGCCGCCCCTGCGCGGACGCATCACCTTCGCCGACTTCACCCCCGGCGAGGACAGGCTGGACCTGTCGCTGCTGCAGACGCCCAACCGCGCGCCCACCTTGGAACTGCGCGGCTCAGGCGACGAGACAACGCTGGTCTGGGGCGATCTCACGGTGACGATGCCCGGCGCGGCCGCCCTGACGGAAGCGGACATCATCAACGCAGGTCCAAGGCGCGTGGTGCTGACGGGCGGGTGAGAGGGGAAGGGTAGGGCGGAACGCCTGTTGCAGGACAACAGAGGTTGTCGGGGCAGAAAGGCTGCGGCCGCGATCAGGTCTGCCGCCAGACAAGTGCACCACTGATGGACGGCCTCGGTTGCCCGATCACTTGCGCACGAACAGCAGCGCTCCGCTGCCGTTGTCCGAGGTCTTGTCTTCGAAGCCGGAAGGCAGCAGCGCAGCAGAGAAAGCTAGCCGCAACTCCTCGTCCTCGTTCGCAACAATCACCCGCCTGACCGACTCCAGCGGCATTGCGGCGAGGAGGTCGGGCGGGACCGCTTCGGGGTGGGACAGGCGCAGCGCGTCGGGGCGGAAGTCGCGCAGGCAGGCGGCAAGGCCCGAGGCCTCGGCGGTGCCGTCCGACGACAGGCGCAGCGGGCCGTCCACGAGCTTGAGGCGCGTGCCGTCCTCGAATCCGTTTCGGCGGTGGACCATGCGCGCGGCGGCGGCAAGGCCGGGACGTTCCTCCTGAAGCATGACCACGAGCCGGGGATGGTTGCGCAGAGCGACCATCGCGGGAAACCCCAGGCCCCCGCCCAGGTCCAGAAGCCGCGCCGTTCCGGCCAACTGGCCCGGCAGGTTGCGGGCGTTGCGGCGGTCGAACTTGCCGGACAGCACCGCCTTGACTGCATCGGTCGAGAAGACGCGGAAATCCCCCGGCAGCAGTACGCCGTGGTTTTCCACCCACTCGATCTCGCCCGCAGGCTCTATGGAGAGGTCCACCGGGATGACATAAGGGCCGGGGGATGGCGCCGGCGAGGGCGCCGCACGCTCCTCGACACCGTCCTTCGGGCGCCGGACCCGGCCCATCAGTTCGGCGATGCGGATGGGGTCACGGGTCTTGGGGGGCTTGGCCTCGACGCTGGAGATCGGGATGCGGCCGGCCTCGATCAGGCCGTCGCGCAGGGCGCGGTAGGCGTCGGACTGGCGGTATTCGGCCAGTCGCGCCTCGACGCGGGCCAGTGCGGCCTCGTGCAACTCGCGCAGGACAGGGTCGGTCAGCAGGTCCGCCATGATCGCCGCGCGGGCAGGCGCGTGGCGCAGGATGCGGGTGTCGGGCACCTCGTTGCGGTCCTGCAGCGCCCAGTAATCGGCGTTGTACTTGTCGGCCTTGTTGTTCACGTTGCCGCGGAACTTGCGCAGGGCGTAGCTGTCCACCGACTTGACGGCATAATGGTTCATCTGCGCCCAGTCATAGCCGATCGTGCGCGTGATCGAGCGCCAGCCGTGGAAGCGGAAGTAGTCCTCCATCGGCCTGCCCGAGCCGTTGAGCCAGCGCACCGTGTCGGGGAAGCCGTCCTCGAGGTGCTTGTTCCTGATGGCGGGCCGATGGATGCCGAGTTTCCAGTACTCGGGGTCGAACTTGAACAGCGTCTTGACGCCCCAGCCCTTGTTCCAGTCGGGCGGCGCGGCGCGGGTATACTGTTCCGTCACCGGGGCCCGCGACCAGTCCACCACCCCGTTCGAGCCGAAGATGCGCCAGGTGATGACGATGCCGTTCGCGTCCTTTGCCACCGCGTCGTCCAGCATCCCGTCCAGATGGCCCGAGGGATGGTTGATCGACAGGAACTCGTCGGCGTCGAAGACCATCACCCAGTCGGCGTCCTGCACCAGCGGCTCGTTCTGGGCATGGTTTAGGGCCGAGGGCTGGGGCTTCACGCCCTGCGGGATGACGTTGGGGCGATGGTAGCCGAGGCCCAGTTCCTCCAGCCGCTGCAGCATCTCGACCGTGCCGTCGGTGCAGTCGTTGGTGTAGACGAGGATGTCGGTGAAGCCCACGGCAAGGTGATGGGCGAACCATTCCAGCAGGAACGGCGCCTCGTCCTTCATCATGGACACGGCCATGACCGTGCCATGGCGGCTTTCGTGCTTCTTCAGCTTCACCTCGGGCCTTCCATTTCGCTTGCCCCTCAGCCTTCGCGCGAGATCTGCGCGGGATCGGTGCGGGCCACGCGCTCATCCCGCCGCCGGACGGCCGCGCTGTGGGCCTCCTGCACCGCGGGGTCCGCCAGCGCCTCGGTCATCATCGCGCGCACGGCGGGGGCGAAGCGGTAGATCTCGGTGCGCTCGGTCTCGTTGATGTCGAAGCGGTTGAGGTAGCCATCGGCGAAGCGTCCCTTGTTGCCCAGGCCCGACCGCCGCGTCCGCTTCAGCAGGAACTGCCGCAGGGACTTGACCGGGTAATGGTTGATCTGGGCGACGCGCGGCCGCTTCTTGATCTCGCGCGGCAGCAGCTCGTCCGGGCGGCCGTTTTCCTTGATCCGGCCTGCGGCCTCGTCGGCCAGCGGGCTCAGGTCCTGCGCGACCATGCGGACCTTGGCCCCGGCAAGCCAGATGGGCCGGTGCGCGAACAACTGCTCGATGTCGGCCGAGGCGCGGAACAGGCACTTGAAGGTGCGTTCCATCCGCGTCAGCTCGGCCGAGGATTTACTGAAGTTTTCGATGACCAGCCCCTTAGGGACATCCACATGGCCCGAACTGCCGAAGTTCCGCCAGGGCAGCGCCATGGCATCGGCGCCGCGATCCTCGAGCGCGGCCACAAGCGCGGGCACGTCGGCGACCGTCAAGGGCAGCAGGAACTCGTCCGCGTCGGCCCAGAGCGCCCAAATTGCGCGCCGATAGACGGGATCGTCGATCATCAGGCGGGCGGCCGCGTCCTGCGGCGCGAGATCCTGGCCCAGCACACTGTGACGACGGTGGTGGACAAGCCCCGCCGCCTGCAGCGCGTCCAGCAGGTCGTCCGAACCGTCCGTGCAGTCGTTCGTGTAGACCAGCACCTCGTCGAAGCCGACGGCGCGCTGGTAGCAGACCCACTCGAGAACGTCGGGGCCTTCGTCCTTCATCGCCGAAAAGACAAGCTTCACCGGGCTCTCCCTTGTTCGCCGTCATGGTCCGGGCAGGCCCGGGCCGGCCCTTATTCCTCCAGCGCTGCCGCCGGGTCGATGCCGACCTGCTCGCACATGCGCGCGACATAGGAATTGGCCAGCGGCGGGTTCTTCCGCCACCAGGGCTTGGTGCCGTTGGTGTAAAGATGGACCGAGACGGTGTTGTCGGTGAAATGCCCCTCGACCCGGCCGTGGGGGTCGAAGAACACGTCGTTCAACTGGAAGGGCACCGGATACAGCACGTCGGGCGTCATGGCCTTGTCGATGTCGCCGGTCTGCTGGGCGAACCAGGTGAAGGCCTGCGGGCCGAAGGCGGTGCGTTCGGTCTTGTAGATCGCCGCGGCGTGGGACAGCCCGCCCTTTTCGGTCAGCTTGTCCATCTGCTTGCGCTGCTTCTTGTTCCACCAGGCCGGATAGGCGGGCAGGTTGTCGTAATAGTCCAGCAGCAGGTCCATCAGGCGGCCTTCGCGCGGCAGCCCGACGACGCCGCAGTTCAGCGCGCCGCGCATCCCGTGGCCCGCGAAGACATAATCCCAGTCCTCGGGAAAGGGCTTGTGGCAGAAGGCGTCGCAGTCGATCCACAGCGCGCCGGTCTTGCGGATCATCTTGTAGCGGAAGACGTTGGACAGGAACGAAGCCGAGGTATCCTCGACCAGCTGCATGTCCAGGTCCATGATCTCGGACGCCGGGCGGATCTCCACGCCCTCGGGCGCATTGTCCACCTTGCCGGTGCAGTACAACGTCACCGGATGCCCGTGCAGCAGATGCGACTTGAGGCACAGCTGGTTGAGGTAATGCAGCCGGTCGCCGATCCACAGCGAGGCTACCGGGCGTCGATCGAGTTGCATGGGAATCTCTCGCTGGACAGGTCAGGCGCCTGTTTAACCCGAGGTTGCGCGGCACTCCACCCCTGCGCGCAAAGTCGGATCAACTGCGCCCTTCCGACAACAGGCTGTTGTGCAACATTTTCGAAAGCAGGATCTGCGTTTCCATCGGCAGAACCGGGGTGCTCGGCGACTGGACCAGCCACGAGAAGCGCATGAAGCTGTCCCGGTCGGCCAGCAGCGCGGCGATCCGTTCCCGGCGCCAGGCGATGCCCGCCCGGTGCAGCCGCGCAAGCTCGGGATCGGACAGCAGCGCGTCCATGGCGTCCCGCAGGGCCGGGGCATGGCGCAGGATGCGGCGGTCCTCGATCTCGTTGAAGTTCCGCTCGACCCAGTAGCCGAGGTCAATCGGCAGGTGCATCCGGTTGGGACGCCCGCGTTCCGCCTTGACCATGAAGTTCTCGGCCGAGCCGACCGAGTAATGGTTGATCTGCGCCGCCGCATAGCGACGGGGGTCGGTCTGGGCCACGGCGGACTTGTCCATCCGGTAGGGGCGGCCGCTGCCGTCCACCCAGCCCTCCAGCACCTCGTTCTTGTCGTCGGTCTGGGGACGGTGGACGCCCAGCCGCGTCAGGCGCGGGTCGTTGCGGAACAGGCTCTTGAACTGGGCGGCCCGCCACGGCCAGATCATGTCGTCGGGGGCAGCGCGCGTGAACTGCCCGGTCACCGGCTCGGGCTCGAACCGGACCCGGCCCGAACTGCCGAACATCCGCCAGGAGATGGCGAATCCCTGCGCCTGGGGCACGGTCGCGAACAGGTCGTCCAGCGTCCCCGCGCCCGCGTGAATCACCAGAAACTCGTCCACGTCGGCGACCATGATCCATTCGGCCCGCCGCGCCAGCTTGTGGTTCTTGGCCCGCGACAGGGCCTGCCACTGGATCGTTTTTCGGCCGCGGCGGGGATTGGGGACGTGGGTGACGATCCCGAGCTCGGCCAGCCGGTCCAGCAGGGCGTCCGTCCCGTCCGCGCAGTCATTTGAATAGATCAGGAAATCGGTGAATCCGATCAGGCGGTGATAGGCGACCCATTCCAGAATGAAGGGCGCCTCGTCGCGCATGGAGGTGATCATCAATCGCATGGCAAGGGTCCGGACTTTGCGTCCGGCGAGCGGGCTCGGACCGATAGGGCATGGATTATACGCAAGTTTCTGTTAAGAGAATGGTGAATTGCAGCTTAGGAAGCAGACCATGAAGATCGCTGTTGTCGGCCTGGGTTACGTGGGCCTTTCCCTAGCCGTCCTGCTGGCGCAAAGGGACGAGGTGGTGGCGCTGGACGTCAACACGGGCCGCGTGGACCAAGTGAAGGCGGGCGTCTCGCCCATCGAGGATGCCGACATCACCGATTTCCTGAAAAACCGCGAGCTGAACCTGACCGCGACCACCGACGCCGCCCGGGCGCTGGAAGGCGCCGACTACGTCATCATCGCCACGCCGACGAACTACGACACCCGCACCAACCGCTTCGACACCTCGACGGTCGAGGGTGTGATCGCCCAGGCCCGCAAGCTTGCGCCCGAGGCCACCGTTGTCGTGAAATCGACCATTCCGGTGGGCTTCACCGAACGGATGCGGGCCGAGCATGGCACGGACCGCATTCTCTTCTCGCCCGAATTCCTGCGCGAAGGCCGGGCGCTGCACGACAACCTGCACCCTTCGCGCATCGTCGTGGGCGACACGACGCCCGAGGCGCGGCGCTTTGCCGAGCTGCTGGCGGCGGGGTCCCTTGACCCCGACGTGCCGGTGCTCTTCACCGGCTCGACCGAGGCCGAGGCGGTCAAGCTGTTCTCGAACACCTTTCTGGCCATGCGCGTGGCCTTCTTCAATGAGCTGGACAGCTACGCGCTGACCAACGGCCTCGACGCCCGCCAGATCATCGACGGCATGTGCCTCGATCCCCGCATCGGCTGCCATTACAACAACCCCAGCTTCGGCTATGGCGGCTACTGCCTGCCCAAGGACACCAAGCAGCTTCTGGCCAACTACGCCACCGTGCCGCAGAACCTGATCGCGGCGGTCGTGGAATCGAACCGTACCCGCAAGGACGTGATCGCCGACCAGATCGTGGCGCGCCAGCCCAAGGTCGTGGGCGTGCACCGGCTGGTGATGAAGGCGGGCTCGGACAACTTCCGCGACAGCTCGGTCCAGGGCATCATGAAGCGGATCAAGGCCAAGGGCATCCCCGTCATCGTCTACGAGCCCGTGCTGCAGGACGAGCTGTTCTACAACTCGCCCGTGATCCGGGACCTGGATCAGTTCAAGGCCGAAGCCGACCTGATCATCGCCAACCGCCTGACGCCCGATCTGAGCGACGTGGCGGACAAGGTCTACACCCGCGACCTCTTCGGACAGGACTGAGCCCCATGCGCACCATCCTCGTTACCGGCGCGGCCGGTTTCATCGGCTTCCACCTGAGCCGGATCATGCTGGACGAGGGTTGGCGGGTCGTGGGACTGGACAACCACAACGACTACTACGACCCCGCGCTGAAGGCGGCGCGCGAGGCGCAGCTGCTCGACAATCCGAACTACCGTTCGGTGCGCGGGTCCGTGGAAGATCCCGGATTGCTGACGGACCTCTTCGCCGAGGAGAGGCCCGAGGCGGTGGTCCATCTCGCGGCCCAGGCGGGCGTGCGCTATTCGATCCAGAACCCGCGCGCCTATGTGCAGGCCAACCTGCTGGGCACCTTCGAGCTGCTGGAAGCCGCCCGCGCCCATCCGCCGAAGCACATGCTGCTCGCCTCGACCAGCAGCGCCTATGGCGCGAACACGAAAATGCCTTATCGGGAAACCGACAAGGCGGACACGCAGATGTCCTTCTACGCGGCCACCAAGAAGTCGAACGAGGCGATGGCGCATTCCTATGCCCATCTCTTCGGGCTGCCGGTGACGATGTTCCGCTTCTTCACCGTCTACGGTCCCTGGGGGCGGCCGGACATGGCGCCCTACCTGTTCACCAGCGCCATCTTTGAAGGCCGGCCGATCAAAGTCTTCAACCACGGCGACATGAAGCGCGACTTCACCTTCGTCCTCGACCTCGTGCGGGCGATCCGGCTGCTGATCGACGCAGTGCCGGGGGACAAGCCTGCAGGCGATTTCGACAGCCTGTCCCCGGTCGCGCCCTTCCGGGTGGTCAACATCGGCAACGGCGCGCCCGTGCCGCTGCTGGACTTCATCGCCGCGATCGAAGACGCAGCGGGCCGTCCGGCGGAACGGCAGATGCTGCCGATGCAGCCCGGCGACGTGCCCGCCACCTGGGCCGACACGACCCTTCTCCGCGCGCTCTCGGGCTATGCCCCCCAGACCGAGGTGCCCGACGGCGTGAGGCAGTATGTGGACTGGTTCCGCGACTTTTATCGCATCGGAAACGGCTGACCCTTGCCCGGCGTGCGGGCCGCTGCCTGGGGCGCGCGGCCCACGTCCGCCGCCTCGTGGGCCACGGATTTCACGACCGCCGTCAACGCCTCGCTGGGCGTGATGCCAAGCTGAAGGGCCGAGCGCCGGGTGATCCGCGACAGGATCGGCCCCGCGTCGGTGGACAGGCGGACCAGCACCGCCCCGCCCCGGTCCGTCACGGACTCGACAACCCCCGGCAGGATGTTCAGCGCCGAAAGTCCCTCGGGGCGACCCCGCGCCAGCATCACATCCGCCGCCGCGATCCGCAGCCGCAGCCGCGTGCCGGGTGGGGCGGCCAGCGTCGGCAGGAACAGGGGCAGCCCGCCCGCGCGCAGTTCTGTCACGCCGTCGGGGTGATGTGCGGTGACGGTGGCCTCGATCACCGCGCCTGCCTCTCGCCCCGGTCCGGCAGCGGCCGGGTCAGACAGCACCTCGGCGGCAGGGCCCATGCGGGTGATGCGGCCGGCGTCCAGCATCACGACGGTGGTGGCGATGCGCGCGACCTCGGCGGGCGAGTGGCTGACATAAAGCATTGGCACCCGCCAGTCGTCCCGCAGGCGTTCCAGATAGGGCAGGATCTCGGCCTTGCGGTCATCGTCCAGCGCCGAGAGCGGCTCGTCGGCGAGGATCAGGCGCGGCTCGGCCAGAAGTGCGCGGCCGATGGCGACGCGCTGGCGCTCGCCTCCCGACAGGGTGGCGGGGGCGCGGTCGAGAAGGGGACCGATGCCCAGCATCTCGACCACCGCGCCTTCGGAAGTGCGACGTGCGTTGTGAGGAGAAAACCAGCGGCCATAGCGCAGGTTCTGCCGCACGGTCATGTGCGGGAACAGCCGCCCATCCTGGAAGATCACGCCGAGGCGGCGGCGGTGTGGTGGCAGATGGATGCGGTGCGTCGTGTCTGCCAAGACCGTGCCGGCAACCTCCACCCGCGCCTCGTCGGGCCGCAGCAGTCCCGCCACCGCGTTCAGGACCGTGGACTTGCCGGAACCGGAATGTCCGAACAGCACCGTGACTCCGGGCGGCGCGTCAAAGCTCACGTCGAGCGTGAATCCTCCGAAGCGGTGGCACAGCGCGACGGACAGGCTCATCGCCCCTGCACCCGCCGCATGGCCCGGCGGGCGAGCCATTCCGAGGCCACCAGCGCCGACATGGCGACAACAACCGAGATCATGACCAGCCGTGCGGCCGAGGCCTCGCCCCCCGGCACCTGCAGGAAGGTATAGATTGCCGAGGGTAGGGTCTGCGTCTGGCCGGGGATGTTCGACACGAAGGTGATGGTGGCCCCGAACTCTCCCATCGCCTTGGCGAAGGCCAGCACCGCGCCCGCGATCACGCCGGGCAGGATCAAGGGCAGGGTGACGGTGGCCCAGACCCAGGGAGGGGATGCGCCCAGTGTTCCCGCCGCCTGTTCCAGCCGCGGGTCCACGGCCTCGATGGACAGGCGGATCGCGCGGACCATCAGCGGGAAGGCCATGATCGCCGCGGCCAGCACCGCCCCGGTCCAGCGGAAGGCGAAGACGATCCCGAACCACTGGTCGAGCCACTGGCCCATCCAGCCGCGCCGCCCGAAGGTCAGCAGCAGCAGGTAGCCCGTGACGACCGGCGGCAGCACCAGCGGCAGGTGCACCAGCCCGTTCAGCAGCCCGTGGCCCGGAAAGCGCCAGCGCGCCAGGGCATGGGCTGTCAGCAGGCCGAAGGGCAGGCTGACCAGCGTCGCCCAGAAGGACACCCGCAGCGACAGCCGCAGCGCGTCCCATTCGGCGGGGGAAAGCCAGTCGGCCAAGTTGCCCTCAGTCCGGGATGGTGAAGCCTTGGGCCCGGAAGACGGCCTCGGCCTCGGGCGCGCCCAGCGCATCGAAGAAGGCGCGGTCGGCGGCGTCGGTGCCGGTCTTCAGCAGGGCGGCGGGGTAGGTGATCGGGGCGTGGCTGTCCGCCGGGAAGGTGCCGACGACATGGACCCGGGGCTCGGCGCGCGCGTCGGTGGCATAGACGATGCCCAGCGGCGCCTCTCCGGTCGCGACCAGCGCCAGCGCCGCGCGCACGTTGTCGGACTGCGCGACCGAGGGGAGAACCTGATCCCAGACGCCGAGGGACAGCAGCGCCTCTTTCGCGTATTGCCCGGCAGGTACGGAATCAACCAGCGCCATGGCGAGCCTGCCGCCCCTCAGCGCCCCTGCCAGGTCGAAGCCCGGCGCGAGCGTCAGTTGCGGGGCATCCGGATCATGCGCCACCAGCACCAGCGTATTTCCCAGCAGGTCGGTGCGGCCGCCCCCGGCCACCTCGCCACCTTTCTCGACCTCTTCCATCCACTCGGGCGAGGCCGAGATGAAGATGTCCGCCGGTGCCCCCTGCAGGATCTGCTGGGCCAGGGCGTTGGACCCGGCATAGCTGATCGTCACCCTGTCTCCGGTGGCCTGCTGGAAGGACTGCGCGATCGGGTCCAGCGCCGTCTTCAGCGAGGCGGCGGCGAAGACGACCACCTCCTCGGCCACGGCGGACAGGGGCAGGATCAGGGCGGCGGCGAGGACAAGCGGCAGGCGGGGCATGGCGGCTTTGGTGGTTATGTCTGTTCGAACATAACCAGGCTGCGGCAAGGCTCAACCGTTATTTCCGGCCGGACGCATCGACTTCAGCGCGGCCAGCCGTTCCGCATTGATGGCAGCCGAAGCGGCCTCGATCTCGCGGTAAAGCGTCAGGACCTGCCGACCGGTGTCGGTCAGCGTGGCTCCTCCGCCGCCCGGCCCGCCACGGGCGCTTTCGACCAGGGGCTCGCGGAACATGGCGTTCAGATCCTCGACCAAGGTCCAGGCGCGCTTGTAGCTCATCCCCAGATCGCGCCCAGCGGCCGAGATCGAGCCGGTGCGGGCGATCCCTTCCAGCAGCGCCGCCTTGCCGGGGCCCAGCATGGCTGAGCCGCCCAGGAACAGGCGGATGAAGAACTCGGGGTGCAGTCGCGGCGCGCTCATGCCCCGAAGGTTCCCGTATCGCCGGGACGGGGGCAAGGGCGCGCCGGTGTTGTCAGGCCTGGACCGGCAGGCGGTCGGTGCCGGTGCGGCGGTTGTCCAGCGCCCAGGCACCCGGACCTGCGACGAAGATGTAGAGGAAGACGAAGCAATAGAGGATCGCGGCCTCGCCCCTGTTCGCGCTGGGCCAGAAGCCTTCGCCCGCATGGCCGATGAAATAGGCGGCGGCCATCAGGCCCGAGGACAGGAAGGCGGCGGGCCGGGTGAAGAGACCCAGCACCAGCAGCAGCCCGCCGAAGGTCTCGATCAGGCCGGCGATCAGGATCATGGGCGGCAGCGTCTCGGGACCGGGGCCGGGGAAGCCGATCAACTTGATGAGACCGTGTTCCAGGAACAGCAGGCCCGCCATGATCCGCAGGGCGGCAAGGGCGCGGGGCGACCAGGTGGAAAGCATCGGGAGAGTCCTTTCTTGGTGTGGCGATGTGTCGTGAGAGGGATCAGGCGGTGCGGATCGTCAGCCGCGTGCCCCAAGGGTCGCGCGCGTCCAGCATGTCAGCAGGCGTCACGCCCATCCGACTGGCAATGTCCGCCGCGGCCTCCGGCGTCGCCAGCAGTTCAACTTCGGCCAGCCCCGTGGTGCCCTCGGGGCGAGGACCGGCGCCGCGGCTGTTCCAGATGTTGGCGCCAATATGGTGGTGATAGCCGTCTGCGCCGAAGAAATGGGCGCCGGGGTAGCGGGTCATCAGGCCCATGCCCATCCGGCCGGACCAGAAGTCCTCGGCGGCATCAAGCTCGCCCACCTGCAGGTGAACATGGCCCACGATGGTGTCGTCGCGCATGCCCTCGAAGGGCCTGCCGCTGCGGGTCGCCGCAAGCTCGTTCAGGTCCAGCGGCAGTGTCGCCATGGCGACCGAGCCGTCAGGCGTGATCGTCCACTCCTCGCTGGGGCGGTCGTGGTAGATCTCGATGCCGTTGCCCTCGGGGTCGGCCAGGTACAGCGCCTCGCTGACGAGGTGGTCCGAGGCCCCGTCCAGGGCCGCGCGCCTGTCGACAGCGTGGATCACCCAGTCGGCCAGCGCGGCGCGGTCGGGGACGAGGAAGGCGGTGTGGAACAGCCCCGCCTGGTGGCGGTCGGCCAGCGGGGCCTGCGGGTCATGGCGCAGTTCCAGCAGCACGGTGCTGCCGGTGCCAAGGCGGTGGCCCTGCGCGTCACTGTTGATCAGCTTCAGGCCGACGATGTCCTGGTAGAAGCGGCTGACCCGGTCGAGGTGGCGGACGGTCAGGGCGACCCGGCCGATCCGCAGGGACGAGCCGGCCGAGGTGATGCCGGCGCGGGCAGGGGTGCCCTCGGGGCGCGAACGGCGCTTGGCGTCAAGCATGGTGAACTCCCTTGTTCTGTTGCGGCCAATATGTGCCGTTGCGGGCGGTTTGATAATCCGGTCAATTGGCATCACAGCTCACACCGAGAGGAATAGATCATGCTGGACCGCTTCACCGGATTGCAGGTCTTTTCGCAGGTCGTGTCGCAGGGCAGCCTGTCGGCGGCGGCGCGCAGTCTGGGGATGTCGCAGACCATGGCGACGCGCCACCTGGCCGCGCTCGAGGAGCGGCTGGGCGTCAAGCTGTTCCATCGCACCACCCGCCGGATCACCCTGACCGAGGCCGGGCGGCGCTATCTCGACAGCGCCGATCGCATCCTCGAGGAACTGGAGGAAGCCGACGCCATCGCCGCCGCCGAGCGCATCGAGGTCAGCGGCACGTTGCGCATCAACGCGCCCGTGTCCTTCGGCGTCCGGGTTCTGGCGCCGATGCTGCCCGAGTTCTCGGCGTTGCATCCGGCGCTGCATCTCGACCTGGGGCTGAGCGACCGCATCGTCAACCTGGTCGAGGAAGGCTGGGACACCGCCGTCCGCATCGGGCGGCTGACCCAGGGCGACCTGATCGCCCGCAAGCTGGCGCCCTGCCGGCTGGTCCTGGCGGCGGCGCCGTCCTACCTCGCCGCGCATGGAGCGCCCCGGACGGTTCAGGACCTGACGCGGCACAACTGCCTGCATTACACGCTGTCGCACGCTCTGGCCGGGCGCACCTGGGCCTTCGGCGCGGACCGCGGGGCGCGGGTGACGGTCCAGGGCAACCTGCAGGCCAACAACGGCGACGCGCTGCTGGTGGCGGCCCGCGCAGGGCAGGGGCTGGTCTACGAGCCGAGCTTCATCCTGGGCGACGACCTGCGCGCGGGCGCGCTCGTGCCACTGACGCTGGACCATCCGCCGGTCGAGTTGGATGGCGTCTACGTGGTCTATCCCAGCAACCGCCGCCCGCCTGCCCGGCTGCGGGCCTTCGTGGACTGGATCGCGGAACGCTGCGCCGGCGTGCCGCCCTGGGACCGTGGGCTTGCCCTGGACTGACGGCGCGTGTCGCCGCGGCAACAGCCGCCAGCGGCCTGACCGGTCGGCCTTGTTGCGCAGGCATGTTCCTGACAAAATATCTAGGGATCAACAAGCCTGCGAACGGACGCCGCGACATGACCAGACTGCGCCTTATTCTTCTTGCGACGGTCGCCATTCCCTTGTCTGCCGTCCCGCTGGCGGCGCAGGAGGCTGCGGAAACGATCACGCTGGACACCGTCACCCTGCGCTCGACCTATGACACCGAGGGCACGGGCAGCTACACCACCGACTTCATCAGCGTGGGCGACAAGGACACCCGGTCCTTCCGCGAGATCCCGCAATCCACCACGGTCGTCACGCGCGAGCGGCTGGAAGACGGCGGCTATACCTCGCTGGATACGGCGCTGCGCGAAACGCCCGGCGTCTACGTCCTGTCGAACGACGACGGGCGGTCCTCTCTGTATTCGAGGGGGTTCGAGTTCGACTCGCTCTACCTCAACGGCCTGCCGACGCCGCTGTCCAGCATCTACGGCACCCAGCCCGACATGGCGGCCGTCGACCACATCGAGATCCTGCGTGGCCCCTCGGGCCTGTTCGGCGGACCCGGAGAGCCCGCGGGCGCCATCAACATGCGCCTGAAGCAGCCGCAGGACGTGTTCGGCACGACCCTCAGCGCCTCGGTCGGGACGTGGAACAACCGCCGGGTCGAGGCCGACGTGACCGGCCCGCTGAACGACAGCGGCAGCGTGCGCGGGCGCATCGTGGGCGCGCGGGGCAAGCGCGATTCCTGGATCGACAACGTCGAAAATGAGGTCGGTGTCTTTTACGCCGCCCTTGCCATCGACGTGACGCCCGACACCACGGCAAGCTTTGCGCTGAATTATCGCGGCCGCGACATCGCCCCGTTCAACGGCCTGCCGACGGATGCCGAGGGCAATCTGCTTGACCTCGACCGCTCCACCTTCACCGGGGCGGACTGGAATCGCTTCGAGAACGACGTCACCGATTATATCGCCGAGGTCGAGCACCGGCTTCAGGACGGCGGGCATCTCAAGTTCTCGGCTCTCTATTCGAAAGCGAACGTCGGGTTCCTTTATGCCAACGCGGCCGGCCCCGCCGCCGAGGACAACACCGTCAGCGCCCTGTCATGGCTGCGCCGCAGCTATGACCAGGAGGCCGTGTCGCTGGACGCCCATCTCAGCAAGCCCATCACCCTGGCGGGCCGCGAGACGAACCTGATCGTCGGCATGGACTGGCGGCGCTATGACACCGAACTGGACGAGGCGCGCGGTCGCATCGCGGGCAGCTTCGACCTGGACGACTGGGACGCGGACGTGGCGCTGCCCGACACCGGCTTCACGAGCAGTACCGAGGGCGAGACCGAGCAGTATGGGCTTTACGCCCAGTGGCGCGTCAAGCCGACCGACCGGTTCACCGTGATCGCGGGCGGGCGGTTGTCGTGGTATGACGCGACCGCGACCACCACGGTGCTGGCCACCGGCGCCCAGACCGTCAGCGAGGCCGAGGAGAAGGGCGAGGTCACGCCCTACCTGGGTCTGATCTACGACCTCGGCGACACCAGTTCGGTTTACGCGAGCTATACCGAAATCTTCCAGCCGCAGACCACGACCGACGTGTCCGGCAACCTGCTGGACCCCCGCACCGGCCAGCAGATCGAGTTGGGCTACAAGGCGGAACTGCGGCCCGGCCTGAATGCGACGGCGGCGCTGTTCCACCTGCGTGACGAAAACCGCGCCGTGGCGGACCCGTCGAACCCCGGCTTCGCGCTGGCGCAGGGCGAGGCCACCGTTCAGGGCGTCGAGCTTGAGGCGACGGGCAACCTTGCGCCCAACTGGGAGCTTTCGGCGGGCTACACCTACAGCGACACCGACTTCGACAACACCGAGACGGCGGCCGGGTCCGAGTTCTACACGCCCCAGCACATGCTGCAGGTCTGGACAAAGTACAGCTTCGACCAGCCCGGCTGGGACAAGCTGAGCCTGGGCGGCGGCATCCGCGCCTTTTCGGGTTTCCAGAACATCGCCCGTACCGCGACGGGCGGCGCCACGACGATCGAGGCGCCGGGCTATGCCGTCGTGGACCTCATGGCCTCCTATGACCTGACCGAGCGGGTGACGGCGACGCTGAACGTCAACAACGTCCTTGACCGGACATATTACGAGCGCGTCGGCGGCACCTCGGTGTTCAACTTCTATGGCGAGCCGCGCAGCGTCAACTTCAGGATCGGCGCCAAGTTCTGACGCCGGGGCGAAGGGGCGCGAGGCCCTACAAGGCCAGCGTCAGCCCGTAGGCCGGTGCGTAATGCTGGCGCGCCAGGGTGATCGGCGCGCCGTCCAGCCAGGTCGCGCGTTCCACCACAAGCACGGCCTCTCGCGCGGTGCAGCCCAGGTGGCTGGCCATCGCGCCTGCCAAGGCGGCCCCGCAGCGCATCGTGCCCTCGGAATAGGGCGCGTTGCGCACCAGCCATTCGTTCGGGTTGTCGCGCGTCAGGTCGGCGGCCTCGATCGCGGGTACGGTGGCCAGCACGACCCAGCGGTCCTCGACCATGTGCGGGACGGCGTCGGCCAGGTGCAGCGTGACGACATGCAGCAGCGGCACGTCGTCTTCCAGCCGCAGGGCCGCTCGGACCTCGGGCGGGGGCGGGGCGATCTCGCGCGTCAGCAGGCGGAAGGAATAGGCCGCGCCCAAGTCCTCGATGGCGGCGCGGATCAGCGGGATCTCCAGCGTGGCCTTGCGGCGCGGCTCGGCAATGACCCGTGTGCCAGCCTTGCGGCGGCGGTCGAGAAAGCCCGCCTCGGCCAGTTCCCGCAGCGCGCGGTTCACGGTGGCGCGGGCGCAGCCGAATTCGGCGGCAAGATCGGCCTCGTTCGGGATCAGGGCGCCGGGGGCGTAATGGCGCGCGCGGATGCGGTCCATCATCACGTCGCGGATGCCCTGCCAGCCCAGCGTGCCGGGACTGCCCTCGGGGGGCGGGACCGCGCCGGGCGGGGCGGGGTCAGAGATCATGCCTCAGCTTCCGCATCACCCGCGCATAAGCCGCCTCGACCGTGTCGCGCCGGATATGGCGGCCGTCCCGGACAACATGGCGCCCGGCCGACCAGACCTGCGTGACGGCCCGATCATCGCGGGCAAAGATCCAGCTGTCCAGCAGCGTGTCGCCCCGCCGCCCGATGGCGTCCACGCCCAGCCCGTCCAGCGCCAGAAGGTCGCCCCAGGCGCCGGGCGCGATGCCCGCAGGCCCGCGCCCCGCCGCCTGCGCGCCACCCTTGACCGCGCCCTCGAACAGCACCCGGCCGGTCGAGGCCTCGGCTGTCGCCAGCGCCGCGCGCGAGCGGTCGCGCAGGCGCTGCGAGTAATCCAGCGTCCGCAGCTCCTCGGACAGCGAGATGCGGATGTTGCTGTCCGAGCCCACGCCGAAGGCGCCGCCGGCATCTGTCCAGCGCACCCCGTCGAAGATCCCGTCGCCCAGGCTGCTTTCGGTGATCGGGCAGAGCCCCGCCACCGCGCCGGTACGGGCAAGGGCCACGGTTTCCTCGGGCGTCATCTGGGTCGCGTGAATCAGGCACCAGCGCGCGTCGACGGGGGCGTTCTCCAGCAGCCACTCGACCGGGCGGCGACCGGTGGCGGCTTGCACCTCGTCCACCTCGGCCGTCTGCTCGGCCAGGTGCATGTGGATCGGGCCGTCGCCTGCCAGCGCCTGTGCGGCGGCAAGGCCGTCCCCATCCACCGCGCGCAAGCTGTGGGGGGCGATGCCGACGCGGCTGTCGGGACCCAGCCGCGCCACATGGGCGCGCGCACCTTCGACAAGGCGGGCGAAGGCCTCGGGCGTGTTGCCGAAGCGGTCCTGGCCAGACACCAGCGCGCGGCGGTCCAGCCCGCCCCACTGGTACAGCACGGGCAGCAGCGTCAGGCCGATGCCCGCTTCCTCGGCCGCCGCCGCGATCCGGCCCGACATCTCGGCTAAGTCGGCATAGGCCCGCCCGCCGGTGTCGTGGTGCAGATAGTGGAACTCGACATTCGTGGCATAGCCGGCTTCCAGCATCTCGACCTGCACGAAGGCGGCGATGGCCTGAATGTCGTCGGGCGTCAGCTGGTCAAGGAAGCGATACATCAGCCGTCGCCAGGTCCAGAAGCTGTCCCGAGGGTCCGGCCCGCGCCGTTCCGTCAGCCCGGCCATTGCCCGTTGAAAGGCATGGCTGTGCAGGTTCGCGGGGGCGGGCAGCAGGGTGCCCACGCGCGTGTCACCTGACGCGCCGGTTTCAACCGAAGCGATCCGTCCTGCCTCATCCAGTGCCACCGTGACGTCCTCTGCCCAGCCCGTGGGCAGCAGCGCCTGATCGGCATGGATGGTCTGCATGGCGCGAATCTCCCTCGTTGACAGGCTGATTATGTGCAGACATAAAACGCCTCATCAAGATCGAATCGGACCCGCCATGACGACGCTCACCCTTGCCAATGCCCGCCTCGTGACCCTGACCGGCGAGGGGTACGGCGTCATCGACAAGGGCTGGCTGCGGATCGAAAACGGGCGCATCGCCGCCTTGGGGCAGGGGGATGCCGAGGGCGAGGACATGGGCGGCCGCCTGGTCACGCCCGCGCTGATCGACTGCCACACGCACCTGGTCTTCGGCGGCGACCGCGCGCGCGAGTTCGAGATGCGCCTGCAGGGCGCAAGCTACGAGGAGATCGCCCGCGCCGGCGGCGGCATCCTGTCCACCGTGACCGCCACCCGCGCCGCGTCCGAGGACGAACTGGTCGCCAGCGCCCTGCCGCGCCTCGACGCGCTGCTGGCCGAGGGGGCGGCGACGGTCGAGGTCAAGTCCGGCTACGGCCTGACGGTCGCCGACGAGCTGAAGATGCTGCGCGCCGCCCGCAGG
>NZ_FNGE01000021.1 GCF_900102885.1 Paracoccus chinensis | reverse complement strand
TGTGTGAAGTGTCGTTTCTCCATGTGTGAAGTGTCGTTTCTGCCCGTTTCATGTGTGAAGTGTCGTTAACCTTGATTCATGTGTGAAGTGTCGTTATGGGTGAAGTGTCGTTTTTTAGCACGAGGCCATATGAACAGCCCGCTTCTTCCCGACCGTCACCCCCAACGCGATTTCTTTGTCTGCGACATCTTCAACGCCGCTCCCAAGGCCGACGTGGGCTCGATGGAGCATCCGATCTTCTCGCTCTCGACCAAGCCCGACCTCAGGCCCCGCCATTACGAGCACAACGGTCTCTCGATCGACATCAAGCCCTCCTCTGACGGCATGGCCACGGTCCACGACCGCGACATCCTGATCTTCTGCATCAGCCAGCTGATCCGGGCGCTGAACGACGGGCGCGAGGTCAGCCAGGTCGTCCGCTTCCAGGCCTCGGACCTCCTGCGCGCGACCAACCGCATGACCACGGGGCGCGGCTACGGCCTTCTCAAGGCCGCGATGGAGCGACTGGCGGGCACGCGCATCTCGACCAACGTCACCACCGGCGGCAAGGAAATCTTCGAAACCTTCGGCCTGATCGAAAGCGCCCGCATCGTGCGCGAAACGCGCGACGGGCGGATGCAGGAGATCGAGATCAAGCTGTCGGACTGGGTCTTCAACGCGATCCGCGCCCATGAGGTGCTGACGATCAGCCGCGACTACTTCCGCCTGCGGCGGCCGCTGGAACGGCGGCTCTACGAGCTCGCGCGCAAGCACTGCGGCAACCAGAAGGAATGGGTCGTGGGGCTGGACCTGCTGCAGAAGAAATGCGGCTCCGCCTCGACCAGCTTCGAGTTCCGCCGTCTCGTGGCCAACGTGATCCGCGAGGACATCGCCCATTCCCACATGCCCGACTATTCAATCCGCTTTTCCGAGGACGGAACGCAGGTCGTCTTCCGCAACCGCGGCACCGCGCCTGCGCCCGAGGCCGAGGTCTTCGAGGGGCTGCTGGACCCCGAGGCCTATGAGGAGGCCCGCGCCGCCGCCCCCGGCTGGGACGTGCGCCACCTGGAAGGCGAATGGCGCCGCTGGTGCGCGGCCGAGGAGATCGAGCCCAAGCACCCTTCGCGCCACTTCGTCCGCTTCTGCCAGTCCTGGTCCGAAAAGCGCGGCCGTCCCTGAGGGCAGGAGGCCGCGGCGATGCGCCGGTTGCCTCGGCCCGGTCGCTCGGGTGAAATGCGGCGCGGCCAGGAGGAGCGGATGGGGTTCAGCGAGGAAACGATCGCGTTGGTCCGGGGGGATTCGCTGCCCGAGATCGGCGTCCTGCTGGCGGCCTCGGCCCCTGACGGGGGGGCGGCGGTGCCGGTCGGGGCAGGGCGGGCGCCCGATCCCGACCGGCTGTTCGACATCGCCCGGCTGAACAAGATGCTGGGCCAGCTGCCGGTGAGCCCGGCCGCGCTTCCGCCGGGCTGCGCCGCGCTCGCTCCCCGGCTTCTGCAGGTGCGGCTGCGCATTGCCGCCATGAACCGCAAGGCCATGGCGGTCACGGCCGAGGCTTCCCGCGCCCTTGCCGGGGCCGGGCTGCGCCATGCGGTGATGAAGGGACCGTTCCAGCAGATGGCCGTCCATGGCGATCCCTTCCGGCGGCCCTCGGGCGACATCGACCTGTTCGTGGCGCCCCGCGACCGCAGGCAGGCGGCGGCAGTCCTGCAGACCCTAGGCTTCGCGCCCATGGAGCAGGAACAGGCGCTCTGGTGGATCCCCTTCCTGGGCGAGCAGCATTTCCGGCGTGAAAGCGACGGCGCCGTCATCGACCTGCATCACCGGCTGCAGCAGGCAGGCCTACCGGACTGGCGGCGTGCGGAAGGCGTGCTGGACCGCACGGCGACGCAGACCCACGAGGGGCAGGCGGTCCCGGTCCTGTCACCCCCCGACGGCTGCCTGCTGATGGCGGTGACGCTGGCCAAGGCGCTGCTGGCGCATGAGCCCTGCGGCTGGGCCGCGACCGAGCTGGCGCATTGGCTCGCCCACCTGACCCCGGCCGAGCGCCGGAAGCTGGACGGGATCGCGGCATCCGCCGGGCAGGGGCACACGCTGGCGCTGGGGATCGCGCTGGCCCGCGCCTGCCACGACCATCCGGCGCTGGCACAGGGGGCCGGGCCCCTGCGCGGCCTACCCACCGACCCGGCTGTCCTGCGCGACCTCGTGTTCCAGCCCTGGCAGCGCCGGGCCGAGGCGCCGCGACGGCGGCAGATGCTGCGGATGCTGGCCGAGGGCCGTCCCCATGTGCTGCTGGCCGAGGCCGCCCGCGCGGCCCTCTCCCTGCGCGTCCAGAGAGTGCTGGAGCGGCGGACGAAGCCCTCAGCCCGCTGAGGACCCGGCCGTTGCCTGCGCGAGCCACAGGGCCCAGCCAGGGGCGCCCGGGGGAAGGACACCCGTTGCTGTGATCCGGCCCGCAACGGGGGCAGGGGGGCTCTCCCAGGGCTGCCCGGGCGGCGGCAGATCGGACAGGGGACCTAGGGGGGCAGAGGCGCCTGGTCCCTGCGCCGCGGCGGCCTTGCGGCGGCGGCGGTCGCGCAGGCTTTCGGCCAGCCTTGCGATCATCGCCGGGTCGGCCAGCCGGGGCAGGGCACGGCTCCAGCGCCGCGCCTTGAGGTCGGCCACCAGCCGCTCGTAGCGCAGGGCGCGGCGCAACTGGCGGTCCACGGCTGCGGCGGCGGCCTGCGCCTCGGGATCGGCCAGGCGGGGCAGGGCGCGGTGGGCCGCCAGCATGGCCTCGACCGTTCCGACCGACAACCGGTGCGAGATCGAGCCCGCGTGCCGCCGATAGGCGTAAAGCGGATCGGGCAGCAGAAGGAAGCGTGCGCCCTCGATCAGCAGCCGCAGCACGAGGTCGTAATCCTCGCCGATCCGCAGCCCGGGATCGTAGCGCCGGTTTCCCAGCACCGCGCGCCGGATCACCGGCTTGAGATAGCCGAAGGCGGGCAGGGCTGGGTCGCCCCCGTTGGCGCGCAGATAGGGCGCCGCCGTCAGCCACATCGGCGCGGCCAGGCCCAGGGACTGCAGCAGGGTGCGGCCCTGCTCGGCCGGGGCGCCGAAATGCACGAGGTCGTCAGCCACGAGATCGGCCCCCGCGGCCTCTGCTGCGGCAACCAGGCGCGCGAGCCGCTCGGGGTGGATCAGGTCGTCGCTGTCCACGATGGCGATCCAGTCGCTCCGGGCTGCATCCAGCGCGAGGTTGCGCGTGGCGGCCGGCCCCTGGTTGCGAGCACTGGCAATGACCCGCACCCGGTCGTCCCCTGCAGCCACCGCCCGCGCGATCGCCACACTATCGTCGTCGGAGGCGTCGTCGGCCAGGATCAGCTCCAGCCGCCGCTCGGATTGCGCAAGAACCGCGCGCATGGCGGCTTCCAGATGCGCCGCGCCGCGGAAGTTGGCCATGATGACCGAAACGACCGGCTTCGACGGATCAGGGGTCGTCATGCAGCTGGTCTCCACGGATTGCACGACATGTGAACGCCTTTCCGTTGACCGACCCGCCCGGGGCTTCCATAAGCCGGGCACCCCCTCGCAGCAACCGCACGGCCGAGGAGCCCGAAGATGCGCCACCTCCCCATCCTTCTTGCCGCCCTGGTCACCCTGGGCCAGCCGCTTTCGGCCGAAACCCCTGAGCCCCATCCCGACACGGCCGGCTTCTTCGAGGATTTCACCGAAGGGCTGGACCGCGACCGCTGGTATGTCTCGGACGGCTGGACCAACGGCGACTGGCAGGACTGCCACTGGTCGGCCGGGGCCGTGCGGGTGCAGGACGGCACCCTCACGCTGTTCCACATCCCCGCGCCTGAAGACGGGGACAGGCCCCCCCGGTGCGGCGAGGTCCAGACCCATGCCCGCCTCCACCATGGCACCTTCGAGGCGCGCATCCGCACCCCCCGCGCACCGGGCCTGAACGCCTCGGTTTTCACCTATATCGGGCCAGTTCACGGCGCCCCCCATGACGAGATCGACATCGAGATCCTGACCCGCGAGCCCGGCGAGATGACGGTGAACACCTATGTCGCGGGCAAGCCCCACAACGGCGGCGCGGCCCCCTCCACGTCCCCCTTCGACAAGGAGTTCCACACCGTCGCCTTCCGCTGGGAGCCGGAGGGCATCACCTGGTACCTCGACGGGCAGGAGGTCCATCGCACCGCCCCTAACAGCCTCCTGCCGACCCATCCCCAGAAGCTCTACATGTCCTTCTGGAGCACGGAGACCCTGACCGACTGGATGGGCCGCCAAGGCCCGCGCCAGAGCCCGCTCGGCTACGAGATCGACTGGGTGGCCTATACGCCGCTAGAAAAGGCGTGCCTGTTCGAGGGATCGGTGACGTGCTTGGACCCCTGAGTGTTGATTTTCACCCGGAACTGACCCGGGTTTGGAGTGAACCCCTCGGGCTGGACCACATCGCACCATCTCAACTAAGCCGCCTTCTGGGCAAACAGGGTTTCAAATTCCTCGGGGGTTCGGTAGCCGAGGGCTGAGTGCAGTCGTTTTGCATTGTAGACCTGCTCGATGAACGTCGGCAATCGGGCTGCTACATCGGCGAAGGTCTCGTAACCGGCCCTGTAGACTTCTTCGACCTTCAGGGTCTTCATGAAGCTCTCGGCCTGCGCATTGTGATAAGGGTTACCGACGCTGCTCATCGAGCCGCGCAAGCCTGCAGCCTCAAGGGCATCACGATAGTTTTGGGATGCGTATTGGCAGCCGCGATCGGCATGATGAATGCAGCCCTTGGGAGGGTTCCTGCTCACGAGAGCCGCGCCCAAGGCGGCGAGCGCCAGTTCCGTGTCCAGGTGCCGTGATAGCGCATAGCCCACAACCTTCCGGCTGCAGGCATCCAGAATGACGGCCAGGTAGCAAAAGCCCGTGGCGACACGAATGTAAGTGAAGTCTGCAACCCAGACCCTGTCCGGTTGATCGGGGATGATGTTGCGATACAGGTTGGGGAAGATCGGGCCGTCGTGCCGGCTGTCGGTCGTGCGCACAAAGCGCTTGCGGGGCTTGATGCCAAGTCCCGCCATCCGCATCACCCTTGCTACCCTTTTGTGATTGATCGCGAGGCCGCGGCGCCGAAGCTCGTGGGTCACGCGCCGATAGCCATAGCAGGGGAGTTCATCCTGGATGTCCTCGATAATGGCGACAAGCTCGGCGTCCGTCAGCACTCCATGTTTCCCGGTCGAGCGATAGTAATACGTGCTGCGCGGCAAGCTCATGGCTTTGCATCCCCGTCTGACGGAGCAGCCCCGGGGCCGCTGATCACGAAGGATCTCTCGCTGCCGTTCGCGGCCGGCATTCGCGGTGTTTTTTTGGCAAGATCCAGCTCCATCGTGAGCTGACCCACCTTCCGCTCGAGTGCTGCGATCCGAGCTTCATACTCGACGATGACGCTGGCTTCGGCTTCCTCGTCATTCAGCTCGCCCCGGTCGAACTGGGTCAGCCACAGTTGAATGAGGTTGGCGGAGAGGTTGTGGCTGCGCTGTGCATCGCGCCGGCCGATCACCCCGGAACGGATGTCTTGGCAGAGCTGCAGCTTGAAGGGCATCGAATGCCGACGGTAGGGTCCTCGTGACGTCATGAGCCTTCTCCGATCAAGGCCGTTCAGCGTATCAGTGTTTCCGGGCCCCGTGGTCCAGCCCGAGGGGTTCACTCCATACCCGGGTCAGTTCCGGGTGAAAATCAACACCCCCTGAGGCTGCAGAGGTGGCCGCTTGCGGCGGAAGACGAGTTCGCATCCTGAACGTTCAAATTGTCTAATAAGACGACTTGCCGACATGCCGGTCCTGCGGCCATGCGGTTGCGAAAGACTACGTTTCCTGAAGCGGGAATCACGCATGCCCCTAGTCCTCGTCCGAACCCCGACCTATCGCCGCCCCGATCTTCTGACCCGCGCCATGCGCTGCCTGCAGGCGCAGTCGCATGAGGAGTGGATCTGCGAGGTGCGCGACGACTGCCCCGACGGCAGCGCCCGCGCCGTGGTCGAGGAACTGGGAGACCCCCGCATCCGCCATGTCTGGAACCGCCCGCAGAAGTTCATGGTCAGGAACCTCGACGACTGCTTCCTGCGCGAGAACCCCCATGGGGCGGATTTCTTCTTCATGCTCGAGGACGACAACCAGGTGCGTCCCGAGTTCATGGCACGGGGCTGCGAAATCATCCGGCAGGAAGGCGTCACGATCTGCCAGCTGAACCAAGTGATCGAGCACGACAGCCGCACCCCGAAGGCCCGCATCGGGGACGAGGGCATCTTCGACGGGATCTTCGACGAGCGCGCCCATGCCCCTGAGGAACTGCACCTGGCGATGTTCGGGGCAGTCGGCCTGTCCAACGGCGCGGTGTTCTGGTCGAAGGACATCCGCCGGGAACTCGCCATCCGGGTCGAGACGATTCCGACGCTGGAGGAATACCTGCGAACGCGGCTAGTGTCCGAGCCGGTCTACATCAGCCGCGAGAAGCTGGCCGTCTGGGCCGAGAACGAGCAGTCCACCACCCGCAACGCGGGCCTCGGCAAGGGCTGGCTGCGGCGCGAGCTTGATCTCAAGGCCTCGGTGACCGCCCTGCAGCGTGCGGTCTGGACGGGAACGCCCGAGCGGCTGCGAAAGGCCTTCCTCGACGGGGGCATCCTGCGCCTGCCGATGGACCGCCGGCGCGAGGCCCTGAGAAAGGCAGGCATCCGGGCACCCGGCGTTCCCGGCGATCCCTCTCCCAAGGCCACAGTCAAGCGGCTGGCCGTGCGGCATGCGGGGCACGAGCACCCTTCCGTTGCGGCCATCCTGGCGCAGACAGCCGGGCAGGGCGCTCGATGAACGAAACGCGTAACGGTTATTCCCGGATCGTCCGCGGATGCATCGGGGCGCACTCCTTCTGGCCTTCGAGGGCTTGGGTTTGCCAGAGCTGGCGGCTAGGATGGTGCCTTAGCTTCCTGCATGATGAAAGGCGCTGACGGTGCGATCCCTTTCGCCGCCACGCCGATTGACGAGGCCGCTTTGTTCCCCATTCCCTTCAGGACATGCTGTTGATGTCGGTGGCGATGTCAGGCGCGCAGGTTACCCCCGCACGGACGCAAGCCAGGGGGATACCTCGGAAGGGCTGGACGATCAGCTATTCGCCCGATGTCCTGGCGGCTTTCGCCGCAATCTTCGGGCTCGCCTTCATCCCTGTCCTGGGCTCGCTGGGAGCGCTGCTGTTCCTGATGAGCGGCATGGCGCTTGTGCTGAGACGTCCCGGCGAAACCCTGGCCGCGCTGCGGCGGGAATGGGCCATCGTCCTGATGGCGCTCTGGTGCCTTATGTCCTTCGTCTGGTCGGACTATGCCTCGCTCACGCTGCGCTATGGCATCCAGTTATGTCTGACCGCAGCGATCGCAGTGGTCATGGCCTACCGGATTGCGCCGATGACCTTTGTGAAGATCATCTTCCTGACCAGTTCGCTCGAAGGGGTGGCAAGCCTCCTGTCGGGCCGCACCCGGGCGGGAGGCATGGGTTATCTGGGCATTTATGCCAGCAAGAACGCGCTGGCAGGCGCGATGGCCCTCCTCATCATCGTGGCACTGGCGGTGCTGATCGACCGCCGCCTGCCGCCCCGCTGGCGCCAGCCCGCGCTTGGCAGCCTGATGCTGGGAACGGTGCTGATGGTGATGGGGAAATCCTCGGGGGCGCTGGTCAGCACCCTGGGTGTCGTCATGATCTTCGGTCTCATCCTGCTTCTGCAGCGCCTGACGCCCCATGTCCGGCTGGTGGCGATCACGATGACGATCGTGCTGTCCGCGGCCGTGGCGGTCCTGCTGTCGTCCATGACGGACGAGTTGGCCAAGGCTTTCCTTGATCTCACCGGCAAGGACATCACCCTGACCGGACGGACCGATCTCTGGGCCGTCGCCCTTCAACAGATCGCCGAGCGGCCCTTTCTGGGGGTGGGCTACCAAGCTTTCTGGGTGCATGGCCAACCTGTGGCCGAGCAACTCTGGGCCGAGTTCGGCATCAAGGGCCGGGGCGGCTTCAACTTCCACAACACCCTTCTGTCGAACGCCGTCGAGATCGGTGTGATTGGCACCGCCCTGCAGACGGTCATTGTCTTCGGTGCCCTGTGGTCCTCGCTTTCCTGGGCGATCCGCAGCCCCTCGGCCGCATCGATCTTCTTCGCCCTGTTCATGGTGCGCCTGTTCCTGCTGATGTGGATCGAGGTCGTCTATTTCTACCAGTTCAACGCTGTGACGCTGACCATCATCGTTGCCGTCTGCTATGGGCGCAGGCTTCGCGAAGCGGAGCGCCTGACGCATTCAGGAGGTTCCCTGGACAAACCGGGCAGACCGGGCCTGCCCGCCGTCACCTAGGCCGTGGCGGCGCGGTCGAGCAGGTCGAGGTAGATGCCGGCGGCACGCTCGGGGCCAAGCGTCTCGGCCACAAAGGCACGCGGGGCGTAGCTGTCCCGGGCTTCCCAGAAGCTGTCGAAACGATCCTCGAGGCCGGTTTCCATGAAGGTCATTCCGCAGCGCTCGTCGAAATAGGGCACCGATGAGACGACAAGATCGGCTGGTGCCGTCCTGACCTCTCGAGGATCGACCAGCCTGCCCTCATCCCAAGCGAAGATGGGCAGCCCCGAGGCCAGCGCCTCCTGATAAGCGAGACCCTGGGTTTCGTGGGATGACAGGAATACCAGTGCCCGTGCGCCCTTCAGGGCCGCCCGATAGTCGGAAAGATGATGCTGTCCATATCTCAGCATCACATGGCTGAGGTTGCGGGCTGCAAGGTGGCGCTGCAGGCGCTGCAGGATGCGAGGCACCATCTCGTCCCGATGCCAGTGGATCTTGTCGTAGATGATGACATCATGGGTCTTGGACCCTGCCGAAAGATCGGGCCAAGCGGACAGGTCGATAGGGGCGAACATGGGCTGGACCCGGTCGCCCAACTTGGAACGCAGAATCCGGCAGGGCCATTCCGAAGGCTGGGTGAAGATGCGGATGTTGGTCCCCTTCGCCACCGCGTCGATGGTTTCGGGCGGTGGAACGTAGCCGGGACCGAAGACGGCAGGATTGGACAGCGCTACATGCTTATAGACCTCGGCATGGCCCGAGATGCCGATGGGCTGCGTGGGATTGCGGCGGGCATGGGCGAAGTCGTTGACATGGACATCAAGTCCAGCCTGCTCCAGCGCCCGCTTGAGGTTGCGAAAGGCGGTGTAGAATCCGGTATAGGGTTGGCGCCGCCGCAAGCCACGATAGGCTGTCCGCGCCAGCAGGTGCAGGTTCGACTGCACGCGCCCGAACGGCCGGTCCAGCGCAGGAAGCTCGTAGCCGTGGTAGAACAGGTCGACTCTGCGGCGGCGGGGCACGTGGCAGTCCTTTCCTAGGGCAAGCCGGAGCGCGCGCAGAGGCGCGCCTCAAGGTAGTCTCTGGAAGATGCCTTAATGCGCGCCGCGCGACAGCGCCACTGCGGGGATCGTCAGGAAGATGATCCGCAGGTCACGCCACAGGCTCCAGTTGGTGACGTAGAAGCGGTCGAGGCGGACCCGCTCGGCATAGGTGGTGTCGCTGCGCCCGCTGATCTGCCACTGGCCCGTCAGGCCGGGGCGCGTCGCGAGGTAGTGGCGGGCCGAGATGCCGTAATGATCCAGCTCGGCCTGAACGATCGGGCGGGGGCCGACCAGACTCATCTCGCCCTTCAGCACGTTGAGAAGCTGCGGCAGCTCGTCCAGGCTGAGCTTGCGCAGGACTGCTCCCAAGGGGGTGACGCGGGGATCGTTGACCAGCTTGCGCTGCTCCTTCCAGAGCGCGGCATCCGCAGGGTTCTCGCGCAGGTGGCGCTCCAGCACGGCATCGCCGTCCACGACCATGGTGCGGAACTTCCAGCAGCGGAACTCGCGCCCGCCGAAGCCGACGCGGCGGTGCCCGTAAAGCACCGGGCCGGGATCCATCACCTTGAGAAGAACGACCAGCCCCAGGATCAGCGGCCAGAGCAGCAGCAGGCCCAGAAGCACCAGCCCGATGTCGAGCGCCCGCTTCGCCCTGCCCCCGACCGGGGCCGCCGGCACCACGAGGACCGGGGGACGCGCCCGCAGGGGGGCAGGTCGCGCAGGGACAGCCATGAGGGGAGCCTTGCCATTCTCGGCAACGAGATCCTGAACGCGGAGCATCTGCATGAACACCAGCCCTACAAAGAACAACAGAACAATTACCAGCGCGGCGGCGGAGGAAGGGGAAAAGGCCCCGCGCTCACCTAGATCAACTCTGGCACGTTCATCTAGCTAAAATTTTATCAATTCCTCACGATGGTTAAAAAATACATGCCTGCCGCACCTCACAGGCCGAGGTTTTTGTCCTAATTGTTGAAGTTCAAAGGGATTTTCAGGGCGAGAAAGTTAACCTGTATTTTTGGACAGGTTGCAAAGAACCGCTCAAACAGAAATCTGCCCGGGGCAGTGTTGAACTGTCGTGTTTTTACAAGGTGCACCATGACCAAGACCTACACCCGCCCCGTTCTCCGCGTGCAGGGCAAGCTGGAAGCGATGACCCAGGGCATGAGCTCGGGATCCGTTCTGGACCGCGATTTCCCCACGGGTACGCCTGCCAGCGAACTGACCTTCTCGTAATGGGAACGGGCAGGCGGCAGGTAACTGCCGCCTGCTCACCGGCCCCGTAATGGAAATGGCGCCGGAAATCTCGTTAAGGTTGTCCTGCGTTTTCATTTTCAACTTCAATTCCAGATGATCGAATTCATGGCCTATCTCGTTTCCCCCGAATGCGTGTCCTGCGAGGTCGAGGAAGGCATCGCGATCCTCGACCTGAGGTCCAACACCTACTTCAGCCTCGACCCAGTGGGCGCCGCGATCTGGGACCGCATGGCGGTCCCCGCCTCGGTGGACGACCTGACGGCCGCCATCGCGGCCGAGTATAAGGTGGCCCCCGAGGACTGCCGGCGCGACATCTCCGACCTGCTGGACGACATGCTGACGCATGGCCTGATCCAGACTGTCTGAGATGGGGGTGCTGCGGCGCATCCGGCGGCTGCGCAGGCGCGAGGCCGTCCTGCTGTGGCAGGCGCTCGGCGCCGTGCTGCTGGCGCGCGCCTATCTGTGGCGCGGCGCCCATCACCGCCTGCGCCGCCTGATCGAATCCCATTCCGTCCCGGATCCCGCGGCCCCGGCGCCGCGCACCGACTTGGCCGAGATTGCCTGGTCGGTCCGCAACGCCGCCCGGCTGGTGCCGGGGGCGACATGCCTGACGCAGGCCAGCGCGGGGCAACTGTTGCTGGCGAAGCGCGGGCTTGCCTCGACCATCCGGCTGTCGGTGCCCGCGCAGGCCCCGGCGCCGGGTCGGTTGGCCCCCCATGCCTGGCTGATGGCCGGGGACACCATCGTCTTGGGCGGCACGGCCGAGGATTATGCCCGCCATCGTGCCCTGCACGACTTCACCCTTCCGGGTGTGCGGACATGAGCCGCTTTGCCGCCCTGCTGGGCCCCGGCGCGAACCAGCCCGACACAAGCCGGCGCGTCGAGGCGGACCTTGCCCGTCGCACCGGGCAGGCCCCCCATCGCTGGGGCAGCGAGGGCATCCAGCTGTGGCAGGCCGGGACTTCGGTCGCGCGGTCCTTCGGGCCGCTGACGCTCGCGGGGGACCTTGCGCTGACCGACCTGGGCGAATTGCGTGCCGCCCTGGCGGCCGACCGGGACATGGACCCCGTCGGCCTGGTGCTGGCGGCCTGGCGGCGCTGGGGTGTCGAGGCGCTGGACCGGCTGTGCGGGGGCTTCGCCTTTGCCCTGTGGGACGCGCGGACCCGGCGGCTGACCGTGGTGCGCGACCGCTTCGGCATCCAGCCGCTGACCTATGCCGCCACGCAGAACCGGGTGGTGGTCGCGGGCGACTTGTCCACGGTGCTGGCGGGACTGGACGCCGCGCCCGAGATCGACCGCGCCTGGGTGGCGGGCTTCCTGTCAAGCCAGACCCTTGATGCCGCAAGGACGGCGTGGAAGGGCGTCCTGCGCCTGCCGCCCGGTCACCTGATGGTGGTCGAACCGGACGGGACCACGACCCTGCGCCCCTGGTACCGGCTGGAACGAACCGCCCCGCCCGAGGCGCGGGACGCAGGCGCCGCCCTGCATGCGGCGCTGGCCCATGCGACGCTGCAGGCCTGCGCCGACGGTCCCACCGCGACCATGCTCAGCGGGGGGCTCGATTCCAGCACTCTGGCGCTGCTGTCGGTGGGGCCGGATGCCCCTGCCCCCCAACCCCGCCCGGCGCTGTCGCTGCGCTATCGCGACCCGGCGATGGACGAGGGGCGCTATATCGGGGACGTGCTGCGCCGGTCGGACGAAGGACTGGCCCCCGTCCCGCTGCCCGGGGAAACGGCGGCGGCAGAGCTGTTCGACTTCGACGCGCAGCTCGACTGGCAGGACCAGCCGGTTTTCGCCCCGGGCCTCACGGGTACCCGCAGGCTTCACCGCGCCGCGCGCGAGCAGGGCTGCGTGGCCGTGCTGAACGGCCATGGCGGGGACGAGGTCATCGGCGGCACCCCCCGCGACATCGCGCTGATCGCCCAATCCGGCCAATGGTCGCTGGCGCTGGCGCTGGCCGCACGGCAGGCCCGCTTCACCGGCGAATCCGTGACCCAGGCCCTTGCTGCCCTGCTGGCGGCCAAGGGCCGGCGCGGCTTCGGCCGGCTGGGCCGGTGGGCGCTGACGGACAGCGGCCCGGCGCCGCAGGAATGGCGCGCGCTGGTCGATCCCGACCTCGCCCGCGAAACCCGCCTGGTCGAGCAGGTCCGCGCCAGCACCCGGCCCGACCCCGAGGACCGCGCCCTGCCCGAGGGCCTGCGCCTGCATGCCGCCATGATGACCGGCCCGCTGGCCCCCACCGCCTTTGAGGTGCTCGGCCGGGCCGCGCAGGCCGAGGGCGTGGCGCCACGCTATCCCTTCTATGATCACCGGGTGGTCGAACTCTGCGTCTGGCAGCCCATGCTGGCCAAGGTCGCGGGCGGCCAGCCCCGTGCCCTGCTGCGCGAGGCGATGCGGGGCGTCCTGCCCGAATCGGTGCGGCTGCGGCGGGACAAGACCAACTTCATCGCCGATTTCTGGACCACGCTGCGGCAGGACCCGCAGGGCCGGCTGGCCGCCTTCCGCGCCGGTCCCGGTTCCCTGCAGGGCTGGGTGGACGCGGGCGTCCTGCGCGCCGATGCCACCCGGCTAGCGCATTCGGCCGATCCTGACCCGCAGGTGGCCTTCCGGCTGTGGCGGGCGCTGTGGCTGGCCGCCTGGTTCGAGCGCGGCGCACCCCTTGCCTCTGCGGCCGCGCCCCCTTCTCTTGCGTCCCGCGCGCCCTGCCCGATCCTTGCGAGTGACCCATGACCGCTGCCCCTGCCCTGTCCGCCGCGTCCGCCCCGGCCCATGCCTATGCGGCCTATGGCCTCGCCATCGCCTCGGACGTGATCCTGCCCGAGCTGTCCCCGCGCGCGCCCGGCGGCCCGGCCGACCTGCGCATCACCGAGACGCCGCAGCCGCAGGTTCCGCGCACCCCACGTCCTGACTGCCGCTTCGCGCCCGAAGGCACCTGGTTCTGGTGGCCCGAGGTCGGGGCCTTCTCGGTCTCGGCCGACGGCAGCCGCATTGGGATCGAGCGCAAGCTTGGCGTCTCGGACGACCTGCTGGCCTTTCCGCTGCTGGGGCCGGTCCTGTTCGAGGCGCTGCGGCGCAACGGCCTTTTCGTCCTGCACGCCAGCGCCGTCGTTTACCGGGGACACGGCATCGCCTTCCTGGCCGACAAGGGCGTGGGCAAGTCCACCACCGCCACGAACCTGCTGCGGAACGGCGCGCAGCTGCTGGCCGACGACCTCGTCGCCATCAATGCCGAGGGGCGGATGCTGCCGGGCTTCGGTCAGGTCAAGCTGTCCGAGGGCGCGGCGCAACTGCTGCCCGAGGGGGCCACGGTCCGCGGCCATGTGCACCATGCGATCGACAAGGCCCGCGCCATGCTGGACCCCGGCCGGCTGGCCCCTGCCCCGGCGCCCGCCGCGCGGCTTTACCTGCTGGAACGCGCCCCCGCAGGCGAGCCTTCGGCCGTGCTGCCCATCCCGGCCTCGCAGGCGCTGACCGCCGTGCTGCGCTTTTCCTATGCCGTCCGCTTCGGCCAGGCGCTGCTGGCCGGCGCGGCAGCGGCCGAGCATTTCCGCGCCGCCGGCCGCGTGGCGCTGGACTGCCCGCCCCGGCGCCTGCTTCTGGCCGACGGGCTGGACCGGGCCGACGATATCCGCGCCGCCATCGAGCGCGACCTTGGGAAAGGCTGACATGGCGCATGACCCCTCTGCCGTCCCGACGCCTGCCCCGGCGTCCCCCGCAGCTGCCGAGTCGAGGGCAAGCCGGGGGCAGCTGTCCTCGCTGTGGCGGGCGATGCGGCACCTGGAAGGGCGGCGGCTCTGGATCGGGCTGGGGCTTCTGGTGCTGGGCACCCTGTCCGAGGGCGCGGCGATCATGACCTTCCTGCCGGTGCTGCAACTGGTCGGCGCGGGCGGCACCACCATCGACCTGTCGGGGTTGGACTTTCCCGGCGCGGGTCTGCTGCCCGCGGTGATCCCGCTTGGCCTGCTGCTGCTGGCGATCGTGGGACTGACGGGACTTCAGGCGCTGTTCAACCGCAGCAAGGCCGTCTACCTGTCCGACCTGATCTACGATTTCACCAACCATTACCGCACGGCCCTGTTCCGGGACGTGGCGCAGGCGCGGTGGGCCCATGTCGCGCGCATCCCCCGCTCGCGCATCGAGCACGCGCTGACCGGCGAGATCGAGCGGCTGTATCTGGCCGCCTTCCTTGTCCTGTCCATCCTGCAGAACCTGGTGGGACTGTCGCTTTACTTCGTGCTGAGCCTGGCGATCTCGGTGCCGATGACGCTGCTGTCCTATGGCTTCGGGATCGTCGCGCTGGCGCTGATGCGGCCTTTCCGGCGGCTTGCGCGGCACTATGGCGACCGGCTGCAGGACCGGCGCGAACGCCAGCTGGCGGCGGTGTCGGAATTCGTGGGCAGCCTGAAGATGGCGCGCAGCATGAATCTGGAAAGCCGTTACCTGGGGCTCTTCTCGGCGATTCTGGGGCAGACCAAGGCGGATGCGCGCGAGTTCACGCGGCAATCCACCATTGGCTCGGGGCTGTTCCAGTTCGCCGTGGTCAGCGGGGCCGCGCTGTTCATCTGGGTGGCGCTGCGCTGGGTCCATCTGGACGTGGGCCGGATCGTGATCCTGCTTTTGCTGTTCATGCGCACGGCGCCGCGCTTCATGGGGATGCAGGGGGCGGTCCAGCAGCTGCTGGTGGACCTGCCGGCCTGGGGGGCGATCACCCGGCTCCGGGACGACCTGCAGGCGCAGCATGACCCGGCGATGGAGGGCAGCGACCCCGCCCCCGCCCCACGCCGGGAAATCCGCCTGGACCGCGTCACCTGGCGCTTTCCCGGCGAGTCGCGCGAAGCGGTCAGCGACTGTTCCCTGACCCTGCGGGCGGGCGAGCTGACGGTGCTGGTCGGCCCTTCGGGCGCGGGGAAAACCTCGATGGCCGACATCGTGATGGGCCTTCTGGAACCCCAAAAGGGCGCGGTCCTGGTGGACGGCACGGCCCTGCGCCCCGGCCAACTGCGCCGCTGGCGCGACCGGACCGGCTATGTTGCGCAGGAGCCCTTCATGATCAACGGCACCATCCGCGAGAACATGGCCATCGCCGCGGGCGGGCCGGTGGATGACGAGCGCATCTTCCGCGCGCTCGACCTGGCCTCGGCCGGTTTCGTGCGGAATCTGCCGGCGGGGCTCGAAACGATGATGGGCGACCGCGGTGCGCTGCTGTCAGGAGGCGAGCGCCAGCGGATCGCCGTCGCCCGCGCCCTTCTGCGCGAGCCGGACGTGCTGGTGCTGGACGAGGCGACCAGCGCGCTCGACTGGGAAAACGAGGAAGCCCTGATCCGGGCCATCGACGGGCTGCGCGGGCGCATGACGATCCTGGCGATCACCCATCGTCCCGCTCTCAGCCGGGCCGCCGACGCGGTTTTCGTGATGGAGGCAGGCCGCGTGGTCGCCTCGGAACGCCCGCGCGAACAGGGAATGCAGGCGGAAGGCTATCTCGGCAGGATGACCAGCTGATCGCATCGCTTGCGCACGCCGCGCGAAGGCCCGCTTGACGGGCCGCGGCCCCTGCGGGCCGCCGCGACGGCCACATAGGCCAGGATCACCACTTGCAGAACCACGGCCGACAGGAAGGCCATTCCCAGGACCTGCCAGGCGGAATAGCCGGCCGAGATGCCCCAGGCCGTGATGCCAACCATCACGGCCAGAACAGCCATCAGATAGCGAACAACGAACATTCGAAGGTCCCCAACCCTCTGACGAGTATACCAGAGGTTGAAGAAAAAGGCTTAAGAAAATATTAAAATGCTAGCCAATTTTTTACCTTCCTTTCAGGGACAGGTAATCCTTTGACCGGCTGAGGTAATTTTCCATCGCTTCGGGCATCAGATACGACCGGAGGTGGCGCAGGTTGACCCGATCATAGACCACGCCCAGGCAATGCGCCTGAAGCTGCGGGTCCTCGGCCAGCACCGTTTCGGCCATGCTGCGGGGGGTGCGGCCCCATTCGGCGACGATCAGGAACTGGGGAAGTTCCTGCAGGATCGCCCGGCCCTGGGCCACGGGATAAAGTGGCGGCACATCCACGATCACGCGGCTGAAGTCGCCCCCCGCCTCGGCCGCGATCTGCCCCAGGATCCGGCCGGTCAGCAGGTCGTCCGAGGCCCCGCCCTGTTCCAATCCGCAGGGCAGCACGGCCAGGTTGGTGTCGGCGATGCCGACCAGCATGTCCTTCCAGTCGCCGCGTCCGGCCACCGCGTCGGTCAGCCCCGGCTTGCGGTCCAGCCCCAGCATCCGGCTGAGGCCGCGGGCGCGGCTGTCGGCGTCGATCAGCAGGACCGAGCGCAGCCCCACCCCCAGCTGGCCCGCCAAATTGAAGGCCACCGACGAGCGGCCCCCATAAGGATGGAAGGAGGTGACCCCCGTCACGGGGGGCGAGCCGCCTGCGGCCTCGGCCGCCAGCCGGACGTGGCGCAGCGTTTCAGCATAAACGGAATCGGGATAATGTATCACCGGCACCGGCACGGGGATGACCGGGGGCCGGGCGCGGGAGGGGACCGGCAGGGTCTCGCCCTTCGGCGTCTCGGCTGGCGGCACGGGCGCCGGGACCTGCGGGGCGGGCACGGGACGCAGGCGCGAAGGACGCACCCGCGGCAGGACCGGCAGGTGCCCCAGGAAGCGCAGCCCGGAATGGTCCGTCAGGTCGTCACCCGTGCGCAGCGCGCGATCGCGCCATTCCCGCCATGCGGCGATCCCCATGCCGAAGAACAGCCCCAGCAGGGTCGCGGCCAGCGCCGTGCGCAGCACCGCCGGTCCCGAGGGCGAGGCCGGCACCTGCGCATAGGACAGGATGCGCACGTTTGAGACCGGGAAGGACTGCTGCTGCTCGATCTCCTGCGAGCGGGTCAGCGTCTGCTGGTAGATTGCCGAAAGGGTAGCCGCCTCTTCCTGCAGGGCGCGCAGGCGGACGAGGTTGGCGGCCTGCGCGCTGTTTCTCTGCGAGGCCTGTTCGACGCTTTGCTGCAGGGCCGCGACGCGCGCGTTGGCGACATCCAGCGTGCTCTGCGCCTCGGCGCGCTTGGCTTCCAGTTCCACGAACAGCCGCTCGGCCGTCGTGGCCAGCGTCCGGCGCAGGCCCGCGACCTGCGGATGGTTCGGACCCGAGGTCGACAGCAGCCGCTGCAGCCGGGCACGGACGTCGTTGTAGGTGTCCAGCCGCGCGCGCAGCTCCTCGGAGACGTCTCCGCCGATGGCAAGCGAGCTGTTGCTGTCGGTCAGCCCCTCGACGCCGCCCGCGACGGCGCGGTCATAGGTGTCCAGCACCGCCTGGGCGCGCGCGGCCTCGGTCAGGGCGGCGGTCAGGCTCGAGTTCAGTTCGTTCAGCGCCTGTTCGGTCAGAAGCCCGCCCGAGGACAGCGCGACCAGCCCGTTTTCGGTCGCAAAGCGCTCGGCCGCGTCGGCGGCGGCCTGGGCCTGCGCCTGCAGCTCGTCCAGCCGGGTGCGCATCCAAGCGTTGGTTTGGCCCACGGAATCCGCGTTGGTGACCAGGATGTCCTGCACATAGGCGTCGGCATAGGCATTGGCGACCTCGGCCGCGATCACCGGGTCATGCGAGGTGAAGCTGACCGCCACGGCCGAGCTTTGCCCGACGCGGAAGACCTCGACGCCCCCACGCAGCCGCATCGCGGCCAGGCGCAGCCTGGGGTCGATCGGGGCGATCGAGGGGTCCATCCGGGCGCTGTCCGCCACCGGTCCGGCGGGCGCCCCGACCTCGGCCGGGGTGACCAGCAGGGTGATCTTGTCGCGGACCCAGGCCACGGGGCGCAGCACGGCGGAGATCCCCTGCCCGATCGCGCTCGTGAAGCCCGAGCGCGGCGGGTCCATGAAGGACGCATTGTCCTGCAGCCCGGTCCGGTCCAGCACGTCATAGGCCAGCTTGTCGGATTCCAGGACGACCCGCGCATTCTCGATGCGTTCGGAGGGCAGCCCGGCGCTGTCAATGCCCCCCGCCTGCTGGACCGAGCGGTTGACGTTGCTGTCCAGCAGCAGGCTGGAATGGGCGCTATAGGTTTCGGGCTTGGCCATCGCATAGGCGAGCCCCAAACCCCCCAGCAGCACGGCGGGCAGCAGAATGGTCAGGCGCTGGCGACGCAGCGCCACCATGACGCGGCGCAGGTCGATGGTCTGGACAGGGGCGGCCGATCCCCCGCCATGGTATGAACCGTAGGCGGCTCCCTCGAAAGGTTTCAGGTCGCGCGGCATCAGCTTCCCCCAGGTCCCGGGCGGAGGGCGGAGTCCGTCCGACCGGGCGCCGTTCCGTAGATTTCGATCTGCCGCGCCCCGCCCAGATTGGCAGCGGCGCCGACATGCAGGGCCGCGCGCATGATCTGGCGGTTGCGCCAGGCCGGGCGTGCTACCCCCAACAGCGCGAGCCCCCCGCAGGCCAGGGCCTTGGCGGCGGCCAGCCCCGCCGCACCCATCCGCCCGGCGCGCGAACGGTTCCGGGCGATCAGGCTGGCATGGGTCTGGCCCATCCGGTAGCGCCGCCGCAGAAGCCATGCAAGCCGCGCGCGGTCAGCGGGGACGCTCTCGTGCACGATGGCGTCCTCGGCAAAGGCAATCCGTCCGCCGGCGCCCAGGAAATCGGCAAAGAAGGCGCTGTCCTCGCCGCCCGAGCGGCCACGGGTCGGATCGAAGCGCAGCCCCCGCGCGGCCGGGTTGGCCAGGTCGATCAGGGTGTTGCAGGTGTAGCCACTGGTGATCGCGCCGTCCTTGCCGAAAACGGGCAGCGTGTCATGGGCGCGGGCCTGGTCCATCCAGCCCGGCGCACCGGGTTTGTAATGGGCGCGCACCGGCCCCAGCACCGCGCCCGCCCTGGGCGTGACCTGCTGCCCCGCCCTCCAGGCCGCGACCAGGCGGGAAAGCCAGGCAGGTTCGACCGTCTCGTCGTCGTCCAGATAGACCAGCAGCCGCGCCCCCGTGGCGCGGGCGTGGTCCAGCAGCGCGTTGCGGGCAATCGAGATATTGGCCTCGGGCGCATGCAGATAGACAATGGGCAGAGGATGGGCGGCGGCGATAGCCTCTACCCGGTCCTTCGCGGATGGGGCGCGATCGTTGTCGGCGATGGCGACGGAGACGGGCAGACTGCAGGGCTCCAGCCCCTCCAGCGAGGCCAGCGTTGCGGCCAGTTCAGGGCGGCGGAAGGTGCAGACGCCGATCAGCACCTCGTCGCGGAAGACGGGCGCGCTCATACGGTGGCCCCCTGCGGGGCTGAAGGACGGCGCGCCAGCCATTGCCGCCAGAAGCCCGCCGACCAGGCCATGTGCATCACCCCGGCGGCGAGTCCCGCCAGCAGTCCTTCGGGCCGTTTCGTTTGCAGGGCAATGGCCAGACCTCCACCCAAGCAGGCGAGCAGCCACAGGACCAGCGGCAGGGCGAACCACGCGCTGAACGGCGCCAGCAGCACCAGCGCCGCGGCAGGCGCCAGCATCGCCACCACCGCCTGCCGCGCCCCGGGCCGGGCATTGTGCTTGAGGAGGTTCTTCGCCCGCCCCCGGCCGAAATTGTAATACTGCCGGACCAGCGGCCCAAAGCTCGCGCGCGGGAAATAGGTCAGCCGCGTCCGGCCGGTCAGCCAGATCCGGTGGCCCGCGCTGGTCAGGCGGCGATCGAGTTCCGCATCCTCGTTGTGGCTGAAGGTTTCGTCATAGCCCCCCACCCCGCGGAAGGCCACGATCCGCATCAGGGCATGGTGGCCGTGATCGACCCAAGCCCCCTCGCCCGCCAGCCGGTGCGCCGAGCCGCCGTTGCCCAAGCGCGAATTCTGGGCCTCGGCGATGGCCCGTTGCAGGAAACCCTGCCCTTGGGCATGCATCGAGACCACGACGCTGTCTGCCCCCATCCGCCGCGCCTCGGCCAGAAGCACGTCGCCATAGTCGGCCGGATAGGCGCTGTGCGCGTCGAGGCGCAGCAGCCACTCGGCCCCTTCGCCGAAGCGCGCGAGAGTCGCGTTCACCGCCGCCGCCTGTAGCCGCGCGGGGTTGTCCAGCAGGCGCAGGCGCCGGTGGTCGGCGGCGCGGCGGCGCACGATCTCGCGCGTGCCGTCGGTCGAGCCGCCGTCGGCCACCACGACCAGCCCCTCGGCCCGTTCCGCGAAGTCCAAGGCGAAATTCAGAACGCCCGCGATATAGGCTGCCTCGTTCAGCGCAGGGATCACGATCAGCACCCGAGGGGCGGCGGACAGCGGCATGGTGGGAACCTCAGGGGGCAAGGGCAGGAGCGGCCAGGGCGGCGGCTTCGGCCAGAGGAACGGCCGCGGTACCGCAGATGGCGGCGGTCAGGCGGCGGCATTCGGCCTCGTCCATTTCCAGCGCGGTCCGGGGGATCGCGGCCACCGCTGCCCGGCACCGGGCAAGGCCTGCCCCGTCCAGCGCGGACAGGGCCGCCGCGACGGCCTCGGGCTCGGGGACGGCAACACTCACGCCGCAGCCCCAGGCGGCCACGCGGCGCGCGACCTCGGTCCCCTCCAGCATGACCGGAACGGCGCCGTTCAGGCAGCCCTCGTAGAGCCGGTTCGGCAACAACCAGTCCGAGTTCTGCCCCGCCTGGTAGCGGTCGATCAGCCAGGCCACATCGACCTGCGCGTAGATTTCGGGCAGGTCGCCGGGCCAGTCATAGGGTCCGAGGAAGGACAGGTCCGGGTTGGACTCGATCACGGCGTGGAAATTGTTCATCACGTCCAGCGCCGGGCGCCCGCGCAGCACCACCTTGAACCGCCCCGGCATGGCGCGGGTGAGCTGGTCCAGCATTCCCAGCGACCAGCGGCAGCGCAGCATCCCGAACCAGCCGATGACCAGCGGCCCGCCTTCCTCCAGCCCGCCGGGCGCGGGGGCGGCGTTGCGGGGGGCCTGGGGACGGGCAAAGGGCTTGTTCTCGACCAGCAGCGCCGGCACCTCGGGCTGGCCATGGGGGCCGAGGTAGCGCGCGGCGAAGGCGGGCGAGGACAGGACGACCAGCCCGGCCCGGCGCATCAGCGCGGCCTCGACCCGGCGCAGGGCGCGGGCGACGGCCCCCTGTCCCAGCATCATGCCGTGGATGTCCAGAAGCTCGTAAACCAGCCGCGCCTTTCGCACGCGCGCGAGCCTTGCGCCCAGGGCCAGCATCTCGAGGTTGCGGGCCAAGATGACCTCGGGGCCGTCCGGCGCAGGAACCGCCCGGGCGACGCGCGGCCAAGCGGCCAAGATCGCGCGCACCCGCTGGACCATGCGGCCGTTGGCCGTGCGCCCCAGCACGGTCGCGGGTTCGGGCAAGGGCCCCTGCCCCCGCCGGAACCCCGCCACGCGAACCGTCACGCCGCCCCGCCGCAGCATCTCGACCCGCCGCCAGATCGCGGGGTCGTCGAGGTCATGGGCAAGATAGGTCACGTGCAATGTCGTCTCCGGCAGAAAGCAGCCGTCGGGATGGGCCAGAATGCAGGCCTTCGGGCAAAATGCAGAATTCCCCAAGGCCGGGTTGGTGCACCTGATAGACAATTCCGCTGCGCCGGAAAACCGCCGAATGGCTCGACTTGTACAAACAGACGACAGAATTGCGTGAAAACCGGCGAGGGCCGATTAACCTGAAGCTGATTGACGATGCAGGGCTTTCGCCTGGGTTGCATTTGCTGCGTTTCCGGGTGGCGCAACGCCCTGCGCGGAAAGCGCCGGTTAACGCTTTCCTCATAATTTCTCTGAACCGTCGAGGGCCCTCCCACCCCCGCGCCCACGGCAGGCACGGACATGACCGACCTGCCGTCGCCTGGGCGCATCCGGACGCGGAGACAGTCCTCCTCCTCTGCGGCAGGGATACCCGGAGCCGCAGCCGACACGATTGATCAGCCGCATTCCAGACGAGTGCCCTTGGCGCCACCCAGGAGAGATGACGCATGCCCTATGATCCCGACCTTGACCCGGTCTTCGACGAGTTCCGCAGCACGCAGGCCGATCACGGCGCCCCCTTCCCCATCACCCATGACGCGGACGAGAAGGCCATTCGCCTGCATACGCTGGCCTTCCCGATGGACAAGCGCGTCGAGCACGACAGCCCGCCTGTTCCGGCATCACGCTACGATCATCCAGAGGCAGACCAGGGACGAGGTCTGCGGCGTCGAAGGCGTCTGGCGGATGGGGGCCAATATCCCTGTGCGCCGCTTCTCGTGGCCTGCCGTCTGGCTTGCGAGGCGCGGCTCGACGGGGGCGAAGGGCAGCTGGACGCAATGGGCGCTGGAAATCAACATTCTGGAGAAGTTCAACTGATCTTGGGGTGGCGCGGACACCCCCTTCACCACGACCTTTGCCCAGCACTACGGCAAGGTAGGCTCCAACAGCCGCACGGGCTCGTTCGAGAACGAGATCAAGACGGACCAGTGGCTGGGCGTGACGAAGCCGCTGGACGAGGAATATCATTCCTGGGCCTGCGCGGTGGTCTATCACGACGACCCGCGCAAAGCCGAGGCCACGTTCTTCTTCGATGATGTCGAGGTCGGCTGCCATGTCCTGCGCGCGCGGCACTAGGACATGAAGACCAAGGGCGAGTTCTTCCCCATGGCGAACGTCGCGGTGAAGGCGAACGCCACCTATACGCCCGAGCAGTACAACACCGACGGCGGGGGGGCCGGACGGGCGACATGCTGGTGCGCGACATCGCCTATTATCCGGCAGGCTTCGCCATGGTGCCCCTGGCGAAGTGACAAAGGACCAAGACGCAACCGCTGCGTCTGGGACCGTTTTGGATAGGGCAAGGTGATCCTGCCCCATCCAGGTGGAAGCCGTGTCGGCCCGGGTGCGTCCGAAAGCCTGCAAGGCAGAGCTTGAGGGGCCGGAATACAGCCCTGTGCATACTATTACCGGATAATTATATTTACCGGATAATATAAATAATCAGATTATCCTAGAGATCCATAAGCCTGTTGCAGCCTGAAACGAAAGACGGAACCAGATTTGTTATTTTATCCGGTAAACAAATAAACCAGATTAACTTATCAATCAGCCGTACTTTCCAGGCTCTTGTAGAGCGCCCAAGCCTCCTCCAGCACCACACCCTGCTGGACGCCGCGGCGGCGGGCCTCGGCGGCGATCTCCTCGGCGACATGGGGCAGCACCTTGGCATGGACCTGACCCGTGCGCGGGCTGGGCTTGCGGCCACGCCGCTTGACCGGGTCGCGGTCCACGAAGCCCAGTTCCTCGCCGGTGCGGTCCACACGTTCCACTGCCGCCGCGCTGCGGTCCTTTTCGCGCGACTTCAGCCGGCCCAAGTCCACGCTGAAAGGTTTGTCCGCCATCACGCATCCTCCGCCGTCAGCCGCGCATAAACGGCGCGGGCGAAATCCTCGGCATTGCCGATCGCGGCCGCCATGTTGCCCTGCGCAGGCATGCTCCGCAGGTCGCCGCCGAACTCGAACAGCGCCGAGAAGGCTGTCCGCTCCATCAGCGGCGGCTCGATCAAATCGACGCTTTGGTCGCGCAGCGAGGTCTCGATCCCGCTGTGCTGGCGCGAGCGCACTGCCCGCGTCATGGTGAAGACCACCGCATGGGGGATGCGGCGGTCGAGCGCCTCCTCCTCCTCGCGGATCAGCTGCAGGGCGCGCACGCCCACGGTCGCGTCCAGCGTTGTCGCCCGCATCGGCGTGATCACCAGGTCTGCCTGCGAGATCGCCCGGCTGACCAGCCGCGAGGCCACACCCTCAAGGTCCACGATGACGATCTGCCCATCCATGTCGTGGCGCTTGATCGTGCGGACGATCTCGCCTTCGCCCACATCTGACAGGACCGTGATGCGCGAGGGCAGGGGACCTCGACTGGCCCAGAGCGACAGCGACCGGTTCGGGTCGCAGTCGAGCAGCGTGACGGCGGCGCCGGCATGGGCAAGCTCGGTTCCCAGGATGATCGCGGCGGTAGACTTCCCGGCGCCCCCCTTGGGCGAGGCAATGACAACAGTCGGCATGATTCACGAATCAGATTATTATGGTAACCGGATATAAGAAATAATCCGGTATGCAACATCTTACTGGACGAGTGGGGGGAAGCAGCCGAAGATCGGCAGGAAATATTCGTTCACAGGTAACCCGTGATTCCGGACACCGCGAGAGAAGGTCTTGGCGACCGCTCCACCCAGCATCTCGTGGATAAGCCTCGCATGCTGTCCGCACGTGGTGGCTCCTGTGTGAGTGTCAACGCCCTGCTAGGTTCCATCCACTGTCAGGGGCCACGTCTTGGCGGAACTGGAACCGGTCGCCAACCGAGGTCTTGTAGTAGGAGGGGGGTCACCGAGCAGCCCTCCCGGATACTATCTTATCGTCACCCACCCAGACATAGTCCCGCTTTACCAGCTTCTTGTACTGATCCACCACGATCAGCCCCTTCGGGCTGGAGCACCGGCGCATAGCCCTTCTAGTTGGAGTGCTTCTGCGTCACACCCTCGTCTTACATGGGGACATAAGAATAAGAGGTAGACTGGGATTCAGTCCGCTTGGCAGACTCGCGTATGTCCAGAGCTCTGCCCATCTGCGCCAGCGCCCTCCCGAGAGGTGAGTCACCACACTGAAAACTGGCGAACGCCCCGAGATCGAGCGAGGCCACATGCTCGGCCTCGATGGCCTTCCTGTCAGCCCGTGCAGCGGCATCATCCTCCGGCAGGGAAGGACGGCCGGACCAGCGGCCCAGAAGCGCCAAGGCACGCTTGGGTGCGGAAAGACGATAAGCGTTACTGACCTGTCGAACCTGCGGACTGCGGCCTTCGTTCGAGGTGGGCTCGAACCGGCGCAGCCAGTTCAGAAAGCCGTGGTCGCGCAGCGCCTTCAAGGCCCGAACAACGGCATCCCTCGACCGCTTCAACTTGCTCATGATCCAGTCAAGGGAAGGGTCCAAGCGTCCCGTCTTGTAGCTGACCAGGTTGCCGAAGAGGGCTAGGATCTCCAGGGCGATGCTTCCCAAGGGGCCATTGCGTCTGCCGGGCTTGCGGCCGTGCAGCTCGTATCGCTGCGCGGCCTTGATGATCTTCTGCACCTCCTGCCGTGATGTGCGGCGCCAGAACGTGGCTTCGCAGGTGCCAAGCCGGTGAGAGGTGCGGCGGAGCCGCGTCTGGCCTTGGGCGCGCGCGCCGGTGCAAGCTTGGGCCAAAACGCCAAGGCGCCTGAAAAAATCGCCGCCTGCTGCGGCTGCTACGGTCGTCAAGTGCTGCTCCTGTGTCACAAGAAGCGCGGTGTCCGCAGGCAAGCCTCACCCGTTCGCACAGATGCGCTTTTTGCTCTTGATTTCCGGGAGTAGGCAGCTAACTATAGCAGGTGAGATAGTGCTGCTAATCAGGTCGCCAAACCTGTGTTATGCTACCCAAGCCCCCTCGTGCGGACCCCCGCGCGGGGGGTTTCCTTTTGGGCTGGTGGTTTATCCGATTCTGCTCGTCCCTCCCCCTTTGGGGTGTTTTGCCGACCAGCCTAAGCCAGCAGGGGCTCAGCGGCAATTCTTTGTGCATACGCAGGCGGATGATCCTCAGCAGCTTACCCATTCAGTCGAGTAAGCGCCGGTGGCGTCCTGCAGGCGCAGGACAATGCTCCTGAAGCCTGGAGCATATACATCCTTGAGCGAGCCACCGGTCTTCTGCCTGATCGTGTCATCGAGCCATTCAAGCATGTCATCGTTGGTCTCCCTGAGCGGAGCGGACTTCATCTTCGAGTAACCAAAGGACCGGGCCCTGTAGCGCCGCCCCCCGGGCACGGCCGAGGGCACGAGGCAGGGTACCGGCTGGCCCGCAGCCATGGACGAATTAACCTTTTAGACAACTAAACGGAGAAAGAATCTCGATATAATCTCTGCATAGTTGATGATTTTGGCCGCTTCAGGCCCCTTGTACCAGTATACCGGAGGATGAATTGACCTCTCGCCAGACACAGATGAACCTGCCTTCCTTTACCTTCCGCAGCCCTCCGGCAGGCTTGCATCTCACGGTCCAGGAATGGGCGCTGATCGTGAAAGCCCTGAGCGCCTATCAGCACAACCAGACCTACCGTCCCCTTTATGAAAAGCTCATGGACAGAACCTCCTAAGGGCAGTAACCCCGGCACGTCCGGCCCAGCTTTGCACGGGATTGCCACGGGCGTGGACTGCGGAACCTGCCTGCAGGACTGCTGCGCCCACAGTCAGGATGCTGTCCAGGGGTTCAGAAGCGGAACGCCTGTAGCCGCGAAATCGGCAACGTTTCGGGTCACCACTCTCATGCCGTGGACAAGGGCTGTTGCGGCAATCAGCGCCTCCCGTTCGGCCCGTGGGTCCGGCACGTGGAGGCGCGCACAGCGCAGCGCAACGATTGTGTCGACAGGCAGGGTGCGTTCGGCGAACTCGGGCCTGACCCGGCTCTCCATCCAGCGGCGCAGCAGGTTGCCCTGCGCAGGGTCACGCCGCTCGACGCGCAGGATTCCGATCTCGAGTTCCATGAGGGTCAGGGCCGAGACATAGCAGCTACTGGCATCGGTTCCTGCCAGCCATGCCATGACACCGGGATCCGCCCGGCCATCCCCGACCTTGCGCAGCTCGGAAACGACATTGGTGTCGAGCAGGAGCATCAGGACAGGTCCGGAATCCGGCTGCTGATACCGACCCTTGGCGGCTCAAGGGGAATGTCGCTCAGCCCCGGCATTGCCAGCGCCTCGGCCAAGCTGCGCTGCTGGCCAGTGAGCCGCTGGTACTGTGCAAAGGTCAGCAGGACATAAGCGGGGCGGCCACGATCCGTGATAACCACAGGGCCCTGCAGGGCGGCCTTCTTGGCGCGCCCGATGTCCTGGTTGAGCTCACGGCTGGAAAGGGTGGTGATGGCCACAGCATCCTCCGAGGCAGGATAGTGTAACAACATTACTACATACTGCTTAGCGAGGCGAGAAAAAACCTGTGACCTCCCTTCAGCAACGCACCTTCATTGGAAGAACAGCAATGCTGCGTTCTCTATGCGCAGCGACCTATCACGAATGCCGTGTAGTTCCCGAGGCGGCCTCACGCAGGATCAGCTCCCGAGCGTCAGGTCGGACGCCGCCTTGCGCAGCCGCGCGTTCTCTTTCTCGAGATCCTTCAGCCGCTTGACCTGGTCGCTCTTCAGCCCGCCGAACTCCTTGCGCCACCGGTAGTAGGTAAATTGGGTCACGCCGATCGAGCGCACCGCCTCGGCCACCGGCTGGCCCTGCGACACCAACACGTCGACCTGCCGGAGCTTGGCCACGATCTCCTCGGGCTTGTGCTTCTTCTGGGGCATCCTTCTGTCCTCCATCTGGCCCAAAAGCCTACTTCAAGGAGGACCACTTAGCGTAATCGCGGGTGGACCTTCTCGTCGGCAAGATCGGCACATCCCACACTGGTCATCCACCGATCGGCATTGTGCCGACCAGATGAAGGAAAGCCAGAAATGCCCTGTTATGCTGCTCTTGATGTCTCCCAGGAGACGACCGCGATCTGCGTTGTGGACGAAGAAGGCCACATCCAGGCCGAGAAGAAGTTGCCGACCTGCCCCGATGCGATCGCCGGCTTTCTGGCGCGTGGAGCGCCTGGCCTGGTGCGGGTGGGAATGGAAACCGGCCCCATGGCGGTCTGGCTGTGGAACGAGCTGGCCGAGCGGCAGCTGCCCATCATCTGCCTGGATGCGCGTCACGCGAACGCCGCTTTGAAGATGCGCCCCGTCAAGACGGACCGGAACGACGCCGCAGGCCTCGCCCAGATCGTGCGCACCGGCTGGTTCAAGCAGGTGCGCATCAAGACCCGCAGCAACTACCAGATCCGCTCGCTTCTCACGTCACGCGAGACGCTGGTGCGCATTCGCGTCAAGATCGAGAACGAACTGCGTGGGCTGTTGCGCACCTTTGGCGTGCTGTTTGGCAAACGCGTCGGCAGCTTCACAAGGTGCGCCGGCGAGATCATCTCGGGCGAGCTTGATGCCGCGCCCGAGATGCGTCTGGTTGCCGAGGTGCTGATGAAGGCGCGGGCCTCGATCCTGGACCAGATCAAGGTGCTCGACCGGCGCCTGTCTGCCATTGCCCGGGAAACGCCCGTGGTGCGCCTGTTCATGACCGCGCCCGGCGTGGGCGTGATCACGGCCTTGTCCGTCGCTTCGGTCTTCGACGATGCGGCGCGCTTCAGGCGCTCATCAAGCGCAGGGGCCTATCTCGGCCTGACACCCCGCCGTTACGAGTCCGGCGAGACAAGTCGTAACGGGCGCATCTCCCGGCAGGGCAATCAGCTGACCCGAACGCATCTCTACGAGGCGGCCACCACCCTGCTGACGCGCAACCTGCGCTTCAGCACGTTGAAGGCGTGGGGCATGAGGCTGGCCAGGGCATCCGGCTTCAAGAAGGCACGCGTCGCCGTTGCCCGCAAACTGGCCGTCATCCTCCATGCCATGTGGAAGACGAACACACCGTTCCGCTGGAGCGAGGCAGATGCATGACACCCGGGGAGCACGATTGACCGACTGACTTCACGAATGCGTCCTGCCGGGACGCATGGTCAGGATCAGGCCGGCCCTCTGAAGGCGGCGCTTCCACGAGACGCAGGAAAGGTGACCGCGAGGACCACTTCGGCCGATCCCCCATCTGACGCCAGCATGCAGCGACCATGACCATCGACTGCGGAGAGAACCCTGAACCCGGCGACGCGCAGACGTGAAACAGAAACCTTGACCAGAGCGATTAGAGAACTTTTCAGGGGGCAGACCAGCCCGGACTCAGTTTGTCCGCCAAGACCCCCTTACATTTCCAGATCATGATCTTTGCGGCGCGGCTCATGCTTGGGTTCGTCGCGCTCCTTCAGCCGTTCCCGGGCCAGTTCCGCCTGCCGCGTGCTCAGCCCGAGGCTTTCGTGGGCCTCCGCGGCCGCGATAAGCGCTGTTGCGATGGCGCGCCGCTGCCGGGCCTCGGGGAAATCGAGCGCCAGGGCGCGGTCGTCGCCGGCGGCGATCTGCGCCATCACCGTCTCGCCGTAACGCGCCTTGAGGTCGGAGGCGAAGCGCTCGGCATGATCCTCATGCTCGAACGCGACCCGGCCGTGCTGGCGGTGAACGGCGGCCAGGGATGCCAGCGTCCGCGTCAGACGGTCATTCTCATGGCTGTGGTCGATCTCGAGCGCCCTGTTCAGCACGTGGGCGGCCGTGGCGTAGAAGCGGTCCACCAGCTCGGCGGCGGCATGGCGCTCGGCCTCGCGGTCGAGATCAAGACCCCGCGCCTGCGAGACGGCCTGAAGGTCCTGCCGGACCCACTCCCGCTCCTGCCAGGCGTTCGCGGCCGGCTGCGCGAGGCGGCCCTCCATCGTGCCGCGGTCGAGGCCGATGGCGTCAGCGGCGGTGAGCACCGCGGATCTGACCTCCTGCGCCGCGTGCTCGGTCAGCTCCCGTGTCACCGTGCCGCGCCGGATCTCCTCGTCCAGCACCTGGGTCCGGTACAGCTCCGAGCGGGGCGCGCGCAGGACCAGCTCGGCCCCGCGCACATCTCCGAGATCGCGCAGGATCCCGGTCGTGATCTCGGCCAGCTCGTGGCGCATCTCGCACTGCTCTGCAGGCTCCAGCCTGGCAATCCGGCGCTCGGCCCGCTCAAGCCAGCCCGTGAACACCCCCTCCAGCTCCTGCCGGCTCCCGGCTGTCTCCAGGTCCATGGCGCCGGTCTCCAGGGCCTTGGGCGTCAGGACCCCGCCTGTCTCCAGGATCCCGGCCGCGCGCTCCATGCGAAGCGCCACCTCCTTGAGCCGGGACAGCGAGGCGATCGAGGCCAGCATCCGCAGGGTGGCAGCGCTCTGCTCGATGACCGCGAGCCCGTCCTCCAGCGCCTGTCCCTGCAGCTTGCGCTCGTGAACCTGCCGTTTCTCGCGGGCAGCCGCCTCGATCTCGGCGCGGCTCGGACCATAGGTCAGGATGCCGCGCTCGAGCCGCGAGGAGGCATCGAGCTCCACCCCCATGTCGGCCGCGATCCCGACCAGGCGCTCCTTCATCATGTCGAGGCAGAACACGTGGTCGCGGGCGATGTAGAACCAGCTGTCGCCGTGCAGCCCGCGATTGTTCAGAACGATGTGGACATGCGGGTGCGCCCGGTCGGTATGCAGCGCCGCGACATAGGCCCATTCGTCCGCGACATGCGTGCCCGACTGGAACATCTCGAAGGCCCATTCCTCCGCGATCCGCAGCGCCTTTTGCCCAGACAGGTCGGCCGGGAAGGACAGCAGCAGATGCGTGGTGTGGCCGTTCTTCGGCGCACCCCTCCAGGCGTCCTGCCAGTCCAGCACCAGCTCCTTGCGCTGCTCGGCCGACAGCGTGCGTGCTCCGAGCTCACACTCGGCCGCATGGCTGAACACGGCTTCGGACTTCCGGAAGAGGTAGGTGAGCTGCGCCGCCAGTTGGGCGCCCGTGTGGGTGCCGCCCCGGGTGATCTTCTTCAGCACGGCCGCGTTCGAGCCCTGCGCCACCCGCCACAGGTTGCACGCGCGCGCCGAGAAGAGCGATCCCCCGGCCTTGCCCCGGCCGGCCTTGCCGAACTCCGTGTTCCGGAACCGCCCGCCGCCGCCCCGGCCGAGGCGGATCTCCCCGATCAGATCGCCCGCAAGATCAGCCATGCCCGGCCTCGAGGAACGTCCAGAGCGGGCGGAGAGCCGTGTCGCGCTCGGAGAGGGGGAGGTTCTGACGCGCCACGGGCATCCTGCATCGCGTTTGTAAACATTCGGCAGTTCCTGCCAACCAATCCTTCGCCCTTTCTCCCCACCCGTCAACCGGGCATCTCCCGAGCGGGCAGGGAACCAGGATCCCAGAAAGGCACAGCTGAAAGCCTGCTCAGCCTCACTCCATCAGAAGGGCAGCGCAGCAGGCCGACCGCGCTGTGATGTGACAACGCAACCCTGTGCAGTTGTGACAGCACCGTGCTCTGACAAGCATCCACCTCTGTGACGCATCAGCGGATCATCCCTGAGGGGCAACACCGTGACAAGGGGACAAGGGGACAAGGCGCAGCTGTGTCAAGGCACCAGAGTGAGGCAAGGCCTCTCCGTAGCCCTCCCGCGGCATGAAAAGGCCGGCTGTCCGCACAAGATGCCGCGCCGCGCCGGCAGACGCTTGCGCCTGCGATCACAGTTCCCGCAGCTGCCAGTCCGTGATGCACCCCCTGTGGAGGCCCGGAGAGCCCCCTGGCTCGAAACCCTGCTTCAGGAAGGACGCATTTTCAGGGAACAGACCCGTGCCATCCCCAGCGGCATGCAGCCTTGGTCACGCCGCAGTCCGCATGGCGCTGTCCTTGAGACCCACACGGACCGGAGCAACCGGATCGGCAGCATGGCGATCCACCAGGTCAGGAAACTTCCTGGCCAGCTTCAGGTCCGCTGTCATGCAAAGGCTTTCCGCCCGGAGGACAGGCGCCTCGGCCTTGGCCTTCGCGAACAGCCAGCTGTGATCTGCAACCAGGATGTGGAAATAGCTGCCGCCATCGATTGGCGACCGAGCCGTGCTCAGCCTGCAAGCGGGAACAATGATCTCCCCGGCTGCAACGCCGTGGTTGGGCGACAGGCGCACACCTTCGACAACAAAGGGGCGGTCGCGATAGTCCACGGGCCGCCAGGACTCGACCGCCAGAATTGTCTGGGCGCCCCGGGAGGTGACGATCCGTTCCCCGGCCTCGATCATCTGGACAGGTACCCAGCCGCGCTCGAGCTGGATCAGGGTGTCTTCTCCGAAGCAGGGTCCACCGTAATCCCCGGGCAAGGGGGTCAGTCCATTGTCTCCCCGATCCGCACGCCCGGCCAGGGCAATGAGAAACAGCGGAACAAGCGCCATCCACCAGCTGGGTGCAGTGCCTGCCGTCGCAACGGGTGCGGCGGGAGCCAGTTCGAGGATGGGTGCGACATAGCCCCCCGCCAGCGCAGACCCGCCCCACAGGGCGCCCCAGAGCGCGGCTGCCAGCCCCGCAGGCTGGCGCACTCTTGTTGCTTGCCTGTGCTCTAAGCAAACCGCGGATCGGACTGCGGCCGCGGCCGAGACAGTCTTGTCGAGAAAACCTCGGCCCGGGATGAAGATTTTACCCAGAGTTGCAGAAACAAGACTGCTTGATGAAAGAATACCGAAGCGGCGAGCCGATATCTTCATGGCGGGCAATATCCTCAATACTCGTACCACAACTACAGCAAGAAGAATTGAGTAATCTAAGAAGGTATTTCTTAGGCACTAACAGAAAGAAAGTCGATCACCCAAGTCCTGAAGCAAACACGTAAAGGGCTTGGAGCTGTTTGGCACCCTGTCCTTTTATACAGATCCTAACGTGCAAAAATATCAGATCCATATATTATCGATTGAGTCGTCCAAGATATGACAACCTGCAGCTGAATATCGGAGCGATTGATTACGAGGCTTGGGAGTATGGCTCTGGATGCGGCCGCAGATAATGCATCCACCCAATCGGTCAGTGCCCCAGCGTGATGCACGCGAGCATTCAACTTAAGCATGCGAAAGGCCCGAGGGACCCCCATCCTGCTCCGCGCAGCCAGGTCTCAGTCTGTCCGAAAGAGGATCGTCCAGCGGACAGCATGGTCTGCGTCGGCCGCCCTTGCCACTGCAGGCAAAAGCCTGTCTCATATGGCTGGTACGATGATTGTCTCACTCGGGGGAGGCTTTGCGGACAATATGGCCAGCGCCTTCATCGGCTATGCCCGCTGTTCGACTGACAAGCAGGACCTCGCCGCGCAACGAGCAGCGCTCGAGGCCCTGGGGGTCGCCCCCGACCGTGTCTATGTCGACCACGGTCTGTCGGGGACCAGCCGCGCCCGGCCCGGCCTCGACCAGGCGCTGGCGGCGGTCAGGGCAGGGGACACGCTTGTGGTCCCCAAGCTCGATCGCCTCGCCCGCTCGGTCCCTGACGCCCGTGCCATCGCCGACCAGCTTCTTGCTCGCGGGGTGAGGCTGCAGCTCGGGTCCAGCGTCCACGACCCGCATGATCCCATGGGCCGGATGTTCTTCAACATCCTCGCCACATTCGCCGAGTTCGAGGCCGACCTGATCCGCCTGCGCACCCGCGAGGGCATGGCCCTGGCCCGCGCGCGTGGCCGCCTGCGGGGCAAGCAGCCCAAGCTCTCCGACCGACAGCAGAAGGAACTGCGCCGCATGCACGACACAGGGGACTACAGCATCAGCGACCTAGCCGAGCTGTTCTCAGTGTCACGACCAACCGTCTATAGGACGCTCAAGCGACAGTCCCTGTTATCCCGAGCGACCTGACCCATGGGGGTGTTGGCGCTCTCGATTGCCGCGCAGGACGAACGGTTTGTCCTTCACGAGCCGGTTGCGTAGAACCAGGCGGATGCGCGCCGCTGTCCCGGCTTTGCGCGTGATCGACCGGCTCCGTTCCCCAGAGGCCCGCATGAAGATCCTGCTTGCTACGGCACATCCCTATATTCCCCAAATAGCTGGGGGCGCTCAGTCTAGCATGCATGACATGGCAATCGAGCTTGCGAAGCGTGAGCATGAGGTCAGCGTGCTCTCAGGATTGACTGGAAAAGGATGGCTTGGCTTAAAAAGCCGGATCGCCTTGAAGTTGCAAGGGCAAACCCATGTCACGGATCATGGACTTGGATATCCTGTTCATCGCGCTTGGTTCGCTTGGGAGGCTGTCGGTGACTTAGTGCGGCGAACTCACCCTGATGTTGTCATGTTGCAATCTGGCTTTCCAGTCAGAATTGCGAAATCGCTTGCGAGTTCAGGTTCCTCCGCTCGCGTCGGTATCTACTTGCACAACGTCGAAGCTGAGGATCTAGGCGGTGATCTGCGAGATCTGCAGGACGTTTTCTATGTAGCCAACTCCCGGTTCACGGCCAATCATTTCCATGATCGTTCCAACGTACGTGCCGAAGTTGTCTATCCTTTAGTCCGGCGCGAGAACTACGAGACCTCGACGACGCGCGAGAATGTCACCTTCATCAATCCCCATCCCCTGAAGGGCTT
>NZ_FNGE01000074.1 GCF_900102885.1 Paracoccus chinensis | reverse complement strand
CATCGCTCACCGCGCTCGGGGGAAGGGTCACATGGGTCAAATCTCAGTGGAAATCAGGCGCCAACCCGGGTCAGTTCCAAGTGGAAATCAACAGGATACTACCTCTCCGAGCGCAGCTACGGCGCGATCTACCGGACAATTCCACTCCCGCCCGGTGTGGATGGCGAAAAGGCGCAAGCATCCTTCAAGAACGGGGTTCTGACGATCAAGCTGCCCCAGACTCCCGAGGCGCAGGCCAAGGTCAGGAAAATCGCGGTCAAGGAGGCCTGAACCGGGCATTGATCGTGCCAACTCTGCGGCGAAACCGCCGTAGAACCAATCACAGCCGAAAGGAACAGACTGATGAAACTCAGGAGTCTTTACGCGGGAACAGCTTTGGCCCTGCTGATTGTCAGCGCCGGCCCTTCCTGGTCTCAGGATACGGCTCAGGCGGAAGCTGAAGCGCAGGCGGTCAACCGGGAGCAGGTCGAAGAGAGCGTGACCGCCGAAACCGATTCACAGCTCGCCGATAAACGCACCGCCCTGATCCAGGAGGCGGTCGACGCGCTCGATGAAACGAACGCTGCGATCGCCGCGATCGAGAAGGGCGATACAGATGCGGCGATTGCTGCGCTCGCGTTGGCCACGGGGAAGCTCGAGACCGTCGTCGCGCGTGAACCGGATCTCGCTTTGGCGCCCGTCCGGATCAATCATTTCACCTATGACGTTCTGGGCAGCGCCGAAGCCGTCCGAGAACTCGGCAAACAGATCGAGGACTTGGTCGACGATGGGAAGTTCCAGGAAGCGAGACCGCGGCTGAGCGGGTTCGCGTCCGAGGTTGTCATCCGGACAACCAGCCTTCCGCTTGCGACCTATCCCGACGCGATCCTCGCAGCGACGGCACTGCTTGATGACGGAAAGACCGACGAAGCGATGACGGTACTCAACGCCGCACTGAGCACCCAGGTGGTGACCGACACAGTGATTGCCCTGCCTCCGCTCAGAGCCGTAGCGATGATCGAGAAGGCCAAAGCTCTGCTCAATGACGACGGTGAGGCGGCAAACGACAAAGCCGCTACTGAAGATGCCGATCTGACGGCCGCCGACTATGTTGAGGCGGCACGCCAGGAACTCGAAATCGCCGAAGCGCTCGGCTACGGCCGCGAAAGCGATTTCGAGGATCTGCATGAGGCGCTGGATGAGTTGGACCGTCAGATTGAGGCGCAGGAGGATACCGGAGGGATCTTCGAAACGATTGCGACCCGGTTCGAGGAACTTCGAACGCGCATCTTCAACTAGGTCCTGTCTGACGGCCGCTGCAACGAGTGGAGGTGTGGGCAGTTGCCTTGGTGAGCGTCACCATGGCGGAGGTCTGCAATGCGACGGC
>NZ_FNGE01000003.1 GCF_900102885.1 Paracoccus chinensis | reverse complement strand
GAGTTCTGCGGCACCGAGCGGCATCCGTATGAACTTTATCTCGACCTCAACGGTATCGAGCATCGCCGCACCAAGGTCCGAACGCCCCGCACCAATGGCTTCGTCGAACGCTTCAACGGCACCGTGCTGGATGAATTCTTCCGCGTGGCCATGCGGGACAACTTCTACGATGGCGTCGAGGCACTGCAGGCCGATCTCGGTGCCTGGCTTGTCCGCTACAACACCGAACGGCCGCATCTCGGCTATCGCAACATGGGACGCCGACCCATCGAGACCGTTATGTCTTTCGTAAGCCAAGAAGGTTAAGTGGACATTTTATGTTTGCAGATAGCAAAAAGCCCCGCCGGTGATGGCGGAGCTTACTGCACGAGAGGTTTTCTTCTCATCATACACGCGTAAGGCGAGTTGGCGAGGGAACTGATGTAGGAAAAAGGCCCAGCCGGTGGTGGGGCGGGGCAGGTCCCAACATAGAATGTTGGCTGAGCTTACTGCTCGTGGGCCAACCCGATGACGCCGCGCAGGGTTCCTGGTTGGTGTCACAGGGCTGTTGCAGGACTGCGCACCGGGTGCGCAAGAGAAAGCCCGCCGGTTAAGGCGGGCTGTGAAGGAGCGGGGGATAAGCTTACTTGTCTTTGCGGTCTCGGATGAACAGGCCAATGCCTCCGAGTGCCGCAGCACTCATGAAGATGCCCGCTGCGATGTTGTTGTCCATCAAAGCACAAGTCAGAGCCGCCGCGATTAGCGCAAGGAACCCTGCAAGGCCGTAGTCAAGCCCGCGCTTCTGGTCCTTGATGCTCTCGCGCAAACCCAGTTCTTCCATATTCATGATGTGCCGATTGCGGTCCTCGGCCATACTGATGATCCGAGTCGCCGCCCCCGGGCAGATTTCCTCATACTCGCGCAAATGCCGCGGGTGCGCGATCGGTCCAGCGAACGTCTCGCTGGCAACTATGGTCGTAAGGCGGTCGACAACTTGAGCGCGGACGTTCTGAGGAACTATGTTGCCGATCTGGCGATCAACCTCAGCTTCAAGCGGGCTAAGCGCGCCGTCGTTCGCCTTATCGTCTGGTTCTGGCTGATTTCTTGGCGCGGGTGATCTTGCCAACTTCGGTGCCCACTTCTTGGTAAGCTTCATTCAGTAGGCGCCCGACCGCTTCCCAAGCCTCAGTATCGGTGGCATGGGGCGTGTAGGTCACACGTGAGCGCGATCCGCTCATCAAGCGGAAGGGCGACGAAAATCCGGTTTGGAAGCCGCGCAGGAAGGCGCGGTTGTGCAGGGCATCAAGCATAACGACCTCCTATCGTTTGGCTGCTGCTTCGATTGCAATGTGCCATCCCCGGATACGATAATCCAGAGATGCTAAGGAAAAGTGAATAGACCGCACGCTTGTTCCCTGTGGTCCATCACGTCCACCATCCGATCTCCACCTCACTCATTGTCCTCAGCCTGGTTCGCCCGCTCCCAGATCACCCCTGACATCAGCAGCGCCAGTCGTGCCATCACAGGGTCTACTTCGGCCGCTTCGGCCGCCGCTCCGCCGAACCCTTGCGCCATATCCTCGCGGCCCTTCGGAGACCGCGCGATCGTATCCACGATCCCGAGCATCAGAACGACCGCCGCGCGCCGCGTGTCGTTTAGCTCGTGTTCTAGGGCGATAATGCGCTCCTCAAGGCTCATGCTATTTATTGTCCTTAGCCTAGCTGGCGAGCGCGTTCAGCATCACTCCGCCGCAACTCTGCTGCTACCAGCCTCACCAGCCGCGCTGTAATGTGATCCGCACCTTGACCGTTCGCCTCAAAGGCTCGTGCTAGGCGTTCACGCCTCTCAGGGGTAGGCGCGATACCTGCGGCGAAGTCGACAATCACCGTCGCAGCCGCCATGCGTGTGTCGTCCAACTCTCGTTCCAAGGCGATAATGCGTTCATTCGAGGTCATGGGAGCCTCTCCAACTTGCTAATGCTCTGGATCGCAGATGCGCGTCCACCAGTGACAAATTCAGTGACAAGGAAGTAAAAACAAAGAAGGCGACCAGGAGGGTCGCCATCTTTCACGTTGTAGCTAAAAAGCTTTTTTGGCTCCGGCGGTAGGGATCGAACCTACGACCAATTGATTAACAGTCAACTGCTCTACCGCTGAGCTACGCCGGAACACGAGGGGGCATCTAGCACCCGTTTTCGGGGCCGTCCAGAGGGTTCGCGCAGAAAATTCATCCTTCCGCAGCGGCAGCCCGGTGCCAGCGCACTCCCGCAGCGGGACCGCCGTCGTAGGTCACGGCGCCGAGGTCGGCCAGCGCCAGAAGATGCGCCAGCACGTTGCGCTCGGCGGCGGGCATCAGGTGCTGGGGCACGGCATAGATGCGGGCCGCCAGATCGGCGGCGGTCCCGCCTGCCTCGTCCAGCGCGGAAAGGATCTGCGCGGTGCGGTGGCGGCGGTGGGCACCAAGCTCGGCCAGACGGGGCAGGGGGTCGGTGACCGGATCGCCATGCGCAGGGTAGAGGATGCGCGGCGCCAACCCGGCCAGCAGGTCCAGTGAGCGGAAGTAATCGACAAGGTCCCCGTCAGGGGGCGAGATCAGCGTCGTGCTCCACCCCATGATCAGGTCGCCGCAGAAGATGGCGTCGCCCAGGCGGAAGCTCAGGTGGCCGCCCATGTGCCCGGGCGTGTGCAGCGCCTCGATCACCCAGTCGTCGGATTGCAGGACCTCGCCGTGCCGCAGGAAGATGTCGGGGCGGAAAACCTGGTCGATGCCCTCGCCGCCTCCCACAAGGCCCGTCTGCGCTAGCCGCGCCATTGTGGGCGAGCGGCCCGATTCGGCGTTGCCGAAGGCGAAGACCGGGGCGCCCGTGGCTTGGGCCAGAAGCGCGACGCCCGCCGAATGATCCAGATGCGCATGGGTCACCAGGATATGCGAGATTCGTCCTTCGACCGCATCCAGGATCGCCTGGACATGACCCAGATCGTCGGGGCCGGGGTCGATTACTACGACCTCCTCCTCTCCGATCAGGAAGCTGTTGGTCCCCGGCCCGGTCATGGCCGATGGGTTGGGGGCCCGGACGACCCGCACTTTCGCCGCATTGCTCATGGCCCTAGGCTGGACCGGCGCCCGGGCGGGCGCAAGCGAGGTGAGCATGGATTTCGGCTGGCTCAAGTGGCTGATGCCCCGGGGACTTTACGGTCGGGCGGCGCTGATCCTGTTCCTGCCGGTGGTGGTGATCACGCTGGTCGTCACCGTCATGTTCCTGCAGCGGCATTTCGAGGACGTGACGCAGCAGATGGTGGAAACCGCCGCGGCCGAGGTCGCGCTGGTCACGGACTACGTTCAGTCCGCCCCCGATGACGAGCAGGCACTGCAGGCCGGGCGCGAGATCGCGGTGCCGCTGGACCTGGCCGTCGAACTGCCTCCGCCCGCCGGCATCGAGGAGCGGCTCCGTTTCTATGATTTCTCGGGCCGCGTGGTGATTGCCGAGTTGCACCGGCGCCTGCCCGCGGTCGAAGCGGTTGACCTGTGGAACCTGCGCCGGGTGCGGGTGCTGGTGGGCGGGCCGCGCCCCTTCGTGCTGGAACTGCCACGTCGGCGCCTCACGCCCTCGAACCCGCACCAGCTTCTGGTCCTGATGGTGGGGACGTCGCTTCTGATGACGACCATCGCCTCGATCTTCCTGCGCAACCAGTTGCGCCCGATCCGCAGGCTTGCCGACGCGGCCGAGGCCTACGGGCGCGGGCAGGTCAAGCCTTACCGCCCGGCCGGCGCGACCGAGGTGCGCAGCGCGGGCCGCGCCTTTGTCGAGATGCGAAACCGGATCGAGCGGCAGAACGAGCAGCGCAAGATGATGCTGTCGGGGATCAGCCACGACCTTCGCACGCCCCTGACCCGGCTTCGGCTGGGGCTGTCGATGCTCGGCCCCGGCCTGCCCCCCGAACGCGACGAGATCGCCGACATGGAACGCGATGTGGCCGAGATGGGCGCGATGATCGACGCCTTCCTGGACCTCGCCCGGGCGGACGCGCGGGAAGGCGCGGCCGAAGCGCTTCCTGCGCGTGCCTTCCTCGACGAGATCATCAGCGATGCCCAGCGGGGCGGACAGGACGTGGCCCTGGTGCGCTTCGACGACGACCCCGAGCGCGACCGGATCACCGTACGTCCCCGCAGCCTGCGGCGCGCGGTCGAGAACCTGATCGGCAACGCCGTCCGCTACGGCTCCCGTGCCGAGATCGAGGCGGCCCTGACCCCCAAGGCTTTCCGCATCGCCGTCGAGGATGACGGCCCCGGCATCCCGCCCGAGCGTCGTGACGAGGCGATCCGCCCCTTTGTCCGCCTGGATGCTGCACGCAACCAGGACCGCGGGCAGGGGGCGGGCCTCGGCCTTGCCATCGCTGCCGACGTCGCCCGCGCCCATGGCGGCGAGCTGCGCCTGACCGAGGGGACACGGCTGGGCGGCCTCAGGGCCGAGATCGTCATCCCCCGCTGAGGCGTGCGTTATCCGCCTGTTCATCTTCTTCGCGCAAATATCCCGGGGTCCGGGGCAGCGCCCCGGTCTGGCCCATTGCAGCAGGGGCCGGCGGTTCCTAGATTGGTCGCAAGCAGGCCCGGCGCGCTGCCCGATCCCTCAAGGGGGCCGCCGGTCCGGGCATGAAAGGACAGTTCATGAACGACACGACCCAAGCCACCTATCCGGTGCTTCCGCTGCGCGACATCGTGGTCTTCCCCCACATGATCGTGCCGCTGTTCGTGGGACGCGAGAAATCCGTCCGCGCCCTGGAAGCCGTGATGGAGGCTGACCGCCCGATCCTTCTGGCCGCCCAGAAGGACGCCTCGGTCGATGAACCGGACGCCGAGGGCATCTTCACGACCGGCGTGCTGGCCAATGTGCTGCAACTGCTCAAGCTGCCCGACGGGACCGTCAAGGTTCTGGTCGAGGGTCAGTCGCGCGTGCGCATCACCGGCTTCCTGGCCAATGACGACTATTTCGAGGCCGGCGCCGAGCCGCTGGTCGAGACCGAGGGCGATGCCGCCAGCATCACCGCCCTGATCCGCACCGTGGCCGAGGAGTTCGAGCGTTACGTCAAGGTCCGCAAGAACATCCCCGAGGAAGCCGTGACTTCGGTCGCGGAAGCGCGTGACGCGCACCGGTTGGCCGACCTCGTGTCGGGGCACCTGGGCATCGACGTGGCCCGCAAGCAGGAACTGCTGGAGACGCTGGACGTCGCCGAGCGGCTTGAGAAGGTCTATGGCCTGATGCAGGGCGAGATGTCGGTCCTGCAGGTCGAGAAGAAGATCAAGTCGCGCGTCAAGACCCAGATGGAGAAGACGCAGCGCGAGTACTATCTCAACGAGCAGATGAAGGCGATCCAGCGCGAGCTGGGCGATGGCGACGAAGGCCAGAACGAACTCGCCGAGCTGGAAGAGAAGATCAACAAGACCAAGTTCAGCAAGGAGGCGCGCGAGAAGGCGCAGGCCGAGCTGAAGAAGCTGAAGTCGATGTCGCCGATGTCGGCCGAGGCCACGGTCAGCCGCAACTACCTCGACTGGCTGCTGTCGCTGCCGTGGGGCGTGAAGTCGCGCACCAAGCGTGACCTGACGGCCGCCGAGAGCATCCTGAACGCCGACCACTACGGCCTTGAAAAGGTCAAGGAGCGGATCGTCGAGTATCTTGCGGTGCAGGCGCGCAGCGACAAGCTGAAGGGCCCGATCCTCTGCCTCGTCGGCCCGCCCGGCGTCGGCAAGACCTCGCTCGGCCGTTCGGTGGCCAAGGCCACGGGGCGCGAGTTCATCCGCATCTCGCTTGGCGGCGTGCGCGATGAATCCGAGATCCGCGGTCACCGCCGGACCTATATCGGCTCGATGCCCGGCAAGATCATCCAGGCGCTGAAGAAGGCGAAGACCACGAACCCGCTCATCCTGCTCGACGAGATCGACAAGATGGGACAGGACTTCCGTGGCGACCCGGCTTCGGCGATGCTCGAGGTGCTGGACCCGGAACAGAACGCGAGTTTCGTGGACCACTATCTCGAAGTGGAATACGACCTGTCGAACGTGATGTTCCTGACCACGGCCAACAGCTACAACATGCCGGGGCCGCTGCTTGACCGGATGGAGATCATCCCGCTGGCCGGCTACACCGAGGACGAGAAGCGCGAGATCGCGCGCCAGCACCTGCTGCCCAAGCAGATCAAGGCGAACGGTCTGAAGAAGGGTGAGTTCTCGGTTTCGGACGAGGCGCTGACCCATGTCATCCGCTACTACACCCGTGAGGCCGGGGTGCGGAGCCTGGAGCGCGAGATCGCCAAGCTGGCCCGCAAGGCCGTGACCGAGATCCTCAAGGGCAAGGTCACGTCGGTCGAGGTCACGCCCGAGAAGGCCGAGGAATATCTCGGTGTCCGCCGCTTCCGCTATGGCCTGGCCGAGAAGGAAGACCAGGTCGGCGTGGTGACGGGGCTGGCCTACACCCAAGCCGGCGGCGACCTGCTGCAGATCGAGGCGCTGAAGCTTCCCGGCAAGGGCGTGATGAAGACGACCGGAAAGTTGGGCGACGTGATGAAGGAATCGATCGACGCGGCCGCGAGCTTCGTCCGTTCGGTTGCTCCCGAACTGGGCATCAGCCCGCCCGAATTCTCGAAGCGCGACATCCACGTCCACGTGCCTGAGGGGGCGACCCCGAAGGACGGCCCCTCGGCGGGCCTGGCGATGGTGACTTCGGTCGTGTCGGTGATGACCGGCATCCCGGTCCGCAAGGACATCGCCATGACCGGCGAGGTCACGCTGCGCGGCAACGCGCTGGCAATCGGCGGGCTGAAGGAAAAGCTTCTCGCGGCGCTTCGCGGCGGCATCAAGACGGTGCTGATCCCCGAGGAGAACGAAAAGGATCTGGCCGACATCCCGGCGAACGTGAAGGAGGGGCTGAACATCATCCCCGTCTCGAACGTCCGCGAGGTGCTGCGCCACGCCCTTGTGCGGATGCCCGAGCCGGTGGAGTGGGACGAGGCGGCTTACGAGGCCGCCGAGGTCAAGCGTCTGGCCGCTCTGCGCGGCGAGGCGGCCCTGTCCGGTCCGACGGCCCACTGAGGCAACTTCTGCTCGCAGAATGATCCTGGCACGCGCCTTCCGGGGCGCGTGTTTGCATTTCAGCCCCGTGGTGCCGAAACAAGGGCAGTGCCCTGATAATAATATACTGTTTTCGTAAGGTCCCCTGTTGCAAAGTAATGGTGCTCGGCTAGGGTCCGCCCTTCCGTCAAGAAACGTCAATGACAGGTCCTGCGATGGCCGCTGAAAAACAGGGAGCAAGCCGGCCCCGCCGTGCTCCCGCTCTTGGAAAAGACCCGATTCCCGCCCGCGTCCTGCACAAGCGCGAGTTTCTGGCGCGCGTTGCCGCCGACGTCGACCTGTCCCGTGCCCAGATCCGTGACGTGGTCGAGGCGACGCTGAATCAGCTTGGCCGCGCCATCGCCGAGGGCGAGACACTGGCGCTGCCGCCCTTCGGCAAGGCGCGCGTCAGCCGCCAGGCGACGGCCAAGGGGGACGAGGTGCTGGTCCTGCGCCTGCGCCGCAAGGATGTCGGCGACGAGACGGACTGATCGCGCAGGAAGGGACTTGCGGGCGCCAGACAAGGGCGCTATCTAGCGCGGCACCGGGCGATTAGCTCAGCGGTAGAGCGCTTCGTTCACATCGAAGATGTCAGCGGTTCAAATCCGTTATCGCCCACCATCATTCAGGGGCCGTCCTTCGGGGCGGCCCTTTTTCTTTGCCCCGCTTGCCTTGGCCTTACGGCCGCGCCATAAGCGCGGGCAGGGGCGGTTAGCTCAGTTGGTAGAGCATCTCGTTTACACCGAGGTTGTCGGGGGTTCGAGTCCCTCACCGCCCACCATCCCTCCTTCTTTCAGACGACTCTTGCGCGCGGTGCCGCGGCTGCCGTTACTGTCCCTGTTGACGGACGCGCGTGCCCTGCGGCATAAGCCCGTTAACTGAACGGATGTTCAATAACCGGGGAGGGTTGTGATGTTCACGCGCGGGATGGAGTTCGACCTTGGCGAGGACGTGAACGCCCTGCGCGCCATGGTCCACCGCTGGGCACAGGAGCGCGTCAGACCCATTGCCGCGCAGGTGGATCGCGAGAACGTCTTTCCCGCTGACCTTTGGCGCGAGATGGGCGAGCTTGGCCTTCTTGGCATCACCGTCCCCGAGGAATACGGCGGCACCGGTATGGGCTATCTCGCCCACACCATCGCGGTCGAGGAGATCGCGCGGGCCAGCGCCTCGATCAGCCTGTCCTACGGCGCGCATTCGAACCTCTGCGTGAACCAGCTGAAGCTGAACGGGTCCGAGGAGCAGAAGCAGAAATACCTGCCTAAGCTCTGCTCGGGCGAGCATGTGGGCGCGCTGGCGATGTCCGAGGAAGGCGCGGGCTCCGACGTTGTCGGCATGAAGCTGCGGGCGGAAAAGCGGAACGGCTACTATGTCCTGAACGGCAGCAAGTACTGGATCACCAACGGCCCCGACGCCGATGTGCTGGTGGTCTATGCCAAGACCGACCCCGAGGCGGGGTCCAAAGGCATCACAGCCTTCATCGTGGAAAAGGGCATCCGTGGCTTCACCCAGGGGCCGCATTTCGACAAGCTGGGGATGCGCGGCTCGAACACGGGCGAACTGATCTTCGAGGACGCCGAGATCCCCTTCGAGAACGTGCTGGGCGCAGAGGGCAAGGGCGTGCGCGTCCTCATGTCGGGTCTTGACTACGAGCGTCTGGTCCTGTCGGGCATCGGCACGGGCATCATGGCCGCCGCGCTGGACGAGGTCATGCCCTATGTCCGTGAGCGCAAGCAGTTCGGCCAGCCCATCGGGAATTTCCAGCTGATGCAGGGCAAGATCGCCGACATGTATGTCGCGCTGAATACCGCCCGCGCCTATGTCTACGAGGTCGCCAAGGCCTGCGACGCCGGCAAGGTCACGCGGCAGGACGCGGCGGGGGCGGTCCTTTACGCCAGCGAGCAGGCGATGGTGCAGGCGCATCAGGCCGTGCAGGCGTTGGGCGGCGCCGGCTTCCTGAACGACTCGGCCGTCAGCCGGCTTTTCCGTGACGCCAAGCTGATGGAGATCGGGGCAGGCACCAGCGAGATCCGTCGGATGCTGATTGGCCGCGAGCTGATGGCGCTGGACTGATGCACGCGCGCCGCCGTCCGGGGACAGGGGACAGGATGCCATGAGCGGCTTCTTCGACTATGTCCGCGCCGAGGGACTGCTGCACGGCCGCATGGAGTGGCTGGTCGGCGCCATCGAACTCGCCGCCACGCTGATCGACCTGGTGGCGATCTCGGTCCTGCTGGTCGGCGCGATCCGCTTCGTGATCGGCTACCTCAAGGCCGAGTTCGGCCCGGGAGAGGATCAGCGCAAGCGCGGCCTGAACGCCGAGCGGGTCGAGCTTGGCCGCTACATCCTCGCCGGGCTGGAGATCCTGATCGTCTCGGACATCATCACCACGGCAGTCAGCCTGGCGATGGCCGACCTGGTGTTCCTGGGCATCCTGGTCGTGATCCGCTCGGTCACCTCCTTCTTTCTGGAACGCGAACTGGAAACCGTCCGCCGCGAGCTTGGGGCTGTCGAGGAAACAGGCGAGGGCAGGACATGAAAACGATGCTGTCCCACAAGGACCATGACGCTCTGCGCCGCGAGTTCCGCTGGAACTGGCCCGCGCGGGTGAACATGGCCGAGCAGGCCATCGGCGACTGGGCACGCGCCGAGCCGCAGCGGGTGGCGATCATCGAATATGACGGCACGCCGCGGCCCGTGACCTATGCCGAGCTTGACGCCCGCGCCGACCGGCTGGCGCATGTGCTAAAGGCCGCTCGTGGCGACCGCGTGGGCGTGTTGCGGACGCAATCCGCTTGGACCGCCGCCGCCCATGCCGCTGTCTGGAAATCCGGCGCGATCTCGGTGCCGCTGTTCAAGCTGTTCGGGGACGAGGCGCTGCGCCTGCGCCTGACCGACGCCGGGATCACCACGGTCGTCACCGACCCGGAAGGCCGCGCGATGCTGGCCCCCTTCGGCCTGCGCGTGATCGTGCCGGAAGAGGATGAACTGCCCGACGCAGGCCCGTTCCCGACGGCCGCGACCACTCCGGAGGACCCGGCGGTGATGATCTACACCTCGGGCACCACCGGCAGTCCCAAGGGCGCGCTGCACAGCCACCGGATGCTGACCGGCCACCTGCCGGGCGTCGAGATGAGCCACGACCTGCTGGAACCGGGCCGCGACGTGCTGTGGACCCCCGCCGACTGGGCCTGGATCGGGGGCCTCTTCGACGTGGCGATGCCAGGTCTTGCGCTTGGTGTGCCGGTCGTGGCCGCGCGCCTGCCGAAGTTCGACGTGGATACCTGTCTTCGCCTGATCCGCGATTGCGGCGTGACCGCGACCTTCCTGCCGCCGACCGCGCTGCGGATGCTCAAGGCAGCCGGGGCGACGGTGCCCGGCCTGCGCTCGGTTGCCTCGGGCGGCGAGACCCTGGGGGCCGAGATGCTCGACTGGGGTCGCCGCGCCTTCGGCCTGACCATCAACGAGTTCTACGGCCAGACAGAGTGCAACATGGTCGCCTCCTCGGCCTCCTCGATGTTCCCGGCGCGGCCCGGCGCCATCGGCAAGGCGGTGCCCGGCTTCGACGTGCAGGTGATCGACGAAGACGGCCAGCCCACGCAGGGCGAGGGTGACATCGCCATTCGCCGGGGCGCAGGGTCCATGATGCTGGGCTACTGGAACCGCCCCGAGGCGACGGCCGAGAAATTCCGCGGCGACTGGCTGGTGACGGGCGACCGCGGCGTGATCGAGGACGGATATATCCGCTTCGTCGGGCGTGACGACGACGTGATCACCTCGGCCGGCTACCGCATCGGTCCCTCGGAAATCGAGGATGTGCTGATCAAGCACCCCGCCGTCGCCGCCGCCGGCGTCATCGGCAAGCCCGACCCGCTGCGTACCGAGATCGTCGTGGCTTATGTCGTGCTGCGGCAGGGCTTTGCGTCCTCGGACGCGCTGGCGAAGGAGTTGCAGGACCACGCCCGCACCCATTGCGCCGCGCATTCCTACCCGCGTGAGGTGGCCTTCCTCGATGCCCTGCCGATGACTGTCACGGGCAAGGTCATGCGGCGCGAGCTGCGCAAGCTGGCCGAGGGCGCGCGATGAGGACGAAGGTCCTTGCCGTCCTGCTTGCCCTTCTGGCCGGTCCCGCCGCCGCCCAGGATTTCGATCCGAAGATCGCCGAGGCCTGCCTGTCAGCCGGCCGGCAGGCGATGCAGGGCGGGCGCAGCGTGAACGATGGCTTGGCTGCCTGCGTCGGGGACGCGGCGGAGGCCTGCGAGAACCTGTCCGGCTCGCCCACGACGCTTGACATGAACGCCTGCCGCGGCGCCGAGGCGGCCTGGTGGGACGACCGGCTCAACGAGGTCTATGGCGACCTCCGCCAGCTGATCGAGGCTCGGGGCGATGATCGCGCCCAGGGGCTGCGCGACATGCAGCGGGCTTGGATCGCCTGGCGCGACGCCACCTGCGCCTTCGAGGCGGGGGAATATGCTGGGGGCACGCTTGCGGGAACGGTCGCCGCCGGCTGCATGATGCAGCGCACGGGGGATCAGGTCCTGTGGCTCGCGGGCGAGCTCGACCGGATGGAGCGGCAGTGATGCGCGCCCGCCGTCCCGCTCACGCAGGCCGCAGAGGTCGGTGCGCCCCCGAAGGGACGCGCCGGGTTTCCTCAGAACTTGAAGACATAGGCCGCCTGGACGGCGAAGGGATCGATCTCGACTTCGCCGATCTTCTCGCCGTTCAGCTTGACGTCGGCGTCGATGTCGATCCAGCGGACGGTCGCCCGCAGCGCCGACTTGTCGTTCAGCCACCAGTCGGCGCCCGCCTGCAGTGCCAAGCCGAAGCTGTGTTCCAGGTCCAGGTCGTTGCCGTCCAGCGCGCCCGTGGTCGATTCATCCCAGAAGCTCGTCCAGTTCAGGCCGATCCCCGCATAGGGCTTGAAGGCCGAGCCGGTGTCCCAGTGATAGTTGACGCTGAGCGTCGGGGGCAGGTGCTTGACGGTCCCGACCTTGCCCAGGCCGTCGATGTTGACGTCATGCTCGAAGGGCGTGGCGGCCAGCAGCTCGATGCCGATGTTGTCGCGGACGAAGTACTCGACCGTCAGCGTCGGGCGGGCGTCGTTGCCGACCTCGACGTCAAGGTTCCCGGCGACGGTGCCGTTGTCATCCTTGGGCATGACGCTCCCCACGCCGACGCCGATGGTCCAGTCGCCCGCCTGCTGGGCCAGCGCGGGCATTGCCAGCATTGCGACAAGGGCGGCAAGGCTGATCGTTTTCATCGCAGTTCTCCCGTTCGTTGTGACGCTGCCCTGCGCCTGTTCACGGCATCGTCACATGATCCAGATCAAACCCCCGGCCGCGCAGGCTTCCCTGCGACAGCGCGCCGCATCCCCTCGCCTTCACAGGAGCATCCGGCATGAAACTGAAATCGGCGGCCCTGACCTCGTCGGACGCCTTCCGCGCCAACCGGCAGGCGCATCTGGCCATGCTGGACACGATCCGGCAGGCGGCCGAAGGTGCAGCCCAGGGCGGCGGTCCCGAGGCGCTGGCGCGCCACACCTCGCGCGGGAAGATGCCCCCGCGCGAGCGGGTGGCGAACCTGCTCGACCCCGGCTCGCCCTTCCTGGAGATCGGCGCGACGGCCGCGCATGACATGTATGACGGCGCCGCCCCCGGCGCGGGCGTGATCGCGGGCGTGGGTCGGGTGCATGGCCAGGACGTGATGGTGGTCGCCAACGACGCCACCGTGAAGGGCGGCACCTATTACCCGATGACGGTCAAGAAGCACCTCCGCGCGCAGGAGATCGCGGAACAGTGCCATCTGCCCTGCGTCTATCTGGTCGACTCGGGCGGCGCGAACCTGCCCAACCAGGACGAGGTCTTCCCCGACCGCGACCATTTCGGCCGCATCTTCTTCAACCAGGCGCAGATGAGCGCCAAGGGCATCCCCCAGATCGCCGTGGTGATGGGAAGCTGCACGGCGGGCGGCGCCTATGTTCCCGCCATGTCGGACGTGACGATCATCGTCCGCAACCAGGGCACGATCTTCCTCGCCGGTCCCCCCTTGGTGAAAGCGGCGACCGGAGAGGTCGTCAGCGCCGAGGACCTGGGCGGCGGAGATGTCCACACCCGCCTGTCGGGGGTGGCCGACTACCTGGCCGAGGACGACTCCCACGCGCTGGCGCTCGCCCGCCGCGCCGTCAGCCACCTGAACCGCCGCCTGCCGCAGACCGTGGTCTGGCAGTCGCCCGAGGCTCCGCTCTACGACCCCGAGGAAATCCTCGGCGTCGTCCCCTCCGACCTGCGTACCCCCTACGACATCCGCGAGGTCATCGCCCGCGTGGTGGACGGCTCGCGCTTCGACGAATTCAAGCCGCGCTTCGGCGAAACGCTGGTCACCGGTTTCGCCCATCTCGAAGGCTGCCCCGTCGGCATCGTCGCCAACAACGGCGTGCTGTTCTCGGAAGCCGCCATCAAGGGCGCGCATTTCATCGAACTCTGCAGCCAGCGGTCGATCCCGCTGCTGTTCCTGCAGAACATCACCGGCTTCATGGTCGGCCGGAAATACGAGAACGAGGGCATCGCCCGCCACGGCGCCAAGATGGTGACGGCGGTGGCGACCACGGCGGTGCCAAAGATCACCATGCTGGTCGGTGGCTCCTTCGGCGCCGGGAACTACGGCATGGCGGGCCGCGCCTATTCCCCGCGCTTCCTCTGGACCTGGCCCAACTCGCGCATCAGCGTCATGGGCGGCGAGCAGGCGGCGGGCGTGCTGGCCACTGTCCGCCGCGAGGGGATCGAGCGCAAGGGCGGCAGCTGGAGCGCCGAGGAAGAGGCCGAGTTCAAACGCCCCACAATCGAGATGTTCGACCGCCAGTCGCACCCGCTCTACGCCTCGGCACGCCTCTGGGACGACGGCATCGTGGACCCGCGCAAGACCCGCGACGTGCTGTCACTGTCCCTGCGCGCCAGCCTCAACGCGCCCATCGAGCCCACCCGCTTCGGCGTCTTCCGGATGTGACGATGCGCGACATCTCGGGTCTTTCTTCTTTGCACAAATATCCTCCGGGGGTCCGGGGGTGGAAAACCCCCGGTGCGGCCGGGCAACACAGGGCACCCGCATGTTCAGCAAGATCCTGATCGCCAACCGGGGCGAGATCGCCTGCCGCGTCATGGACACCTGCCGCAAGCTCGGCGTGGGCACCGTCGCGGTCTATTCCGACGCCGACCGGGGCGCGCGCCATGTCTCGATGGCCGACGAGGCCGTCCATATCGGCGGCCCCGCGCCCAAGGACAGTTACCTGCGCGGCGACGCCATCATCCGGGCGGCGCTGGACACCGGCGCGCAGGCGATCCACCCCGGCTATGGCTTCCTGTCGGAAAACCCCGACTTCGTTGACGCCGTGACGGCCGCCGGGCTGGTCTTCATCGGCCCCTCGGCCGACGCGATCCGCGCCATGGGCCTCAAGGACGCGGCGAAGGCGCTGATGGAACAGGCGGGCGTGCCTGTCGTCCCCGGCTACCACGGCGAGAACCAGGACCCCGCGCATCTTGCGGAGGCCGCCGACCGCATCGGCTATCCCGTGCTGATCAAGGCCGTTGCGGGCGGCGGCGGCAAGGGGATGCGCAAGGTGGACGCACCCTCCGATTTCGCTGCGGCGCTGGCAAGCGCGCAGGGCGAGGCGCAGACCGCCTTCGGCAACCCCGCCGTCCTGATCGAGAAATACATCACCGCCCCCCGCCACATCGAGGTGCAGGTCTTCGGCGACGGCACCAACGCCGTCCACCTTTTCGAGCGTGACTGCTCGCTGCAGCGCCGCCACCAGAAGGTGATCGAGGAAGCCCCGGCCCCCGGCATGACCGATGAGGTCCGCGCCGCCATGGGGGCTGCCGCCGTCCGCGCCGCCGAGGCCATCGGCTACGCGGGTGCGGGAACCATCGAGTTCATCGTGGACGGCTCGAACGGCCTGCGCCCGGACGGCTTCTGGTTCATGGAGATGAACACCCGCCTGCAGGTCGAGCATCCCGTGACCGAGGCCATCACCGGCGTCGATCTGGTCGAATGGCAGTTGCGCGTGGCCTCCGGCGAGCCGCTGCCCAAGCGGCAGGACGAACTGACCATAATCGGCCACGCCTTCGAGGCGCGGCTGTATGCCGAGGACGTGCCGGCAGGCTTCCTGCCTGCGACGGGCAAACTGGCGCATCTGCGCTTTGCCGACAACGCCCGCAACGAAACGGGCGTGCGGCAGGGCGACAGCATCAGCCCGTGGTATGATCCGATGATCGCCAAGATCATCACCCGCGGACCCACTCGCGCCATCGCACTCCGCGCACTCGAAACCGCGCTGGTGGACACCGAAGTCGCAGGCACTGTCACCAACATCGACTTCCTCATTGCCCTCACCCGGCACGAGGGCTTCCGCAAGGGGGAGGTGGACACCGGCCTCATCGCCCGCGATCTCGACCAACTGCTCGATCAGGCCGAACCCTCGCCCGAGACCCGCGCGCTGGCCGCGCTCGGCGTCGCCGGGCTGCACGACCCCGAGGTGCGCGGCGGCGTCACCCTCTGGTCGCCGCTCAGGCGCACCGTGACCTGGGAAGGCGGCGAGGGCGTGATCGAGGTGCTCGGCCCAGGCGCGGCCCGGGTGACGCTGGAGGGCACCGCGCATGACGTCCTGTGGCAGGGCGAACGCTGGTGGGTGAACGGCTCGCCCCGCCGCTCGCGCATCGTGACGCATCCGGCGGGCGTCAGCGTCTTCGGCGGCCGCAGCCTGACGCTGGTGCCGCAGGACCCGCTGGACCGCCAGACCGAGGCGGCGGGCAGCGGCCTGACGCTCTCGCCCATGCCGGGGCTCGTCAAGGCGGTCTTCGTCAGCGCGGGCCAGCAGGTCGCGGCGGGTGACCGACTGGCCGTGCTGGAGGCCATGAAGATGGAGCACACTCTGACCGCCGCCCGCGACGGCACCGTGGCCGAGGTGCTGGCTGCGCCCGGCGACCAGGTCGAGGCCGGCGCCCCCCTGATCCGGCTGGAGGACGAGGATGCCTGAGACCCCGCCCGAACCCAAGCCCACCGACGCGGCCCCGCCCGCCTCGGGCGGCCCCGTCAAGGATGATAGGGGCGAGATCGTCCTCTGGCACGTGCCGCTTTCGCGGTCCATGCGCATCCTGTGGCTGCTGAACGAGCTTGAACTGCCCTTCAGCCTGCGCGTCATGGACCTCCGCTCCAAGGACATGCGCGGGGCGGAATACGAGGCCATCCACCCGGTCGGCCGCGCCCCCGCGCTGCAGGTCGATGGCTTCGTGATCCACGAATCCGGCGCGATGGTCGAGTATTTGTGCGAGACGCGCGGCCCGCATCTGGGACGCGCCCCGGGAGAGGAGGGGCGGCTCGGCTGGCTCGACTGGCTGCACTTCGCGGAAACCATCGGCCAGCACATCGCCAACCTCACGCAAAGCCACCTGATGCTGCGCGATCCGGCGACCCGTTCGCTGACGGTGATGAAGCTGGAAACCGCGCGGCTGGCCCGCGCGCTGCGGCTGGTGGAACAGACGGTTCAGGGGCAGGACTGGCTGATGGGCAAGGGCTTCTCGGGCGTCGATTGTGCGGTCGGCTGGTCGGTCTGGACGGCGGGCCGCTTCACTCGTCTGACCCCCGCGCTGCAGGCCTATGTGGACCGCTGCACCGCGCGTCCCGCTTTCCGCCGCGCCCTGCCGCAGGAAGGCGAGCCACAGCTTTACGACCGCGACTTCTATGAGCTTCCCGATGCCTGACTTCGTCGAGATCTTCGAGATGGGCCCGCGCGACGGGCTGCAGAACGAAAAGCGCCTGATCCCCGCCGCCGACAAGATCGCGCTGGTGGACCTGCTCAGCCGCGCGGGCTTCCGCCGGATCGAGGTCACAAGCTTCGTCAGCCCGAAATGGGTGCCGCAGATGGCCGACGCGGCCGAGGTGCTGACCGGGATCACGCGCCAGCCGGGAGTGCGTTACGCCGCGCTGACCCCGAACCTCAAGGGCTACGAGGGGGCGCGGGCCGCCCGCGCGGACGAGGTGGCGATCTTCGCCAGCGCCTCGGAAGGCTTCAGCAAGGCCAACCTCAACTGCTCCATCGCGGAAAGCCTGGACCGCTTCGCGCCGGTGGCCGAGGCCGCGAAGGCCGACGGCATCCCCGTGCGCGGCTATGTCAGCGTCGTGACCGACTGCCCGTTCAACGGCCCGACCCCGCCCGCAAACGTGGCGCGTGTCGCTGCCGCGCTGCGGGACCTCGGCTGCTACGAGATCAGCCTGGGCGACACGATCGGACAGGGGCGGCCCGAAAGCATCGACGCCATGCTGGCAAAGGTGCTGGAGGAGGTGCCGGCCAGCCAGCTCGCGGGCCACTATCACGACACGGCAGGCCGCGCGCTCGACAACATCGACGCGAGCCTCGCGCGCGGCGTCCGGGTCTTCGACGCCGCCGTAGGCGGCCTCGGCGGCTGCCCCTATGCGCCGGGCGCGGCCGGGAACGTCGCGACCGAGAAGGTGGCCGCGCATCTTGCGGCGCGGGGCTTCGACACGGGGCTCGACATGGATGTGCTGCGGCAGGCCGCGGCGATGGCGCAGGCAATGCGCGGGTGAACCGCGAGGCGGCCGTTCGGAAGGGAACAGGAATGGAAACGATCCGCATCGAAACGGACGCGCGTGGCGTGGCGACCCTGTGGCTGGCGCGGCCCGACAAGCACAACGCCCTGTCGGCGCAGATGATCGCCGAACTGACGCAGGCCGCCGCGACGCTTGGCGCCGATCCTGCGATCCGGGCCGTGATACTGGCCGCCGAGGGGAAAAGCTTCTGTGCGGGCGGCGATCTCGGCTGGATGCAGGACCAGATGGCCGCCGACGCCGCGACGCGACGGCAGGGCGCGACCGAGCTTGCGCTTATGCTGAATGCGCTCAACGAGCTGCCCAAGCCCCTGATCGGCCGGGTCCACGGCAATGCCTTCGGCGGCGGCATCGGCATGATGTCGGTCTGCGACGTGGCCGTGGGCGCCCGCACGGCGAAGTTCGGGCTGACCGAAACCAAGCTCGGCCTGATCCCCGCCACTATCGGCCCCTATGTCCTGGCGAGGATGGGCGAGGACAAGGCCCGCCGCGTCTTCATGTCCGCCCGCATCTTCGACGCTGCCGAGGCGCAGGCGCTGAACCTGCTCGCCCACACCGTGGACCCCGAGGATCTGGACGCGGCTGTCGAGGACGAGGTCGCCCCTTATCTGCAGACTGCGCCCAAGGCCGTCGCCGCCGCCAAACGCCTGACCCGCGCCCTCGGTCCCCGGATCGACCGCGAGGTGATCGACATGTCCGTGGACGCCCTCATCTCGGTGTGGGAGGACGACGAGGCTCCGCACGGCATCGGCGCCTTCTTTGCCAGGGAAAAGCCGCGCTGGCAGGGCTAACGCCGCTCGCCCAGGTCCTCGAGGATCGCGCGGCGCGAGCCTGACGCGAACTCGCGCCGCAGGGTCATGCCGGTGACAACCACCGTGCCGGCGATCAGCCCCCAGGGGCCTGCCAGCCATCCCAGCGCCCCCAGCGCGAAATAGACCGCCCTCAGCCCGAGGTTGAAGTTGCGGGCCGCCTGGATGTTGACCTGGGCTGCAGCCAGCGCCCGGGGCAGCGCCTCGGGTTGGGCGGGATCGTTCGGGACGGCGGCCATCATGATGGCGCAATAGCCGAACAGCCGGTGCGCCCAGACGAACTTGAGGAATGCATTCGCCACGAACAGCAGCACCAGCAGGATCTTGAGCTTCCACAGCAGCGCGGGAATCTCGGCGGCCTCGAGGTCGCGTGCGATCCCGGCCAGGGGATCGGTGTTCCCGATCAGCGCCAGCCCGCCGCCGATGGCGATCATGCAGGCCGAGGCGAAGAAGGACGTGCCCTCGCGCAGCGAACTCAGGATGTTGCCGTCGAAGATGCGGGGGTCGCGCTGGACGAACTGCCGCATCCAGTCGCGGCGGTAGGTCTTCATCAGGACCGAGACCGAGGGGCGACGGGCGGGCGGATGCTCGATCGCCCGCGTCACGCCGAACCAGGCCAGGCTCAGCAGCACCAGCGCCAGAAGGTCCAGCGGCGTCAGGGTCAGGGGCAGGGCGGTCATGGGCTCCTCGGGCGGTCAGCCGACACGATAGGATGCGGCCCGGCCGGTTGCCAGCAGGGACGGGCAGGACTATTCCGGGGCCGGGAAGTGACAGAATGGCGGCAGGCGCCTTGCGGGTGATTCATGCAGGATTTCCCGAAAACCGGGGTTGCCCTCGCCGCCGGAAGACCACAGATCACGGGCGCCGCGCATTGCCGGTGCCCGACACCGACGCCCGCACATCGCGCGCGTCCGACATGGAGATCGCAGCATGCTGATGCCTGTTCCCGACGCCGGGGTGATCGCCCGCCGCGAGTTGATCGTTGCGCGCCTGCGCGCGGTGATCGGCGCGGGCACCGTGATCGACGATCCTGTCGAGGCGCGCGCCTATGAATGCGATGCGCTGTCCGCCTATCGCTGCCCGCCGCTGGCCGTCGCGCTGCCCACCACGACCGAGGAGGTCGCCGCCATCCTGCGCGTCTGCCACGAGGAACGCGTGCCCGTCGTCCCGCGCGGCGCGGGCACCAGCCTGGCGGGCGGGTCCATGCCGACGGCCGACGCGGTGGTCTTGGGCCTTGCCCGCATGAACGCCGTGCTCGAGGTCGATTACGGCGACCGTCTGATCCGCGTGCAGGCGGGGCGGACCAACCTTTCGGTTTCGACCTTCGTGGATGAGGCCGGGTTCTTCTACGCGCCCGATCCCTCCAGCCAGCTGGCCTGCGCCATCGGCGGCAACATCGGCATGAATTCGGGCGGGGCGCACTGCCTGAAGTATGGCGTCACGACCAACAACCTGCTGGGCGTGACGATGGTGCTGATGGACGGCAGCATCGTGGAACTGGGCGGCCCGATGGGCGAAGGCGCGGGCCTCGACCTGCTTGGCGTCGTCTGCGGGGCCGAAGGGCAGCTTGGCGTCGTGACCGAGGCCGCGCTGCGCATCCTGCCCAAGCCCGCCGGCGCCCGTCCCGTGCTGATCGGCTTCGATGCCTCGGAAACCGCCGGCGCCTGTGTCGCCGCGATCATCCGCGCGGGCGTCCTGCCGGTCGCCATCGAATTCATGGATCGCCCCTGCATCGTGGCGACCGAGAACTTCGCCCGCCCCGGCTATCCCGATTGCGAGGCCCTGCTGATCATCGAGGTCGAGGGCACGCCCCCCGAGATCGACGAGCAGATCGCCCTCATCCGCGCCATCGCCGAGGAGTTCTCGCCGGTCGAGTTCCGCGAAAGCAAGTCCGAGGATGAATCCCGCCGCATCTGGCTGGGCCGCAAGTCGGCTTTCGGCGCGATGGGGCAGATGGGCGACTACATGTGCCTGGACGGGACGATCCCCGTCTCGGCCCTGCCCAAGGTGCTGCGTGGCATTGCCGAGATGTCCGAGACGGCGGGCCTGCCCGTCGCCAACGTCTTCCACGCGGGCGACGGCAACATGCACCCGCTGATCATCTTCGACGCCAACCGCCCCGGCGACCTCGAACGGGTCGAGGCTCTTGGCGCCGACATCCTGCGCCTTTGCGTCGAGGTCGGCGGCTGCCTGACCGGCGAACACGGCGTGGGCGTCGAAAAGCGCGACCTGATGACCGCGCAATTCACCGATGCCGACATGGAGGCGCAGATGCGCGTCAAGGACGTCTTCGACCCCCACTGGCTGCTGAACGCGGCCAAGGTCTTCCCTCTTCACGTGTCCGAACCCCGCAGGGAGGCGCGCCGCAATGCGGCCTGAAACCGAAGCCGAACTGGCCGGCATGATCCGTGCCGCCCGGGGCCCGCTGTCCGTCATCGGCGGCGGGACCCGCCTGCTGCCGGGCGAAGGGCAGGGGACGCGGCTTTCGACCGCCGCCCTGACCGGCATCACGCTGTATGAACCCGCCGCGCTGACGGTGGTTGCGCGCGCCGGAACCCCCCTGGCCGAGATCGAGGCGCTGCTGGCCTCGGAACGCCAGCGCCTCGCCTTCGAGCCGCCGCCTGCCGAGGGCTCGACCATCGGCGGCGTCATCGCGGCGAACGCCAGCGGCCCGCGCCGGGTCAAGGACGGGGCCGCGCGGGACAGCCTGCTGGGCGTCCGCTTCGTCGATGGCAGCGGCGAGATCGTCAGCAACGGCGGCCGGGTGATGAAGAACGTCACGGGCTACGACCTCGTGAAGCTGATGGCTGGCAGTCGCGGCACCTTGGGCGCCCTGACCGAGGTCAGCCTCAAGACCCAGCCGATCCCGCCCGAAAGCCTCACGCTGGCATTGCCCGACCTGGACGCCGCATCGGCGGTCCCGGCCCTGACCGCCGCGCTGACCGGTCCTTGGGACGTGACCGGCGCCGCATGGCTGCCCGGCCACGGCGCCCTGATCCGCATCGAGGGCCTGGAGGGCTCGGTGAGGCTGCGCGCCGACACGCTGTCCACGCGCCTTTCCGCCTTCGGCCCGGTCCAGCCCCGCGAGGACGATCCGTGGCTTCTTCTTCGTGAAAATATCCCGGGCTGGCATACGCCCGGAAAACAGTTCGGTGGACTGTTTTCAGCAAGCCAGGGGCAAAGCCTGAGCGGGGCAGCGCCCCGGTCCGGCGGCGCCATCTGGCGCATCACTTGCCGCCCCTCGCAGGCGGCCACGATCCTGACCATGAACCCCGACGCAAGCCCGATCGCGCTCGACTGGGGGGCCTCGCTGATCCTTCTGTCCCTTCCCGCCAACACCCGTCCGTCGCTGCCCGCCGGAACCCGCGCTCTCTGCCTGCAGGGCACGCATCGCGGCCCTCTGCCGCCTCCCGACCCCGTCACCCGGCGGCTCGAGGAGGGGTTGCGCGAACGCTTCGATCCGCGCGGGATCTTCGCCGCACCCGAACTCACGGTGGCCTGAGATGCAGACGAACTTTACCCCTGAACAGCTGGCTGATCCCGGGATCGCCACCGCCAACAAGATCCTGCGGACCTGCGTGCATTGCGGGTTCTGCACGGCGACCTGCCCGACCTATCAGGTCTTGGGCGACGAACTCGACAGCCCGCGCGGGCGCATCTACCTCATCAAGGACATGCTGGAGTCCGGCCGTCCGGCGGATGAGAAGACTACGCTGCACCTCGACCGCTGCCTGTCCTGCCTGGCCTGCATGACGACCTGCCCCTCGGGCGTGGACTACATGCACCTGATCGACCACGCGCGGGTCCATATCGAAAAGACCTACCGCCGCCCGTGGCGCGACCGGGCGCTGCGCTCGCTGCTGGCCTGGGTGCTGCCGCATCCCGGCCGCTTCCGCATGGCGCTGGTGGGCGCGAAGCTGGCCAAGCCCTTCGCCCGGCTGATGCCCGACCGCCGCCTGCGCGCGATGGTCGAGATGGCGCCGCCCCGCATCGTTGGCCCCGCGGCCGACGACCGGGGCATGACCTATGCGCCCATCGGCCCCAAGCGCGCCCGCGTCGCCATCCTGACCGGCTGCGCGCAGAAGGCGCTGAACGCGGACATCAACGAGTCCACCATCCGCCTGCTGCGCCGCGCGGGCTGCGAGGTGGTGATCCCGCCCAACCTCGGCTGCTGCGGCGCGCTGACCCACCACATGGGTCGCGACGACCAGGCACGCGAGACCGCCCGTTCGACGATCCGCGCCTTCCTCGCCGCCGACGCCGAGGCGCCCCTGGACGCGATCATCGTCAACACCTCGGGCTGCGGGACGGCGGTCAAGGATTACGGCCACCTCTTTGCCCAGGACCCCGATCGCGCGGGGGCCGAGCGCGTGGCGGGCCTCGCCCGCGATGTGACCGAGTTCCTCGACAGCCACGGCCTGCCGCCCGTCACGCAACCGCTCTCCCTGCGCGTCGCCTATCACGCGGCCTGCTCGCTGCAGCACGGCCAGCGCATCGTCGCGGCCCCCAAGGCGCTGCTGGGGCAGGCGGGGGCGACGGTGGTGACGCCGGCGGACCCGCATCTCTGCTGCGGCTCGGCCGGGACCTACAACCTGCTTCAGCCGGAAATGTCCGCAGCCCTGCGCGACCGCAAGGTCCGCACGCTCGAGGCGACCGGCCCGCAGGTGATCGCCGCAGGCAACATCGGCTGCATGATGCAGATCGGGCAGGGCACCGGTGTCCCCATCGTCCACACGGTCGAGTTGCTCGACTGGGCGACGGGCGGCCCGCGTCCCGCCGCGCTGACGGAACTGGAGCACGCCGCATGACCATTCCGCCGCTGCTGGGGACGCTGGAAACCGCGCTCTATGCCGACGACCTCGACGCGGCGCGGATGTTCTGGACCGACATCATGGGGCTGGAGGAGATCGTCAGCGTCCCCGGCCGCCATGTCTTCTTCCGCACGGTCGACCAGCCGCGCCCTCAGGTGCTGCTGGTCTTCAATCCCGAGGCGACCGAAGTGCCGCCGAAAGCCGACGCCGACCAGCCCGTGCCCCCGCATGGGGCGCGGGGCCCCGGCCACGCCTGCCTTGCCGTCGCACCCGAGGCGCTGGACCGCTGGCGCGCGCATCTGGAAAACCACGGCATCGGGATCGAGGCCGATTTCCTGTGGCCGAACGGCCGACGGTCCCTCTATTTCCGCGACCCTGCGGGCAATTCTATCGAGCTTGCGGACCCCGCGATCTGGGCCCCGAAGGGTGTGCCCTCGACCTGACCGACCCCTTGACAGGTCGGGGACCGCTTCCCAGATTTCTGTCAGCCGGAGGGCAAGATGGCGCCGGCGTACCGCCTGCCCGGTTTCCGGGGGGCAGCACTGTTCACATCGCTGAAAAGGATGCGACCCATGCGTAGCACTATGGACCTGACTCCGCTGTACCGTGCGTCGATCGGCTTTGACCGCATCGCCGACCTGGTGGACCGCGCTCTGGCCTCGGACATCGCGACGCCCACCTATCCTCCGTACAACATCGAAAAGATGGGCGAGAACGCTTATCGCATCTCGATCGCCGTCGCGGGCTTCACCGCGGACGACCTGTCGGTCGAGATGAAGGATGGCGCCGTGATCGTGTCGGCCCGCAAGGTCGAGGAAGACGAGAACCGCACCTTCCTGCATCGCGGCATCGCGACCCGCGCCTTTGAACGCAAGTTCGCGCTGGCCGACCATGTCCGCGTGACGGGCGCGAGCCATGTCGACGGCATGCTGCACATCGACCTGGTGCGCGAAGTGCCCGAGGCTCTGAAGCCGCGCAAGATCGAGATCTCGAAATCGGCGGCCCAGACGCTGGAGGCCGAAGAGGTCAAGAAGCTGGACGCCTGATCGGTTCAGGCGAGGCATCGGGGGCGCTGCGGGGACACCCGCGCGCCCCTTTTTCGTGTCAGTCGCGCCGCAGCCCGACGCGGTGTCCCACCTGTTTCGGCAGCGGCAGGTCCGCATGGGCGGCTACCGCATCGGCGATCCGGGCCAGCACCTCGGGCGCGAAGGGCGCCACGCGGCGGGTGTTCAGATCGACGTGCAACACCAGGTTCTCGCTGATGGCGGCGGGTTCGTCCTCTCCGACCCGGCGCATGGTCTGGACGTAATGCAGCCGCTTTGAGTCGTGTTCGATCAGCCGCGTCTCCACCACCACGCTGTCACCGGTCTGGAGTTCGCGCAGGTAATGCACCTGGGCCTGCGCGGTGAAGACCGAAGCGCCGGTTTCGGCGGCGACCTCCGGTCCCAGCCCTAGAGGCACCAAGGCCGCATCCACCGCGCGATCGAACAGCAGGTGGTAATAGGCCATGTTCAGGTGGCCGTTGTAATCGGTCCATTCCTGCTCGACCTGCATCGGCGGGCTGGTGAAGGGAGTGGTCAATCTGTCCTCCGCTGACATGGAACGCCCGTAGGGGCAAGGTGCGTGCAGAGCACGCACCCTACAGGCGCCGTCTTGCACGGAGCGCAGCGCTGATGGTGCCGTCGTCGAGATAGTCGAGTTCGCCCCCGATGGGCACGCCCTGCGCCAGGCCGGTGACGGTGACGCCGGTGCCTTCCAGCGCCTCGGCGATGTAATGGGCCGTGGTCTGGCCCTCCACCGTGGCGTTCAGCGCGAGGATCACCTCGGAGATGCCTTCCTCTCCCACGCGCCCGATCAGGCGGGGGATGCCGAGCTGGTCCGGCCCGATCTCGTCTAACGCCGACAAGGTGCCGCCGAGGACGTGATAGCGGCCCCGGAAGGCCCGGCCGCGTTCCAGCGCCCAGAGGTCGGCCACGTCCTCGACCACGCACAACTCGCCATTCGCGCGCTTGGGATCGGCGCAGATGGGGCAAAGGTCGGATTCGCCGATGTTACCGCAGCGGGTGCATTCGCGGGACCGTTCCGCAACGGTCGCCATCAGTTGCGCCAGTTGCGCCATCTGGCCCGTGCGCCGCCGGACCAGCGCCAGCACGACGCGGCGGGCGGACCTTGGCCCAAGTCCCGGCAGCCGCGCGATCTGGGCGATCAGCGTCTGGATGTCGTCGCTGCCCTCGGTCACGTCAGAAGGGCAGCTTCATGCCCGGCGGCAGGCCCATGTCGCCCGCAAGTCGCTGACCCTCGGATTGCGCCCGTGCCACGGCCTTTTCCTGCGCGTCCTTGATGGCAGCCAGGATCAGGTCCTCGACCACCTGCTTCTCGGATGGCACGAAGATCGAGGGGTCGATCTCCAGCCCCTTCAGCTCGCCCTTGGCATTGGCGGTGGCGCGGACCAGTCCCGCGCCGGCCTCGCCAGTCACGGTCAGGGTTTCCAGCGTCTTCTGGAACTCCTCGACCTTGCCCTGCATGTCACGGGCGGCCGCCATCATCTTGCCTAGGTCGCCGATCCCTCCGAAGGGGTTCTTCATCGTCTTACTCCTCGTCCTCGAAGGGATCCCATTCCTCGACCGCCGCGACCGCGCCCTGCGAGGTGCCGTGCAGGTCTTCCGTTTCATCGTCCACCGGCGGCGGCGTCTCGTCGCGGATCGCCTTGAACCGCGCGCCGGGGGCAGCCGCGAAGATCGCGGCGATCACGGGGTTCTTCATCGCCTCGGCCTCGGCGGCGGCGCGGATGGCCGCCTTCTGCTCGCTGATCGTCGGGCCGCCGCCCTGGTCCACGATGGAAACCGCCCAGCGGGCGCCGCCGGTCCAGCCGCGCAGGCGTTCGCCCAAACGCTGGGCGAGGTCGCGCGGGGCGTCGGGCGTCGGCTGGAACTCGATCCGGCCGGGGGCATAGCGGACAAGGCGGATGTGATCCTCGACCTGCGTCAGCAGGATCATGTCCCGCATCCGCCGGATGAGGTCCACGACCGAGGTGAAGTCGGGATAGGCCGCCAAGGCGTCCGCCGCGATCTGAGGCTCGGGTGCCAGCGCGATGGCGCCGCCCGCCGCCATACGGGCCGGGCGCGGCGCGGACATCTGGTGGCTGGGCGCGGCATGGGTGGGCGCGCGCTGCGCCTGCATGGCAGGGCGCGCGAGTTCGCCCGCAGCCTGTCCCGCCTGAACGCGGCGGATCAGCGCCTCGGGGTCGGGCAGGTCGGCCACGTGGGTCAGGCGGATGATCGCCATTTCCGCCGCCATCATGGCGTTCGGGGCTGCCGAGACCTCCTCCAGCGCCTTCAGCAGCATCTGCCACAGGCGGGTGAGCGCGCGCATGGGGATGCGCTCGGCCATCTCGCGGCCGCGGGTGCGCTCGTCGGGGCCGATGGTGGGGTCCTCGGCGGCATCGGGCGTGATCTTCACGAGGCTGACCCAGTGGGTGATCTCGGCGAGGTCCCTCAGCACCGCCAGCGGGTCCGCGCCCTCGGCATATTGCGACTGCAACTCGGCCAGTGCCTCGGCCGCCGCACCCCGCAGGATCATGTCGAAGAGGTCGAGCACCCGGCCGCGGTCCGCCAGCCCCAGCATGGCGCGTACCTGTGGGGCGGTGGTCTCCCCCGCGCCGTGGCTGATCGCCTGATCCAGAAGCGAGGTCGCGTCGCGGGCCGAGCCTTCGGCCGCGCGGGTGATCAGCGCCAGCGCGTCGTCGGTGATCTGCGCGCCTTCCGCATTGGCGATCTTGCGGAGAAGGGCGATCATCACCTCGGGCTCGATCCGACGCAGGTCGAAGCGTTGGCAGCGCGACAGGACGGTGACGGGAACCTTCCTGATTTCAGTGGTCGCGAAGATGAACTTCACGTGCGGCGGAGGTTCCTCGAGCGTCTTCAGAAGCGCGTTGAAGGCCGAGGTGCTGAGCATGTGCACCTCGTCGATGATGTAGATCTTGTAGCGCGCCGAGGCCGCCCGATAGTGAACGGATTCAATGATCTCGCGGATGTCGTTGACGCCCGTGCGCGAAGCGGCGTCCATTTCAAGCACGTCCACGTGGCGCCCTTCCGCGATGGCCACGCAATGCTCGCAGACACCGCAGGGGTTGGTCGTGGGCCCGCCGGTGCCGTCCGGGCCGATGCAGTTCATGCCCTTGGCGATGATCCGCGCGGTGGTCGTCTTCCCGGTGCCCCGTATGCCGGTCATGATGAAGGCCTGCGCGATGCGGTCCGCCGCAAAGGCGTTCTGCAGCGTGCGGACCATGGCGTCCTGGCCGACCAGGTCGGCGAAGGTTTCCGGCCGGTATTTCCGGGCGAGCACCTGGTAGGCGGGGGTGTCGGGCATTCGGTCCTCGTCTGACCGGGGGAATGTAGGCGGCGCGGCGGGCGAGGGCAACGGTTGCAAGAACACCCGGCCCAAGGCCGGGCGTGCCTCCGGCGGGGATATTTTGGGGACAGAAGATGTTGGCTTTGCCCTGCCTTGGCGTCAGGGTGGCGCGGAAAGACGGGGGCAGGGATGGATCTGGCATTTTCGGGCGGCGGGCTGGACCGCGCGGCGGACCGGCGCGGCGGGGACGACTGGCAGAAGGACGCGCTGGTGCTGCCGGTCTGGCGCGGCAAGGTCTGCATCGAGGGCGAGCGGCTGGTGCGTCTCGCCCCCGGCCATCCGGCTCTGGCCGAGGGAGGCGAGCCGGTGCTGCTGGGCTTCGACGGCACGCAGGCAGTCGCGGCGCGCGACATTTCCGCTTGGACACCGCCCTCGCTGCCCGAGACGCAGATGTTCTTCGACCCGACCGAGCAGGTTCATCCCGAGATCGAAGGTGCCCGCTTCGTCGAGTTGCGGGGCGTCATGTCACGTCTTTCTCCGCTGGACGCCGAGTTGGCCGCGACTGCCCGCGCGCTGACCGGCTGGCACAACAGCCACCGCTTCTGCGCGGCCTGCGGGCAACCCTCGCAGCCGCGCCAATCCGGCTGGCAGCGGGTCTGCCCGGCCTGCGGGACCGCGCATTTCCCGCGCACGGACCCGGTCGTCATCATGCTGGTCACGCGGGGCGAGCGCGCGCTGATCGGCCGATCCCCCGGCTGGCCCGAGGGGATGTATTCCTGCCTCGCCGGCTTCATCGAGCCCGGCGAGACCATCGAGGCAGCCGTCCGCCGCGAGGTGCTGGAGGAAACCGGCATCCGCGTCGGCGCCGTGCGCTATGCCACCAGCCAGCCCTGGCCGTTCCCCGCCTCTCTGATGCTGGGCATGGTGGGCGAGGCGGAAAGCGACGAGATCACGCTCGATCCCAATGAGCTGGAGGATGCCCGCTGGGTCAGCCGCGAGGAACTGGCGCGCATCATGGAGGCCACGCACCCAACCCTGCGAGCGCCGCGCCCGGGATCGATCGCCGGATGGCTGCTGGCACGGTGGGTGCGGGACGCCGCAATGGAAGGCATTTGAATTATCCGGCTTTCCCGCCGAAATCCGATGTTAAGCACCTTCCCTGTATCCCGGTCACGGAAGCGACAGGAAGATGCGATGCTTTCCAAACTGATGATGATCGGGCTGGTGGGACTGACGGCGGGATGTGCCACCATCACGCGCGGAACGAACGACGCGCTGGTCGTCAATTCGACGCCCGGCGGGGCGCAGGTCAAGATGAGCGACGGGCAGACCTGCAACGCCACGCCCTGCACCTTCAAGGTGCCGCGCAAGTCCGAGCTGAACGTCCTTGTGCAGAAGGAGCGTTGCAAGCCCCAGCAGATCCGGGTGACGAACCGCGTTTCCAGCGGAGGCGGCGCGGCCATGGCCGGCAACGTTCTGGTCGGTGGCCTGATCGGGGCCGCGGTCGATTCCGGCAGCGGCGCGATGCTGGAACTGGTCCCGAACCCCGTGAACGTCGCGCTGGATTGCTGAGGGGAAAGGGGTGAGAGGCTGGACAACGACCCAAGCGGGGCTCGTTACGGCTGCTTCCTTCCGGACCTGACCGGGTTGGCGAGGCGCCTGCCCGCGCCAACCTCTCGACTGGACAGATAGGGCAGGGCGCGCGACAATGCAAGCCCGCAGAATTGCTGCAGGACAATCAGGGGTTGCCTTGTAACATTTCTTGTCGCCGGATAAGACGCGCCGGATTTTCAAGGCTCGTGATGGACGCAAAATGAAGTTTTCACTGCGCCAGGATACCGGACTTTCGGCGGATCAGCTTTTCGACGCGATCAGTGATTTTGCCAGGATGGAGCGCATGCTCGTCCGGCGCGGTGCGGCTGTCCGGCGCGTGGACCCCGCGCATGAGCCGGGTGCCGGAATGGCCTGGGACATGGCCTTCGACCTGCGCGGCAAGCGGCGCGAACTGCGCCTGGACGTCACGCAGTTCGACCGCCCCGAGAAGATCATGATTCTCGGACGGTCCGAGCCGCTGGACGTCAGCATCGAGATGACAGTGATCGCGCTGACCCGCAGCAAGTCGCGCCTGATGTTCGAGGTCGAGGTCAAGCCGCGCAACATGCGGGCGCGGCTGATGCTGCAGACGGCCAAGCTGGGCAAGGCGCAGCTTGACCGCAAGTTCGCCGAGCGTGTCAGCAAGTTCTTCGGCGACCTGACCAGCCGCCGCGCCTGAAAGCGGCGTGCCTTAGCGGCCCGCCCTTTGTTCGGCCCGCAGCGGGTCGGCCGGATAGACCCCCAGGATCGTCAGGACCGAGGTGAAATAGCGCAGCTCATCCAAGGCGCGGGCGACGGCCGGGTCCTCGGGGTGGCCCTCGATGTCGGCATAGAACTGGGTCGCGGTGAAATTGCCGTCCACCATGTAGCTTTCCAGCTTGGTCATGTTGACGCCGTTCGTCGCGAAGCCGCCCATCGCCTTGTAAAGCGCGGCCGGGATGTTGCGGACGCGGAAGACAAAGCTGGTCAGCATCTTGCCGTGCCCGTCGCGGTTCGGGCGGCGGGCATAGTCGGGCTCGCGCGCCATGATCAGGAAGCGCGTGGTGTTGTTCTGCCGGTCCTCGATCTGCTCGGCCAGGCTGTCCAGCCCGTAGATCTCGCCGGCAAGAGGGCTGGCCAGCGCGGCGCGCTGCCGCTCGCCCGCCTGGGCCACCATCAGGGCACTGCCCGCGGTGTCGGGCCCGGTGATGGTGCGGATGTTGTGGCGGCGCAGGAAGTTGCGGCACTGGCCCAGAAGGACCGTGTGGCTCATTGCCTCGGTGATGTCCTCTAGCCGGGCACCGCGCACGCCCAGCAGGCTGATATGCACACGCACGAAGGTTTCATCCACGATGTGCAGGCCGGATTCGGGCAGCAGGTGGTGGATGTCGGCGACGCGGCCGTAGGTCGAGTTCTCGACCGGCAGCATGGCAAGGTCGGCCGCGCCGGACCGGCAGGCCTCGACCGTGTCCTCGAAGGTGGCGCAGGGCATGGCCTCCATCCCCGGGCGGGCACGGCGGCAGGCCTCGTGGGAATAGGCGCCGGGTTCTCCCTGGAAGGCGATCTTCCCGCTGACAGCCGTTCCGGGGGTGGGAGCGACGGAAGGGGAAAGGTCGGTCATCGGGGCACCTGGGGCGGAAAGGGCGCCGCGACGGGCGCGTTGCGGGATGGGGCCGCCTACGGCAGGATGGTGGAATGCCGTCCCGGCAATCGGCGGACGGGGCCGAACTATACCTTGAACCGGCAAAGTGAAAGCGGATAGATAGCGCGCAGATCAAAGCTGCGACCGCAAGGAAATACGCCATGTTCAACACGATGACAGTGACCAAAGCGGCCGCCGCGCTGATCGGCTCGCTGCTGTTCCTGATGCTGGTTTCCTGGTTCGCGTCATCGCTGTATCACGTCGGCTTCTCGGGCCATGTGGCCGAGGGCGAGGAAATTCCGCAGGCTTATCGCATCCCGGTCGAGGGCGGTGACGATGCCGCCGCGGAAGAGGTGGTCGAGGAAGGCCCCGACTTCGCCACGCTGCTGGCCTCGGCCGATGCCGCGGCGGGGGAAAAGTCCTTCGGCAAGTGCAAGTCGTGCCACAAGCTGGACGGTGCAGACGCCGTGGGTCCGCACCTGAACGGCGTCGTGGGCCGCGACGTGGCCGCGGCCGAGGGCTACAACTATTCGGACGCCATGGCCGCCCACGAAGGCGCCTGGACGCCCGAGGAGTTGAACGCCTTCATCACCAACCCGAAGGCGCATGTCCCCGGCACCAAGATGGCCTTTGCCGGCATCAAGAGCGCGGAAGAGCGTGCGAACCTGGTGGCCTATCTGCAGACCACGAACTGATCCAACGGCCCACAAGGCACGGATACCAGGGCGCGGGCGGGACCCGCGCCTTTTTCATGCGCGCCGGGCGGGCGCTGTCACAAAGCTGACAGCCCGCTTGCGGGCCGCGCGCGCCCTGTCTTAGCGTCGGGCCATCGCCGCTCCGCGTCCCGGAAGCGGCTTCAGCGGAAGGGGGCGAGGCATGGCCGCGAAACGCAATCTGGTCTGGGCGGCGGTGCTGGCGCTTGGGGCTGCGCAGGCGCAGGCGCAGGCCCCGACGGGGGCCACCATCGTCTCGCACGGGATCGGCACCTTTGACGCGCTGCGGCTGCCCGCCGACTTCCCTCATCTGCCCTACGTCAATCCCGATGCGCCGAAGGGCGGCGAAATCAGCGAATGGGCGGCGGGGGGCTTCGACAGCTACAACCCCTTCACCGTCAAGGGCCGGGGCGCGGCACTGTCCACGGTCATGCTGGAAAGCCTGATGGAGGGCACGGCGGACGAGATCGGCGCGGCCTACTGCCTGCTGTGCGAGACGGTCGAATATCCTGAAAGCCGCGACTGGGCGATCTTCACCCTGCGCGAGGGGATCACCTTTTCCGACGGCACGCCGATGACCTCGGCGGATGTGCTGTTTTCCTATGAAACACTGCGCGACAAGGGGCTGTCCTCGTTTCGCGCGGTGATTTCGCAGATGGTGGCCTCGGCCGAGGTGCTGGACGACCGCCGCATCCGCTTCACCTTCACCCCCGATTATCCGCGCCGCGACGTGATCCAGGCAGTGGGCGGCCTGCCGGTCTTCTCGAAGGCCGACTTCGAGACGAACAACCGCGACATCGCGGAAAGCTCGTCCAAGCCATATGTCGGCTCGGGGCCCTACATGTTCGACAGCGCCGACATGGGCCGTTCCGTCAGCTGGAAGCACAACCCCGACTATTGGGGCGCGGACCTGCCGATCAACCGCGGCCGCCACAATTTCGACCGCATCCGCATCGAGTATTTCGGCGACTATGATTCGGCCTTCGAGGCCTTCAAAGCGGGCGCCTATACCTTCCGCAACGAGGCCTCCTCGATCCACTGGGCGACCCGCTACGACTTCCCCGCCTTCACGAACGGATGGGTGAAGAAGGAGGAATTGGAGGACGGCAACATCGCCAGCGGCCAGGCTTGGGCCATCAACCTGCGCCGCCCGCAGTTCCAGGACCCCCGCGTGCGTCAGGCGATCGGGATGGTCTTCAACTTCGAATGGTCGAACGCGACGCTGTTTTACGGGCTTTACGAACGCATCACGAGCTTCTGGGACAACAGCCCCCTGAAGGCCGAGGGGATGCCCAGCGAGGCCGAGCTTGCCCTGCTGGAGCCCCTGCGCGCCGACCTGCCGCCGGGCGTCTTCACCGAGGAAGCCGCAGTGCCGCCGGTCAGCGGCGAGCGGCAGATGGACCGGGGCAATCTGCGCCGCGCCGCAGCCCTGCTGGACGAGGCGGGCTGGACCATCCCGGAAGGCAGCCGCGACGGCATCCGCCGCAACGCGCAAGGCCAGCCGCTGCGGGTGCAGATCCTGAACGACTCGCAGACCTTCGACCGCGTGATCAATCCGTGGGTGGAAAACCTGCGGACGCTGGGGATCGACGCGGTGAACGAGCGGGTGGACGACGCCCAGCTTGAGGATCGCCGCCGCAACCACGATTTCGACGTGATCACGGGCAACCTGGGGCAGGACCCGATCCCCGGCTCGGGGCTGCAGCAGTATTTCGGCTCGAAATCCACTGACGATGTGTTCAACGTCATGGGGTTGGCGAACCCGGCCGTGGACCGGCTGATCTCTCATATCGAGGCGGCCACCACGCAGGAGGAACTGACCACGGGCGTCCATGCCTTGGACCGCAGCCTGCGGGCGATGCATTTCTGGGTGCCGCAGTGGTTCAAGGCCAAGCACACCGTCGCCTATTGGGACATGTTCGGCCACCCCGGGACGATGCCCCCCTACGCGCTGGGTGAGCTTGATTTCTGGTGGTATGACGCGGATAAGGCGGAGGCGCTGAGAAAAGCCGGGGCGATCCGCTAACCGGCCGCAGGCGCGGGCAGGGAATCCGATGGGCGCATATCTTCTGCGGCGGCTGCTGCTGATCATCCCCACGCTGATCGGCATCATGCTGGTCAACTTCACCCTGACCCAGTTCGTCCCCGGCGGCCCGATCGAGCAGATCGTGGCCCGCGTCCAGGGCGAGGGCGACGTCTTCCGCAACATCGCGGGTGGGGGCGACGCGGGACAGGGTGCATCCACCGAACGTTACGCCGGTGCCCAAGGGCTTCCGCCCGAGTTCATCGCGGAACTGGAACGCGAGTTCGGCTTCGACAAGCCTCCCGTCCAGCGCTTCCTGTCCATGCTGTGGGACTACCTGCGCTTCGATTTCGGGGAGTCCTGGTTCCGGTCGATTTCCGTGGTCGATCTGGTGATCGAGAAGATGCCGGTGTCGATCACCTTGGGTCTGTGGTCCACACTGCTGGCCTATCTGATCTCGATTCCGCTGGGCATCCGCAAGGCGGTACGGGACGGGACACCCTTCGACACCTGGACCTCCAGCGCGGTGATCGTGGGCTATGCGATCCCCGGCTTCCTGTTCGCCGTCCTGCTGATGGTGCTGTTCGCGGGCGGCAGCTACTGGCAGATCTTCCCGCTGCGGGGGCTGACCAGCGACAACTGGGAAACGCTGTCGGCCTGGGGCAAGGTCAAGGACTACCTGTGGCACATCACCCTGCCGGTGATCGCCTCGACCATCGCCAGCTTCGCCACGCTGACGCTGCTGACGAAGAACAGCTTCCTCGACGAGATCAACAAGCAATACGTGATGACCGCCCGCGCCAAGGGGCTGGCGGAACGGCGGGTGCTCTATGGCCATGTCTTCCGCAACGCCATGCTCATCGTGATCGCGGGCTTCCCGTCGCTGTTCCTTGGAGTCTTCTTCGGATCAAGCATCCTGATCGAGACGATCTTCTCGCTGGACGGCCTCGGGCGACTGGGCTTCGAGGCCGCGGTGCAGCGCGACTATCCGGTGATCTTCGGCACGCTTTACGTCTTCGGCCTGATGGGCCTGCTGGTCGGCATCCTGTCGGACCTGACCTATGTGCTGGTCGATCCGCGCATCGACTTCGAAAGCCGCGCCGGATGAAGCTGTCGCCCCTGAATCAGCGCCGCTGGCGCAACTTTCGCCGCAACCGCCGCGCCTTCTGGTCGCTGGTGATCTTCGCCGCGCTCTTCGTGCTGTCGCTGCTGGCCGAGGTCATCGCCAACGACAAGCCCATCGTCGCCAGCTATCGCGGCGAGCTCTACTTCCCCGCCTACCGCTTCTACCCCGAGACGGCCTTCGGCGGAGACTTCGGGACGGAAGCCAACTACACCGATCCGTCGGTGGAATGCCTCATCATCTCGGGCGGGCGCGAGGAATGCTGGGACGCGCCCGAGGGCACCATCGCCGAGGCCCGCAGCGCCGGCACAGTGAACGGCGAGGAGATCCAGCGCGGCTGGACCATCTGGCCGCCGATCCCCTACCACTACCGCACGATCAACAACGTCGGTACCGCGCCCTCGGCGCCTGACGCCGCGCATTGGCTGGGCACGGACGACACGGCCCGGGACGTGCTGGCCCGCGTCATCTACGGCTTCCGCCTGTCGATCCTGTTCACGCTGATCGTGACGGTGATCGCCTCGGCGCTTGGCATCGCGGCCGGGGCGGTGCAGGGCTATTTCGGCGGCCGCACCGACCTGATCTTCCAGCGGCTGCTGGAGATCTGGGGCTCGACCCCCTCGCTTTACGTCATCATCATCCTCTTCGCGATCCTCGGGCGCAGCTTCTGGCTGCTGGTCTTCGTCTCGATCCTCTTCGGCTGGCCTGCGCTGGTCGGCGTCGTCCGGGCCGAGTTCCTGCGCGCCCGCAACTTCGAATATGTCCGCGCCGCGCGGGCCTTGGGCGTGAACGACCGCACGATCATGTTCCGCCACATCCTGCCCAACGCGATGGTGGCGACGCTGACCATGCTTCCCTTTGTCGTGACCGGCACGATCTCCAGCCTCGCCGCGCTGGACTACCTTGGCTACGGGTTGCCCGCCTCGGCCCCGTCGCTGGGGGAACTGGCGCTGCAGGCCAAGCAGAACCTGCAGGCGCCGTGGCTGGGCTTTGCCGCCTTCTTCACCTTCGCCATCATGCTGTCGCTTCTGGTCTTCATCTTCGAGGGCATCCGCGACGCCTTCGACCCGCGAAAGACCTTCCGGTGAACAATCCCCGCAATCCCGCGGCCCCGCCCGCCGCCTCGGTTCCCCCGGTCATCCCCGCTGCGGGCGAGGCTGCCGCTGTCCCGGCCGAGCCGAACCGCCGGACGGCCGAGGCAAGCCTTGGCGGATCAAGGGCAGAGCCCCGGTCCAAGGTCGATGCCGAAGCCGTTCTCGACATCCGCGACCTGCGCATCAGCTTCGTGAACGAGGGCCGCTCAACCCCCGCCGTCAAGGGCGTCAGCTTCACCGTCAAGCGGGGCGAGACGGTCGCGCTGGTAGGCGAATCTGGCTCGGGCAAGTCGGTGACGGCGCTGGCGACCGTCAAGTTGCTCGGCGCCTCGGCGCAGATCGAGGGCAGCGTCCGCTACAACGGCGCCGAGATGATCGGCGCACCCGAGGCGAAGCTGCGCGCCGTGCGCGGCAACGACATCAGCTTCGTCTTCCAGGAGCCGATGACCTCGCTGAACCCGCTTCACACGCTGGAACGGCAGATCGGCGAAAGCCTCGCGCTGCACCAAGGACTGACCGGGGCTGCGGCGCGGGCGCGGATCGTGGAACTGCTGGACCGCGTCGGCATCCGCGATGCCGAAAGCCGGCTGGCGGACTATCCGCACCAGCTGTCGGGCGGCCAGCGACAGCGCGTCATGATCGCCATGGCGCTGGCGAACGGGCCGGAACTGCTGATCGCGGACGAACCCACAACTGCGCTGGACGTGACGATCCAGGCGCAGATCCTCGATCTGCTGGCCGAGCTCAAGCGCGACGAGGGGTTGTCGATGCTGTTCATCAGCCACGACCTCGGCATCGTGCGCCGCATCGCCGACCGCGTCTGCGTCATGCAGGGCGGCGAGATCGTGGAACAGGGACCGGTCGAGGAAATCTTCAGCAACCCCCGCCACCCATATACGCGAAAGCTGCTGGCCGCCGAGCCCAAGGGCATCGCCGAGCCCATCGATCCCGCCGCGCCCGAGATTGTCTCGACTGACAACCTGCGCGTCTGGTTCCCGATCAAGCGCGGCTTCCTGCGCCGCACCGTGGGCCATGTGAAGGCCGTGAACGCCGCCACCCTGCGGGTCCGCGCAGGCGAGACGCTGGGGATCGTGGGCGAATCAGGCTCGGGCAAGACGACGCTCGCGCTGGCGATCATGCGGCTGATCGAGAGCAATGGACCCATCGTCTACATGGGCCGCGACATCTCCACGCTGCAGGGCCGCGGATTGCGCCGGTTGCGCCGCGACATGCAGATCGTCTTCCAAGACCCCTTCGGCAGCCTGTCCCCCCGCATGACCGTGGGCCAGATCATCGCCGAAGGGCTGGGCGTCCACGGCGTCGAAAAAGGCCGCGACCCGCGCCAGATGGTGGCCGAGATCATGGCCGAGGTCGGCCTCGATCCCACAACGATGGACCGCTATCCGCATGAATTTTCAGGCGGCCAGCGCCAGCGCATCGCCATTGCCCGCGCCATGATCCTGCGGCCCAAGGTGGTTGTTCTGGACGAGCCGACCAGCGCCCTCGACATGACCGTGCAGGTCCAGATCGTCGAGCTTCTGCGCGAGTTGCAGCGGCGCCACGGGCTCGCCTTCCTGTTCATCAGCCACGACCTGCGCGTGGTCCGCGCCATGAGCCACCAGATCCTGGTGATGCGCGCGGGCGACGTGGTGGAACAGGGCACGACCGCGCAGGTCTTCGACGCGCCGAAAAGCGATTACACCCGCGCGCTGATGGCCGCAGCCTTCCACGACAGCAAAGAACGGCCCAGTTGAAGATCCTTTTCGTCCACCAGAATTTTCCCGGCCAGTTTCCCCATCTCGCCCCCGCGCTTGCCGCCCGCGGCCATGACGTGCTGGCGCTGACGGACGAGGCGAACGAACGTCCCAGCCCGGTGCGCGTGGTGAAATATGCCAAGCCCCCGCAGGTGACGACCAGCCACCCGCTGGGGCGGACCTATGCCGAGATGGCCGAACGCGGCTGGCTGGCCGCACGAGGCGCACGGGCGCTGCGCGACCGCCACGGCTATACCCCCGACGTGATCTTCGGCCATTCCGGCTGGGGCGAGACGCTGTTCCTGCGCGAGATCTGGCCCGACGCCAAGCTGCTGGTCTATGCCGAACTGATGTATCGCACCCGCGGCCAGGACGTCGGCTTCGACCCCGAGATCAGCCCCGGCACCGACGAGGCGCGGGTACGGACCGTCGCCCGCTCGGCCCACCTGATCCAGGGACTGGTGCAGGCCGACGCGGGCTTGTCGCCTACGCGCTACCAGGCGGACAGCTTCCCGCCCGAATTGCGGTCCAAGCTGACCGTCATCCACGACGGCATCGACACCGACCGGGTGAGGCCCGACCCCTCAGCCACGCTGACGCTGCCCGATGGCCGCGTCCTGCGCGCGGGCGACGAGGTGCTGACTTACGTGTCGCGCTCGCTGGAACCCTATCGCGGCTTCCATGTCTTCATGCGCGCGCTGCCCGCCGTGCTGGCGGCACGGCCACAGGCGCAGGTGGTCGTGATCGGGGCCGAGGGCGTCAGCTACGGCGGCAAGCCCTCGGACGCGGAAAGCTGGAAAGCCAAGATGCTGGCCGAGGTGGGGGACCGCCTGCCGCTCGACCGCGTGCATTTTATGGGCCGCGTGCCCTATGGCACCTACCTGTCCACGCTGCAGGTCTCGCGCGTCCACTGCTACCTGACCTACCCCTTCGTCCTCAGCTGGTCGCTGACCGAGGCGATGTCGGCGGGCTGCCTGATCGTCGGCTCGGACACCGAGCCGGTGCGCGAACTGGTCCGCGACGGAGAGAACGGCCGGCTTGTCCCCTTCCACGACCCCGCTGCGCTGGAAGCCGCCCTGATCCGCGCCCTCGAAGGTGATCCCCAGGCCGCGCGCGTGAAGGCCGCGGCGCGGGCGACGATCACCAGCGCCTATGACCTTCGGCGCCACAGCCTGCCGCGCCTGATCGACTGGGTCGAAGGCTTCGGCCCCGCGGCCTAGAGCAGCAGGGCGAGGACCAGCGGGATCGTCGCGACGGCCAGCACCGTCTGGACGGCGGTGATGCCTGCCATCAGCGGCGCATCCCCGCCCAGCTGCCGCGCGAGGATATAGGAGGACGAGGCCGTCGGCAGCACCTGGAAGACCAGAGCCGTCACCAGCGCCTCGCCGCTCAGGCCCACCAGCAAAGCCACGGCCATGGTCGCCAGCGGCATCGCCCCGAACTTCAGCATCGAGGCAATGGCAACCGGTCGGATCCACCGCCGGGCGCCCGCGAACTCCAGCGCCGCGCCGACGCAAAGCAGCCCCAGCGGCAGCGAGGCCGCGCCCAGCGAGCGCATGGCAGGCCCGATCCCCGGCGGCATCTGCAGCCCCGCCGCCTTGGCTGCGATCCCCGCCAGCGAAGCCAGCACCAGCGGGTTCGTAGCAACTTGCCGCGCGACCCGGCGCAGACCCAGCCGCACGGTCCCATGGCGGGCAAACACCAGCACGCTGAGGATGTTGACCGTGGGCACGATCACCGCGTTGCAGATCGCCGCCAGCGCGATGCCGTTCTCGGGAAACAGCCCGGCGGCCAGCGTCACGCCGACATAGTTGTTGAAGCGGATGCTGCCCTGAAAGACCGAGGTGAACCCCGGCCCGTCGATCCGCATCAGGGGCCGCGCCGCCAGCGTCAGCGCCGCCACTACCACTATTGCCGCGACTAGCGTGAGGGTCAGTTCTGCAATGGGCAGCGCCTCGATCTCGGCGGTGACGAGGCCGTGGAAGAACAGGCTGGGCAGCAGGATGAAATAGCTGAGCCGTTCGGCCTGCGGCCAGAAACGTTCGTCCAGGAAGCGGCGCCGGCGCAGCAGGACGCCCAGCGCGATCAGCAGGACTACGGGGGACAGCGCGGCAAGGACCTGCGTCGTCATCTGCAGGACACCGGGTGGGCAGGGCTGGGACCGGGGGCGCGGCGCAGGGACATGGCGGCTTTCTGCCGCGTTTCCGGGCGTGATGCCAGCGTGGCGCCGGCTTACGCGCTGCCGTCGCGCAGCCAGCGCAGCCCGGCCTCGGTCGTGGTCGCGGGCATGTATTCCGCCCCGACCCAGCCCCGATAGCCAAGGGCGTCCACGCGCCGGAAGAACCCGGCAAAGTCGATCTCGCCGGCCTTGGGTTCATGACGGCCCGGCGCGCCCGCGATCTGGATGTGCCGGGCGCGGGCGCCGTGACGGTCCCAGCAGGACAGGACGTCGCCGGTGATCTGGTGGGCATGGTAGGCGTCGAACTGAAGCCCGAGGTTCGGCGCACCCACCTCGTCGATCACCTCGACCGCCTGGTCGAAGTCGGCGAGGAAATAGCCGGGCATGTCGCCGGGGTTGATCGGCTCGACCAGCAGGCTGGCATGGGGTGCCCGCGCACAGGCCCAGCGCAGGTTCTCGACAAAGGTCTGGCGCGCGGCCTCGCCCTCGGCCCGGCCTGCCATGACGTGGATGTGGCGGCAGCGCAGCGCCTGGGCAAAGCGCAGGGCGCGGTCGAAGTCGCGGCGGAACCGCTCCTCTCCGCCCGGGACGGCCGCGAAGCCGCGGGGGCCGCCGGCCCAGTTCGGGGGAGGGGTGTTCATCAGGACGAACTCGACCCCCGCGGCCTGCGCGGCCGAGGCGAGCTCGGGCGCGGCGAGGTCATAGGGGAACAGCACCTCGACACCCTCGAACCCCGCGCGGCGGGCGGCACCGAAGCGTTCCAGCATCGGCAGTTCCGTGAAGAGGAATGTCAGGTTGGCGGCAAAGCGCGCCATTCAACCCTCCAGCACGAAACTGGCGCCCTGCGAGCGCAGGGTCAGCCGCCCGAGTTCATCGGGCCGGGCGGCCTCGGCCAGGCGGTAGAAGGTCTTGCGGTCGATCAGCGCGTCCAGCCCGCTGCGGACATGGACATAGGGGCGGGGGGCGCCGTCCCGCTGCTCGACCCGGATGGGGTTGTCGGGACCGGCCACGACCGTATCGCCGATGTTGGTGGTGAAGCGGATCTCGTCCGCGCCGATGTCTGCGTCCACGGCCAGGAAGGGGGCGTCGATGACCCTGATACCCAGCTTCTCGACCGGGGTGACCAGGAAGAAGCGATCTTCCTCGCGCTTCAGCACCGAGGCGAAGAGCCGCACCATCTCGGGCCTGCCGATGGGCGAGCCCTCGTGGATCCAGCGGCCGTCGGGCAGGATCTCAAGGTCCATCTCGCCGCAATAGGGCGGGTTCCACAGGTGGACCGGCGCGGGGCCCCGGCCTTTCGCGCGGCCCGCGGCCTCGGCGATGCTGGCGCCCCTGGTCGCGCGATCGTGCCCGGAATCTTCGCCTTTGTCCGTCATTGCCAGTGGAGCCTTCCGCGAACCGCCAATATGGTCGGGACTATAGCAGCCCCAGAGGCAGAGTCATGGCCGCAGAAGATAAACTCGTCGCGGATGCCACCCTTCTGGCCGCGCGGCTGACCGAGGCCCGCGCCAGCATCGAGCGGCGCTTCGTCGGACAGCACGAGGTGGTGGAACAGGTTCTGGCCGCGATCCTGTCGGGCGGCCACGCGCTGCTGGTGGGCCAGCCGGGCCTGGGCAAGACCATGCTGGTCGATACGCTCTCCACGGTCCTCGGCCTCGACAGCGCGCGCATCCAGTTCACGCCCGACCTGATGCCCGCCGATATCCTAGGCTCCGAGGTGCTGGACATGCGTCCCGACGGCACCCGCGCCTTCCGCTTTGTCGAGGGGCCGGTCTTCACCCAGCTTCTGATGGCCGACGAGATCAACCGCGCCAGCCCCCGCACCCAGTCGGCGCTTTTGCAGGCGATGCAGGAGGGCGAGGTCACGATCGGTGGCCAGCACCGCCCCTTGGGCCGCCCCTTCCATGTGCTGGCGACCCAGAACCCGATTGAGCAGGAGGGAACCTATCCGCTGCCCGAGGCGCAGTTGGACCGCTTCCTCGTGCAGGTGGACATCGACTATCCCGACCGCGACACGGAACGCGCGATCCTGCTGGCGACGACCGGGCTGGACCGGGACCGCCCGCACGGCGTCCTGGATGCGGCATCGCTGATCGCGGCGCAAAGGCTCGTCCGCGCCATGCCGGTGGGCGAAGGTGTGACGGCGGCGATTCTGGACCTCGTCCGCGCAGCCCGTCCGGGCAGCGCCGAGGCGCCGGGCTGGCTGGGCGACACGCTGGTCTGGGGGCCGGGGCCGCGCGCGGCGCAGGCGCTGATGCTGCTGACGCGGGCGCGGGCCGTGCTGCAGGGCCGCTTCGCGCCGACGCTGGACGACGTGGCGGCGATGGCCGCGCCCGTGCTGCGCCACCGCATGGCGCTGTCCTTCGCCGCCCGTGCGCGGGGCGAGTCCGCCGATGCCGTGATTGCCCGGCTGATGGGCGAAAGCCTGCGGGCGGCCGCCTGAGCCCCGCGATGCGCCCCCTTGGGTCCAGCCGCGCCGGCGGGTCCGCGCGTGACGATGCCGTCACGCTGCGCCTGCGCGCCGAGGCCGCCGCCGCGGGCCTGCCCGAGCTGATGCTGGCGGCCGAGCGTCTGGCCGTCACGGTCGATCCGGGCGCCCACGGGTTGCGCCGCGCGGGGACAGGCGAGGATTTCTGGCAATATCGCCCCGCCGTCCAGGGCGATCCGGCGGGGCTGATCGACTGGCGCCGCTCGGCCCGGTCCGACGCGGCCTTTGTGCGCGAACGCGAGCGGCAGGCGCCGCAGTCGGCGGCGCTGTGGGTCTCGGGCGCGCCGGGCATGCACTGGACGGGCGATCCCGCGCGGCCGACCAAGGGCGACCGGGGACGGCTGCTGGCGCTGGCCTTGGGGCTGGTCCTTCTGCGGGGAGGCGAGCGGGTCGGGGTGGGCACCTCCGAGGCCAAGGCGGGCCGCACCCAGGCCGAGGCGCTGGGGCGCGATCTGCTGGCCGCGCAGGACGACCTTCCGGGCCGCGAAACGCTGCGCTCGCATCGGCGGGTCGTGCTGATCGGGGATTTTCTGGGCGATTCTGCGCCACTACGGGGTTTCATCGCCGAGGCGGCGGCGCTGGGCTGTCCCGGCGCGCTGCTGCAGGTGCTGGACCCGGTCGAGGAAAGCTTTCCCTTCGGCGGGGCGGTGCGCTTCCGCTCGCCGGGCGGAGATGTCCATGCGACGCGCAATGCCTCGGGGCTGCGGGACGCCTATCTGGCGCGGCTGGCGGAACGTCGGGCCGAACTGTCGCGCCTTGCGGCGGGCGCGGGCTGGCGCTTCGGCACGCATGACACGGCCGCCGCGCCCTCGGTCGCACTGATGTGGCTGTATGAGGCGCTTGCGCCATGATGATGCTGGGTCCCTTGGGCTTCGCGGTGCCGTGGATGCTGGCGGCCGGGGCGGCGCTGCCGGTGCTGTGGTTCCTGCTGCGCGCCGTTCCGCCCAGTCCCCGCGAGGTGGTCTTTCCCGGCACCGCGCTGCTGCTGGGGCTGGCCGATCCAGCGCCGATCACGCGGCACACGCCTTGGTGGCTGCTGATGCTGCGGCTGCTGGCGGTGGCGGCCGCGATCCTCGCGCTGGCCGGGCCGGTCTGGAAACCGGGGCCGCAGACAGCCGGTTCGGGGCCGCTGCTGGTGCTGGCGGACGCGGGCTGGGCCGCCGCGCCGGGCTGGCAGGACATGCAGGCGCGGGGTCTTGCCGCGCTGGAGCAGGCCCAGGGGCGGGGCCGCCCGGTCGCGCTGTGGATCGCGGACGGGCAGGGCGGGCGCGGCGCGGGTCCGGTCTTCGGCACGGCCGAGGAGGCCGCCGCCGCCCTGCGCGCCGCCGCGCCCCGGCCTTGGGACACGCGCTATCCCGACGACCCCGCCGCGATGCTGGCCGAGACGCCTGACGCCTTCGACACCCTGTGGTTGTCGGACGGGCTGGACCACCCGGCCCGCGCCGGGCTGCTGGCCGCCCTGACCGCGCGCGGCGCTGTGACCGTGGTGCCGCCGCCGCGCATCCTGCGGTCCCTGGCGTTGGAAGGCGCGCCCCAGCCCTCGCTGGTGCTGCGCGCCTCGGGGCCGGGGCCGCTGCCCGATGTGCTGGCCATCGGCCCCGACCCGCAGGGCGTTCCGCGCCAGTTGGCACGGCTGACCTCGCCCCAGCCCGTGGCCGCCGCCGATGGCACCGCGACGGCGGTCCTGCCCATCGACCTGCCGCCCGAACTGCGCAACCGCATCACCCGCTTCGCCATCGAGGGCGAGGCTTCGGCGGGCGCAGTGGTGCTGGCCGACGACCGTGTGAAGCGGCGCAAGGTGGCGCTGGTGGGCGACGCCCGCGCGACGGAAGGGCAAAGCCTGCTGTCGCCGCTGCACTACCTGCGGCAGGCGCTGGCGCCCTCCGCCGATCTGGTCGAGGGCGGGCTGGCCGACGTGCTGCCTGCCGCGCCTGACGTGGTGGTGCTGGTCGATGCCGCGCCGGGTGCGCAGGCCGACGCGCTGGCTGAATGGGTCGAGGAAGGGGGCCTGCTGATCCGCTTCGCCGGTCCCCGCATGGCCGCGCAGGAGACGCTGGCCGACGACCCGCTGCTGCCCGTGCGCCTGCGGCCCGGCGGGCGCGACGCGGGCGGCGCGCTCAGCTGGGGTGAGCCGCGCCCCATCGCGCCCTTTCCGGCGGACGGGTTGTTCGCGGGGCTCGCGATCCCCGCCGATGTCACCGTTCGCGCCCAGCTTCTGCCCGAGCCCGACCCCGAGCTTCCCGACCGCACCCTTGTGCAGCTTGCGGACGGCACGCCCTTGGTCACGCGCGCGCCCTTGGGCGAAGGACAGGTGATGCTAGTCCACACGACCGCCAATGCGGAATGGAGCAACCTCGCCCTGTCGGGCCTGTTCGTGGGCATGCTGGACCGCATGGTGCAGTCCGCTCGCCGCAGCCTCGCCGAGCCCGCCGACCCCGCCGAGGCCGCGCATTGGACGGCCGAGCTGGTGCTGGACGGCTTCGGCCGCCCGCGAGAGCCCGAGGGCCTCGCCCCCGTGCCTGCCGCTGACTTCGCCGCCGGTCCCGGGCCGCTGGCCCCGGCGGGCGTCTATGCGGCGGCCGAGCGTCGCGCCGCGCTGAATGCGGGGGGTGCGCTTCCCCCCGCCACATGGCCCGGCGCCACAGTCGAGGCGACCGGCACTACCCCCGGAACGCCCCTGGGCGGCTGGCTTCTGGCGCTGGCCGGCGCGCTGCTGGCCGCCGACGCGCTGGGCAGCGCCCTCATCGCGGGCAGCCCGCGCGGGCGGAGGGCACCGGCATGAGCCCGCGGCTGACCCGGCGCGGGTTGCTGGCCCTCACAATGGCCGCGCTTGCCCCGGCCTTGGGCGTGGCGCAGGACCTGCTGGACCCGAGGCTGGCCGAGGCCACGGGGGAAAGCGCGCTTGCCTATGTCGTGACCGGCGATCTCGAGGTGGACGAGGCCTCGGACCTAGGGCTCGTGGGGCTCACCTCGGCGCTCTGGGCACGCACCACGGTCGAGCCGGGCACGCCTGTCGCCGTGGCGCTGGACGAGGACGACCTGTCGCTGCTCAGCTTCCTTTACTGGCCCGTCACCGACAGCCAGCCCTTGCCCTCGCCGCAGGCCTATGCGCGGCTGAACCGTTTCCTGCGGACCGGGGGCATGATCCTCTTCGACACGCGCGACGGCGATCTTGCGGGCACCGGCGCCCCGGGGGCCTCTCAGGCGCTGCAGCGGCTGGCAGCACCCTTGGACATTCCGCCGCTGGCGCCGGTGCCGCCGGATCACGTGCTGACCCGCGCCTTCTACCTTCTGGACGATTTCCCCGGCCGCTGGCAGGGCGCCACCGTCTGGGTCGAGGCGCCGCAGGCCAGCGCCGAGCAGGGCGTCTTCGGGCCATCGAACGACGGCGTCTCGCCCGTGGTGATCGGCGGCAACTCCTGGGCCGAGGCCTGGGCCGAGGACGAGTTCGGCAGGCCGCTGTATGTCATCGGCTCGGGCTATGACGGCATGCGGCAGCGCGAGCTTGCCCTGCGCTTCGGCATCAACCTTGTCATGTATGCGCTGAGCGGGAACTACAAATCCGATCAGGTGCATGTTCCCGAGCTGCTGGAACGCCTGGGCCGCGAACAGGGCGAGTCGCCCATGATCCAGGTGCCGGGGCTTCTGCCATGACGCGGCTGGGCTTCGATCCGCTTCTGCCCTGGCCTTTTGTTGCGGTGCTGGTGGCGCTGGCGCTGCTGGCGGCCGGACTGGCCTGGTGGCGGGGCCTGCGGGGCTGGCCGTGGCGGGCGCTGGCGGGGCTGGCGGCGGCAGCCGCGCTGGCGGGGCCGACGCTGGAAACCGGCGTGCGCCGGGGCCTTTCGGACATCGTGCTGCTGGTCGAGGACCAGAGCGCAAGCCAAGCCTTGCCGGGTCGCGCCGAACAGGCCCGCGCGGCGGCGGATGCCTTGGCCGAACGCCTGACAGCAAGGCCGGGGACCGAGCTGCGCCGCATCACGATCGGCGACGATCTCGACGGCACCCGGCTGGGCGAGGCGATCACCCGTGCCCTGGCCGCCGAGCCCGAGGCGCGCGTCGCAGGCACCATCGTCGTCACGGACGGGCAACTGCACGACGCCCCCGCGCTGCCCGCAACTGCCCCCGCTCCGGTCCATGTCCTGCTGACCGGCCAACCCTCGGACTGGGACCGCCGCCTTGTCGTCGAGGAGGCCCCCGCCTTCGGCCTGATCGGCCAGCCCGTGACGATCCGCCTGCGGGTCGAGGACCAGGGCGCCGTTCCGCCCGAGGTCCAGGGCCGCGCCGTCACCCTGCGCGTCTCGATCGACGGCGCGCGCGAAGAGGTGGTGGCGATCCCGCCGGGAATGCCGCTGGACATCCCCGTGACGCCCGAGCATCCAGGCCAGAACGTCGTGGCCGTCTCGATCGACCCGCCCGCAGGCGAGCCGCCGCAGCTGACCGACCTGAACGACCGCGCGGCGATCCAGATCGAGGGCGTGCGCGACCGTCTGCGCGTGCTGCTGGTGTCGGGCGAACCGCATCCCGGCAGCCGCGTCTGGCGCAACATCCTGAAATCCGACACGAATGTGGATCTGGTTCATTTCACCATCCTGCGCCCGCCTGACAAGATGGACGGGGTGCCGGTAGATGAACTTGCATTGATCGCCTTCCCGACCGAGGCGCTGTTTCAGCAGCGGATCGAGGATTTCGACCTTATCATCTTCGACCGTTACAGCGTGCGCGGCATCCTGCCCGCCGCCTATTTCGACAACATCCGCCGCTACGTGGAAAACGGGGGCGCGCTGCTGGTGTCCTCAGGCTCCGAGGCGGCCAGCGTGGAAAGCCTGCACCTGTCGCCGCTGGGTGCGATCCTGCCGGGACGCCCGAGCGGCCGCTTCCTCGACGCGCCTTTCGTGCCGCAATTGACCGAGGATGGCCGCCGCCACCCCGTCACCGCCGCGCTGCCCGGCGCGCCCGACCCCGAGCGCCCGGACGACCCCCATTGGGGCCGATGGCTGCGGATGGGCGACGTGATCCCCGAGACGGATGCCGAGGTGCTGATGACCGGCGACGAAGGCCGACCCCTTCTGATTGCCAGCCGCGTGGGCGAGGGGCGGGTGGCGCTGTTGACCTCGGATCAGGTCTGGCTCTGGGCGCGGGGTTTCGAGGGCGGCGGACCGCAGGCCGAGCTTCTGCGCCGCATCGCCCACTGGTCCATGAAAGAACCGGACCTCGAGGAGGAGTCGCTGCAGGTCCAGCTTTCGGGCGACCTGGGCCTGATCGTCACGCGCCAGACGATGGAGGACATGGTCGGTGCCGTGACGATCACGCGTCCGGATGGGACCACCGCCGAACTGGCGCTGGAGCCCGCGGGCGAGGGCCGCTTCACCGGCCGCTGGCAGGCGCCGGGGCCGGGGCTTTACCGGCTGGCCGAGGGCGAGTTGTCGCGCGTCGTGGCCGTGGGCCCCAGCGCACCGCGCGAGTTCGAGCAGACGGTCGCCACGGGCGCGCTGTTGCAGCCGCTGACACAGGCGACGAACGGTACGGTCCTGCGCCTGTCGGACGGCGTGCCTGACCTGCGCACGGTAGCCGAAGGGCGGCAGGCCCATGGCGAGGGCATCCAGCGCCCCTGGGTCGCCATCACCCCGCGCGAGGCCGAGGCCGTGGACGGGCTTGCCGTCCGGCCGCTGCTGCCGCCCTGGGCCTGGCTGCTGCTGGTGGCCGGGCTGGCGCTGGTGGCCTGGCTGGTCGAAGCGGGACGGCTTGGCCGGCGCTCGGTCCGGGCTTAAGGCTGAGCACCATGATGATGAAAAGACGAACGCTTCTTCTGTCCGGGCTTGCGGCTGCCACCAGCCTCGCCGCGCCTGCCTGGGCCGACCGCCCGCGCCGCAGGCCCTTGCCCTCGCCTGCGGAGATGCTGGAACGGGCGAGGCTGGGTGCGGCCGATCTGGGCTTCGTGGCCCTCGACCTGCGCACGGGTGCGGTAGAAATGTCCGTCCGGCCCGACCTGATGCTGCCGCCCGCGAGCACACTGAAGACCGTCACCGTGCTTTATGCCTTGGAGCGACTGGGGACGGGGCATCGCTTTTCGACGCGCGTGCTGCGGGACGGCGACACGCTGGTGCTGGCGGGCGGAGGAGACCCGACGCTGGACACGGACGGGCTGGCGGCCCTGGCGCAGGATACGGCACGGGCGGTGGGGGACTGGCGGCCCGCGCGCTTCCTCGTCTGGGGCGGGGCACTGCCGCATGTCGAGGAGATCGCGCCCGGGCAGGCGGCACATCTTGCCTACAATCCAGCGGTTTCGGGGATGATCCTCAACTTCAACCGCGTCCATCTGGGCTGGCGCTGCGAAACCGATTGCGCGCTGAGCCTCGAGGCGCGGGCGAGCGGCCATTCTCCCCGCGCCTACAGCATCGCTGCGGCGGTCCGTCCCGGTGGCGGCGCCTATCTGCACGAGGCGAGCGGCGGGCGCGAGCGGTGGGACATTCCGCGACGGGGGCTGTCCGCACGCGGCACCCGCTGGCTGCCGGTGCGCCGCCCCGAAGCCTATGCGGGCGACGTCTTCCAGACGCTGGCCCGCGCGGCCGGCTTGGCCCTTCCTGCGCCCGAACTGGCCGAGGCGCCTTTGGGCACCGAGATTGCGCGGCGCGACAGCGAGCCGCTGCCCGCGATCCTGCGCGGGATGCTGAAGCATTCGACAAACCTGACGGCCGAGGTCGTGGGGCTTGCCGCCAGCGGTGCGGCGGGGCAGGTCGCATCCGCGCAGGCGATGGCCGGGTGGCTGGCGGAGACGGGTGCCGGCACGGCGCAACTGGCGGATCATTCGGGGCTGAGCGCGGCAAACCGCATCTCGGCAGGGGTGCTGGCGCGGCTGCTGGCGCGGCCCGCCGCGCGCGAGGCGCTGCGGCCCTTGCTGAACGCCGATCCGCTGCGCGACGTGCTGGGCAAGGACGCGGGTGGAAGCGGCGCGGGCGGGGCGCCCTTGGTCGAGGCCAAGACGGGAACGCTGAACTTCGTCTCCTGCCTCGCGGGCTATGCCACCCTCCCGCAGGGGTCCGAGGTCGCCTTTGCCGCGCTGGTTGTGGACGAGAACCGGCGGGCCGCGACCGAGGGGCAGGACTGGCCCGAGGGGAGCCTTGCCTGGGTCAAACGGGCCAAGCTGTTGCAGCGCGACCTGGTCGCGGCAAGCGTGGCCGCGCCCGAGCCGTTTTCTCCACTTCCGCCAGAAATATAGCGTACTCAGCTACCTGTCGGAAGATCTTGAGGCGCAGCATTCAAAGCCGCTGGTTGCGCGCCCGCGCGGCCATCTCGATGGCGGCGGCGTGCAGGCGGTCGATCTCCAGCTCGTCGCGCAGCTCGATCAGCATCCGCAACTCGTCCTGCCCCAGCGTGCCGTCGGCAGTGGCCACGTCGCAGGCCAGCACATAGGCGGTCTCGTGCAGCTTTTCGGGCAGCGCCTCGCGCAGCAGCCCGAAGAGGGCGTCCAGCCCCTCCTCGTCCTCGAAGATCGTCAGGACGGTCTGGGAGACGGCGCGCAGGCGGTCGACGTCGTAGGTCGCGAAGACGGGGGTATGGTCCACCAGCCGCTCGATCGCCACCATCTCGGCCGTGCCCAGTCCCTTGCCGGACGCCGAGATGGCGACCATGACGGCGACCAGCGCGTCGCATGGCGAAAAGGAGGGCAGGTCGAGGCTCATCGTTTGCTCCACAAGGGGGTTGGAAATGTTGACGATGCCCGGACCGGCCGCTACGGCAGGGCCGAACGGACGGAGAGCACCCATGACCACCCTGCGCGATGCAGCGATGAATTCCAAGGCCTGGCCCTTCGAGGAAGCCCGCCGGGTGCTGAAACGTTACGCCAAGAAAGATCCCGAGAAAGGCTACGTCCTGTTCGAGACGGGCTACGGTCCCTCGGGCCTGCCACATATCGGCACATTCGGCGAGGTTGCGCGGACCACGATGATCCGCCGCGCCTTCGAGCTTATCAGCGATATCCCCACGCGGCTGTTCTGTTTTTCCGACGACCTTGATGGAATGCGGAAGGTTCCGGACAACGTGCCGCAGACCGGGATGCTGCGCGAGCACCTGCAGAAGCCGCTGACCTCGGTGCCCGATCCCTTCGGCGAGTATCCCAGCTTCGGCGATCACAACAACGCCATGCTGCGCCGCTTCCTTGATACCTTCGGCTTCGAATACGAGTTCATCAGCGCGACCGAGTTCTACCGCTCGGGGCAGTTCGACGAGACGCTGCTGAAGGCGGCCGAGCGCTATGACGCCATCATGGAGATCATGCTGGCGTCCCTGCGCGAGGAGCGGCAGCAGACCTATTCCTGCTTCCTGCCGATCCACCCGGAAACCGGCCGCGTGCTGTATGTCCCGATCAAGAACGTGGACGCCGTGAAGGGCGAGATCACCTTCGACGACGAGACCGGCCGCGAATGGACGCTGCCCGTCACCGGCGGAAACGTGAAGCTGCAGTGGAAGCCCGACTTCGGCGCCCGTTGGGCTGCGCTGGACGTCGACTTCGAGATGTATGGCAAGGACCATTCCACCAACACGCCGATCTACGACGGCATCTGCGAGGTGCTGGGCGGCCGCAAGCCCGAGCATTTCACCTACGAGCTGTTCCTGGACCAGAACGGGCAGAAGATCTCGAAGTCGAAGGGCAACGGTCTGTCGATCGACGAATGGCTGACCTACGCGGCCACGGAAAGCCTGTCCTACTTCATGTACCAGAAGCCCAAGACAGCGAAGCGGATGCATTTCGACGTCATCCCCAAGGCGGTGGACGAATACCACCAGCAGCTACGCGCCTTCCCCGGCCAGACGCCGGACCAGCAGCTGGCGAACCCCGTCTGGCACATCCACGGCGGCAAGGTGCCGGAATCGAACCTTGTGGTGCCGTTCCAGATGCTTCTGAACCTCGCCTCGGTGGCGGGAGCCAAGGACAAGGACGGCCTCTGGGGCTTCATCCGCCGCTATGCGCCCGCGGCGAGCCCCGAGACGCATCCCGACCTGGATGCGGCGGCCGAATTCGCGGTGCGCTATTTCACCGACTTCGTAGCGCCCACCCGCCAGTTCCGCGCACCGACCGACAAGGAACGCGCGGCGCTGGAGGATCTGGCCAGGCGGCTGGCCGCATGGGATCAGCCCGCGGATGCGGAAGCGCTGCAGACCATGGTCTTCGCCGTCGGCACCGAGCACGGCTTCGAGCCGCTGCGCGACTGGTTCCAGGCGCTCTACCAGGTGCTGCTGGGGGCCGATCAGGGACCACGCTTCGGGGGCTTCATCGCCCTTTACGGCGTGGATGAAACGCGCGCCCTGATCGAGCGGGCGCTTGCCGGAGAGCTTGAAAGCGCCGCCGCATAGAAGGGTGCGTGCTTTGCACGCACCTTTGCCGTCCTTGCCGTTGCCTCCATCCCCGTTGCGCCGCGCGGTTGGTTAACCGCGCGTCAACCCCCGTCCGCCAGGTTCCCTCGCATGACCGCGGGGCCTTCGTCCTCGCGCCCTGAGAGAGGACGAGAGCGCATGAACATCGCCATCACCGCCGGGCTGCAACTCATGCCCCCCGGCTTCAGCGCGGGCCTGGGCGCCTGGTCGCAGGCGAACGGGTTGTCGGGCGAGGCGACCTGGGCCAATGCGCCGAACGCGGCCATCGTGCCGGCCGACCAGGACTTCGGCGCCTGCCTGGAGGTCGTCAAGCAGGCGGATGTCACGCGCATCCGCTTTACCGGCGAGACGCCGATCTTTCCCGGCACCTACCTGCGGATCTCGGCGCGGGTGAAGGGGATCGCGGGCAACCTGCCGTCGGTCCGCATCGCGGGCTGGCCGGGGACCGCGCAGCGCCAGCGCGTGGCGGGCGTGCCCGACACCGGACCTGCCACGGCGCTGCCGGGCTATGGCAGGGTGGTCGAGGTGTCTGCCATCGTCGGCACCGCCACCCGGCCCGGGGTCAACATGGGCTGGGGGCCGACCGCCACGCTGGGGCACATGGGGCTGGACCTCATGGGGCCGAACGGCGGCGCGGTGCGCATCGAGAACCTGAAGATCGAGGACGTCACTGCGGCTTTCGTGCCCTCAATGATCGATTGGGTGGACGTGCGCGACTATGGCGCGATCGGCGACGGCGCGACGGACGACCGCGCGGCCTTTCAGCGCGCCGACCAGGCTGCGGCGGGTGGACAGGTGCTGGTTCCCGCCGGCACCTATTACATCGGCGGCGACCTGACCATGAACGAGCCGGTGCGCTTTGTCGGCAAGCTGCGGATGCCGCGCGCGGCCCGGCTGGCGCTCAGGCGCAACTTCGACCTGCCCAGCTATGCCGATGCCTTCGGAGACGAGACCGAGGGCATGAAGCGCGGGATGCAGGCGCTGCTGGATTACAGCGACCACAACATCTTCGATCTTTGCGGGCGTACGGTGAACCTGACCGAGCCGCTGGTGATCGGCGAGATCGTGCCGGGCCTGACGCAGTTTTCCACCCGCCGCGTCGTCGCCAACGGACAGGTCGCCGCCGTGGACGGCCCTGCCTGGGCCACGCGCACCGTGGCCTCGACCGCCACCTACGACCCCGCGCGGGGCGAGGAACTGCGCAACGTGGCGCAGGTCGCGGCGATCGAGGTCGGATCGCGCGTGACCGGCCCCGGCGTCGGGCGCGAGGTCTATGTGCGCGCGAAAAACATCGCCGCCGGCACCCTGACCCTGTCGCAGCCGCTGTATGGCGGAGCGGGCACCCGCAACTACAGCTTCGTGCGCTATCGCTATGCCTTCGACTTCTCGGGCGTGCCGCAGGTGGACCGCTTCTATTTCATGAACGTCGAGTTCGGCCTGGACGGGGTGGCCAGCGGCGTGATGCTGCCGCCGCAGGGGGGCCTCTGGTCCTTCCGCGACTGCTTCTTCACCCGCGCCAAGGATCGCTGCATCACCTCGATCGGCGAGGCCTGCCAGGGGCTGCTGATCGACCGCTGCGAGTTCATGGCCGACGACATGGGCCGGCCCGCGCAGGACCGCACCAGCGTCTGCCTGAACATCAACAACAACGACGCCAAGATCCGCGACAACCGCTTCGTCCGCTTTGGCCATTTCTGCGTGGCGGCGGGCAGCGGGCACCTGATCACGGGCAACCACTGGTTCCAGGGCGACAGCCAGAACTCGGGCCTGCGGACGGCGTGGCTGGTGCTGACAGGGCGCAACGCGCAGGTGACCGTCACGGGCAACTATATCGACAACGCCAGCGTCGAGTGGACGAACGAGCATCACCCCACGCCTGATTCGGCCGGTCAGCCGCCGTTCGGGGGGCTGACGATGACGGGCAACACCTTTCTTTGCTCTGCAAGGGCTGACGGTGATGGGCAATGTCTTCAAGTCGCTTTACTCGCAGATCGACCGGGTCGAGCGGGTGGACACGACCTTTGCCGACCTGGACGCCAGCAAGATGCGCAACGTCCGCTTCGAGGGGAATACCTTCAACGGGGTGAAGACCCCAACGGCGAACCCGCTGTCGGTCAGTCACAGCCAGAATACCGCCGCCGCGCGATGGGTCGTGGCGACAGGAGGCGCGCTGCCCTTCGACGGACGCTCGATCAAGGTCGAGGCCGTGGTGGCCGAGGGCGCCATCCAGACCGCGGGCGGCGTGCGCAACACCGACCTGCCTTCGATCACCACGGGGCAGGGCAGCGCGCGCAACCAGGTGATCCTAGATTTCTCGCAGCCGGTGCGGGGGACGATGGCGCTGCGGGTCAGGATGGACCAGCCCGAATAGGTTCGGGACAGGGAAACAGGAAGGGCCCGGCGGTCAGTCGCCGGGCCTTTCGTCGTGCCTGCCGAAGCCGAGGTCGGCCGCGCTCAGCCGGTAGGCACGGCCAAAGCCTGCGTTCAGCAGTCCGCCGCGCGGCCGCATCCGCCACAGGCGGAAGTCCGCCAGACGCGCATAGACCTGCGCCTTGGGGTCGCGTGCGAGCCAGGCGCGGCGCAGCGCCTCGTCCTCGGCAGGGGAGACGGGATGTGCCTCGACCTGCAGCGACAGACGGGCGCGGGTCAGGGACATGCCGCGCTGGCCTTCGGTGGCAGGTGCGTCCACCAGCAGGGCCGCCCGGGGATCTGCGCGCAGCGCCGCCGTGTGCAGCGCGAGGTCCGACAGCATGGCGAGAGGCTGCCCCCCGGCGTCCACTTGCAGCGCGATGCGCGACACCATCGGCCAGCCTCGGGAATCGAGGACCGACAGCACCGCGTCACGCGCCGTCGCCAGGATCGCCCGCGCCTGCGCGTTCGCCTCGGCATCTGGCGTGCGATGCGGATCGGAAACGGGATCGGTCATGGCGCCTTTTCCTGCTGTGAATCCCGCCGCCGACTTTTACAGCCAAGACAGCATCCGGAAATAGTTTTGCAATATTTGCATGTGACAAGCCCGAAACCATTGTTAGGCTTGGTTCAGCCCGGACGCGATGCCGGCCGGGCTCCTGCGCCGGAGGGAGCCGCCGCAGGCCTATCGAGTGCAAGGGAGGTCACATGTCGTCAGTCGAAGCCGTTGCCAGGCACCCCATTCCCCAAGGATTCACCAAGGCCCACGTGACACCTGAGGACTACAAGGCGCGCTATGCGGAATCGCTGTCGGACCCGGACGGGTTCTGGGGCCGCGAGGGCAAGCGCCTCGACTGGATCAAGCCCTACACCAAGGTCAAGAACACCGACTTCACGCTGGGCCAGGTCTCGATCAAGTGGTTCGAGGACGGCGTCCTGAACGCCTGCGTGAACTGCGTGGACCGGCACCTGCCAAGGCGCGCCAACCAGACCGCCATCATCTTCGAGCCGGACGATCCGAAGCAGCCCGCCCAGCACATCACCTATGCCCAGCTGTCGGAAAAGGTGAACCGCTTCGCCAACGTCCTGCTGAGCCAGGGGGTGATGCGCGGCGACCGGGTGGTGATCTACCTGCCCATGATCCCGGAAGCCGCCTACGCGATGCTGGCCTGCGCGCGGATCGGGGCGATCCATTCGATCGTCTTCGCGGGCTTCTCGCCCGACGCGCTGGCCAACCGGATCAACGACTCGGGCGCCAAGCTGGTGATCACGGCGGACACCGCGCCGCGCGGCGGACGCAAGACGGCGCTGAAATCGAACGCCGACGCCGCCTTGCTGCACTGTTCGGACAAGGTGCGCTGCCTTGTCGTCAAGCACACCGGCGACCAGACGACCTGGGTGCAGGGCCGCGACGTGGACGTCAAATACCTGATGGAGCACGCGAGCCCCGACTGCCCGCCCCGGCCCATGAGCGCCGAGGACCCGCTGTTCATCCTTTATACCTCGGGGTCCACCGGCAAGCCCAAGGGCGTGGTCCACACGACCGGCGGCTACCTAGCCTATGCGTCCATGACGCATCAGTACACCTTCGACTACCAGGACGGCGACGTCTTCTGGTGCACCGCCGACGTGGGCTGGGTTACGGGCCACAGCTATATCGTCTATGGCCCGCTGGCGAATGGCGCGACGACCGTGATGTTCGAGGGCGTGCCGACCTATCCCGACGCCGGCCGCTTCTGGGCCGTCTGCGAAAAGCACAAGGTCACGCAGTTCTACACTGCGCCGACCGCCATCCGCAGCCTGATGGGCATGGGCCCCGAGTGGGTCGAAAAGCACGACCTGTCGAGCCTGCGCATCCTGGGTTCGGTGGGCGAGCCGATCAACCCCGAGGCTTGGGTCTGGTACGACAAGCACGTGGGCAAGGGAAAATGCCCGATCGTGGACACCTTCTGGCAGACCGAAACCGGCGGGCACATGATCACCAGCCTGCCTTATGCCATCGAGACCAAGCCCGGCGCGGCCACGCTGCCCTTCTTCGGCGTCAAGCCGGCGGTGCTGGACGCCTCGACCGGCGCGGTGATCGAGGGCAACGGGGTCGAGGGCGTGCTGGCCATTGCCGACAGCTGGCCGGGGCAGATGCGGACGCTGTGGGGCGATCACCAGCGCTTCGAGGAGGCCTATTTCCAGCAGTATCCGGGCTACTACTTCACCGGCGACGGCTGCCGGCGGGACGAGGACGGCTATTACTGGATCACCGGCCGCGTGGATGACGTCATCAACGTCTCGGGCCACCGCATGGGCACGGCCGAGATCGAAAGCGCGCTGGTCGCCCATCCCAAGGTCGCCGAGGCCGCGGTCGTGGGCTATCCGCACGACCTCAAGGGGCAGGGCATCTATGCCTATGTCACGGTGATGAACGACGTGACGCCGTCGGATGACCTGCGCAAGGACCTGGAGACCTGGGTGCGGACCGAGATCGGCCCCATCGCCAAGCCGGACCTGATCCAGTGGGCGCCGGGCCTGCCCAAGACGCGCTCGGGCAAGATCATGCGCCGCATCCTGCGCAAGATCGCCGAGAACGACTATGGCAGCCTGGGCGACACCTCGACGCTGGCCGATCCGGGGGTCGTGAACGAACTGATCGAGAATCGCATGAACCGCGTCTGACGCGGAACATGCCACCGGGCTGGGGAGGGCCCGGTCCCCTCCCGGCCTCGGCAGGAGATCCGGGGACGCGGCGCACCTGCGGCGCGTCCCCGGGCAAGAAAAGGGCAGATACCTAGGGAGGAGGGACATTCCCATGCTGGACCCGATGCTACAACGCATCGCATCCGATCCGAATTATCACGAGCTTCGGACCCGAAGACTTCGTTTCGGATGGCTGCTGACGATCGCCATGATGATCGTCTACTACGGCTTCATCCTGCTGGTGGCGTTCGGCAAGCAGACGCTGGCCACGCCCATCGGCAGCGGCGTCATGACCTGGGGCATCCCGCTGGGCTTCGGGGTGATCCTGTTCACCATCATCGTGACGGCAATCTACGTGATGCGGGCGAACCGCGAATACGACGACCTGACCGATCGCATCAAGCGCGAGGCGCTGAAATGACGGCTTTCCCGACCATTGGCCGCATCCTCGGCCTTTCGACGCTGATCTCCCTCCCGTCGGCCGTGCTGGCTGCCGGCGCCCTTGAAGGCGAGGTGGCGCGCCAGCCGACCAACTGGACCGCGATCGGCATGTTCGCCGTCTTTGTCGTCCTGACGCTGTTCATCACCAAGTGGGCGGCCGGGCGGACCAAGTCGGCCGCGGACTTCTATACCGCGGGCGGCGGCATCACCGGCTTCCAGAACGGCCTCGCCATCGCGGGCGACTACATGTCGGCGGCCTCGTTCCTGGGGATCTCGGCGGCGGTGATGGCCAGCGGCTTCGACGGACTGATCTATTCGATCGGCTTCCTCGTGGGCTGGCCGATCCTGACCTTCCTGATGGCGGAGCGGCTGCGCAACCTCGGCAAGTTCACCTTCGCCGACGTGGCGGCCTTCCGCTTCGAGCAGACGCCGGTGCGGATGTTCGCGGCGATTTCCACGCTGGTCGTGGTGGCCTTCTACCTGATCGCGCAGATGGTCGGCGCGGGACAGCTGATCAAGCTGCTGTTCGGCCTGGAATACTGGGTCGCCGTGGTGATCGTGGGCGCGCTCATGATGATCTACGTGCTGTTCGGCGGCATGACCGCGACCACCTGGGTGCAGATCATCAAGGCCTGCCTGCTGCTGGGCGGGGCGTCCTTCATGGCGCTGATGGTGATGTCGGCCTATGGCTTCAGCTTCGAGCGCCTGTTCGCGGAATCCGTCCGCATCAAGACCGACATCGCCACCGGCGCGGGCCAGGCGCCCGAGGAGGCGGCGACGGCCGGACGGTCGATCATGGGACCGGGGAACTTCGTCAAGGACCCGATCTCGGCCATCTCCTTCGGCATGGCGCTGATGTTCGGCACCGCCGGCCTGCCGCATATCCTGATGCGTTTCTTCACCGTTCCTTCGGCCAAGGAGGCCCGCAAGTCGGTGATGTGGGCCACGGTGTGGATCGGCTATTTCTACATGCTGACCTTCATCATCGGCTTCGGCGCCATCACCTTCGTTCTGACGAACCCGGGCTTCTTGGAAGGCGGCGTGCTGGGCGCCCCGCTGATCGGCGGCAACAACATGGCGGCCGTGCACCTGGCGAATGCGGTCGGCGGCAACGTCTTCCTGGGCTTCATGTCGGCAGTGGCCTTCGCCACGATCCTCGCCGTCGTGGCCGGTTTGACGCTGTCGGGGGCCTCGGCCGTGTCGCATGACATCTATGCGACCGTGATCCGCAAGGGCCACGCGGACAGCGCCGCGGAACTGCGGGTGTCGCGCATCACCGTGCTGGCGCTGGGCGTCGTCGCGGTGCTGCTGGGCATCGCCTTCGAGAAGCAGAACATCGCCTTCATGGTGTCGCTGGCCTTCGCCGTGGCGGCCTCGGCCAACTTCCCGGTGCTGTTCCTGTCGCTGCTCTGGGGCGGCATGACGACCCGCGGCGCGGTGATCGGCGGCTTCCTGGGACTGATCTCGTCGGTGGTGCTGACGGTCCTGTCGCCGTCGGTCTGGGAAGCCACGCTGGGCAACGAGGTGGGCTCGGCGCCCTTCCCCTATACCTCGCCCGCGCTGTTCTCGATGACGCTGGCCTTCCTGGGGATCTGGCTCTTCTCGGTCACCGACAAGAGCCGGCGTTCCCAGATCGACAAGGCGGGCTACGTGCCGCAGCAGATCCGGTCCGAAACCGGCATCGGCGCGGCCGCAGCCTCGGCGCATTGAGCGGCAGGCGCCCCCTGCAAGACACGGCGGCCGGACCTTCGGGTCCGGCCGTTTCCCTTGACGCGCCCGCCGACCCCCATGCCCGGCGCGAGGCGCTGACCCTGATCCATTCCCGCGTGGGGGACGCCTTCCTGCGCAAGCCCTTCGTGGTCGAGGGTAGCCTGGATGTCCTGACGCTGTGCCGCCAGATGGCCGAGCGCGGCCTGGGTGACGCGCTCGTCCAGGACGACGGGCGCCTGGGTGTCTTCACCACCACCAACCTGCGCGACGTGCTGCTGCTCGAGCGTCCGCCCGCCATCATCCCCGTTCGCGACGTCGCGAGCTTCCCCGCCGTCTCGGTCCCGCTGGAGGCCGAGCTGCTGGAAGCGATGATCCTGATGCTGCGCCACCGCGTCCACCGCGTGGTCGTCCGCCAGGGCGATCAGGTGGTCGGCGTTCTGGGCCAGCTGGATCTGATGAGCTTCCTGGCCAACCATTCCCACCTGATCGCGCTGATGGCCGCGCAAGCCGAGACGATCGCGGAACTCAAGGCCGCGGCCGACCAGATCGTGCCCCTGATCGGCGTGCTGCACGGCGACGGCGTCCGGGTCGAGGTCATCGCGGGCATGGTCAACGAACTGAACCGCGCCGTCTTCCGCCGCTTGTGGGACCTGGTCGCGGACCCGCACCTGCGCGACAACAGTTGCCTGATTGTCATGGGCAGCGAGGGGCGGGGCGAGCAGATCATGCGCACCGACCAGGACAACGGCCTGATCCTGCGCGACGGCTACGATCCCCGCGCCGCCGCCGAGGCGACCGAGGCCTTTACCGCCGCGCTGGTCGATTTCGGCTATCCGCCGTGTCCCGGCGGGATCATGGCGAGCCGGCCCGAATGGCGGCAGCCCGTTTCGGGCTTCCGCAGCGCCCTCGGCGGCTGGGTCCACGGCAGCGACCCCGAGGGGCCGATGAACCTCGCGATCTTCATGGACGCGCTGCCGGTCGCGGGCGATCCCAGCCTGCTGCAGGCCTTGCGCGCGCACATGGGCCGCCTGATGGCCGGGAACGACGCCTACCTCGCGCATTTCGCCGGTTCGGTGCACAGCTTCTCGCAGGACGGCAGCTGGTGGCGGCGGCTGCCGGGGCTGACGGGGCGGGCGGCGGCCGAGATCGACATCAAGAAGCTCGGGATCTTCCCGCTGGTGCAGGGCACGCGGGCGCTGGCGCTGCAATACCGTCTGCCGCAGCTGTCCACGACCGACCGGCTGGACGCGCTGGTCGAGGCGGGCCACATGGAGGCGTCCCGCGCGCGCGACCTGAAGGACGCGCTGCACCTGCTGATGGCCGTCAAGCTGGACAACAACCTGGCCCAGGTGGCGCAAGGGCGCGCGCCCGGCAACCTGATCCGGCTGGACGCGCTGGGGACGCTGAACCGGCAGGGGCTCAAGCAGGCGCTGGCGATCGTGGCCGACTTCCGCGCCTGGATCACCCAGCATTTCCGGTTGGCGGTATGACCGGCGGGGCCGACCGCGCGCCCCTGTGGCAGGAGGAGGCGGTCGCCGCCCTTGTCCATGAGCTGCGGACCCCCGTGACCACGATCCGCGCCCTGTCCGAGATGATGCTGGACGCCCCCGACATGGACGGGTCCGAGCGGCAGGGCTTCCTGTCCATCATCGCCGCCGAGTCGCAGCGGCTGGGACGGCTGGTGGACGAGGTGATGGACGCGGCGCGGCTGGGCTCGGACGAGGCCGAGCTTCAACTGGGGCCGGTGGATCTGGGCGGGTTGCTGCGCGAGGCTGCGCGCCTGGCTGCGCCGCTGCTGGCCGGGAAGGACGCCCGGATCGCGCTGGAGCTGCCGGCCGGGCCTGTGGCGGTGCGCGGCGACTGCGACCGGCTGCTGCAGGTGCTGCTGAACCTGCTGTCGAACGCCGCCAAGATGGTGCCAGGGCAGGGAGGACGCATCACGGTCAGCCTTGAGACCGGGTCCGAGGCCGTGATCCGCATCAGGGACAACGGCCCCGGTATCCCGCCCGGGCAGCATGAGGCCGTGTTCCAGCCCTTCCGCCGCCTCGGGCCGCAGGGGACGCGTCCCCCCGGAACCGGCCTTGGCCTGCCCATCAGCCGCCGCATCGTCGAAGGCCACGGGGGCACGCTGGTTGCCGAGCCCGCCGAAGGCGCCTGCTTCGTGATACGCCTGCCCGTGCCGCCAACGGAGGGATCGGCATGACCCTGACCGTCCTGATCGCCGACGACGAGCCGAACATCCTCGTCTCGCTGGAATTCATGCTGCGGCGCGAAGGGCACCGCATCCTGACTGCCCATGACGGCACCGAGGCGTTGGATCTGATCCGCCGCGAGCGCCCGGCCCTGGTCCTGATGGACGCAACGATGCCCGGCCTGACGGGCTTCGAGGTCTGCGAGGCGGTGCGCGCCGATCCCTCCATCGCGGGCACGCGCATCCTGATGCTCAGCGCCAAGGCGCGGCCCACCGACATCGCGCGGGGCCTCGGGGCAGGGGCAGACGCCTATGTCACCAAGCCCTTCTCGGCCGCCGAGCTGCTGGAGCGTGTCCGGGGGCTTCTGACATGACGCCGCGCGGTCTCGTGGCAGCCATGCTGGCGCCCGGGGTCGCGCTGGCGCTGTGGGCCGTCTTGGGAGCGGCGCTGTTCCTTGGGGCGCTTGGCTCCAGTGGGACGGCACTGCGTGTGGCGGCAGGGGCTGCGCTGGAAACGCACGGCATGGTGCTGATCCTGTGGTGGCTGGGGACGGCGCTGCTGGGCGCGTGGCTGGCAAGGCGGCTTTACCGGACCTGGGTGCTGGCACCCTCGCGCCTGCTGGCCGCCACGCGCATCCTTGCCGCGCAGGAGGATGCAGTCAGCCTGCCCGACGCGGCGCCGGCCACACCGGCTACCCGGGCGCTGGCCGCCGAGATCGAGAGCCTCGCCCGCGACCGGAACGAACTGCGCGCCGAGATGGCGCAGCTTGTCGAGCAGGCCAGCCGCAGCGTCGCCGAGCAGCGGGACCAGTTGGCCACGCTGATGGACGAGCTGGACCACGCGGTCGTGGTCTGCAACCGCGACGGCCGCATCCTGCTGTTCAACGCCCGGATGCGCAGGCTCGCGCGCAACCTTTCCCCGCAGGAGGTAACCGAGCTGGTGGGCCTCGGGCGCTCGATCCATGCCGTGCTGGACCCGGCCGCCATCGCCCACGCGCTTGAAACGGTCGACGGACGGATCGCGCGCGGCGTGCCCCCGCACTCGGCCGTGGCGCAGGTCGTGACCGCCACGCCCCTTGGGCATCTGCTGCGCATCAGCCTTGCCCCCGTTCGCCATGCCGAGGCCGAGGACAACACGCTGAGGGGTTATGTCCTGCTGGTGGACGACATCACCCGCGACCAGCAGCAGCAGGCCCGGCGCGAGCGGGCGCTGCTGCGCATGGCCGAGCAGGGCCGCGCCTCGATCGCCAACATGCAGGCCGCGCTGGAGATGCTGGACTATCCCGACCTCGCGCCCGCCGACCACGACCGCTTCCTGGGCGTAATCCGTGACGAGGTCGCCCGGATGCGCGACCGGCTGTTGTCCGAGGACGAGCCGGGTCCCGAACTCGCCGCGCGCTGGCCGCTGCACGACATGCTGGCCACGGACCTGATGGCCGCCGCCGTCCGCAAGCTGCAGGCGACCGCCAACGCGCCGATCACCACGCTGCCGGTCGCCGAGGACCTGTGGCTGCGGATCGACAGTTTCGGCCTGATCGCGGCGCTGGACCATCTGGCGACGCGCATCCTGTCGCTGGGCGCGGACCCGGTGCTGTGGCTGCGGCTGACGCGGGCGGGAGGCCACGCGCATCTGGACCTGGGCTGGGTGCTGCGCGAGGGCCTGGACCCTATCGATGCCCGCGACCTCAGCGCGCTGCCGGACGAGCCGACCGAGGCCTGCGCGGCGGCGTCGGTCCGCGACGTGGTGGACCGCCACGGGGGCGAGATCTGGCTGGACCGCAACCGGGACGACGGGCGGCCCTTCTTCCGCCTGCTGCTGCCCCTGGCCGCCGTCGAGACCGCGCCCGCCGACGCGCCCATCGGCGGCCGGCCCGAGTTCTACGACTTCGACCTCTTCGCTGCCGCCCATGCCGAGGCCGGGGATGCCCGCCCCCTGTCGGCGCTGGCCTTCACCGTCTTCGACTGCGAGACGACCGGTCTCGATCCCCTGGGTGGCGACGAGATCATCCAGCTCGGCGCCGTCCGCATCCTGAACAGCCGCCTCCTGACCGGGGAGACGATCGACCAGCTGGTCGATCCGCAGCGCCCGATCCCCGAGGCGGGCATCCCCATCCACGGCATCCGCGACGAGATGGTGCGCGGCAAGCCCACCATCGCGCAGGTCCTTCCGGTCTTTCACCGCTTTGCCGAGGGCAGCGTGCTGGTCGGTCACAACGTTGCCTTCGACATGCGCTTTCTCAAGCTGAAGGAAGCCGCCACAGGCCTGCGCTTCGACCATCCTGTGCTGGATACCCTGCTTCTGTCCTCGATCCTGCACCCGGCCGAGGAGAGCCACAGCCTCGAGGCCATTGCCGCCCGGCTGGGCGTCCAGATCGGCGGCCGGCACACCGCGCTTGGCGACGCGCTGGCCACGGCCGAGGTGTTCCGGCGCATGATCCCGCTGCTGGAACGGCAGGGGATCGTCACGCTGGGACAGGCAAGGGCGGCCTCGGATCGATCCCAGTTCGCCCGGCTGCGGTACTAAAGCGTGATCTCGTTCCCGTCCGCGGGCGGGGGCAGGGCGGGCGCGGGCGCGCGATCGGGCAGCAGGTTCTGCAGATCCCCCAGCGGCGGGGGCGGGGGCGCATCGGGTTTGCGGCGGATCAGGATGTCGCCGTTCGGCAGCCGCTCGGGCGGCATCTGGTAGTTGCCGATGTCGTCCATGACCTTCGACAGTTCCTCGAAGACGGGGCGATAATCCTCCATCAACCCGCCCATGTCGCGCGCGAGCTCCTCCAGGTGCGGCTGGGTGCGGGTCACGAAATCGTTGAGCAGGCCTTCCAGCAGGCCGCCGCCATCCTCGCCCGGCAGTTCATAGGGCCGGTCCGCGCCGGGCGGGGGATCGTCTGCCCGCGGCATCTCGAAAGGCATGCCCTGGGCCAGCGCCGAACCGGCAAGGGAAAACGCCAATGTGGCGATCAGGGCGAAGCGGCTCATCTGGGGCAGTCCTGCAATCGCGCGGGTCGGTCCCGCGCGCCCTGCCAACCGACGGACCGTCCGCAGGGTTCCCTCAGGCGTATTGCGCGCGCCAGGCGGCCCAAGCCTCGTTGATGGCGCGGGTGCGCGATTCCGCAAGCCGCACGGCCTCGGGTGGCAGGCCGTGGGCCTGCGCGCGGTCGGGGTGGTGTTCCCGGATCAGCTCGCGATAGCGCGCCCGCGCCTGGTCCAGCGGCGTGCCGGGGGGGATGCCCAGGACCTCGCAGCACTGGCAGCGGGGCGCGCCGGGCAGGCGCCGGGCACGGGTGGCGGCGTGATCCTCGGGCGAGATACCGAAGATGCGGGCGACCTCGTCCAGGAAGATCTGCTCGCCCTCGTGCAGCTCATGCGCGGTCGCCGTGGCGATGACGTAAAGCCCGTCCAGAACATCGACCAGCACCGGGTCGCCAGGCGGGAACATCCGCGCAAGCCGCTCGGCCCATAGATCGAAGCCCGCGACGTCCTTGCGCGCGAGGTCGAAGACATGGGCGGCGTGGCGTTCCTCGGCGCGGGGGATCTTGAAGATGCGGCGGAAGGCCGCGACCTCCTCGCGCGCGACGCGGCCGTCGGCCTTGGCGATCTTGGCGCCAAGCGCGATCACGCCGATGGTGAAGGCGACCGAGCGTTCCGGGGGCACCGCCGCCCGCTTGCCCCCCATCAGCGCGGCGAGGCGATCACCGATGCGCTGCCAGAACCCGCGCGGCGGGGGCAGATGCGGAGGGGCGTGGGCGGTAAGGGCGAGGTCGTCCATGACGACAACCCTAGCGAAACCGTCGCCCCTACGGAAGAGCAAGCCCGCGTCGCCGCAGGCTCACTTTTCCAGCAAATCCTTGCCCATCAGAACCAGATCATGGAAGCGCCCGAATTTCCACCCGGCCGACGGGATCAGCCCCCAGCGGGTATAGCCATGTTGTTCGTGGAAGCGCAGCGAGCCCTCGTTCGAACCGGTGATGCCCCCGATCATCAGCCGCCCGCCGCGTGCCCGCGCATGATCCTCGACCGCCTTCAGCAGCGCGGCACCCAGGCCGCGGCCGCGAAATCCGGGATGGGCATGGATCGAATGCTCCAGCGCCCGGGCGTAGCCCGCCCCGCCGCGGAACTGGGTGTAGCTGGCGAAACTCGCGATCCCCTGAGGCGCCTCGGCCACCAGGAAGCCATGACCCGCCGCGTGGCGCGCCTCGATCATCTGTGCGATCTCGTCCTCGCTGCGCTCGGTCGGCCAGAAGGTGATCGCCGTGTCGCGAATGATCGGGTTCCAGATGGCCGCGATTCCGGCCGCGTCCCCCGCGCGGGCATCCCGGATCGTCGCATCTTTCGCTCGCTCATCCGCCATGGGCTTCTTCTTCGCTGAAATATCCCGGGGGCGCCCGAAGGGCGGGGGCAGAGCCCCCACCTGGCGTCCCAGGCCCCGCTCAGGCCCGATGCACACCTTCCGCCAGGCTGCGCACGAAATCCATCACCTCGGCCACGGGCTTGCCTTCACCGATCTGCCGGACGATGGCCGATCCCACGACGCAGCCATCCGCCACCCCGGCGACGGCCTCGGCGGCGTCGGGCGTCGAGATGCCGAAGCCCACGACCACGGGCAGGCCCGCCGCCTCGCGGATGCGCGCGACCTCGGGTGCGACCTCGGCCGCGTCCGCCGCCGGCCCGCCGGTGATCCCGGTGACGCTGACGTAATAGACGAAGCCCGAAGTGTTCCGCACCACCGTCGGCAGCCGTCGGTCGTCCGTCGTGGGCGTTGCCAGCCGGATGAAGTTCAGCCCGGCCTTCTGCGCGGGGATGCACAGCTCGGCATCCTCCTCGGGCGGCAGGTCCACGACGATCAGCCCGTCAATGCCGGCCTCGGCGGCTTCCGTCAGGAAACGCTCGACCCCTCCGACCCGCGCATAGATCGGGTTGTAATAGCCCATCAGTACGATCGGGGTCTCCGCATCCCCTTTGCGGAACTGGCGCACCATCTCCAGCACGCCCGAGATGGTGCCGCCCGCCGCCAGCGCCCGCTGCCCGGCCAGCTGGATCGTCGGCCCGTCCGCCATGGGATCGGTGAAGGGCATCCCCAGTTCGATGATGTCCACGCCTGCGCCGGGCAACCCGCGCATGATCTCCAGCGAGCGGTCGCGGTCGGGATCGAAGGCCATCATGTAGGCGACGAAGGCCTTGCGGTCCTCGGAAGACAGCCGGGCGAACAGCCGGTCAATGCGGGTGGCGGGGCGCTGGAGTGTGTCGGTGGTCATGCCGTGGCCTTCTGCTTGCGTCGCGGCTCAAGCTTTACCGGTGCCGCCCCCAAAGCGCCAGCGCGGCCGCTTTACGCCCCCGCCCCCGTGACCTAGATAGCGCGCCAAAGAGTGAAGGGATCGCATCATGGGCTTTCGCATGGGTATCGTCGGGCTGCCGAACGTCGGCAAGTCCACTCTGTTCAACGCCCTGACGCGCACCGCCGCCGCGCAGGCCGCGAACTTCCCCTTCTGCACGATCGAACCCAACGTGGGCGAGGTCGCCGTCCCCGACCCGCGCCTGGATACCCTGGCCGAGATCGCCGGGTCCAAGCAGATCATCCCGACCCGCATCACCTTCGTGGACATCGCGGGCCTGGTGAAGGGCGCCAGCAAGGGCGAGGGCCTGGGCAACCAGTTCCTGGCCAACATCCGCGAGGTGGACGCCATTGCCCATGTCCTGCGCTGCTTCGAAGACGGCGACATCACCCATGTCGAGGGCCGCGTTGACCCCGTGGCCGACGCCGAGACGATCGAGACCGAGCTGATGATCGCCGACCTTGAATCGATCGAGCGGCGGCTCGCGAACCTCCAGCGCAAGCTGAAGGGCGGCGACAAGGAGGCGGCGGCGCAGGAACGCCTGCTGAAGCAGGCGCAGACCGCGCTGGAAGCCGGCCAGCCCGCGCGCACCATCACGGTGGCCGAGGATGATCGCAAGGCCTGGGACATGCTGCAGCTTCTGACCGCCAAACCCGTGCTTTACGTCTGCAACGTGGCAGAGGACGAGGCGGCCACGGGCAACGCCTTCTCCGACGCCGTCGCCAGGATGGCCGCCGAGCAGGGCGCGGGTCACGTGGTCATCTCGGCCCGGATCGAGGAGGAGATCAGCCAGCTTCCCGCCAACGAGGCGCAGATGTTCCTGTCCGAGATGGGGCTGGAGGAAGCCGGGCTCGACCGCCTGATCCGCGCAGGTTACGGCCTGCTTGGCCTGCAGACCTACTTCACCGTCGGCCCGAAAGAGGCGCGCGCTTGGACGATCACCAAGGGCACGCTGGCGCCGCAGGCGGCGGGCGTGATCCACGGCGACTTCGAGAAGGGCTTCATCCGCGCCGAGACCATCGCCTATGACGACTATGTCGCGGGCAAGGGCGAGGCCGGGGCGCGCGAGGCCGGCAAGTTCCGCGTGGAAGGCAAGACCTACGAGGTCAAGGACGGCGACGTCCTGCACTTCCTGTTCAACGCCTGAGGGGTTGAGGCTGGTGCCTTGAGGGGCGCGGGCGTTGGAGGCGGATTCGAGTTTGGCCACTGAGGTTGGGGCGGGGCAGGTTGAGTTCGACCTCTGCTCCGGCTCGGGCGCGCATCGGATCAGCCGTGAGCTTCGGCTGCAGGATAGCGTGCATGAGCACGGGCAAGCGTCTTTATCCCGTCCATGACTCGCCCCATTGATGAACGGCTGTTTTAGCCTTGGCGGAAACGGCTAGCCATGCCGTAGTGATCGGCTGTCCAATCCGCGCCAAGGCGGTTGCCTGGTGCTCGCCCTTGACTGCGACAAGCAGGAAACGCGCCTGCAGGACAGCGCAGAACAGGCCGGACGTGCCGTGACCCACTAGGCTGGTAGACCACGACAGGAACAAGGGGCGAAAAGCACCCTTTGCACAGAGGTTTGTTCCTGCTTCATGCTGCGCGATCAGGCTTTGCGGCAGTTCCGTCGGAAAGTCGCGCCGGATGCAAGATTGGCCCTTGTTTCCCTCGGCTTCCTGCTGCTAGACCCCGCGGCGGAGACGTGGCCGAGTGGTCGAAGGCACACCCCTGCTAAGGGTGCAGGCCCGAAAGGGTCTCGAGGGTTCGAATCCCTTCGTCTCCGCCATATCTTATATTTTCTTGTCAGTCCTTTCTTTTGGGAAACTCACTTCTTGCTCGCCCCTTTCGCGCACAAGGAACATGGAGCTTCCGGAAGTCTGAATCGCCTCGCGGGCAGGCTGGCGTCCGTGACTGCAGCAGATTACGCTCACAGCGTTGATGTTCACCCTCCGCTCTGGCCAGATCGCGAGCCGGACCAGAGAAAGCCGGAGCCCACTTAAGGGCTGACGAGCGCTGTCTGAGACATATATACCCGCCCTGTCGCGTTGACGTGATGTCCGTTCTGCTCGGCATGGGAACCAAGCGCTTGCCGCGAGGCTTGGCTCGGACCCATATTAACAGCGTAGAACATGTTCTGCGGACGTTTCGGAAAGAGGAGCCGCATGGCCAAGGATGGTGTTCAAGTAAGAGCTGTTGCCGAGTTCACTCCGGATATGGTGGATACGCTGCGCGAGTACTTCCACAGCTATGCCGTCGAGGGTGTGGTCTCCATCGAGGTCAGCACGCATGGCCTCTGGCTGGTCAACCCGATCGGGGGGCGGCAGTTCCTCGGCCTGGCGCGGCTGCCGGACAATGCGCCGAAGGTCCTAATCAACTGAGACGAGATTCGGGCTTGGCGCTGCGCAAGGCCCGGCTTGATGCACAGTCCAAATTCGCGTCGGTCGTGCCGAGCGCAGGGCCGCGCTGATGAGGCCTTGTGGCGAGCTGCGGCGATCCGCTGGCCGGGCCTTCGCAGTGATCTGCAGAGGGCGTTCAATCGGTCTGCAATGGCACACTCTCCCGGCTTGACGTCACGTCGCGACATATGTGTGTGCATTTGCAGCTTCCCTTTGTTAAGGGGTTCTGTCGTCGCAATGTGAAAGCACACCCATGGGACTGAAGACATGCCCTTGTGGAACCGTCGCGCCGCCGTCGGTATCTATCTTGGCTGACCACTGCAGCGCGTGGAAGGCCATACTCGAATGCCCGACCTGTGGGTTCGTGACCGGAGCCCATGGGGATGCGCCAACATGCTCGCTTTCCTCGGCTTCAGCCAACTGGAACGCCCATGTCGGCCTTGCGGCCCTGACGAACGCTTCGCGGCTGTTTTCCGTTCACTGATGCGCGCCGACAGCGTCGGTCCGGTGACATGTGTCAGCGGGACGACACGAGGCGCCCCGCTGACACCTGGAAACACATCACTCGCTAACACGGCCATGCTAGCGCGAGTTCCCATCCTTCCTAGCTACATGAATGGATAGGACAGGGATCGGCCCGGCAGGAATCCGCTGACGGGAAACCAGGCGGCTGTGATCCTGAGTGCCTGCCACCGCTCATGGCGAGTCCCGGCGCTCCGCTGCATCTGTCACGAGAAGGTCAGCACGACCTTCTTCTTGTGGCCGAAAGCGTTGCCCTTGCCAGGGAAGCCGCCGCCGTTGCCAACGCCCTGGGTCATTTCTTCCAGCGAGCCACAGACTTGCAGGGTCGGGGCAGTGTAGGTCTTTTTCATGGAAACAAACTCAACAAGAACCAAGCCTGCACAGCATCGGCAGGCACAGGCTGGTAATCTCCGAAGCACCGGAAAGCCGCAAGCCGGCTAGAAGGACAGGCCTGTTGCCGTCGCAGGGCGCGGCCTGATGCGGGCGGGAAGGGGCCGGGCAGGCTGACACAGAGCGGCGCACGGGCTGTTCATTCCACGCGAGTGAACTTGGACACGCCATCCGATCTCTCGTGTCCGCCCCGGCCCCTGTCATGGCCGGGGCGTCATTTGCAGAGGACCGAGAGGTTGAAGCCCCGGTACGATCCTTGGAGCAGGCCTTCCGGTCAGTTGGCCTGCAGGCCAGCCGCCTCGATCAGGTCCTTCCACTTGGCGACCTCGGCCTCTTGCGTGGCCAGCAGTCCCTCTGGCGTGGCCTCTTCGGCGGACGCCGGAGTGGTGGCCAAGTCGGCGAAACGCTTGGTGACAAGCGGGTCCTTCAGGGCGGTCTGGAGCGCCGAGACCACCGTGTCGATCACCGGTTGCGGCATGTCCCTGGGACCGTAAAGGCCCAGCCAGACGGTCGTCTCGAAGCCCTCCAGCCCCACCTCGGCCAGGGTCGGCAGGTCGGGCAGCGAGGGCAGGCGCTCGGCGCTGGTCGTGGCATAGGCCTTGACCGCGCCGCTGCGGATGTGACCGATCGTGTTGGTCGCCTGCTCGCAGATCAGGTCGATCTGGCCGCCCAGCAGGTCGGTCAGCGCAGGGCCTGTCCCGGCATAGGGGACCATGACCATCGGCGTTTCGAGCCGGTTTTCAATCAGCAGGCCGCAGAGGTAGGACGGGCCGCCCACGCCGGCATTGCCGAAGGCCACCCCCTCGCCGCTTCCGCGGATGTAGTCCAGCGCCTCGACAGCGGTTTCCGGAGGCAGGTCCTTGCGGCCCACCAGCGTCATGGGCGTGTGGCTGACGACACCCAGCGGCTGGAAGGCCTCGCGCGAGCCATAGGCCAGCTTGTCGTAGAACAGGTCGTTCGTGGCCTGCGCCGAGGTGTGCAGCATCAGCGTATAGCCGTCGGCATCGGCCCGGGCGACCTGGCCGGCGCCGATGGTGCCGCTGGCGCCGCCCATGTTCTCGATGATGACCTGCTGGCCCAGGGCCTTGGACATCGGCTCGGCGACCAGCCGCGCCACGGTGTCGGTCGGCCCGCCCGCCGCATAGGGCACGACAAGCGTGACGGTGCGGTCGGGATAGGTGCCCTGCGCCCAAGACGCGACGGGGACAAGGACGGATGCGGCAAGCGCCGCCGCGAAGGTCCGGTGGATAGGCATGTTTCCTCCTCTGCCTGCTATGTCGTTCATGTTGCCTTGCGGCAGTCGGCCGCCATCCTGGATGAGGCGGCAGCCGCTGGGTCCGTTAAGACAGGAAAAGCCCCGCCGCTTCACGAGGTATCCTGCGTGCCTCGGCAAGCCTGGAGGGCCTTGGGGCAAGGCGGCATGGCGCGGGATCAGGCGTCCCTTTTCGGCAGCATGGGTGCCGCCTTGTCCAGCACCAGTTCGCTGCGGGAAAAGGCGATGGGGGTGCGCAGGCCGGGGATGCCCTCGGGGGTGATCTTGAGGCCGCGCGCCTCGATCTGCGGCTCGGCCAGGGCGTCGGCCACGCTGTTGATCGGCCCGGCGGGAACACCTGCCTGTTCCAGCGCCGCGATGATGCCGGCACGGGGCAGCCGGGCAGTCGCTTCGGCTATCAGGGGGCACAGCGCCGCGCGGTTCGCCACGCGGGCGGGGTTGGTGGCATAGTCGGGGTTATCGGCCAGTCCCTCCAGTCCCAAGGCGCGACAGAGGCTCACGAACTGCCGGTCATTCCCGCAGGCGATGATGACATGGCCATCGGATGCGGGGAAAAGCTGGTAGGGCACGATGTTCGGATGGGCGTTCCCAAGCCGCCGGGGCGTGATGCCGCCGATCATCTGGTTCATCGCCTGGTTCGCCAGAACCGCCACGCCCGTGTCCAGCAGCGACAGGTCCACATGCTGGCCCTTGCCGGAACGTTCCCGTTCGGCCAGCGCGGCCTGGATGCCGATGACGCCGTAAAGCCCGGTGAAGATGTCGATCCAAGCGACGCCGACCTTCTGCGGCTCGCCGTCCGGCTCTCCGGTCAGGTCCATGATCCCGCACATGCCCTGGATCAGGAAGTCATAGCCTGGTTGCGTCGCCCTTGGGCCGTCCTGCCCGAAGCCCGTGACCGAAGCATAGACGAGGCGCGGGTTCGCCGCCGCGAGGCTTTCGTAGTCGAGGCCAAAGCGCCTGAGTCCGCCGACCTTGAAGTTCTCGACCACCACGTCCGCCGTGGCGATCAGTTCCTTCAGCCGTGCGAGGTCCTCGGCATCCGAGAAATCGCAGGTGATCGAGGTCTTGCCCCGGTTTGCCGCGTGGAAATAGGCCGCGACCCGTTCCGTCCCGCCGTCGGGTCGGGGGCGGTCCAAGAACGGAGGCCCCCAGCGGCGGGTGTCGTCGCCCTCGGGTGCCTCGACCTTGATGACCTCGGCGCCAAGATCGGCCAGCGTCTGGCCGATCCAGGGGCCGGCGAGGATGCGCGCCAGTTCGACGACGCGCAGCCCTTCCAGCGGGGCGCCCATCAGGCGAAGGCCTGCAGCCCGGTGATCGCGCGGCCCAGGATCAGGGCATGGACGTCATGCGTCCCCTCGTAGGTGTTCACCGTTTCCAGGTTCTGCGCGTGGCGCATGACCTGGAACTCCTCGGAAATCCCGTTGCCGCCGTGCATGTCACGAGCGATCCGGGCGATCTCCAGCGCCTTGCCGCAGTTGTTGCGCTTGACGAGGCTGATCATCTCGGGCGCCGCCTGCGCCGCATCCATCAGCCGCCCCACCTGCAGCGAGGCCTGAAGGCCGAGCGTGATCTCGGTCATCATGTTGGCCAGCTTCAGCTGGAACAGTTGGGTCTGCGCCAGCGGGCGGTTGAACTGCTTGCGGTCAAGGCCGTACTGACGCGCGGCGTGATAGCAGAACTCGGCCGCGCCAAGGACACCCCAGCTGATGCCATAGCGCGCGCGGTTGAGGCAGCCGAAGGGACCCTTCAGCCCCTCGACGTTCGGCAGCAGCGCGTCTTCGCCGACCTCGACCCCGTCCATGACGATCTCGCCGGTGATCGAGGCGCGCAAGGACAGCTTGCCCTCGATCTTCGGCGCCGACAGGCCCTTGGTGCCCTTGTCCAGTACGAAGCCGCGGATCTTGCCGCCATGCGCCTCGGACTTGGCCCAGACGACGAAGACATCGGCGATGGGCGAGTTGGAAATCCACATCTTCGTGCCGTTCAGCACATAGCCGTTCGCAGTCTTCTTCGCGGTGGTCTTCATGCCGCCGGGGTCGGACCCCGCGTCGGGTTCGGTCAGCCCGAAGCAGCCGATGAACTCGCCGCTTGCGAGCTTCGGCAGGTATTTCTTACGCTGCTCCTCGGACCCGTAGGCGTAGATCGGATACATGACCAGCGAGGACTGCACCGACATCATCGAGCGATAGCCCGAATCCACCCGCTCGACCTCGCGCGCGACAAGGCCGTAGCTGACGTAGGAGGCGCCCAGCCCGCCGTATTCCTCGGGGATGGTCACGCCCAGCAGGCCCATCTCGCCCATCTCGCGGAAAATGGCGGGGTCGGTCTTCTCCTCGCGGTAGGCGGCGATCACGCGGGGGGCCAGCTTTTCCTGCGCATAGGCGTGGGCGCTGTCGCGCATCATCCGTTCGTCTTCCGACAGCTGGTCGTTCAGGCGGAAGGGATCTTCCCAGCCGAAGCGGCTCAGGTCCGGGGCGTCCTTGGGTTTCAGCGCGGCCATGTGGTGCCTCCATTCTTTGCAGTGCTGACTACCAGTCGAAGGCGGCCGCTGGTAGCGAGGAAAAATCCTCAAGCCATGAGGCAAAGTCATGACTCCGTTCCGATCCCACCATACGCCGAGCATTCCCGAACTGCGCGCCTTCGTGCTGTGCGCGCGGCTGGGATCGGCCTCACGCGCGGCCGGGGCGCTGAACCTGACGCAAAGCGCCGTCAGCCGCGCGATCCGCACGCTGGAGGACCGGCTGGGTGTGACGCTGTTTCAGCGCATCCGGCAGCGGATGGTCCTGTCGGACGCGGGCCGGGCCATGCTGCGCGACGCGGAAGCCATCCTGGACGACCTCGATCGCTCGGCGCGCAAGATCATGGCCTTCGGCGGCAGCCGGCAGGTGCTGCGGCTGGCGGTCCTGCCGACCTTTGCCGCGGCCTGGCTGATCCCGAGGCTGGGGGACTTCGCCGCCCGCCATCCCGGCGTGTCGCTGGATCTCGCCTCGGCGCTGGGGCCGGTCGATTTCGACGACAGCCCCTTCGACGCCGCGATCCAGCGGGCCGAGATGGCGCGGGCAGGCGCGGCGGTCATGCCGATCCTGCCCGAGCGGCTGATCGTGGTGGCGGCGCCCGACCTGCCGGTCCCGGGGGACTTGGCTAGTGTCCCCCTGATCCAGCAGTCCACGCGCCCGCACCTTTGGACCGACTGGCTGACCGCCGCGGGGCTGGAGGTGGATGGCATCCGGGGCCCGCGCTTCGAGCATTTCGAAATGGTCATCGCCGCTGCCCGCGCGGGCCTGGGCGCCGCGCTGCTGCCCGACATCTTCGCCCGCGCGGATCTGGATCGCGGGACGCTGGTGCAGGTCAGCCCGATCGCGCTTGCCGGACCGTGCCCTTATGCGCTGATCTATCCCGCACGAGAGCCCGAGGGGACCGTTGCGCTTTTCGCGGACTGGCTGACGACGCAGGGTGAGCCTGCCGGGGCATAGGACACGACCCGGCAGGGCCGGTCAGCGATCGGCGCGACTTGCCACGGCGTGCAGCAGGACATTCAGGCCGGCGCTGAAATCCTCGGGCGCGCAGTCCTCGGCGTTGTTGTGGGTGATTCCCCCTTTGCAGGGGGTGAAGATCATCGCCGTGGGACATATCGTGGCCAGATGATAGGCATCGTGCCCCGCCTGGGACTTGATGTCCCGCCAGTTCCATCCCTGGCGCACGGCCTCGGCCCGGACCGTTTCGATCAGTCCGGCGTCGAAGATGTCGCCGCCCCAGGACCATTCATCCTCGATTCGCAGCGTGCATCCGGCGATGGCAGCAGCGGCCTGCGCGTCGCGGCGCATCCGCTCGGCCATGACGCGGACGGTCATGGGGTCGGGATGGCGCACGTCGGCCACGGCCTCGGCTGTGTCGGACAGGATGCCTGCCTTGTTCGGCCAGGCGGCCAGCCGGGAACCCGAGGCCTTGCCGTCCTGGGCGCTGAAGGCCCAGCCGAGGTCGTCCACCGCCGTCAGCCAGCGGGCGCCCGCGACCAGCGCGTTGCGGCGCAGGTCCATCGGCGTGGGGCCGGTGTGGGCCGTCTGGCCGCTGAAGGTCACGCGCATCCCGTGGCTGGGATAGCCGCCGGTGACGACGCCCATCTCGCGCCGTTCCGCGTCAAGGATCGGCCCCTGTTCGATGTGCAGTTCCAGGTAGGCGTCGATCTCGCCCGCGCGGCAGGGCAGGCGGCCCTTGTAGCCGATGCGCGCAAGCTCGTCGCCCAAGCGCGCGCCTTCATCGTCCTGCAGCCCATGGGCCCAGTCCAGGGCATAGCGGCCGGCGAACACGCCCGAGCCGATCATGGGCGGGCTGAAGCGCGCGCCTTCCTCGTTCGTCCAGTTCACCACCACGATGGGACGGCGCGTGACATGGCCCACGTCGTTCAGGCAGCGCACGACCTCGAGCCCCGCCAGTACACCCGCGATCCCGTCGAAGCGGCCGCCGTTGACCTGCGTGTCGAGGTGGCTGCCGATCATCACCGGGGGTAGGTTGTCCTCGCGTCCGGCGCGGCGGCCGAAGATGTTGCCCATCTCGTCAACCGACACCTCCAGCCCCGCCTCGCGGCACCAGTCGGTGAACTGATCGCGCATCTCGCGGTCGGCGTCGGTCAGGGTCGGACGGGACAGCCCGCCGGGACGGCCGGGGCCGATCTCGGCCGAACGCGCGATGGTGGACCAGAAGCGGGAGATGTCGGCGCGGGTGTCGGAACTGATGCTCATGGGTCCGAGCGATCCCCGAAGGATAGGGCCTGTCAATCCGGCCGCAATGGTTCCCGGCTTATGAGTGCATAAGCTGGGGCGATGGACGCCGGAGGGCATGTTTGTTGACAGCCTGCGGACCATGAAAGTCCACTGACCCGAACAAGAACACGAGGGGAGTGGCAGGTGGACACAGCGGATGTGGTGCTGACCGGAGGAGTCGTCTGGTGCGGGCTGGACCTGCCCCGGGCCGAGGCCGTGGCGATCCGGGACGGGCGCGTCATGGCGACCGGGACGACGGCCGAGATCGAGGCCCTGGCCGGGCCGCAGACCCGGCGCATCGATCTTGGCGGCCGCTTCGCGATGCCGGGGATCTACGACGCGCACATGCACCTGCTGCCGCTCGGCATCGACATGAGCCGGGTGGACCTGCGCCACGAGGTCGCCCCGACGCTGGAGGCGATGCTGGAGGCGCTGCGGGCGCGGGCGGCGGTCACGCCAAAGGGCGAATGGGTGCTGGGGCGCGGCTTCAACCACTTCCTGCTGGACGTGGGCCGCTTCCCCCACCGGGACGAACTTGACCGGGCCTGCCCCGATCATCCTTGCTATATCGTCCGCACGGATGGTCACTCGGCGGTCGCCAACAGCCGGGCGCTGGCGCTGGCCGGTATCGACGAGACCACGCCCCAGCCCGAGGGCGGCCTGATCGAGATCCGCGACGGCCGCCTGACCGGCATGGTGGCGGAAACGGGGCGCGAACCTTTCGAGGCCGTGTTGCCCCATTCCTCGGTCGAGGAGATGGTCGAGGCGATCGAGCGGGCGGGCAACATGCTGCTGAGCCACGGCATCACCTCGGTGATGGAGGCCGCGATCGGGCTGCATTCCGGCTGGGACGAGATGGTCGCCTATCGGCGTGCGCGGGACGAGGGCCGCCTGCCGGTCCGGGTCTACGGCTGCGTGATGGCGGACAAGACGCGCACGATCCTGCCGCAGGCGATGGCCGAAGGACTGTCCACCGGCAAGGGCTGCGAAATGTTCCGCATCGGCCCGGTCAAGATGTTCACCGATGGCAGCGCGGGGTCCAAGACCGCGGCGATGACGCAGGACTACATGGGCGATCCCGGCAACAAGGGCCTGCTCTGCATCCCCGACCAGTCGGAACTGGACGCGATGGTGAAGCAGGCCCATGACGCGGGCTGGCAGATGGGCATCCACGCCATCGGCGACGCCGCCATCGAGGAGGTGCTGAACGCCATCGAGGCCGCCCAAGCCGCGAACCCCGTGCCCGACCGCCGCCACCGGATCGAGCATTGCGGCTGGCTGCGCCCCGACCAGATGGACCGGCTGGAACGGCTGCATGTCCTGCCGGTCGCGCAGTCCTCGTTCCTGTACTGGTTCGGCGACAACTACGAGACGGTGCTGGAAAAGGACCGCATCGCCGCCTCGCATCCCTTCCGCACCTGGATCGAGCGCGGGCTGAACCCCTCGGCCTCGACCGACTGCCCGGTGACGGACATCGATCCCCGCCCGGTGATCTACAATCTCGTCACCCGCAAGACGCGCGCGGGCAAGGTCTTCGGACTCGAGCACTGCCTGAGCATCGACGAGGCGCTGCACGCCTATACCTCGGCCTCGGCCTATGCCTCGAGCGAGGAAGGGCTGAAGGGGCGGCTCGAACCCGGTCAACTGGCCGACATCGCCGTCTTCGACCGCGACCTGACGGCGGTCGCGCCCGAGGCTCTGCTGGACGCGGTCTGCGAACTGACGCTGCGCGGTGGCGAGATCGTGCACGAGCGGGCCGCCCCGGCATGATCAACGCGCTGGTCAACCGTCTGCTGCTGTCGGTTCCGGTGCTGATCGGCGTCGTGATCTTCGGCTTCCTGCTGATCAAGATGGCGCCGGGCGACCCGGCGCAGATCATGGCCGGTCCCACCGCAACCCCCGAGGTCGTCGCCCAGATCCGCCAGCAGATGGGGCTGGACCAGCCGCTGCTGGTGCAGCTTGGCCGCTATGCCGAGCGGCTGGTGCAGGGCGACCTGGGCCGGTCGCTGATCTCGAACCGCCCCGTCGTCAGCGAGCTTGCCGCCGCCGTGGGGCCCACGGTCGAGCTGATGATTGCCTCGCTGATCTGGGCGGTGCCCCTGGGGATCGGGATGGGCACCATCGCCGCCGTCCGGCGGGGAAGCTGGGTGGACCGCACGATCATGGCGATCTCGGTCGCGGGCGTGTCGCTGCCGATCTTCTTCATCGCCTTGGTGCTGATGCAGTTCCTGGGCGTGACCCTGCAGATCCTGCCCTTCATGGGGCGCGGCGGGCCGCTGTGGACCGTCGACGGGCTGCGCCACATCGCCATCCCGGCGCTGTCGCTGGGGCTGATCTTCGTCGGCCCCGTCGCCCGGATGACCCGGTCGAGCGTGCTCGAGGTGCTGCGGCTGGACCATGTCCGCACCGCCCGCGCCAAGGGACTGACCGAGCGCCGGGTGATCCTGCGCCACGCGCTGCGCAATGCCCTGATCCCGGTCGTCACGCTGATCGGCCTGCAGGCGGGTTACCTGCTGGGCGGCGCGGTCGTGACCGAGACGATCTTCTCCTATCCCGGCATCGGCCGGCTGGCGGTGGGCGCGATCCTGTCCTCGGACTTCCCGCTGGCGCAGGGCACGATCCTCGTCCTCGCGCTGGGCTTCATCCTCATCAACATGATCGTGGACATGCTTTACGCCATCCTTGACCCGAGGGCGCAGAAATCATGAGCGTGACCGATGCCATGACGCCCGCCGCCGCCACCGACGAGGCACCCGCCCGCCGCCACTGGTTCGTCGCACTGATGCGCGATCCCGCCGCGGCCCTGGCCATCGCGGTCTTCCTGCTGATCGCCCTAGCGGCGCTTCTCGCCCCCTGGCTTGCGCCGCACGACCCCACGGAAAGCACCCGCAACATGATGCTGCCCCCCGCCTGGGCGGAACGCGGCAGCGCCGAGTTCCTGCTGGGCACGGACGGGCAGGGGCGCGACATCTTGTCCCGCCTGCTGCACGGGACGCGGCTGACGCTGCTGATCGGACTGGTCGCGGTCGTCCTGGGCGGCGGCATCGGCTCGCTGCTGGGGCTGCTCGCGGCTTTTTACGGCAGGCTCGATCCCTGGATCATGCGGTCGGTGGACGTGATGCTGTCCTTCCCCGCGATCCTGCTGGGCCTCGCCTTGGTCGCGGTGATGGGGGCGGGCATCATGCCGGTCATCCTGGCGCTGGCCGTCGCCACGGTGCCCGACAGCGCCCGCATCGCCCGGTCCGTCGCGGTCGGCGTGATGAAGCAGGAATTCGTCGAGGCGGGCCGCGCCATCGGGCTGCCGGACCGGACGCTCTTCACCCGCTACCTGCTGCGCAACTGCATCTCGTCCATCATGATCTTCATGTCGCTGCGCTTCGGGCAGGTGATCCTTCTGGGGTCGGCGCTGAGCTTCCTGGGTCTGGGCGCGCGGCCGCCCGCGTCCGAGCTGGGGATGATGGCCTCGCAGGGGCGCGACTTCATGCTGTTCGCGCCGCATATCGCGATCATCCCGTCCGTCGCGATCTTCGTGATCGTGCTGACGGCCAACGTGGCCGGGGATGCCCTGCGCGACGTGCTCGACCCGAGAACAAGAAACTGAACGACAACGAACAGGGAGCCGAAGACCATGACCACCCGCAAGACGCTCGGCCTTGCCGCAGCGGCCAGCCTCCTCGCGCTGTCCGGCGCCTGGGCGAGCGAGATCAACATCGCCCGCGAGATGGACTCGAACAACTACGACCCGCACAAGAGCACGGCGCTGGCCGCGGCCGAGATCCTGTTCATGCTGGGCGACACGCTGGTGTCCATCGAGCCCGACATGCAGACCTTGGCCCCCGGCCTGGCGACAAGCTGGGAGGTGTCCGAGGACGGCCTGACCTACACCTTCAAGCTGCGCGACGACGTCAAGTTCTGCGACGGCCGCGCGATGACGGCCGAGGACGTGGTCTACAGCTTCAACCGCTGGCTGGATCCGGCGACGGCCTCGCCGGTGAAATGGCGCGCGGGCGAGGTCGAATCGATCACCGCCCCTGATGCGACCACCATTGTCTACAAGCTGAAGTCGCCCTTCTCGGAGCTGCTGTACCAGCTGACGCAAAGCTTCGCGACGATCATCGACCGCAACCAGGTCGAGGCACTGGGGGCCGACTTCGGCATCCAGGGCATGAACGGGACCGGCCCCTATTGCTGGGAAAGCTGGAATCCGCGCGACCGCCTGACCATGACCAAGCACGCGGGCTACGCTTGGGGGCCGGACTTCTACGAGAACAAGGGCGAGGCGCAGATCGACCGGCTGGTCTGGCAGGTGGTCCCCGAGGAAAACACCCGCACCATCGCGCTGATGACCGACCAGACCCAGATCACGCAATACGTGCCCTATATCGCGCTGGAACAGCTGAAGGTCGCGCCGAACCTGAACGTGGTGCAGTCGGAAAGCGCCTTCTGGACCTATTTCATCGGCTTCAAGGTCGATCACCCGACAGTCGCGGACCCGGCGGTGCGGCGGGCGATCAACCTTGCGCTGGACCAGGACGCGCTGGCCCGCGACCAGTTCTTCGGCGGCGTGCAGGGCGCGCAGAGTTACATCAGCACCGCGACCAAGGACTGGGACCCGGCGCTGGAAGCCTCGCTGCCGCCCTATGACCCGGCTGCGGCCAATGCGCTGCTGGACGAGGCGGGCTGGGTGCCCGGGCCTGACGGCATCCGCGTCAAGGACGGTGTGAGGCTGGCGCCCTTGGGGTATTTCTTCACCGGCTCGACCTGGCAGAAGCTGTCGGAATACACCCAGGCGGAACTGCGCAAGATCGGCGTCGATCTGCAGGTCGAGATCTTCGACGCCACGGTCGCCTGGGGCAAGATGGCCACGCAGGAGTTCGACGCCTTCGGGATGAGCTATCCCTATGTCTCGGCGGGCGACGCGCTGAACCTGTATTTTCCCTCGGCCAACATCCCGACGCCCAACCGCATGAACTGGAAAGACTCCGAAACGGACCAGTGGCTGGCCGAGGGCAAGTCCGCCCTGGACGACGCCACCCGTGCTGCGGCCTACGGCAAGGTGCTGGCCAAGGTGCATGACGCGAACGTCTGGCTGCCCCTGATCCACGAGCCGCGGACGGTCGTATCCTCGACCCGCCTCGCGCCGATCGTGCCGCACAGCAACTATGGCGCGGCGCTCTACAAGGGCCTCGACCTGAAGCTGGTCGAGTGACCGTCCGGGCGGGGCCGACAGCGGTCCCGCCCCCTTCGCGACAAGGGATTAGCATGGAACAGAACGTCACGGTCATCCGCGACTGCCCGTGGATCATTGCCTGGGACGAGGCCGCCGAAAGCCACCGCTTCGCCTCGGGCGACGTCGCCTTCGCGGGCGACCGGCTGGTGCATGTCGGCGGGCGCTACGACGGCCCGGCCGAGCGCCAGATCGACGGCAGCCGCAGCATGGTGTCGCCGGGGCTGGTGAACATCCACTCGCACCCGCTGTCCGAGCCGATGAACAAGGGCTTCCTGGACGAGCTCGGCAGCCCGGCGCTGTATATGAGCTCGCTTTACGAATACATGCCGCTGTTCGGCACCAGCGGCGAGGGCACCCGTGCCTGCACCCAGGTCGCCTATTCCGAACTGCTGCAATCCGGGGTGACAACGCTGGTGGACCTGTCGGTCGTCTATGACGGCTGGCTGGACCTGCTGGCGCAGTCGGGGCTGCGCGGCGTGGTCGCGCCGATGTATCGCTCGGCCAGCTGGGGCACCACCGACGGCCATGTCGTCCACTATGACTGGGGCGCGGACGGGGGCGAGCGCGCCATGGCCGAGGCCATGGATTTCATTGACCGCGCCACGGCCCATGACTGCGGGCGCATCACCGGGATGGTCGCGCCGTCGCAGATCGACACCTGCACGCCCGAACTGATCCGCGACAGCCATGCCGAGGCGCAGCGGCGCGGCGTCCCCATGCAGATCCACGCGGCGCAGTCGGTGGTCGAGTTCCACGAGATCACCCGCCGCCACGGCCGCACTCCCGTCGAATGGCTGGATGACCTGGGCGTGCTGGGGCAGGGCACGATCATCGGTCACGGCATCTTCCTGAACGACCACCCCTGGGTCCACTGGCCGCATGGCCGCGACCTTGACCGGCTGGCGGGCAGCGGCACGGCGGTTGCCCATTGCCCGACCGTGTTCCAGCGCCGCGGGATCGCGCTCCGCAGCTTCGGCCGCTATCGCCGCGCGGGCGTACCGCTGGGGATCGGGACCGACACCTATCCTCACAACATGATCGAGGAGATGCGCCACGTCCTGATCAACTCGCGCCTGATGTCGGGGGACGTGTTCGACTTGCGGACCTCGGACGTCTTTGACGCCGCGACCGTTGGCGGGGCCGCGATCCTGGGCCGGGACGACATCGGGCGGCTGGCGCCCGGCGCCAAGGCCGACCTGTTCATGGCCGACCTCGACCATCCCGCGATGCGTCCCGTGCGCGACCCGCTGCGCTCGCTGATCTATGTGGCGGGCGAGCGTCCCGTGCGGCAGGTCTTCGTCGATGGCCGACAGGTGGTCGAGGACGGGCGGGCGCTGGCCTTCGACCTTCCCGCCGCGCTGGACCGGCTGGAAGCCGCGCAGCGGCGGGCCGAGATCGACTTCGCCACCCGCGACTACGCCGGGCGGACGCATGATCAGGCCTCGCCGCTTTCCTACGGGAAGACGCCATGACCCAACCGCTTCTGTCCATCGAGAACCTTGTCGTTGAGTTCGGCACCCCCCGGCACCGCTTCCCCGCCGTCAACGGCATCGACCTGACGCTTGAAAAGGGGCGCACGCTGGGGCTGGTGGGGGAATCCGGCTGCGGCAAGTCGGTGACCTCGCTGGCCGTGATGCGGCTGGTCCCGCAGCCCCCCGGCCATTACGCGGGCGGGCGGATCATGTTCGAAGGGCGCGACCTTCTGTCCCTGCCAGAGGCCGAGATGCGCAAGCTGCGCGGCGGCCGCATCGGCATGGTGTTCCAGGAGCCGATGACCTCGCTGAACCCCGTCTATACGCTAGGGGTGCAGTTGCGCGAGATGCTGCAGGCCCATTCGGACCTGTCGGACCGCGCCGCCCGTGACCGGGCCATCGAGTTGCTGGACATGGTGGGCCTGCCGTCGCCCGCCAAGCGCATCGACGACTATCCGCATCAGCTCTCGGGCGGTCAGCGCCAGCGGGTGATGATCGCGATGGCTCTGGCCAACGACCCCGTGCTGCTGATCGCCGACGAGCCCACGACGGCGCTGGACGTGACGGTGCAGGCGCAGATCCTGGAACTGCTGCAGAGCCTGCAGGAACGCACCGGCACCGCCATCCTGCTGATCACCCACGATCTGGGCGTCGTGGCCGAGACCTGCGACGAGGTGGCGGTGATGTATGGCGGCAAGGTGGTGGAGCGCGCGCCGACCGGGGCGCTGTTCGCCGATCCGCAGCATCCCTACACCATCGGCCTGATGGCCGCCGTGCCCCGGCTGGACGCGCCCGCCGACCGGCTTGCCACCATCCCCGGCTCGGTCCCGCCGCCTTGGGCGAACCGCAAGGGCTGCCGCTTCGCCTCGCGCTGTCCGCTGGCCATCGACGTCTGCCGGGCCGAGCAGCCTCCGCTGGCAGCCATCGGGACGGACCACAGCGTCGCCTGCTGGCGCGCCCCCATCGAGGAGATCGCGGCATGAACGCGCCGCTTCTGTCGGTCGAGAAGCTGACCAAGCATTTCCCCGTCCGCCGGGGCCTTCTGCGGCGTGTCACCGGCGCCGTGCAGGCCGTCACCGACATCAGCTTCACGCTGGAGGCGGGCGAGACCCTGGCCATCGTGGGCGAGTCCGGCTGCGGCAAGTCCACCGCCGGGCGCACCATCCTGCGCCTGCAGGAGCCGACCGGGGGCCGGGCGCTGCTGAACGGGCGCGACATCTTCGCGCTGTCCCCGGCGGAACTGCGCGCCGCGCGGCGCGAGATGCAGATGATCTTTCAGGACCCCTTCGGCTCGCTCAACCCGCGCATGACCGTGCGCGAGGTCATCGCCGAGCCGCTGCGCCTGCACGGCATGGCCAGCGGCGCGGCACTGGACCGCCGCATCGACGAGGTTCTGTCGATGGCCGGTCTGTCGTCCTGGCATGCGGGCCGCTATCCGCACGAGTTTTCCGGCGGCCAGCGCCAGCGCGTCGGCATCGCGCGGGCGCTGGCGACGAACCCGCGCCTGATCGTCTGCGACGAGCCGGTCAGCGCGCTGGACGTTTCGATCCAGGCACAGATTGTCAACCTGCTGCAGGACCTTCAGGCCGAGACGGGCGTGGCCTATGTCTTCATCAGCCACGACCTGGCCGTGGTGCGTCACATCGCGACCCGCGTGGCGGTCATGTACCTGGGCCGCATCGTGGAAATGGCCGAAGCCTCGCAGCTGTTTGCCGACCCGCGCCATCCCTACACCCGCTCGCTGATCGCAGCCGCGCCCCGGCCGGTGGCCTCGGGCCGCGTGCCGCAGGTGCCGCTGAAAGGGGAAACCGCCAGCGCCATGGCGCCGCCCCCCGGCTGCGCCTTCCACCCCCGCTGCCCCTTCGCGCAGGACCGCTGCCGGACCGACCGGCCCGAGCTGCGACCGGTGGGCGACGACCTTGTCGCCTGCCATTTCGCCGAAAGCCTGCCCCCCATGCCCAAGGAAACCGCCGGGGACGAAAGCCCGGCACTGGCGCGGCGCCTTCAGGTGCTCGCCCATGCTCGAAAGGAAGCCGCATGAATGGTGCGGAAAGCGTCGTCCGCAGCCTGCACGCTGCGGGGACAGAGGTATGTTTCGCCAACCCGGGCACGTCCGAGATGCAGTTCGTGGACGCGCTGGACCGCACGCGGCTGATGCGCTGCGTGCTGGGGCTGTTCGAGGGCGTCGTGACCGGCGCCGCCGACGGCTATGCGCGCATGGCAGGCAAGCCCGCCGCGACGCTGCTGCACCTGGCGCCCGGCTTCGCCAATGGCGCGGCCAACCTGCACAACGCCCGCAAGGCACGCTCGCCCGTCCTGAACTTGGTGGGCGAGCACGCGGTGCGGCACCTCGGCTATGACGCGCCGCTGTCGGCGGACCTGTCGGGGGCGGTCGCGCCGTTTTCCGACTGGGTCAAGACCGGCAGCTCGGCCGCGACGCTTGCGCGGGACGCAATGGAAGGCTGGGCGGCGGCAGCCTCGCATCCCGGCGCGGTGGCGACCCTGATCCTGCCCGCCGACCTCGGCTGGGACGAGGGCGGGGTGATCGCCCCGACGCCGGCGCTGAGACCGGCGGGCCTGGTTTCGGACGACTCTGTCGCCCGCGCGGCCGAGGCGCTCGGCCCCGGCGCGGTCCTGCTGATCGGCGGGACGGTGCTGGAGGACCCGCAGTCGCTGAAGCTGGCAGCCGGGATCGCGCAGGCAACCGGTGCGGCGGTGATGGCGCCGGGCGCGAACCGGCGTGTCGAGATGGGGGCAGGGCTGCCCGTCATCCCGCGCATTCCCTATCCGATCGACATGGCGCTTGAGGCACTGTCCGGCTTCGATCGCGCCGTGCTGGTCGAGACCGTCGAGCCGGTCGCCTTCTTCGCCTATCCCGGCCGCCCCAGCGTGCTGCTGCCGCCTAGTTGCCGCACCCTGACCTTGGCCGAGCGCGCGCAGGATGGCCGCGCCGCGCTGGCCGCGCTGGCGGAACTGGTGGGGGCGAAGCCATGGCGAGGCACCGACGCGCCACGCCCTGTCGCCCCGCAGGCGGGGCCGCTGAACGACCTTGCGCTGTCGCAGGCCATCTCCTCGGCCCTGCCGGAAGGCGCCATCATCGTCGACGAGGGGATCACGCGCGGCCGCGATGTGGGCAGGCTGGCGGCCGGCGCGGCGCCGCTGTCCTGGCTGGCGATCACCGGCGGCTCGATCGGGATCGGCGTGCCGCTGGCGGCAGGGGCCTCGGTCGCCTGCCCGGACCGCCCGGTCGTGGCGCTGCAGGCGGACGGCTCGGCCATGTACACGCTGCAGGGCTTGTGGACCCAGGCGCGCGAGGGACTGAACGTCACCACCGTCATCTTCGCCAACCGGAGCTACGAGATCCTGAAGGGCGAGCTTCTGCGCGTCGGCGCCAATCCCGGCCCGACCGCGCTGGACATGCTGGACCTGCGGCGGCCCGATCTGGATTTCTGCGCGCTGGCCCGCGGCATGGGCGTCCCCGCGCAGCGCGTCGAGGACGCCGCCGAACTGCACCGCGCCATCGCCGCCTCGGTCTGCGAGCCCGGCCCGATGCTGATCGAGGCGATGCTGTGCTGACCAGCCAGTCAGCGGGGCGAGGAGGGGAGGAGCGGCAGCAGTTCCTCGATCACGTCGACGAACTGAGTCTCGGCCAGGGCGCAGCCGCGGGGGTGGCGGACAAGGTAGATATGCGTCCCCAGCCATTCGCCCGTGGTGCGGACCGGCCAGAGCAGCCCGGCCTTCACCTCGGCGCGGGCCGAGGTCCAGGGCAAGAGGCCAAGCCCCACGCCCGAGACGATCATGCGCCGCACCTCCTCGACATGGGAACTGGTGCCGCTGGTGCTGCGGCCAAGCCCGAGGCGGATGCTGAGGGGACCCATGGGCTCCAGCCCGGCTCCCTCGCGCGCGCAGGCGAAGGCCACGAAGGGCTCTTGCCGCAGCTCGTCCAGCGTGACCTCCTCGCGGCCGAAGAAGGGATGCTCGACCCCGCAGAAGACCGACCATTCGTCCTGAAACAGGAAGCGGCAGTCGAGTTCCGGCACCGGCTCGGTCAGCAGGCAGATGCCCAGGCCCTGCGCCTGCTCGCGCAGGGTCGCCACGATGTCGTGGCTATTGCGGACCTCGATCCGCAGCAGCACTTCGGGGTGGCGCTGGTGGAACAGGCGGAAGGCTTCGTCCAGCAGCGGAGAGATCAGGTTCGAGACAGTCATCACCCGAAGTTCGGGCCGGTGCTGGCCGACGCGCAGCCCGATGCGTTCGGCCGCGACCTGCATCGCCTGGACATCGGCCAGCACCGCCTCGCCCACAGGGGTCAGGCTGAAGCTGCGCCCCTCGCGACGGACCAGGGTACGGTCCATCGCCGTTTCCAGCCGCTGCAGGGTCTGGCTGACGGCCGACTGGCTCATCCCCAGAACCTGCGCGGCCCGGGTGAGACCGCCGTTTTCCACAATGGCGGCGAAGATGCGGAGATGGTTCCAGTTCAGGGTCGTCATGTCAGGCCGGGTGCGGTCAGGATGGGAAAGAAGCTGAAGCTTTCCCGGATCTTGCGCCCTGTGCAATCGCTTTCCCGCCCCGAGGGCGGCTTCAAAGGTCTATCCGATGCGTGCATTCTATTCCCCTGACCAGGCCCTTCATTCCCCGAAACAGTTCATGCGCTTCGGGGAACTGGCCGCCCCGACGGACGTGCCCGCGCGGACCGGCGCCCTGCTGGACGCGCTGGCGCGCATGGGCATCACCCCGGAAACACCGCCCGACCATGGCCGCGCGCCCGCGGGCAAGGTCCACCCGGCGCATTACATGGACTTTCTCGAATCCGCCTTCCGCCGCTGGCAGGAGCTGCCGGTGCATGGCCCCGAGGTCCTGCCCAACACCTTTCCGGACCTGTCCGCCGAGCGCGTCCGGCCGCCCTGTCCGACGGATCACCTGATCGCGCAAACGGGCTATTACTTGGGCGACCTTGCCGTGCCCCTGGGCGAGTTCACCTGGATCTCGGCCCTGCGCGCAACCCACAGCGCGACGGCCGCCGCGGATGCGGTGGCGGCGGGAGAGCGCGCGGCCTATGCGCTGTGCCGGCCCTCGGGCCACCACTGCCGGGCCGACCGGGCCAGCGGATTCTGCTACATGAACAACAGCGCCATTGCGGCCGAGCGGCTGCGCAGCCGCTTCGGCAAGGTCGCGGTGCTGGACATCGACGCCCATCATGGGGACGGCACGCAGTCGATCTTCTATGACCGGGCCGATGTCATGACCGTTTCGGTCCATGTGGATCCCGATGCCTATTACCCCTTCTTCACCGGCCGCGTTCACGAGCGGGGCAGGGGCGAAGGCGAGGGCTTCAACCTCAATCTCCTCCTGCCCCCCGGTTCGGGCGACGAGGCTTTCCTGGCCGCCATCCGCCAGGGTCTCGATGCGGTCGCCGGCTACGGGGCCGAGGCGCTGGTCCTGGCCCTCGGCTACGACACCCACGTCGAGGACCCGCTGAGCCTCGTCCGTGTCACGACCGAGGCCTTCCACGAGGCGGGCCGGGCCGTGGCCTCGGCCGGCATCCCCGTCGTCGTCGTGCAGGAAGGCGGCTACCAGGTGTCCGTGATCGGCGACTGCCTGGAGCGCTTCCTGCAGGGACTTCGCTCGGGGATGTGAGGCTGCCCCCGGCCTCAGGCGGGGGCGCCGACCTCGGCCTCGAGTTCGGCCAGCGACTTGGCGACGATCTCGAACATGTCGTCGGCCTGCTGGCGGGTGATGATCATCGGCGGACAGAAGGCCACGGTGTCCGTCATGTTGCGCGAGATCAGCCCGTTGCGGTGCATGGCCGCGTTCATCATCGTGCCCAGCCGGCCGGGTGTCGTCACGGATTTGGCCTGCTTGTCCTCGACCAGCTCGACCGCCGCGATCAGGCCGACCCCCCGGACCTCGCCCACCAGCGGGCTGGACTTCAGCGTTTCCAGCCGGGCGCGGAAATGGGCGCCGACCTCGCGTGCGTTGCCGACCAGGTCGTTCTCCTGGATGATCGCGAGGTTCTCCAGCGCGACCGCCGCGCCAAGCGGGTGGCCGCCTGCCGTGTAGCCATGGCCGAAGGTGCTGATACGGTCGCTTTCATCCGCGATGGGGGCGAAGAAACGCTCGTTCATCAGGATGGCCGAGAAGGGCACGTAGCTTGACGTGATCTGCTTGGACATCACCATCACGTCGGGCCGGATGCCGTAGGTGGTCGAGCCGAACATCTCGCCCGTCCGGCCGAAGCCGCAGATGACCTCGTCGGCGACGAACAGGATGTCGTATTTCGCCAGCACCGCCTGGATCTTGTCGAAGTAACCCTTGGGCGGAACAACCACGCCGCCCGCGCCCATCACCGGCTCGGCCCAGAAGGCGGCGACGGTGTCGGGACCCTCGCGCTGGATCAAGGCCTCCAGATCCTCGGCGCAGCGGGTGGCGAACTGTTCCTCGCTCTCGCCGTCGCGGCCTTCCTTCCAGTAATGCGGACAGGTGGTGTGCAGCACGCGGTCCAGCGGCAGGTCGAAGGAGCGGTGGTTGTAGGGCAGCCCGGTCAGGCTGGCCGCCGCAATCGTCACGCCGTGATAGCCGCGCGTGCGGGCGATGACCTTCTTCTTTTCCGGCTTGCCCAGCGCGTTCGAACGGTACCACACCATCTTCAGCACGGTGTCGTTCGCCTCGGACCCCGAGTTGGTGTAGAAGACCTTGCTCATGGGGACGGGCGCGATCCCGACCAGCTTCTCGGCCAGATCGATTGCAGGGCCGTGGCTCTTGTGGCCGAAATTGTGGTAGAAGGGCAGCTTTTCCAGCTGGCGGGTCGCGGCCTCGATCAGCCGGCGTTCCTTGAAGCCGACGCCCACGCTCCACAGCCCGGCGAGACCTTCGATGTAGCGCTTGCCAGAGGTGTCGGTGACATAGATGCCCTCGCCGTCCTCGATGATCATCGGACCCACGTCCATGTGGCGCCGGGCGTTGGTGTAGCCGTGGAAATGGTGACGGATGTCGCGCGCCTCGGCCGTGTTGCCGAAGTTGGTCATGTCGTCCATGTCGGAAGTCCTGCGGAATTGGAAAAGCTGGGCGCCGCAAGCCTGCCCGGCGCCTCGGCGGTTGTCGACACCGGAGTGCTTGACCAAGGTTTGACGAACTGAAAACCTTGCGCGGACCGCAGCGGGGGAAAGGTCAGTGACGCATTCGGGAACGCCTTTCCGCGGGAGCCTGTCGGACATCGACATCGCGGCCCTGCGCGAATTCATCGAGATCGTCGAGGCAGGCGGCATCACCGCTGCGCAGGGGCGTCTGGGCAAGGGAAAGTCGGCAATCAGCCTGACGCTGTCCCGGCTGGAAGCGCGGCTGTCGATGCGGCTATGCGACCGGGGCCGTTCGGGATTTCGGCTGACCGAGCAGGGGCAGATGGTCCACTCCGCCGCCATCCAGCTGATGAGCGAGATCGGACGCTTCACGGATTTCATCGGGGCGGCGACGCACAAGCTGGAAGGCGAGGTCTCGATGTTCGCCGACGACAGCTTCCTGTTCGAGTTCGCCGATCCCCTGTCGCGCGCCATCGCCCGCATCAAGGACCGTTATCCCGGGCTCAAACTGAACCTGCGGATGACCTCGCCGGACCACGTGCTGGCGTCGGTGCTGGAAGGCTCGGCCGACCTCGGCTTCACGGCGCTGATCCGCCAAAGCGATGCGCTGGTTGCCACGCCCGTCTGCAAGGAACGGATGGGCGTCTTCTGCGGCAAGGACCATCCGCTGTTTTCCCGCGACGACGCCTGTCTGACGATGGAGGAACTGCGCCGCCACGATTTCGTCGCGGCCGAGGTCGCGCAGGACGCCGATTACTCGGACTTCGTCGGCGCCTTCACGGTGACCGCCGTGGCGCCCACGATCCTGTCGCGGATGCTGCTGATCCTGTCCTCGCGCTATCTTGGATTCATGCCGGTGGCCTTCGCGGCCCCTTGGGTGGCCAGGGGGGACATCCGCGAGATCGCCGCCCGCGGCAGCCGCGGCGCCAACACCTGCTACCTGATCCACCGCCGCGCCCGTCCGCTCGGGCTGGCGGGCTCGATCTTCCGCCGCATGATCCTTGACGAGTTTGCAGGCTGGAAGCATGCCGACGGAACAGTTCCGGGACCGCTTGCATCATCCGCTGGCTGACAGGGCAGGACATCCATCCACTCAGTGCTCAGCGCACGGGTGGCGTGCATGGCCGCAAACAGAAGCCGCGCGGCCCTGATCGTGCGGCAGCGCGGCTGTTGAGGGGTCAGGGGCGCCCCACAGGCGAGCGCCCCGATGGTTCAAGGCATCAGAAGAAGTCGGACGCGTCCAGTCCCTTGAAGACATAGATGCCTTCGCCGAACCTCAGCACCGCGTCGTCGCCCACGTCCTGCAGGCTGACAAAGGACTTTGCCGACGAGATGGCCGCGTATCTCGTATAGCCGTTGATGGTCAGGATGTCCTGCGAGACGTCGAAGTCCGTGATGCTCGCGCGGCTGACGCCAGGGGACTGTGCATTCATGAACACGAAGCGGTCGGCGCCCGCGCCTCCGGTGAGGAAGTTCGAGGACGTGCCGCTCATGTCGACCTCGATCCGGTCGTCGCCGTCACCGGCCATCACGTAATCCACGCCCGTGCCCGTTCTGATCAGGTCGTTGCCTGCTCCGCCGACAAGCGTGTCGTCGTTGGCTCCGCCGATCAGCGTGTCCTGGCCCTCGCCACCGTTCAGGTTGTTGTTGCCGTCTCCGCCGATCAGCGAATCATGGCCGAGCCCGCCCAAGATCACGTCGGCGCCGGGTCCGCCCGACAGGATGTCGTTACCGATGCCGCCGTCGATCGTGTCGGCATCGCTGCCACCGGTGATCGAGTCGCTGCCATCTTCCCCATACATCGCGTTCAGGCCGCGCACGGTGCTGATCACGTCGGCCCCGCTTCCGCCGTACATGGTGTCGTTGCCGCCACCGCCGATCAGGGTGTCGAAGCCCGCGTCGCCGTACAGACGGTCATTGCCTTCGCCGCCCGAGATCCAGTCGTCGTCGGCACCGCCGTTGATCACGTCGTCACTGCCGTTGCCCGCGAGGCTGTCCTTGCCGCTACCGCCGTTGATCGTGTCCTGCTCGGCGCCGCCGGTGATCGTGTCATCCCCGTTCTCTCCAGCCAGGAGGTTGCGGCCGCGAGAATCACTGATGACGTCATTTCCTTCCCCACCGATGAGGGTATCGTTGCCACCCGCTCCGTTCAGGGTGTCCATACCCGCGCCGCCGAAGATGCTGTCGTTGCCCTCGCCACCATCCAGCGAGTCGTTGCCGAGATCGCCGTAAAGCACATCCTGGTCAGCCCCTCCGTGAATGCTGTCGTTGCCATCGCCACCGCTTAGCGTGTCATTACCCGTATCGCCGATGATCGTGTCGCTGTCGTTGCCGCCCTTGATGACGTCGTTGCCTGCCCGGCCAGTCAGCACGTCACTACCGGAGCCGCCAAGGATCGTGTCGTCAGACATGCTGCCCGTTGCTGTGTCGTTGCCCTCTCCGGCGTCGATCTGCCCGCCTGTCCAAGTCAGCTTGTCGCCATCCGCGTCGGTAAAGCCTACTTCGATCTTGTCGTCTCCGGCTGTTCCATTCACGACACCGTCCCGGCGAACGATGCCGTAGTTCATCAACACGACTCGACCCTGCTGCCAGGTGACCAGCAAGTCATCCGCCGCCCCGTCGCCGTCCGAGTCGATCATCTTCCCGGCAGCCACCAGTTCGGCATCTGTCCAGAGCCGGGTGCCGAGAGTGAGGGTGTCCCCCTGTTCCCGGCGGTAATCCGTGACCACGTCCTCGCCACCGTCCGTGAAGACGAAGCTGTCCGCGCCGCGCCCGCCGGTCAGCAGATCGTCGCCGTTGCCGCCATGCAGGAGGTCGTCGCCGTCGCCTCCCGACAGCACATCGTTCCCGTTGCCGCCGAATAGCGTATCGTTGCCGTGCTGGCCGAACAGGTGGTCGCGTTCGGTGCGGCCAGTCAGGACATCGTTGCCGTTACCGCCATACAGCATGTTCATGGCATTGCCGATACCGGTCAGCGTATCGTTGCCATCGTAGCCCGCCGCATAGCCGAGGCCTGCCAATCCGGTCCGACCCCGATCCTCGTCGATGACGGCTCCCGCCAGCAGTGCTGCTGTGATTGCCTGGTTCCCGGCGTGGTCAGGATTGCTCTCGCCCATCGTGAAGGCGTTCATTCCATGGGCAAAGCTGTCTGGATGCCGAAAGGTGATCTGCCGGCCATTGTCGATAGACAGGAAGGCCGACTGCCCGGTTTCGGCTCCAGGAAACCACCCCAGACCGATACCGGCGTCGAAGAAGGCCTCCCAGGCGCGCGCCATCCAGAAGGATGGATCGCCGTCCGGGGCATCGTTCGACTGGCCGCCCATTGCATTCGTTTCGGTGATGATGATGTCGTCACCTGCCAGAACACCGTAGTTCTGGCGGATCAGGGCCTCGAAGCCTTCGATTTCCTCGCCGGCACCGCTGGCCCAGTCAGGATAAAGATGAGCTGACCACACCAGGTCGCTTCCAGTAGCAGCGCGGATCTGATCAAGTACCGACCCTTGGCCATCACTTGCACGCGTCGAATCGAGAACAGTGAACTTGGCCGAATAACCGAAGCCGCCGATCATGATGCGGGCATCTGACCGTTCCTGAACCATTTCGGCGAACTCGGTCATGTGGTTGCCGTAAAGACGGATGAATTCGCCCTTGTTGCCCGTCCGGTCCTCGGCCCGGGCATAGGTGTTCGGTTCGTTGACGGCCTCGAGCGCGTAAACGGCGTTCGCCGCCTGCGGATGGTCATCGAGCCAGTCGAGCATCTTGTCCCAGCTTTTCATCATCCGGTCGTGGATGGCTCCGTTCAGCTGGGCACGCATCTGGTCGGCCGAGGCGGGCTGCTCGTCGCCCCCAAGGCGCTGGATGTCGCCGTCCGAGTAGTTGAAGACGAACTGAAAACCCTGCTTCGCGGCCTCAAGGATGAAGCGTTCGTATTGCGGATGCAGCGAGCCGTCGGCATTGAACGAGAAGGCGTTGAACGGCAGCCGAAGCGTGTTCACATCCGGCAGGTTGGCACGAAGTTGCCGGGCATAGGCCTCGGGTTGGTTCTCCATCCCTTGCGGTATCGTTTGAAACGACGACTGCCAGATATAGTACTTGTCGTCGGAAGCGATGTTGGCGTCGTAGGTGCCCTTCTGCCTGTCGAGTGCGGCTTGATCTTCGGCAAACACTTGCAGGTTGATCATATTGATCTGAGTTGTCGCGGACATAATCCCCTCACACGTAATGGTTGTGTCTAAACAAGAGAACGACTCTTCAAAGTCCGTTACGGTTGTGCTGAGTGAGATCACTCGCACTCACTTTTCCGTGACGGAAACATCAGCGCAATTGCCGCATTGAGTAAAAGTTTAACTGAAACAATTAACTATGGCGCAGCGCAAGTATCCGGCGGCTCCCGCTCGGGTCAGAGGGTCCAGCGGATAAACAACAAACATTCGGTATGAACACAACCTATGATTGACTGATTTTTTCGGCGCGTGCCTTTGCATAGCTGCGGCAGATGTACCATCCCTTTCTGGCCAGGTCGGCGGAGGAAGGCCGACCCGCGGGTTTCAGACCGGCACCTTCCCGCCAGAACAGGCAGGGGGTTTACATACATTCACGAATGTCTGTATAAGCGTCGCTTCGCGAGGACAGGACATGCGCCGAAGCAAGGAAGATTCAGAGCAGACGCGCACCGCCATCCTGGATGCAGCGGAGCGGATGTTCTGCGAAAAAGGCTATGCCGCCGCCACGGTCGAATCGATCTCGCGTGCGGCGGGCCTGACGCGGGGGGCCTTCTACTGGCACTTCCGCGACAAGGCCGAGGTGCTGGGGGCGCTGCATGGGCGCACCTTCCTGCCGCAGGAAAAGATCCTGACCAGCGCCATTGCCCCCGATATGCCGGACCCGCTGGGCTGCCTTTTTGTGGCGGCGCTTGAAGCACTGCGTTCCTTTGAAGTGAACGAATGCGAGCAGCGCATCTTCCGCATCATGTCCGACCTGACGATCGAACAGGATGGACGAGAGGCCCTGGCCCGCATCCACGCCGAGATGCGTACGCTGATTGGCACCGTGATGCGGCGTGCCCAGGCGAACGGCACGCTGAACCCCGCGGTCACGGTGGCCGAGGCCGAACTGTACATCACGGTCACCATCGGCGGCCTGCTGGCCGAGTGGCTGACTTCGAGCAAGAGTTTCCCGCTGGCGCTTTCAGGCGAAAGGCTGTTGCGCCACCTGATGACCCTGCTGCGCGCGGATCAGGGGGACATTCCCCGGCGATGCGACAGCCCACCGGGCCGGGCCGGGCCGGAACTCGGTTCTTGACATTTGTGGCGCACGCGCGCCGAAAACAATCAACTTTCCTTCAGCGCTGACCTGAAAGTCCCCCATGTTCCATTTTCCTCTTTCCCGCCCCGCCCTTGGGCTTGCAGGCGTCCTGCTGCTGGGCCTGGCGCCCTGCGCGGCCTCGGCGCAGGCGCCCACGCCGACCGTCACGGTTCTGGAGGCGCAGCCCACCGACTATACCCTGACGGCGCGCCTGCCGGGCCGGATCAAGGCTTCGACCATTTCCGAGGTGCGGCCGCAAGTGTCGGGCATCATCCGCGAACGGCAGTTCGAGGAAGGCACCGAGGTCGAGGCGGGCCAGCCGCTTTATCAGATCGAATCCGACACCTATGCCGCCGCCGCCAGCGCGGCCCGGGCGGCGGTCGCGCAGGCGCAGGCGAACTTCGACCTGGCCCAGCGCGAGGCGCAGCGCGCCGAGGAACTGTTCACCAACCGCACCACCTCGGCTGCGGCCCGCGACGCGGCGATCGCCGGACGGGACGCGGCCAGTGCGGCGCTGCAACTGGCCCAGGCTCAGCTGCAATCGGCCGAGATCGACCTTGAACGGACGACGATCCGCGCCCCCATTCCGGGCGTGATCGGCTTTTCGCAAGCCACGCCCGGCTCGCTGGTCGCGGCGCAGCAGGCCAATCCCCTGACCACGATCCGCACGCTGGACCCTGTTTACGTGGACGTGACGCAATCCGCGAATGACCTGCTGCGTTGGCGGCAGTCCCAGCATGGCGGGGGCGTCCTGGCGACGGGTCAGGCCACGCTGATCCTGCCCACGGGTGACGAATACCCGGTCAAGGGCGAGCTGCGCGCGGCCGAGCCTCAGGTCGAGCCGACCACCGGCATGATCACCCTGCGGATCGCCTTCCCGAACCCCGACAAGCTGCTGCTGCCCGGCCTTTATGTCGAGGTGATCCTGCCCCAGATCGAGGAAAAGGGCGTCTACCTGGTCCCGCAATCGGTCGTGATGCGTGACCAGAGCGGGACTCCGAACGTGTGGGTGGTCGAAAACGGCACGGTCGCGGTGCGCCCGCTGACGGTGGAAACCTCGGACGGGAACAACTGGGTCGTCACCGAGGGCCTGAACCCCGGCGACCAGATCATCGCCACCGGCTTCCAGAAGGTCGCCCCCGGCGCCCCTGTGGAAATCGCGCCCGATCCGGCCGAGGCCGGGGCGCAGCCCGAGGGTGCGGCCCCGGATGCCGAAGCCGCGCCGGCTGCGGCCGCGGCGACCGCTCCGGCGGAAGGAAACTGAGGCATGGCCCGCTTTTTCATCGACCGGCCCATCTTCGCCTGGGTCATCGCGATCATCATCATGGGCCTGGGGATCCTTTCGGTCCTCAGGCTGCCGATCTCGCAGTATCCCTCGATCGCGGGGCCGTCCGTCGTCATCAGCACGGTCTATCCCGGTGCCTCGGCCCAGACCTCGGCCGACACGGTTGTGCAGATCATCGAACGCGAGATGACCGGCCTCGACGGGCTGCGCTACATCGACTCGTCCACTACCTCGACCGGCGGGGCGCAGATCACCCTCAGCTTCGAGCTGGGGACCGACCCCGACATCGCCCAGGTGCAGGTCCAGAACAAGCTGGCCCAGGCCGAGGCCGGACTGCCCGAGGCGGTGACGCGGCAGGGCATCACGGTGCAGAAATCGGCCACCGGCTTCCTGATGGTCGTGGGCCTTGTCTCCACTGACGGGACGCGCACGGCCGTCGACCTCGCCGACTATCTCAACTCGTACATGGTCGAGCCGTTGTCGCGGATCGACGGCGTGGGCGGCGTGCAGGTCTTCGGGTCGGAATACTCGATGCGGATCTGGCTCGATCCGACCCGGCTCAAGTATTACGACCTGTCGCCGGACCAGGTGGTTGCGGCGATCCGGGCGCAGAACGCGCAGATCTCGGCCGGGGCCTTCGGCGCGATGCCGGCCCCCGAGGGACAGCAGCTCAACGCCACGATCACGGCGCAGTCGCTGCTGCGCACGCCCGAGGATTTCGAGCGCATCGTGCTGCGGGCCGATGTGGACGGCGGGCTTGTCCTGCTGCGCGACGTGGCCCGGACCGAGCTCGGCTCCGAGAACTACGAGATCGAGGCCTTCTTCAACGGCCAGCCCGCCTCGGGCATGGCGATCCAGCTTGCCTCGGGCGCCAACGCGCTGGAGACCTCGGAACTGGTCAAGGCGAGGCTGGCGCAACTGGCCGAGACGATGCCGGCGGGCGTGGAATACGTCATTCCCTATGACACGACGCCCTTCGTGCTTCTGTCCATCGAGGCGGTGATCCACACGCTGGTCGAGGCGATCATCCTCGTCGTCCTCGTGATGCTGATCTTCCTGCACAACTTCCGGGCCACGCTGATCCCGACGCTGGCGGTGCCGGTCGTGATCCTCGGCACCTTCGGGATCATGGCGGTGCTGGGTTTCAGCATCAACACGCTGACCATGCTGGCGATGGTTCTGGCCATCGGCCTTCTGGTCGACGACGCCATCGTGGTGGTCGAGAACGTCGAACGGATCATGCGCGACGAGCATCTCGGCCCTGTCGAGGCGACCCGCAAGTCGATGGACGAGATCTCGGGCGCGCTGGTCGGCATCGGCATCGTCGTCTCGGCGGTGTTCGTGCCCATGGCCTTCTTCGGCGGCTCGACCGGGGAGATGTACAAGCAGTTCGCCGTGACCATCGTCAGCGCCATGATGCTGTCGGTGTTCATCGCGCTGACCTTCACGCCCGCGCTCTGCGCCACCATCCTCAAGCCGCATGACAACCTCGGCCCGTCCTCGGGGCGGCGCCAGGGCATGCTGGCACGGCTGGGCAACGGCTTTAGCAACTGGTTCGAGCGGAGCTTCGGCCGCGTGACCAACGGCTACATGCGCATCGTGCGCGTCGCGACGGCGGGGCCGCTGCGGATGATGATCGTCTATGGCCTGCTTGTCGCGGGCATGGTGCTGATGTTCCAGCGCACCCCCACGGCCTTCCTGCCCGACGAGGACCAGGGCGCGATCATGACCATCGTCCAGGCACCCAGCGGCACCACCGCGCAGGCGACCGAGGCGGTGCTGAAGAAGGTTTCGGACTACTACACCACTGCCGAGGCCGAGAACGTCGAGTCGGTCTTCTCGGTGCGCGGCTTCTCGTTCTCGGGGCAGGGGCAGAACATGGGCATGATGTTCGTCCGCCTGACCGACTGGGAAGAACGCGCCGACCCTGAAAAGTCTGCCGCCGCCATCGCAGGCCGCGCCTTCGGGCCGCTGATGGGCGGCATCCGCGAGGCCCTGGTCATCCCGATCGTGCCGCCCGCGGTGCTCGAACTCGGCAATGCCAGCGGTTTCTCGGCCTACCTGACCGCTGCCGGGGGCCAGTCGCACGAGGAACTGCTTGAGGCGCGCAACATGCTGCTGGGCATGGCAGGCGAAAGCCCCCTGCTGACGGCGGTGCGCCCCAACGGCGTCGAGGACGCCTCGCAGTTCCAGCTGAACATCGACTGGGCCAAGGCGGGCGCGGTCGGGGTGACGGCGACGGACGTGGGGTCGTTCCTGGCCACTATCTGGTCGGGGTCCTATGTCAACGACTTCATCTACAACGGCCGCATCAAGCGGGTGTATGTCCAAGGCGAGCCCTGGGCCCGCACCGCACCGCGCGACCTTGAGCTCTGGCGGATCCGCAATGCGAACGGCGAGTTCGTGGACTTCTCGGCCTTCGCCACGCAGGACTGGGTCTATGGTCCCCAGCAGGTCAAGCGCTATGACGCGCTGCCTGCCATGGCGATCGACGGCCAGCCCGCGCCGGGCTACTCGACCGGCGACGCGCTGAACGAGATGGAGCGTCTGGCAGGCGAGCTTCCGCCTGGTTTCAGCCTGCAATGGACCGGTCTGTCGCTTGAGGAGAAGGAGGCCGGGGCAGGCGCCTTCGCGCTTTACGCCCTGGCGCTTGCGACCGTGTTCCTGTGCCTGGCCGCGCTTTACGAAAGCTGGACGATCCCGATCGCGGTGCTGCTGGCGATGCCGGTTGGCGTGCTGGGCGCCCTGATCGGCGCCTGGGTCGGCGGACAGGACAACGGCGTCTACTTCCAGGTGGGCCTGCTGACCGTCGTCGGCCTGACCGGCAAGAACGGCATCATGATCGTGGAATTCGCCCGCGAGCGGATGGAGTCCTTCGGGGAAAGCGCGGTCGAGGCGGTGCGCCATGCCGCCCGGCTGCGCTTCCGCCCGATCGTCATGACCTCGCTGGCCTTCGGGCTGGGGGTGCTGCCCCTGGTGCTGTCCTCGGGCGCGGGTGCGGGTGCGCGGCACGCCATCGGTTATGCGACCTTCTTCGGGACCTTCACCGGGACGGCGCTGACGCTGGTCTTCGTTCCGGTGTTCTATGTGCTGGTCACGCGTCTGTTCAGCCGCAGGCAGGCCCCACAGGCAGCCAAGGCAGGCTGAGCCGAAAGGATCGGTCCCGCTTCGGCGGGGCCCTTTCATCAGCCGCACTGAAAGCAGAACGGCCGCCGCAGGGAACTGCGGCGGCCGTGTCCTTTATCGATGACCGGGGGTCAGCGGATCGGGTTGCGATAGATCATCCGCCGGACCGATCCGGTCTTGGACCGCATCAGGATCGTTTCCGTCTCGATGAAGTTCGGCTCGCGGCGCAGGCCCTTGACGATGGACCCGTTGGTGACGCCGGTGGCCGAGAAGATCACGTCCGCCGTCACCATCTCGTCGCGGGTGTAGATGCGGTTCAGGTCGGTGATGCCGGCCTTGGCGGCACGGGCGCGCTCGTCGTCGTTGCGGAACATCAGCCGGCCCCACATCTGCCCGCCCATGCATTTCAGGGCCGAGGCCGCCAGCACGCCTTCCGGCGCGCCGCCCGAGCCCATGTACATGTCGATGCCGGTCTTCTCGGGCTCGGCCACGTGCATGACGCCCGCCACGTCGCCGTCGGTGATCAGGCGGATCGCGGCGCCGGTGGCGCGGACCTCGGCGATCATTTCCTCGTGACGGGGACGTTCCAGGATGCAGACCGTGATGTCCTCGGGGCGCACGCCGCCGGCCTTGGCCAGCGCATGGACGCGCTCGCTGGGGGACATGTCGAGGCTGACCACGTCCTTGGCATAGCCCGGGCCCACGGCCAGCTTGTCCATGTAGACGTCGGGGGCGTGCAGCAGCGTGCCGCGCGGCGCCATGGCGATCACGGTCAGCGCGTTCGGCATGTCCTTGGCGGTCAGCGTGGTGCCTTCCAGCGGGTCCAGCGCGATGTCCACCTCGGGGCCTTCGCCGCTGCCGACCTCTTCGCCGATGAACAGCATCGGCGCCTCGTCGCGCTCGCCTTCACCGATCACGACGACGCCCTTGATGTCGAGCATGTTCAGCTGCTCTCGCATGGCGTTCACGGCGGCCTGGTCGGCGGCCTTCTCGTCGCCGCGGCCGATCAGCCGCGCCGAGGCATGGGCGGCCGCCTCGCTGACGCGGGCAAGGCCCAGCGACAGCATCCGGTCGTTGAAGTCGGTGGTAGAGGCGTTCATCGGTCGTTCCCTTGCTGGCCGTTTGCAGGCGCTCTTAGGCCCGCCCATGGGTTGCGTCCAGTCTGGGGGCGCTAACAGCCTACAAATGAGGGCAATCAGTTCGCCGACAGTTCCAGCGCCAGCGCATGGATGCGGGGAACGATGTCGCCCAGCGTGCGGTTTACCAGCCGGTGCTGTTCCACCCGGCCCAAGCCCTGGAAGCGCGGCGAGGCCATGCGGATCCGGAAATGCGTCTGCCCGCCCTCGCGCCAGCCGCCGTGGCCCCGGTGCTGTTCGCTTTCGTCGATCACTTCCAGCCGCGTGGGCTCGAGTGCGGCCAGCCGTGCCTGCATTTCCTCGGCGATACTCTGCTTCATTTGGGCTCTCCCCCTTTTTCTTCCGGCGAAAAGCCCTACACTCCCCGTCCCGAGTCGAAAAGCAGGCCATTCATGTCCAACAGCGACCCGTTCGGTTTCGATATCTCCGCGGCTTCCGACAAGAAGCGGCGGTCCAAGGGTCGTCGCGGCATGTCCGGCGCCTTCGAGACATCGACCCGCAAATGCGACAAGTCCGGCTGCACCCAGCCGGGCCAGTACCGCGCGCCCAAGTCTCCGAAGCACCTGGATGACTACTACTGGTTCTGCAAGGAACACGTGCGCGAGTACAACACCAACTGGAACTACTTCCAGGGCCAGTCCGAGGCCGAGTTTCAGGAGTTTCTGGACAATGCGACCGTCTGGGAACGGCCCACGCGCCCCTTCGGCCGGGCCGCGCAGGAACAGGCTTGGGCGCGCCACGGCGTCAACGACCCGCTGGAAATCCTGGGCGCCAACGGCACCAACCCCGAGGTCCGCACCCGCGCGACCCGCAAGCTGCCGCCCACGGAACGGCGCGCGCTGGAGATCCTGGATGCCAAGGACAGCTGGACCAAGCAGGAGATCCGCAAGCAGTACAAGTCGCTGGTCAAGGACCTGCACCCGGACATGAACGGCGGCGACCGGTCCGACGAGGACCGCCTGCAGGAGGTTGTCTGGGCCTGGGACCAGATCAAGGACAGCCGCAGCTTCAAGGACTGAGCAGCGATCCTGCCTGAAACGCCGGACCGGGGCGCTGCCTCCGCCCCGGCGCGTGACTCCTTCCTTGCGGTAAACAGTCCAGTGGAAGGTTTCGGGTCGCTCGAAAGTTCGGGTATGCGGGTCATGGACAAGCAAGAGACTTCCGCCCGGCATCGTGCCGGGGCAACACGGAACGGCTTTCTCACCTCCCAAACCTAGCTAAGGTTTTCTTCTTCGTCCAAGTATCCCGGGGTCCGGGGCAGCGCCCCGGTCCGGCGGTGACGCGGGCGCGCCCTGCCATTCACATCGCCGGGACACCCACCGCCTCGCCCTTGCGCCGGATGCCTTTGGTCGCGACAAGCGGCGCATGACTGCCTTCCTGAATGTCGAACGCTCGCTCACGGGGCGGCGCTGGTCCGGCCCCGATCCCGCCGAGGAACGCCTGGCCGAGGGCCTCGCCCAATCCGCAGGCCTGCCCCTGCCTGTCGCGCGCATCCTCGCTGCCCGGGGCGTAACCGCCGCCGAAGCCCCCGGCCACTTGGAGCCGCGCCTGCGCGAGCTGCTGCCCGATCCCCTGCGCCTGCGCGACATGGTGCCGGCCGCCGAGCGGCTGGTCGCCGCTGTCACGGCGGGCGAGCGCATCGCCGTTTTTGCCGATTATGACGTGGACGGCGGTGCCTCGGCGGCGCTGGTCCTGTGCTGGCTGCGCGCGCAGGGCAGGGACGCCACGCTCTACGTCCCCGACCGCATCGAGGAGGGTTACGGCCCGAACGCCCCTGCCATCGACCGGCTGGCGCAGGACCACAGCCTGATCGTCTGCGTGGACTGCGGCACGCTGAGCCACGAGGCGCTGGAGGCCGCGCGCGGCCGCGCCGACGTGATCGTGCTGGACCATCACCAAGGCGGAGAGACTCTGCCGCCCGCGCTGGCCGTAGTGAACCCCAACCGGGCGGACGAGGACGGCGCGCTTGGCCATCTCTGCGCTGCGGGTGTCGTCTTCCTGACGCTGGTGCAGGCGAACCGCGTGCTGCGCGCGCAGGGGCGCCCCGAGCCCGAACTGATGCCGATGCTCGATCTCGTGGCGCTTGCGACGGTGGCGGACGTGGCCCCGCTGGTCGGCGTCAACCGCGCCTTCGTGCGGCAAGGGCTGACCATCATGGCGCGGCGGGCGCGGCCGGGGCTGGTGGCGCTGTCGGATGTGGCGCGGCTGGACAGCGCGCCCTCGGCCTTTCACCTTGGCTTCCTTCTGGGGCCGAGGATCAACGCGGGCGGACGGGTGGGGAGGGCGGACCTTGGCGCGCGCTGCCTCAGCTGCACGGACCCTGCCGAGGCCGGGGCGCTGGCGCAGGAACTGGACGCGCTGAACCGCGACCGCCGCACGATCGAGGGCGCGGTGCGCGAGGCGGCACTGGCGCAGGCCGAGGCGCGTGGCGATCCCGCACTCTCCTGGGCGGCGGGCGATGACTGGCATCCCGGCGTCGTGGGGATCGTCGCGGCGCGGCTGAAGGAGGCCACGGGCCGCCCCTCGGTCGTGATCGGCGTCTCGGGCGGCATCGGCAAGGGCTCGGCCCGCTCGGTTCCCGGCGTGGACATCGGCCGCGCGATCCAGCGGCTTGCCGCCGAAGGATTGATCGTCCGCGGCGGGGGCCATGCCATGGCGGCGGGCCTGACGGTCGAGGCCGCGCTCATCCCCGCTGCCATGGCCCGGCTGTCTGAACTGGTCGCCGGGGCCTTGCAGGGGCAGGAGGCGGGCGCGCTGCGGATCTCGGGCCTGCTGGACGCCCGCGCCGCGAATTTCGAGATGATCGAGGCGCTGGACCGCGCCGGTCCCTTCGGCGCCGGGGCTCCTGCGCCCCGCTTCGCGCTCTCCGACCAGATTCTCGAGCAGGTCCAGACCATGGGCGACAGCCACCTGCGCCTGCGCGCCCGCAGCCCCGGTGCGCCGCCGCTGGACGTGGTTGCCTGGGGGGCGATGCAGGGCCCGTTGGGTCCGGCACTGCTGGGCGCGCGCGGGCGGCGCTTTCATCTCGCGGGAAAGCTGGAGCTGTCCACCTACGGCGGTCGCCAGCGCGTCCGGCTGCGCCTGGATGACGCTTCCGAGCCCGCCTGAGCGGCACAAGATCGGGCTTTTCCAAGGATTTGAGAGTAAAGATGAAGAAAAATCGTCCGACCCTGATTTTTCCTCTTGCGGCCCTCCGGAGCTTTGCCTAAACACCGCTCCACGCCACGCAGCAAACGCTGCAAGGCGCCAAAGGTGGCCCGTTCGTCTATCGGTTAGGACGTCAGGTTTTCAACCTGAAAAGAGGGGTTCGACTCCCCTACGGGCTGCCACTTTCATCCTTCATGTCAAAACCACATCCGCCAGACCGGCGGTCCTGCGGCAAGCGGAGCTCAACTGATCGCTGCTGCGGCGGGACACATATCGCCGCGCCGGTCACTCCAGCCGCTGCTCGTAGAGGTGGTAGGTCACGCGGCTGATGAAGGTTGCAAGTCCATCGCCCTTGCGGGCCAGCCGCGCCATCTCGTCCAGATTCGCTCGCCCCGCTGAAAGGACCGAATAGCGGTAGATGCCGCTTTCCCGAAAAGCCACGTCGATGTGGTCGCGCCCGATACGATAGGCCGCGACGCCCGAATCCGGCTTGGGGTAGGGCGTGAAGCCTGCGCGCAGGTCAGGCGGCAAAGCCGCGTCCCCGGCCCAGCACCGGGTCGCAGTCGGGCCGGGGCAGGGCAATCGAGGGATCACCCGGACCTTCCTGCATGTCGGGGACAAGGCCGCCCGGATAGGCGCCGACCACGGCAAAGTCCTCGCTTTGTCCGCAATTGCAATGGGCGAGCCCCGCGGGAATCACGACGACGTCGCCGGCCTCGATCCGCTGGATCTCGCCCTCGGGTCCGCCCAGCTGGAGGTCGGCCCAACCGGCGTAGCAGCCCAAGCTCTCATGCGTGGTCGCGTGAAAATGGTGCCAGTCATAGACGCCGTTGCGCCAGGACCCGGTCCAGCCGTTCGCGGCGAAGGTATCCTCGAACCACTCGGGGCGCGGCTCGCCCGCGCCCTTGTGGATCAGCGGCCCGCTCACCGCCGCAGCCGGGCGATCAGGGACGAGGTGTCCCAGCGACCGCCCCCCATCTGCTGGACGTCCTTGTAGAACTGATCCACCAGCGCGGTGACGGGCAGGCTCGCGCCCGTCTCGTCGGCCGTGGAAAGGCAGATGCCGAGGTCCTTGCGCATCCAGTCCACCGCAAAGCCGAAGTCGAACTTGCCCTCGGCCATTGACTTGTGGCGGTTCTGCATCTGCCAGCTTCCGGCGGCGCCCTGGCTGATGACCTCGACCACCTCGGGAATGGACAGGCCCGCGCGCTCGGCGAAGTTCAGCGACTCGGCCAGGCCCTGCACCAGCCCGGCAATGGCGATCTGGTTGCACATCTTGGTCAGCTGGCCCGCGCCGCTGTCGCCCATGCGGCGGCAGATGCGGGCGTAAGCCGCCATCACCGGCTCGGCGGCTGCGTAATCCTGTTCGGAGCCGCCGCACATGATGGATAGCTGCCCGTTCTCGGCCCCCGCCTGTCCGCCCGAGACGGGGGCGTCCACGAAACCCAGACCCGCCTCGCGCGCGGACTGCGCCAGTTCGCGCGTGACCTGCGCCGACACGGTGGTGTGATCGACGAAGATCGCGCCCTTCGCCATCCCCGCAAACGCTCCGTCCTCGCCGGTGCAGACCTGCCGCAGGTCGTCGTCGTTGCCCACGCAGGCCATCACGAACTCGGCGCCCTTGGCTGCGGCGCGGGGCGTCGTCGCGTGTCGGCCCTTGTGGCGGCTGGACCAGGCCTCGGCCTTGGCGGCGGTGCGGTTGTAGACGGTCACCTCGTGGCCCGCGGCGGCCAGATGGCCCGCCATCGGGAAGCCCATCACGCCCAGTCCCAGAAACGCTACTCGTGCCATCCCGTCCCCTTGGTCTGCCGCGTTGAAAAGCCGCGGCCTCTGCCCTATCAGCCTTGCACATTCCATTGCCCCCGTGCCCCGGTCAACCGGCGCCCCTCGTTTTCAAGGACGTCCGCCCCTCATGCTTTCGCTGTTTCGCTGGCTGGTCCGGCTGACCATCGGCCTGATGATCGGCTTCGTGGGGGCGGCGGTGCTGGCCTGGTATTTCGCCGTCCGCTCGCTGCCCGACTATGACGCGCAACTGGCGCTGCCGGGGATCGAGCAGCGGGTCGAGATCGTCCGCACGACCGAGAACGTCCCCCATATCCTGGCCACGACCGACCACGACGCCTTCTTCGCGCTGGGATTCGCTCATGCGCAGGATCGGTTGTTCCAGATGGTGGTGCTGCGCCGCGCAGCGCAGGGGCGCTTGGCCGAGATGTTCGGGGAACGCGCCTATGCGACCGACGACCTTTCCCGGCGCTTGGGGTTGTGGCGCAACGCCGAGGCGTCGCTGGAGGCGCAGGACGAGCCGACCCGCGCCGCGCTGCAGGCCTATGCCGACGGCGTGAACGCGTGGGTCGAGGAGGTGAACAAGGGCGCCCTGGGTCGCGGCGCGCCCGAGTTCTTCCTGCTGCCGGGCGACATCGCCTATTGGCAGCCCGCGGATTCGCTGGCGATCCTCAAGCTGGTGGCTGCGGGCGCCTCGGGTCAGGTCGCGGCCGAGGTGACGCGGGCGCGCGTCTCTCTGGCGGTGCCGGAACGTGCGGGCGACCTGACGGGCGCCGTGGGCGAGCCTCCTCTGCCGCCCTATGCGTCGCTGTTCGGCGGCGGCGCGCGCTTCGTGGCCCCGCCCGAGGAAGCCATGTCCGACTGGTTCGCCTCGCTTGTGGGTTATGTGGCCGTCGGGCGCGGCGCCACGGCCAACGCCTTCGCGGCTGCTCCTGCACGGACGGCGGCCGGTGCGCCGCTGCTGGCCAACGACCCCCATGTGGCGCTGACCGCGCCCTCGCTGTGGTACCTGGCTCGGATGGACCTGCAGGCAGGCAGCGTCATTGGCGGCACGATCCCCGGCATCCCCGCGATCCTGACGGGCCGCAACCCCGGTCTGGCCTGGGGCCTGACGCCCGCTTGGGTGGACGACCAGGACATCGTGATGGAGGAGGTCCAGCCCGGCGCGCCCGATCGCTATCTGGGCGACGGCGGCTGGCGCGACTTCACGACCCGGCAGGAGGTGATCCGCGTGCTGGATGCCGAAGATCGCCGTATCACCCTGCGCGAAAGCGACGCCGGCCCCGTCATCCCGCCTGCCCATCTGGGGCTGGCCGAGGTGACGCCCGCGGGCTATGTCCCCGCGCTGCGCTGGACCGGACTGTCGGATCGGGACACGACCATGAGCGCACTGATGGCGCTGATGCAGGCGACCAACCGGGCGCAGGCGCAACGCGCCGCCACCGGTATCGTGGCCCCGGCGGTCGAGGTCACCCTGGCGGATACCGAGGGCGTGGCGCAGGTTCTGTCCGGGACGATCCCGCGCCGTCCGGCGGATCATCCCACGGGCGGCCGGATGCCCGCGCCGGGTCGCGATGCCCGCGTGCGCTGGCTGGACCCGCTGCCGCCAACTGCGCCCTTGCGCGTAACCGCACCCCTGCAGGGGATGGTCGCCGCTACGGGCGCGGAAACCGCAATCGGTGCCGGAACCGCGCTCATCCCGCCCCCCGCCGGAGCCGCCGCGCCTGCCGGCGTGGAATTGGTTCCCATTGCGGCTGGCTCTGCCCTTGCCGAGCCGCAGCCGGGCCCGGCTGAAGACAGGCTTGGCCCCGATGCCGCGCCGTCGCCCGAGGCAGCGCCGTCGATCCTCGAAAGCCTCGGCCACAACCGCGACGATCCGCTGCGGCTGTCGCGGCTGTCGCGCCTGCTGGCCCTGCGCGAGATCCATTCGCGCGACAGCTTCATCGACGCACAGCTCGACACCGTCAGCCCGGCGGCCCGCGCGCTTCTGCCGCTTGTAGGCGCGAACCTGTGGTTCACGGGCGAACCCGCCGCCCCCGGCACGCCCGAGCGGCAGCGGCAGGACGCCTTGGCGCTGCTGGCTGAATGGGACGGCAACATGGGCGAGCACCTGCCCGAGCCGCTGATCTATTCCGCCTGGATGCGCCGCCTGCAGGAGCGGCTGACACATGACGAACTGGGCGGCCTCGCGACCGAACTGGCGGGTCGCCTGCAGCCGGCCTTCATCGAGCGCGTCTTCCGCAACACGGATGGCGCGGCCGCCTGGTGCGACGTGGTCCAGTCCGCGCCCGTCGAGGATTGCGCCACCATGGCCCGGCAGGCGCTCGACGCGGCGCTGATCGATCTTTCGGACCGCTTCGGCCCCGAGGTGGAAAGCTGGCGCTGGGGCGATGCGCATGTGGCCCGCCACGATCACCCTGCACTGGGGCGGATGCCGATCCTGAACTGGGTCGTCAGCCTCGTGCAGTCCACCTCGGGGGATGGTTCCAGCATCGCCCGCGCCCCGGTGCTGGGGGCCGAGGAGAACCCGTGGACTGCCGTGGAGGGGGCGGGCTATCGCGGCGTCTATGACCTCGCCGATCCCGACAGCTCGGTCTTCGTGATCGCGACGGGGCAGTCGGGGCACCCGCTGTCGCGCCACTACGACGACCTGTCGGAACGCTGGCGGCGCGGCGAGTATGTGACGATGTCGCTGGACCCGACGCTCGCGCGCGCGGGCGCCCGGGGGATCACGGTGCTGTCCCCGGCGGAATGATTGCAGGACTGGCCGTTTGCCGCCCTGCGACACGGCATGAAAAAGGCCCGCCCGGATCGCTCCGGCGGGCCTTCCTGCATTCATGATCCGGTGATCAGACGGCCTTCTTCAGCGCCTCGACCAGGTCCGTGCGTTCCCAGCTGAAGCCGCCGTCCGCCTCGGGCTGGCGGCCGAAATGGCCGTAGGCCGAGGTGCGGCGATAGATCGGCTTGCACAGGTCCAATTGGTCGCGAATGCCCTTGGGCGTCAGCTCCATGACCTCGCCCACGGCCTTCTCGATCTGCGCATCCGGCACCTTCCCGGTGCCGAAGGTGTCGGCATAGATCGACAGCGGACGCGCCACGCCGATGGCATAGCTCAGCTGGATGACGCAGCGGTCGGCAAGGCCCGCGGCCACGACGTTCTTGGCCAGATAGCGCGCCGCATAGGCCGCCGAACGGTCCACCTTGGTCGGGTCCTTGCCCGAGAAGGCGCCGCCGCCATGCGGGGCCGCGCCGCCATAGGTGTCCACGATGATCTTGCGCCCGGTCAGCCCCGCGTCCCCGTCCGGGCCGCCGATGACGAACTTGCCGGTCGGGTTGACGTGCCAGATGGTCTTCTCGGTCAGCCAGCCCTGCGGCAGCATCTCGCGCACATAGGGCTCCACGATGGCACGGATGTCGTCCGAGGTCTGCGCCTCGTCCTTGTGCTGGTGGCTGACGACGATCTGCGTCACCTCGACAGGCTTGCCGTCCTCGTAGCGCAGGGACAGCTGCGACTTGGCATCGGGTCCGAGAGTGGGTTCCGCGCCGGACTTCCGCGCCTCGGCCAGCCGCCGCAGGATCGCATGGGCATACTGGATCGGGGCAGGCATCAGCTCGGGCGTCTCGTTCACGGCATAGCCGAACATGATCCCCTGGTCGCCGGCGCCGCCGTTGCCGACACCCTGCCAGATATGGGCCGACTGCTGGTGCAGGAAGTTCAGGACGTGGCAGGTGTTCCAGTGGAATTTTTCCTGCTCGTAGCCGATGTCGCGGATCACCTTGCGGGCGATCTCGGGGACGTCGCCCATGACCTCGGCCAGCCGGGCCTCGTCCTTGAGGCCGATCTCGCCGCCGATCACCACGGTCGAGGTGGTGGCGAAGGCCTCGCAGGCCACGCGGGCGGCGGGTTCCTCGGCCAGCAGCGCGTCGAGAACCGCGTCAGAAATCTGGTCGCACAATTTATCGGGATGCCCTTCCGAGACGGACTCGGAGGTGAAGACGTAGTTCTGACGGGACATGCTCGCTCCATTGGGTTCAAGACCGCGCCACGCCAGGAAGCCGTTGTGGGGGTCGAGGACCGGCCTACGCGACCCGCCCTTTCACGTCAATGTCTTGCGCCTGCGGCCAAATGCCAGCGCAGCCAGCGCGGCTGCCATCAGCCCCAGCATCGGCGCGTCGCCCCAGCGCCACCAGAGCGTCGGTGGCAGGGCACCGGGCAGTCGCGCGTCGATCACCCCCGCCTCGTTCAGGGGCAGCGTGGCGCGGACCCGGCCCTGTGCGTCGATGGCAGCCGAGATGCCGGTGTTGGCCGCGCGCAGGACCGGCAGCCCGGACTGAATCGCCCGCAACCGTGCCTGCGCGAGATGCTGGTAGGGACCGGACCAGGTGCCGAACCAGGCGTCGTTGGTGATCTGCAGGATCCAGGCCGGGCGTTCGGCGCGGATCAGGTGACGCTCGAAGATCGCCTCGTAGCAGATCATCGGCTGGAAGGGGGGCAGCCCTCCCAGCGTCAGGACCTGTGGGCCGGGCCCCGAGGTATAGCCGTGGCCATGCTGGGCAGCGAAAGCGGTGATGCCGAAGCGTGCCAAGGCGTCGCCCCAAGGGATGTATTCGCCGAAAGGAACCAGATGGAACTTGTCATAAACCGGGCCGATGCGGGCGTCGCCGGTGAACTCGACAAGGCTGTTGAACCATGCCGCGCCCTCGCTGCGCTGGATGCCGGTGATGGTCGTCGCACCAGAGGACAGGGCGATGTCGGCCAGCACGGGCTCGGCGTCCTCCAGCAGGAAGGGCACGGCGGTTTCGGGCCAGACCACCGCGTCGGGGAAGGCGATCCCCATCTCGGGCTTCAGCGGCAGGGCCGAGAGGCCCGTAAGGCGCTGGTAGAAGACGGGGGCCCACTCGGGGCTCCATTTCAGGGTCTGGTCGGCGTTGGGCTGGACCAGACGGATGATCTCGGGCCGGTCGGCGGGCAGGGGCTGGTTCAACCGGGCAAGGCCCGCAAACCACGCCGCGGCAATCAGCATGGCCGCATTGGCAAGCCCGTGCCAGGGGCGGCCGCCTGTCACGCCCAGGGCCACCAGCAGCGCCGCCGCCAGTGTCAGGGCCGACAATCCCATGGCCCCAAACCACGCGGCGAGTTGCCCTGCGGGTGTGTCGATCCAGACATGCCCCGTGAGCGCCCAGGGAAAGCCGGTAAATATCCAGCCGCGCAACCAGTCAGAGACAAGGATCGCCAGAGCCACCGCCGCCAGGCGGCTGGGCATGTTCCATCCGAGCCGATACGCGGCCCAGGAGGGAATGGCCCAGAAGAGCCCGCCGCCCGCCGCCGTCAGCACCAGCGCAAAGGGCGACATCCAGCCGTAGATTTCGGCCTCGACCAGAAAGGGCTGGGTGATCCAGAACAGCGCAAGCGCGAAGTGGCCCGTGCTAATGACCAGCGCCCGCAACAGCGCAGCCCGAGCCGAGGGCGCCTGGCTCACACGCCACAGCATCGCCGCCAGCGCCAGCACCGTGAGGGGCCACAGCCCCCAAGGTGCCTGGCCAAGCGCGGCGGCCAGACCGACGGCAAGGTCCGCCGCGATCCAGCCCAGTGCGGCGCGCCAGGCAAGGCGCGGCCGCGGGCTGGCAAGCGACACCTCGGCCGGGCGCATGACCGGGATCAGGCGCCTTCGGCGGGCTCGGCGTCCCGGCTGGCGGGCGCCTCGGTTTCGGCAACGGGCAGCGCCGCGCCCTCAGCCGCTTCGTGCGGTCGCTGCTCGGTCGAGCCTTCTGCCGCCGAAGTGTCCCCCGAGGCGTGCACCTCGGCCTCGGCCTGGACGGCCGGTCCCTTGCCTTCTGCACCAGCATCCGATGCGGTCGGGACGTCCGGCGCCGAAACGCCTGCGTCCACCGCATTGCTGCCGCTTTCGCCAGCCGGGGAAGCCGTGTCCTCGGCAACCTTGTCTTCGCCAGCGCCATTCGCAGCGGCGTGGCCCGCAGCAGCCTCTTGCGGGGCCGCAGCTTCGGACGGAACGCTCTCGGCCGCGCTTTCTTCCGCTGCCGCCTTGGCGGGCGACTTGCGGCGCGTGCGAGGGGCGCGCTTCTTGGCAGGCTTCTCGGCCTGCGGTTCGGAGGCCGGCTCTGCCGCAGCTTCGGTTGCTGCTTCCTCGACCGCAGCATCCCCCGAGGGCGCAGCCGCATCCTGCTCCGGCTTCACCGCCTCGTCAGCAGTCGTTTCGGCTTCGGCCACTGCGCGGGGCGAGCGGCTGCGGCGCGAACGGCTGCGCTTCTGGGGCGCTTCGGCTTCCGCGGCTTCCGGCACCTCGACCACGGCCACGGCTTCCGCCACGAGCTCCTCGGCCTTCGGCTCCTCGGCCACCGCTTCGGGGGCCGCGGGCTTGTTGGCGTTCGCGGCCATGCGGGCCTCGGTCACGGCCAAGGCATCGCTGAAGCTGGTCAGCAGGAAGTCGGGTGTGTGATCGCCCATGCCGACCACGCCCGGTCCGCGATCGCGGTCGCGGTAACGCTCGCGCCGGTCGTCGCGGCGGTCCTCGCGCCCATTGTCGCGCCGTTCATCGCGGCGCTCGGCCGGACGTTCCTGACGTTCCTCGGCGCGGCCGTTCCGTGCGCCGTTGCCATTCGGCCCGCGCGGCTCGGGCGCACGCTCGGGCGTGCGCTTTTCCTCGATAACCACCTCGGCTGCCTCGACAGGTTCCTTGACGCTTTCCTCGCGCGGCGAGCTGCGGCGAGAGCGGGTGCGCGTCGGCGCGCCGCGCGAATTGCCGCGCTCGGACGCGGGACGCGGGGGCTTCTGCGCGGCGTCGGACAGGCGGAAGCCTTCAGGGGCGCTGGCGCGGGGCAGACTCTGCTTGACCAGGTTCTCGATGGCCGAAAGGTATTTCTCGTCCGCAGGCGTTCCGATGGAGATCGCCGTGCCTTCGCGTCCGGCCCGGCCGGTGCGGCCGATGCGGTGGACGTAGTCCTCGGCATGGCTCGGCAGGTCGAAGTTGAAGACATGGCTGACCGCCGGAATGTCGAGCCCCCGCGCCGCCACGTCGGACGCCACGAGGAAGCGCAGCGTCCCTTCGCGGAAGCCGTCCAGCGTCGCCATGCGGACGCGCTGGTCCAGGTCGCCATGGATGGGCGCGGCGTCATAGCCATGCGCCTTCAGCGACTTGGCGACGATGTCCACGTCCGTCTTGCGGTTGCAGAAGATGATGGCGTTCTTCAGGCCCTCGCCCTCGGCGTCGATCAGCGCCCGCAGCAGTTCGCGCTTCTGCTTGGCGGTCTGGTCCTTGCGGGTGGGGGTCAGCTCGACCAGGCGCTGGGTGATCGTTTCGGAGGTCGTGGCCTGGCGCGCGACCTCGATCCGCTCGGGGGCGTGCAGGAAGGTGTCGGTGATCCGCTCGATCTCGGGCGCCATGGTGGCCGAGAAGAACAGCGTCTGCCGGGTGAAGGGGGTCAGCTGGAAGATGCGCTCGATGTCCGGGATGAAGCCCATGTCGAGCATCCGGTCGGCCTCGTCCACGACCATGATCTGGACGCCCGTCAGCAGCAGCTTGCCGCGCTCGAAATGGTCCAGAAGGCGGCCGGGGGTGGCGATCAGCACGTCCACGCCGCGGTCGATCAGCTTGTCCTGCTCGCCGAAGGACACGCCGCCAATCAGCAGGGCCTTGGTCAGCTTGGTGTGCTTGGCATAGGTGTCGAAGTTCTCGGCCACCTGCGCGGCCAGTTCCCGCGTCGGCGCCAGCACGAGGCTGCGCGGCATCCGCGCCCGTGCCCGGCCGCGGCCCAGCAGGGTGATCATCGGCAGGGTGAAGCTGGCGGTCTTGCCGGTGCCGGTCTGGGCGATGCCCAGCACGTCGCGGCCCTCTAGCGCGGGCGGAATGGCGCCGGCCTGAATGGGGGTAGGGGTCTCATAGCCCGCCTCGGCAATCGCCTGCAGAACCTTGGGGTCAAGCTTGAGATCGGAGAATTTCGTCATCGGGGTCTTTCAAAAGGAGGTGTCGCTGTCCGACGCGCCAATTTGCGCGATAAGCGGGACGCGGCCTTCCATGCGCCCCTCGGTTGCCCGCCGGATGCGGGCCTCGCGCACCTACAGCAGAACGTGCCGAAGGTCAAATGAAAGCGCGATTGCAGGAAGGTGGGCGCAGGGCTCAAGGGTTTCAAGTCGCACCGGAACATCGCGCCTTCGGTTGCGGCGGGCGGGCCGCTTCGCTATCGCAGGGCGGACAGGATGAGAGAGACATGAATATCTTCGCAGACATCCGCGCCCTGGTGATCCGCGCGCTGACCGACCTGACCGAAGCGGGCGAGCTGCCCGGCAACCTCGACTTCAATGCCGTCGCGGTCGAGCCTCCGCGCGACCCCGCCCATGGCGACATGGCCACCAACGCCGCCATGGTGCTGGCCAAGCCCGCCGGCATGAAACCGCGCGAGATCGCGGACCTGCTGGCCGCGCGCCTGACGGGCGATCCCCGCGTCGCAAGCGCCGAGGTCGCGGGCCCCGGCTTCCTGAACCTGCGCCTTGCCCCCGGCATCTGGGCCGAGGTGCTGCGCGCCGCCCTGTCGGCCCCCGCCGACTATGGCCGCGTGCCTCTCGGCCAGGGCCAGAGGGTCAACGTCGAGTTCGTCAGCGCCAACCCTACCGGCCCCATGCATGTGGGCCACATGCGCGGCGCGGTCTTCGGCGACGCCCTGGCGAACCTGCTGCAGTTCGCGGGCGAGGACGTCACGCGCGAATACTACATCAACGACGGGGGCGCGCAGGTCGATGTTCTGGCCCGCTCGGCCTATGAACGCTACCGCGAGGCGCATGGGCTGGAACCGCAGATCGCCGAGGGCCTGTATCCCGGCGACTACCTGATCCCCGTGGGCGAGGCGCTCAAGGCGCGTTTCGGCGACAGCCTGCTCGACAAGCCCGAGGCGGACTGGCTGGCCGAGGTGCGCGAGTTCGCCACCGAGGTCATGATGCAGATGATCCGCGAGGATCTGGACCTGCTGGGCGTCACCATGGACGTCTATTCCTCGGAAAAGGCGCTTTACGGCACCGGCCGGATCGAGGCCGCCATCGACCGCCTGCGGTCCCAAGACCTGATCTACGAGGGCGTGCTTGAGCCCCCCAAGGGCAAGACCCCCGAGGACTGGGAGCCGCGCGAGCAGACGCTGTTCCGGTCCACCGCGCATGGGGACGACGTGGACCGGCCGGTCAAGAAGTCGGACGGGTCTTGGACCTATTTCGCGCCGGATATTGCGTATCACTGGGACAAGATCGACCGCGGCTTCGACCAGCTGATCGACATCTTCGGCGCCGACCACGGCGGCTATGTCAAGCGGATGCAGGCCGCCGTCTCGGCGCTGTCGAACGGGCGGGTGCCACTGGACGTCAAGCTGATCCAGCTGGTCAAGCTGTTCAAGAACGGCGAGCCCTTCAAGATGTCCAAGCGGGCGGGCACCTTTGTCACCCTGCGCGACGTGGTGGAACAGGCGGGCCGCGACGTCACCCGCTTCCACATGCTGACGCGCAAGAACGACGCGGCGCTGGATTTCGACTTCGACAAGGTGCTGGAACAGTCCAAGGACAACCCGGTCTGGTACGTCCAGTACGCCAGCGCCCGCATCAACAGCGTGCTGCGCCGGGCAGGCGAGATGGGCGCGGACATTTCCGATGCCGCGCTCGCGCAGGCGGACCTTGCCGCGCTGGACCATCCGGCGCAGCAGGCACTTGCCCGCCGCATCTCGGAATGGCCCCGCATCGTCGAGATCGCCGCCCGCGCGCATGAGCCGCACCGGATCGCCTTCTTCCTCTACGATCTCGCCTCGGACCTGCACGTGCTATGGAACCGCGGCAACGACGAGGTGACGCTGCGTTTCGTGCAGGATGGTGACATCGCCGCAACATCGGCGAAAATCGCATTGGCGCGCGCGGTCGGCGTTGTCATTTCAGCAGGTTTGGGTATCTTGGGCGTCACTCCGGCAAAGGAAATGCGCTGATCAAGACGCATCCAGCCACGGGGTGACGAGCGGTCAACGAAAACCGGACCATAACCGGTGGACAGGCAGGACAGGATACGATGACGGTGGTGGATTTCCGCTCCGGCGGGTACGACGACTCGCGTGGGTCTTACGGGCACGGCGACACGGACATTCCCTACACGGCACATGACTGGAATGCCGAGGACTGGGACGAACTGGCCCTCGAGGGGCAGCCTGACGGCGCCCGCCTGTCCGACCGCAGCGGCGTCCTTGGCCGGGTTGCCCGCCTGACGCACTATCTGGGCGCACTGGTGTCCGTGGTCCTCATGCTCGCCCTGCTTGTCTGGGGCTACCAGCTGGTCGTCCGCGACGTGTCGGGCGTTCCCGTCATCCGCGCGGTCGAGGGCGAGGCCCGGATCGCGCCCGAGGAACCCGGTGGAACGCTGTCGGATCGCGAGGGTCTTGCCGTCAACGACGTCGCCGCCGGCACCGAAAGCGCTCCGGTCGAGCGGGTCGCCATCGCCCCCGCGCCGACCGCGCTGGACGGGCAGGACGTGGCGATGGGCGAGCTTGGCGCCACTGCGCGCGAGCCTGCCGCCATCGACGAGATCATCGAACCGGCCGGCACCCCCGCCATCGCCATGACCGACGCCGAGTCCGCGCGCCAGGCCGTGCTGGAAGCCGAAGCCGAAGCTGCCGCGATGGCCACGGGCGTCCCTGCCGTCGCGCCGGCCGAGGCCGACAGCGTCTCGGTTGCCGCGGCCGTCACCGATACGAACGGCCAGCCCGCGCTGGACACCGCCATCACCGGTGCCCTGGCAGAGGCCGGCGCGGCGCCTTCGGTCGCCACCCCCACCCGCCCGCTGCCGCGTCCGCGCCGCATCGCTGCGGTGGCCCCGGCCGTCAGCGCCCCTGCCGCCGCGGCAGAGACCGTGACCGATGCCGCGCCTGCCGCCGAGGCGCCTGTCGAGACTCCTCCGGTCCAGCTCGCCTCGGGCGCGCCGCTGGTGCAGATCGGCGCCTTCGACAGCGGCGCCATCGCCGAAAGCGAGTGGAGCCGCATCTCCGGCCGTTATGGCGACCTGTTTGCGGGCAAGGCTCCGGTCGTGCAGCAGCACAAGGCGGGCGGACGCACCTTCTATCGCCTGCGCATCGCCGGCTTCGAGTCCCGTGACGAGGCGCGCAAGTTCTGCGCCGCCCTGATCGCCGCGGGCAACGACTGCATCCCCGCAGCCGCGCAGTGACCGGCGGGACGACAGATCATGCGACCACGACAGCCCCGACCGTGCAGGCCGGGGCTTCGTTTTCCGGGGGGCATGGTGCGACGATCCTGGGGGTCGAGGGACTGGCGCTTTCCCCCGACGAGCGGGCCTTCCTGCGCAATGCGGACCCTTGGGGCTTCATCCTCTTCGCCCGCAACGTGGCCGATCCCGACCAACTGCGCCGCCTGACGGATAACCTGCGCGAGGCTGTGGGCCGCAACGCGGTGGTGATGGTTGACCAGGAGGGCGGGCGCGTCCAGCGCTTGCGCGCGCCGCACTGGACCGACTGGCCCGCCGCCATGGACAGCGCCGTTGACGGTCCCCGCGCCGTCTACCTGCGCCACCGGCTGATGGGGCAAGAGTTGCGCGCCGTCGGAATCGACGCCGACGCCGCGCCCTGCCTCGACATCGCGGACCACGCCACGCACCCTTTCCTGCGCAACCGCTGCTTCGGCACGGATGCAGGAACCGTGGCCCTGATGGGTCGGGCCGCGGCTGACGGGTTGCTGGCGGCCGGAGTGCTGCCCATCGTCAAGCACATGCCCGGTCATGGCCGGACGCGGGTGGACAGCCACCACGACCTGCCGGTGTTAGACGTGGCGCTCGACGACCTGGACGCAACCGATTTTGCGCCGTTCCGTGCGCTGAATGACCTGCCGCTGGGGATGACCGCACATATCCGCCTGACCCAGTTGGACGACCGGCCAGCGACCGCCTCGCCCGCCGCGATCCGGCTGATCCGCGAACGCATCGGCTTCGAGGGCCTGCTGATGAGCGACGACATCGGCATGAATGCCCTGAGCGGCACCCCCGCCGAGCGCGCCGCCGCTGCCATCGCCGCAGGCTGCGACCTTGTGCTCGCCTGCAACCTCACCCGGGCCGAGTTCGAACAGGTCACCGAGGCTGCCGGCCGCATGACTCCCGATGCGCAGGCCCGCGCCGAGGCCGCGCTGGCCCGCCGGGGTCCGCCCGACCCGGCCTCGCCCGCCGACCTGCGCGCCCAACTTGCTGCACTCCTCGCTGCCTGAGGCGCCGAGGGCTTCTTCTTCGTCCAAATATCCCGGGGTGAGCGCCGCAGGCGCGAGGGGCAGCGCCCCTCTCTATGCCAGCCACTCCCGCGCCAAGGCTGGCAGGTCCGCGAAGCGGTTCAGCACATGATCCGGGGACAGCCGCGAGATCCCTGCGCCTTCCGGCCCGAAGCCGATCAGCGATACACGCACGCCCGCGGCCCGCGCGGTCTTCACGTCCGTTTCCGTGTCGCCCAGCAGGAAGGACCGCGAAACCTCTCCACCGGCCTGCGCGACAGCGGCACGATAGGGGCGGGGATCGGGCTTGCGGACAGGCAGGCTGTCGGCGCCGATCATGCCGCTAAATTGTTCACGCACATTCAAGGCAGACAGCAATTTCTCGGCCAGTGCCAAGGGCTTGTTTGTGCAGATCGCCAGCCTGAAACCCTCGGCGGCCAAGGCGTGCAGCGCGGGTTCGACGCCATCGTAAAGACGGGTGCTGTCAGCCAGGCAGTCGTCATAAAAGGAGAGGAGCCGGGGGAAGTCCACCTCCTCCGCGTCTGGCGGCAGCAGCGTGTCGGCGGGCACTCTTGCATAGCCCGCGCGCAGCATGGCGCGGCCCCCGTGGAAAGCGATTTCCGCATCGGCGGCCGGGTCCAGCAGCCGCCCCAGGCCGCGGCTTTCGAAGCAGGCATTCGCCGCTGCGATCAAGTCCGCCGCGGTATCCGCGAGCGTTCCGTCCAGGTCGAACACCACCGTGCCGCGATCCATGCCCATATTCCGTAACCTTTCGACAAATTCTGTGACCGGGCGCACCCTTCCGTCTTGCAGCGCGCCTAGCTAGAACGCTGACAAAGATCAATGAACGGGCGGGGCAGGCGGATGACGGATGGGGCGGTGGCGTTGGTGGTGCTGGCGGCGGGGCAGGGCAGCCGGATGCTGTCGGACCTGCCCAAGGTGCTGCACCGGCTGGGGGGCGTGCCGCTGGTAGGCCATGCGCTTGCGGCGGGCCGCAGCCTCGACCCCGACCGGGTGGTCGTCGTCGCGGGCCACGGGGCCGAGGCGGTGAGGAAGGCTGTCGCCAAGCTCGACCCCGAGGCGCAGATCGCCCTTCAGGACCAGCAGCTCGGCACCGGCCATGCCGTGGCGCAGGCCCTGCCGCTGCTGGAGGGCTTCGAGGGCAAGGTCGTCGTCCTTTACGGCGACACCCCCTTCATCGGCGCGGATACCCTGGCGGCGCTGGTCAGCCATCCGGCAGACGTGGTCGTGCTGGGCTTCGAGGCCGCCGATCCCGGCCGCTATGGCCGGCTCGTGGTGCGCGGCGACACGCTGGACCGCATCGTCGAATACAAGGACGCCGACGAGGCCACGCGGGCCATCGCGCTGTGCAATTCCGGCGTCATGGCGGCGGACGCGGCGCTGCTGCGCGATCTCGTGGGCCGTCTCGGCAACGACAACGCGTCGGGGGAATACTACCTGACCGACGTCGTGGGCCTTGCGCGGCAGGAAGGCCGCAGCGCCGCCGTGGTTACCTGCGACGAGGCCGAGACGCTCGGCATCAACACCCGCGCCGAGCTTGCGGCGGCCGAGTCTGCCTTTCAGGCCCGCCGCCGGGCCGAGATGCTGGAGAATGGCGTGACCATGGCCGATCCTCAGACGGTCTGGTTCGCGCTCGACACCTTCATTGGCCGTGACGCGATCATCGGGCAGAACGTGGTCTTCGGCGCTGGCGTCACCGTTGAAAGCGGGGCCGAGATCCTGCCTTTCTGCCATCTGGAGGGCTGTCACGTCAGCGCGGGCGCGACCGTCGGTCCCTTTGCACGCCTGCGGCCAGGGGCGGAACTCGGTGGCGACGTCCATGTCGGCAACTTCGTGGAAATCAAGAACTCGGTCCTGGCCGAAGGGGTGAAGGTCGGCCACCTGACCTATCTGGGCGACGCCGAAGTTGGCGAGCGCACGAACATCGGTGCGGGCACCGTCACCTGCAACTACGACGGCGTGGGCAAGCACCGCACCGTGATCGGGGCCGAGGCCTTCATCGGCTCGGACACGATGCTGGTCGCACCGGTCAAGGTCGGCAACCGGGCCATGACCGGCTCGGGTTCGGTCATCACCGAAGACCTGCCCGACGAGGCCTTGGGGCTGGGCCGCGCCCGGCAGGTGACCAAGTCGGGATTGGCGACACGGATCATGCAGGCGCTGCGGGCGGCGAAGGGGAAAGCATAAGATGTGCGGGATCATCGGGATACTCGGCAAGAACCAGGTCGCGCCGCAGCTGGTCGAGGCGTTGAAGCGGCTGGAATACCGCGGCTATGACAGCGCGGGCGTCGCGACCGTGGACGGCGAGGGGCGGCTGGACCGCCGCCGCGCGGTCGGCAAGCTGGTGAACCTGTCCGACCTGCTGGTGCTGGACCCACTGGAAGGTCGCGCGGGCATCGGCCACACCCGTTGGGCCACCCATGGCGCGGCGACGGAAGGAAACGCCCACCCCCACAAGCACGGCCCAGTGGCCGTCGTCCACAACGGCATCATCGAGAACTTCCGCGAACTGCGCACCTACCTGGCCGCCAACGGCATCGCCGCCCAGACCGAGACCGACACCGAAACCGTGGCTCTGCTGACCGGGCTTCACATGGCGCAGGGCATGGACCCGGTGCAGGCCGTCCGCGCCACGCTGTCGCGCCTGCAGGGAGCCTTTGCGCTCGCCTTCCTGTTCGAGGGAGAGGGCGACCTGATGATCGGCGCCCGCAAGGGCAGCCCGCTGGCCTTGGGGCATGGGGACGGCGAGATGTTCCTCGGCTCGGACGCCATCGCGCTGGCGCCCTTTACGGACCGGATCACCTATCTGGAAGACGGCGACCATGTCGTCATCACGCGCGAAGGTGCGGCGATCTTCGACGCGAATGGCCAGCAGACCAACCGCGAGACGGCGCGCATCGACGTCGGTGCGACAGCCATCGACAAGGGTGGCTATCGGCATTTCATGGCCAAGGAGATCGCCCAGCAGCCGGTCGTCCTTGGCGACGCGCTGAGCCATTACATCAAGGACGGCCGGATCGTCCTGCCCGAGGCGGTTGATTTCCGCGACGTGGACCGGCTGACGCTGGTCGGTTGCGGCACGGCCTATTACGCCGCGCATGTGGCGAAATACTGGTTCGAGCGGCTGGCAGGCCTGCCCTGCGACGTCGATGTGGCGTCCGAGTTCCGTTACCGTGAGCCGCCGCTGTCGCCGCGCAGCTGGGCCGTCTTCGTCAGCCAGTCGGGCGAGACGGCGGACACGTTGGCCGCGCTGCACTACTGCAAGGACAAGGTCGCCAAGACGGTGGGCGTCGTGAACGTCGGCACCTCGGCCATCGCGCGGGACGCCGATATCGCCCTGCCGATCCTGGCGGGGGTCGAGGTCGGCGTGGCCTCGACCAAGGCCTTCACCTGCCAGCTGGCGGTGCTGGCCGTGCTGGCGCTGAAGGCGGCCGCCGACCGGGGCGTGATGTCGCCGACGGAACTCTCGGCGCAGATCCGTGACCTGACGGCGATCCCCTCGCTGGTCAGCCAGGCTGTGGGCGCCGGTGATGACTGCCGGCGCTTGGCCGACTGGTTGTCCGAAGCGCAGGACGTCCTGTTCCTGGGCCGTGGCGCGCTGTTCCCCATCGCCCTTGAAGGCGCGTTGAAGCTGAAGGAAATCAGCTACATCCACGCGGAAGGTTATGCATCGGGTGAACTCAAGCACGGGCCGATCGCGTTGATTGACCGCAACGTGCCCGTGGTGGTGCTCGCCCCGACCGACCCGCTGTTCGACAAGACCGTCTCGAACATGCAGGAGGTGATGGCGCGCCACGGCCAGGTGCTGCTTGTGTCCGACGCCGAGGGGATCGCGGCAGGCGGCGAGGGTGCCCATGCGGTGCTGACGATGCCATCCGGCGGGGGCGCCTTCGCGCCCATCGTTTATGCGATCCCCATGCAGTTCCTGGCCTATCACACGGCTGTGGCCAAAGGGACGGACGTGGACCAGCCCCGCAACCTCGCCAAGTCGGTGACAGTCGAGTGATCACCGCCTGATTCCGGCTGGCGCGCCGCAACCTTTGCACGCCCGCCGGGTTCCTCCGGCATGACCGAGACACTCATCGACACCCTTCACGAAGCCGACGTCGCCCTGTCTGTCGAGGCGGGGGAGTTGCGCGACCATCCCGCGGTCGAGACACTGGGCTTTCTCAGCGAGATCAGCGACCAGCCTCCGGCCTTCACGCTGGCGGCGGCGGCAACGGTTGCCGGACTTCTGACCCGGCAGTCGCGGCTGGCCGAAGGGGGCGCGCGGGCCTTGGCCTCGCTGTGGCTCGCCACGCAGATCAAGGGACGGATCAAGTCGGCGGTCGTGCGCACCCGGCCGCACAAGCTGCTTGAGGAAGGGCATTACGAAACGGGCGTCAACGGCCCGGACGAACATGACTACAACTCGTTCCCGTCGGGCCATACTGCCGATGCGGTCGCGGCCGCCCGCGCCATGGGACGCGTGGCGCCGCATGCGCAGGGTCCGCTGCTGGCAGCGGCCGGAATCGTCGGGCTGGTCCAGGTGCCGCGCGCCAAGCACCACCTTACGGATGTAGTGGCCGGTGCCCTCGTTGGCCTGGTGGCCGAGGCGGCAGTCGACGCGGTCTTCGAGGCGGTCCGCGCGCGTCCCCGCCTGCGGGTCGCGCTGCGCCAGGACGAGGACTGAACCCTCAGGCCCGGCGGGGGATCAGCGTCAGGGTGTAAAGCACCAGCGCCGCCCAGATCAGCGGGAAGGCGATCTGCTGGACGCCCCGGAAGGGCTCGCCGAAGGCCAGGACAGCGATCAGGAACACCATCGTCGGCGCGATATATTGCAGCACGCCCATGGTGGACAGGCGGACCAGCTTGGCGCCGTTCGCGTAAAGCATCAGCGGTCCGGCGGTCAGGACGCCCGTGCCCGCCAGCAGCAGCGTGTCCTGCAGGTTCGTGCCGAAATGACCTTGGCCCGTCACGAAAAGCCACAGCACGTAGCCGAGCGAGGGTGCGAACAGCAGCAGCACCTCGACCGTGAAGCCCTCGTTCGGCGGCAGGGGCAGGCGGCGCTTGCAATAGGCGTAGATGCCCCAGGTCAGCGTCAGCGACAGGGCGATCACCGGCAGTTCTCCGGCGGCGACGGTCAGCAGGGCCACCGCGATCGCGGCAAGGGCAACCGCGCCCACCTGCGGGCGGCTCAGCCGTTCCCCCAGCAGGCCCCAGCCCAGAAGGATGTTGAACAGCGGGTTGATGTAATAGCCCAGCGCGGCCTGGAGGGCCTGCCCGTTCGCCACCGCCCAGACATAGACCATCCAGTTGGCCGAGATCAGCACCGCCGTCAGCGCCGCCATCGCCACCAGCCTCGGCTGGCGCAGGGTATCCACGACGGTTCCCACCTGTCCGTTGTGGCGCAGCACCACAAGCGCGATCGGCAGCGACCACAGGATGCGGTGCGAGATCACCTCGGCGGCCGGCACATGGGCAAGCCCGTGCAGATACAGCGGCATCAGCCCCCAGATGACGTAGGCGCCAATCGCAAGGGCAAGTCCTCGGGGGGAATCTTGGGGGCTCATGCCGCATTCGATAGCGCGGCCCCTTGTCGCTGACGAGGGGGGACTTTGGGCTGATCCCCGGCTTTCCGTTCCGTGGAAAGTCTTCGCCCGGGTTGAGTCGCCCCGCCCGCAGGAGTAACGCTGCCACATGCGAATCCTCTTTCTAGGCGACGTGATGGGCCGGTCGGGTCGGCGGGCGATCACGGAACGGCTGGCGGGGCTGAAGGCGCGGCTGAAGGCCGACTTCACCATCGTCAATGGCGAGAACGCGAGCGGCGGCATGGGCCTGACCGGGCCCCATGCCCGGCTGATCCTGGATGCGGGCGCCGACTGCGTCACCCTGGGCGACCATGCCTTCGACCAGAAGGACATGCTGTCCTTTGTCGCCGAGGAGCCCCGCGTCCTGCGCCCCCTGAACTTCGCCCGCGAGGCGCCGGGGCGCGGTCACCGCGTTTTTCAGGACGCGCGGGGCCGCAAGGTGCTGGTCGTGCAGGCGCTGGGGCAGGTCTTCATGAAGCGACCCTTCGACGATCCGTTCAGCGCGGTGGACCAAGTGCTGCGCGCCCATCCTCCGGGTGGGCTGGTGCAGGCGGCGGTGGTGGATTTCCATGCCGAGGCCACCAGCGAGAAGATGGCGATGGGCCATTTCTGCGACGGGCGGGCCAGCCTTGTCGTCGGCACCCACACCCATGTGCCCACCGCCGACACGCAGGTCCTGCCGCGCGGCACGGCCTATCAGTCCGACGCGGGCATGTGCGGCGATTATGACAGCGTGATCGGCATGGACAAGGCCGAGCCGATGCGCCGCTTCCTGACGGGCATGGGGCGCGACCGCTTCACCCCGGCCGAGGGCGAGGCCACCCTGTCGGGCGTTCTGGTCGTCACCGACGACCGCACGGGGCTGGCCACCGAGATCCGGCCGGTGCGCGACGGCGGGCGGCTGCAACCCAGCGCCTGAGCCGTCGCCTTTCTTGCGGCCTGACCCAAAATCGGGCATCCGTCGCCCCGCCGCCCTGCCGCGGATTGCATCACGAGGTTCCCCGCATGTTCGGCATCGCGTTGACCGGCCAGACCGCTGCCGTCTTGACCCTTGTCATCATCGCGCTGATGTTCGTCATGTTCGTGCGCGAACGCCATCCGCCCGAGGTGATCGCCGTCGGGGTGGCGGCGCTGATGATGATCCTTGGCCTTGCCCCCTATGACGACGCGGTGGGCGTGCTGTCGAACAGCGCGCCTTGGACCATCGCCTTCATGTTCATCATCATGGGCGGCCTGCTGCGCACCGGCGCGCTGGACCATCTGAGCCGGATCGTGTCCTCGCGCGCCGACACGCACCCGCTGGTGACCATTGCCGCGATGTTTGCCTTTGTCTGCGTGGCCTCGGCCATCATGAACAACACGCCTGTCGTGGCGGTGATGATCCCCATCGTCATCCAGGTCGCGCGTAAGGCGGGCATTTCCGCGTCAAAGCTGCTGATGCCGCTGAGCTACTTCACCGTGATGGGCGGCATGATTACCCTGATCGGGACATCCACCAACCTGCTGGTGGACGGCGTGGTGCGCGCCCGCGGGCTGGAGCCCTTCGGCATCTTCGACATCGCGCCCGTGGGGCTGGCCGTCACCGCGGCGGGCGCGGCCTTCATCGCCCTGGTCGGCTGGCGGCTTCTGCCCGAGCGGGGCTCCATGGCCTCGTTCCTGACAGACCGGTCGCAGATGCGCTATTTCACCGAGATCGCCATCCCCGAAGACAGCAACATCGTCGGCATGAACATCGGCGAGGTGAGGATCTTCAAGCGCGAGGGCGTGCGGGTCATCGACGTGCTGCGGGGCGACGCCTCGCTGCGCCGCAACATGGGCGAGGTCGTGCTTGAAGCGGGCGACCGCATCGTGCTGCGCTCGGGCATGGCCGACCTGCTGGAGATGCAGCAGGACAAGGCACTGCGGGCGCTCGACAAGCTCTCCTCGGTGCAGACCGAGATGGTCGAGGTGCTGATCTCGCCCGGGGCGCGGATGATCGGGCGGCGCCTGGGCGACCTGCGGCTGCGCCGCCGTTACGGCGTTTATCCCATCGCGGCGCACCGGCGGAACCAGAACATCGGCCGCCAGCTGGACGACCTGGAAATCCGCGTGGGCGACACGCTGCTGCTGGAAGGCGCGCGCGAGGACATCGCCCGGCTTGCCGCCGACATGGACCTTGTCGATGTCTCGCAGCCCACGACCAAGCCATTCCGCCGCCGCCACGCGCCCATCGCCACCGCCGCGCTGCTGGCGGTCGTGCTGCTGGCCGCGCTGGACGTGGCGCCGATCATGGGCCTGGCCTTTCTTGCCTCGGCCATCATCCTGATCGCGGGCTGCGTGGACCCTGACGAGGCCTTCGGCTTCGTCGAGGCGCGGCTGCTGGCGCTGATCTTCGCCATGCTGGTCATCGGCGAGGCGCTGGAGGCCACGGGGGCGGTGAACCTGATCGTGGATGCCGTGGCGCCGTCGCTGTCGGGCCTCAGCCCCTTCTGGACGCTGATCGCGGTCTATTTCCTCGGGCTGATCATGACCGAGATCCTGTCGAACAACGCCGTTGCCGTGATCCTGACCCCCATCGCCATCGAGCTTGCGACGCAACTGGGGCACGACCCGCGCGCCTTCATCGTGGCGGTGATGTTCTCGGCCTCGGTCGCCTTCGCAACGCCCATCGGCTACCAGACGCACATGATGGTCTATGGGCCGGGCGGCTACCGTTTTACGGACTTCATGCGCCTGGGTATCCCGCTGGACATCGTGACGGGGATCGCCGCCTGCCTGACCATTCCGCTGATCTGGCCGCTGTAAGCTCAGGCGGCAGAGCGGACCGCGCGCTCGGCGGCGGCGGCCAGTGCCTTGCGGTCATGCCCTGCAACCGGGATGGGCGGGTGCAGGGTGACTGTAATGCGCCCTTGCCGGGGCTGTGCCAGCACGGCCAGCAGATGCGGCCCGAGGTCCATGTCGCCCCACCAGCCGTAGAAGCGCGGATCGCGGCCGCTCGGCGCCTCGTAGCGGACGCTGACGGGCTGGATCGAAAGACCCGGCGGCAGCGCAGGGTCCAGGAAGGCCTGAAACAGCGTCGGCTTGAAGGGCAGGACCCGTCGCCCGTCGGTGCTGGTGCCCTCGGGGAAGAACAACAGCCGGTGGCCAAGGGCGGTGCGTTCCGCGAACTCGGCGGCCTGAGCGCGGGCCAGGCGCGGGTCGCGGGTGACGAAATGCGTCTCGGTCACGCGGGTCAGGATGTTGATGCCGGGCCACCCCGCGACCTCGGCCTTGCTGACGAAGAAGACGGGCGCCGCCGCGTTCAGGGCGAAGATATCCAGCCAGGTGGAGTGGTTCGCCACCATGCCCCCGGCGCCGAGCATGGGCTTGCCCCGCCTGTGCCAGCGGATGCCCATCAGCCACAGGCACAGGCGACAGACGCCCTGCACCCAGGGACCGGTGACCGGACGGCGGCGGCCTGCAGCAAGGCTTTCCCCGGCGCGCAGGGGCAGGATCAGAAGAACGCCCGTCAGCAGGACCGAGATGACCGCAGTCCCCCTCAGGGCGACCAGCAGCCAGCCCAGCGGTGTCGGACGGGAGGGCATGGCGGGCGGCTCGCCCCTCCACGTGGCGGAATAGCCACGGGCAGGGACGGGGTCATCGTCGCGCGGAGCCGTCATGCGCCTTGCCAGCGGTCCTGATAGTATTTCCGGTGCCGGTCCGACATGGCCGCGGTGTCCATCAGCAGGAAGACGTCCGTCGTGTTGAAGGCGCGGTCGATCCATGCGCCTTCGCCCACGACGCCACCCAGCCGCAGATAGGCCTTGATCAGCGCCGGCATGGCCGTCATCGCCGCGCGCCGGTCAAGCCGGTCGGCGGGCACCAGATCCATGCGCTGCAACTGCGGCCCCCGCGCGACCGGGCGCAGGTCCGGCGGCGCCAGGTGATGGTGGTGCAGCCAGGACAGAGCCTGCGCCAGCGGCGCGACATCGGTGCCGTGGAAGCTGGCGACGCCGAACAGGACCTCGATCCCGTGGTCCAGCACATACTCCGCCAGCGCTTTCCACAGAAGGAACATCCCCGAGCCGCCGCGGAAGTCCGGATCGACGCAGGATCGGCCCAACTCGACCATGCGCCGGCCGGATGCGCGCAGCGGCGTCAGGTCATATTCGTCGTCGCAGTAGTAGCGGCCGAACCGCTCGGCCACGTCGCTGCGCAGCAGGCGGTAAGCGCCGATGACGTGATCGCCCTCGGCCGGGTCGCGGCGGGCATCGACGAGCAGCAGGTGATCGACCACCGCGTCGAACTCGTCCCGCTCAAGCCGGGCGGCGTGATCGACCAGGGGACCGTCGCCGCCAAGTTCCTCGACAAAGACGCGATAGCGCAGGCGCTGCGCGGCGCGCAGATCCTGTTCCTTCGTGCCCAGACGCACGGACAACCAGCCGGGATCAGCCTTCATGATCCAACCTCACCCTGTTGCGTTGCAAAGGCGCTGCAGGTTGAAATCGGCGCCGATCCGTTCGGCGGATATCCGCTTGACACGCTTAAAGGTTGTAATGAAGTCATAAACTCAAATGATTTTTTATCAATTTAGGAGTTGTCCGTGATCAGTTCCAGGCGAACCCGACGGCCGTCCAGAACCTGTTTTCCCATTTCCGGAAAATTGACCGTTACCCGGTCGCCGATGCGGGATTGCACCTGCCCGATGCCCCATTCCGGTGCCTCGCGGTTGCGGACCAGCATTCCGGGTTCGAGAATCTCGGTGGTCATCGGTGCTCTTTCGCTTGGGGGGCCTTCCGAGGCTAACGGACGATGACCCCGGTCACAATCCCGGCGGCCTCGCTCGATACGGCCTCCGGCGCGAACCTTGCCAGCCTGGTGGCCGCGCGGTTGTGTCACGATCTCGTTTCCCCCTTGGGCGCGATCGGCAACGGAGTCGAACTGCTGGAAATGTCGGGCGACTACCCCGGTCTTGCCAACTCGCCCGAACTGACGCTGATCGGGGAAAGCGTGCGCGCCGCGCGGTCGCGCGTGCGCTATTACCGGATGGCCTTCGGCTATGCGCCGGCGGATCAGCGCGTCGCCGTGGCCGAGATCACCCAGCTTGCCCAGGATTATGCCCGGAACGCACGGCTGACGGTCGAGGTCGAGGGCGGGGGGGACGCCTCGCGCATCGAGGCGAGGATGCTGCTGCTTGCGCTCATGTGCATGGACTCGGCCATGCCTTGGGGCGGGAAGGTGATCATCGCCCGAAAGGGGCAGGGCTGGAGGCTTGGGGGGCAGGCCTCGCGCACCCGGCCCGAGCCATCGCTGTGGCGCTGGCTGGAGGCGGCGCCGACACCGAATACCAGCCCCGCACCGTCCGAGGTGCATTTCGCCGTTCTCGGGACGCTGGCGGCCGACCATCGCCGCCCCGTGACCTGGAGGGTGGATGCCGGCGGGGCCGAGCTGAGCTTCTGAGGCTCAGCCCCGGATCGCGCCGTCGCCGGTCACCAGATACTTGAAGCTCGTCAGCTGCTCGGCCCCCACGGGGCCGCGCGCATGCAGCTTGCCGGTGGCGATGCCGATCTCGGCGCCCATGCCGAACTCGCCCCCGTCCGCGAACTGGGTCGAGGCGTTGCGCATCAGGATGGCCGAGTCGAGCCCGCGGAAGAACCGTTCCGCCGTGGCGTCGTCCTCGGTCAGGATCGACTCGGTGTGGCCCGAGCCGTGGCGGCGGATATGGGCGATGGCCTCGTCCACGCCGTCCACCAGCCGCGCGGCGATGATGCTGTCCAGGAACTCGCGCCCGAAGTCCTCGGGCTGGGCGGAAACGGTGTCGGGGATCTCGGCCAGCTCGCCTTCGGCCCGCACTTCGACGCCCGCGTCCAGCAGGTCGCGGATCAGGACATCGCCGTGCTTTTCACGAAAGGCGCGGTCGATCAGCAGGCATTCGGCTGCGCCGCAGATGCCGGTCCGCCGGGTCTTGGCGTTCAGGACGACGCGGCGGGCCTTGTCGAGGTCGGCCGCCCCGTCGGCATAGACATGGCAGATGCCCTCGAGGTGGGCAAAGACGGGCACGCGCGCCTCGGCCTGCACCAGCCCGACCAGACCCTTGCCGCCGCGCGGGATGATGACGTCGATCAGCCCCTGAGCCCGCAGCATGGCGGCCACCGCCGCGCGGTCGCGGGTGGGCACGACCTGGATCGCACCCTCGGGCAGGCCCGCCTGACGAAGGCCCTGCGCCATGCAGCGGTGGATCGCGGCCGAGGAATGGATGCTGTCTGTCCCCCCGCGCAGGATCACGGCGTTGCCGGACTTGAGCGCCAGCGCGCCCGCGTCGGCGGTGACGTTCGGGCGGCTTTCATAGATCACGCCCAGCACGCCAATGGGTGTCGCCACGCGCCGGATGTGCAGCCCGTTCGGCCGGTCCCATTCGGCCAGCACGCGGCCCACCGGGTCAGGCTGCCCAGCCACGGCGCGGAGGCCCTCGGCGATGGCGCGGATGCGGGCAGGGTCCAGCCGCAGCCGGTCGGTCATCGCGGGCGACAGGCCCCTTTCGGCGGCATAGGCCAGGTCCTCGGCATTCGCCTGCATGATCGCCGCTTCCGCCTGCAGGATCGCATCGGCGGCGGCGGACAGGGCGGCGTCCTTCTGCTCCGAAGGCGCCTGAGCGAGGTGGACCGCCGCGCCGCGGGCGGCGGCGCCCATGCGGGCGATCAGGTCTTCGGGGGACTCGGTCATGTCGTTCATCGTCGTCAACCTGCGGCAGCCATCCTGAGGGCCGCCCGCCTGCATCGCGCGGGCCGTCCTGTCAGGCAGGCGTGCCACATCCTCCACCGGAACGGAATGGGGCAGGCGCTACAGGGATGGAAAGTGCAGGCTTCTGTTGCCAGGTGCCTGCGGACCCCGCCTTACGCGGCTAAGCGCAAGGACTTAGGTTTCGATAACTCGAACTGCTTACGCAGCCAGAGCCACCGGAGCACGGTTGTCGTTGGCAACTGTACTTTTTGCACCGATAACGGTGGTAGCTCACCGAGACAAAGCAAACAGCTTTAGACGTTCGTCGATCCTGTTTCGGCCCCATTCGCCCCCAACGAAGGGTTATTGGTGGAGCCGCCGGGTACCGCCCCCGGGTCCGATCCGCTTATTACCTGCGCGTTTATGTCCATAGTCCGGGCGAACCCGAACGGGACCAATCTAGGGGGCGCCCGCGCGCCTTGCAAGGGGGGTGGCAGCGCAGGGCGGCCGGTCGGAACAGCGCTGCAAGGGGGAACGTTGTGGGGACTGGTAAACGAAGGAGACGAGACATGACCCGCACCCTGTTCGCCGCAATGGCCCTGGCCGGCCTGACCCTGCCCGCAATTGCCGTGGCCGACACGCCTCCGCCCGCAAACGCGCAGCCCTTGTCGCGCATCATCGCCACGGTCGAGGGCAGCGCCCAGAACCTCGCCTTCATCGAGGACGTGTCCTGGGACGACGACGGCTACTGGGAGGTCGAATACAGGACCACCGACGGCCGCGAGGTCGAGATCCGGGTCGATCCCGTCACCGGCCAGAACCGCTGACAGCAGGTCATGGCGTCATTCCTTCCAGTCGATCACGACCTGGGTCTGGGTGACGATGGCGGCAGGCTTGCCGTCCCCGCGCGTGATGGTGGTCTGCCAGACCATCGTCGTGCGCCCCTTGTGCAGCGGTACGCAGCGCGCCCGGGCCGTGTCGCCGATGCGGATCGGGCGCAGGAAGTTGGTCTTGCTTTCCAGCGTCGTGGTCGTCTTTCCTTGAGGTAGGTTGATCATGGTCGCCGTGCCGCCGATGTTGTCGGCCAGCGCCATGATCGCGCCGCCATGCATGACGCCGTTGCGGTTCGACAAGTCCTGCGTCACCGAAAGCTCGGCCAGCACCTCGTCGGGCTCGGCCGAGATCAGGCGGAAGCCCAGCAGCCGGGCGAAGGCCGGCTGGTCGAAGGCGATGCGGTCAAGTTCCTCGCGGGTCATCACTCACCTCTGATGGGGACGGGCGGCCGGGGTGGCCGCCCTCGTGCTCAGCGCCCGACCTGCCCGGACGTGAAGTAGTCATAGGGCAGTTCTGCCACGCGCAGCCACTGTTGCTGCTTCTGCCAGTAGGCCGACCAGTGCTCGTAGATCTTGCGGAAGTTTTCGTTGCCCTCGGCATATTCGGCGTAAAGCTTGCGCGATTCCGCGAAGGCTGCCGCCAGCACGTCGTCGGGGAAGGCCTGCAGTTGCGCGCCGGTGGCGATCAGCCGCATCAGCGCCTCGGGGTTGCCGTTGTCGTATTTGGCGACGCAGTGGTTCAGTGCCTCGGCGCAGACGGTCTCGAGCGCGGCCTTGTAATGCGCAGGCAGGGCGTTCCAGGCGTCGAGGTTGATGTAAAGGCCGACGTTCGCCGTCCCTTCCCACCAGCCGGGGTAATAGTAATGCGGCGCGACACGCTGGAAGCCCAGCTTCTCGTCATCGAAGGGCCCCGAGAACTCGGCCGCGTCGATGGTGCCGCGTTCCAGCGCCGCATAGATGTCGCCGCCCGCGATCTGCTGGGGCACGACGCCCAGGCGCGACAGGATCGTGCCGCCCAGGCCCGCGATCCGCAGCTTGAGCCCGCGCAGGTCCTCGACCGAGTTGATCTGCTTGCGGTACCAGCCGCCCATCTGCGCGCCCGTGTTGCCGGACGGGATCGTGCGGACGTTGGCGCCGGCGATGAATTCGTTGATCAGATCGAGCCCGCCGCCATACAGCAGCCATGCGGTCGTCTGGCGCGTGTTCATCCCGAAGGGCAGCGAGGTGTCGAAGGCCCAGGTCGGGTCCTTGCCGATGTTGTAGGTGCCCAGCGTATGGGCGCATTCGACGCTGCCGTCGCTGACCGCGTCCAGCGCCTGCAGGCCAGGGACGAGTTCACCGGCCGCGAAGGGCTGGATCTGGAAGCTGCCGTCCGTCACCTCGGCAATGCGGCGCGAGACATGGTCCGAGATGCCGTACAGCGTTTCGAGGCTTTTGGGATAGCTCGATGTCAGCCGCCAGGTGACGGTGGGCCGGGCCTGCGCCAATGCCGGGGCGGCGAGCATCGTGGCAGCCGAGCCGACGGCGGCGGTGGACAGGAAGTTGCGGCGTTTCATGGCAGGTCTCTTGCGGTCAGGGGTGGGCGCGGTCATGCGAAGGGGCGGCCTTTCGGGCCGCCCCGGGGTTGGTGCAGCGTCGGCTCAGAAGCCGGCCTTGATCTTTTCGAACTCGGCCAGCTGGCGCTCGCGCTGTTCCGGGTTGTTCGGGGTCTGGGCCAGCACCGGCGCGTCGATGTGCCCGAGGTTCTGGGTCACGCGCGGGTCGTCGCCCACGGTCGCCAGAGCCTTGGTGTTCGTATGGCCGTAGCCGATGGTGTCCAGCAGGCCCTTGGCGGCCTCGGGCGCCAGCCAGGCGTTGATGAAGTCATAGGCCTTGTCCTCGTTGCCCGGCCCGTTCTTCAGGTTCACGAAGCCGCAGAAGAAGGTCGAGGAGCCCTCCTTGGCCTGCCGCTGGAAGCCGATGGGATAGTTTTCCGCCTGCAGCAGCGGGATCGCGTCGTTCCAGGACCAGGCCACGTCCACCGCGCCCGAGGCCATCAGCTGCGACTGTTCCGCCGGGTCGGCCCAGTAGGCGGCGACGTTCTGGTGGGCCTGGCGCAGCCAGTCGGCGGCGGCCTGGAACTGTTCGTCGGTAACTTCGGTCCAGTCCGTCACGCCGGTCGCCAGATAGGCGAGCGCCCAGACGTCATCGGCCGAATCGGGCAGCGAGGTGCGGCCCTGATAGGCGGGGTTCACGAAGACCTGCAGGGTCGAGACATCCTCGGCCGGGACGTTCTCGGTGTTGTAGGCGATGGCGGTCGCGCCGAAGTCGGTCGGGATGTACCAGAGCCCCTCGGCATCCTTGAACACTTCCGAGTTCAGGAACTGCGGGTCGATATCGGCCACGGCGGGGATTCGCGCGGGGTCCCAGGGCTCGATCAGGCCCGCGTCGCGGTACTTCGAGACCATCTGGCTGCAGGGATGGGCCACGTCGGCGCGGAAGCCCGAGGACAGCTTCTGGAAAGCCTCATCGTCGTCGCCGTAGAAGGCGAAGGTCGGGCTGTCGCCGTGCTTGTCGATATAGCCCTGGAAGATCACCGGCTCTTCGAAGCCTGCCCAGTCGAAGACAGTCAGTTCGGGATCGGCCGCCATTGCAAGGCCGGGTGCGGCAAGGGCAAGCGCGATGGCGGTGGTGCGCAGGAAGGTCACGGGCAGAACTCCGGTGTTGGTGCTTGGTCAGGACGCTAGCGGCGGCCCGGCAGCGGGGCAAGCGCCATGAGACCCGGTCAGGCCGCTGTCACGGATGTGATATTTCCCGCGCTTGCCGAGGGACGCTTTCCTTGGACGCCGGTCTCTGGCAAGCCCGTGCCATGACGGGAAAAACAGGGTGTATCATGGAGGACAGCAGCGTGACCCTTGCAGAGGCGCCCGGCGCGGACAGCATCGCGACCCTGCGCCCGCTGCGGCTGGACGCGCGCCCTGATGCCCAGCCCCGTCCCGACATGATCGCCGGGCGGCGTGTGCTGTTCGTCATGGCGGCACCCGAGGAATACGGCCCCGCGCTGCGCCAGAGGATCACGCCGCTGATGACCGGCATCGGCCCGGTCGAGGCCGCCGTGACGGTTGCCGCCGCACTGGCCGGGCTTGCGGCAAAGCGAGAACTGCCCGCGCTGGTCGTCTGTCTCGGCAGTGCCGGGTCGCGCCACCTGGAACAGGGCGGCGTCTATCAGGCGGCCTCGGTGTCCTATCGCGACATGGATGTCTCGGCCCTGGGCTTCCCGCGCGGGATCACGCCGGGGCTGGACCTTCCGGCCGAGGTGCCGCTGCCGATCCGCATCCCCGGCATCCCGCAGGCGCGCCTGTCCTCGGGCGCCGCGATCGTGTCGGGGGCAGACTACGACGCCATCGACGCCGACATGGTGGACATGGAAAGCTTCGCGGTGTGCCGGGCCTGCCTTGCCTTCGGGGTGCCGATGATCGTGCTGCGCGGGATCTCGGACGGTGCCGCGCCCTTGTCGGGCTACATGGACTGGACGCGCTATCTGACCGTGATCGACGACAGGCTTGCCGCCGCGATCGACCGGCTGGCCGAGGCGTTCGAGGCCATGCCGGCGTGACTTGCACAGCGGCGGCGGGACAGGTCGGGAACGCTAGTTCTCAAGGATCTGGCGAAGGACAGTGAACCCGGCCTCTCTCGGCGGCGCATAGGCCGAAAGCGCACGGGTCATTTCCTCCGTTCCCGCCCGGCGGCGCCGTGCCAGCGCGGCCCGCGAGTAATCGAAACCCTTTGCCGCGACCTCCCAGTCGCCGCCGTCATAGCCGAGGTGATGGACCACGGCGCCGATCCCTGCCTCCTGCAGGCGCGGAGAGAGGGTCTCGCTCAGGCGTTCCAGCGCATGGCGGCTTTGTGCGGCGAACATCAGGTCCTGGGCACGGCGCGTGACGGTGTCGGGCGAGATGGCCTGCCGCGCCCTGGCAGGCCAGAGGTCGAGGGCCCAGCACAGCGTGTTCCGTTCCGGCAGGTCGCCGAAGAGCGCGGCGATCGGCAGGTTCGCGGACAGGCCCGCATCCACCAGCAGCCGCCCGTCGATCCTGACCGGGGGAAAGATCAGCGGCAGGGCGCTGCTGGCCATCACGTGATCCACGGTCAGGCGCGTGGTGGCGCTGTCGAAGACCACATCCTCGGAAGTTTCCTGGTCCAGCGCGGTGACGATCACGCGCGTCCCGCCATCGTTCAGCCGGTCGAAGTCGATCAACTCGGTCAATGTCTGCCGCATCGCAACGGTCGAATGAAGGTGATCGTCGTTGGGCGCCAGGAAATGCATGGCCCAGATGCCCGGCAGCGTCGGGTTGAACAGCCGCGGCCGTCCTCCGAGCATGGCCCGCATCGCGGAAGCCTGCCGCGCGGGCCTTGTCCCGGCCCAGACGGAACGGTCAACCGACCGGCCCCAGAACGCGCGCAGTCTCTTCTTGGCCGTTTCCCTCGGCCCGCCCAGCCACAAGGCGGCCGTAACGGCGCCGATCGAGGCGCCTGCGACCCGGCTGAAGGTCAGGCCCGAGTCCAGCAGGGTCTCGACCGCGCCGAGGTGAAAGGCGCCCAGCGCGTTGCCGCCTGCAAGGCAGACCCAGTGATCGGTCGAGGAATCTTCGGCCATGATGGTTCTGGAAACTTCCGGTGATATGTTGGATTTCAATGGCTTTGCCGGCAGGCGGCAGATGCGGGAAAACTGCCGGCGTCCCTGGACGCCGGCAGTCCTTGGAAGATCCCGGGATCAGTTCTTCGCCATTCCTTGGGCATGCTCCAGATGCTGCTGCAGCGCCGGCAGGCTTTTCTGGGCATAGGCCACCAGCGTCTGGTTGTCGCCGCCCTGTGCATAGGTCTGATACAGCGTCACCGCCGTCTCATGTGCCGTGGTCTGCGCCTGGATGTAGGAGGTGTCGAAGGCATCGCCCTCGGCGCCCTGCAGCGTCTGCATCAGCTCAGCATGGGGGCTCGAGATCTGGGCGGGCACCGTCAGGCCCTCGGCCTGTGCGGCCGCCATCAGTTCCTGATTGTTCGCCGTGTGATCGGTGATCATCTGGTTAGCGAACTGCTGCACATCGGCGTTCTGCGAGCGCTGCAGCGCCAGTTCGCTGGACTGCACCTCGAACAGGCCGCCGCTGGCCGCCTGGTTGACGAAGTCCTGCGCGGTCATGGCCTGCGCCCAGGCGGCGCCCATGGTGGCAAGGCCGATGGCGGTCGAAAGGATAAGCGTTCTCATGATGTCTCCTTCAGGGCTATGGCCCGGGTCATCCGGGCTCACGGGTGGTCTTCGGATAGTCAGCGCTTGGCCGTGGAGCGGTTCCGGAAGGCGCGTACCGTGCCGGGCAGGGCGCGACGGTCCTGCAACCGCATGACCAACCGGTCGCGTGCTTTCGTCATCTCGACCTCCGTTGGATATTGCTGGGATGAGAACCATCGCGGCGGCGCGAAGTTCCAGCGCCCTCGGCCCGCAGGCCAGCAACATTTGTATGTTTTCCCGGGTGGCCGCGGGCGTGATCCCGCGCATCGCGCCGATCCGGCACTTGGCTGCTCAGTCGTCCAGCGTGTGGCCGTCCTCGTCCCGCAGGTCGTTGTGGATGGCCACGGCGGCGCGCTCGGCGGTGCCGATGGCGACACCGATCTGGTCCAGCCCCTCGACCGCATCCCCGGCCGCATAGACGCGCGGCGCGGTCGTCCGCCGATGACTGTCCGTCACGAAGCACTGGCCGTTTTCGAGATCGGTCCCCAGCATCGCCCCCAGGTCGTTGCGGGTGTGCGACCCGAGGCCGACATAAAGCGTGTCGAACCTCACCCGCTCGCCGTCGGCCAGCGTGACCTCGACGCAGCCATCCTCGAAATGCAGAGCCGACATGGGAGAGCCTAGCACGGTGATGCGGGCCTGGTCGGCCTGGGCCTGCTCGTCCGCGGTCAGTTCGACATGGCTGAGCGCGACGCAGGTGATGTCGCGGCTGTAGGTCCGCAGGAACAGCGCCTCGGCCAGCGCGTGGCGGTCGCCGCCCAGAACGCCGATGCGCTTGCCCGTCTGCTCGAAGGCGTCGCAGATCGGGCAATAGCGCAGCAGGCCGCGCGCCACGGCATCGGCATGGGTTTCCTCGTCCAGGGGCGGGCGGTGGTTCACGACGCCCGTCGCCAGCAGGACCGTACGCGCCCTCATCTCGCCGTGGTCGGTGTCGGCCACGATCAGGTCGCCCTCGCGCCGCAGGGCCGTGACCTCTCCGGTCAGAAGGGTGGCACCGTACCGGGTGGCCTGCTCGCGCATGTCGGCCAGAAGCTCGGTCCCACAGATGCCCTGCGGATAGCCGGGGTGGTTGCGGGTGCGAGGGATCATGCGCAGCCGCCCCTCGCCCTTGTCCACCACGGCGACGCGGCGGTGGAAGCGCGCAAGATAGATCGCCCCCGTGAGACCGGCGGGGCCGCCGCCGACGATCAGGCAGTCCAGGGGGCGGCTGTCATCCGGTCGGGGGGCTTGGTCCGTCATCGGCATCCTTGGGCAAGAGGTCAACGCATCCGCAACGCCCCGTCGATGCGGATCGTTTCGCCGTTCATGTAGCCGTTCTCGACGATGAAGGCCGCAAGGCGCGCGAATTCCTCGGGCTCGCCCAGGCGCTTGGGGTTCGTGACCTCGGCGGCCAGGCTGTCCTGCACGTCCTGCGGCAACCCGCGCAGCATCGGCGTGCCGAAGATGCCCGGTGCAATGGCGCAGACACGGACCTTGTTGCGCGCGAGGTCGCGGGCGATGGGCAGCGTCATACCGGCAATCGCAGCCTTCGAGGCCGCATAGGCCGCCTGTCCGCTCTGCCCGTCGAAGGCGGCGATCGAGGCGGTGTTGACGATCACGCCGTTGTCCTGGTCCCGTCCGTTCTTCGCCATCTCGGCGGCGGCGAGACGCAGGACATTGAAGGTGCCGATCAGGTTGACCTCGATCGTGCGGCGGAAGCTGTCGAGGCTGTGCGGACCATCGCGGCCGAACGTCTTTTCCCCCACGACAATGCCGGCGCAGCTCACGCAGACATCGATGCCGCCCATCCGCTCGACCGCCTGAGCGATGGCCGCGGCGACCGAGTCCGCGTCGGTGACGTCGGCACGGGCGAAATGCGCGCCGAACCCGGCTGCGGCCTCGGTGCCCGCCTCGTCGCGGTCCAGCACCGTGACTTGGGCGCCGCGCTCGCGGAAATGCCGCGCAGTGGCCGCACCAAGCCCCGAGGCGCCGCCGGTCACGATGGCGCGGGCGTTCGACAGGTCCATGTTTTTCCTCCCCGGAAATGAACGGTTGTTCAGATTTTATGCGCGGCCTGCTGGCCCGGCAAGACGGCAGAAGGGACGCCGCACGTTAACCATCTGTCAACCATCGCAGCCTTAGACCGAAGGGCGAGGGGAATCGCCCATGCGTTTTGTCGTCCTGCCTTTCGTTTCGTTGCTGAGCCTCGGGTCCACCGCCGTGGCAGGGGATGGCACATGGACGCAACTAGACCTCTGGAAGGACGGCGGACAGCTGGCCACCAATGTCGAGCGGGGGCGCATGGTGTGGGGACTGGGCCTCGGTCAGGACGACGATGAGCCTTGGGTCCGCGCCTCGGCGCTTTACACCTGGCAGGTGGGACCGGATCGCGCGCCCTGGAAGCTGCGCGCAGGACCGGCGCTCAAGGCCGAGCAGATCGGCTGGTGGGAGGTCGAGGATGAGCGCTGGGCGCACTGCTTCGACCCAGAGGGCGATCACTGCGCCAACCTGCGCCTGGGCCTGCGCCTGTCGGCGGACCGCTGGGCGGAATACGGCGACTGGGGCACCTTCCTGATGGCGGATTACACCAGCATCGAGGATGCATCGCTGCTGGTCGGGGGGCTGACGCACATGCCCTCGGGCGTCGGCGCGCAACTGTCCCTGTGGCACGAAGCGGGCGGAGAGCTGACGCCGACGATCATGGTCTCGGCGCGCATCACGAAAAGGCTTTCGATCCGGTTGGGTCACAAGTTCGTCGAGGATGACACCTTCATCGGCTTCAGCTTCTCGACCTACTGACGCAGCGCCGTCGAACCAAGGCTAGCGCACAAGCATCTCGGGTCCGCCGGTGATCTGGGGATCGGGCGTGCCGATGACCGCCGGGTCCTTGCCGGCGTAGTCGATGCGGCTCAGCACCGTCTGCATGGCGGCGATCCGGGCCCGCCGCTTGTCGTCGGACCGGATCACCGTCCATGGCGCGACCGGCGTGTGGCTGAGCGACAGCGTCTCGCGGATCGCCACGGTGTAGTCGTCCCAGCGGCCAAGGCCCTCGACGTCGATCCGGCTCAGCTTCCACTGCTTCAGCGGGTCCTTCTCGCGATCAAGGAAGCGGTGCAACTGCTCGGCGCGGCCGACGTTCAGCCACAGCTTGACCAGGATGATGCCATCATCGACCAGCATCTTTTCGAAATCAGGAAGTTGCCGGAAGAACTGCACGCGCTGCGGCTCGGTCGAGAATCCGAAGACGCGTTCCACCACGCCGCGGTTGTACCAGCTGCGGTCGAACAGGGCGATTTCCCCGGGAGCGGGCAGATGCGACACGTAGCGCTGGAAGTACCACTGCCCGGCCTCGCGTTCCGTCGGCGTGGGAAGCGCCACGATATAGGCGGAACGCGGGTTCAGGTTCTCGCGCAGAACCTCGATGGTGCCGCCCTTGCCGGCCGCGTCACGGCCCTCGAACAGGACCACCACGCGCTTGCCCGTGGCGATCACGTCCCGCAGCATCTTGACCAGTTCGATCTGCAAGGCCTCGGCCCGGCTTTCATACTCCCGCTTGGGCATTTCCTCCCGATAGGGGAAGCCGGGATCGAGGATGTCGTCCTTGTCCGCCTGCTCGATCGCGCCGCGCAGCTCGGGCGGGGCGTCGTGCTGGAAGAAGCGGCTGATCGCACCGACAAAGGGGATCTCGGGCGAAGCCGTCTTCCGTGCCATCTCAGCCCCTTCCGATATCCTTCAGGTCGAACGGAGTATTCTGGTATATCTCGTTGATCCAGTTACCATAAAGCAGGTGCGCATGGCTGCGCCAGCGGTTCGAGGGGCAGCGGGCCGGGTCGTCCTCGGGGTAATAATTCGCGGGCACCCTGATGGGTTTCCCTGCTGACACGTCACGGTCGTATTCGTCCTTGAGCGTGCCCGAGTCGTATTCAAGGTGGTTGAAGATATAGAGCGTGCGATGGGCCGCATCCTCGATCAGGCAGGGGCCTACCTGGTCCGAGGCGAGCAGCGTCGTCAGTTCGGGCCGGGCGTTGATGTCCTCCTGCCGCACCTCGGTCCAGCGGCTGACGGGGATCAGCACGTCGTCCGAAAAGCCGCGCAGATAGGGCGAGGCAGGGGCGAGGTTGCGATGGCGGAAGCAGCCGAAGGCCTTGTCCCCCAGCAGGTGCTTGGGCAGACCATGGAAATGCCAAGCCATCGCCATGCCGCCCCAGCAGACGCCGAAGCTTGAATGGACATGGGTCCGCGACCAGTCAAAGACACGGCGCAGCTCGTCCCAATAGGTGACTTCCTCGAAGGGCAGGTGCTCGACCGGGGCGCCCGTGACGATCAGCCCGTCGAAGCGGTCGCCCGAGGCTTCGACCTCGTTGAAGGGGCGATAGAAGGACTCCATGTGGTCGGCGGCGGTGTTCTTGGATTCGTGGTCCGACATACGGATCAGCGACAGGTTGATCTGCAGCGGAGTCGCCCCGATCAGCCGGGCGAACTGGTTTTCCGTCTGGATCTTCTTGGGCATCAGGTTCAGCAGAGCGATGCGTAGTGGGCGGATGTCCTGGCGCGCGGCGCGGTCGGGGCTCATGACCATCACGCCCTCGTTCCGCAGGATGTCGAAGGCGGGCAGGTTCTCGGGCAGGGTGATGGGCATCAGTCTTCCTTTCGGTCTTGCCGGTCGATCGCGGCAGCGATCAGATCGACGAAGTCTTGGGGCGAGGCCACGCGGGCGACCTCGTCGGCCTCGACGGTGACGCCGCGGCGGGCCATCGCCGCATAGCGCGGCCGCCGATGGGCCAGCGCGCGGGCGTAGGTCCAGCGGATGAAGGCGTCGGGATCGACGGGGCCGGGGTTCTCGCGGCCATAATCCTCCCACGCGGCGGCGAGGAAGGCGGGTTGGTAATACATGGGCTTGGGCGCCTGGTCGAAGCGGCGGATCAGCTCGGACGTATGTGCTTCGGTGCCGCGAATCCAGACCGGCAGCATCAGCGCCGACAGCGCCCGCAGCACGGGATCGTCCGGATCATCCGGGTCCACCACCTCGCAGATCGATCCCGAGGTGTCGCAGACGAAGTTGCGGTAGCCGTAGATCTCCTTGGCGCGGGTGATGAAGTGACCCGAGTCCAGCATGGCCGCGATCTCGGCCGTGCGGTGCTGGTCCTGCCGGCGCTTGTAGTCGCCGATCTCCAGCCCCCCGCGCGAGGGATCGCCCGGTTTGCCCAGATAGGTCGAAAGCGGCGCGAGGTTGTCGAAGGTGATGTTCGACTCGATCCGCACCGAGTCCGTCATCAGCAGCTCGCGCAGCAGTGGCGCCTTCATGGCGTGGCGCTTGAAGTCGTCGGCGATCAGCTCGCCCATGTAGCGGGTGCCGATGCGGTAATCGACGCTGTAGTGGAACCACGCGCCCGAGCGGCGCAGCATGGAGGCGACATGGGTCTTGCCCAAGCCGGACATCCCGAACAGCATGACCCGCTTTTCCGGGGCCTGAAGCCACGCCTTGCCGCTGGAATACATCTGATCCGTTACCCTCGCCACATCAGGGGGGTTCCTAAGCGGCGGGATGGGAAAGGAAAAGGCCCCGCCGGGGCGGGGCCTTTCATGGCAATGGCCAAGGCTCAGAAGTTGTAGCCGATCTTCACGCCGATGCCCCAGGCCTCGCTGTCGTCCATCGTGGCGACCTTCGTCTTGTTGCCGGTCTCGCCCACGCCAAGGTCGCCGCCACCAAGCTTGGTGTAGTTGATCCCGGTCGTGATCTTGAACTGGTCCTGCGTGTAGATCGCGGCAAGCGTGACCGCCTTGCGGCCATTGGTGGGCGACAAGGGGGAAATCAGGCCGTCCTCGCTGTCCTCGTAAAGGAAGGACATCGCGCCGGACCAGTTGTCGGTGAACTTGCGGCCGACCCCGATGGTATAGGTGGTGGTATCCTCAAGCTCGACCAGCGGAATGCCCGCACCCTGAGCGATCGGGAAAAGGAAGTTGTCCACCTCAAACTCGGACCATTTCACCCAGCGGACCGAGCCGAACAGCAGCGTGTCGGCGGCGATGCCCGTCTGGCCTTCCAAGGTCCAGCTGCGCGGCGTCTTGACCGTATAGTCGCCGACAAAGGCCACCGGCAGCGGCCCGCCGCGTTCGGTCATCCGAAAGTCATGCTCGATGGGCGAGTTGTAGGTCAGCGAGACGCGGGCGGCGATGTCCGGGATCTCGTAGGCCGCGCCAACCACGTAGCCGGTGCCCCACTCCCCGTCCAGTTCCAGGTCGTAGCCTGCCGTCCCCCCATACCCCAGGCCATCCAGCGTCACGCCGCCCTCGGCGTAGGAGCCGCGGATGCCGCCGTGGACCGAGACGTTGTTGTCGAACCTGTAGCGCAGCAGGGCGGTATAGGTGGTCGAGTCCACCTGGACCCGCGTGCCGCCCAGGACCGGAGAGCCGTCATTCGCCGGATTGGGCGGCAGGGGCGCGGTCGGGTACAGCAGATCCGCCCCGAAGGGCTGCTCGACGATGAAAGCCGCGGACAGGTTCTCGTTGAACTGGTGCTTGTAGGCGAAGCCGACGAAGCCGAAGCCCTGCGCCACGTCGCCGGTGCGGAAGCCCGCGATGTCCCGGCCCTCGACCTCGGGATCAACGCCCCCGAAGCTCAGTTCGGCGTAATTGCCCTGCTCGAACAGGATGCCAAGCGACTGTGGCGCCCGTTCGATCCCGCCGGCGAAAAGGGGCGCGGCTGTCAGCATCAGCGCAGCAGCACCGGTCAATACAAGTTTCATGCCTTCCCTCCCGAAATCCGCCCTTGGGCGGGTTCTTGTCCCCCATGTGCGACCCGACGACCAATTGGGTCAATCGCGGAAGTTCAAGTGACGCAACGTTGCCTTTCTGGCGGGTGCGAGGCAGTGACCCGGCCGCCACGCTTGGCAGCGGGCGGCCCGCCTGCAATCATGTCGCCATGAGCCGTGAACGCCTGCATTTCGCCATGCCCCGCCCGGTGCCGCCGGGCCGGTTCCGCCGGGTGCCCCCGGTGATGTTCCTTGCCGTCCTGGCCGCGCTGGAACTGTCGCTCGCCTGGGCTGGGGGCGCCGGGGCCTTCGCGCTGCCCGCCGGGGTGGCGCAGCTGCTTGGCGGCATGGTCACGGCCTTGGCTGCCTTTGTGCTGTTCGCCTATGGCTGCAAGCTTGCGCGGCGCCCTTCGGTGCTGGCCGAGGAGCTGGCGATCCTGCCGGGCCGGGCAGGGGTGGGGGCAGGCGTCCTTTGCCTTTATCTGCTGGCCGCGCTGGTCGGCGCGATGATGAGCAGGGGCGCGGGGCTGGTTCTTCTGATCCTGGGACTGCTGTGCCATGCAATCCTGCTGGTGACGCTGGCACGGGTCCTGAGCAACGGCCCGGCCGAGCGGCGGCAGGTCTCGCCTGAGTGGCACCTCAGCCTCGCAGGGCTGGCAGTCGCCTCAAGGGCGGCGCTGGCACTGGGCTGGCCGGTTGCAGCAGCCGCGCTCGTCCTTCCGGCGATCCTTGCTGCGCTGGCGATCTGGGGGCTGAGCCTGCGGCAGGTCCTGGCCATGCGCGTTCCCGCGCCGCTGCGGGTGCTGCTGGCGCTGCATGTCGGCCCTGTCGCGATGCTGGCGATCCTTGCGCTGGAACTGGGATGGACTGGGACAGGGACCCTGCTGGCATGGTTCGCGCTCGGTGGCGTGCTGGCGATGGTGCTGGGCGCGCGTTGGCTGCTGGCGGGCGGCTTTTCGGCCTTCTGGGGCGCGCCGGCATTTACGCTGGCCGCGACGGCCTCGGCCTGGGCGGCGTTGTGGGCGGCGCAGCCGACCGAGCCGCACCGGATCATCGCAGGCCTGCTGCTGGCGCTGGCGACGCTGGCCGTGCTTCCCGTCTTCGTGATGGTGCTGCGGGAATGGATGCGGAACCGCCTTCCGGCACGCTCGAACGCCGCGATTGCCTGACTGTGCCGCTGGACTTTCCGCCGCCCGCGTGAAAGGGAAAACTGCCAAACGAACCACTGACAGGATCACTCCGATGCAGATTCGAGAGGCGCTGACCTTCGACGACGTTCTTCTGGTTCCGGCCGCCTCCAGCGTGATGCCCTCGACCGCGGACGTGACCACGCGCGTGTCGCGCCGCATCCGCATGAACATTCCGCTGGTCAGCTCTGCCATGGACACGGTCACGGAAAGCCGCATGGCCATCGCCATGGCGCAGGCGGGCGGCCTGGGCGTCATCCACCGCAACCTGACGCTGGAAAAGCAGGCCGAGGAGGTCCGGCGCGTCAAGCGGTTCGAGTCGGGCATCGTCTACGACCCGATTACCCTGACCCCCGACCAGACGCTGGCCGACGCCAAGGCGCTGCAACTGCGCTATAACGTGACAGGCTTCCCGGTGGTGGACGAGACCGGCCGCGTCGTGGGCATCGTCACCAATCGCGACATGCGCTTTGCCAGCGACGACCGGACGCCCGTGCGTGTGATGATGAGCTCGGACAACCTGGCGGTGCTGCACGAGCCGGCCGACCGGGAAGAGGCGATCAGCCTGATGAAGGCCCGCCGGATCGAGAAGCTGCTGGTGACGGACGGGCAGGGCAAGCTGACCGGCCTTCTGACGCTGAAGGACACCGAGCAGTCGGTTCTGAACCCGCTGGCCTCGAAGGACGATCAGGGCCGGCTGCGCGTGGCCGCCGCCTCGACCGTGGGCGACGAGGGCTTCGAGCGGTCCTCGGCCCTGATCGAGGCGGGCGTGGACCTTGTCGTGATCGACACGGCGCACGGCCATTCCGAGGGCGTGGCGCTGGCCGTCTCGCGGCTGAAGACGGCCTTCCCGGATGCAGAGATCTGCGCGGGCAACGTGGCCACCGCGGATGCGGCGCGCGCCTTGGTCGATGCGGGGGCCGACGCGATCAAGGTGGGGATCGGGCCGGGCTCGATCTGCACCACGCGGATCGTCGCAGGCGTGGGCGTGCCGCAGCTGACGGCCATCATGGACGCCGTGTCGGGCGCAGGCGACGTGCCGGTGATCGCGGACGGCGGGATCAAGTATTCGGGCGATTTCGCCAAGGCCATCGCGGCGGGCGCGACCTGCGCCATGGTCGGCAGCGCCATTGCCGGCACCGACGAGTCGCCGGGCGAGGTGATCCTGTACCAGGGACGGTCCTTCAAGTCCTACCGCGGCATGGGTTCGCTGGGGGCGATGGCCCGCGGTTCGGCCGACCGCTATTTCCAGAAGGACGCGGCCTCGGACAAGCTGGTCCCCGAGGGGATCGAGGGCCAGGTGCCCTACAAGGGCTCGGTCGCGGCGGTCCTGCACCAGATGGTCGGCGGGTTGCGCGCCGCGATGGGCTATACCGGCAACGCCACCATCGAGCAGATGCGCGGCGGCTGCCAGTTCGTCCGCATCACCGGCGCTGGCCTGAAGGAGAGCCACGTGCACGACGTCCAGATCACGCGGGAGTCGCCAAACTATCGTCTTGGCTGATCTCCTGCGGATACAGGGCGCCGTATGCCGGAACATTGAGTAACGGAGCGGTTGCGGGTGCCTGCGTGGCACGCCGCCGCTTTAGTCGTCTCGTGGAAAGTGCCGTCGTCGAGGCTTTGGCCGTCTGCCTGATACACAAGAGACTTGTACAGCAGCGCCTGGCTTAGGCGGTTTGATTTTGCCCGCCGCACAAGGTAATTGCCCTGCGCCTTCAGTATGCCTGTGGGGCAGAGGCCGGATAGTCGCGCAGGAAGCGCTCGATGGCGTCGTCGATCCCGGCCAAGAGCTGGCCATGCTCGCTGGCAAGGGCCGCGTCGGCCGGACGCTCGGCCGGCAGGTTCAGGCTTGCGGCCTCGACCGGATCAACCAGCGCAGGGTCGAGCCCGGCGCCCGTTGCAATCCTGCGTGCGAACTCGGCCCAAGACAGGCGGCCAGGGGTGGCCAGGTGACGGATGCCGCTTTCCCCGTCCAGCAGCAGGTCCAGCGTGGCGTTCACCAGGTCGGGCACATAGGTCGGCGAGACAAAATTGTCCTGCGCGGCGGTGACGGACCGCCCTGCGCGCAGCGACTCGACCGCATGGACGGCGAAGTTGTGCACGTCATGGGGCGAAAAGAACGCGGCCGTGCGGATCACCAGCGCCTCGGGGTTGATGTCCAGCACGCAGCGCTCGGCCTCGGCCTTGCTGCGGCCATAGGTGTTCAGCGGGCTGGTGGGATCGCCTTCCAGATAGGCGCTGCCCTTGGCACCGTCGAAGACCTGGTCCGAGGAAAAGGTCACGAAGCCGATCCCCCGATCCCGGCAGGCGCGGGCGAGGTTCGCAGGTCCCTCGACATTGGCCGCAAAGCACAGATCGGGTTCCGCCTCGGCGCGATCGATGTCCACCAGACCGGCGGTGTTGATCACGGCCGCAGGCTCGAACTGGTCGAGAGCGGCCGCGACCGAGTCCGCGTCATGGATTGCCAGCACCTGGCGGTCCGTCAGGGCAAAGGGCAGGCCACGCATGTCGCAAAGCTGGGCAAACATCCGGCCCAGTGTCCCGCTTTTCCCGGTGACGAGGATCGGGCGCGCATCCATCTGCGCGCAGGCAAGGTCGGAGGCCGGTTCGGCAACCGCCGCAGGGCAGGACGGCGGCGCCGGACTGGCGCAGGGCCAGAGCCGCCGATCGCTGTCCCACCATCCCGGCATGTCCAGGATCGCGGCGTGACGCGGCCGGTCTCCGCGCACCAGCGCCCGCAGCAACGCGGCCATGGCGGTCGGGCGCGGGCTGCCGGTGCGCATGTCGAAGACGCCGCATTCGTAGTGGCCCGCGTCTGTCATCACCAGCCGGTCCCAGTCATAGGCCCCGAGCAGTGACCATGCGGTCACGGCTTCGATCCGCGCGCCCTGTGCGCGGGCTCGCTCGGCGGCCCGCCAGACCTGCAGGAACCAGCGTGCCTGTTCCTCGCGCGTGCAGCCGTTGTGGCATTCGGTGATGGCGAGGGGACGTCCGTAGCGGTTGCACGCCTGCATCAGCAGAGCCTCGATACCGACGAGGGCGCCGGAGACGGTGCGGACCGCCTCGACATTGACATATCGGCCACCACTTTCGGCCGAGGGGCCGACGCCGGGATAGCGGGTGATCCGGTGGTCGATCAGGCGCTCGCTGGTCAGGTAATGGTTGACGCCCAGGACATCGGGGGGGCAGGGATCCTCGGCAATTGCCCGCAGCCGTGACTCGAAGCCACGCTCGGCCAGCCGCCTCCACAACGGATGGCCCGGCACCACGGACCCGCAGAGCAGGTCCCAGGTCAGCCAGCGGCGCGCATTCTCGAAGGTGGCCTCGCGCGTCAGGGGCAGGGTGGCGTGGCAGAAGCCCAAGTCCTCGGTCTGTACCAGCCGCGCCGCGGGGTTCACGCGCCGGATCTCGCGCATCGCGGCGCGGGTGGCATCGATCTGATTCAGAAGCGCCAGCCAGCAGGCGTCCTCGTCCAGCAGGTGGGGATACCAGTGGCCGTAAAGGCAGGAAAAGCGTGCCGTGGTCAGGGGCTCGTTGACCGGCGTCCAGTCCCGGACCCAAGGATAGCGCTCGGCCGTGGCGCGGGCATGGGCCGCCAGACCCGGAGCAAAGCTGTCCTCGACAAGACTGGTATAGGCGGGCCCGCTGCCGTGGTGCACGAGGCCGACAATGGGCTGCAGGCCCAGCCTGCGGATCTCGGCCATGCGCTCGTCGCTCCACCCGAAATCGTTCTGACCGGGGTGGTGTGGTGAGACGCGCTCCCATAGGACAGGATAGCGCAACGCGTGCAGGCCGAGATCCGCGAAAAGCCTAAGATCGCCGATGCGGTCGTGGTGGCCCGATCGGACCGATTGGTCGAAGAAGCGGTCCCCCACGCGGTTCACCGTGTATTCGCATCCGCCCCAGAGCTGCAGCTCCGGCATCGCAGGAGGGCCGTCCGGCAGGGAAGTTCCTGTTGGGTCAGGCGTGCGCATCAGCGGCGGCCCGAGCGGATCGAAACCTTCTGATTGGAACGACATGGGGGCCTCGCTGCACCGCCGCTGCTTCCGCACTACCGCGCAGCGGGGTCCGGAGTTCCGATTTCGATCATCTTGAAGGCGGCAACATATGTGGGTCCGCCCGGCTGACCGGCGCCATGTCCCGGATGGATGAGCCAACATTCTTGAATCTGTCCATGAGGAACATGGCCGTGCAGGCGGTGTTTCCCCCTCGGCACTTCGGGCCGATGAACATGAGGAGGAAAGTCATGCAGCATCTTGCACGCAAGCTTGCGATTGCAGGGATCGTGGCGAACTTCGGGGGGAGCGCATTCGCCCAGACGCCAGACCCGGCAACCATGACCTGCGCCGATTTCATGGCGTTGAGCGCCGATCAGCAGATGACCGCCATGAGTGCGCTGCGCACCGCGAGTACGGGTTCGTCGGGGGCTTCGGCGACCGGCACGACCGGATCCTCGGACGGGGCAACCAGCGGCGGATCCGGCGGAAGTTCCGGTGACACCAGCGGAACGATGGGTTCAGGCAGTGGCGCCGGGTCGGATACCTCTGGCAGCGGGGCAGCCGGTTCGGCATCCGGCAGCACCGGGGCGTCCGGCGCCTCTGGCGGTGCCTCGGGCAGCAGCGGCGGCAGTATGGATGCCTCTGGTGGGACCTCGAGCAGCAGCGCGTCTGGCGGGGCTTCGGGCGGCGCAAGCGCAGGCGGGGCGTCCGGCGGCGCAAGCGGCGCGGGTTCCTCCGGTGCCGGGATGGGTTCCTCGGGTGGAGACACTGCCTCCACGGGCGGAACAGCGGCCTCGGGCGGAGCGGGGGCGACAGGTGCGACTGCCTCGGGCGGCGGCGCGTCGGCCGACCCGCAGATCGCGGCCTTGATGGCCGCCTGTCAGGGCAATGAAACCTCGCTCGTGATGGACCGTATGTCCTCGATGTAAGCGCAAAGGCGCCGTGGCGGAGCCTGATCCGCCACGGCGCCACAAAGCCGGGGCAGTGACGCCGACCCGTCAGGGGCCTGCAAATGCCCTTGGCTGGGAAACGACAGGAAAGGCTGGGAAGGGTGAAACCGACCAGATCACGCTTTGGCGGCGGATTGCGCGCACAAGCTGGCGACGCCCGCCAGAAGGTAGTCCATCCGGAACGGCTTTTCGTATATCGGCCGGTCGCGGTGAGCCTCGGGCAGCAGTTCGGGATCGTAGCCGGTCGCAAACAGGAACGGGATGCCCCGACTGGCAAGGACGTCCGCAACCTCGTAGGCCATCTGCCCGCGCAGGTTGATATCCAGCACGGCAGCGTCGATCACGTCATTGCGGTCCAGCGCCTCGACCGCGTCGCGGAACGAAGGAACAGGCCCGACCGGCACGGCGCCTGCCTCGGACAAGGCACGGGCCAGATCCTTGGCCTGAAAGAACTCGTCCTCGACAACCAGCACACGACAGCCCTTCAGCGCGGCGAGAGGCGGGTTGGCGGTCATGATGATACTCCCCTTTGTCAGCATGCGTGACGACCTGAGCAGGTCGACCATGGCCGGGGCGAGAGCGGCCTCAATCGGGATTGTAACACGAGAATCCTGCCGGCCGTCTGCGGATTTGCGGTTGAGTAATCCGGGTCTTGCACCGACCTTGGCGGCAACCGGCGGTTCTGGCTCCATGTCGGGCGCCTGTGCCGCAGGCGGGCGAACGGAAGATCGACCGCCTGCAGCGGTTGTCGCGGCGTCACCTGGGCGGATCAGCAGGCAGGAACATGAACGATCTTGAACCACATGCCGCAGCCGATGCGCGCTCGATCCTGAGCGATATCAGGTGGCAGGTGGGCAACAGCTATGCCCTGATCCGGTCGATCATCCGCTGGTCTGCCGAAAGCGCCACGACCGTGGACAGCTATGCCTGGCACCTGGAAGGGCGCATGGACGTGATCGGGCGCATCATCCTGGCCGTGATGCGCAATCCGGCTGCCTCGTTCGACCTGGCGCATCTGGTCGAGGATGAGCTGAACGACCAGCACGCCAGCGACGGCCGGAACGCATGGTCGCTGAACGGCCCCCTGGTGCGCCTGAATACCCCCGCGGCCCAGGTGATGGGACTGCTGTTCCACGAACTCGTCACGAACTCGATCGAGCATGGTGCGCTGGGCCTGGATGAAGGAGGCGAGCTGCGGGTGTCCTGGAGGATCGAACCGGAGAGCGAGGGCAGGGAGGCCATGCTGCACCTAGAATGGATCGAACGGGGGGTGCCGGCGAGCCTGAACCGCGAGGGCTTCGGAAGCATGGTCCTGAAGGAAATGTTTCGTTACCAGCTCGATGGAAGCGCCAAGCGAGAACTCGACCGACAGGGCGTCCGTATCTCACTGACGGTTCCCATGCACAATCTCGCGCGCGACCATGAGCCGCCCGTGCGCAACTAGAGGCGATGTCCTTGGCACAGGGTCACCGGAACCGGGGCAGGGCTGATGCGTTGGAACCCTGCTGCACGTGCAAGAGGACTGTCCGGTACCTTGGTCGGACGATGATCATGCCAGAGATGACCATCGAGCAGGCTTGGTCTGCCGTCTTCACGCCATTTCAGGCTCGGCTTCTGTCGGATATTCAGTCCGTGCCCATTGCCCTTCGGCCCCGACAGCAGATTTCGTCCAGCAAGACGACAGGAAACAGCCTGCTTTATCTTTCCAGCGGATTCGTGGGCATTTGTCGTCTGGACCGGATGGGCAGGCGGCAATTCCTGAGTCTGAACCTGCCGGGCGATTATGTCGATCTTTCCGGTTTCCTGCTGGGCCACTCGACCGGCATCAAGAACGCCTTCGGCGCTGCTACGGTGAGGGAGACCTCATACGACAGATTTCAGGCATTTCATATTAAAGCAACTGACATATATGAAAAGTTCTGGCGCATTTCGATGATCGAGGCGTCGATCAGCCGTTACTGGATCTTCCGCATCGGGCGGCTGGTCGGACGGGCGCGGATCGCCAATTTTCTGTGCGAGATGCTGGTGCGGCTTTATGCGCGGGGCTTGTGCAGCATGGATGGCTTCGACGTGCCTCTGGCCCAGACCGACATTGCCGAGATCTGCGGAATGACGCCGGTCCATGCCAGTCGCATGCTGTCCGAACTGCGCGAGGACGGCATCTGTACATTCGCACAGGGCAGCCTGCGCATCATGAAGCTGCCGGAGTTGTTCCAGGCGGGGCAGTATCGCTGGGACTACCTGTATCTTGGCGCTGATCTCGACCATGAAATCCGCGAAATGGCATCAGTTGGTCCGCTGCGGCGGCGCGCCTCGGCCTGAGCGCGGCTGGGGCGGCCAAAAAAAACGTGTGACGCGCTTTGTGGAAGGGCTCCCTCCACAGCAGCCAATTTATAAATAATCCGTATTATGTCACCCTTGGATGCACGACGGCGTCTGCCCGGCAGATTGACACTCAACGGTCACGGACCACAATGCGCGTCAGAACTGCCCAGACAGGACATCCCATGAACCCTCGCCATCTCACACCGGATCTCGCAGTCATGCCGCAGATCGAACCGGACGACTTCGTCGCGCTTGCACAGGCCGGGTTCACGACCGTGATCGCCAATCGTCCAGATGCCGAGGTCGAGCCGACTCACCGCAGCGACGTAATGGCCGAACGCGCCACCCGGGCCGGGCTGACCTATCATTATCTGCCGATCGTTCCCGGCCAGCTCGGGCCCGACCAGGTCGCGCGCTTCCGCGAGATCATGGACAGCTCGCCCGGGCCGGTGCTGGCCTACTGCAGGTCGGGTACCCGCTCGGCCACGGCCTGGGCGCTGGGTCAGGCCGGAGATCGCCCGGCCGACGAGATCCTGTCGGCCGGACGGAGCGCGGGCTACGATCTGTCGCACCTCGGCCCGATGCTGCGGCGCTGAGGACCGCGCGGACGCGGTCCTCTCGCGCGATCAACGCGCGAGTTCGCGGACCACGACGCCCCGGGGGTTGACGGTGACCGTCACGGGCTCGCCCTCTGGGTTCACCGCCTCGACCTCGGCCCGGGGACCGTCGCGCGTGATCGTGCCCGGCTGGGTATAGCCCGCGTCCCGCAGCACGTTCTGGATCGCGGCGTCATCCAGCGGGGCCGCTGCGCCTTCCGGGCGCGGGCCGCCGGTATCGCGCGCCCCTTCGGGTCGGCCGCGGTCGCCGTCCCTCTCGGGATGGTCCCTGCCCTTGTCGCCCCGATGATGCCCCTGATCGCCGTCACCCCTGCGCTTGCCGTGACGCTCGCCGTCCCGATCCATGTCGCCGCGTCCAAAGCGCTGCAGCGTGCCATCCGACGAGAAGCCGGCGCGGATATCCTGGCCCTGCGCATCGGTGCCGAACAGCATCACGCCCTCATCCCCGCGACCGATCCCGCGCAGCTGTGCAAATTCGGCGAAGATCGCGTTGCCGCGCACCGCCTCCGGCACAAGGCGCGAGACGATATCGGCCGGCAGCGTGCCTTCACCCTCGACGCCGATCATCCGCAGTTGCGACTGCTCGTCCAGCATGGCGCGGAAGGCCTGCCCGCCGGGCAACGTACCTTCGGCCCGCTGGCCGCCGCGCCGACCGTCTTGGATGCGGGCGTCCGAGATCCCCAGTTCAGTCAGTGCGGAGGGCAGCGCCGCTGCAGGGGCTGCTGGCGCAGATGCAGCCGGCGCGGCGGGTGCATCCTGTGGGGCGGTGGCCGTTTGCGCCGCCAACGGTGACGTCAGCGCGGCGATCGCCGCCAGCAAGGCGGCAGAACTGCGAAGGGTGCGAAGCATGACGAATCCTCTCGTTTGCGTTCTGTCGGAGGGATCAAGGCCCTTCGATCGAATCGAACCTAGCCTGCAAAGCCCGAACCGGATGCCAACGGGCTGTTTGGGTCCGGTTTGGTTTTCCCGTTATAACCTGCGGCATGCGTCCGCGTTTCCTGATCGCAGCTCTTGTCGCCGCGCTGGTCCTGGTACTGGCCGGGCTGGCGGTCTCGCGCCATGGGCCTGGACCACGCCACGCGCATCCACCGACCGGGACCGCCCCGATGCCGCGCAGCCTCGACCTCGGTCCGCAGGACGAGGAACGCTTTGCCGGACCAATCGAGGAGGTGATGCCGATGCACCAAGCGGTGCGGCGGGCGATGCGGCGCTTCGACGGCAAGGTGCTGGACATTGCCCTTGTCCCGCAGCGAGGGAGCGGCAGCCCGCTTGTCTACCGCATCCGCATCCTGACTCGCAGCCGCGACGTGGTGGACATCCGCGTGGATGCCCTGACCGGCCGCTTTCTCGAGGTCCGGGGCGCGGACCTCGGCGCGGCGCGCACGAACGAAAAGGACGACTGACATGCGCTGTCTCATCGTGGAGGACGACCCGACGCTGGCCGCCCAGCTTGCGCAGGCCATGGCTGAGGGCGGCTTTGTCCCGGACGTCTTCCACGACGGCCGCGATGCCGAGTTCGCGGGCGCGACCGAGCCCTATGACGTGGCCGTTCTGGACCTCGGCCTGCCGGGTCTGCCCGGGATCGAGGTGCTGACCCGCTGGCGTGCCCAGGGCGTGACGATGCCGGTCCTGATCCTGACCGCGCGCGGCGACTGGTCCGACAAGGTCGCGGGCTTCCGCGCAGGCGCCGACGACTATGCGGTGAAACCCTTTCGTCTGGACGAGGTCGTCCTCCGAGCCCAGACCCTGGTGCGTCGGGCGGCGGGCCATGCCCGCGTGGTGCTGACGGCCGGTCCGCTGGCCTATGACACGCAGTTGGGCGTCATCACCCGTGACGGCGTGGCCCTGAAGCTCACGCCCTTCGAGACGCGCATCCTTGGCTACCTCATGCACCATCCCGACCGGATCGTCAGCCGCACCGAATTGAGTGAACATCTTTACGACGCGGACAGCGACCGCGACTTCAAGTCGATCGAGGTCGTGATCGGCCGCCTGCGCCGGAAGATCGGCGACGGGCTGATCGAGACGCGGCGCGGCGAAGGTTACGTCCTGCGGCGACCCGCATGATCCGCTCGCAGCTGGATTCCATCCGCGCGCGGCTGCTCGCCGCCGCCGCCCTGTGGCTGACGCTGGCATTGCTGGGGGCATGGTGGATCATCGGAGGCGTGCTGGACCGCTTCGTGACCGAGCGTTTCGACGCCGAGGCCGCCGCCGTTGCCGAGACCGTCATCGCCGGAACCGAGGTGGGGGTGGACGGCACCCCTGCCCTTGTCCGCCCGCCCACGGACCCGCGCCTGTCGCAGCCCTTGTCGCTTTACGGCTGGCAGCTTGAAACCGAGGCCGGCGCCATGCTTGCCCGCTCGGCGTCGCTGCTGGACCTGAGGCTTGCCGCCCCACCGGGCAGCTACAGCGGCGGCGCGGGGACCGGCCCGGACGGCGAGCCCCTGCGTGTCATGCGCCGCCTCTTCACCCTGCCCGGCGCAGAGGAAGCGCTGGCCGTAGTCGTGACGGTTCCCAGGTCCGAGATCGACGCGGCCCTGTTCCGTGTCCGCCAGCCGCTCGCCCTGTCCCTGATCGTGCTGGGCGCGGGCCTTGCCGCAGCAAGCCTTGCGCAGGTCGGCTGGGGCTTGCGGACGCTGGACCGGATGGGGCGCGACATCCGGGCCATCCGGGCAGGACAGGCCGAGCGCCTGCCTCTGCCGCCGGTCGCTGAACTGCGTCCCGTGGCCGCCGAACTGAACGACCTGCTGGATGCGAACCGCCTGGTCATCGCGCGGGCGCGCGAGCACCTGGGCAATCTTGCCCACTCGCTGCGCACGCCCTTGTCGGCCCTGGCGAACGCCTTGCCCGCTGATCACCCCGGCCGCGTGCTGGTGGACCGCATGGACCGCCAGATCACCTGGCACCTGCGCCGCGCCCGTAGTGCGGGCACGCCTCGGCTGCTGGGACAGAGCACGCCTGTCGCTGCGGTCATCGACGACCTGCTGCTGGTCCTGCGCCGAATGGCGGAAAGTCGTGGGGTGGTGATCGCGCCGAGTTGCGCGCCCGACGCGCGCTTTGCCGGCGAACGTCAGGATCTGGAAGAGATGCTTGGCAACCTTCTGGAAAACGCCACCAAATACGCGGCCTCCCGCATCGAGGTCTCGGCGGTTCGGCAGGACGGCAGCCTGCTCGTCGGAATCGAGGATGACGGTCCCGGCATGGCGGATGCAGACCATGCCCTTGCGCTCAGCCGTGGCGGACGACTGGATGAGATGGGACCCTCTGGAGCGGGCCTGGGGCTGGCCATCGTTGCGGACCTTGCGGGACTTTATGGGGGCAGGCTTGATCTTGGCCGCTCGGGATCGGGGGGGCTGAAGGCGACGCTAACCCTGCCAAGCTGAGGTGCCGCGAATTGCGCGGTCACATGGGGGCTTCGCCCCCGCCGACTGCAGGCAGCCGGCTCCCCCAGGATATTTTCCGAAGAAGAATGGTCCTGGTGCTGGGGGTGCGAGGATCAGGCATGGCCGGTGGCTTGCCGTTCGCGCGATTTCGGGGTCTGAACGCGCCAACGAATCCACTGCGGGCCTGCAATGACTGTTCATACCGACTTCGATCAAGCGCTGCGTGGCTTTCAGCCTGTCTCTGCCCCTGCAATCACGGACGCCGAGTTCGCGGCGCGGCGGGCCGCCCTTCAGCAGTCCATGCGCCGCGAAGGCGTGGGCGCGGTCTGGCTGGATGCCTCGACCTCGCTGGTCTACTTCCTGGGCCATGCCTTGGGCCGGTCCGAGCGCATCCATGGGGCCCTGATCTTTGCCGAAGGCGAGCCGCTGCACCTCAGCCCGACCTTCGAGGAGCCCAAGCTGCGCAGCCTTCTGCGCCAGCCCGGCGAGATCGCCTGCTGGGAAGAGGACGAAGACCCCCATGCGCTGATCGCCGCGGCCGTCCGCGCCCGCTGCGGCGAGAGTGCGACGCTTGCGCTGGACGACACCACGCCTTGGCTCTTCGCGGCCCCAATCTCTGCGGCGATGGAGGGGCGAGTGATCCCGGCCAAGGGGCTGATCTCGGCCCTGCGGCAGATCAAGTCGCCCGCCGAGATCGCCATCATGCAGGCCGCCATGACCGCAAGTTGGCAGGTCCAGCGCGCCGTCTGGCAGGGCCTGCGCACAGGCGTCTCGACCACCGAGGTTTGCGCCTTCATCGACGCGGCCCATCGCGCACAGGGGCTTTCGCCCCTGTTTGCGGCGGTGCAGTTCGGCGAGGCCACGGCCTACCCCCATGGCGTTCCCTATCCGCAGCAGCTTCAGCCCGGCGACATGCTGCTGGTGGACATGGGCGCGCGGCTGCACGGCTATCCGTCCGACATCACCCGTACCTATGTCTTCGGCACCCCTACCCCCCGCCAGCGCGAGCTTTGGGAACATGAGCGCGCCGCCCATGCCGCCGCCTTCGCCGCCGCCCGGATCGGCGCGCCCTGCGAATCGGTGGATCAGGCAGCGCGGGATCACCTGACCCAGGCGGGCTTCGGGCCGGGCTATGCGGTGCCCGGCCTGCCGCATCGCACAGGACACGGGCTTGGTCTCGACATCCACGAGGACCCCTTCATCGTGAAGGGCAACCGGACCCCTCTCGCTCCCGGCATGTGCTTCTCGATCGAGCCGATGCTGTGCCTTTACGGCGAATGCGGCATCCGGCTTGAGGACATCGTCTTCATGGCCGAGGACGGACCCCGCTGGTTCTGCCCGCCGGCCCATGATATCGAGCGGCCTTTCGGTCCTGACGCGAACGTGGCCTGACGTTACGAACGCCTCACTGCACAGTGGAATATCTGCCGCGACTTCCTCTATAGAACGGAACAGCCTCCGGCGCGCAGGGCGTGATCGGGGAAGAACGACTCTCAACAGTGAGTGAAAGGACCCTTCGATGACGCTTCTCTCCCGCGGGCTGATCGCCGCGTCGGCGATCGCCCTGTCGGCCGCCGCGACGCCGGTCATGGCCAAGACCTTCATCTACTGTTCCGAAGCCTCGCCCGAAGGGTTCGATCCTGCCCCCTACACCGCGGGCAGCACCTTCGACGCCTCGGCGCATCCGGTCTACAACCGCCTGACCGAGTTCAAGAAGGGCACCACCGAGGTCGAGCCGGGCCTCGCGGAGAGATGGGAAGTGTCCGAGGACGGCACCGTCTACACCTTCAAGCTGCGTCCGGGCGTCAAGTGGCACTCAAACGACAAGTTCACCCCCACTCGGGACATGAACGCCGATGACGTTGTCTTCTCGTTCGAGCGTCAGGCGGATGCCAACCACCCGTGGAACCAGTACATCCCGGGGCTGAGCTATGAATATTACAACTCGATGGACATGCCCAAGCTGGTGAAGTCCGTCGAGAAGGTCGATGACCTGACCGTCAAGGTCACGCTGAACCAGCCCGAGGCGCCCTTCCTCGCCAACGTGGCCATGCCCTTCATGTCGATCCTGTCCAAGGAATACGCCGACGCGCTGGAAGCGGCGGGCACCAAGGAAGACCTGAACAACGCGCCCATCGGCACGGGCCCCTTCAAGTTCGTGGCCTACCAGAAGGACGCGGTGATCCGCTTCCAGAAGAACCCCGACTACTGGGGCACCGCGCCGCTGATCGACGACCTGGTCTTCGCGATCACTCCGGACGCCGCCGTGCGCCTGCAGAAGCTGAAGGCGGGCGAATGCCACCTGATGCCCTACCCTGCTCCGGCCGACATCGAGGCGATCAAGGCCGACCCGAACCTCAAGCTGGACGAGCAGGCCGGCCTGAACGTGGGCTATCTCGCCTACAACACCACCGTCGCGCCCTTCGACAACCCGAAGGTCCGCAAGGCGCTGAACATGGCCATCAACAAGCAGGCCATCGTGGACGCGGTGTTCCAGGGCGCGGCCGAGCCGGCGAAGAACCCCATCCCGCCGACCATGTGGTCCTACAACGACGCGATCCAAGACGACCCCTACGATCCGGAAGCTGCCAAGGCCGCTCTGGCCGAAGCGGGCGTCGAGAACCTGCAGATGGAAATCTGGGCGATGCCCGTGCAGCGGCCCTACATGCCGAACGCGCGCCGCACGGCCGAGCTGATGCAGGAAGACCTGTCCAAGGCCGGCGTGCAGGCCAGCATCGTCTCCTACGAATGGGGCGAGTACCTGTCCAAGTCGATGGACCCGGGCCGCGCAGGCGCGGTCATCCTGGGCTGGACTGGCGACAACGGCGACCCGGACAACTTTCTGTCGGTCCTGCTCAGCTGCGCCTCGGCCACCGAGGGTGGGGCGAACCGCGCCTTCTGGTGCAACGAGGAGTTCTCGAACCTGCTGCAGCAGGCGAAAGTGACCTCGGACCCGGCCGAGCGGACCAAGCTTTATGAGCAGGCGCAGGTGATCTTCAAGGAACAGGCGCCCTGGTTCACCATCGCGCATTCCACGCAGTACGTGCCGATGCGCCAGAACGTCACCGGCTTCGTCATGAGCCCGCTTGGCGACTACACCTTCGAGACCGTGGACATCACGGAATAATCCGGGCTTCCCGGGTACCAACCGGATGCGCGGGGCCTGATCCCCGCGCATCCCACAGGAAAGAGGCGAATGATCCGTTTCATCCTCTCACGACTGCTCTACCTCGTCCCGACCTTCATAGGCATCACCATCATCGCCTTCAGTTTCCCGCGTTTCCTTGCGGGCGATCCGGTGCTGCTGATGGCGGGCGAGCGTGGCGTCACCCCGGAAAGGCACGCCGAACTCAGCGCGCAACTGGGTTACGACAAGCCGCTGGTGCTTCAGTATTTCGACTTCCTCGGCCGGCTGCTGCATGGTGACATGGGCACCTCGCTGGTCACGAAGAAGCCGGTGCTGGCCGAGTTCCTGTCGCTGTTCCCGGCGACGGTCGAGCTTGGCCTGGTCGCCATCTTCATCGCCGTCCTGCTGGGCGTGCCCATCGGCGTCATCGCCGCAATCAAGCGCGGAAGCTGGTTCGACCAGCTGTCGATGACCGGGGCGCTGGTCGGCTTCTCGATGCCGATCTTCTGGTGGGGCCTGCTGCTCATCATCTTCTTCTCGGGCTATCTCGGCTGGACGCCTGTGTCGGGGCGCATCTCGCTGATGTATTTCTTCCCGAACGTCACCGGATTCATGCTGATCGACAGCCTGATCTCGGGCCAGGACGGGGCCTTCGCCTCGGCGGTGCAGCACCTGATCCTGCCCTCGATTGTGCTGGCGACGATCCCGCTGGCCGTGATCGCGCGCCAGACCCGGTCGGCCATGCTCGAGGTCATGTCCGAGGATTACGTCCGGACCGCCCGCGCCAAGGGGATGCCCCGCCGTCGCGTGATCGGCGTCCACGCGCTGCGGAACGCCCTGATCCCGGTCGTGACCACCATCGGCCTGCAGATCGGCGTGCTACTGGCCGGCGCGATCCTGACCGAGACGATCTTTTCCTGGCCCGGCATCGGCAAGTGGATGATCGATTCCATCTCGCGCCGCGACTACCCCGCCGTGCAATCCGGCCTGCTGCTGATCGCGGGCGTGGTGATGGTCGTGAACCTGCTGGTCGATCTCACCTATGGCCTCATCAACCCGAGGATCCGCCACAGATGAGCGACGTATCCGTCAAGCTTTCGGACGCCGCCATCCGTCGGCGTCAACTCAGCGAGTTCTGGTTCTACTTCAGCCGCAACAAGGGCGCGGTGGTTGGCCTTGCGATCTTCCTGCTGATGGTCTTCACGGCGATCTTTGCCGACTGGCTCGCGCCCCATAACCCGACGCTGCAGTATCGCGACGCGCTGCTGCTGCCCCCGGCCTGGCTGGATGGCGGCCGCGCCGATTTCCTGCTGGGCACCGACCCCGTCGGGCGCGACATCCTGTCGAGGCTGATCAAGGGCTCGCAATATTCGCTGTTCATCGGCATCGTGGTCGTTTCGATTGCGCTGCTGGGGGGCGTCATCATCGGCCTGGTGGCCGGCTTCTTCGGCGGCTGGCTGGATGCGCTGATCATGCGCATCATGGACGTGATCCTGGCCTTTCCCTCGCTGCTGCTGGCGCTGGTGCTGGTGGCGGTCCTCGGCCCAGGCCTGACCAACGCGATGATCGCCATCGCCATCGTCTACCAGCCGCATTTCGCGCGCCTGACCCGCGCCGCGGTAATGGCCGAGAAGCAGCGCGAATATGTCAGCGCGGCCCGCGTGGCCGGTGCCGGCAACCTGCGGCTGATGTTCCTGACGATCCTGCCCAACTGCGTGGCCCCCCTCATCGTGCAGGCGACGCTGTCCTTCTCGTCGGCCGTGCTGGACGCCGCCGCGCTTGGCTTCCTCGGCATGGGCGCGCAGCCGCCAGCGCCCGAATGGGGCACCATGCTGGCCGAGGCGCGCGAATTCATCTCGCGTGCCTGGTGGGTCGCCACCTTCCCCGGCCTTGCGATCCTGATCGCGGTGCTGGCGATCAATCTGATGGGCGACGGGCTTCGCGACGCGCTCGATCCGAAACTCAAGCGGAGCTGACGCATGGCGATCCTGAACATCCGCAACCTGACCGTCCGCTTCGCCACCGCCACCGGCAGCTTCACCGCGGTCGATGGCGTGGACATCCGCGTGGACCGGGGCGAGGTGCTGGCCATCGTGGGCGAGTCCGGCTCGGGCAAGTCGGTGTCGATGCTGGCGGTCATGGGCCTCCTGCCCGACACCGCCACCGTTACCGCCGACGAGATGACCTATGACGGCCGCGACCTGCTGGCGATGACTGCCGCCGAGCGCCGCCGCCTGATCGGGCGCGAGATCACCATGATCTTCCAGGAGCCCATCGCCTCCCTGAACCCGGCCTTCACCGTCGGCTTCCAGATCGAAGAGGTGCTGCGCCTGAACCTCGGGCTCGGCCGCCGCGAGGCCCGCGCCCGCGCGCTGGAACTGTTCCGCGCCGTCGGCATCCCCTCGCCCGAGGAGAAGCTGAAGTCCTATCCGCACCAGCTTTCGGGCGGGCAGTGCCAGCGGGTGATGATCGCCATCGCCATCGCGTCCAAGCCCCGCCTGCTGATCGCGGACGAGCCCACGACCGCGCTGGACGTGACAATCCAGAAGCAGATCCTCGACCTGCTGATGGACCTGCAGGAGGATTATGGCATGGCGCTGATCCTCATCACCCATGACATGGGCGTGGTGGCCGAAACCGCCGACCGCGTTGTCGTACAATACAAGGGCCGGAAGATGGAGGACGCCGACGTGCTGTCGATCTTCGAATCCCCGCAGAACCCCTATACCAAGGCGCTGCTCTCCGCCCTGCCGGAAAACGCGACCGGCGACCGGCTTCCGACCGTGTCCGACTTCTTCGCGGCCGAGGCCGCCCGATGAGCGCCGTCGTGCTGGAAGGCCGCAGGCTCGTGCAGGACTACCATGTTCCCGGCGGGCTGTTCGGCGGCGCAAAGACCGTCCGGGCATTGAAGGGCATCGACTTCAAGGTCGAGAAGGGCAAGACCCTCGTCATTGTGGGCGAATCCGGCTCTGGCAAGTCGACGCTGGCGCGGATCATCGCCCTGATCGACGCACCCTCGGATGGCGAACTGCTGATAGACGGGCAGCGCGTGGACATCTCGAAGACCCGTCCGGGGCCCGCCATGCGGTCCAAGGTCCAGATGGTGTTCCAGAACCCCTATGGCAGCCTCAACCCGCGCCAGAAGATCGGCAACGTTCTGATGGAGCCGCTGGTCATCAACACCGACGTGCCCGCCGACGAGCGCCGCGCGCGGGCCGAGGCGATGCTGGTCAAGGTCGGCCTGGGGCCGGAGCACTTCAACCGCTATCCGCACATGTTCTCGGGCGGGCAGCGGCAGCGGATCGCCATCGCGCGGGCGCTGATGCTGAACCCCTCGCTGCTGGTGCTGGACGAACCCGTCTCGGCGCTGGACCTGTCGGTGCAGGCGCAGGTGCTGAACCTGCTGGCTGATCTGCAGGACGAATTCGGACTGACCTATGTCTTCGTCAGCCACGACCTGTCGGTCGTGCGCTATATCGCCGATGACGTCATGGTGATCAGCGAGGGCGTGGCGGTGGAACAGGGCACCCGCGAGGAAGTCTTCGCGGACCCGAAGCACCCCTATACGCGCCAGCTTTTCGCCGCGACCCCGATCACGGATGTCGAGGCGATCCGCGCCCGCGTGGCCCGGCGCAAGGCCGCGAAAGCTGCCAAGGCGGCCTGAGGGACAGGGAACCGGTGGCCGACCGATGCCGGCCACCGGGTTGCCTTACAGCGAGCCTGCGCCCTGCATGGCCGCCTTGGTCAGCTTCTCGGCGATCTCGAACATTTCCTCGGGCGCATAATCCGGGGTAAAGGCCGAGGGCACGCCCACCAGCTGGTGGATCTTGCCGCCTTCCGGCATCCCCTCGATCACTTCCAGCGGGCCGGGCGGATCGGTCGGCAGCGCCTCACCGCTCCAGACCCCCGCCAAGGCCTGGTAGTCGCCCGGCGAGAAGGTGTAGATGCGGCGGTGCGACCCCGCCTGCAGATACTTGCGCGCCTCGGGCACCTTGTCGGTCGGGATGTTCGGCGTCGGCAGCATCTGGTGGATGTCCACGCCCGTCAGGCGCTTCAACGCCAAGCCGTAGGCATGGGCATGCACCCCGCCCCGCACCAGTAGGTAGCCGCAGATCTCGCGCCCGGTCACGTTGTCCTGAGTCAGCGATTCATAGACCCGAAGCTTGTGCAGACGCGCGCCGCATTCCAGGTGGAAGTTGTGCAGCAGATCCATGATCACGTTGCCGGTCGTTGTGACCATGTCCACGTTCCAGGACATCGAGTTCGAGTTGACCGGAACGGACCCGCCCGCATGGCTGTAGAAGGATGCGGCCGAACGGATGTCCTTCATCATCTCGAACGGGGCATTCGAGATGTCGCCCCCGTCGCCCTCGTCCGCGCCCGGCACATCGGGCCCGTTGTTCAGCATGGCGACGCCGTTCGAGACCAGTTCGACGTGTCCCAGTTCCTCGGCAGTGATCGCCGCAACCAGTTCATAGAACGGCCGCAGCTTGTTCTTCGAGCGGAAGTTGAAGCTCTGGAACAGGTAGTTGCCCAGGGTGGACATCTCGCCGTACTTGCCGCCCAGCAGTTCCTGGAGTGCGGCACCGGCGTTCGGATCCTGCCGCGCGGGCGCGGGCAGTTCGACCTGCAACTTGTCGACGCGAAGAAACATCTGTCGAATCCTTTGTGTGGCGGGTGCGAGGGGAGACCGACGAACGTCATCCTCGCGCCTCAACGCACATCGGCCGGAAAAGGGCCCGACTAAAAAAAGTTGGTTTGCCCTTGCGTGCGACCATTAGAACGCCATTCGCGCAAGTCAGGACGAAACCTACTGCTCGCGGAACAAGGGTGCTCTATCCGGCGGAATGTCTCATGCGGTCCTGTTGACCAGTGGGAATCAAGCCGGTTGATCGACCAGCCTCTCCGGTTGGCCAAGCAGAATTCCTGCTTACATTCTTTAAGCTTACATGATGTTCCGCACCCGGAACCGAGGAACCCTGTCCGAGATTGATCCGGCAGGTATTACTCACCGCAACTTCCGGTTGCTTATGGTCCCTGCCTGCAGGCCATACAATGGAGAACATCATGTGTTCAGTTTCCGCCACTCCCATGCAGGTTCGCGGGACCGGACTTTATCGTGGACCCCATCTCTACAGTGCCACGCCGATGGTGCGGATCGAACTGGACCTGGGCGCGCTGGAAGACTGGCCCACGAACCGGCTGCAGGGCTTCACTGACCGGCTGATGCAGGCACTTCCGGGCCTTCACGAACATGGCTGCTGCTTCGGCGAGCCGGGCGGCTTCCTGCGCCGGCTGCGCGATGGCACCTGGCTGGGCCATGTGGCCGAGCATGTCGCGCTGGAACTGCAATCGCAGTCAGGAACGACCGTCACGCGCGGCAAGACTCGCTCGGTCCGGGGGCAGCGCGGCGTCTACAACGTCATGTTCGCCTATGACTACGAGGAAGCGGGCCGCATGGCCGGGCGCTTCGCACTGGAAATCGTGGACGGACTGCTGCCTGCGAACCTATGCGGCATCACCGGCCTGTCGCGGCTAGACGACACTCCCGCCCCGCGCAGCGCCGACGGCACCGTGGATGTCGAGGCCGCGATCCGGGACCTTTCCCGGCTGATCGGCCGCGTGGGCTTCGGCCCCACCACCCGCGCGCTGGTGGACGAGGCACGGCGCCGTGACATCCCGGTGATGCGGCTTGACGCCAACAGCTTCGTCCAGCTTGGGTTCAGTGCCGCGCAGAAGCGCATTCGCGCCAGCGTGACAGGCGAAAGCTCCTCGCTGGCTGTCGAGGCTGCCTCGGACAAGAGCCTGACCAAGGCGCTTCTGGACGACGCAGGCGTGCCGGTGCCGCAGGGCGCCGTTGTGCGCTCGGTTTCCGAGGCGCTGGCGGCGGCAGGGGACCTCGGCTGGCCCGTGGTGGTGAAGCCGCTTGACGGCAACCACGGGCGGGGCGTGACGCTGGACATCGACAGCGCCGAGAAGCTGGAGGCCGCCTTCGAGGAAGCCCGCAGCCACAGCCGCCGTGTCATCGTCGAACAGCAGTTCCGCGGCCGCGATTACCGCGTGCTGGTCGTCGGCGCCGAGGTCTGCGCCGTGGCCGAGCGCGTGCCCGCCCATGTGACCGGCGACGGCAGCCTGAGCATCGCGGAACTGGTCGAGGCCGAGAACCGCGACCCGCGCCGGGGCGAGGGCCATGAGAAGGTGATGACGAAGATCGTCATCGACGATCATGTGCGGGCGCGGCTGGAGCTTGCCGGGCTGACTCCGGACAGCGTTCCGCAGGAGGGCCAGCAGGTCTTCCTGCGTGGCACCGCGAACCTTTCCACCGGCGGCACTGCCATCGACCGCACGATTGAGATCCATCCTGAGAACGCCTGGCTGGCCGCCCGTGCCGCGCAGGTGATCGGGCTCGACGTGGCCGGGATCGACATGACCCTGCCCGACATCACCCGCTCGGCCCGCGAGACCGGCGGCGGCGTCATCGAGGTGAACGCGAGCCCCGGCTTCCGCATGCACCTGGAGCCCTCCGAGGGCCAACCCCGCAACGTGGCCCGCCCGGTGATCGACCGACTGTTCCCGGAGGGCGGCAATGGCCGCATCCCGGTCCTGGCCGTCACCGGCACCAACGGGAAATCGACCACCGTTCGGATGCTGGCACATATCTATCGCTCGCTCGGCAAGACCGTCGGCTTCACGACCACGTCCGGTATCCAGATGGGCGACCACCTGATCGCCGAGGTGGACGCCTCCGGCCCGCAGAGCGCGCGCAAGGTGCTGCGCGACCCGACCGTCGAGGTGGCAGTGCTGGAAACCGCCCGTGGCGGGATGCTGCGCGAAGGGCTCGGTTTCGACTGGTGCGACGTGGGCGCCGTCCTGAACGTGCAAGAGGACCACCTCGGCCTGAAGGGCATCGACAGCATCGAGGACCTGGCCCGCGTCAAGTCCATCGTGACCGAGTCCGTCCACCGTTCAGGCGCAAGCATCCTGAACGCCGACGATCCGCTGACCGTCGCCATGCGCCGCCACGCGGGCGGGCGGATCGTCTTCTTCTCGCTCAAGGGCGGGGAGGAGATGCCGGGCTTCCTGCGCGAGCATGTGGCCCAAGGCGGCATGGCGGTCGTGCGCGAGGGCGGGATGCTGATCCTGCACCGGCACGGCGCAACCCGCCGCCTGATGCGGGTGGAGGAGATCCCGGCCACGCTGGACGGCCTGGCCGAGTTCAACGTCCAGAACGCCATGGCCGCTGCCGCCATGGCCATCGCCCAAGGGGTGGACCCCGAGGCGGTCGCGCGCGCTTTGTCCAGCTTCACCAGCTCTTACGAGCAATCGCCGGGGCGGCTGAACATCCATGACGCGCACGGCGTCCGCGTGATCCTCGACTACGCCCACAACCCGGCGGGGCTGGCGGCGCTTGGCAGGGTCGTGGCGGGGCTGAGGGCACGCCATCCCCGCGCCATCGGCATGGTCAGCATCCCCGGCGACCGGCGCGACGAGGACATGCACCTGATGGGCCGCATCGCGGCCGGCCTGTTCGACGAGATCGTCTTCCGCGAGGACCCGGCCCGGCGCGGCCGCGGCCAGGGCGAGATCGTGGGCCTTCTGGCCGAGGGCGCTCGGGCCGCAGGCTTCCCGGCCGAGCGGATGCATTGCGTGCTGGACGAGGAAGAGGCGGCCAACACCTGCCTGAGGCTCGCCCGTCCCGGCGATCTGGTGGTGCTGACCCCGACCGAGGTCGAGCAGATGTGGCGGCAGGTGCTTGACTGGCAGCCGGAACCCAGGCGCCCCAAGGTCGAGCCGGTGCTGCGCCTGCCGACGCTTGACGGGGAGGTCGAGCTGATCGCCCCTGCGGGCACCGACCCCGATCTGCTCCGGCCCCGGATTGGCGCGGGCTGGGCCCTTCCCCCCTTTCCCGAACCCGAGGGGGCCGAGCTCGGGGCCGACGGTCTGCTGCGCAAGGTTCAACCGTGACGGCGGGCGCACTGATCGTCATCGGCGGGCATGAGCGCAAGGACGAGGACAGCGTCATCCTGAGGGAAGTCGCGCGGCGCGTGCGCGGGGGCCGTCTGGTTCTCGCCACCGTGGCCTCGTCTGAGCCCGAGGGCTATTACGAGGCCTATCGGCCCGCCTTCGAGAAGCTGGGCGTCACCGAACTGGTCGAACTTTACGTCGAGAACCGCGAAGAAGCCCATGACAGCGCCAAGCTGGCGTTGCTGGACGGCGCCGCGGGGATCTATTTCACCGGGGGCGACCAGCTGCGGATCACCAGCCAGATCGGCGACACGCCGCTGGAACGGCGCATCTACGAGCTGCACCGTCAGGGCGCCGTGATCGCGGGCACCTCGGCAGGCGCCTCGGTCATGAGCGACACGATGCTTGTGCGGGGGGCGGGTGCAGAATCCCATCGTGTGGGCGACCTGCGGATGGCCGCGGGGCTGGGGCTGATCAAGGACGTGGTCATCGACCAGCATTTCGCGGAACGCGGCCGGATCGGGCGCCTGCTCGGCGCGGTCTCCCAGAACCCGCGCACGCTGGGGATCGGCATCGACGAGGACACCGCCATCGTGGTCGAGGGCGACGGCTTCCGCGTGATCGGCAGCGGCGGGGTGACCATCGTGGACGGGCATCGCATCACCCACTCGAACATCGCCGATGCCGAGCCCGACCGGGTGCTGTCGCTTTTCGACGTGACGCTGCATGTCCTCGGCGCAGGCGACCGCTTCGACATCGCCGGGCGCCGTCCGCAGGCCTTTTCGGAAGACGACCCGTAACCGCGGGATGACGCGCTCTCTGGACTGGTCCGTCGTGTCCGGGACCGGTGCCTCGCAGGATCACCTCCCGCGCCGGTCCGAACAGGAAAACATCCATCAGGAGTATCCCATGTGGGCGATCATTCTGCACGGCGGCGCCAAGCAGATCGAGCCGGAGGAAGCCGAGGCCAACCGCTCGGGCTGCCTGCGGGCGCTTGCCGCCGGGCAGGCAGTTCTGGAACGTGGGGGCTCGGCCGTTGAGGCGGCCGAGGCCGCCCTGCGGGTGCTCGAGGATGACCCGACCTTCAACTGCGGCTATGGCAGCGTTCCGAACCGCGCGGGCGAGGTCGAGATGTGCGCGGCCTTGATGGAGGGGCAGTCCTTCAACGTCGGCGCTGCGGGGGTCATTCAAGGCGTCCGCAATCCCGTCAGCGTGGCCCGCGCCATGCTGGAAGAGGAAACCATTCTGATCGCGGGACCGGGCGCGCGGGACTTCGCCGCAGAAAAGAGGCTGGAGCTTTGCGACCCCGCCACCCTCAAGGGGGCGGGCGGCCAGAAGCGCGACAAGGCCAAAGCCCACGACACCGTCGGCTGCGTTGCGCTGGACCGGAACGGGCTGCTGGTCGCGGCGACTTCGACGGGCGGGCTTGAGGGCACTCCGGTCGGGCGCATGGGCGACTCGGCAATGCCGGGCTGCGGCTATTATGCCGACAACGGTGTCGGCGCGGTGGCCTTCTCGGGCGATGGCGAACATATCGCGCGCAAGATGCTGGCGGCACGGGTCATGCACGCGCTCGGGCAGATGGAGCCGGACGCCGCGCTGGAGCTGGCCGTACGCCACGTGGCCGACATCGGCGGCGAGGCCGGGGGCATCGCCCTGACCCCCGACGGCCGCTTCGGCTGGATGCACAACAGCCGCGAATTCGCGGTTGCCTATGCCAGCAGCGAACGCCCCGAGCCGCGGGTCTTCCTGAGCAAGGCGGAAGAACGGGTTCAGGGCGGCGCCTGACGGGCGGTTTCCCGCCGGATCGCCGATGATCCCGGGTTTGTCATGCGGGCGCCACACGGGTCTGCGCCTACCCTTTCTGACCTACACCGGGTCAGACAAGGAGACGCGACATGGCGACCATCAATGGCAACGACGACGACAACAGTCTTGTCGGCACACCCCTGGGTGACCTCATCCGCGGGCGCGGGGGCGACGACCGTCTCTGGGGGCGGGCCGGCAACGATACCCTTGTCGGTGGCGATGGCGATGACCGCCTCTGGGGCGAGGCCGGGGATGACCGGATCATCGGCGACGACGGCAATGACAGCCTGTGGGGCGGCGCAGGCAACGACCTGATCACCGACGATGACGGCAACGACTTCATCGATGGCGGTGAGGGCAACAACCGCATCAACGCCGATGATGGCAATGACACAATCCGCGCGGGCAGCGGCTCGGATTCGATCAACGCAGGCGAAGGGAACGACAACGTCATCTCCGGTGCGGGCGGCGACCGGGTCTTCGGCGGCGAGGGGAACGACACGCTGAAAGCGGGCGCCGGCAACGACATCGTCATCGGCGGCGAAGGCAACGACCTGATCCTCGGCGGGGCAGGCAATGACGACCTGGCGGCGGGCGAAGGCAACGACACTCTGGATGGCGGCCCGGGCAATGCCCTGCTGCGCGGGGCTGAGGGCGATGACCGCTTGGTCTTCAACGGCGGGCAGGACACGATCCGCACCTTCAACGACAGCAGCGACGACGACCAGATCGACCTGCGCAGCTTCGCAGGCCTCGACACCTTCGCCGACGTGCGCGAGCACCTGACCCAATCGGGCGGTCATGTCTTCTTCAACGATGGCACGGCCTCGCTGAAGATCGAGTGGACCTCGCTCTCCAGCCTGGGCGTGGACGACTTCATCTGGTGATCCGGGCTCAGGGCGGCGACAGCCGCCCTGCCCTCACCGCTCGGCGGCCAGTGCCTTGTCCAGCTCGGGACGGAAGCGGTTGGTGTAATCCTCGCGGATCAGCGGACCCGCGTGACGGTGAAGGATGTTGCCCTCTCCGTCCAGGATGAAGGTCTCGGGCGGGGCGGTCACGCCCCATTCGATCGCCGTGCGGCCCTGCGGGTCGGTCGCCAGCGCGGCGAAGGGATCGCCATGCTCGGCCAGGAAGCGCAGCGCGGCAGGCTCGGGGTCCTTGAGGTCGATGCCGACCACGTTGATCCCCTCGGCCGTCAGGGCTTCCAGCGTCGGATGCTCGGCCCGGCAGGGCGGGCACCAGCTGGCCCAGAAGTTGACCAGCGTCACCTCTCCACCGCGCAGGTCGGCGTCGGTCAGCTGCCGCTTGCCGGGCAGCGTCGTTGCTGGCACCGCGGGCGCCTGCCGCCCCACCAGGGCCGAGGGCAGCGCGGTCGGGTCCTCGCGCCCCATGCCCCACAGGAACATGGCGGCCAGCCCCGCGAAGGCCAGAGGCGGAATGGCGACAAGGGGAGAGATCCTAGCCACGGCGTTCCACCTTCTCCAGCGCGCGCCGGGCGCGCGAGGCAGCAACCATCGTCTGGGCGATCAGCCCGACGATCAGGACGCCCGAGATGGTCCAGGCCGCAAGGACCGGAGCCGCGTGGCGGCCGAGTTCGGCGATCATGCGCGCATCTCCCTTGCCAGCAGGGCCGCGGTGCGGCGGCGGCGGATCTCGGTCCGGGTGCGGATCAGCAGCAGCGTCACGAACAGCAGGAAGAACCCCAGCATGCAGGTATACAGCGGATAGCTGTAGACCGAGCTGATCCGGTCCCCCGGCGCGACGCTGATGGTCGATCCCTGGTGCAGCCCCTGGTTCCAGAAATGCGCCGCATAGCGCGACAGGAAGGCGAAGACGGAACCCACAAGGCACATGACCCCGGTCAGGTCGGCCGCGTTGTCCGGGTTCTCGATCGCGGACCACAGGGCCATGTAGCCCAGATAGAACAGCAACAGGATCAGGAACGAGGTCAGGCGCGGGTCCCATTCCCACCAGGTCCCCCAGGTCGGCTGGCCCCAGACGGCGCCCGTGACCAGCGCCATGACCGTCATCACCGCGCCGATAGGGGCCGCCGCGCGGGCGGCCAGCGCGCTGACATGATGGCGGCGGATCAGCCAGATCAGCGAGGTCACCAGCATCATGACCCAGATGTTGATCGCCATCATCGCCGAAGGCACGTGCAGGAACATGATCTTGACGGTCGCGCCCTGCTTGTAGTCCTCGGGCACCGTCCAGCCCCAGATCAGGCCCACCGGCAGGCAGATCGCCGTGGCGCCTATCAGCCACGGCAGAACCGCGCCCGAGGTGCGCATGAACTTGACGGGGTTGGCGTATTCCCAGATCGACATGCTGCTTCCTCTAGCCGGGCGGGAGGACCGCGTGAAGCCCCCTCACCGCAGGTTGACCCTCAGCGCGCCGGCGGCCGCAAAGGGGATTGCGGCCAGCGTAGCAAGGGTGATCCCGGCCAGAAGCACCAAGGGCGTCGTCCCGTCGCCCCCTGCGGCCCCGCGTCGCACCGCCTCGGCCCCGAAGATCAGGGTGGGCACGTAAAGCGGCAGGACCAGCAGCGACATCAGCAGCCCGCCCCGCCGCAGGCCCACCGTCAGGGCCGCCCCGAAGGCGCCCAGCATCGACAGCGCGGGCGTCCCCAGCAGCAGCGCCGCGACCAGCCAGCCCTGCGCGCCCGAGGGCAGGTGCAGCAGGATGCCGAAGACGGGCGCGGCCACCACCAGCGGCAGGCCGGTGGTGATCCAGTGGGCCGCCGCCTTGACCAGCACCGCGCCCTCCATCGGCACGGGGGCGGTAGCCAGCAGGTCGAGGCTGCCGTCCTCCCAGTCCAGCGCGAAGATGCGGTCCAGCGACAGCAGGCAAGCCAGCAGCGCGCCGACCCAAAGGATGCCGGGCGCGATCAGGGCCAGCGTCCCGCCCTCGGGACCGACGCCGAAGGGCACCAGCGTGCAGACGATCAGGAAGAAGGCGAGGCCCAGCCCGAAGCCGCCCCCTGCCCGCGTGGCAAGCCTCAGGTCGCGGATCAGCAGCGCGAGCATGGGCGTTCCTGTCCGGGCAGTTCCACGCTGGGGAGGTTTCTCATCCGAAGGCCTCGTCGAAGCTCGCAGGCGCACGCGAGGGGGCCGTGGCGGTTGCCCGATGCGCGCCGAGGTCCAGCACCCGCGCCTCGGGCAGGCCAAGGTCGATGTGCGTGGCGATCAGCGCCGCTCCCTGCGCCGCCAGATGGGCGCGCACCGCATCCGCAAACAGCGCGACCGAACCCGCGTCCAGCGACACCGTTGGCTCGTCCAGCACCCAGACCGGGCGGCCGGTGACCAGAAGGCGCGCAAGCCCCAAGCGGCGTTTCTGCCCCGCCGACAGCATCGCGGCGGGCCGTCCGGCCAGTTGGGTCAGGTTCATGGCCTCAAGCGCGGGCTCCACGGGCGGTCCGCCAAAGACATCGCGCCAGAAGCGCAGGTTCTCGGCCACGCTCAGCGCGCCCTTCAACCCGTCCGCATGGGCGGCATAGGCGATGGCGTCGGGATCTGCCTCAATCCGGCCCCCGGCCGGGGGCTGGAGCCCCGCCACCGTCCGCAGCAGGGTCGTCTTGCCGATGCCGTTGGGTCCGCGCAGGATCAGCGCCTCGCCCGCCGACAGGGTGAAGCCGACGCCCTCGACCGCGCGCCGGCCGCCGCGCGACACGGCGAGGTCATGCGCCTGGACGAGCACGCCCATGCCGGACCTCAGACGGGAAGCAGGGCGCAGGCGACCCGCCGCCCCTCGGACAGCGTGATGTTGTAGCTGCGCGCGGCGCTGGGGGTGGACATAGGCTCGACCATCAGCCCGGCGTCTTCCAGCAGGGCCACCAGCGCGGCAGGCGGATGGGCGATGTCGGCGCCCATGCCCAGGAACAGCACGTCGATCCTGCCCCCAAGCGCCACCAGGGGCGCCGCATCCTCAAGCCCCGACCAGGTCCGGACGCCGTCGGCGGTGACGATCAGGGCGCCGCGATGGACCTGCCCTTCCACGCGGAAGAAGCCCCGCCCGTAGCCGTCCACCGGAACGCCCCCGGGATAGTCGCTTTCGCGCATGGCCATCAGGGCGTGTCCTGAAAGGGCGTGCCCGACAGTTCGTCCCGCTCGGCCCGGGCGCTCTTCTCGGGCTTGCCCCAGTCGCGGCGTACGCCCAGCCACAGCACGACGCTTTTCGCAAGGTACACGGTCGAATAGGCGCCGATGAACACGCCCAGGAACATCGCGAAGACGAAGCCACGGATCACGTCCCCGCCCCAGATCAGCAGCGCGCCCAGGGCCAAGGCCGTGGTCATGGCGGTCATCACCGTGCGCGACAGCGTCTCGTTCACCGTCAGGTTCATGACGTCGATCAGCGGCATGGTCTTGAACTTGATGAGGTTCTCGCGCAGCCGGTCGAAGACGACCACCGTGTCGTTGACCGAATAGCCCAAGATCGTCAGCAGCGCGGCGATGGTGGTCAGGTCGAAGCGCAACTGGAACAGCGAGAAGATGCCGACGGTCACCAGCACGTCATGGACCAGCGCCGTCACCGCGCCCACCGCGAACTGCCATTCAAAGCGCAGCCAGATGTAGAACAGGATGCCGATGGTCGCCGCGCCCACCGCGTAGACGGCGGTCCTGATCAGCTCGTCCGAGACCTTGGGGCCGACGGATTCCACGGCCGCGAAGGTGACGCCGGGATCGACCTCGCGCAGCGCGGCCTCGATCCGGTTCAGTTCCTCGGGCGTGACCGAGCCGGTCTCGTTCGTGGTGCCGATGCGGATCTGCGCCACATGGCGGTCGGGGCCGAAGGAGGGGTCGAAGACCTCGGTGATGGACACGTCGCCCAGGTCCAGCCCGGCCAGCGCGTCGCGGTACTCGGACACCGAGAACTCGGTCGGGCTTTCCGAGCGGATGGTCGTGCCGCCCTTGAAGTCAATGCCGAAGTTCAGCCCCATGGTCAGGACGATGATGACCGATGCCACCATCGCGAGACCGGAGATGCCGGTCGTCAGCCACTGCCAGCGGAAGAAGTCGATCTTCGTGTTGTCGGGGACGAGTTTCAGACGGAATGCCATGAAGGTTTCCCCTTAGAGGACCAGGGCCGCGGGACGGCGGCGTTCCAGCCAGAACACGATCATCAGCCGCGTCAGGTAGATCGCGGTGAAGACCGAGGTGACGATGCCGATGACCAGCGTCACGGCGAAGCCCTTTACCGGGCCCGAGCCTAGGAAGAACATCACCAGCGCGGCGATGAAGGTGGTGACGTTGGCGTCGATGATGGCGCTCATCGCCTCGTTGAAGCCGTCGTCGATGGCCTTGACCACCTTCTTTCCGGCCCGCAGTTCCTCGCGGATGCGTTCGTAGATGATGACGTTGGCATCGACCGCGGTGCCGACCGTCAGCACGATCCCCGCGATGCCCGGCAGCGTCAGCGTGGCTCCCATCGCCCCCATGATCGCGAGGATCAGGATGACGTTGACGATGACGGCGACCGAGGCGAAGACGCCGAACAGCCCGTAGCTGGCCACGATGTAGCCGACGACCAGGACGGTCCCGATGCTCGCGGCCTTGGTGCCCGCGTCGATCGAATCCTGCCCCAGTTCCGGCCCGATGGTCCGTTCTTCAAGGAAGGTCATTTCCGCGGGCAGCGCGCCCGCGCGCAGCAGAACGGCTAGCTGGGTCGACTCGTCCACCGTCATGGCGCCCGAGATCTGGCCCGAGCCGGTGGTGATCGCCTGTCGGATCACGGGGGCCGAGATCACCTGGTTGTCCAGCACGATGGCGAAGGGCTGGCCGATGTTGGCCGAGGTATAGGCGCCGAAGCGGCGCGCGCCCTGCGGGCCGAAGCGGAAGTCCACGGCCGGCTGGCCGTTCTGGTCGAAGCTGGGCCGGGCGTCGGTCAGGTCCTCGCCGGTGACCACGGGCGCCTCGGCAAGCGTATAGTACACGCCCGGCTCGTCCATCGACGGCACGACGATGTTGCCCAGGCCCGCCTGCACGTTCGGGTCGGTGCCGCGCCCGACCACCGGGTTGAAGGTCAGCTTGGCGGTGGTGCCGATCAGTTCCTTCAGTTCCTCGGCCGAACCGATGCCGGGCACCTGGATCAGGATGCGGTCCTTGCCCTGGCGCTGGATCGTGGGCTCGCGGGTGCCGACCTCGTCCACCCGGCGGCGCACGATTTCCAGCGATTGCTGGATGGTGCGGTCGTCTGTCGCGGCGCGCTCGGCCTGGGACAGCTGCACGATCATGGTCGCGCCCTGTGCCGTGATGTCGAGGCTGGAGGCACCCGCCCCGGACAGCGACACGACCGGCGCGGCAAGACCGCGGGCGATTTCCACTGCGCGCGCCATCTGGTCGGGATTGCCGATCTCGACATGCAGCTGGTCGGGCGGGCCAGGCACGCGGCGAACCGCGCCCAGCACGTCGCGCTTGGCCGCCAAGGCGTCGCGCAGTTCCGGCCAGAGGCCGGTCATGCGCGAAGCATAGACTTCCTCGACATTGACCTCGCCCAGAAGATGGGCGCCGCCGCGCAGATCCAGTCCCAGGTTGACCAGCGAAGACGGCAGCCAGTCCGGCCACAGGGACCGGGCGGCAGCCTGCTCGGGCGTCTCGAACCCGGCCCGCTCGGCCGCGGTGATCGCGTCGTTATGCGTTTCCACCCGCTGATAGAACAGGTTCGGCATCGCATAAAGCAGCCCCACCAGGACGATGCCGAGGATGAGGACGCGTTTCCAGGTCGGGATCTGCAGCATGGTGGCTCTGCTGCTTCAGCTGTTCGCGGCGACGGGCGCGGCGCGGTTGACCACCTGCGCGATGGTGGCGCGGACGACGCGGATGCGGACGCCTTGGGCGATCTCCACCTCGATCTCCTCGTCGCGGACGCCGACGACCTTGCCGATGATGCCGCCCTGGGTGATGACGTTGTCGCCCTTCTTCAGGGCCGCGATCATCTCGCGGTGCAGGCGCATCTTCTTCTGCTGGGGCCGCATGATCAGGAAATACATGATCAGGAAGACCAGGATCAGGGGGACGAACTGGGCGAACGCGGCGGCTCCGCCAGCGGCAGGAGCCGCGGCCTGGGCGTAGGCAGGGGTGACGAACATGGGCGATCCTTGTCGCAGGGTCAGGGAACGCCAGGACCAGGGCCCCGGCGGCGGATTGGCGCGGAACCTAGTCGGAGCCAGGGCCCTTGTCCAGAAACAGCCGCCGTCCCCCGGGCGTGGTCAGGTCACGAACGCGGGGGCCAGAGGTGGACTCTGCCCCGCCGCTCGTGTCTTCGTGAGGCCCTGCCCTTCCAAGGAACGCCGCCCATGTCCGACGCAACCGCCGAAACCCGCCGCCTGATCGACATCATGGCCGCGCTGCGCGACCCGCAGACCGGCTGCCCCTGGGACATCGAGCAGGACTTCGCCTCGATCGCGCCCTACACCATCGAGGAAGCGCACGAGGTCGCCGACGCCATCACCCGCGAGGCCTGGGACGAGCTGCCCGGAGAACTGGGCGACCTGCTGCTGCAGGTAGTCTTCCACGCGCAGATGGCGACGGAAAAGGGCATGTTCGACTTTGCCGACGTGGCGCGGGCGATTTCCGACAAGCTGATCGCGCGTCACCCCCATATCTTCGGCGACGAATCCCGCGACAAGTCGGCCGAGCAGCAGGTCCGCGACTGGGAGGCGATCAAGGCCAGGGAACGTGCCGCCAAGGCCGAACGTGGGACGCTGGACGGCGTGGCGCTGGGGCTGCCCGCGCTGACCCGCGCGATCAAGTTGCAGAACCGCGCGGCGCGGGTAGGCTTTGACTGGCCCGCGACCGAGCAGGTCCTGGACAAGATCCGCGAGGAAACGGCCGAACTGGTTGCCGCCAAGAGCAGCGCCGACCCCGCGCATCTGGCCGAGGAGTTCGGCGACCTGTTGTTCGTGATGGCGAACCTCGCCCGACACCTGAATATCGACCCCGAGGAAGCCCTGCGCGGCGCCAACGCCAAGTTCACCCGCCGCTTCCAGTCAATCGAGGCCGCCCTCGCCGTTCAGGGTCGGCGCCCCGAGGAGTCGACGCTGGAGGAAATGGACGCGCTGTGGGACGCGGCCAAGGTGGCCGAGAAGGCTTGAGGCAGCGCCCTTCTCGGTGTGCAGCGGCACGTCGATGAGGATTGCGAAAATTCGTTTGAGCCGAGGCGGTCAGCGGCAGTCTGCCCAGCAGGAAGCATCTCGGGTCAGCATGCCCTGTCTTGCACGGATCACAGGACGAGGCGGATTTCCGAAGCGTTAGGGTTTCACGCGAATTCCCGTGCGCCGACCGCCGCCAGCGCCGCGTCGTAGTCGTCCAGCGTGCCCGCCGAGCCTCGCTCGGACAGGATCCGCTTCCACATCCGGGCGCCGGGGCGACCGTGGAACAGCCCCAGCATGTGCCGCGTGATCTGGTGCATCCGTCCGCCGGTTTCGAGATGCCGCGCGATCACCTCGCGCATCGCAAGCGCGACCTCGGCCGGCTCTGCAAAGCGCGGCTCATCGCCCCATAGCCGGTCGGCCGCGCCGAGGATGGCCCAGGGCTCGTGATAGGCCGCGCGGCCGATCATTACGCCGTCCATGACCTCAAGGTGCTCGCTTGCCGCCTCGGCCGAACCAATGCCGCCGTTGATGGACAGATGCAGCTGCGGGAAAGCCGCCTTCATTGCATGGACCAGCGGATAGTCCAGCGGCGGGATCTCGCGGTTCTCGCGCGGGCTGAGGCCCTGCAGCCAGGCCTTGCGCGCGTGGATGGTGACGCGCCGGACACCAGCCGCGGCGATGGTGTCCAGGAAGGCGGGCAGCACCTCGGCGGGCTCCTGCTCGTCCACGCCGATGCGGCATTTCACCGTGACCTCGACGGGGCTGACCGCCTGCATGGCAGCCACGCAGTCCGCCACCAAGGCCGGAGTCTTCATCAGCACCGCACCGAAGCAGCCCGACTGCACCCGGTCGCTGGGGCAGCCGACGTTCAGGTTGATCTCGTCATAACCCCAGTCTGCGGCGATCCGGGTGGCCTCGCGCAGCTCCGCCGGGTCAGACCCGCCCAGCTGCAGCGCCACCGGATGCTCGGCCGCGTCATAATCCAGCAGCCGCGCCCGGTCGCCGTGGACGATGGCGGGCGCCGTCACCATCTCGGTGTAAAGCAACGCCCGGCGGCTGAGCAGGCGGTGGAAGCCCCGGCAGGCCCGGTCGGTCCAGTCCATCATGGGGGCGACGGACAGACGGGCGGCGCTGCGGACGGGGGTCTCGGCGGTCATCGGGGTGTTGCGGCTTTCCTCGGGATCGCGCCTTTTAGCAGCCGGAGCCTGAGACCGCAAACCCTGCGGCAGCACGGCTTGAGCGATCCGGCTGGGCTGCCTATCTTGGGGGCCAGCGCGAAAGGCCTCTCCCATGTTCTCGATCCCCGGAAAACCGCCCGTCACCATCACCCCTGCCGCCGAGGCGAGGATCGCCCGGTTGATGGCCGAAAGGGGCGCCTCGGGGCTGCGCATCGGCCTGAAGAAGGGCGGCTGCGCGGGAATGGAATACACGATGGAGCTGGCCGACACGCCCTCGCCCAACGACGAGGTCGTGGAACAGGGCGCTGCCCGCGTGCTGATCGCACCCACTGCGCAGATGTTCCTGTTCGGGACCGAGATCGACTATCACACGGGCCTGCTGGACAGCGGCTTCCGCTTCGTGAACCCGAACGTCACCGACACCTGCGGCTGCGGCGAATCGATCCGCTTCGAGCCGCTGGAGGGCTCGGCCGCGCGCCGCGACGGCTGAGGCAGTCCTTCGTCCGCGCCGGAGCCTCCGGCGGGGATATTTGAGGACAGAAGACGACCGGCGCCTATTCTGACCGCAAGGCAGTTCTCCTTTGTTCAAGTATCCCGGGGTCCGGGGCAGCGCCCCGGTCCGAGGGTGACGCCGGTACCCGCCCTTGATCCCCTGCACCCGGCCGCGCTAGGCCGTGGCCGACCCAACAGGAGGATCCCATGCCGCCCCGCAAGCTTGCCGCCGGAAACTGGAAGATGAACGGAACCCTCGCCTCTCTGGCCGAGGTGGACGCGCTGACGCGCGACTGTGGCACGGCAGGGGTCGAGATCCTTATCTGCCCCCCCGCCACGTTGATGCGCCCGATGGCAGACTGCATCGGGCGGGGCATCATTGCGGTCGCCGTCGGCGGCCAAGATTGCCACGCGAAGGAATCGGGCGCCCATACCGGCGACATCTCAGCCGAGCAGCTGCGCGACGCGGGTGCAAGCTACGTCATCGTCGGCCATTCCGAACGCCGTGCCGATCACGGCGAGACGGATGAGGACGTGGCGGCCAAGGCCGTCGCCGCCCACCGCGCCGGCATCGCCAGCGTCATCTGCCTGGGCGAGACGGAAGCGCAGCGCGACGCGAACGAGACGCTGGACGTGATCGCGCGGCAGCTTGCGGGCTCGGTCCCCGATTGCGCCACCGCCGCGAACACCGTCATCGCCTATGAGCCCGTCTGGGCCATCGGGACGGGCCGCACCCCCACGAACGACCAGATCGCCGAGGTTCATGCCGCCATGCGCGAGGCGCTGGTCGCGCGCTTTGCCGACGGGGCCGGGTTCCGCCTGCTTTACGGCGGCAGCGTCAAGCCCGCCAATGCCGCCGAGATCTTTGCCATCGCCCATGTCGATGGCGCGCTGGTGGGCGGGGCGAGCCTGAAGGCCGCGGACTTCGCGCCCATCGTCAAGGCGCTGGACGCCGCCTGAGCCCTTGGCGCGGCCCGGCAGTCCGGGCCGCCCTTCTTCAGCGGAAAAGGATCAGCGAGCCCGGCGACCAGCTGACCCGGGTGCGGGTGCCCAGGTCAGGCAGGTCGCGGCCGAAGACGTTGCGCATCGAGACGCGGATCGGGTGTCCCTTTCCGTCGAAGCGCGCCGAGCCGTCCAGCCGCACGTCGTAATAGGTCATGTCGCCGTAATAGACGATTTCCTCGATCGCACCGGCCGTCTCGCGGTTCGGTGCGGGCGCGTCGCGGGTCAGCAGCGTCACGGCCTCGGGACGGAAGCCGACGGATGGGCCGCTGTCGCCCGCATCCGCGCGGCTGACATTGGCGGCGGGAACCTCGAACTCGCCGAAGCCGGGGACGTCCACGCGGACGCCCGTCTCCGTATCACCGAGGATGCGGGCGGGCAGGAAGTTCATCACGCCGATGAAATCCGCAACGCGGCGGCTGGCAGGGCGGGTGTAAAGCTCTTCGGCGAAGGAAAGCTGGGCAATCTCGCCTTCGAACATGACGGCGATGCGGTCGGACATGACCAGCGCCTCTTCCTGGTCATGCGTCACCAGAACGAAGGTGATCCCGACCTGCCGCTGCAGCTTGATCAGTTCCACCTGCATCTGCTCGCGCATCTTGCGGTCGAGCGCCGACAGCGGCTCGTCCAGCAGCAGCACCTTGGGCTTGAGGATCAGGGCGCGCGCCAGTGCCACCCGCTGCCGCTGGCCACCCGACAGGGCGTGCGCCGCGCGGGCGCCGTAGCCGCGCAGGCCGACCATCGCCAGCGCCTCCTCGACCGCCGCCGCCTTTTCCGCCTTGGAGCGGGGATCGCGGCGCAATCCGAAGGCCACGTTTTCGGCAACCGTCAGGTGGGGGAAGATGGCATAGGACTGGAACACCATGTTCGTCGGCCGGACGTTGGCGGGGACGTTCGCCATGTCCTTGCCGTCGATCAGCACCACGCCCGAGCCGATGTCCTCGAACCCTGCGATGGTCCGCAACAGAGTGGTCTTGCCGCAGCCCGAAGGGCCGAGAAGCGAGAAGAACTCGGCCTCGCGGATCTTCAGGTCGATGCCACGCAGGGCGTGATAGTCGCCGTAATACTTGTGGACGTTCCGGCACTCGATCATCACGCGGCGCGTCTCGATCGGCGTGGGGCGGCCGTGCTCGTCTCTGGCGGGGCCGCCTTCGCGCACCACGGGCATGGGGTTTCGGGCGTTCACAGCAAGCCTCCGCTGCTCGACTGGCCGGTGCGGGCAGCGCCGCGACGGCGGAAATATTCGGCCACTGCCAGAAGCAGGATCGACATCATCACCAGCACCGTCCCCAGCGCCATGATCATCGGGATCGACTTGGGAAAGCGCAGCTGGCTGAAGATATAGGTGGGCAGGGTCGGTTCGTTCCCGGCCAGGAAGAAGGCGATGATGAACTCGTCCAGGCTGATGGTGAAGCTCATCAGCATGGCCGAGATGATGCCGGGCATGACCAGCGGCAGGATCACGAGGCGGAAGGCGCTCCACTTCGTTTCGCCGAGGTCATAGGCCGCCTCTTCCAGCGACTTGTCCAGCGACGAAAAGGCGGTGGTCATGATCGCCACGGCATAGGGCATGCAGATCAGCGTGTGGCCGATGATGACGGTCAGGATCGACAGCTGCACGCCCGCAGCCAGCAGCACCACCAGCAGCGAGATGCCGACGATGATTTCCGGCAGGATCAGCGGCAGCATGATCAGCCCCAAGGCTCCGCCCTTTCCCGGAAAGCGGTAGCGGGTCGAGGCGCGGGCCGCGAAGATCGCAAGGCAGGTCGCCAGCACGGCCGAGCTGAGCGCGATGGTCAGCGAGTTCCCCAGCGCGCGGCGCAGCGTGGCATTGCCCCACATCTGCTCGAACCACTGGCTCGTGAGGCCCTGCAGCGGGAAGGCGATGATGGTGCCCGAGTTGAAGGCGAAGATCGGCAGCAGCAGGATCGGCGCGTAAAGGAACAGCAGATACAGCAGCGCATAGGCACGCAGGCCCCCGCCCCTCATTGCCGGACCCTCAGGAAGCGGCGGTTGAGGAACAGGAAGATCAGCGACAGCACCCCCACGATGCCCATGGCCGTGACCGCGATGGCGGACCCCAGCGGCTTGTTGTCGATGTCCAGCATCTGCGCCTGGATCAGGTTCGCGACCATGGGGATCTTGCCGCCTCCGATCAGGGTAGGGGTGACGTAGTCGCCGATCGTCGGGATGAAGACGATCAGCACGGCGGCCAGCACGCCCGGCATGGCCAGCGGCAGGGTGACGCGCCAGAAGGTCATCAGCCGGCTTTCACCGAGGTCGCGGCCCGCTTCCAGCAGCGAGCGGTCGATCTTTTCCAGCGCGACATAGATCGGCAGGATGGCGAAGGGCGCATAGGCGTGCGCCAGCGTCACTACGATCGAGCCGGTGTTGTAGAGCAGGAAGGACAGCGGCTGCTCGATGATTCCCAGCGACTTCAGCCCCGAGTTGATGACGCCGTTGTAGCCAAGGATCACCTTCCACAGGAACACGCGGATCAGGTAGCTGGTCCAGAAGGGGATGGTGATCAGGAAGATCCACATCGCCTTGTGCCGGGACGCGACCACGAAGGACAGGAAATAGGCCACGGGAAAGGCCAGCACGACCGTTGCCAGCGTGACCAGCCCCGCGACCCACAGCGACCGCAGCATCAGGGTGCGGAAGATCGGGTCGGCCCAGACGGCCAGATAGTTCTCGAAGGTGAATTCGCGGATGACGGTCTGGTAGCCGTCCTTGAGGAACGAGAAGGTCAGGATCGTCAGCAGCGGGATCGCCAGCATCAGGATGGCGTAAACCAGGGGCGGTGCGACCATGCGCAGCCCCTGGGCGGCCTCGCTGCCGTTTCCGGTCGCCATTTCCTGTCCCTGCCCCAGCTTGTTCCGGTCGCATCGATTCCACAGACGCGACCAAAGGGAAAGACGCTTTCGCGCCTCGAGACTGCCTCTTGCACAAAGGGCTAACCTGCTGGCGCGCTTTCCTTCGCATGACCGCAACGTCATGTGGACAGCGGCCTGCCTGCAATGCAATCTGCACCGCGCGAACGGGCGGCGGCCGGGTCAAGGCCGCACGCCCGGCACAGAGGAGGACATGACTTGACCGACAAGACCAAACTCGACCGCCGCCGGTTCCTGACGACCGCCTCGCTGGGCGGTGCTGCGGCTGCGGCGGGAACGACCCTGGCGGCGCCCGCCATCGCGCAGGAGATGCCCGCGATCAACTGGCGCGTCGCCTCGTCCTTCCCCAAGTCGCTGGAAACCATCTACGGCAGCGGCGTGGACGTGTCCGAGCGCGTCAAGGCCATGACCGACGGCAAGTTCAACCTGCAGGTCTTCGCGGCCGGCGAGATCGTCCCCGGCCTGCAGGCCATCGACGCGGCGACCGACGGCACGGTCGAGGTCGCGAACTCGGTGGGCTACTACAGTTGGGGCAAGGACCCGGCCTTTGCCTGCGGTGCGGACCTGCCCTGGACCTTCAACGCGCGCGGCAAGGCGGCCTACAACTATCACGGCGGCGGGATCGACTCCTACAACGAGTTTCTGGCCAAGCAGAACCTGGTCTGCTTCCCCGTCGGCAACACGGGCGCGCAGATGGGCGGCTGGTACCGCAAGCAGATCGGCAGCGTGGCCGACATGCAGGGCCTGAAGATGCGGATCTCGGGCCTCGCTGGCCGCGTGGTGGAAAAGCTGGGCGTCGTACCGCAGCAGATCGCCGGCGGCGACATCTATCCGGCGCTGGAGAAGGGCACCATCGACGCCGCCGAGTGGGTCGGCCCCTATGATGACGAGAAGCTGGGCTTCCAGAAGGTCGCGCCCTTCTACTATTACCCCGGCTTCTGGGAAGGCGGACCGACGGTGGGGATGTTCTTCAACCTCGCCAAGTGGAACGAGCTGCCCGAGGTCTACAAGTCGATCCTCCGCACGGCCTGCCAGGCGACCGACCTGAACACGCTGTCGGAATACGACTACAAGAACCCGCCCGCGCTGAAGCGGCTGGCCCAATCGGGCGCACAGCCCCTGCCCTTCCCGGAAGACGTGATGATGGCCGCCTTCGACGCCTCGCGCCAAGTCTATGACGAGCTGTCGAACGAAAACGCCGAGTTCAAGCGGATGTGGGAAGCGCAGAAGCCCTTCCTGAACGACTGGTATCTTTACGGCCAGACGACGGACTACACCTTCGACACGATGATGATGATCCAGCAGCGCAACGGCAAGCTGTAAGCCGACGCCGAGGCAAAGAAGCCGCCGTCCCTCGGGGCGGCGGCTTTCCCGTTGGCCGGGCAGCGCGAGAAATGAAAAGGGCGCCCCTGTAGGCGCCCTTTCTTCGTTCAGTTGGCGGCGGGAGCCGGCGGTGCAGGCGTGACCGGGACCGTCACTGTCTCGCTCGTCACCGCGCCGCTGGCAGGATTACCGGCCGCAGGCGCCCCGAAGTTTGGCGGAGTGCCGAGACCACTGGCGGGCGCTGCCGCAGGCGCCGCGGGCGCGCCGAAGTTCGGCGGAGCGCCAAGGTCGACGCCCGGCGCTGCCGGAGCCGGAGTCGTCGCAGCAGGGGCAGCAGGCGCGCCGAAGCTCGGCGGCGAGTTCAGCCCGCCCAGCCCTCCCGCGGAAGGAGCCGCCGGAGCTGCCGCGTCAGGCTGCGTGGGCGCAGGCGTCGCAGGCGCTCCGAACGGATTGCCCAGGCCACCCAGGCCGCCGGGTGCAGCACCCGGTGCGGCCGGCGCCCCGAAGGGGTTGCCGCCAAGTCCGCCCAGGCCGCCGCCCAATCCTCCGCCAAGGTTACCTGACGGGAAGCTGACCTCGACATTCGAGGTGTCTATCGCCGGCCCCTTGTAGTGCATCACCAGCCCCGGGAAGATCATGACGATGGCGACCATCACCAGCTGGATGCAGACATAGGGAACGGCACCCCAGTAGATCTGACCGGTCCGCACCGGCTCCATCATCAGGCCGGTCACCTTGTCCTTGTAGGGGACCTTGGGCGCGACCGAGCGCAGGAAGAACAGCGAGAAGCCGAAGGGCGGGTGCATGAACGAGGTCTGCATGTTCACGCCCAGCAGGACGCCGAACCAGATCAGGTCGATGCCGAGGCTTTCCGCCGCGGGGGCCAGCAACGGGACGATGATGAAGGCCAGTTCGAAGAAGTCGAGGAAGAAGGCCAGCAGGAACACGAGGATCGAGACGACGATCAGGAAGCCGTATTCGCCCCCCGGCAGCGAGGTCAGCAGGTGCTCGACCCAGATATGCCCGTTCACCCCGTAGAATGTCAGAGAGAAGACCCGCGCCCCGATCAGGATGAACATGACAAAGGCCGACAGCCGCGTCGTCGCCGTCAGCGCCTGCGGGATGACGCCGCCGCCCAGGCGGCCCTTGGCGCCCGCCAGGATCAGCGCGCCCACGGCACCCATCGCGCCGCCCTCGGTCGGTGTGGCGATGCCCAGGAAGATCGTGCCCAGCACCAGGAAGATCAGCGCCAGCGGCGGGATCAGCACGATGATGACCTGCTGCGCCAGCCGGCTCATCACGTTGGTCTTCAGCGTCCGGTCCAGCAGCGCCAGCACGTAGATGACCAGAACGGCGGCCGAGGGCGCAAGGATGTCGGCGTTGGTGCCGTAGGCCGGCTGCATCCGGACGAACAGCGCATAGGCCAGCGCCCCGGTCAGGACTAGCGCCACCAGCAGCGAGGTTACGCCCGACCCCAGCGTCCGCGCCTCTTTCGGCAGCGCGGGCATCGAGTTCGGCCGGATGATCGACATCACGAAAATATAGGACAGGTAGAACCCGGTCAGCACGAGGCCCGGGATCATGGCGCCCTTGTACATGTCGCCCACAGACCGGCCGAGCTGGTCAGCCAGCACGATCAGCACGAGGCTGGGCGGAATGATCTGCGCCAGCGTGCCCGAGGCCGCGATGGTCCCCGAGGCGATCCGCCGGTCATAGCCATAGCGCAGCATGATCGGCAGCGAGATCAGGCCCATGGCGATCACTGAGGCCGCCACCACGCCCGTCGTGGCCGCCAGCAGGGCGCCAACGATGATGACGGCATAGGCGAGCCCGCCGCGCACGGGGCCGAACAGCTGACCGATGGTGTCCAGCAGGTCCTCGGCCATACCCGATTTCTCGAGCACGATCCCCATGAAGGTGAAGAAAGGGATCGCCAGCAATGTCTCGTTGGATAACAGGCCCCACAACCGTTCCGGCATGGCCTGAAGCAGGTTCCAGGACAGGTTGATGTTGCCGCCAGACAGCGGCGCCAGTTCCACTCCGATGATGAAGAACAGCAGGCCGTTCGCCGCCAGCGCAAAGGCGACGGGATAGCCCAGCAGCAGGAACACCACGAGGCTTGCGAACATGATCGGCGCCATGTTCTGCGCGATCAGTTCCATCATTTGCGCGTTCCCCGGTCGGTGTAGTTGGTGCTGTGGTCGGCCGGATGGCCAAGCATCTCGTCCGTGACCGGATGGTCAGGGTCGGCAAAGCCCGCCTCGGACAGCAGCTTGTCGTCGATCTCGACCGCGCCATGGGCCGAGAAATGCGCCTGCGTGTCGGGAATGATGCCGCGCATCACCGCGATCTTCTTGATGATCTCGGAAATGCCTTGGAAGAACAGCAGGATGAAACCCGCCAGCAGCAGCGCCTTGGCCGGCCACAGGACCAGTCCGCCCGCGTTCATCGAGCGTTCGCCCGACGCGATCGACCGTTCCAGCCAAGGCACCATCAGCCAGATCATCAGGATCACGAAGGGCATCAGGAACAGCAGATGCCCGATCAGGTCGATCCAGTGCTGGGTGCGCCGCGACCGCCCGCCGTAAAGGATGTCGATGCGGATGTGTTCGTTTTCCAGCAACGTATAGGCCGCGGCCAGCAGGAAGGCTGCGCCGAACAGATACCATTGCAGTTCAAGCCAGGCGTTCGAGGAAATCGACCACACCTTTCGGATGATCGCGTTCCCCGCGCTGACGAGCACGGCGACCAGGATCAGCCAGCTGACGCTGCGCCCGATCACCGTGTTGATGCGGTCGATGCCGCGAGACATGGCCAGCAGGCCGCTCATGTCGAGATCCCTCCCCGTCGCTGCCGCTTGCATGGCCTTGCCGGCCTGTCTCCTGCGGCCCTGATTGTCGCGCGGATATGGAGGAGCAGCCTGCTACGGGTCAAGCGTTTCCGTGGCGTTGAGGAACCGGGCGGATGATGAGGGGCCGCCGCTTTCGTAAGAGGTTGCGCAGCCTTGCCGGCCGCCGTTGCAGACCGTGCAGTTCCGACGATTGCCTGTGATCAGAAATTGCCGGGCACGGCACCGCCCCGACATGACGAAGGCCCGGCCAGGGATCACCGGCCGGGCCTGCCATTCCGGACGTCCGATCAGAAGCGGGTCGTCAGGCCCAGCTTGAACAAGCGACCGTCCTCACGATAGTCCACGTCCGCGTCGGGCTGGTCGTTGAACAGGTTGTCTACGCTTGCGTAGAACAGCGAGCTTTCGGTCAGGTCATAGCGCGCCGAGACGTCCACGATGTAATAGGGATCGCTGTTCTGCCCGGCCGGAACCGACGGCTGTTCGCCCGGCCCCAGATCCACGTCGTCCGCAACGACATATCCCGCCTGCTTGCCGACATAGGTGACCTGCCCCGACAGGTTCAGGCGGTCGTTCGCCTGCCACGCCAGACCGGTCGTGACGTTCCATTCGGGGGTCGTCGCCATCGGATAGGCGGTGTCGAAGTCGCCGTACTTGAACTCGGACTTGGCGATATAGGTGCCCGAGGTCGTCCAGACGAGGTCGTCGTTCACATGGTGCTCGACGCCGAACTCGATGCCCGAGGTCTTGCCGTAGTCGAAGTTGTCGCGCTGGAACAGGGGGCTGCCGTCGGGCGTGAACTCGCCGGTGCGGCGGGCGCTCAGCATGTTCTCGACGTCGTTGTAGAAGGCGGTGACTTCCCAGCTGGTGTCCGCGCCCTGGTAGTTCAGGCCGATCTCGTAGTTGTCCGAGGTCTCGGGGTCGAGGTCGGGGTTGCCGATGATCGTGCAGGGGCCGACATAGGGTTTGCAGCCGTTCCCGCGCGAGCCCATCTGGTAGTTCGGGTTGAGGTTGCGCAGGTCGGGCGCGACGAAGGCCTGCGCATAGCCCGCCTTCAGCATCAGCCCGTTGCCCAGATCATAGTTCGCGTAAAGCCGCGGCGTGACGTGGTTGCCATATTTCTCGTGATGGTCGAGCCGCAGGCCGCCCGTCAGGCTCAGGGCGTCCGTCACCTGCCACCGACCCTCGGCATAAAGCGCGGCGGTATCGACCGAGCCCTCGATCAGCGCATCCGAGGTCGTGATCGGATCGGTCAGTTCCTCGCGCGCCAGGAGCCCGCCAAGGGTATAGTCCAAGGTGCGGCCGCCCACCGTCGCCTGCGAGGTGTAGCGGGACTCGAGCGTGACCGTGTCGTATTCGATGGGGTCGTTCCAGTCCGACCCTTCCTCGTCCCAGGTCTTGTTCTCGGACTGCTCGTAGCGAAGGTAGCTGGACAGCGAACCGTTGCCGAGCTGCCATTCGTTCGTTGCCGCGAGGCTCAGCTTCGAGACCTCGTTCGAGTCGGGCTCGTCACCCGCGCCCAAGTAGTCGTCCACCGAAGCCTGAGCCTCGAAGCCCCATTCCTGCCCGTCCCGCGGCGTCCAGGTCAGGCGGGCGCCGGCGGTCTGGGTGCGGGTGCCGTTGCTGGTATAGTTGGGGATCATCTCGCCCCGGCTTTCGGTGAAGCCATAGGGCTCGTCAGGCGCCTCGATTTCCGACAGCTTCAGCCAGGCCGCCAGGCTGAGGTTCTGGCCGAGCGGCCCCGAGAGATAACCCGAGATCGAGCGGCTGTCGGCAGTGGTGCTTTCATCCGCGATGCCAAATTCGGTCGTGACCGATCCCGACCAGACGTCGGTGCCCTTCTTGGTGATGATATTGACGACACCGCCCATCGCGTCCGAGCCGTAAAGCGTGGACATCGGCCCGCGCACCACCTCGATCCGCTCGATGGCATCCACCGGGACGATCTGCAGGTCGCCGCTGTAGTGCCGAGCAAAGGTGTTGCGGGTGCTGACCCTCTTGCCGTCGATCAGCGTCAGGGTGCGGTTGCTGGACAGCCCGCGGAAGGACACGCCCGAGTTGCCGTCGTTGCCGCGGGTCAGGTTCAGCCCCGGCACGGTCCGCAGCAGATCGCGGACATCGCGCGCGCCGCTGGTCTGGATCGTTTCCTGGTCGATCACGGTGATCGACGCCGGCGCATCCTGGACAGAGGTTGCGATCGAGGAGGCGGAGGTCACCAGGATCTCGTCCAGAACGATATTTTCGGCGGCATCCTGGGCGTACACGACAGGCGCACATACAGCGGTCAGGGCCGTGACGGAAAGAAGAAGGGAACGAACACGGCGGGAATGTGCGCGGCTGAGCGGCATGAGCGACCTTCGACAAAGACGAGAGATGTTGCCTGGGAGCCGATCTGGATGCGAACCGACATACCTTGGTAATTCAGTCGGGTTCTACTTGGAAGGCGCCCGGCTGCAACCTGAAAATGCCGCGAAAATGAAAATCCGTGTTCTTTTCGTCACATATGCCCACTGTGTTCAGTCCGGTCGAGCTTGCGCCGCCACGTATTCCACAGCGAAAGAGCGATCAGCACGACCGTGACCAGCACGAACCCCGCCGCGATTGGCCGTTCCAGGAAGATCATCGGGTCGCCGCGAGAGATCAGCATGGCGCGGCGCAGGTTCGTCTCGATCAGCGGACCCAGAACGAAGCCCAGCAGCAGCAGCGCCGGGCTGAAGCGGGCAAGCGACAGCAGGTAACCGCCCAGACCGATGGCCGCGACGGCGAGGATGTCGAAGCCGGATCCCCGCACGGACCAGGCGCCCATGCACATGAAGACGATGATCGCCGGGTAGAGCCAGCGGAACGGGATGCGCAGCATCGACACCCAGATCCCGATCAGCGGCAGGTTCAGGATCAGCAGCAGCAGGTTGCCGATGCCGAAGCTGACGACGAGACCCCAGAACATGTCCGGTCGCGCTTCCAGCATCATCGGTCCCGGCTGGATGCCGTGGATCACCAGCGCGCCCAACATCAGCGCCATGATCGGGTCGCCAGGGATGCCAAGCGTCAGCGTCGGCACGAAGGCGGTGATGGCGGCGGCGTTGTTGGCGGCCTCGGGTCCGGCCACGCCCTCGATCGCGCCATTGCCGAAGCGCTCGGGCTGGCGGGCGACGCGGCGTTCCATTGCATAGGACAGGAAGGAGGAAATCGTCGAACCCGTCCCCGGCAGCGCCCCGAAGAAGCTGCCAAGCGCGGTGCCGCGCAGCGTGGGCCAGGTCATGCGGCTCAGGTCGTTGCGGGTCGGCATCAGCTGGCGCAGGGTGACGCGCTCGGGCGTGCCCTGCCGCTCGGCGCTGCGGATGTTGCCGATGACCTCGGCCACACCGAAGAGGCCCATAGCCAGCGCGACAAGGTTCACGCCGTCCATCATCTCGGTCACGCCAAAGGTGAAGCGCTGCGTGCCCGAGTTCACGTCCGTGCCCACGGTGCCAAGGATCAGCCCCAGCGTGACCATGGCAAAGCCCTTGGCGGGCGCGTCAGACCCCACGGTCGAGGCCGCCACCAGCCCCAGCACCATCATTGCCGCGTAGTCCGCCGCGCCAAACTGGGTCGCGGCACGCGACAGCCAGCCCGCCAGCACCACCAGCACAACGATAGCCAGGATCGAGCCTACGAAGGACGACATCATGGACGCGAACAGCGCCACGCCTGCGCGCCCTTGCCGCGCCATGGGATAGCCATCCAGCGTCGTCACCGCCGATTGCGGCGTTCCCGGCAGGCGCAGCAGGATCGACGCCACCGCGCCGCCGTATTGCGAGCCGTAGTAAACGCCCGCCAGCATGATCAGCGCGGATTCGGGCGTGATGTAGTAGGTGATCGGCAGCAGCAGCGAGATTGCGGCCATCGCCCCGATCCCCGGCAGCACGCCGATGAAGGTCCCCAGCACGACGCCGATCACGCAATACAGCATCACCGTCGGCTGCAGGGCCACGGAAAAGCCGTGCAGCAGTCCCTCCCACGCGGTCATGCGGGCCACACGGGGATGGAAAGGCGCAGACCCACCGAGAAGACCAGCCAGGTGATCAGGCTGACGACGCCCGCAAGAACCACACGCCATGCAATGCCGCCCTGGGGCGCGGGAACCGAGGCGACCAGCACCGCCAGCATCGTCGCGGGGACCAGCCCCAGCCGCGCCATGCCAAGGCCGAAGATCAGGATCGAGGCCAGCACGCACAACGCCTCGCGCCATGCGACCGCGACTGCCTGCCCCGGACGCGACCACGCAGGCAGCGCAATGGTCGCGCCGAAGATCGCCAGCATCACGCCCAGCCCCAGGGGAAGGAAACCCGGCCCCATGCGGCGGAGGGTGCCCGTGTCGTAATGCGCGGCGCTATAAGCGGCGACCGCCAGCCCCAGCGCCGCCATGGCGCCGCCGCCCAGCAGGTCCGTCCAGTCGCGCCGCATCGCTCAGTCCGCCGCGCCGATCCTGTCGATCACCGCGCCCCACAGGGCGGTGTCGACCTCGATGCGGGCGCCCAGATCCTCGGGCGCGCCGCCCTGCGCCTGCCAGCCCATGTCCAGAAGCTTCCGCTGCACCTCGGCATCGGCCAGGATCGCGTTGATCTCGGTGTTCAGGCGCTGGATCACGGCGGGGTCGGTGCCGGCGGGCGCGATGACGGCGTTCCACAGCTCGGCGTTGAAATCGGCGGGCAGCCCGGCCTGCCCCGCGATCACCGGCGCGTCCGGCACCTGCGGGAAGGGCTCGGCCGAAGTGACGCCCAGGATCTTCATCGTGCCGGCTTCGACATGGGGCAGCGCGGCCGAGGGCGCCATGAAGCCCGCGTCGATCTCTCCGCCCAGGATCGAGGTCGTGACCTCGGCATAGCTGGCGAAGGGAATGTGCAGCATCTCGACGCCTGCCGCATCCGCGAACAGCTCGGCGGTCAGATGCGCGCCCGAGCCCTGCCCGACCGAGCCGTAGCTGATCGCCTCCGGCTCGGCCCGGGCCGCCTCGATGAAGCTGGCGATGTCGGTGGGTTTGGCCTCGGTCGCCATTGCCAGCACCAGTGGCGAGGTTGCCAGCAGCGCCACGGGGGCGATGTCCTGGGCCACGTCATAGCCGAGATCGGGCGTCAGGCGGGCCGAGGTGGTCAGCGGGCCGTTGATGGTGACACCGAAGGAATGGTTGTCGCGCTTGGCTGCCAGCATCTGCTGGACACCGATCACGCCACCCGCGCCTGCCTTGTTCTCGACCACCACCGGCTGCCCGAGGCGCTGGGCCAGGGGCTCGGTGATCAGCCGCGCCAGGGTGTCGGGCGAGGACCCTGCCGGGAAGCCGACATAGACATGGACCGGCCCGGTCGGCCAGGTGGCCTCCTGCGCCCAGGCGGCAAGCGGCGACAGGCCGATCGTCAGGGCGGCGGTCAGGATCGTGCGGCGGGTGGGCAGGGTCATGGGCGCGGTCCTTCAATATGCGTGGTCGGCCCGGGTTCTGCCCATGCCCGCGCCCGCCCGTCAACCCCGCCGGGTGGAAACGTGACAGCCCTGCCTCAGCCCGGCAGGACGTCTCGCCAATCCGCGTGCCGCCGGAACTGCGCGGCGGCGAAGCTGCAGATGGGCAGGATCTTGCGGCCGCTCCGGCGGGCATCCTCGACCGCGCGCCAGACCAGCGCCTTGCCCAGGGACCGCCCGCGCAGTTCGGGCGGGACAAAGGTGTGGTCGATGACGTCCACGCTTTCCGAGGCGGTCCAGGTCATCTCGGCCTCGGCCCCGTCGATCCGGGCGACATAGCGCCCGCCCTTGCCGCCTTCCTCGCGTTCGATCTCAAACTCGGCCATCCTCGTGTCCTTTCCTCGCCGCCCTGTTGTGGGCGGGATCAGCTGTCCTCGGCAAAGCCCTCGGCCCCGATCAGGGGCACGAAGGCCACGGCGCCCAGGTCGTCCTGCCGCAGCCCGTCCGGCGTGCGGCACAGGCGGACAAGCTGCTGCGGCCCGGATCGTTCCCCCACCGGCATCACAAGCCGCCCGCCCGGCGCAAGCTGCGCCACCAGCGCGGCCGGCACCTCGGGACCCGCGGCAGAGACAAGGATCACGTCGAAGGCGCCGCCGCCGGGCCAGCCCCCGGTCCCGTCGCCCTGCCGGACCTCGACATTGTCATAGCCCAGCCGCGCCAGTCTTTCGCGCGCGGCCTCTGCCAGCGCCCCGATGCGTTCCACGGCGCAGACCTGCGCGCCGAGGCGGCTTGCCACGGCGGCGGCATAGCCGGACCCTGCCCCGATCTCGAGCACACGGTCCTGCGGCCCGATCCCGGCCGCCTCCAGCATCAATGCCACGATGAAGGGCTGCGAGATGGTCTGGCCTTCGCCGATGGCGAGGGGCCGGTCGACATGCGCCCCGTCGGCCAGATGCGACGGAACGAAGGCCTCGCGCGGGACCTCGCGCATGGCCCGCAGCACCCCCGGATCGCAGACCCCACGTGCCGCGATCTGCGTCTCGACCATGCGCTCGCGCTCCGTCCGAGGGTCCGGCATCGCCTTGGTCCCGTGTCACCGATGCAGGGGTCAACGACCGGCAGGCCGAGCCGTTCCGGCCAATAAATGGCCTGCCGACGCAACCCCTTCCCGCGCCCGCCCGTTCCTGTCGCATCAGGACGCACGGGGGAAGGACGATGGCCGATACGGTTGCCGATTTCATCATGCAGCGCGCGTACGACTGGGGCGCGCGTCGGGTCTACGGCTATGCCGGCGACGGCGTCGGCGGGCTGATCGGCGCCCTGCAGCGGATGGAGAAGGCGCATGAGGCCGATCCCGAAGCCCCCCTGATCGAGTTCGTTCAGGTCCGGCACGAGGAGATGGCAGGCCTTTGCGCCACTGCCCACGCCAAGTTCACCGGAGAGGTCGGCTTCTGCCTTGCGACCTCGGGTCCCGGCGCGGTGCATCTGCTGAACGGGCTTTACGACGCACGGGGCGACCACATGCCGGTGGTGGCGCTGGTCGGTCAGCAGGCGCGGGCGGCAATGGGATCGCATTACCAGCAGGACCTTGACCTGCAATCTCTGTTCAAGGACGTGGCGGGGGCCTTTGTCGCCACGGCCACCCTGCCCAACCAGGTGCCTCACCTGATCGACCGCGCCTGGCGCATTGCCAAGGCGGAACGCCGCGTGACCTGCGTGATCCTGCCCAACGACCTGCAGAACGAACCAATGGAGATGCCCCCGCGCGAGCATGGGTCCACCTTCTCGGGCGTGGGCCTTGCAGAAACCGTTCCGGTCCCCACTGACGCCTCGCTGCGCGCGGCGGCCGAGGTGCTGAACGCGGGCGAGAAGGTGGCGATCCTTGTCGGCGCGGGCGCCATCGGGGCGGCCGCCGAGGTCACCGAGGTGGCCGAGATCCTGGGCGCGGGCGTCGCCAAGGCGCTGCTGGGCAAGACCGCCCTGCCGGACGACCTGCCCTGGGTCACGGGCTCGATGGGCTTCCTTGGCACGCCCGCCAGCGATGCGCTGATGAAGAGCTGCGACACGCTGCTGTGGGTCGGCTCGGGATTCCCTTACGCCGAATACCTGCCCAAGCCGGGGGCGGTGCGGGCCGTGCAGATCGACCTTGATGCCGGGATGCTGGGCCTGCGCTATCCGATGGAGGTCAACCTGCAGGGCGACTCTGCCGCCACCCTGCGCGCCCTGATCCCGCTGCTCAGGCGCAAGGAGGATCGAAGCTGGCGCGAGCAGGTCGAGAAATCTGTCCGGGACTCGCGCGAGGCCTTGGCAGGCGAGGCGGCGGTCGAGGCCGATCCGATCAACCCCCAAAAGATCGCAACCGAACTGACGCCCCGCCTGCCCGACCGCGCCATCGTCACCGCCGACAGCGGCACCACGACCGTGTGGTGGGCGCGCAACCTCGATTTGCGCGAAGGCATGATGGGTTCGGTCTCGGGCACGCTGGCGACGATGGGCTGCGCGGTGCCCTATGCCATCGCGGCCAAGTTCGCCCATCCCGACCGCCCGGTGATCGCGCTTGTGGGCGACGGGGCAATGCAGATGAACGGGATGTCCGAACTCATCACCATCTCGCGCTACTGGCGGCGGTGGAAGGACCCGCGCCTGATTGTCATGGCGCTGAACAACCGCGAGCTGGCCTTCGTTACATGGGAGGAGCGCGTCCAGATCGGCGATCCCAAGTGGCCCGCCAGCCAGACCCTGCCCGACATTCCCTATGCCGACATCGCGAAGCTGATGGGCCTAGGGGGCCGCCGCGTGGAACGGCCCGACGATATCGGGGCCGCTTGGGACGAGGCGCTGGCTTCGGACCGTCCCTTCGTGCTGGACATCCTCAGCGACCCGAACGTGGCGCCCCTGCCGCCTCACATCACTTTGGATCAGGCCCGCGCCTATGCCACCGCGATGTGGCACGAGCAGCGGCCCGCAGGCATGATCGCGGGAACCGCCAGGCAGATCCTGGGCCGCATCCTGCCCGACTGACGCGGCCCCTGGGCGCGGGGGCGGCCCCCTTGCGCCCCCCTGCACCCCGTCCTAAGTCAGTCCGGCAGAGCAACCCGGAGGATGCGTCATGGCGATGGAAGCCTATGAGATCGAGGCGCTGATCCGCGAGGCCTTCCCCTCGGCCCGGATCACCATCACCGACCTTGCGGGGGACGGAAACCACTTCGCCGCCGAGGTCATCGACGAAAGCTTCCGCGGCCAGAACCGGGTGCAGCAGCAGCGCATGGTCTATGCCGCGCTGAAGGGTCGCATGGACGGGCCTGCCGGCGCGCTCCATGCGCTGGCGCTGACCACCAGGGCGCCCGAGTGAACGCAACCTCTCCGAGGACACCAGGAACATGACCGACATCCGCACCGACATCCAGGAACTGATCGACAGCAATGACGTCGTTCTGTTCATGAAGGGCACGAAAGAGGTTCCGCAGTGCGGCTTCTCCAGCCGCGTGGCCGGCGTGCTGAACTACATGGGCGTGGCCTACCGCGACGTGAACGTGCTTTCCAGCGACGACATGCGCCAGGGCATCAAGGACTTTTCCGACTGGCCGACGGTTCCCCAGCTTTACGTCAAGGGCGAGTTCGTGGGCGGCTGCGACATCGTCACCGAGATGACCCTGTCGGGCGAGCTGGACCAGCTTCTGGACCGCACCGGCGTGGCCTATGACAAGCAGGCCGCCGAGAAGATCCGCGAAGCCAACAGCTGAGCCGCACCAACCGCATGTAAAAAGGGCCGCGATCGCCGCGGCCCTTTTTCATGTGCAGAGGCAGGGAATGCCTCAGGGATAGTAGTCATCGTCCTCGTCATCGTAGCGATCGTACCGATCATAGCGGTCGTCGTGGCGATCCCAGTCGCGGTTGTCCGGCCGGCGCCAGGCCTGCACACGGTTCGCGATCGCGATGCCGACGGCAAAGGCGCTGAGCAGGGGCGGGATCGTCGCCGCGTTCGAGTTCTTGACGCGCTCGACCGTGTCCTGCGCTTCGGCGAAGAACTGGGGCGTCAGCCCGACCTTCTGCGCCGCCTGCCCCGCCACGTTGCGGGTGAAGCCCTGCACCTTTGCCTCGGCGTCATCGACAAAGCGCTCGGCCTTGTGGGTGACGTCATCGACGAAGGAGTGGACGCGGTTCTCGACGTTGTCCACCACCTCGACCGCCTTGATGCGGGCCTTTTCCAGCGCCGCATCGGTGGCCAGGCTCAGCCGCGTCTCGACCTCGGCCTTCAGCTCGTCGGTGCTGGGCACCGGGTGGTTCACCTTCTTCGACATCGACAGGAAGACGATGCCGATCACCACGAACAGAAGACCGATGGCGAGCGAGGCCCCGACGGGGCCCCAGCCGAGGTTCCAGGCCAGGAACGACCACAACGCCGCGATCAGGAAGCCCGCGCCCAGCGCGATCACGACGCCGGCTGCCGCCTTCAGGGCGACCCTCCGGCCCGCGTCGCTCAGGGCGAGCTGCATGTTGCGCGCGTAATCGAACATGGGATCAGCGCCGCGCCAGGATCAGGCCGACAAGGAAGCCCACGCCCGCGGCGATGCCCAGCGCCTGAGCGGGCTTGCGGCGGACCATTTCGGACATTTCGTCGTAGTAGTCACCGGCATATTCCGCGACCTCATGGGCGCGGCGCTCGCCTTCCCGGTACAGGCGGTCGGCCTCGGAGCGGGCGCGGCCCACGAACTCCTCGCCCCGCTCGCGGGCGGCGGCGGCCAGATCGGCGGCGCTTTGCTTGACCTTGTCGGTGGTAGTATTGCCCGTGGCCTCGTTCCACGCGTCCTTGGCGTTGTCAGCCAGCTTGTTGATGCCCGACTTCACATCCTTCGAAGTGTCCTGCGCTGCGTCCTTCACGTCCTTGGCGGCGTCGTTCAGGTCGTTCTGCGCGTCCGAGGCGGTGTAGTTGTTGGCCATCTCCGGGTCCTTTCCAGTAGGGGCACTTGCTTATGGCATCCGAACACGACTTCACCGCCATTTGTTCCATCACCGGCCAAAGATCGGACTTGGCACTGGTCCCGCCATCCGGGGAACGCCGCACGCGCGGGATCGTTGGAGGGGTGGAAACCTGCCACCGCCCCCATCGCGCGGCAGGCAGCGGTCACTGGCGGAGCACGACCATGGCTGTCCCTTGTCTTCCCGGCGCTGGCCGGACCCGGTGCTGAGCCCTCATGCCCGTGGCGCGCAACCCTTTCTATGACGGGCCGGTGTCGGATCACTTCGACGGGCTGCGCTTCCATTCCCCGTCCGAGCCGCCAGCGAACGGGCTGCTGGAACTGGCCTGGATGAACGCGGTCAAGGCAGCCCGATACTGGCCGACCGTCACGCCGCCCGCCCGGTTCGACCGCCCCCCGCGCCGGGTCGGTGGCCTGCGAATCTCCATGATCGGGCATGCGAGCCTTCTGGTGCAGGTCGGCGGCACCAACCTGCTGATCGACCCGGTCTATGCCGACCGCCTCGGCCCTGTGCCTGGCACCGGTCCCCGACGCGCCCAGCCTCCGGGCATCCGCTTCGACGACCTGCCGCCCATCGACGCCATCCTGATCACGCACAACCACTACGACCACATGGACATCCCCGCGATCCTGCGGCTGTCGCGGCGGTGGGAGCCCCGGATCATCGCCCCCTTGGGCAATGACGTCGTGATCCGCCGCCATGATCCCGGCATCGCGGTCGAGACCCATGACTGGGGCGAAAGGGCCATCCTGTCCCCGCGTCTTGCCGTCCACCTGGAACCGGCCTTCCACTGGTCGGGCCGGGGGGTGGCTGACCGGCGCATGACGCTCTGGTGCTCCTTCGTGCTGACCAGCCCCGGAGGAGGCGTCCTTTATCACGTGGGCGACACGGCCTATGGCGACGGCAGTATCTTCCCGCGCGTCCGCGCCCGCTTCGGCCGCCCCGACGTGGCGATCCTGCCCATCGGCGCCTATGAGCCGCGCTGGTTCATGCAGGGCCAGCACGTGGACCCGCCCGAAGCGGTGCAGATCATGCTGGACTGCGGCGCCCGCCGCGCCTTCGGCCACCACTGGGGCACCTTCCAGATGACCTACGAGGCACAGGAGGCCCCGCCCCTCGACCTGGCCCGCGCCCTTGACGATCGCGACATGCCCCCTGATTGCTTCCGGCCGCTCGGCCCCGGCATGGCGGTGGAACTGCCCTGGCGCTGACGCTTACATCAGGGGCGAGAACAGCCGCGCCACGGAATCACGGAAGCGGACCAGCGCATTGCGGTTGCGGTATTCGGCGACGGTGAACTCGCGGCAATCCGCGATGTCGCGCAGGAAGCCGGCTTCCAGCTCAGCTGACAGCGCCTTGTCGTAGATCACGGCATTCAGCTCGTAGTTGATGCTGAAGCTGCGGATGTCGATGTTGGCCGAGCCGATGGAACAGACGCAGCCATCCGTGATGACGGTCTTGGCGTGCAGGTAGCCGGGTTCATACAGCAGGACCGTGGCGCCCGCGGCCGCGATCTCCTCCATGTAGGTGTTGGCGGCCCAGTAGGGCACATACTGGTTTGTGCCGCGTTCGCTGATCATCACGCGCACGTCCACGCCCGACAGGGCCGCGGCCTTCAGTGCCTCGGCGATGCTGGTGTCAAGAATGAAGAAGGGCGACTGCATGTAGACGCGCTTCCGTGCGCTGGTGATCATGGCGAAGTAAAGTTGCCGGATCGCCTGCCATTCGGAATCCGGCCCCGACAGCGTCATCTGCACGGGCAGTTGCGCGTGCTTCAGCCGCTCGGGTGTCGGCGGGAAGGCTTCGGGCCGGAAGAGGTCCTCGCCCGTGGCATTGTGCCAGTCCACGGCAAAGACCGCCTGCAGCAGGGTCGCCGCCGAGCCTTCGACGCGGATGTTCGTGTCGCGCCACAGCCTGAAGCCCTTGGGCGGTGTCACATGCTCGCCGCCGATGTTCAGCCCGCCCGTGTGACCCACGCAGCCGTCGAAGACCGCGATCTTGCGGTGGTTGCGGTAAGAGATCGTGTGCAGGCGCCACAGCTTGGAAAAGGGCTCCATCCGGATACCCGCCTTTCGCATCCGGCGGATATAGCCGCGCCTCAGCATCAGCAGCGAGCCCACGGGATCATAGACGATGCGGACGTCCACCCCTTCGGCCACCTTGGCAGCAAGGATCGCGAACAGTTCCTCGGCCAGCGCATCGGTGTTCCAGCTGAAATACTGCAGGTGGATCGACCGGCGCGCGGCCTTCATGTCCGCGATCAGCGCCGGATAGGCCTCGGCCGCGTTCTGCAGGATGCGGACCTCGTTGCAGGTCGTCACGGTCGAATGGCTGGTGTTGCGCACCAGTTCCGCCAGCGAGGCGCCCGAGCCCTCGTCCGGGTGCATGAGATGGACCGCGCGCTCATGTTCCGGCCTCAGCGCGGCAAAGACCGGATCGAGGCGCTGGGCAAGTTCCTGCCGCATGAGGGTGGCGGTCTGGCCGAACTGCCGGTGCTTTCGCCCGAACAGCAGGTAGACGATCACCCCCGCGCCCGGCAGCACGAAGAACAGCAGCATCCAGGCGAAGGTCGCGCTGGGACGGCGGTTCTCGGAAATGATGTAGACAGCGGTGGCGACGAGATAGGCGGCGAAGGCAAGCGACAGGCCTGTTGCGATCTGCGGCGGCATCACGTCGCTCCGATGGTCCTTTCACCGGCATACTGCGCGCGCAGGTTGCCAAGGGCCAGCGGTTCCTGACCGGTGCGCCCGGCAGGGGAAGGACCCCCGCCGGACGCGGGGGTCCGGGGGACGGTCACTCGGTGATGGTGACCTTGGCCATGTAGTCGGGCGCCTCGACCGCGCCGTTGGCGTTCTGGTCGCCCTTCTTGATCGCGTTCAGCACGTCCCAGCCTTCGACCAGATGACCCACGACGGTATACTGCCCGTCAAGGAAGGGCGCGGGCGCCAGGTCGATGAAGAACTGGCTGTTGGCGCTGTCCGGGTCCTGGCTGCGGGCCATGCCCACGGTGCCCGCTTGGAAGCTCTCGTCGTTGAACTCGGCCTTCAGGTCCGGCAGGTCCGACCCGCCCATGCCGGCGCGCGAGGTGTCGCCGTCCTGCTTGCCGAACTCGACGTCGCCGGTCTGGGCCATGAAACCCTCGATGACGCGGTGAAACACGACGCCGTCATAGGCGCCCTGCTTGGCCAGCGTCACCAGCCGCTCGACATGGCCGGGCGCCTTTTCGGCCAGCAGGTCCAGAACGATGGTGCCCTTGGGCTGGCCCGCGGCATCGGCGACCTCGATCACCATGTTCGGGCCGGGGCCGTCGGTCGCCTGCGGAGCTTGGGCGAAAGCCGCCCCCGCAGACAGGATCAGGGCGGAGGAGATCAGCAGCTTACGCATCGGCGGCCACCTTCATCGAGACAATGCGGTCGGGGGTCGCTGGCGGCTCGCCGCGCGTGATCTTGTCCACGTGCTCCATGCCTTCGATCACCTGGCCGTAGACGGTGTACTGGCCGTTCAGGAAATCGTTGTCCTTGAAGTTGATGAAGAACTGGCTGTTGGCGCTGTTGGGGTTCTGCGACCGCGCCGCACCGATCGAGCCGCGCGCATGCGGCAGGCGCGAGAACTCGGCCGGCAGGTCCGGCAGGTCCGACCCGCCCGTGCCCGCGCGCCGCGCGTCCCAGCCCTTTTCCATGTTGGCGTGCTGGACGTCGCCGGTCTGGGCCATGAAGCCCTCGATCACGCGGTGGAAGGCCACGTTGTCGTATTTCCCTGCGCGCGCCAGTTCCTTCATGCGGGCGACATGCTGAGGGGCGACATCGGGCAGAAGCTCGATCACCACGCGGCCGTCCTTCAGTTCCATGATGATCGTGTTTTCCGGGTCCTTGATCTCGGCCATCGGAGTTCCTTTCGTTCGTGCGGCCTTGGTCTAGGTCGGCCGCGGCACCGACGCAACGCATGAGCGGCGGGGTGGGTCCGTGGCTCACGCCCCTGACGGACGCGCGTGACCCGCCGATCCGTGCTACCCTTCCTCAAGACCCCGCCGGCCCCGCAGAGCACGGTCATGGCAAAGCGACAGATAGATTCAACACCGGAACTGGTCGCCCGCGCCGCCCGCGTGGACGAGGATGCCGGACCCAGTTCCGGCGCGGTCTACCTGACCGATGCGGATTAGGAGGGGATCGTGGGCTCGATGCTTGCCGATGCGCCCGAGGGCGACCTGTGGCTGTTCGGCTACGGTTCGCTTCTGTGGAAGCCCGGGTTCCAGTATACCGAGCGCCGGATGGCGACCATGCGGGGCTGGCACCGCGCCTTCTGCATCCGGGTCGCGCGCTTTCGCGGCACACGTGACCTGAACGGGCTGATGATGGCGCTGGACCGGGGCGGGCAGTGCCAGGGGATGATCTTCCGCATTCCGCGCAACTGGGCCGAGGCGGTTCTTCATACGCTTTTTCGGCGCGAACTGGTGGTAAAGCCGCCGGGCACCCCGCCGCGCTGGCTGGACGCACAGACAGAGGATGGGTCCGTTCGCGCCCTCGGGTTCGTCATGGACCGTCGCAGCCCCTTCCATGCGGGCAGGCTGCCGCTGGAGGAAGTCGCCGACGTGCTTGCCCGCGCGGCGGGCCACTGGGGCACCTGCGCCGAGTATCTGCATAATACCGTCGCGCACCTCGAAGAGCTCGACATCCACGACCGCAATCTTTGGCGCCTGCAGGCCTTGGTCGCGGACAGGATCAGAACCTGGAAGGCACCCGATCCATGACCCGGACCCGGAGCCCGGTGGGAGCGGCCAGGTGGCTTCGTGTTGACGCAGAGTTGACGCGCCTCCACGCTTGACGGACAAGCACCGGCAAATCCGCAAGGCAGGAAGGATGCCCGATGGCGCGCTTCAATACCATTGACGACATGGACCTGGACGGAAAGGTCGTCTTGACCCGAGTGGACCTGAACGTGCCCGTGGAAAACGGCCGCGTAACCGACGCGACGCGGATCGAGAAGATCGTCCCGACCGTCAAGGAAATCCAGAAGAAGGGCGGCATCCCCGTGCTTCTGGCCCATTTCGACCGCCCTAAGGGCAAGCGGGTGGACGCCATGAGCCTGGGCCAGATCGTGCCCGCGCTGGAACAGGCGCTGGGCCAGCCCGTGGCCTTCGCCTCGGAAGCGATCGGCGGCGATGCCAAGCGCGCGGTCGCCGCGCTGAAGTCGGGCGACGTGCTGGTGCTGGAAAACACGCGCTTCTATCCGGGCGAGGAGGAGAACGAGCAGACCTTCACCGCCTCGCTGGCGGCGCTGGGGCAGGCCTACGTGAACGACGCCTTCTCGGCCGCGCACCGGGCCCATGCCTCGACCGAGGGGCTGGCGCGGCTGATGCCGTCCGGCGCGGGCAAGCTGATGGAAGCCGAACTGAACGCGCTGGACGCGGCGCTGGGCACGCCCGAGCGGCCGGTCGTCGCCGTCGTGGGCGGGGCCAAGGTCTCGACCAAGCTGGATCTGCTGTCGAACCTCATCACCAAGGTCGAGCACCTGGTGATCGGCGGCGGCATGGCCAATACCTTCCTGGTCGCGCAGGGCATCGAGGTCGGGAAAAGCCTTGCCGAGCGCGACATGGCCGACACCGCGCGCGAGATCCTTGCCAAGGCGCAGGGCGCGGGCTGCACCATCCACCTGCCCGTGGACGTGGTCGTCGCGCGCGAGTTCAAGGCCGGCGCCCCCAGCGAGGTCGTTTCGGCCAACGCCTGCCCGACTGATGCGATGATCCTGGACGCGGGGCCGGAAACGGTGGCGCAGGTCCGCGCCGTCTTCGCCCAGTGCCGCACGCTGATCTGGAACGGCCCGCTGGGCGCCTTCGAGATCGAGCCCTTCGACGCGGCCACCAACGCCGCGGCGGCGGCGGCGGCGGAACTGACCCGCGCGGGCAAGCTGATCTCGGTCGCAGGCGGAGGCGACACAGTCGCCGCGCTGAACAAGGCGGGCGTCGCCGAGGACTTCACCTTCATCTCGACGGCGGGCGGCGCCTTCCTGGAGTGGATGGAAGGCAAGGACCTGCCCGGCGTCGCGGCCCTGATCGCCGCCAAGCGCTGAAACGAAAAAGGGCGGCCCGGTGGCCGCCCTGTCCGTTCCGAAGTGCCTCAGTTGCTTGCGGGGGCCGGGCTTGCGCCTGCAGGGGCAGAGGCGGTGCCAGGCTCGGCGTCTTCCCGCGCCGAGGCGTCATTCCCGCTGCCGCCCGCGGTGCCCGCGGCCGTGTCCGTGCCGGGCGCCACCACCTCGGGCTGCCCTCCTGCGGGCTCATCGCTTCCCATCGAGGAAAACAGCAGGAACGCGACGAGCGCCAGGCCGATCGCCGTGCCAAGCGCCCAAAGCGCGGGCCGGTGCTTGCGGGCCGACCTTTCGGGGATGTTGTCGTTGTGGGACATGGGCCACCTTCCTGTTCCGTTACGCGCGAGTCCGTTGTTCTCACGCAAACGTGGATGGCCCGCCCTGCGTTCCGTCAGGTCACGTGTTCCGGTGGCTGCGGCCCTCCGTTAGCGCAACCGCCCTTTCCCTTGCCCTGCCGTCTGATATGGCATCGCCGACCATGACCACAGCAAGGGCCGTCCGATGCAGATGACCGATACCGTCAAGAAGATCCTCGCCAACTACGAAGGCGAGAACCCCGGCGTGAAGGGCAACCTGGCCCGCATGCTGATGACCGGCAAGCTGGCCGGCACCGGCAAGATGATCATCCTGCCCGTGGACCAGGGCTTCGAGCACGGCCCGGCCCGCAGCTTCGCCAAGAACCCGCTGGGCTACGACCCCCACTACCACTACCAGTTGGCGATCGACGCAGGCCTGAACGCCTATGCCGCGCCGCTGGGCATGATCGAGGCGGGCGCCGACACCTTCGCCGGCCAGATCCCGACGATCCTCAAGTGCAACTCGGCCAACTCGCTGATGAGCGACACGGCCGGCAAGAACCAGGCCGTGACCGCGACCGTGCAGGACGCGCTGCGCCTTGGCTGCGCCGCCATCGGCTTCACCATCTATCCCGGCTCGGACATGGCGCTGGACATGTTCGAGGAGATTTCCGAGATGCGCGCCGAGGCCGCCTCGGTCGGCATCCCGACGGTGATCTGGTCCTATCCGCGCGGCGAGGCGATCAGCAAGGACGGCGAGACCGCCATCGACATCGCGGCCTATGCCGCGCAGATCGCCGCGCTGCTGGGCGCGCATGTCATCAAGATCAAGCTCTCGACCGACGTCCTTGAGAACAAGGACGCCAGGAAGGTCTACCAAGAGCAGGGCATCGACATCTCGACCCAGGCGGCCCGCGTGCGTCACTGCATGGACGCGGCCTTCGGCGGCCGTCGCATCGTGGTCTTCTCGGGCGGCGCGGCCAAGGGCTCGGACGCGGTCTACGAGGACGCCATCGCCATCCGCGACGGCGGCGGCAACGGCTCGATCATCGGCCGCAACAGCTTCCAGCGCTCGCGCGCCGACGCGCTGGAGATGCTGGGCAAGCTGGTCGACATCTACCTCGGCAAGGCCTGAGGCTTTTCCGATCTGACCGGGCGGGCGGCGAGGATTTCGCCGCCCGTCTTCATTTGCACCGTGGCTTGGGGGCGCTGCCCCCGTCCCTGCGGGACTCCCCCGGGATACTTGCGCGAAGAAGAAGTTTCCTGCGGGGTTTTCCTTTGGCGCGGGACTGAATAGCTTGTCGGGCCAAGCGAAAGGGCGGACTCATGTCGTTTTTCTCGAAACTGCGCGAGCGGTTGACGAAGTCCTCGTCGAAGATCGGCGCGGGACTGGACAGCATCGTGTCCGAAGGGGCAGCCGAGGCGCCCGCGACGGCGGCCGTGACGCCTCCTGCGGCCGCCCCGGTTGCGGCGGCTCCCGCACCTTCCGCTGCGCAGGCTCCGGCGCCTGTGCCCTCCCCGGCACCAGCACCCTCGCCCGCGCAGGCTGTGCCCCAGCCTGCCCCCGAAAACCGTCCCGGCCTGATGGGCCGCCTGTTCGGCCGCACCGAGGCGGCCCCGGCCGAGCCCCGGCGCGAGCTGGACGACGCGATGCTGGAAGAGCTTGAGGACATGCTCATCTCGGCCGACATGGGCACCGACACGGCGCTGCGGGTGACCGCCAACATCGCCGAGGGACGCATGGGCCGCCGCATCAGCGCGACCGAACTCAAGCAGGCCCTGGCCGACGAAGTCACGCGGATCATGACCCCCGTGGCGCGGCCCTTGCCGCTTTATCCCAAGCGGCCTCAGGTGGTGCTGGTTGTGGGCGTCAACGGCTCGGGCAAGACGACGACCATTGGCAAGCTCGCCAGCCAGCTCAAGGCAGCGGGCAAGAAGGTGGTGATCGCGGCCGGCGACACCTTCCGCGCGGCGGCGGTCGAGCAGCTGCAAGTCTGGGGCCAGCGCGCGGGCGTACCGGTGATGGTCGCGGCACAAGGCTCGGACCCAGCGAGCCTCGCCTGGGACGCCATGACGCGGGCCGAGGCCGAGGGTGCGGACCTGCTGCTGATCGACACGGCGGGTCGGCTGCAGAATCGCGCCGACCTGATGGAAGAGCTGGCGAAGATCGTCCGCGTCATTCGCAAGAAGGACCCTTCTGCGCCCCACAACACCCTGCTGGTACTGGACGCCACCACCGGCCAGAACGCCCTGAGCCAGGTGGAAACCTTCCGCAAGCTGGCCGACGTGTCGGGCTTGGTCATGACCAAGCTGGACGGCACCGCGCGCGGGGGCGTTCTGGTTGCCTTGGCAGACAAGTTCGGCCTGCCGATCCATGCGATCGGCGTGGGCGAGCAGATCGACGACCTGGACGCATTCGAGCCGAGCGAGTTCGCCCGGGCGCTGGTCGGCCTGTAAACTGGCCGACGCGGTCGGGCTGCCCTGACCGCGCCGCGCCGGATGCTGTGGTCAGCCGGTATGCTCGACCGGGCTGCCGTCCTCTTCCTCGAAGAGCTGCCGCGCATTGGCGGCTTCGGCCGACAGCCAGACCTTGCCGCCATCGACCGAGGCTACGGCGGAAAGCTGCACGAAATGGTGGTGCTGGTTGTCCTGGCCGTGCTCTTCGTCCTTGCGCACCATCTTGATGCGGTCGCCCTTGACGCCATCGACCTTGCCGACGTGCACGCCGTCGGCGCCCACGATTTCCATGTGCTCGGTGATCTCGCTTGCGTTGACCATGTCGGTTCTCCTGCTTTCCGGGCCTGTGCGCCCGGGCCTTAACGCGACTGGACGCAAAGACGATCCCTCAGCCCTTGGGCGAAGCTGGAAGTCGGGGAGATAGCTTGGTCAGGCCGGCCGCCGCTCAGGCTGCGTGAGGCGGCAGGCCAAGGTGCGCGACGATGGGGGCGATGGCGCCTGTCTCGATCGCGCGGCGGTTGGCGACCAGCGTGGCCTGGCTGGCGTGGATCAGGGCGTCGGGCAGGATCTTCAGGTGGTTTGCCCGCAGCGTCTCGCCGGTCGAGGTGATGTCGGCGATGGCCTCGGCGGTCAGGTTCGCCACGGTGCCCTCGGTCGCGCCCTGGCTGTCCACCAGCTGATAGTCGGCAACCTCGTGGTCCGACAGGAAGGCGCGGACCAGCCGGTGATACTTGGTCGCGATCCGCAGCCGGAAGCCATGCGCCGCGCGGAAGTCCCGGGCGATCGAGGCGAAGTCGTCCAGCGTCTCGCAGTCGCGCCAGCAGGCGGGGACGCCCAGCACGAGGTCGGCATGGCCGAAGCCCATCGGCGCAAGTTCCACCACGTCGGAGCGCCAGCCCGCGAGCTTCTCGCGGATCAGGTCCGAACCGGTCACGCCAAGCTGGATGCGCCCGGCGGCAAGCTCTCGCGGGATCTCTCCTGCCGACAGCAGGACCAGGGACAGGCCCTCGATTCCCTCGGCCCGGGCCGCATATTCACGGTCCGAGCCCGTGCGGGCAAGCCGGATGCCGCGAGTGGCGAACCAGTCGAAGCTCTGCTCCATCAGGCGGCCCTTGGAGGGAAGGCCCAGCTTCAGCATGGCGCGTGCTCCAGTTCCGCGACAAGGCCGGGGCGGATGATGCCGCCGACGGCGGGGATGGCCTCGCCCTGCCCCAGCACCTTCGTCAGCGCGTCGTAGCGACCGCCTGTGGCGACAGGAGGCCAGTCGGGCCGGCCCTCGGCGGTGAAGCTGAAGGTCATGCCGTCATAATATTCCATGGTGCGGCGCCCGTGGCTTGCGTCGAAACGGATGCTGCCCGGATCGATGCCGCGCGTAGTAATGGCGTCCAGCCGGGCGGACAGGCGCTCGACCGCCTCGGCGATGGCGGGGATGTGGTCGGCTAGGATGCGCAATTCGTCCAGCGCGGTGGGTGCAGGACCGGCGACCGAGAACAGGCGGTGCAGCCGGGTGCGCCAGGCTGCGTCCAAGGGGGGCCCCTCGGCGGCGGCCTCCAGCCGGGCGATGCGGGCCTCCATTTCCTCTTGCGAGCGCAGGCCGGTCCAAGGGGCGCTGTTCACGGCGAAATGGCGGGGCTGCTCGACGGCCGAGAAGCGGTCGAGCAGCCGCTCGAACCGCTTGGGCCGCCAGATGTGATGCGCCAGCATCGCGCGACGCGAAGCCGACAGCGGCAGGCCCGCAACGGCGTCCAGCAGCAGATCCATGTCGCCCATGGTGGCCGACAACCGGCAGGGCGCGAGGATGCCGTGGAACAGGGCGAAGACCTCGGCATCGGCCTCCGGATCGCGCGAGAAAAGCTCGAAACCCGCCTGCAGGAACTCGTTTTCACGCGGATTCGCCGGCCGCGTATCGCCGTGGTCCTGCTTGCGGAAGACCTCGCCCAGGTAGCAATAGCGTGCGGGCTCGGCCCCTTGCGCCATGTGCATCTGCACGACCGGCACGGTGAAGTCGGGGCGCAGCACGACCTCGCCCCGGATCGGGTCGGTGGTCAGATAAGCGCGGGCGCGGATGTCCTCGCCATACAGGTCCAGCAGCGTGTCGGCGGGCAGCAGGATGTCGGGCGCGACCTCGACAGCGCCCGCCGCACGGAAGGCGTCCAGGATGCGGCGGCCCACCGCCGCCTTGGCGGTGCGGGGGATCATCGCGCCAGCATCTCGCGGACGGTGACGACCAGTTCCTCGCGCGCGACCTCAACTTGGGCGGGCTGCGATTTCCATTCCTCAACAGATGCTTGCGCAGCGATCTTCGCGCCGAGAATGAGGTCCTTGACCTGCACCACGCCGCGTGCCGCCTCGTCCGCGCCCTGGATGATGGCGATAGGCGAGGCCCGCTTGTCGGCATATTTGAGCTGGTTGCCGAAGTTCTTGGGGTTGCCGAGGTAGACCTCGGCCCGGATGCCCGCAGCGCGCAGTTCAGCAGCCATCGTCTGGTAGTCGGCCATGCGGTCGCGGTCCATGACAGTGACGACGACCGGCCCCTGTGCCGTGGTCCCGGCCAGTCCCTTTTCGCGCAGCGCGGCCAGCAGCCGGTCCACGCCGATGGACACGCCCGTCGCGGGCACCTTCTGTCCGGTGAAGCGCTCGACCAGATCGTCATAGCGCCCGCCGCCCGCCACTGAGCCGAACTGGCGCTTGCGGCCCTTGTCGTCGAGGATCTCGAAGGTCAGTTCCGCCTCGAACACCGGGCCGGTGTAGTAGCCCAATCCACGCACGACCGAGGGGTCGATCACGACGCGATCCGCGCCCATCCCCATTGCGTCCAGCATCGCGGCGATCTGGGCCAGTTCATCCACGCCTTCGGCACCAATAGCCGAGCCGCCCACGGCCGCCCTAAGATTCTCAAGCGTCGTACCGTTGTCGTCGCCTTTGGAGGTCAGAAAGCGCAGGACCGGTTCGGCCTGCGCGGCGTCCAGACCCACCCCCTCGATCTCGGCCCCAGAGGCATCGTTGCGCCCGGTGGTCAGAAGTTCGCGGACGCCCGCCTCGCCGACCTTGTCGAACTTGTCGACCTGGCGCAGCACGTCGGCCGCCTGCTCGGGCTGGACGCGCGCGGCTTCCAGCACACCGTTCAGGACCTTGCGGTTGTTCACCCGCACCAGATAGTCGCCCCGCGCGATCCCCGCCGCTTCCAGCGCGTCGGCCAGCATGGCGATGATCTCGGCATCGGCCGCGACGCTGGCCGCGCCCACGGTGTCGGCGTCGCACTGGTAGAACTGGCGATAGCGGCCCGGCCCTGGCTTCTCGTTTCGCCAGACCGGCCCCATCGCATAGCGGCGATAAGGCGCGGGCAAGTCGTTGCGATACTGCGCGGCGACCCGCGCCAAGGGCGCCGTCAGGTCATAGCGCAGCGCAAGCCAGTCGCCAGAGCCGCCGCCGGGCACCGCTTCCTCCTGCCAGGCAAAGACGCCTGCGTTTGGGCGGTCCACGTCGGGCAGGAACTTGCCCAGGGCCTCGACCGTCTCGACGCCCGAGGTTTCCAGGGCCTCGAAGCCGTGCAGGTGATAGACGGCAGCGATGCGGTCCAGCATCGCCTTGCGTTCCGTCACCTCTGGCCCGAAATAGTCGCGGAAGCCCTTGGGCGTTTCGGCGCGCGGGCGGCGCGGTTTCTGATCCTTGGCCATGCGGGTTTTCCTTCAGGTCGCGGGCTTCGATTAGCGGAAGGGGGCGGCATGGACAAGTTGCAGGCGCTGGAAGAACGGATTGCCCATCTTCAGCGCACGGTCGAGGACCTGTCCGACGTGGTCTCGCGGCAAGCGACCGAAATCCGCGCCCTGTCGCGCCGCGTCGGCCTGCTGATGGAACGCGAGGCCGAGCGCGAAGCCGCCGAAGGCACGATCCCGCTGGCCGACCAGCGCCCGCCGCATTGGTAAGTGCGCACGCAGTGTGATGCAGGCGCCCAGGTCTTACCGTTCGGCCGGGCCCAGGCGGGTGGTGCTGCCGGGCATGGGTTCCGAGAAGATGCCGCCCGCCTTGGGCTCGGGCCGCTGCGCGGCCAAGGGGGGACGTTGGACGAAGGGCGGCGGCTCGGCCGGGCCTTCGGTGCGGTCGGGGTCGAAGCCGGGCTCGTCGTAGTCGTCCACCCGCGCAGCCTCGGTTCTGGCGGGCTCGGGAAGAGTCGCCTCGGCTGGATCGCCGTCCGGCCAGTCCGAGGGCGGCTCGGACCCGGGCGCCGGTTCGGGGGCGGGTTGCGCCGCAGCCAGCGGACGCAGAGCGGGGCCCGCTTCGTGAGAGGCCGCAAGCGGTCGCTGCGCCGCGGCCCACTCGTGCTGGGGATAGGCAGGCGCGAGCGCGCGGCGGAAGACCAGGACGTTGTGATAGACGGTGGTGCGGCTGGTCAGGCCGCTGCGTTCCTCGCAGGGCAAGGTTTCGGCGCGGACATACTCCCAGCCCGCTTGCGCCATGCGGTTCATTTCCATGGTCAGCGCATGGGCGAAGCGTTCCGCCCCGCTGCGGGCACCCCGGACCTTTTCGCCCCGGTTCGGCGCGGGCAGGACGGTGTATTCATAGGCTTGCATCGCACGCTCCTTGCGCTGGGTCGTTTCCGGTGCAGCCGAACGCCCCGTCCCCGGCCCGCGTTGCAAGCCTGGACCCGGGGACGCGTCAGAGCCCGAGCTTTTTCGCCACCATCTCATTCACGGCCGCCGGGTTGGCCTTGCCGCCCGTCGCCTTCAGCACCTGCCCCGTGAACCATCCGGCCAGCTTGGGGTTCGCCTTGGCCTTTTCCACCTGCGCGGGGTTCGCGGCGATAATCTGATCGACTGCCGCCTCGATCGCGCCCAAGTCGGTGACCTGCTTCATGCCGCGCGCCTGCGCGATCTCGGCGGGCTCACCGCCCTCGGTCCAGACGATCTCGAACAGGTCCTTGGCCATCTTGCCGGAAATCTCGCCCGAGGCGATCAGGTCCAGCACGCCGCCAAGCTGCGCCGCCGACACCGGGCTTTCACCGATGGACAAGCCTTCCTTGTTCAGCCGCCCGAACAGTTCGTTGATGACCCAGTTCGCGGCCTGCTTGCCGTCGCGGCCCTTGGCCACGGCCTCGAAGAAATCGGCGTTCTCGACCTCGGCCGTCAGCACGCCCGCGTCGTATTCCGACAGGCCCAGTTCCTGCACGAAGCGCGCCTTCTTCTCGTCCGGCAGCTCCGGCATGCCCGTGGCGATGTCATCCACCCAGCCCTGCTCGATTTCCAGCGGCAGCAGGTCGGGGTCGGGGAAATAGCGGTAGTCGTGCGCCTCTTCCTTCGACCGCATCGACCGCGTCTCGCCCTTGTCGGGGTCGTACAGGCGGGTTTCCTGCACCACCGTGCCGCCATCCTCGATTATGGCGATCTGGCGGCGCGCCTCATATTCGATCGCCTGCTGGATGAACCGCAGCGAGTTCATGTTCTTGATCTCGCAGCGGGTGCCCAGCACGGAATGGTCGCCCGTGGCCTGATAACGCTCATAGTCACCCGGCTTGCAGACCGACACGTTCACGTCGGCGCGCAGGTTGCCGTTCTGCATGTTGCCGTCGCAGGTGCCGAGATAGCGCATGATCTGGCGCAGCTTGGCGACATAGGCCGCCGCTTCCTCGGGGCCGCGGATGTCGGGACGGCTTACGATCTCCATCAGGGCGACGCCGGTGCGGTTGAGGTCCACGAAGGACAGCGCAGGGTCCATGTCGTGGATCGACTTGCCCGCGTCCTGTTCCAGGTGGATGCGCTCGATCCGCACCCGGCGGGCCACACCGGGGGCCATGTCCACGATGATCTCGCCCTCGCCCACGATGGGGTGGTAAAGCTGGCTGATCTGATAGCCCTGCGGCAGGTCCGGATAGAAGTAGTTCTTCCGGTCGAAGGCCGACATCAGGTTGATCTGCGCCTTCAGCCCCAGCCCGGTGCGGACCGCCTGCGCCACGCAGAATTCGTTGATGACCGGCAGCATCCCCGGCATTGCCGCGTCCACGAAGCTGACGTTCGAATTCGGCTCGGCCCCGAAAGCCGTCGAGGCACCCGAGAACAGCTTGGCGTTCGAGGCGACCTGCGCGTGGACTTCAAGCCCGATGACCAGTTCCCAGTCTCCCTTGGCCCCGGCGATGACCTTGGGTTCGGGGGCGGTATAGGAAAGGTGGTCCAGCATCTTCGTCTCCGGCAGCGTTGGGGTGGTTTCTATTGCCGTGGCCCTCGCGCGACAAGGGCTGGTTGCGCGAGAGCCGGTCGCCGGAATGTTCATTGAGGTCCGGCAGGGCGCGGGCTAGGCCGCACCAAAAGGTGCAAGGGGAAATGTCATGCGCAAGGGAATCATGGTTCTGGCGGCGCTGGCGCTGGCCGGATGCGGCGCGGTCGAGGCCGGGCGGCAGGCCACGACCGCCCCCACCATCGCCCCGGTCGAACGTCCCTCGGTGACCGGCCGCCTCGCCTCGGCCGTGGGCCTGCGCAAGGAACAGCCCGCGATGCGCTGGGGCGAGGACAACACCGAATGGACCGAGGCTGCGCTGGCCGCGCTGGATTCCGAAGGCGTGACGCTGCTGTCCACCGTGCCGTCCGACGTGATGCAGTTCTGCCCCGGCTACGCCGCGCAGACGCGCGAGAACCGGAAGGCATTCTGGGCCGGGCTGGTGTCGGCCGTCGCCCATCACGAGGGCGCCTCGCAGGGCTCGCCCCGCGGATTGCTGCGCCTGTCGCGTCCCCAAACGCAGGAAGGCGCCTGCGGCACGGGAGAGGACGGCGCGGGCAACCTGCGCTGCGCGGTGCGGATCATGGCGCGCGAGGTCACCCGCGACGGCGCCATCGCGGGCGGGGCCGAGGTGCAGGGGGGCCGCAGCTGGCGCGGGCTGGCGCGCAGCTGGATGCCGCTGAGATCGCAGGAAAAGCGGGCAGAGATCGCCAGCTGGACCCGGCGGCAGAGCTATTGCAGGTAACGCAAGGGCGCTGATCAGCGCCCGTTCAGGATCGGCAGGTTGTAGGTCCGGCCGCCCTTGACATAGGTGATCTTGCCGTTGCCGATCGAGTTGATCGCGCCGCCGTCAATCCGGTCGCCCAGGCGCACCGTCACGACCTTGCCGTTGCGCAGGCGGATCAGGCCGCGGCTGGCGCGCCCTGCGCCCACCACACCGATGACCTGAGTCTTGTTCGTCTCGATCCCGCGCAGGGTCGCATTCTTGGCGACGTCGCCCGTGGTGCGGCCCTCGGCGGGCTTCTGGGCGATCTCGGGCTCGTCGTCGATCTCGGGCGGGCGATAGCTGCCGCGCGCGGCGATGGCGGCGCGTTCCTCGGCCTCGGCCTGGGCGCGGGCGCGCGCTTCGGCGGCGGCGCGGGCCTGCCTCTCGGCCTGGGCGTCGGAAGCGGCGCGCTGGCGGGCACGCTCCTCGGCCTGTCGCTGCAACTGCTCGTCACGCATGCGCTGGCCCGCGTCATCCGGCACCGGTGCCGCGCTGGCGGTCGTCGTCGGGGCCGCCTGGGGAGCCGGCGTCGGCATGGGAACCGGCGTCGGGGTGGGCGCACGCAGTGCTGCGGCGGCAGCGGCGGCGACCGCCTGGGCTTCGGCATCGGCCTGGGGTACGGGTATTGCGGCGGGGCGCGCAGGCTTGCGCACGGGCGCAAGAGAAGCGGCCGAGGCCAGCGCAACCGGTGCAGGCTTGGCGGTCGCCACCGCCTCGGCCAGGGCGCTTTCGACGGCCGAGGAGGATTTCGCCGTCCCGGCACGGCTCGGACGCGCGGCCGGGCGTCCGTTGGTGTTGGCTGCTGCCTTCACAGGGGCGGCTTTCGCGGGCGACGGTTCGGACGCGGCGGACTTCGAGGCACGCGCGGCCGGGCGGTCGCCCGAGGATTTTGCTGCAGGTTTGCTGGCCACGGCCTCGGCCACCGCCGCATCGACGGCGGAAGCGGCCGCAGCAGGACGGCGCGACGGCCGCGCCTCGGCAAAGCGGGGCCCGTCAGCCGCCGAAGCGACCGAAAGGCGCGGAAGTGTCGGATGGAGCGCATAAAGCCCGGCCAGCAGTGCGTCGGCGGTAACCCGCTCGGCGGGCGTCATCTCGGCCGCGGTCACCGACTCGTCGGCCGAACCTTCCTCGGGGCGCGGACGGGGCCGCGAAGAAGAGACCGGCTCACGGGTCGTGGCGGGCCGCGTCGAGGCACGGGGCGCCGCCTCGGGGCGGGACGGTGCGGGACGCGGGGCAGCCGTGGCCGCCGGACGCGCTGTCCCGGCAGGACGCGCAGCTTCGGGTGCTGCGGCGCGGGGAGCGGTGGTCGCGCGGGGAGCCTGCACCGAGGCGGGGCGAGAGGCAGGCCGCTCGGACCGGGTCAGCGCACGGCGTCCCGGCACCACGGCAGGAAGCGGGTCGGCTTCGGACACGGACGGCGCGGCGGCAGGCTGGGGCCGACGCGGTCCCGTAGTCGGACGCGCGGCTGTCGACCCTGTGGGCGCGGCAGATTGCGCAGAGAGTGCAGGGGCAGCCGCTGCGGGCGACGCAGACGAAGTGACCGGAGACGCCGCCTCGATCTCGGCAGGTGAGCGGGCCGACGTGACGGGAGGCACGGCCTGAGCCTCGGTTCCAGCCGATCCGCCGTCGTCTTCGGCAATCGCAGGCGCCGGGTTGGAAGGGGCATTCGCGCCGGGTGCCGAACCGGCAGACGTGCTGGCCGGAGCCACAGGCGCAGCAGCCGGCTGGGTCGGGCCCGCAGTCGTGGTGCCATCGGTAGCGGTGTCCGGAGCAGCAGGAGCCGCGACAGTGGATGTGGCACCTTCGGCCTGCTCTGCCGGGTCAGGCGACCGCAAGTCCGGCGCGGCGGGTGCCACCGGCGCAGCCGTGGTCGTGGGAACAGTATTCCCAGCATTGGTCTGCGCCGCGTCGGAAGCTGGCGGCGTAACCGAGGAGGACGTCGGCGGGGTGGTGACGGGCTGAACCTGAGCAGCGGCATTCCCGGTGGCGCCGGGACCCTGTTCCGGCGCCTGAACGGGGTTCGTCTGCGTGGCGGCAGCAACCGGAGCCTCGATGCGGGAAGGTTCGACCGGCACCGGAGTCTCAACCACCTCGGCCTGTGCCGGGGCCGCGCTGGAGGGCGTCGGAGGCATAGTCGTCCCTGCTTCCTGTGCTTCGGGCTGCGCGGCAGCCTGCGCCGCCGGGTCCTCGGCCGGCGCCGGGACGGCTGGAGCAGTGGCCACCGGCCGGTCACCCGGCGTTACGAAGGCCCAGATCAGCATCAGTCCGACCAGCAGCGCGCCGAGCATCACCAGCAGGCCGCCGACGCCGCCGCGCGCGCCCGGGTGCTGGGCGACCGGAGCAGGCGGGTCCACGCGCAAGGCACGAGCAGCTGCCGCGCGTTCGATCACCACGCGGCCCCGTTCCGGCAGGGAGGGCTTGTCAGGCGACGCCTCGGCCTCCTCCCCGTCCGACAGCGCAAGCGCCCGATCCTTCGACAGCCGGGGTGCTGCGGGCCTGTTGCCGGGCAGAACCGCGGCCGGATTGCCTGCCCTGGCGACACTGGCTGAAGCCGCTGCAGGAGCAGGATCGGCATCCCCGGGGCGCAGTTCCGCCGGTGCGGACTCTGCGGCCGGGCGCGAGTTCTCGCCCGTGGCCTCGTCCATCCCGGAGACCGGGGGCTCGGTCTGCTCGGACGTATCCGCCACCAAGCCATCGCCGATCTGATCCTGGGCCAATGAAGCATCATTGGCCTCGGCGGACGCTACGACAACGTCCGGAGCCTGTCCCTTGGCGACCTCGGCCGTGGCCGCGGCTTCATCTTCCCCAGCAGCAGGAGAGCCGCCCTCCGGTTCCGCTTCTTTCGGGGCGGAACTGTCCTCTGCCACAGTTTCGACGGCACCACGATCATCTGCGAGATCAGTCTGGCCATCTCCGGGCGGCACGGTGGCATCGCCAGCCTCCGCTGCGACAGCATCGGCCTTCACCGCATCATCCGACACCGGCGCATCCTCTGCGGCAGCCTGCGAAGCGGTCGCCTCGGGCTGGTCCGCCGGAAGGTCGCCGGGCAGGTCGGCATCGCCCAGAACCTCGTCCGCCGCGACGGGCTCGCCGAAGCGGGGAGTCGCCGGGAACAGCCCATCGGCCGGATCGGCCAGGAAGCCCGCGGCGGCAAAGCCGTGGCGGCGGGCGAAATCCTCGGCCTCGCGCAGGGTCTGGCGCGCGACCGCCGCCACGCGCACGTCGCCGGCCGCGCTCGGCCGCCAGTCCCAGGCGAGATCCGCCACGGGATAGGGCGTCAGGCCGTCCAGCGCCTGGCCAAGCTCGACCGGCTTGTGGTCGTCCCCGGGAATGGGCAGCGAGGTGTAAAGGATCTGGTCGTCGGGAATGATCAGCGCGACCTTGGCGTCGCGCCCGTTCGCCACCAGCTTGCGCAGCCGGGCCATCTCGGCCCGGAAGTCGGGCGCGTCGAAGGCGGCGACCGCCCGCTCCTTCCACCGCACCGAGGCGGCCGCCGGCGGATCGGCCCGTTCCATCAGGTGAACGGCATCGTTGCTGAATGACAGGGCGAAATCGGGCGCGGAACGCTTGCTCATGGGCCGGGGCTTATCCGTTCTGGCCGGTCGTCGTTCATGCGCGATCCGGTCCGTTGCTGCTCAACCCCATGGATAACCGAACTGCGCCCCTCTGCAAAGCGAAACACCTCATCGTGAGAAAGCCCCGCGCGGATTTGCGGCCCTGCCCGAACCCGGGCAGACTGGCCCGGACGCGGGATCCCGCGCGAAGGCAAGGCAAGGAGTTTCCATGAGCCCGCTCCCCTCGATTTCCCTGCGAACCGCCGCGCGGCTGCCGCTGTCGGCCGCGCTGGCGCTTGCGATGCTGGCGCTTCCGGCCGCGGCGCACCCGAAGACGGCCGGCTGCGGCATGAACGCGGGGGCGCAGGCGCCCACGATCAACGTGCAGGGCGAGGGCCGCGCCAGTGTCGCCCCCGACCTTGCCACGGTCTCGTTGGGGGTGACCACGCAGGCGCCCACGGCGGCACAGGCAATGTCGGACAACGCCACCCGCCAGACCGCCATCATCGAGGCCCTGCGCGCGCAGGGCGTGGCGCCCGCCGACCTGCAGACCCAGGGGCTGAGCCTGTCGCCGCTGCAGGATTACTCGCGCGAGGGACAGCCGCCGGTCATCACGGGCTATCAGGCGCAGAACATCGTGACGGCCCGCATCCGCGACCTGCCCCGGCTGGGCGCGATCCTGGACACGATGGTCGGGGCGGGCGCGACCGACGTGCAGGGCATCACCTTCTCGCGCGAGGACGCAGCCGCGACCGAGGACCGTGCGCGGACCGAAGCCGTGACCGAGGCCCGGCGCCGCGCCGAGGTGATTGCGCGCGCGGCGGGGATGGAATTGGGGCCGCTCGTTTCGCTCACCGACACCAGCATGACGCAAGGGCCTCGGCCGATGGCCATGATGGCACGTGCCGCCGATGCCGAAGCCTCGACCCCGGTCGAGGCGGGCGAGTTGACGCTGAGCGCGCAGGTCACCGGCGTCTGGTCGCTGCTGCCGACAAGCGGTGACGCAGGCGGATGCGGGCCGCAGGACGGCCATCACCACGGCCCCGGGCATCACCACGGGATGCCGATGCACGGACACGGGCATGAGCACGGCGCCATGCCGGGCCATCATCCCGGCATGATGCAGCCTCCGCGCGACGGGATGGGGGACCATCACGGCACGATGCCGCCCGGTCACATGGAAGGTGCCATGCCTTCCGCCGGCCCGGAACGCGCGGGCGCACCTGCCCCTGGCACGTCGGACGCCACGCAGCCTGCCGCCCCTGCCGGGAGCGACTCTGCAGCGACTCAAGAACCGGCCGCCCAAACCGGGCCGGCCGAGCCCGCCGCCCCTGCGAGTGGCAACCCTGCCGGGCAGGACGCCTCACGGGCAGACGACACCGGGGCCCCTGCCCCGGCAGCGCCGTCGAACTGACAGGCCCTTCAACATGAAGGAAAGGAGGGCCAAGGCTCTCCTTTCCCCTCACCTGCAGGGCAGCCGTTGTCCGCGCAGACCCAGATGCCCCGCGCCTGCGCCATTGTTGCTATCCTGTCTTCCGCTCAACGAAATTGAGGCAGAATGAGGCGCTCCGGGCATTGCCCTTGTCCCGGTCAGCGTCTATCCGGCCGCCCAGGCAAGGCGGCCCCGAGAGACTCGGAGGCCTGCGGCCATCCGCAACGGAACGCCGGCTGTCTCGGTCCGGTGAAACAAAGGGAACAGCATGGATTTCATCACAGGTGACTGGCTTGTGGCGCTGTTCCAGGTCATCGCGATCGACCTGGTGCTGGCGGGCGACAACGCCATCGTGATCGGCTTGGCCGCCGCCGGCCTGCCCAAGGACCAGCGCAACAAGGCCATCCTGGTCGGCATCATCGCCGCGACGATCATGCGGATCGGCTTTGCGCTGATCACCACGCAGCTTCTGGCGATCACGGGCCTTCTTCTGGCGGGCGGCCTGCTGCTGCTGTGGGTCTGCTACAAGATGTGGCGCGAGCTCAGCGCGGGCCAGCACCAGCACGAGGTCGAGGCGCACGAGGCGCTGGAAGACGCCGACCTCAACAAGGACGGCCGCGTCGCGGGTGCCCCGCGCAAGACCTTCGCGCAGGCGGCGACCCAGATCGTCATCGCCGACGTCTCGATGTCGCTGGACAACGTGCTGGCCGTGGCCGGCGCCGCGCGGCACCATTTCGAGGTGCTGATCATCGGCCTGGTGCTGTCGATCGCGCTGATGGGCCTTGCCTCGACCTATATCGCCAAGCTCATCAACCGCTATCGCTGGATTGCCTGGGTCGGCCTGCTCATCATCCTCTTCGTTTCGCTGAAGATGATCTGGGAAGGCTGGCACGAGATCGCGGTGCGCATGGCCGTCTGAGGACAGCGCCACTTGCACCTGGAAGCCCCGGCCCTTGCGGCCGGGGTTTTTCTTTTCGGCGCCTCTCAGGCCAGGATGCGCGGATCGGGGCCGAGGTCGAGGCCGGGGAAGATCGCCCGCTCGATCAGCCCGGTCTTGGTGCCGAACAGCCCCCGCATCGCCCAGCCCGCATAGGCGCGAACGTCCCGCGCGGGCAGCAGGTCGCGGTCCTGGTAAAGCTGCCCCTCGCCCAGCCCTGGCCAGTCGCCGTAAACGCGCCCGCCCCGGACCGCGCCGCCCGCCATCAGCAGCGCGCCGCCGGTGCCGTGGTCGGTACCGCCCGAGCCGTTCTCGCGCGCCGTGCGGCCGAATTCTGTCATCGCCAGCACGGTCGTGCGCGCCCAGTTCGCGCCAAGTCCGTCGCGCAGCGTCAGGATGGCGGTCGCGAGATCCCCCAGCGGACGCTTCAGCACCTGTGCCTGCCGGGCGTGGCTGTCCCAGCCCGACAGCGAAAAGGACGCGATCCGGGTTTCGCCGTTCAGCCGGTCCGCCGCGAAAGCAGCCAGCCGCGCCGCATCGCCCTTGGGTCCCTTGCCCATCTCGCCTGTCAGCGAAGCGCCGATCTCCTCGGCGGCGCGCGCGGCGTCGCGGAACAGCGGGTCGTCGTGATAGACTTCCGCCAGCAGCAACCGGGCCTGCGGAGACAGCGTCAGGGCCGCCTCGGGTGCCCAACTGAGTGCGCCGGCAGAACCGGACAGGATCAGCATCTCCTCGGTGCCGACGCTGTAGGCGGTCTCGGCCGTGGCGCCGGGCATGGCCTGCAGCAACCGATTCAGCCAGCCGCCCTTCTGCTGGTCGATGGGCAGGTCGTTGCCCGTCCCCGCTTCCAGCAGGTCCTGCCCGTCGAAATGGCTGCGCTTGTCGCGGTAGGGGGTGGCGACTGCATGGGCGAAGGCCAGCTCTCCCGCCTGCCACAAGGGCATGAGGCCATCCAGCGCCGGGTGCAGGGCGAAGAAATCGTTCAGAACAAGCGCGCCGCCCTCGGGGCCTGCAGACAGGGCGAGCCGTAGCGCCCGCAGGGCGGGATCGCCATAAGGCTGCACCACGTCCAGTCCGTCCATCGCGCCGCGCAGGACGATCACCACCAGTCGGTTTTCCCCGGGTGCCGAGGCAAAGGTCATGGTGGACAACAGCGGATGCGCCGCGGCGGAACACGCGGCGAGGGCTGCGGTCTTCAGCAAGGCGCGGCGCGTCGGCATGGGAGGCCCTTTCAGCGGCGGTTGAACTCGGCCGAGGCCAGCACGATCGCCACCCCCTCGCGCGTGTTCTCGGCACGCGGAACGGCACGGGCCAGCGTTTCGGAAACGGTGGCGCCCAGGGCGGTGGACAGGAACGCGCGGGGGTCGGGAAAAGGTTCGATCAGGCGCTGCGGGGTGGACAGCGCCCAGCCGATGCGGGCGGACAGAAGCTGCGGCGTGATCCAGTCGGCCGCATGCTCGGGCCAGCCGTCAGGGCCGCGCGCCTTGCCGAAGGGCTGGCCCATGCGCTGCATCGGCACCAGCAGGTGTTGGCGCACCTGCGGGCGTTCCAGCGCGAGGATCTCGCCTGCCCCCATCCCCAAGGCGCGCAGGGAGGCGGCAATGAAATCGAAAGGCTGCCGCGTCTTCTGCCCGAAGGTGGCGGCAAGTCCCGGATGGGCGACCAGCGCGGTATTGATCGCGCTCAGGTCGCCGCCGCTGTCCAGCCATACCGCCGCGAGATCGGCCACAAGCGCCTCGGGCGGGTCGTCAGCGGCGAAATGGGTGGCGAGCTTGCGCGAAAGGTGCCGGGCCGTCGCCGGATGCATGGCCAGGTTTCCCATGGCACGCGCGATCTCGGGCAGGCCGTCGCCATAGGGCACCCCCAGGACCGTCTCGGCCCCCGGCTCGGCCACCTGCGGGCGAAAGCGGCGGTCGTCCTTCGGGTTGTAGGTCAGCCCGGTCAGCAACTCGGCCAGCTCCCGCACGTCGGATTGTTTGTAATCAGCCCCGACCCCCAGCGTGTGCAGTTCCAGGATCTCGCGCCCGAGGTTCTCGTTCAGCCCGACGTGCTTTTCGGGCCGACGCCGCGCGAATTGCGAGTTCGGGCCGACGCTTGCGTTCTGGTTCAGGTAGATCAGCATCATCGGATGCGTCGCGGCGGCGAACAGCATGTCGCCGAAACGGCCGTTCAGATGCGGGCGGATCGCCTCGTCCACGAAGGCGGCGGCCATCAGGTGCTGCGTCGGGTTCTGCGCGACCGCGGTGAAATGGTCCGCCCAGAACTGGACCAGCCGCTCGCCGAAGCCTGCCGGCGCACCTGCCGCACGGGCGATGCGGTTGCGCAGCGCATCAAGGCGCTGGCCTTCCAGCTCCTGCACATGGGCGCGGTAATCCTCGGGACTCAGTGCGCCTTCGTCACGGGCCTGCCGGATCTCGGCAAAATCGAGATGCGCAGCCGTGGCGGCCGTGGTCGTCCAGCCGTCGGGGTGCGTGGCCTGCGCCACCGACTCCAGAAGAAACACGGATTCTGCCGGAGGCATCCGGGGCGACAGGCCGTAGCCCAGCCGGATGGCCGCACGCTCTGGATCGATCGCCATCACCCGCCTTTGCCACGTGGCGCAAACGCGCGCCGCCGCCCCTTGTTCCATGGGCGGCGGCGGCAGGCATTTCACGCTTTGCTGACGGCGGGATGCCGCTCAGGCGTCCTTGGGCAGCACGCGCAGCCGCAACTCGCGCAACTGCTCGTTGGTGGGCTCGCTGGGCGCGCCCATCATCAGATCCTCGGCCCGCTGGTTCATCGGGAACATGATGACCTCGCGGATGTTCTGCTCGTCCGCCAGCAGCATCACGATCCGGTCGATGCCCGCCGCGCAGCCGCCGTGGGGCGGCGCGCCATAGCGGAAGGCCTTGACCATGCCGCCGAAGCGCTTCTCGACCTCGTCGCGACCATAACCGGCGATCTCGAAGGCCTTGAACATGATCTCGGGCGTATGGTTGCGGATGCCGCCCGAGATCAGCTCATACCCGTTGCAGGCGAGGTCATACTGGTAGGCATGGACCTTGAGCGGATCGCCGTTCAGCGCCTCCATCCCGCCCTGCGGCATCGAGAAGGGGTTGTGGCTGAAGTCGATCCTGCCGTCGTCGGTTTTCTCGTACATCGGGAAATCGACGATCCAGGCGAACTTGAACTGGTTCTCGTCGATGAGGCCCAGCTCGCGCCCGATCTCGGTCCGCGCCCGGCCCGCGACCGCCTCGAAGTCCGAGGGCTTGCCGCCGAGGAAGAACACCGCGTCGCCTTCCTTGAGGTTCAGCGCCGCGCGGATGGCTTCGGTCTTCTCGGGGCCAAGCGCCTTGGCGATGGGACCGGCGGCCTCGGTCGCGCCCGCGTCATCCTTGCGCCAGAAGATGTAGCCCATCCCCGGCAGCCCCTGCTGCTGAGCAAAGGCGTTCATCCGGTCGGCGAACTTGCGGCTGCCGCCCGTCGGCGCCGGAATGGCGCGGACCTCGGTGCCCTCCTGCTCCAAGAGCTTGGCGAAGATGCCGAAGCCCGAGCCGCGGAAGTGCTCGCTGACGTCCACCATCTCGATGGGGTTGCGAAGGTCGGGCTTGTCGGTGCCGTATTTCTTCAGCGACTCGACATACGGGATCAGCGGCCAGTTCGAGTCCACGCGGCGGCCGTTGCCGAATGTCTCGAACAGGCCCTGGATCACCGGCTGGACGGCGGCGAAGACGTCCTTCTGCTCGACGAAGGACATCTCAACGTCGAGCTGGTAGAAGTCGGTGGGTGAGCGGTCGGCGCGCGGGTCCTCGTCACGGAAGCAGGGCGCGATCTGGAAATAGCGGTCGAAGCCCGCGACCATGATCAGCTGCTTGAACTGCTGGGGCGCCTGCGGCAGCGCATAGAACTTGCCCGGATGCAGGCGCGAGGGCACGAGGAAGTCGCGCGCCCCCTCGGGCGACGAGGCCGTGATGATCGGCGTCTGGAACTCGGTGAAGCCCGCGTCCCACATGGCGTCGCGCAGCCACTTGATGACGCGCGACCGCAGCATGATGTTGTTGTGCAGGGACTCGCGGCGCAGGTCGAGGAAGCGATAGGCCAGCCGCGTTTCTTCGGGGTAGTCCTGGTCGCCGAAGACCGGCAGCGGCAGGTCGTCCGAGGCGCCTAGCACCTCGACGTCGGTCGCATAGACCTCGATCTCGCCGGTGGACAGCTTGGGGTTCACCAGCGAAGCGTCGCGCAGCTTTACCTTGCCGTCGATGCGGATCACCGTCTCGGCCCGCAGTTTCTCCAGCGTGGAAAACGCCGGAGAGTCGCTGTCGGCGATCACCTGCGTGATGCCGTAATGGTCGCGCAGGTCGATGAACAGCACGCCCCCATGGTCGCGCACCCGATGCACCCAGCCCGACAGGCGCACGGTGTTCCCGGCGTCGGCGGCGGTCAACTGGCCGCAGGTGTGGCTGCGATAGGCGTTCATGGCGCGTCCTCTTGTGGTCCGGTGCCGCATGAACGCCGCGACGGCAGTCAAGTCAAGCCGGTCGGAACGGCACAAGGCAATCGCCTGCGTAGAAATTCCGGAACCTGGCCCGGCGGAAGGGCGCGCCCGAGGGCTGGGCGCGCCAAGTCAGGCCCTCAGCGCTGCATCCGGGCCGACAGCCAGCCGTTCCACTGGGCGCGGTTGCCGGCAAAGGCGTTCAGGTCCACGTTGCCTGTGAAGCCCGGCGCCGTGCCGGTGCCGGTGTACTGCCAGAAGCTCCACCGCTGGCCGGGATAGGTGACGCGCGGATGGTCGGCGACCGAGCGCAGCCAGAACTCGGCATTCACGCTACGGACCCCGGTGTCGCGGTAGAAATCGACCGTGGTGTAGATGATCGGGCGCTGGCCGTAATACTGGTGCAGCATCGACATCATGATGTTGACCTCGCGCCGCACCTCCTCGGCCGAGGGCTTGTAGCGGCAGTTGCGCGACTGGTGGTTCCATTCGAGATCGATCACCGGCGGCAGCGCGCCGCGCTCGCGGGGCACGTTGGCCATGAACCAGGCCGCCTGCTCGGCGCCCGAGCGGCAGAAGTAGTAGAAGTGATACGCCCCCCGCGGGATGCCCGCGGCCCGCGTCTCGGCCCAGTAGCGGCGGAACATGGGGTCCGAGTGGTCCCCGCCCTCGGTCGCCTTGATGAAGGCGAAGCTGATGCCTGCACCCCGCGCCTGGTGCCAGTTCACGTTGCCCTGATAGCGGGACACGTCCACCCCGTGGACCTGGTGGTTGTAGGGGTGCCCGCTGGTCCAGACGTGCGGCGCCGTATCGCCCAGCAGCGGCACCGCGCCCCCGACGAAGCCGCCCTGCACCGACTGCCCCGAGCCGATGCTGATGTCCGTCACCACCTGCCGCGTGGGCCCGCCGCCACAAGCCGCCAGCGCCGTAACCGCGAGCAGCGCCGCCGCCTTGATCCAGGATTTCATGTCCGCCTCATTCCGTTTCTTTGGCTTCTTTTTGGCGGACTATTTCACCGTATTCCGGACAAAGTCACCTGCGGCCCGCAAGCCACCACGCACGCCCTGTTCACGAAACCGTCAGGACGTGCCGGGGGTGCCCGATCAGTTGAAATCGGGCAGCAGCTTGCCGGGGTTCATGATGTTGTTGGGATCAAGCGCCCGCTTGATCGCGGACATGACCGCGCAGGCCTCTCCATGTTGGTCCAGCATCAGGTCGCGCTTGCCCACGCCGATGCCATGTTCGCCGCTGATCGTGCCGCCGACGGCGATCGCGCGCTCGGCCATGCGGCGGGCGAGGCGCTTAGCCGTGGTGATTTCCTCGGTGTTGCCGGGCTCGACCAGCATCAGCGTGTGGAAGTTGCCGTCGCCGACGTGGCCCACGATGTTGCCGGGGATACCCGCCTCCTCCATGTCGGCGGCGGCGGCGGCCACCGCGCCGGGAAGCTCGGACATGGGCACGCAGATGTCGGTGACGACACCCGTCGCGCCGGGACGCAGCTTCAGCGTGGCCCAGTAGCTGTTGTGCCGCGCAGCCCAGAGGCGGTTGCGTTCCTCAAGCGTCGAGGCCCACTGGAAGTTCTGCCCGCCGTGCTCGGCCGCGATCTCGCCGAAAGCCTCGGCATTGGCGCGCACCGCATCGGGCGAGCCGTTGAACTCGATCATCAGATGCGGCTCCTCGCGGTAGTCCGAGCCCATCTGCAGGTTGATTGCGCGCATGGCCATCGGGTCCATGAACTCGATCCGCGCCATGGGGATGCCCAACTGCATGGTCTGTGCCACGCAGGTCACCGCCTCGGTCAGCGAGGGGAAGGCGCAGACGGCCGCGGCCACGTCCTCGGGCTGGCCGTGCAGGCGCAGGGTCAGTTCGGTGATGATGCCAAGGGTGCCTTCGGACCCCACCATCAGCGCAGTCAGGTCATAGCCCGCGCTCGACTTGGCGGCGCGGGTGCCGGTGCGGATCACGCGCCCGTCGGCCAGCACGACCTCCAGCGCCAGAATGTTCTGCCGCATCGTGCCATAGCGCACTGCCGTCGTGCCGCTGGCCCGGGTCGAAGCCATGCCCCCCAGCGAGGCATTGGCCCCTGGATCCACGGGGAACATCAGCCCGGTGGCCCTCAGTTCCGTGTTCAGTGCCTCGCGCGTCACGCCGGGCTGGACCACGGCCAGCATATCCTCGGCCCGGACCTCCAGCACGCGATCCATGCGCATCAGGTCGACCACCAGCCCGCCATGGACGGCCAGCGCGTGTCCCTCCAGAGAAGTGCCGGTGCCCCAGCCGATCACCGGCACGCCGTTGTCGTTGCAGACCTTCAGCACGCGCGAGACTTCCCCCGTGTTCAGTGGGAAGGCCACGGCATCGGGCGGCGGCGCGCGGTGGAAGGTTTCCGAGGCGCCATGCAGCTCGCGATCGGACTCACCGGTGGAAAGCCGGTCGCCCAGGATGGCGCGCAACTCGGACAGGACGGCTTCGGAAATGGGCATCTTCGGACTCCTTGAAGGCGCAGGGAAGATGCCAGCGCGCCCCCGCGCCCTCAAGCCCGATCTTCTGTCCGGAAATATCCCGGGGGAGTCGCCAGAGGCGACGGGGGCAGCGCCCCCAGCAACCTCGCCCTACAGGGGCGCGGTCGCCTGCTCCAGCCACGGCCGCACCTCGTCCGGCGCCAGAGGCCCGATCTCGTCCCGCACCCGCGCGTGATAGGCGTCAAGCCAGGCGATCTCGGCGCGGCTCAACATCCCGATCTCGATCAGGCGCTTGTCGATGGGAACCAGCGTCAGCGTCTCGAAACCCAGCATCTCGCGCCTGTCAGGGCTGTGGGCGGGCTCAACGGCCACCAGGTTCTCGATGCGGATGCCCCATTCGCCCTCGCGGTAATAACCGGGCTCGTTGGAAAAGATCATGCCGGGCTCCAGCGGCAGCTCGGACCGGCGCGAGATCCGCAACGGTCCCTCGTGAACGCAAAGCGCCGCACCCACGCCGTGCCCGGTCCCGTGGTCGAAATCCATGCCCGCCGACCACAGCGGCGCGCGGGCCACCGCCTCGATGTCGCGGCCTGCAAGGCCCTTGGGAAAGCGCAGCCGGCTGAGACCGATCATCCCCTGCAACACGCGGGTATAGGCGTCCCGCGCCGCCTCGGGCGGCTCGCCGATGGCGATGGTCCGAGTGATGTCGGTCGTGCCGTCCGGGAACTGCGCGCCGGAATCCAGCAGCAGCAATTCGCCCTCGCCCACCGTTCGGTTGGTGGCCTCGGTCACGCGATAATGCATGATGGCGCCGTTTGGGCCCGATCCGCAGATGGTGTCGAAGCTGATGTCGATGGCCCCCGCCTCGCGCCGGAAGCCTTCCAGCGTGCGGACCACGTCGATCTCGGTAATGCAGCCCGGCGCCTGCGCATCCACCCACGCCAGCGCCCGGATCATCGCCACCGCGTCGCGGCGATGGGCAGCGCGCATCCCCTCCAACTCGGCGGGAGTCTTGCGCGCCTTGGGAAGTGCCACGGGGTCACGGCCTCGGGCGATCTCGACGCCCGCCTCCTCCAGGGCGCGGAACACGGCCTCGGGGGCGGTGTCGGCGTCCAGCCGCACCGGGCCGTCGAGCGCGGCAAGAGCCGCCGTGAAGCCATCCGGCGGCGAGATCGTGACCTCGTTGCCCAGATGCGCGCGGACCTGCGCGTCGAACTTGGCGGGATCGGCGTAAAGCCCGACACGCCCCTGCGCATCTATCGTGGCAAAAGCCTGCACGACCGGGTTCCGGGGAATGTCGGCGCCTCGGATGTTCAGCAGCCAGGCAATCGAGTCCGGCAGGGTCAGCACCGCCGCGCCCTGCCCCGCCTCGGACAGCACCTTGGCGATCTGTGCACGTCGCTCGGCCGGGGTCGCCCCTGCCACTGCCGCGTCATGGATGCGCGCGGCACCCGTGGGGGGCGCGGGCCGGTCGGACCAGATCGCATCGACAGGGTTCGGGATGGCGCGCAGGATGATGCCGCTGCCCGCAAGGCCCTTCTCCAGCGCCTCGATCTCGGCGCGGGTATGCAGCCAAGGGTCATAACCCAGCACGCCGCCCTCCGGCAGCGCCTGCTTCAGCCAGGCGCTGGCCGTGGTTTCGGGCCAGGGCACCGGGGTGAAAAGCGCCGGGTCCACCTCGGCCCGGACCTGCACGCGATAGCGGCCGTCGATGAAGACTCCTGCCTGCGACGCCGTGACCATGGCGAAGCCGGCACTGCCGGAAAAGCCCGTGAGCCAGCGCAACCGCGCATCCGCATCCGCCACGTATTCGCCTTGCCAAGCGTCGGCGCGGGGCACGATCACGGCGTCCAGCCCCTCGCGCGCCATCAGCGCCCTCAGCGCCGCCAGGCGCGGGCCGCTTGCCGCCGGGTCCGAGGGGGCCGAAAACTCCTGCCAGGTCATGCCCGGTTCCTTTCCTTCAGTGCTGCCCCATGAGCGGCCCGGCATCGTCCGCCCAGCCATGAGCCGAGCGGCCCGTCGCCAGCCCCGCCTGGAACAGCGTGTTCATGTAGGCCGCGTCGAAGGGCTTGTAGGGCGGCAGCGCAAGGTTCGGCGGCACTGCGGTCACATTGAAGCCGAAGCCGTCGCGCCGCGCCTGCGCCTGCATGTCCGCGATGTTGCCGACGGACTGGTGCTTGATCAGCGTGGTCAGGCTGCGCTCTGCGATCGAAACCACTCCCTGCCGCGTGGGCTCGTATTCGGCCGCGAGCTTCGAGTTGCGGATCACCCACATCCGGCGCGGCCCCTTGGGCGGCGGCAGCCGCAGGCCCGGCGGATAGGCGAAGACGCCGCGCGTGACCCCGCCATCGACGTGCAGTTCCTGATAGTGCCGGCCGTCCGCCACCACGTCAATGGTCACGGGCGGAAAGGCACCCGGCACCGAGGCCGAGGCCAGCAGGATGTCGCGGATCAGCTGCACCCGGTCCGGCTGGCCCGAGGCCGCGATCCGCCCGATGTCCCAGATCACCTGCCGCTGCGCGTCGAGGTTCGTGGTCCCGATCAGCAGCATCCGGCCCTTGCGGCGCTCGGCCGCGATCTCGGCCACCATCCGGGGCGTCACGATCCGGTTGATCTGGTTGCGCAGTGGCGCGCTGTCCCCGATCGACGGCGCGCCCGCCAGCGCCGCCAGTGGCCGCAGGATGAAGACGTCGCTGGCGGTGGTGCGGGTGTAGAAACGCTCCAGCGCGTCGTCGTAACGTGGGCCCAGAAAGGCCAGCGCCGCGATCAGCGCGCCGGTCGAGACGCCGGTGACATAGTCGAACTCGGGCCGGTCGCCGCGCTGGGTCCAGCCCTTCAGCACGCCCGCCCCGAAGGCCCCGGCATCGGCACCGCCCGACAGCGCCAGCAAGTCGATCGGCTCGCTGGACTGCAGCCGCGCAAGCGCCGCGCGCCCGAGGTCGTCGGACGAGGCGCCGCTGGGGCCAAGTTCGTCCCCGAAGGCCCGGATGCGGGCATAGCCGGGGGGCTCGGCCTGCAGTTGCGCAGCGGCGGGCACGGCCGGGGCCAGCCGGATCGGCACCACCCCGCAGCCCGGCAGCGCCAGCACGAGCGCCAGAGTCACCGCAGCGACAGCCCGGCGCGTCTGCGCCCCTGCGGGACCGCGGCCGTCGCTCAACGCCGGGCCGCGCCGCCCAAAGCCCGCGCGCGCTTGCGCGGGTCGCTTTCGAACAGCCCGGCGAGTTGCTCGGTCATCGCGCCGGCCAACTGGTCCACGTCGGTGATCGTGACCGCGCGCTGGTAATAGCGCGTCACGTCATGGCCGATGCCGATGGCGATCAGCTCGACCTGGGCGCGCCGCTCGATCATGGCGATCACGTCGCGCAGATGCTTTTCCAGATAGCTCGCCGGGTTCACCGACAGGGTAGAATCGTCCACGGGCGCGCCGTCCGAGATCACCATCAGGATGCGCCGCGCCTCGGACCGCCGCACGAGCCGCCGGTGCGCCCATTCCAGCGCCTCGCCGTCGATGTTCTCCTTCAGCAGCCCTTCCTTCATCATCAACCCGAGGTTCGGGCGCACCCGCCGCCAAGGCGCATCGGCGCCCTTGTAGATGATGTGGCGCAGGTCGTTCAGGCGGCCCGGCGTGGCAGGGCGGCCGTCCTGAAGCCATTTCTCGCGGCTCTGCCCCCCCTTCCAGGCGCGGGTGGTGAAGCCGAGAATTTCCACCTTGACGGAACAGCGTTCCAGCGTCCGCGCCAGCACGTCCGCGCAGATCGCGGCGATGGAGATCGGCCGCCCGCGCATGGATCCCGAGTTGTCGATCAGGATCGTGACGACGGTGTCGCGGAACTCGGTGTCCTTTTCCCACTTGAAGGACAGCGGAGTCGTCGGGTTCGCCACCACCCGCGCCAGACGGCCCGCATCAAGCGTTCCTTCCTCCTTGTCGAACTCCCAGCTGCGGTTCTGCTGGGCCTGCAACCGGCGCTGCAGCTTGTTGGCCAGCCGGCTGACCGCCCCGCGCAGGGGTTCCAGCTGCTTGTCCAGATAAGCTCGCAGGCGTTCGAGTTCCGCCGGATCGGCCAGGTCCTCGGCCCGGATCTCCTCGTCGAAGGCCTGGGTGTAGACCTTGTAGTCGGCGCTCGCCTCGCTCACCGGCGGCGGCAGTTCGGGCGGCATCTCACTGTCCGCCATCTCGGCGTCCTCGACCAGTTCCTCGTCGGACTGGTCATCCAGGGACACCTGCGCCTGCCGCTCGTCCTGGGTCCGCTCCTGGCTCTGCTCGGGGCTGGCCTCGGCGTCCTCGCCTTCTTCCTGCTCGCGCGACTGGTTGTCGCCGGCTTCCTCGTCCTGCTCGGCGTTCTCGTCGGAATCGTCCTGCTGCGGCTCGTCGGGATCGTCGCCCAACTGGTCGCCATAGCCGAGGTCGGCGATGACCTTGCGCGACAGCCGCGCGAAGGCCGCCTGATCGGCCAGCGCGGCGTTCACGTCGGCCATCGCGCCGCCCGCCTGCTGTTCCACGAAGGGGCGCCACAGGTCGGCCACGTGCTGCGCGGCGGAAGGAAGCGGTCGGTTCGTCGCCGCCTGCCGCACGAGATAACCGGCTGCGACCGAAAGCGGCGCATCGGCGGGCGCCTTGATCTGGCCATAGCCCTTGCGGTCGGCCTCGGCGCCCAGCTTGGCGTCGATGTTCGACAGCGCGCCCGGCATGTCGCGCGCGCCAAGGGCCTCGCAGCGGGCGGTTTCCATCGCCTCGTAAAGCTCGCGCGCCATGGGGCCGGTCGGCGCATAGCGGGCATGGGTCGCGTCGTCGTGGTGGCGCAGCCTCATCGCCAGCGCGTCCGCAGTGCCGCGTGCCTGCACGATCTCGTCCCGCGTCATGCGCCGGCTGACCTGCGGCAGGCGCATCGTGTCGCCCGCGACGCCCGAGGGGTCGGCGCTGTAGGTGACGTTCAGCTCGCGGTCGTCGGCCAGCGCGCGGGTCGCCTCGGCCAGAGCTTTCTTGAACGGATCGGCGGGGTTGTCGGATCTCTTCATGCGCCTGTTTTCGGACAGGTTGCGCCCCGTGTCCATGAGTCGCATGCGCCCTTGCGCGAACCCTTTGCGGCACCGGGGCGTTCGCCGGGCAGGTTTCCGCAAGACAAGGCTTCCCATGCGCCCGACCCTTTTGGCCCTGACCCTGATACTGCCCGCCCTGCCCGCCTTGGCGCAGGACTGCACCGCCGCCCTGAACGAGGCCTATCGCAAGGGCTTTTCCAAGGGGGTCGAGGCCGTGAACGCCCAGCTTGGCGCGGTCACCGCGAAGATGCAGCAGGACGTGCAGGCGCAGGTGAATGCCCAGCTTGCCCAGATCGAAGCGCGCCGCAGCCGCGAGATGGAGGAGGCACTGGCCGCCGCGCAGGCCCGTTCCCTGGCCGAACAGGGACCGATCCGTGCCGAAGGGATGCCGCAGATGCCGCCCCTTGCCGCCGCGCCCGGCGGAGGCGTCGCGCCCGTGCTGCCGCGCGACATGGCGGCGGCCACGCCGATCACTCCCAGCCCCGGTGCCGGCCCCGCGGACCCGGCCAGCCTGCCGCCCGGGACGACCATCACCATCACCGATCCGCAGAACCTGCCTCCCGAGTTGTTCCGGGCGCTGATGGACTATGCGGCGCGCTGAATCGACGCCTCGCGCCCGTCATAGGCCGCCCGCGCTGCGTCGATGCAGTCAGCATGGGTGATCGTCCAGTCGGCCAGCGCGGCGATGGGGCCGAACAGGTCCTTGCCCATCGTGGTCAGCGCATATTCCACCTGCGGCGGCGTGGTCGGCGTCACCGTGCGGATGACCAGTCCGTCGCGTTCCAGGTTCCGCAGGGTGCGGGTCAGCATCTTCTGCGAAATGCTGCCCAGCTGGCGCCGCAGGGCGGAAAACCGGCGCGGCCCGCGTCCGAGGGCGCGGACCACCAGCAGCGTCCACTTGTCGCCGATGCGCGACAGCATCTCGCTGATGCGCTGGCAGGTTCCGGTGTCATGGGTGTCGCATGGTTTCATGAGGGTGCCTTCTTGCGGGGCCTTTTCCCGCTCTCTAACTGATCCGAAGTATCTTTCGGAAACCTAGTTAATCATGGAGACCATAATGGCCAAGCCCCGCATCGCCGTCATCATCGGCTCGACCCGCAAGGCCCGCTTCGCCGACAAGCCCGCCGCCTGGCTGATGGACAAGGTCAAGGACCATCCCGAGCTGGACTTCGAGCTGGTGGACCTGCGCGACTATGACCTGCCCTTCTTCGACGAGGCGGCCTCGAACGCCTATGTCCCCTCGCAGGACCCGCGCGCCGTGCGCTGGCAGCAGAAGGTGGCCGAGTTCGACGGCTATCTGTTCGTTCTGGCGGAATACAACCACGGGATGCCCGCCTCGGTGAAGAACGCCTTCGACCAGGACTACGTCGGCTGGAACCGCAAGCCGGTCGGCGCGCTGGCCTATGGCTCGATGGGCGGGGCCCGCTCGCTCGAACATCTGCGGCAGGTCGCGGTCGAGCTGCAGATGGTGCCGCTGCGCAACGCCGTCCACATCGGCGGGTCCGAGTTCTTCAAGGTCTGGAGCGGCGGCCAGAACGCCCCCATGAGCGAGATCGAGGGCGTGCTGCAAGGTTCGCTGAAGTCGATGCTGGAAGAACTGGTCTGGTGGACCAAGGCGACCAAGGCCGCGCGCGAGGCCTGAGCCGCGCGCCGTGCGGGACGCGCGGAAGGCGCGCGCCCTCACCCGGCCTTTGCCACGGCGCTTTCCGGCAGTTCCTCGTCGAACAGGCGCTGGTAGAACTCGGCGACCGTCTGGCGTTCCAGTTCGTCGCACTTGTTCAGGAAGGTCAGGCGGAAGGCATAGCCGACGTTGTCGAAGATGCGGCTGTTCTGCGCCCAGGAGATCACCGTGCGCGGCGACATGACCGTGGACAGGTCGCCCTGCATGAAGGCGGTGCGGGTCAGGTCCGCCAGCGTCACCATCTGCGCCACGCATTTGCGGCCCTTTTCGGTGTTCATCTGCGGCACCTTGGCCAGCACGATGGCGACCTCGGCGTCATGCGACAGGTAGTTCAGCGTCGCCACCAGGTTCCAGCGGTCCATCTGGCCCTGGTTGATCTGCTGGGTGCCGTGGTAAAGGCCGGTCGTGTCGCCCAGGCCCACGGTGTTCGCGGTGGCGAACAGGCGGAAATAGGGGTTCGGGGTGATGACCTCGTTCTGGTCCAGAAGGGTCAGCTTGCCTTCGGCCTCCAGCACGCGCTGGATCACGAACATGACGTCCGCGCGGCCCGCGTCATATTCGTCGAAGACGATGGCGGTCGGGTTGCGCAGCGCCCAGGGCAGGATGCCTTCGTGGAAGACGGTGACCTGCTTGCCGTCCACCAGCTTGATCGCGTCCTTGCCGATCAGGTCGATCCGGCTGACGTGGCTGTCCAGGTTCACCCGCACGGTCGGCCAGTTCAGGCGAGCGGCCACCTGCTCGATATGCGTGGATTTGCCGGTGCCGTGGTAGCCCTGGATCATCACCCGGCGGTTATAGGCAAAGCCTGCCAGAATCGCCAAGGTGGTGTCGGGGTCGAACTTGTAGGTGGGGTCCAGTTCCGGCACCCGTTCGGTGCGCTCGGCGAAGCCCTTGACCTTCATGTCGCTGTCCAGGCCGAAGACGTCGCGGACGTCGATTTCCTCGGTCGGTTTCGCGTTCTGATCCAGAGTAGCCATCGCCCCAGTCCCCCATCGGTCCATCCGGCCGGTGATGGAACATCCTTGGGCCGCGTGCAAGGCGTGTCACCTCATGAAAGGGGGGGCCAAGTCCCGCTGTTCCACGTTGATCGAACCGAAACCCCGCCGCTGGCGTTCGCCACCAAGCGCACTGGCAAGGGAACGGCAATGAGCGGGCTGATCGCACTACTGGATGACGTGGCGGGAATCGCCAAGGTCGCGGCGGCATCGGTGGACGACGTGGCGGGGATGTCCGCAAAGGCCGGGATGAAGGCCGCGGGCGCCGTGATCGACGACGCGGCGGTGACGCCGAAATACGTCCACGGCTTCGATGCCAGGCGCGAGATCCCGATCGTGTGGCGCATCGCCAAGGGCTCGATCTTCAACAAGGTCGTGATCCTGCTGCCGATCGCGCTGATCCTGTCGGAACTGGCGCCTTGGGCGATCACGCCGCTGCTGATGATCGGCGGCGCCTATCTCTGCTTCGAGGGGGCCGAAAAGGTCTGGCACGCGCTCAACCCCCATCCCGGGCATGACAGCTACGAGGGCGAGGAGGTCGGCGATCCCTGCCAGCTCGAGGAATCCAAGGTGAAGGGCGCGATCAAGACCGACTTCATCCTGTCGGCCGAGATCATGACCATCGCGCTTTCCACCATTCCCCCGGATCAGGGACTCGTCATGCGCGCCATTGTGCTGTTCGCCGTGGCCGTGGCGATCACAGCCGCCGTTTATGGCGCGGTGGGGCTGATCGTGAAGGCGGACGACTACGGCGTCTCGCTGGCCCGCACGCGCGAGGGGTTCCTGGAATCTGCCGGCCGCGCCATCGTCAAGGCGATGCCGGGCTTCATGAAGACGCTGACCATCGTCGGGACCGCTGCAATGTTGTGGGTGGGCGGCAACATCGTGCTGCATGGCCTTGATGAGCTTGGCTTCGGCTTGATGTACGACACGATCCACCACTGGTCCGAGTTCGCCGCGCACGCCGTCCCCACGGCGCAGGGCTTTGTCGGTTGGGCGGTGACAGCCTTCTTCGACGGGCTGTTCGGTCTGGCGCTGGGGCTTCTGCTGATCCCGCTGTCCACGAACGTCCTGGCGCCCTTGTGGCGCGGCGGTCAGCGGCTGCTGGGCCGCACGGCCTGAGCTTCTTCAACGCAGAAGGGGCGCCTCGCGGCGCCCCTTCCTCATTCCCCGGCAGATATCGTCAGCCGTGGCGGCGCATGAAGTCGTTCATCTTCTCGTCCGCATCCGCCTTGGCCCAGCCATAGCGTTCCTGCAGCTTGCCCGACAGCTTGTCGCGGTCGCCGTTGATCTGGGTGACCTCGTCGTCGGTCAGGTCACCCCATTCCTGCTTCACCGAACCCTTCAGCTGGTCCCACCTGCCCTGGATGATATCCCAGTTCATTGCCTGGCCTCCGTTGTTTCAACCTGCATGAACAACGCGGGGCCAAGTCCAAGGTTCCGCTGGGTTTCCCTTGGGGCGTCAGGCCACGCGATCAGGGGGCGCATCGCCCCGGAAGAAGGCCGTCAGGTTCTCCAGCGCGCGCAGGGCCATGTCGGTGCGCACCTCCTCGGTCGCCGTGCCGAGATGGGGCAGCAGGACCACGTCCTCGCGCACGCGCAGCGCCTCGGGCACCTCCGGCTCTCGCTCGTAGACGTCAAGGCCCGCACCGGCGAGCTGGCGCGCCTCCAGCGCCGCGATCAAGGCAGCCTCATCCACCACGTCACCGCGGGCGATGTTGACCAGGATCGCGCCCGGCTTCATCGCCGCCAGTTCCGCCGCGCCGATCAGGTGGCGGGTCGCGGCGCCGCCGGGCACCGCAGTCACCACGATGTCGGCCTGCGCCAGCAGGTCCGCCAGCGGCACCTGCCGCGCCGGCAGGTCGAGGTCCGTAACAGTCGAGCGGTTGTGAAAGATCACCGGCATCCCGAAGCCATGGTGGCAGCGGCGCGCGATGGCCTGCCCGATGCGGCCCATGCCGATGATACCGACAGTGCGGCTCGTGACGTGCATCCCCAGCATCTGCGTCGGGTGCCAGCCGGTCCATCGCCCCGCGCGGACCAGCCGCTCGCCCTCGCCCGCCCGGCGCGCGGTCATCAGGATCAGCGTCAGCGCGATGTCGGCGGTGGCGTCGGTCACGACATCGGGCGTGTTCGTCACGATGATGCCCGCCGCGCGGGCGGCTTGCAGGTCGATGTGGTTGAAGCCCGCGCCGAAGTTCGCGAGCACCCGCGCGCGACGGTCGGACGTGCCCAGCACCGCCGCGTTGAAGGGATCGCCGAGCGTCGGGAGAACCGCGTCATTCTCGCGCAGGGCCGCGATCGCCTCGGCCTCGGTCAGGGGCGCAGTCGAGTCGCGGAAGGTCGCGTCAAAAACCTCCGAGATCGCCCTTTCGGCGGCGGCCGTCATGCGGCGGGTGACAAGCAGGCGCATCAATACATTCGTCCTCCGTTTGGGACCGGGCTGTCGGGGCCGATCAGCACGACTTGGCCGTCAGCATCGGGCAGGCCCAGGACAAGCACCTCGGACATGACCTTGCCGATCTGGCGCGGCGGGAAGTTCACCACGGCCAGCACCTGCCGCCCGACCAGCCCGGCCGGCTCGTAGTGACGCGTGATCTGGGCCGAGCTGCGCTTTTCCCCGATGGCGGGACCGAAGTCGATCCACAGCCTGATCGCGGGCACGCGCGCCTCCGGGAAGGGCTCGGCGCGGATGATGGTGCCGGCGCGGATGTCCACGCGGGCAAAGTCGTCATAGGCGATCTGCGCGGCAGGCCCGGTCATTTGCCAAGCTCCCGCCCACGCGCCGCAGCCGCCGCCACGGTGCGGCGCATCAGGGGTGCAAGACCCGTTTCGGGGTCCATCAGGTGCGCCAGCCCGGCCGCGGTCGTGCCGGCGGGCGAGGTCACGGCCTCGCGCAGCTTCGCGGGATCCTCGTCCTCGTGCATTGCCAGCGCCCCTGCCCCTGCAACCGTCGCGCGGGCAAGGTCCAGCGCGAGATCGGCGGGCAGCCCCTCGGCCTCGCCTGCCGCCGCGAGCGTCTCGATCAGGTGAAAGACATAGGCGGGACCCGAGCCGGAGACGGCCGTCACCGCGTCCATCTGCGATTCGTCCGTCAGCCGGACGACGCGGCCGACGGCGGCCATCAGTGATTCGGCCATGTCCAGCGCGGCCGCACCCGCCTGATCGTTGCCGACAATGGCGGTGATCCCCTGCCCGATCGCGGCGGGGGTGTTCGGCATCGCGCGCACCACGGGGGCGCCGGGGAAGGCGCGGCCATAAGCAGCCAGCGTCACGCCCGCCGCCACCGACAGCACCAGCCGGTCGGCGCCGCCTGAACGGGAAAGGCTCGGCAGCACGTCCCCCATCATCTGCGGCTTGACCGCCAGCACGATCACGGCCGGATCGGCGGGGCCCGGCCCCTCGACCGAAACACCGCGCTCGGCCACCCAGCCGGGCACCTTGGGATCGATGACATGGACGGCCTTGGGCGCAAGCCCGCGCGCCAGCCAGCCCTGCAGCAGCGCGCCGCCCATGCGCCCGCACCCCACGAGCACAAGCCCCCTGTCATTCAGATGCGCCAGATCCATGTGCCCCCTCGCCTGCCATTGTCGGCAGCAAGGGGTAACCATCGGCGCGGCGCTGTCCAGAGGCGGCGCTCAGGCCGCACGGGCCAGCGCAACAGGAAGGGCCAGGGCCAGCGCCGCTTCGGGCTCTCCGCCCCGGCAGGCGGACTGGAAGGAAGGATGAAACCGCTCGCAGTTTTCGACGGCGCTGCGGATCATGCAGTCGATCTGCCCGTCTTCGGCCAGCGCCTGCCCGGACAGCACCAGCCCATAGCGCCAGACCATCACGCGCTGCTGCGGCCAGAAGGCGAAGCTGCCGTCCCAGACTTCGTCGTTGACAAGGTTCAGAAGTTGGTAAAGCGCCGGCATCCGCGCCTCGGGCGGATCGAGGTCGAAGCAGCAGATCAGCCGCAGCATCTCGTCGCGTCCGGACCAGGCAAGCGTCAGCGCATGGTCGCGCCACTGTCCGCGGATCGTCACCGCGATCTGGTCGTCCGCCATCCGCTGGAACTCCCAGCCGCGGCGCAGGGCCACGGCTTCGGCGATGTCGATAGGATGAGTCTCGTCGGCTTGGATTCGATGATCCAGCTGCGCCATGTGTCCTGCCCCTGCCCTTGACGGCCGGGTTGATCCCGGCCTGTCGGTCCTGTCCCCGGCTCATTCGGCGGCAGGCCTTCTGCGGATCAGGGTGTCGGGCTAAAACGCGCTTCTGTAAACAGTTTTTTAACGACAGCCGTTTCGGCCCGCCTGCGAGTCACCCCCGCAGGCGGGACCGTGTCAGCCCGCCGGACGGGGGTCGTCCCGGAACTCGGTCGCCTGCACCGAGGGACGGGCGCGGAAACTGGTGTGCCAGGCCGCCAGCTGGGGGCGGCCCTTGGGCCAGTTCTCGGCGCCGAAGCGAAAATCGAGGTAGCTGAGCGCAGCCCCGATGGCGACATGGCCGATGTCGAAGTCGCGGGCGGCGATGGCACCGATGTTCTCCTCCAGCCAGTCGAGCGTGCTGCCCGCCTTGCGCCGCCAGGCGTCGATCTGCTGCGGGCTGCGCTGCTCCTCGGGCCGCATCCGCGTCTCGACCAGCCACGGCAGGGCGATGTCCATCAGCCCCGAGCCGGTCGCCTCGTCCCGCAACGCGAGAACCCGCGCCTCGGGATCCGCCGGAAACAGGCGCGGGCCTTCGGTGCCTTCCTGATCGGCCCATTCGCAGATCACGCGGCTGTCCCAGATCGGCGGCAGCCCCTCGCGTTCCAGCGTGGGGATCTTGCTCAGCGGGTTCACCTGCATCAGCCCGTCGTGCGGGATCAGGGGATCGGCATGGGTCCGCACGACCGTCACCTGCGAGGCCAGCCCCTTTTCATGCAGCGCAACCATCACCTTGCGGACATAGGGCGAGCGCGGGGACCAGTGAAGCGTTGGCATCTTGTCTCTCCTGTAGGTGCGGACGCGACTCCGGCTGTCGGCCCTTCCGGGCGAAAGGAAAATGCCGCGCAGGGTATCAGGCAAGACCGGGCGCGTTATCGACAGGACCGGCCCCGGACGTGACTGTGGCAGCACATGCCACGAGGTGCCGACATGCCAAGGATCGACCTGATCGAAACCACGCTGCTGGATATCCCCACGATCCGGGGCCACGTCCTGTCGATGACCACCATGACCGCACAGTCGGTCGTCCTGGTTCGCGTCCGCTTCGACGACGGCTCGGAAGGGATCGGTGAGGGCACCTCGATCGGCGGCCTCAGCTATGGCGGCGAAAGCGCCGAAAGCATCAAGCTGGCCATTGACCATTACATCGGGCCCGCCCTGATGGGCCACGACGGCAACGACATCAACGGCGCCATCGGCATCATCGAGCGGACCGTGCGCGGCAACCCCATCGCGCGCTGCGCCGTCGAGATCGCGCTCTGGGACGGCCTCGGCCGCCGCCTGGGCGTGCCGGTGGCGCAGCTCTTCGGCGGTGCGGTGCGCCCGGCAATGCCGGTCGCCTGGACGCTGGCCAGCGGCAATTCGACCACCGACATCGCCGAAGCGGAAGCGATGATCGAGGCGCGGCGCCACAACATCTTCAAGCTCAAGATCGGCAAGCGCGACCTCAAGTCCGACATCGCCCATGTGGGCGCGATCTGCGCGGCCGTGGGCGACCGGGCCAGCATCCGGGTGGACGTGAACCAGGCCTGGGACCTGGCCACCGCGCGCCGCGGCGTCGCCATGCTGGAGGAGATCGGCGTCGAGCTGGCCGAGCAGCCGGTCCGGGCCGAGTTCCTGCGCGATCTCAAGGCGCTGACGGACACCTCTCGCCTGTCGATCATGGCCGACGAGGTGCTGCAGGGCCCCATCGACGCGATGCGGGTCGCGGCCAACCGCTCGGCCGATGTCTTCGCCGTCAAGATCGGCCAGTCGGGCGGCCTGCGCCGCGGCTCCGAGGTGATCGCCATCGGGCAGGCCGCGGGCCTGGGCCTTTATGGCGGGACCATGCTGGAGGCGGGAGTATCCACCGCCGCCGCGCTGCAGCTGTTCTCGACCGTCGAGACGCTGCACTGGGGGACCGAGCTGTTCGGGCCCCTGCTGCTCAAGGACGAGATCCTGGCCGAACCGATCCGCTACGCCGATTTCTGCGTGCACCTGCCCCAGGGGCCGGGCATCGGCGTGGCCCTGGACCCCGACAAGGTCCGTTTCTACCGCCGCGACCGCGGCGCCACCCTGGCCCCCACGGGAAGCTGACCAGCGCCACAGGCAGCAGCACGCGACCCACGGCCATCATCGATCTGGGAGGAGAGAAAGATGTTCACCAGCACCGACCTGAACGAGCTGCAGGCCCGCCTGCAGAACGTCGTCGAGGACGACCCCGAGCGCGGCGTCTTCCGCGCCCGCCGGGACATGTTCACCGACGAGGACCTGTTCGAGCTCGAGATGAAGCACATCTTCGAGGGCAACTGGATCTACATGGCCCATGAAAGCCAGATCCCGAACCCCGGCGATTACTTCACCCTGTTCATGGGCCGTACCCCTGTCGTCATCACCCGCGACAAGCAGGGCCAGCTGCACGCGCTGGTCAACGCCTGCTCGCACCGGGGCGCGATGCTCTGCCGCTTCAAGCGGCGCAACCAGATGACCTTCACCTGCCCCTTCCACGGCTGGACCTTCTCGAACACGGGCAAGCTGCTGAAGGTCAAGGACCCGAACGGCGCGGGCTACCCCGACCAGTTCAACTGCGACGGCAGCCACGATCTGACCCGCGTGGCGCGGTTCGAGAACTATCGCGGCTTCCTGTTCGGCAGCCTGAACCCGGACGTCTCCTCGCTGCAGGACTACCTGGGCGAGGCGCGCCACATGATCGACATGGTGGTCGATCAGTCCGACCAGGGGCTCGAGGTGCTGCGCGGCTCGTCCACCTATACCTATGACGGCAACTGGAAGCTTCAGGCCGAAAACGGTGCCGATGGCTACCACGTGTCGGCCGTCCACTGGAACTATGTCGCCACCACCGGCCACCGCCAGGCGGACGGCAAGGAAGACAAGATCAAGGCCAACGACGCCTCGAAATGGGCCAAGCAGAAGGGCGGCTTCTACAGCTTCGACAACGGCCACCTGCTGCTGTGGACGACCTGGGCCGACCCGACCAACCGGCCGGTCTATGCCCGCCATGCCGAGTTCGAGGCGAAATACGGCAAGGCCAAGGCCGACTGGATGGTCGGCTACCTGCGCAATCTGTGCCTTTATCCCAACCTGTTCCTGATGGACCAGTTCTCCAGCCAACTGCGGGTCTTCCGGCCCATCAGCGTGGACAAGACCGAGGTCACGATCTACTGCATCGCCCCCAAGGGCGAGCCGCAGGAGGCCCGCACCCGCCGCATCCGCCAGTACGAGGACTTCTTCAACGCCTCGGGCATGGCGACGCCCGACGACACCGAGGAGTTCCGGGCGACCCAGCGCGGCTATGCCGGCGCGGCGCACGCCCAGTGGAACGACCTGTCGCGCGGCGCCAAGCAATGGATCACCGGTCCCGACGACGAGGCCAGGGCCCTGGGCATGAACCCGATCCTGTCGGGCGCCCGCACCGAGGACGAGGGCCTTTTCGTCATCCAGCACAGCCAGTGGGCGGAACGGATGGCGCGCGCCATCCAGGATGAGCGCGCCGCGCTGGCCTCGCAACAGCCCCTCGCCGCGGAGTGAAGCCGATGAACGAGATGACCCCCACCACCGCCGGTGCGATCACCTTCGACCAGGTGCAGGCCTTCCTGCACGCCGAAGCCCGCGCCCTGGATGACCGCCAGTGGGACGACTGGCTGACCTTCTACCACCCGGACTGCCAGTTCTGGATGCCGGCCTGGGATGACTTCGACACCCTGACCGAAGACCCCCGGAACGAGATGTCGCTGATCTACTATCCCGACCGCTCCGGGATCGAGGACCGCGTCTTCCGCATCAAGACCGACCGCAGTTCGGCCACCTCGCTTCCCGAGCCGCGCACCAACCACAACCTCAGCAACATCGAGATCATCGAGCGCACCTCGGACTCGCTGAAGCTGCGGTTCAACTGGCTGACGCTCTCGTTCCGCTATGGCGAAACGGACCAGCACTGGGGCACGTCCTATTACACCCTGGACCTGTCCGGACCGCGGCCGCTGATCCGCGACAAGAAGGTCGTGCTGAAGAACGACCGCATCCATCACGTGATCGACGTCTACCACATCTGACCGCCGCAGCCGGCCGCCCCTGAGCGGCGGCCGGAGCTGACCGCACAGGACGCGAACGGCCAGCCCGTCCGCGAACGGAGGAGGCTTGACCCATGACGACCTACCGCATCGCGCTGAACTTCGAGGACGGCGTCACCCGCATCATCGACTGCGACGAGGATGAGAAGGTGACCGAGGCCGCCTTCCGCCAGCGCATCAACATTCCCATGGACTGCCGCGACGGCGTCTGCGGCACCTGCAAGTGCCACGCCGAGAAGGGCGAGTACGAGCTGGAATTCTACCTCGACGAGGCCATGACCGAGGACGAGGCGGCAGAAGGCTATGTCCTGACCTGCCAGATGATGCCCCGCAGCGACTGCGTGGTGTCGGTCCCGGCCTCCTCCGCCGTCTGCAAGACGGGGGCCGAGAAGGTCGGCGCCGAGGTGATCGCGGTCGAGCGGCTGTCGGAAACCTCGTTCGGGCTGCAACTGAAGCTCGACAAGCCGATCCCCTTCCTGGCCGGCCAGTATGTCAACATCGACGTGCCCGGTTCGGGGCGCCACCGCAGTTATTCCTTCAGCTCGGCCCCCGGCGCGACCGAGGCGAGCTTTCTCATCCGCAACCTGCCCGGCGGGCTGATGAGCGGCTGGCTGTCCAACACCGCCCAGCCCGGCGCGCGGGTCGAGGTCACGGGGCCGATGGGCGCCTTCTACCTGCGCCCCGTGACGCGGCCGCAGTTGTGGCTGGCGGGCGGCACAGGCATGGCGCCCTTCCTGTCCATGCTGGAACAGGTGGCCGCCGAGGGCACCGACCAGCCGATCACGCTGTATTACGCCGTCACCCGCGCCGCCGACCTGGTCGAGATGGACCGGGTCATGGCACTGGCCGATCGCATCGGCACAGTGAACGTCATTACCATCCTCGCCGCCGAGGAGGACGCCCATGATCGCAAGGGCTTCGTCACCGACCACCTGTCGGGCAGCGACCTGAATGGCGGCGACGTGGACGTCTATCTCTGCGGCCCGCCCCCCATGGTCGAGGCCGTGCGCCAGCACCTCAGCCACGCGGGCGTGACCCCCGCCAGCTTCCATTACGAGAAGTTCAACCCGACCGAGGCCCCGGCCGAGGCCGCCGCATGAGCGCCACCCATTTCCCCGGCCGCTTCGCCGGCAAGGTCATGGTCGTGACGGGCGCGGCCCAGGGCATCGGCGCGCGCGTGGCCGAACGCGCCGCCGCCGAGGGCGCCGAGGTGCTGATCGTGGACCGCTCGCCCCACCGCGACGAGGTGGTCGAGCGCATCCGCGCCGCAGGCGGGGTGGCGGAAGCCGTCTCGGTGGACCTTGAAACCTGGGAGGGCTGCCGCGAGGCCATCGCCCATGCCGTCGCCCGCTGGGGCCGCATCGACATCCTGGTCAACAATGTCGGCGGCACGATCTGGGCCAAGCCCTACGAGTTCTACGAGCCGCAGCAGATCGACGCCGAGGTGCGCCGGTCGCTGTTCCCGACGCTCTACTGCTGCCGGGCTGCGATCGAGCCGATGCTGGAGGCAGGGCACGGCGTGATCGTCAACGTCTCGTCCATCGCCACGCGCGGGCTGAACCGCGTGCCCTATGCCGCGGCCAAGGGCGGCGTGAACGCGATCACGGCGAGCCTCGCCTGGGAAGTGGCCGAACGCGGCATCCGCGTGGTCGCCACCGCTCCCGGCGGGACCGAGGCGCCGCCGCGCCCCGTGCCGCGCAACCCCAATGCCGAAACCGAGCAGCGCGAGGACTGGTACCGGACCATCGTCGATCAGACGGTCCAGTCCAGCCTGATGAAGCGCTACGGCACGCTGGATGAACAGGCGGGAGCGATCCTGTTCCTGGCCTCGGACGACGCCAGCTACATCACCGGCGTCACCCTGCCCGTGGGGGGCGGCGACCTAGGCTGATCCGCAGGAAACTTCAGGAATATCGACATACTGGGAGGATAACATGTCGAACTTCGTCAAGGCCGCCGTCGCGGCCGTCATCGCAAGCTCTGCCGTCGCGCAGGCGCAGGCCGAGGACATCAAGGTCGGCCTGCTGCTGCCCTTCTCGGGCGTCTATGCGGCGCTTGGGGAGGAGATCGAGACGGGCTTCCGCCTGGGCCTCGACACCTTCGGCGAAGGCAGCGGCGCCAGCTTCGAGATCGTCCGCGAGGACAGCGAGGCGAGCCCGCCGGTGGGCCTGGCCAAGACCCGCAAGTTGGTCATGCAGGACAAGGTGGACGTGATGGCCGGCGTCGTCAGCTCGGGCGTGCTCGGCGCGATCCGCGACGTGGTGGACGGCGCCAAGGTGCCGCTGATCGTCGCCAACGCCGGCAACGACGAGGCCACGGGCGAGGCCTGCAGCCCCTGGATCACGCGCATGTCCTTCTCGAACCAGCAGGTGAACCGGCCGATGGGCAAGTACCTGGTGGACCAGGGCATCACCAAGGTGTTCACCATCGGTGCCGATTATGCCGCGGGCCAGCAGATGATCGGCGCCTTCGCCGAGGCCTTCAAGGCGGCGGGCGGCGAGATCGTGGGGCAGGAGTTCACGCCCTTCCAGAAGACGCAGGACTTCGGCCCGTTCCTCGCCAAAGCGAAATCCAGCGGCGCGCAGGCGGTCTATGCCTTCTACGCGGGCGGCGAGGCGATTTCCTTCGTCAAGCAATACGACAGCTTCGGGATGAAGGACGCGCTGCCGCTGTACGGCGCGGGCTTCCTGACCTCGCAGCTTTACGTGGACGCGCAGGGGCGTGCGGCCGAGGGCGTGGTGACGGCGCTGCATTACGTGCCCACCATCGACAACGAGGCCAACAGGCAGTTCGTCGAGGCCTTCAAGGTCAAGGCCGGCCACCTGCCGTCGGAATACGCGGTCCACGGCTATGACGCCGCCCGCGCGCTGGTCGAGGCCGTCAAGTCCGGCGCGACCGACCGGGAAACCCTTGGCGCGGCGCTGCAGAAGACCAGCTTCGACGGGCCGCGCGGCGCGACCGCCATCGACCCGGCCACCAACAACATCGTCCAGCCGATCTATGTCTACCAGATCGTCGCGGGCGAGGGCGGCGCGCAGACCCAGAAGGTCCTGTCCCAGCTGCCGGCCGAGGCCGACCCGGTCAACGGCTGCGAGATGGCCCTGATCAACTGATCCCGTGCCCCGCCTGAGCAGATGCTCCGGCGGGGCCTTTTCGCTTTTAGGGGAGGAAAGCGCCATGCAGGCCGATCTCGGCTTCTGGGTGCTGCAGGGGCTGAACGCGCTTCAGCTGTCCATGCTGCTGTTTCTGCTGTCGGTCGGCCTGACGGTGATTTTCGGGCTGATGCATTTCGTCAACCTGGCGCATGGCTCGCTTTACGCGCTGGGCGCCTATGCGGCGGCCACCGCGGGCGCGGCCATCGGCTTCTGGGGCGGGCTTCTGGTCGCGCCCTTCGCGGTCGCCGCGCTGGGGGTGGTGCTGTATCTGGTCTTCATCCGCCGGATGCGGCGGGCGGGGCCGATGGCGCAGGTGCTGGTCACCTTCGGCCTGATCTTCGTCATGCTGGACCTGACCCGCATCGTCTGGGGCGCGCAGGCGCTGTCGGCCCCCGTCCCGGCGCTGCTGGACGGGCGGCTGACGATCCTCGGCGTCGAATACCCGGCCTACCGGCTGTTCGTGATCGCGCTGGGGCTGGCCATCTGGGGCGTGCTGGCGCTGGTCCTGGGCCGCACCCAGATCGGCGCGATGATCCGCGCGGGCGTGGACAACGACTCGATGGCCGCCTGCATGGGCATCGACGTGGAAAAGATGTTCTTCCTCGTCTTCTGCGTGGGCTGCGCGCTGGCGGGGCTGGCGGGCGCGGTCGCCGCACCCCTGCTGTCGGTCACGCCCGACATGGGGCTGCAGATCCTGATCCCGACGCTGATCGTCATCGTGATCGGGGGCCTCGGCTCGCTCAAGGGCGCGATCGCGGGGTCGCTGATCTATGGGGTCGTGCAGACCTTCGGCGCGGTGCTGTTCCCGCAGTTCGCCTCGATCCTCATCTACGGGCTTCTGGCCGCGGTGCTGATCCTGCGCCCGGCGGGCCTGTTCCCGGCAAAGGGCTGAACCGATGTTCCGACACACGAGCCTGCGCTTCTGGGCGCTGGGCCTGATCGCCGCCGCTGCCGTGCTGCGGGCGCTGACGGCCGAATATTTCGGGGTCGAGATGGTGGCCGAGATCGCCATCCTGGCCATCCTGGTGATCGCGCTGGACATGGTCGCGGGCTTCGGCGGCATGGTGTCGCTGTGCCACGGCGCGCTGATGGGGGCGGGGGCCTATGCCTATGCCATGCTGACGGTCAAGGTCGGGCTGGCGCCCTCGGCCGCCTTTGCGGGCGCCATCGCCATCACCGGCGCGGCCTCCTGGCTGATCGGGGCCGTCTGCGGCCGCAGCCACGGCATCTATTTCATCATGGCGACGCTGGCCTTCGGGCAGATGGGTTATTCGCTGGTCTTCGAGCAGCCGGTCTTCGGCGGCGACGACGGCGTCTCGGGCGTGCCGCGGATCGACCTGTCCCTGATCGGGCTGGACCTGAACGATCCCCGCACCTTCGCCTTCGCCTGCCTGTTCGTCCTGGGCCTCGTCTACTGGTTCGCCACCCATGTCCTGCAGGCGGGGCTGGGGCGCACGCTGACGGGCATCATGCACAACGAGCAGCGGATGCGGGCGCTGGGCGTCAACGTCTGGCGCATCAAGGCGGACATGTTCGGCCTGTCGGGCATGATCGCCGCCGCCGCCGGTGCGCTGGCTGCGCAGCACGTCATGTTCGTCTCGCCCGGCCTTCTGAACTGGACCGTCTCGGGCGAGGCCTTGGTGGTCGTCATCCTCGGCGGGCTTGGCACCATCATCGGCCCGGTGATCGGCGCCATCGCCTTTGTCATGCTCAAGCACGAGGTCAGCGCCCACACGGACTACTGGCATCTTGTCGTGGGCCTAATCCTGATCGCCGTCGTCATGAGCCGCGCCAACGGGATCTTCGGCTGGCTGGAACAGCGCCTGTCCCGCGCTCGTCCCAGTTCTGCCCGCGACGTCATCGCCCACCAGGTCCGCAAGGACCTCGCCGCTCAAGGAGCGCTGGAAGATGCTTGAAACACGCAACCTGTCGAAAAGCTTCGGGGCCATCCACGTCACCCGGAACGTCTCGCTGAAGCTGGAACGCGGCGAGCGGCGGGTAATCCTGGGGCCGAACGGCGCCGGCAAGACCACGCTGTTCAACCAGTTGGTGGGTGAGATCACCCCCGACGAGGGTCAGGTGTTCCTGGCGGGCGAGGACGTGACCGCGCTGTCCGTCCAGGCCCGCGCCCGCCGGGGCCTGTCGCGCAGCTACCAGAAGAATACGTTGTTCGACGGCCTGACGGTCGAGGAGAACCTCGGCCTTGCCGCCTCGGTCACGCATGGCCATTGGCACAACATCCGCTACGACAGCCTGACGCGGCGCGACGTGCAGGACACGGTGCGCGAAGTGGCGGAACAGGTGCGGCTGATGCCCTATCTGCACGCCCGCGTCAGCGACGTGTCCTACGGTGTGCGGCGGCAGCTCGAGGTCGGCGTGGCGTTGGCCACCCGCCCGCTGGTCCTGCTGATGGACGAGCCGACCTCGGGCGTCGGCCCCGAGATGGCCAAGGGCTTCCACGATCTGCTTAACGACCTGCCGCGCGACCTGACGCTGCTGATCATCGAGCATGACATGGACCTGGCCTTCGCCGTGGCCGACAGCATCACCGTCCTGAACTATGGCGAGGTCGTCTTCGACGGCTCGCCCGAAGAGGCGCGCGGCAGCAGCCTGCTGAAGGACATCTATCTGGGAGCCTGGGAAGATGCTTGAACTGAACGCAGTCGACTCGGGCTATGGCGAGACCCAGGTCCTGCACGGCATGACCGTGACCGCGCAGGCGGGCCGCGTGCTGGCGATCCTGGGCCGCAACGGCGCGGGCAAGTCCACCACGCTGAAGACGGTGATGGGCCTGCTGCCTGCCAAGGCCGGGCAGATCACCTTCGAGGGCCGCGCGATCGGAAGCGGGCGCCCTTATGACATCGCTCGCATGGGGCTGGGCTATGTGCCCGAGACGCGCGACATCTTCCGTTCGCTGACCGTGCGCGAGAACCTCGAGCTTGCCGCCAAGCGCTTCCCCGCGCCCCCCGGCGGCTGGACGATGGCGCGGGTGCTGGAACTCTTCCCGCGTCTGGGCGAGCGGATGGCGAACGGGGGGATGCAACTGTCGGGGGGCGAGCAGCAGATGCTCGCCATTGCGCGGGCGCTGTTGATGAACCCGCGGCTTCTGATCCTCGACGAGCCGACCGAGGGTCTGGCGCCGATCATCGTCAAGCTGATCCACGACCGGCTGATGGACCTCAAGCGCACGGGCCTGTCGATGATCCTGGTGGAGCAGAACTTCGGCTTCGCCACCAGCTTGGCCGACGACGTGGTGATCGTCAGCAAGGGGCAGGTCGTCTGGACCGGCACCCCCGACGAGATCCGCGCCGACGCCGAGGCGCAGCACCGCTGGCTGGGGGTCTGACGACCAGCACAAGTGTCATGGCCGGGCAGACCTTCGCCCTGCGGCAGAGGGGCCGGGGGCAGGGTTCTGCCCCCCAATCCATTTCCCGGGGGTTCAGCCCAGCGTCCGGCGCGCGACCGACTGGGCGATGCGGACGAAGTTCTTCAGATGCACGCCCTGTTCGTCGATCCTGTGGTTCAGCGCCAGTTCGGTATTCGCCAGATGCGGCGAGAAGCGCAGGAAGCGGATGCCGTTGCGCGGGGCCGAGCCGACCGAGGCGGGGACGATGCACGCACCCTCACCGATCGCCACAAGGCTCAGCGCCGTCTGCAGGTCCATGGTGAAGCTGCGGCGGCGGATGTCCACCCCCTGCGCGCGGCAGGCCTCGATCACCGAGTCGGCGAAGCTGGGGCGCGGGAACTCGGGGTAAAGGATCATCTCCAGCTCGATCTTGCGCAGCTCTTCCAGCGTGACCTGGCCGCGCGTCGCCGTCTCGAAGGTGTCGGGCGCGGCCAGGACCAGCGGCTCCTCCAGCAGCTTGCGGGTCACGAAGTCGCTGTCCTTCAGCGCAGGCCGGGTGAAGGCCACGTCGATCTCGCGCGAGATCAGGGCGCGGTGCAGGCGCGCGTTGTTCATGGGCAGCAGCGTCAGGTTCACCACCGGATAGTTCGCGCGGAAGGACTTGATGATGTTGGGCATGATCCCGAAGGTCGATGAGCCGACAAAGCCGATCCGCAGCCGCCCTTCGGCCCCCTGCCCGATCCGGCGCAGTTCCAGCTTGATGTCCTCGATCTCGGCCAGCACGGCGCGTCCGCGCTCCAGCAGCCTCGACCCGGCCTGGGTCAGCGTGATCGCGTTGCGGCCCCTGTTGAACAGGACTGCGCCAAGCTCGTCCTCGAGCTGCTTGATCTGGCGGCTCAGCGGCGGCTGGGCCATGTCCAGCCGCTCGGCCGCGCGGCCGAAATGCAGTTCCTCGGCCACGGCGATGAAATAGCTGAGCTGCCGCAGGTTCAATGCGTCCTCACTGTAAGCCCCGACTGCGGCCCTGAAACGCATAATGCCCCCGGCGCGGCCGGGGACAAATCAATTTGGTTCGTTTTGTCGCTTATTCGGCCGCCAGCTGGGCGGTGGCGGCCTGCGCCTTCATGACGAAATCGAAGCGCACCTTCAGGTCGGTCCGGCTGTCACTCGCAGGCTCGAACCGGGCAACCAGGCTGTCCTTGACGGCGAAGACGCTGTCGTCGTCCAGCCAGTCGCTGTCGGCATCGAACACCTGGCTGACCAGGGTGCGATAGCCGTCCTTGGCCAGGATGAAGTGGATGTGGCCGGGCCGGTAGGGATGGTGGCCCATGAAGCGCAGCAGCTCGCCCGCGGTCTCGTCATCGGGGATCGGATAGGGAACCGGGCGGACGGCGACAAAGGCGAAATGGCCGTCCGCGTCCGTGACCAGGCGACCGCGCAGGTTGTAGTCGGGCTGGTCGGGGTCGTGGTTTTCGTAAAGGCCGTTCGGCGCGTCTTCCCAGACGTCCAGGGTCACGCCCTCGATCCCCTTGCCCTGGGCGTCGCGCACGTAACCCTCGAACCAGACGGTTTCCTCGTTGGGGAAGTGCTTCTGGATGATCGAGGCGCCCTTGGGCAGGACCGGCGGGTTCTCGCGGTAGAACGGGCCCAGCACCGTCGAGACGCTTTCGTTGCCCTCGACCGGGTGGGTCAGCATGTCCACCAGCACCTCGACGCCAAGGATGTCGCCGAGCAGGATGAACTCCTGGCGCTTGTCATCGCAGATCCGGCCCGCGCGGGCCAGGTAGTCGCAGGCATACAGGAACTCGCCATGCGTCAGGCTCACGTCCTTGCAGAACCCGTGCAGGTGTTTGATCAGGCTGGTCATGACCTCGCGCTGGCGGTCGCCGATGGGCGCCTTGTCGCCCAGCGAGGCGATCACCACGTCGGTCACGTTGTCGATTGTCACGTCGCGCATAGCTGCGTCCTCCTCCTGTCCGGTTGGCCGGAATGAAACGGGTGGCACTCTCCTCCCCCGCATGCCGCCATATTCCCGATGAAGCCCGTCCGCACCAATGCCGCGCCGGGTATCGGGGGATACTTCCCGCGTCATTGCCGCGGCGGCGGGGGGCGGACCAGTCTCGGGCCCTGTTGCGCGCCTTGCGGGCAAGCGGGAGGAACGGAATTGCGGGCAGGATTGCAGGCACGGGCGCTTGTCGCCCCGGCGGGGCACTGAGCCGATGGCCGTGGCCGGCGAACGAACCGCCCTGCCCGCCTGGCGCGAGGCTGCGGCGGCCATGTCGCCTTCGACCGTCACGGCGGGGTTCCTGTCGGTGCTGGTCTCCTATGCCGGGCCGCTGCTGATCTATCTTCAGGCCGCCCGCGCGATGGGGGCAAGCGACGCCGGGTTCTCTTCCTGGGTGATGGCGATCTCGATTGCAGCCGGCGTGACCAGCATCGGGCTGAGCCTGCTGACCCGCGCGCCCATCGTCACCGCCTGGTCGGCGCCGGGTACGGTACTGCTGATCTCGATCGGGTCGGACCTGCCCTTTTCCGATGTCGTGGGCGCCTTCCTCGTGTCGGCGCTGGTGATCCTTGCGCTGGGGATCACGGGCCTGTTTGACCGGCTGGTCGCGGCAATCCCGAAGCCTGTCGCCAGCGGCATGATGGCGGGCATCCTGTTCGGCTTCGGGCTGACGGCCATGGGCGCCATCGGCAGCGCGCCGGTGATCTTCGCGGTGCTGGTCACGGCCTACCTGGTCTTCACCGTGCTGCTGCCGCGCTATGCCGTGGTCATCATGCTGGCGGTGGGGCTGCTGCTCGCCTGGCTGGTCGAGGGCGTCCCGATGGGTGAGATCCGCCTGTCGCTTGCCCATCCTGTCCTGACCTGGCCCACCTTCTCGGTTCAGGCACTCGCGGGGCTGGCGCTGCCTCTGATCCTGACCACGCTGACGGGGCAGTTCCTGCCCGGCATGGCGATCCTGCGGGCCAATGGCTACCAGGTGGCGGCGCGGCCCATTGTGGTGATCTGCGCGCTGGCGTCCCTGCCCTCGGCGCTGTTCGGGGGGATCACGACGGCGCTGGCCTCGATCACGCTGGCGCTTTGCGCGGCACCCGATGCCCATCCTGACGCCTCGCGGCGATACGCGGCGGGCGTGGCCTGCGGGCTGTTCTTCTGCGTCGGCGGGCTGCTGGCGGGCACCATCGTCCAGCTGCTGACCCTACTGCCGGTCGCGGTGATCGCGCTGCTGGCGGGCCTCGCGCTGCTGGGGGCGATCGCGAAAAGCCTCGGCGACACCCTGTCGCCCGAGGGCACCACCCCCTCGGACCGGCAGGCGGGACTGCTGGCCTTCATGGTCACGACCTCGGGCGTGTCGCTGCTGGGAATCGGCGCGGCCTTCTGGGGCGTCGCCGTGGGAATGGCGGCAGTGGCGCTTTCGGCGCTGGCCGCGCGGCTGAAACGGTCCCCCGCATCATCACGCATCTCATGACGGAAATGGAAAGCATGACCCAGACGACCAATCCTGCCGATACCCCCTGCATCATCTGCGTGGCGATTACTGGCAGCCTGCCCACCAAGGACAACAACCCCGCCGTCCCGATCACGGTCGCGGAACAGATCGAATCGACACAGGAGGCCTTCGAGGCCGGCGCCACCATCGTCCACTGCCATGTCCGCGACGACCAGGGCCAGCCCACCTCGGACCCCGACCGCTTCGCGGCGCTGAAGGAAGGGCTGGAGAAGCACTGCCCCGGCCTGATCATCCAGCTTTCGACTGGAGGCCGCTCGGGCGCGGGGCGCGCACGCGGGGGAATGCTGCCGCTGCGGCCCGACATGGCTTCGCTGTCGGTGGGGTCCAACAACTTCCCGACCCGCGTCTACGAGAACCCGCCGGACCTGGTGGACTGGCTCGCCTCGGAAATGAAGGTTCACGACGTCAAGCCAGAGATCGAGGCCTTTGACCTGTCCCATATCGTGCAGGCCGCGCGGATGGCGCGGGACGGGCGGCTCAGGGGGCCGCTTTACGTGCAGTTCGTCATGGGGGTGAAGAATGCCATGCCCGCCGACGAGCCGATCTTCGACTTCTACATTGAAACGCTGAAGCGCCTGGCGCCCGATGCGCAATGGTGCGCGGCCGGAATTGGGACCGAGCAGTTGCGGATCAACGAATGGGCCGTCGCCAAGGGCGGCCACACCAGGACGGGGATGGAGGACAACGTCCGCCTGGACCGCGACACCCTTGCCCCGTCCAACGCGGCGCTGGTGCGGCGGGTGGTGGAACTGTGCGAACGCCACGAGCGTCCCGTCGCCACCTGGCAGCAGGCGCGGCAGATCCTCGGACTGCGGGCGGCCTGAGGGCACGGCATTTCAGGTCGCATTGAACCGGCGGCGGCCTTCGGCGCTTTCTTTGCCGAGGGTCACGGTTGCGGCTTCCCGTCCGGCCCCTGATGTCTGATATTCTGGATCAGATGTGCGACAGCAAAGCGGCAGCGGTTTGGATGGATGACAAGTGCATGCGTGACGTGACCCGACCCGCCGACTGGCGCTGTGTCGTGGATGACCGTCTGGCCGAGGTCGCGGCGGACTTCGGGATGGCCTCTCCGGCCCTTGGCCGGGCGATGGCCGAGGCGGTGCTGGCGCCTGGCAAGCGGTTCCGCGCCATGGTCCTGCTGATCGCGGGCGAGGCGACAGGCGGCGTTTCCCCCGCGCTTGTCGATGCCGCCTGCGCGATCGAGCTGGTGCATACCGCCTCGCTGGTCTTCGACGACCTGCCCTGCATGGACAACGCACAGGCACGGCGGGGGCGGCCCACGACGCATCTTGTCCATGGCGAATGCCGCGCCATCCTGGCGGGGATCGCGCTGGTGACCGAGGCGATGCGGCTGCTGGCCACCGCGCGCGGGGCGGACCCGGACACGCGCGCCCGGCTGGTTGCCCTGCTGTCCGCCGCCATCGGCCCGGCAGGGCTTTGCGCGGGCCAGGACCTCGACATCCACGCGCCCAAGGACGCGGCGGGGGTGCAGCGCGAGCAGGATCTCAAGACCGGCGCCCTGTTCGCTGCGGGGTTCGAGATGTTCGGCCTGCTGCAGCATCTTGGCGCGGCCGACATGGACCGGCTGGCCGCGCTGGGGCAGACGCTGGGCCGCGCCTTCCAGTCCTACGACGATCTTCTGGACGTGCAGGCCGAGGCGAGCGCGATCGGCAAGGACACGCGCCGCGACACGCAGGCTCCGGGGCTGGCGCGAGGGGTCCTTGCGGTCCGCAGCCTGCCACAGGCGCAGGCGCATTACGACGCCCTGCGGACCGAGGTGGACGATCTTCTGGGCGGCTGCGGCTTCGACAGCCTGGCTCTGGCCGCGCATATCGCCCGCGTGTTGCCCGGCCGCGCCAGCGTCGCCGCCTAGGCGCGGGGCCGCGTCCACAACCCGTCGCGCGGCATGGCTCTGGCCCTGACGCGCGAGACGCCTGCATCCCCCAGCGCCCGCAGCGCGAGCCCCGCCTTGGCCGCGCCCGAGGTGCCGATGCGCGCCTGATAAGCCTCGGGTCCGCCGCGCCGGATGCGCGTGCCGATTGCGCGATAGATGCGCGCCGCCGCCGCGATCGACCAGGCGCAGCGCATGGGCAGCGCCGGAAGCCCCGCGAAGGCCGAGGCGTAATAGGGCTCGGCCGCGTCAAGCAGGCGCAGGATGACGGCGTAAAGCTCGGGGGAAGGGATGTCGCCCTCGACCTTCGCGCCCGCTTCTTCCACCCAGTCGCCTGGCAGGTAGATGCGTCCGATGCGGGCGTCGTCGATCACGTCGCGGGCGATGTTGGTCAGCTGGAAGGCCAGCCCCAGATCGCAGGCCCGGTCCAGCACCGCCGGGTCGCGCACTCCCATGACGCGCGCCATCATCACCCCCACGACCCCCGCGACGTGGTAGCTGTAATCCAGCGTGTCGTTCAGCGTGCGATAGTCCCGCCCCGCCACGTCCATTGCAAAGCCGTCGATCAGGTCCAGCGGCCAGCGGTCAGGGAAGTCATGCCGCCGCGCCACCGCCCGCAGCGCGGCGAAAGGCGGGCTGATCGGGCCGCTGCCATGCAGCGCCTCCAAAGTCTCGGCCTTGAGCCGCGCGAGCCGCTCGGCCGGGTCGCCCTGTGCGACGGGCGTGCTGCCAAGCTCCTGCCCGTCCACCACATCGTCGGCGTGACGGCACCAGGCGTAAAGCATCACGGTGTCCTCGCGGATGCCCGCCGGCATCAGCTTCGCCGCCGCGGCAAAGCTTTGCGACCCTGCCGCGATGGCAGCTTGCGACTCCGCGACAGGCGCGCTCATGCCGCGCCCGCGTCGGCCAGCATCACGCCCGCCGTGGCCTTGGCGGAACCCACGACTCCAGGGATGCCCGCGCCCGGGTGCGTCCCCGCGCCGACGATATAGAAGTTGCGGATGCTGCGGTCACGGTTGTGGGGCCGGAACCAGGCGGATTGGGCGAGGATCGGCTCGACCGAGAAGGCGCTGCCGTGATGGGCGTTCAGTTCCGACGCGAAATCGGAGGGAGAGAAGATGCGCTTTACCCGCAGGTTGGCGCGCAGGTTCGGGATCAGCCGGTCTTCCAGACTGGCGAGGATGCGGTCGGCATAGGCCTCGCCCTCGCTCGCCCAGTCGATCGCCGCGCGGCCCAGGTGCGGGACGGGGGCGAGGACGTAATGCGTGGACATCCCCGGCGGGGCAAGGCTGTCGTCGGTCACGCTGGGCGAGTGGAGGTAGAGCGAGAAATCCTCGGCCAGCTTCGGGCCGCGGAAGATCTCGTTGACCAGTTCGCGATAGCGGGGGCCGAAGAGGATCGTGTGGTGTGCCAGCCCTTCAGGGCGCTGCGACAGACCGAAATGGATCACGAACAGCGACATGGACCAGCGCTGGCGTTTCAGCAGCGCGGCCTTGGTGCGGCCGCGCCGGGTGCCGCCCAGAAGGTCGCGGTAGCTGTGCATCACGTCGGCATTGCTGGCGACCATGTCGGCGCTCAGGCGCGTGCCGTCCGCCAGCGTGACGCCGGTGGCCCGCGCACCTTCCGTCTCGATCCGCGCCACCTTGGCGTTCAGGCGCAGCGTGCCGCCCAAGCGTTCGAACAGTGCGACCATGCCAGAGACCAGCGCATTGGTGCCGCCCTTGGCGAACCAGACGCCCCCGCGCCGTTCCAGTGCGTGGATCAGCGCATAGATGGAACTAGTCGAGAACGGATTGCCCCCCACCAGCAGCGTGTGGAAGGAAAAGGCCTGCCGTAGGTGCGGGTCCTTGATGAAGCGTGCGACGACGCTGTGGACCGAGCGATAGGCCTCCAGCCGCACCAGCGCAGGCGCAGCCTGCAGCATCTGGCCCAGCTTCAGGAAGGGCACCGTGCCCAAGCGCAGGTAGCCTTCCTGGTAAACCTGCTCCGAATAGTCGTGGAAGCGGCGGTAGCCGTCGAGGTCGGCGGGGTTGAAAGCGGCGATCTCACGCTCCAGCGCGTCGCCGTCGTTGACGTAGTCGAAGCGTTTCCCGTCGGGCCAGAGCAGCCGGTAGAAGGGGCTGACCGGCAGCAGGGTCACGTCCCGCGCCATGTCCTGTCCTGACAGCGCCCAGAGTTCGCGCAGGGCATCTGGATCAGTGATGACAGTTGGGCCGGCATCGAACACATGGCCTTCCTCGCGCCAGACATAGGCGCGGCCGCCGGGCTTGTCGCGCGCTTCCAGCAGCGTCGTGGCGATGCCCGCCGACTGCAGGCGGATGGCGAGCGCGAGCCCGCCGAAGCCCGCGCCGATCACGATGGCCGAGCGGGGAGAGGTGCCTGACGTCACGTAGTTTCCTTCAGCAGCGGCGCTTCGCGCAGGCAGGGCAGCGCGTCGCGGATGGGAATGGGGGGCTTGCCGGTGACGATCCGCAGCCGGTCCAGCCGGGTCAGCTTGCCGGCATAGAAGCGTTCGATCAGCGGCTCGGGCAAGCGGTAGAAGCGGGACAACACGCGGTGGCGTTCCTCTGGCGCGCAGCCATGGAACAGCATCCGGTTCAGCAGGCGCAGGAAGCGGTCGTCCCCGGCACGAGCCAGCGCATGGGCGCGGACGGCGCGGAAGACGGCGGCGGTGGTTGGTTCGCTGGCGGCGACCACATCCGCCACCTGCGCGGCAACCGGCAACGAATAGCCGGTGACAGGGTGGAACAGGCCCGCGCGCATCCCCACGGGCACGGATCCGCCCTGTGCCTCGGCCCACAGGTTGGACGCGTCATGGGCCAGCGCGATGGGCAGGACGCCGCGCTCGCGTCGCACCTCGCGGCCGCGCCAGCCCTTGTCCTTGGCATAGTCGACAATGGCGCGGGCAAGCGCCACCTCGTCCAGCGCCGCGCCGTCGCTGTAGCGCGTGTCCTCGATCAGCAGGCGCGTGGGGGAAAAGGGCAGCAGGTAGACGAAGCGATAGCCGTCCTGCTGGGGCACGGTTGCGTCCATGATCACCGGGCGGGTGACACCGTGGGGGGCGTCCATCTCGAACTCGAGTCCCACGAACTTCTGATAGCCGGTGACAAGATGGCGCGAGAGCACGGCCCCCCGTCCATCGATCACGCAGGGCGCCTCGATCCGTTCGCCACCAAGGGTCGCGCCGCCCGAGTCCAGCGTGGTGATCTCGGCATTCCAGCGCAGCGTGACGCCGGGGGTCTCCTCCAGAAGCCGCGCCAGCCCAGCGCCGTCCAGCGAGGCATAGCCTGCTCGCAGGATTCGGGCGTGGTCGGGAAAGCGGACCTCCTGCCCCTGCCAGCGGCAGCGGATCGCGGGGGCAAGGCGGCGGTGCCAGGAAAGCCGCAGGTCGGGGTCGTGAAAGGACCAGGTATGAGAGTCAGACGGGCCCGGCGCCCGGTCCAGCATCAGGATGCGCGTGCCCGGTCGCCGTTCTGCCACCGCCAAGGCGATCAGCGCATTGGCGAGGCCCGCGCCGGCGAGGATCAGGTCCGGGTTCATGCGGCCGCCCTGCGGACAAGCCGCGCCTCGATCAGGTCGGCGGCACGGGTGACGCCACCTGCAACGGCGATCTCGGCGGCGGGGCCCGCCAGTGCGGCGCGATAGGAGGGATCGGACAGGACCGCCTTCAGCGCCTCGCGGATCGTGGCGCGGTTGGCGCGGCGCGGAGGCAGGACGCGGGCCGCGCCGTGGAAGGCCAGCCGGGCGGCGGTGGCGGGCTGCTCGAAGGCCAGCGGGATCGCCACCATGGGCACCTGAGCCGCCGCGCAGTCCAACACCGTATTCAGCCCGGCATGGGTGACGCAGGCATCCGCCCGGGCCAGCACCGCGCGCTGCGGGAAGAAGTCGCGGACGATGGCGCGGCCGGGCAGCGCCTGCGCCTCGGCCTCGGTCAGCCCGCCGCAATGGGCAAGCGCGAGGCAGACGTTCAGGTCCTCGGTGGCCCCGGCGATGGCGGCAAGCAGCGCCCGCCTGCCGCCCTGCAGCGTCCCAAGCGAGGCAAAGACCAGCGGCCTGCCCCCGGTGTTCAAGTCGAACTCGTCGGGTGCCCCGTCGCGCAGCGGCCCGACCGCCCTTGCCCCCGCACCTACCGCATGGGGAAAGTCCAGCGAAGGCACCATCTGCCGCAGGTCGAGGTCGGGCGAGATCCAGTCGTCGATCCGCTGCCGCATCGGCAGCCGGTAATCGCGGCAGCCCTGCGCCAAGGCGCCCGCTTGCAGCACCATCAGCGCATCCGACACCCGCCAGCCGCCCCGGTTGCGCTTGCGGCCTTCCGCGCCAGCAAGAAAGGGCCAGCCGACGAAGGGCGGCGGGATCGCCTCGTCCCGGTCCAATGGCAGCGCCGAGGCGAGCGTCACGCGGGGGATGCCCGCCGCCTCGGCGGCAAGGCTGGCGCCCGGTTCCGCCTGATCGGCCACCACGAGGTCGGGGCTCAGGCGACCCAGCGCCTCGGGTCCGTGGCGGACGAAGGCGCGGGTGGCGGCGGCAGTGGCCGTCAGCGTCCGCAGAAGCCCGGCATTGTGCAGGTCCGGCTCGCGCGTTCCGAGGCTCTCGAACCGCAAGCCCTCACGCGCAGCCAGAGGCCCAAGACCTTCGCCACCGACCATACGGCAGTCATGCCCGCGCCTTGCCAGAACCCGGGCGAGTGCCCCGTGGACGGCGGCGTGGCTGGACAGGGCGGGCAGGCAGAAGGCGATGCGGGCCATGCTGGTTGTCAGTCTTCGCCGCGGTCGGGCCGCCAGGCATCCTGGTGGCGCGACTGGCGCTGCGCAAGAACGCCCGAGGCCTTCAGCCGCGCCTTGAGGTCGTCCACCGGCGGCGCATAGACAAAGCCGAAGGAAACGCAGTCGTCGCGGCCTTCCACCGCGTGATGCAGCCGGTGCGCCTGATAGAGCCTGCGGAAATAGCCGCGCCGGGGGACATAGCGGAAGGGCCAGCGCTGGTGCACCAGCCCGTCGTGGACGATGAAATAGATCACGCCATAGACGCTCATCCCCACGGCGACCCACCAGAGCCAGGGCCACCAGTGGCTGCCCACCATGAACAGGACGATCGAAAGCCCCGCGAAGACGACGGCGTAGAGGTCGTTCTTCTCGAAGGGGCCGTGGCGGTCCTCGTGATGGGACTTGTGCCAGCCCCAGCCCAGGGGACCGTGCATGATCCAGCGGTGGACGGAATAGGCCACGGCCTCCATCACGACGACGGTCATGACAACGATCAGGGCGGGGCCGAGAATGCTCATGCGCGCGTCTTGCGGGTCGAGGGCAGCCGCCACCACGGCACCGAGGGGTGCAGGTGGTGTTCGTGGTGATAGCCGCCGAAGTGGAAGCAGGTCAGCAGCGACACCGGATCGCTGACGCGGGTGGACCGCGCGTTGTGGCGGTCGGGGAACTCGTCATGGCCAGGCCGGTGCGGCAGCCAAGTGCCGAAGACGAAAAGCTGCATGGACGCGAGGATCGAAGGCACCGACCAGAAGGCCACATAGGGCCAGCGCGGGCCGAGGATCAGCGCGTAGAGGATGACCGAGCCGCCCAGCACCAGCACCTCTCGCAGTCCGAAATAGGTGCGGACGAAATCCGCATACCAGCGCACCGGGCCGCCATGGCCGAAGTCGGGGTCGTCGTCGGTGCCCGCGTGGCGGTGGTGGGCCATGTGCTTGACGATCAGCTTGCGCCAGGAAAACCCGGCATAGAGCATCAGAGCCAGCCCGCCCACGGCTGCATTCAGGCGCGGGCGCCCCGGCGCGACCGCCCCGTGCATGGCGTCATGGGCGACGATGAACAGCCCGACGGACAGCCAGGTCAGGCCGACAAGGCACAGGACCGCCAGCAGCGGATGCGTCACAGCGTCCAAGTGCCAGACGGCAAAGATGTGCAGGGCCAGCCATGCGCCGATCACCCCTGCCGAAAGGGTCAGGCTGACAAGACTGGTGGCAAGGGGTCGTCGCAACGCCTGGGACAAGCCGGCTCTCCCTTCTTCATCCTGTAACGTTTGTGCCAGAGTATAGCAGCAGCCCGACCGCTTCCAGTAGTCACCTGTGCCGGCTGTCACGCAAAAGGGGCGCGGCGCAGTGCCGCAAGATCGCGCGAGCCGGTGCAGAACATGGCGATGCGAAGCTGCTCGACGACCTCGGACAGATGCGCGGCCAGCGCCTCGGCGCCCTCGCGTGCGGCGGGCAGCGCGCCGGCCGCCTGCCCGGCAAGGTCCGCGCCCAGCCGGATCGCGCGGGCCACGTCCAGCCCGTGCCGCAGCCCGCCCGAGGCAATCAGCGTCGCGTCCGAGGGCATCAGCGGCGCCAGCGCGGCCACGGCCTCGGCGGTAGGAATCCCCCAGTCGAAGAAGGGCGCAGCGATGCGGCGCAGGCGGTCATCGCCGCGCTCGGCCTCGACCCGCGCCCAGCTCGTGCCCCCGACACCGGCCACGTCCAGGATCACCACGCCCGCATCCAGAAGCCGCCGCCCCACGGCGGCGGACAGGCCCGCACCGACCTCCTTGACGCCAAGCGGCACCGGCAGCGCGCGGGCCAGCGCCTCGATCCGCGCCAGCAGGCCCGAAAAATCGCGGTCGCCGCCGGGCTGGATCGCCTCCTGCAGGGGGTTAAGATGCAGCATCAGCGCGTCGGCTTCCAGCATCTCGACGGCGCGGCGCGCCTCGTCCACGCCCATGCCGCGCGCAAGCTGCACCGCGCCGAGGTTGCCGAGGATCGGGACACTGGGCGCCCGCGCCCGAAGTTCGGCCCCGAGGCCGCCCGTGCCGCGCCCCTCGATGGCGATGCGCTGCGACCCCACGGCCAGCGCCAGCCCCAGCGCGCCGCAGGCCTCGGCAATGGACAGGTTGATGCGCCCGGCCTCGGCCGTGCCGCCGGTCATTGCGGACACCATCAGCGGCGCGGACAGGCTGCGGCCAAGGAAGGTCGTCCCCATGTCGATGGCGTCGAAGGACAACTCGGGCAGCGCGTCATGGACGAAGCGCACGGCATCGAAGCCGGTGCCGCGTGTTTCCTGCACGCCGCGCCCTTCGGTTACGATCGCCAGATGCTCGGACTTGCGGTCAGCGATGTCGTCCATGCACACCCCGGATGCCCCTCAGTCCGCACGATAGGCGCGCACGAAGCCCTGCACCACATGATCCACGAAAGCCTCGCCGTCGAGCGGATAAGCCTTCGCCCCGCCCAGTTCTCCCTGGTGCAGCGCCCCCAGCAGCAGCGGAGATGCCAGCGCCAGCGCGGCCATGCGGGTGTCCACGTCGCGCATCTGGCCCCGCGCCACATGGGTATCCAGCCGCTCGGCCAGGGCGATCACGAAGGGCTCGAACATGGTGTCGATGAAGGCGGGTCCCAGCAGGTCGTCGCGCATCCCCTCGACCATGCCCATCGCCAGCATCGCGGCGACGCCGTGGCGCGTCATGACCGTCCAGGACAGGATCACCGCGTCTCGGATCGAGTTCTCGAACTCCGGCCCGGCCTTGCGGGTGACCTGGAACTGCCCCTGCCCGCGCTGGCCCGAATCCTCGAACACGGCCATGACGATGTCGTCGCGCCGCCCGAAATAGTGGTTCAGCGTCGAGACGCTGCACTCGGCCGACATTGCCAGTTCCCGCAGCGTCGGCCGCATGGCGCCGCGCTGCGTCAGCCGCGCCCTGAGCCGGTCCAGAAGCTCGGCCCGGCGCTCGTCGAAGCGCGCATTGCGGGCGCCCTTTGACCTCACCCCGTCGTCCTTTCCCGGCCCCTTGGCCGCCTTTCCGGTTTCTCAACGCAGGACGATCCGGGCCGTGCCCAGGATGAAGCCGTCATGGATCATCACCGCCACGCCGATTTCGGCCATGATGCCCGCCATGACAAGGACCCGGCGCGGCAACACATGCGCCGCAATGAAGCCCAAGGCCACAAACGCGGTGTCGCTGAGCGCATTGACGATGCTGTCGCCGCGATAAACGCCGAGGCTGCCCGGGTCGTTGAACATGGCAATGACCCAAGGGGTGTTCTCGACCACCTCCCACACGCCGCTGCAGGCGAGGACCATGACCAGCCGCTTGTGCAGCGGCCAGAGCGGACACACCCAGCACGCGGCGAAGTAGAGCCCCGCCCCCGAGATGGCGTGCAGCGCCGAGTAGTAATCCGTCAGGTGCTGCGAGTTGTGGTCGGCCAGCGTGCTCGCGCTCCACCATTCCAGCGGAACGGCCGCAGGCAGGAAACCGCGGCCCAGCATCAGCAGCCACAGCACGACGGCGCCGTTCACCAGCAGGATGCCCAGGCACAACGTGACTGCCGGGCTGGCCGGGAACGATCCCAGCGAGGGGGGCGGCGCCAGCCGGGCGCGGCGGTTCATGTCGTCGAAATGCAAAGGGGAACGCCCTCCTTGCAGGTTGCGGGGCTTGGGTTCGGGCCGCTCACTCGGATTTCAGCAGCGTGGCGGGCTTGACCCCTAACGCCCGCAGCGCGAAGCCCAGTTCCGCCGCCAGTGCCGCAATCACGCCGCCGACGACCAGAAGGATGGCGCTGGACCAGATCACGGCATGGTCCACCTCGAGCACGAATCGCGCTACGGCCCAGCCCGCAACCACGCCGGCGGCGATGGCGGCAAGGCCCGCCAGTGCGCCGAGGATCGCCGCCCGCAGGGCGAAGCTGGCCAGGATCACGGCGCGGCTCGCGCCAAGGGCCTTGAGGATCGCAGCCTCGTAGCGGCGCGAACGCGCCCCCGCCAGGGCGGTGCCGACCAGCACGGCGAAGCCCGTGACCAGCGTGGCCGCCGCCCCCCAGCGCACCGCGACCGCGATCCCGCCCAGCAGGTCCGAGGCCCGCTCGATCGCCTCGCCCACGGGGATGCCCGTGACATTGGGCCAGCGGTTGGTGACATCGCGCAGGATGGCGTCCTCGGCCCGGGGCTCGGCATAGACGGTGGCAATCCAGGTGTGCGGCGCTCCCCGAAGTGCGGCGGGGTTCATGGACATGACGAAGCCGATCCCCGCGTTGCGGAAGTCCACCTTGCGGAACGAGCCGATGATGCCCGTGATGTCGCGGCCCATGATGTTGACGGTCAGGGTGTCGCCCAGGGACAGACCGATCTCGGCGGCTTCCTCTTCCGCGAAGCTGATCAGAGGCGGGCCGTTATAATCGGCCGGCCACCATTCGCCCGCCGTGATCGTGGTGCGCGCGGGCGGGTTGTCGGAATAGGTCACGCCCCGGTCGCCCCGGACGACCCAATGGTCGCCCGCGACCTCCTCGGCCGGGCGGCCGTTGATCCGGGTGACGACGCCCCGCATCATGGGGGCGGCCTCGACGCGGCTGACGGCGGGATTCTCGGCCATCATGGCGCTGAAGCCGTCGATCTGGTCGGGCTGCAGGTCCACGAAGAAGAACGAGGGCGCGACCTCCGGCATCTCGCGCGCGATGGCGCCGCGCAGGGTGCCGTCGATCTGCCCCACGGCGGCCAGCACCGCCAGACCCAGTCCCAGCGACAGGACCACGGCCGAAGCCTCGGCCCGCCGTGTCCTGACCGCGCCCAGCGCCAGCCGCAGCGCCGGGCGGGCACGGGCCAGCCGCATCAGCGCGCGCGCCAGCGGGGCCGCAAGCTGGGCCGACAGCGCGAGCAGGCCCAAGGCGCCCGCGATACCGCCCAGCGTCCACAGCGTCAGCCGCCAGTTGCCCGAGAACACGGCCGCAACCACCACCAGCGCCAGGGCGGCGGCGCCGGTCATCGCCAGATAGGGTGCGCGCGGCAGGCGGCGCCCGCCCGCGACGGCCGATCGGAACAGCACTGCTGCCCGCGTCTCGGCCGCCAGCGCCAGCGGCCACAGGGCGAAGACCAGCGCGGCCAGGATGCCGTAAAGCGCGGCCTCGGCCAGCGGCCCGGGGTAGATCCCGAAAGAAGCGGGCATGGGCAGGCGCGACTGGATCAGCGACGCCAGCGCCAGCGGCAGGCCCGCGCCCAGCACAAGGCCGATGGCGACGCCCGCCAGCGTCAGAAGGCCAACCTGCAGCAGGTAGACAAGGAAGACCGTGCCCCGGCTGGCCCCCAGCGTCTTGAGCGTGGCGATCACCGGCAGCTTTTCATCCAGGTAGGCGCGCACCGCCGCAGCCACGCCCACGCCGCCCACGGCAAGGCCGGAGAGCCCGATCAGGACCAGAAAGGACCCCAGCCGCTCGACAAAGGTCGAAAGCCCCGGCGCACCTTCCCGCGCGTCCCGCCAGCGCGGGGCGGCGTTTCCCAGTGCCTCTGTCACCTCGGCCTGCGCGGCGTCCAGGTCGGTACCCGGCGGCAGCAGCAGCCGGTATTGCGAGGAAAACAGCGTCCCCGGCCCCAGCAGCCCGCTATCCGCAAGGTCGGCGGTCCGCACGATGGTGACGGGCCCCAGAGCGAGGCCCTCGCCCGTGTCGTCCGGGAAGCGGTCAAGGATCGCGGTCAGGGTGAAATCCTGCACCCCCAGCCGGAAGCGGTCGCCCACCGACAGACCCAGCCGCGTGGCGAGCGCCTGCTTCATCACCGCGCCGGGAATGCCGCCATCGGACGCAAGCGCCTGATCCAGCGGGATCGGCGGCGACAGCGTGACGGCACCGACCAGCGGATAGGCGTCGTCCACGGCCTTGACCTGCGTCAGCGCGCGCTCGCCCCCCTCGACAGTGGCCATGGACCGGAACTCGGCCGTTTCCGAGACGGCGGTGGCGAGGCGGTCCAGCACCGCCCGCTCGTCCTTGCTGGCGAAACGGTAGGTCAGCTGCACCTCGGCGTCGCCGCCCAGCAGCGCCGCGCCGTCGCGCTCCAGCCCCGCCTGGATGGCCGCGCGCACCGTTCCGACCGCCGCCAGCGCCGCAACAGCCAGCGCAAGGCAGGTCAGGAAGACGCCGAAGCCGCGCAGGCCGCCCCGCATCTCGCGCGCGGCGATGCGCCATGCCAGGGACAGGCCGCTCACGCCGCCTGCTCCAGCCGGCCGTCGCGCAGGCGGATGGTGCGGTCGCAGCGGGCGGCCAGTTCCGGCGCGTGGGTGACCAGCACAAGCGTCGTGCCGCTGTCCCGCACCATGCCGAACAGCAGGTCCGAGATCTGCCGACCCGTGGCCTCGTCGAGGTTCCCCGTCGGTTCGTCCGCCAGCAGGATCGCCGGACGCGGCGCCAGCGCGCGGGCCAGCGCCACGCGCTGCTGCTCGCCGCCCGAAAGCTGGGACGGGTAATGGTGGGCACGGTCGCGCAGGCCCACGGCCTCAAGTCCCGCCGTCGCCTGCTCCATCGCATCTGTGCGCCGGGCCAGCTCCAGCGGGATCGCGACGTTTTCCAGCGCGGTCATGGTCGGGATCAGGTGAAAGCTCTGGAACACGACGCTGAGGTTGTCGCGGCGGAACCGCGCCAGCGCGTCCTCTCCCATCGCGGACAGGTCCTGGCCCAGCGCGCGGACCCGGCCCCCGGTCGCGCGTTCCAAGCCCCCCATCAGCATCAGCAGCGACGACTTGCCAGAGCCCGAGGGCCCGACCAGCCCGACCGTCTCGGCCTTGTCCACCGCCAAGGTAAGGCCGCGCAGGATCTCGACAGGGCCTGCGTTCGACCGCAGTGTCAGGCGCACGTCGTCCAGCGACAGAACCGGTTCGGGCATCGGGCGTTTCCTTTCAGGGGCCGCGGCGGATGGACGACAACGCCCCCAAGCCCGTCGCGGCGCCAACAGATCACAAGGAAATGCAGAGGACCGCAATGTTCGCCAGAAGTCTCGCCGCGCTGCTGTTGACCGCCCTGCCCGCCTTTGCCCAGCCCGTCACCGTGGCCGCGCTGGGCGACAGCCTGACACAGGGCTATGGCCTGCCCCAAGATGAGGGGCTGGTCCCCCAACTGCAGGCATGGCTGCGCGAAAGCGGGGCCGAGGTGACGCTGATCAACGCGGGGGTATCGGGCGACACCTCGGCGGGCGGGCTCAGCCGCGTGGACTGGACGCTGGCGCCCGAGGTGGACGGGCTGATCGTGGCCTTGGGCGGGAACGACCTGCTGCGCGGCATCGACCCCGAGGTGACGCGTGCGAACCTTTCGGGCATCCTGGGCGCCGCCCGAAAGGCCCAAGTTCCGGCGCTGCTGGTCGGGCTCGAGGCACCGCCGAACTATGGGGGCGAATATCGAACGGCCTTCAACGCCATCTACCCCGAGCTTGGCGCCGCCTATGACATTCCCGTGATCCCCTCGATGCTGGGTGCCATCGCAGCAGCGCGCGATCCCCTGTCGCTCATGCAGCCCGACGGCATTCATCCCAATGCCCGCGGGGTTCAACTGGTCGTGCAGGCCATCGGCCCGCAGGTGCTGGAGTTCGTGGAAGCGCTCGGCGCCTGCGAGGGGCCTTGCCGTCCGGCCTCGGGATCGTGATCCTGCCCACATGACGCGGATTGATCTCACTTTGCGATGAGCGACTGGCCCAGGATCGCGCCTGCGGGCGTGGACGGCATGGTCGTCACCTTCGCCCCCCGGCTCAGCGAGCCTGCCAACCGCGCGGCGCTGGCCCTGCGGGGAGCCATCGAGGCGGCCCGCTGGCCCGAGGTGCAGGAAACCGCCGTGTCGCTGGTCTCCACCTACCTGCGGCTGGACCCGCTGGCCGATCCCTCGGGGCTGGAGGAACGGCTGCGGCGGCTGGTCGGCGCGCGCGACTGGATGGCCGAGCCCTTGCCGGGCGAGCGCCGTCTGATCCGCATCCCGACCTGCTACGACGGCGACCATGCGCCTCAACTGGACGAGGCCGCCGAAATGGCCGGGCTGACCCGCGCCCAGGCCGTCGACGCGCTGGCGAGCGCTCCCCTCCGCGTGCTGACCATCGGCTTCGCCCCCGGCCAGCCCTATATCGGAGAGCTTCCGTCCGAATGGGACATTCCGCGCCTGCGCCAGCTGACGCCGCGCGTGAAGGCGGGCGCGCTGACGGTGGCGATCCGACAACTGGTGCTGTTCGCGGTCGCGGCGCAGACGGGATGGCGGCAGGTGGGCCAGACAGCGGCGCGGCTGTTCGATCCTGCCGCCGCGCAACCCTTTTTGCTGCGGCCGGGGGACGCGGTGGCCTTCCCGCCGGTCGATGCCGACCGGCTGGCCGCGCTGATGCGCGACCCCAGCGGCGGGATCAGTATCGAGCCCACGGCATGGGCCTGATCGTCCTTGCCTCCTCGGCGGGCGTCACGCTGCAGGACGAGGGCCGGCCGGGCTGGCTGGCACAGGGCCTGTCGCGCGGAGGCGCCGCCGATCCCGTGGCTCTGGCCGAGGGCGCGGCCCTGCTGGGCCAGTCCACGGGCCTGGCCGTGGTCGAACTGGCCAATGTTCCCGCCCGCTTCCGGACGACCAAGACGCTGCGGATCGCGCTGACAGGCGCCCCTTTCCGCGCGACCCTGCGCGAGAGCGGCGAGGACCGGCCCCTAACCTGGAACACGAGCCACGCCCTGCCGCCCGGCGCGGAATTGTCCCTAAGTCCCGCCGAGGGCGGCTTTGCCTATCTCGCCCCGGCGGGTGGGATCGAGGCGCCGCTGGTCCTTGGCGCCCGGTCGGCGCATCTCGCGGCCGGGATCGGCAGGGCGCTGAAGGCTGAGGAGGAACTGGCCCTCGGCCCCGATCCGGGCGGACCCGTGGACATGGTGCTGGAGCCATTGCCCCGCTTCGGCGGCGGGGAAGTCCGTGTCGTCGAAAGCCTCCAGACCTCGGCCTTCCCGCCCGAGCAGATGGAACGGTTCCGCCGCACCACCTTCCGGCGCGACGCGCGGGGGAACCGCATGGGCGTCCGGCTGAACCCGGAGAACGGCATGGGCTTCGAGGCACCGGGCGGATTGTCGATCCTGTCCGAGATCGTCCAGCCCGGCGACATCCAGATCACCGGCGACGGCACGCCCTATGTCCTGCTGTGCGAATGCCAGACGACCGGCGGCTATCCCCGCATCGCCACCGTCCTGCCCTGCGACCTGCCGCGCGTCGCGCAGGCGCCCCCCGGCGCGGCGCTGAGTTTCCGCTTCGTCAGCCGCGCCGAGGGCCGGGAGGCCATGGCAGACCATGCGCGGGCATTGGCCTCGCTGCGCGACAGCCTGCGGCCGAGGCTGCGCGATCCGGCGGCGATGGCCGACCTGCTCAGCTACAATCTCATCGGCGGCGTGGTCAGCGCCCATCATCACGAGGACGCCCCATGACCCTGTCGGTGGACCTGAACGCGGACCTTGGCGAAAGCTTCGGCCCCTGGCCCATGGGCAATGACGAAGCGCTGCTGGAGGTGATCTCCTCGGCCAACGTGGCCTGCGGGGTCCATGCGGGCGACTGGGACGTGATGGCGCAGACGATGGCGCGGGCGGTGCGGAACAGCGTCGGCATCGGCGCGCATCCGGGCTTTCCCGACCTGCAGGGCTTCGGTCGGCGCGAGATGCAGATGCCCTTGCCCAGCGCCGCTAACCTCGTCCGTTGGCAGCTTGGCGCGGCGCAGGCCATGGCGCGGGCGGTGGGCGGCGAGGTGCGCCACCTGAAGCTGCACGGGGCGCTGGCCAACATGGCCGCGCGCGACGAGGCGCTGGCCGCCGCCTGCTTCGAGGGCGCGCTGTCAGCCGCACCTGACCTCATCCTTGTGGTGCTGGCCGGAACCGCGCAGCAGAAAGCGGCACGGAAGCTTGGTGCCCGGGTCGCCTGCGAGATCTTCGCGGATCGTGCCTACAACACCGACGCGACGCTGGTGGACCGCCGCCTGCCCGGCGCGGTGATCCACGATCCCGCGCAGGCGGCCGAGCGGATGCTCCGCATGGTCAGCGCGGGCGCGATCCTGCCGGACGAAGGCGGCCCGATCCCCACCCGCATCGACACGATCTGCCTGCATGGCGACACGCCGGGCGCGGTGGAGATCGCGCGGGCGGTGCGGGAGGCGCTGACCGGGGCGGGAATGACCATTGCGCGCTTCGAGGGGGTTCCGCTCGGCTGAGCTTGCGCCTTCTGGCACGGCTGGACCGGGGGCTGTCTGCCCCCGGACCCCCGAGGATATTTGGACAAAGAAGAAAGACTTCGGCGGGAGCTCAGCTTTTCCGGATCCGGCGGGCGCGGATCAGCGTGTGCTGGCTGACGATTTCGTAGCCCAGACGCTCCAGCGCCTCGCGGCGCAGGCGGGCGATCTCGTCGTTGGGGATTTCGATGACCTCGCCGGTGTCGATGTCCACCACGTGGTCGTGTTCGGCCAAGGGCGTGATCTCGTAACGCGAGGACTCGCTTTCCAGCGTCAGCTTGCGGATGAGCCCGGCTTCTTCCAGCGCCGAAAGCGTGCGGTAGACCGTCGCCAGCGAGACGGAGTCGTCCACCGCCCGCGCCCGCGCCAGCAGCTCGTCGGCGTTCGGGTGGTCGGCCGAATCCATCAGGATCGCCAGCAGCACCAGCCGCTGCGGCGTCACGCGCAGCCCTGCATCTCGCAGGGCCTGGGCAAAATCGGTCGTATGGGCGCTCATCCCGCCTTTCCTGCTGCCAATGGCCGGAATGTAGCCCGGTCCCCCGGTCGGGGCAAGTAAATGAGAATGGTTCGCAAGGAACTTGACAGATGAGAATGCGTTGCATTTACGTCGAGGAGAGTTTGCAGAGGAGTGAACATGACTTTCCGCGTGGCTGGTCTTCTCGCCGCAACGCTGGTGCTGGGCGCCGGGCCGGTCCAGGCGCAGGACCGCCTGAAGGTCGCGACCACCTTCACCGTCATCGCCGACATGGCCCGCAACGTGGCGGGTGACGCGGCCGACGTCGTGTCCATCACCCGTCCCGGCGCCGAGGTGCATGGTTATGAGCCGACGCCCCGCGACATTGTGGGGGCGCAGGACGCCGACCTGATCCTGTGGAACGGGCTGAACCTGGAACGCTGGTTCGAGCAGTTCCTGGGGAACCTGAAGGACGTGCCCTCGGCCACGGTCAGCGAGGGGATCGAGCCGCTGCCAATCTCGGGCGGCGACTACGAGGGCAAGCCCAACCCCCATGCCTGGATGGGACTGGAGAACGCCCGCATCTACGTGGACAACATCACGGCAGCCATGGCCGGAGCCGACCCGGCGAATGCCGCGACCTACAAGGCCAACGCTGACGCCTACAAGGCCGAACTGGCCGCCGCACTGGAACCCCTGCGCGCCGAGATCGCCGAGATCCCCGAGGCGCAGCGCTGGCTTGTCACCTGCGAGGGCGCCTTCAGCTATCTCGCCCGCGACCTTGGGCTGCGCGAGCTTTACCTGTGGCCGATCAACGCCGACCAGATGGGCACGCCCCGGCAGGTCCGGACCGTCATAGACACGGTGCGCGAGAACGACATCCCCGCCGTCTTCTGTGAAAGCACCGTCAGCCAGGCCCCCGCCCAGCAGGTCGCCCGCGAGACGGGCGCGCATTACGGCGGCGTCCTTTACGTGGACAGCCTGTCGGAACCGGACGGGCCGGTGCCGAGCTATCTGGACCTGATGCGCGTCACGACCCGGACGATCGCGGACGGGCTGGCCGCCGGGATTGCGGAACAGGACTGACCCCATGCTCGCCCCACTCCCTACCGCCGGCCAGGGGATCGCCGCCCGCGACGTGACCGTGACCTATCGCAACGGCCATACGGCGCTGCGCCATGCGAGCTTCGAGATCCCGCAGGGGACCGTCACGGCGCTGGTGGGGGTGAACGGCGCGGGCAAGTCCACGCTGTTCAAGGCGATCATGGGCTTCGTCCCCGTGGCTTCGGGCGAGATCCGGCTGCTGGGCATGACGGTGCCGCAGGCGCTGAAACGCAACCTCGTCGCCTATGTGCCGCAGTCCGAAGAGGTGGACTGGTCCTTCCCCGTGCTAGTCGAGGACGTGGTGATGATGGGCCGATATGGCCACATGGGCTTTTTGCGCCGTCCCTCGGCCGCCGACCGCGCGGCGGTGGAGGCGGCGCTGGTCCGCGTCGGGATGGCCGACCTGCGCCACCGCCAGATCGGCGAGCTGTCGGGCGGGCAGCGCAAGCGCGTCTTCCTGGCCCGCGCACTGGCGCAGGACGGCCGCGTGATCCTGCTGGATGAACCCTTCACCGGCGTTGACGTGGGAACCGAGGACCAGATCATCGCTCTTCTGCGCGAGCTGCGGGACGAGGGCCGGGTAATGCTGGTGTCCACCCACAACCTCGGCTCGGTGCCCGAGTTCTGCGACCGCGTGGTGCTGGTCAAGGGCACCGTCCTGGCTCACGGCCCGACCGAGACGACCTTCACGCGGGAAAACCTCGAACGCGCCTTCGGCGGCGTCCTGCGGCATTTCACGCTGGGCGGGGACGTGCTGCACGATGACGACGACCCCCGCCACGTCACCATCCTGACCGACGACGAACGCCCGCTGGTGCGCTACGGCAACCGCACCCGCACGCGCGAGCCGGGGGACGGACCGTGATCCTGCTGGAGCCTTTCGACTACAGCTACATGACCACGGCCATGTGGGTTTCCGCGCTGGTCGGGGGCGTCTGCGCCTTCCTCTCGGCCTACCTGATGCTGAAGGGCTGGTCGCTGATCGGGGACGCGCTGTCCCATTCCGTCGTGCCCGGCGTCGCCGGGGCCTACATGCTGGGCCTGCCCTTCGCGCTGGGAGCCTTCCTGTCCGGTGGGCTGGCGGCGGCGGCGATGCTGTTCCTGTCAGACCGCTCGGGGCTCAAGCCCGACGTGGTGATCGGGCTGATCTTCACCAGCTTCTTCGGGCTGGGGCTGTTCATGGTCTCGCTGAATCCGGTGGCGATCTCGGTCCAGACGATCACCATGGGCAACATTCTGGCGATCACGCCGGGGGACACGGCTCAACTGGCCATCATCGGCTTCGTCTCGCTGGCCGTGCTGCTGGCGAAGTGGAAGGATCTGATGGTCGTCTTCTTCGACGAAACCCACGCGCGGTCCATCGGTCTGCGGCCGGGTCTGCTGAAGGGCGTCTTCTTCGTCCTGCTGTCGGCCTGCGTGGTGGCGGCGATGCAGACGGTCGGCGCCTTCCTGGTCATCGCCATGGTCGTGACGCCCGGCGCCACGGCCTATCTGCTCTGCGACCGCTTCCCGCGCCTGATCGCGCTGTCGGTCGCCATCGGAACTGTGACCAGCTTCGTCGGCGCCTATCTCAGCTATTTCCTGGACGGCGCCACGGGGGGGATCATCGTCTGCCTGCAGACGCTGGTGTTCCTCGCGGCCTTCGTCTGGGCGCCCAAGCACGGGCTGCTGGCCTCGCGCGCCAAGGCTGCAGCGGCCCTGAGGGACGGGGCCGCGCCGTGATCGAGACGCTGCTGCTGCCCTTTCACTTCGAGTTCATGCGCAGCGCCTTCCTGATCGCGCTGATCGTGTCGGTGCCGACCGCTCTTCTGTCCTGCTTCCTGGTGCTGAAGGGCTGGGCGCTGATGGGCGACGCGGTCAGCCACGCGGTCCTGCCCGGAATCGTGCTGGCCTATGTCTTGGGGCTGCCCCTGATGCTCGGCGCATTTGGCGCGGGGATGCTGACGGCGGTTGCGACGGGCTTTCTGGCCGAGAACAGCAGGATCAAGCAGGACACCGTGATGGGCGTCGTCTTTTCCGGCATGTTCGGACTGGGCATCGTGCTTTACACGGCGATCACCTCGGACGTGCACCTGGATCACATCCTGTTCGGCAACATGCTGGGGGTGCAGCCCGCCGACCTGTGGACGGCGGGGGTGATCTCGGCCGCCGTCGCAGGGGCCTTGGTCCTGAAATGGAAGGACCTGATGCTGCACGCCTTCGACCCGGCGCAGGCGAGAGCCTCGGGGCTGCCGGTGGGGCTGCTGCATTACGGACTGCTGACGATCCTCTCGCTGACCATCGTGGCGACGCTGACCGCGACCGGGCTGATCCTGGCCGTCGGGTTGCTGATCGCGCCCGGCGCCATCGCCTTCCTGCTGGCGCGCAGCTTCGGGCGGATGCTGGCCGTCGCGGTGGCCGTCTGCATGGCGGCGATGCTGGGCGGCGTTTACGCCAGCTTCTTCCTGGACAGCGCGCCCGCCCCCACGATCATCCTGATCCTGTCCGCGATCTTTGTCGCCGCCTTCTACCGCAGGCAGCGCCAGATCCGGCGCAACAACTCCATGGGTTGAACCCCGCGCCCGTTCGGGCCAGCCTTTCTCCCGAACATTGCCCCATCGCAACGTTTGGCGCGCCGGACTGCGCGAGAAGCGGGCAGCCAAGACCTGGCCGGAGTCCGTGATGCCCATTCGCCCTGCCCTTCTCTGCCTGCTCCGCATGATGATTCTCGTGGTGGCAGGGCTGGGCTTCGTCTCGGCCGCGCAGGCGGCGACGCTGGCCGAGGCGCTTGCCAAGACGCCGGTCTCGGCGTTGTTTCAGGGGGCCGATGCGTATGGCACACCGCAGGGCAGCCCCGCCATCGTGCCGGTCATGCGCGGGACCGAGACGCTGGGCTACGCCTATCTCGCCTCGGACTTCACGGCCTCGACCGGCTATTCCGGCAAGCCCATCCATATCCTTGTCGGCATCGACCCCAAGGGCGTCGTGCAGGGCCTCAGCCTGATCGAGCATCACGAGCCCATCGTCCTGATCGGCATCCCCGAGGAGCGGGTTCTGAAGGCCATCAACGGCCTGATCGGCGCCGACCTGGGCCGCGTCGCGGCCAGCGAGGCTCGCCCGCCGCAGGTGGACATCGTCGCGGGCGCGACCGTGACCGTTCTGGTGATGGGCGACAGCGTCGTGCGCTCGGCCGTGCAGCTGATCCGCTCGGGGCGGCTGGGCGGCGTGGAGCCCGCCACCGTCGCGCCCGAGGTGCAGCGCGAACTGGACCCCGGCGCGACCGCCCCCGACGACTGGGAAACGCTGGTCGGCGACGGCTCGGTCCGGTCGCTGGTGATGACCGTGGGCGAGGTCAGCGAAGCCTTTCAGGCCGCAGGCCAGCCCCAGGCCGCTGCCCACCCCGAGACAAAGACCCCCGAGGACAGCTTCATCCAGCTTTACATGGCGCCCGTGTCGGTGCCCGCCATCGGCACCAGCCTGCTGGGCCAGCAGGGTTATGAGCGCCTGGCCCAGCGGCTGAAACCCGGCCAGGCGGCGATCCTTGTCGCGGGCGACGGGGCCTATTCCTTCAAGGGCTCGGGCTATGTGCGCGGCGGCATCTTCGACCGCATCGAGATCCTGCAGGACGGCCAGGGCATCCGCTTCCACGACCGCGACCACACCCGCCTGCCCGCGCTGGCCGCCAAGGGCGCCCCGCGCCTGCGCGAGATCGCCCTGTTCGTCGTCCCCGAGGGCGCCGGCCTCGACGTAACCAAGCCTTTCGAGCTTCAACTGCTGGTGCAGCGGACAACGCAGGGCCGCGACAAGGCCACCCTGCCCTTCAACCTCGGCTACCAACTGCCCGAGCAGTACCTGCTGCCCGCGCCCGAGCCTGAGCCGGTGGCGCAGCCTGTCCCCGAGCCCGCCACCCAGACCACCGTGGGCGAGCCCCTCCCCGAGGACGACGGCCCCGCGCTGTGGAAGACGATCTGGGACATGAACCGCGTCAATGTCGCCATCGCGGCCGTGGCACTGGGCGTGCTGACGCTGATCTTCTTCTTCCAGGACCTGCTGGTGCGCCGCCCCGTGCTGTTCACCTGGGTCCGCCGGGCCTACCTGACCTTCACGCTGGTCTGGCTGGGCTGGCTGGTGAACGCGCAGCTGTCCGTCGTGAACGTGCTGACGTTCTTCAACTCGCTGCTGTCGGGCAATTTCTCGTGGGAATATTTCCTGACCGCGCCCTTGGTCTTCATCCTGTGGGTCGCCGTGGCGGCGGGGCTGCTGTTCTGGGGCCGGGGACCGTTCTGCGGCTGGCTCTGCCCCTTCGGCGCACTGCAGGAACTATCGAACACCATCGCCCGCAAGCTGCGCGTGCCCCAGTTCACCGTTCCTTGGGCGCTGCACGAACGGCTCTGGCCGCTGAAATACATGATCTTCCTCGGCCTCTTCGGGCTGTCGCTGTATTCCCTTGCCCGCGCCGAAGTTTATGCCGAGGTCGAGCCCTTCAAGACCGCGATCATCCTGAACTTCATGCGGGAATGGTGGTTCGTGCTGTTCGCGCTGGCCTGCCTGCTGCCGGGGCTGTTCATCGAGCGCTTCTACTGCCGCTACATGTGCCCGCTGGGCGCGGCGCTGGCGATCCCGGGACGGATGCGGATGTTCGAATGGCTCAAACGCTGGCCGGAATGCGGCTCGCCCTGCCACCGCTGCGCCAAGGAATGCCCGGTGCAGGCGATCCACCCGGAAGGCAACATCAACGTCAACGAATGCATCTACTGCATGCATTGCCAGGTGCTTTACCACGACGATGAACGCTGCCCGCACATGATGACCGTCAAGGCGCGGCGCGAGAAGATCGCCCGCAGCGCCGGCCCGAAGATGCCTGACCTCAAGGGCGCCAAGCCCGCGCTGAAGCCCGCGACCGGCGCCGTCGGCGGCACTCCCGTCGCCAGAACCACCACCCCTAAGCCTGCCGGCAAGGAGCCTCCGGCCTTCCGGGCGCAGAAGCGTCTGGCCGAGCAGGCGGCGGAACCCACCACTCCAAACCCTCAAGGAGCTTGAGATGACCGAAGAAACCAGAACGGGGCTGAACCGCCGCCAACTGCTGGGCAGCACGATGGCGCTGGCCGCAGGCGCGGGCACCGTGGCGCCGCGCGCCCTGCTGGGCGCAGGTGCGGGGCTTGTCGCGGGCGGCATCGCCACCCAGGCCGCCGCGCAGGGCGAGGCCGGCGGCCAGCCCTATCACGTGGGCCCGGGCGAGCTTGACGAATACTACGTCTTCCTGTCCGGCGGCCATTCGGGCGAGGTCCGCGTCGTCGGCGCGCCCTCGATGCGCGAACTGATCCGCATCCCCGTCTTCAACCGCGAAAGCGCCACCGGCTGGGGCCAGACCAACGAGTCGCGCAAGATCCTGACCGACGGCCTGACGCCCGAAACCCGCGCCTATCTCGAGGACAAGGGCGGCATCTACCTGAACGGCGACGCCCACCACCCGCATCCGTCCTTCACCGACGGGACCTATGACGGGCGCTATCTCTTCATCAACGACAAGGCCAACACCCGCGTCGCCCGCATCCGGCTGGACGTGATGAAGACCGACAAGATCATCCAGTTGCCGAACCAGCACACGGTCCACGGGCTGCGCGTGCAGAAATACCCGCGCACCGGCTATGTCTTCGCCAATGGCGAGGACGGGGTGCCGCTGCAGAACGACGGCTCGGTGCTGGACGATCCGTCGCAGTACTATTCGATCTTCTCGGCCATCGACGGCGACACGATGGAGGTCGCCTGGCAAATCATCGTGGACGGCAACCTCGACAACGTGGACGCCGACTATCAGGGCAAGTACGCCTTCGCGACCTGCTACAACTCGGAGAAGGGCGTGACCCTGCCCGAGATGATGGAAAAGGAGCAGGACTGGCTGACCATCTTCAACCTCAAGGCCATCGAAGATGCGGTGGCTGCGGGCGAAGGCCAGATGCTGAACGGCGTGCGCGTGCTGGACGGGCGGGGCGAGAACAACAAGCTGACCCGCTACATCCCCGTCTCGAACGGGCCGCACGGGATCAACACGGCGCCCGACGGCATCCACATCGTGGCAAACGGCAAGCTGGCCCCGACCGTGACCGTCTTCGACGTGCGCCGCTTCGACGACCTGTTCGCGGGCAAGATCAGCGGGCGCGACTGCGTGGTGGCGGAACCCGAACTGGGCCTCGGCCCGCTGCACACCGCCTATGACGGGCGCGGCAACGCCTATACCACGCTGTTCATCGACAGCCAGGTCTGCAAGTGGAACATCGAGGACGCGATCCGCGCCTACAACGGCGAGCAGGTGGACCCCATCCGGCAGAAGCTGGACGTTCACTACCAGCCGGGCCACAACCACACCTCGATGGGCCAGACCAAGGAGGCGGATGGCAAGTGGCTCATTTCGCTCAACAAGTTCTCGAAGGACCGCTTCCTGAACGTGGGCCCGCTGAAGCCGGAATGCGACCAGCTGATCGACATCTCGGGCGACGAGATGCGGATCGTCCACGACAACCCGACCTTTGCCGAACCCCATGACGCGACCATCGTCCATGCGTCGAAGATCAACCCCGTCCATGTCTGGGACCGCAACGACCCCTTCTTCGCGGATGCGGTAAAGCAGGCCGAGGCGGATGGCATCGACCTGACCATGGACAGCGAGGTGATCCGCGACGCGGCCGACCCGAGCAAGGTCCGCGTCTACATGACCTCGTCCGCGCCGGCCTTCGGGCTGGACAGCTTCAACGTCCGGCAGGGCGACGAGGTGACGGTCTACATCACCAACATCGACGAGATCGAGGACCTCACCCACGGCTTCTCGATCGTGAACTACGGCATCAACTTCGAGGTGGCGCCGCAGGCCACGGCCTCGGTGACGTTCAAGGCCGACCGGCCCGGCGTCTACTGGTACTACTGCTCGTGGTTCTGCCATGCGATGCACATGGAGATGAAGGGCCGCATGCTGGTGGAGCCTGCCTCGGCATGACCCGCTTGTCCCCCCTTGCCCTGATGCTGACGGCCGCGGTCCTCTGGGCCGCCCCGCTGGCAGCCGCCACCTGGCGGCCCGGCTCGGACGCCGAACTGGCGGACGCGCTGGCCGGGGCGGCGGCGGGCGACGAAATCATCCTGCGAGAGGGCCGGTGGTCCGGCCCCCTCGTTCTCGACAAGCCGCTGGTCCTGAAGGGAGAGCCCGGCGCGGTGGTGGATGGTGGCCATGCAGGCCATGTCATCGAGGTCGATGCCCCCGACAGCACCGTCACGGGGCTGGAGATCACCCGTTCCGGCGCCGACCTCGACCGGATGGATTCCGGCGTCTTCCTGACGAAGAAGGCCACGCGGGCGCGGGTCGAGGGCAACCGCCTGACCGACAACCTGCATGGCATCCGCGTGCAGGGCGCAAAGGACTCGCTGGTCGCGCGCAACACCATCGTGGGGCGGTTGGGGCGGCAGGCCGAGCTTGGCAATGGCGTCACCGTCTGGAACGCCCCCGGCGCGGTGATCGAGGAAAACGACATCACCCAGGGGCGCGACGGCATCTTCGTCACGGTGTCCAAGAAGAACGTCTTCCGTGCCAACCGGATGCGGAACACCCGCTTCGCCATCCACTACATGAACACCTCGGACAGCGAGGTGATCGACAACGACTCGCGCGACAACAGCATGGGCTACGCGATCATGTTCTCGGACCGGCTGCGCGTGACCGGCAACCGCAGCGAGAACGACCGCGATTACGGCTTCCTGTTCAACTCGGCCAACCGCTCGGTCCTGACCGGCAACACGGTGATCGGCCATCCCGCCTCGCCCGACCGGTGGCGCGACATGGGACAGTCGAGCGAGGAAGGCGTGCCCGCCGCGGAACCCGGCAGCGACCATGTCGCGCCGCAGAAATGCGTCTTCATCTACAACGCCAACAAGAACAGGTTCACCGGCAACCGCTTTCAGGGTTGCGGCACCGGCATCCACTTCACTGCCGGGGCCGAGGGCAACAAGGTCTCGCGCAATGACTTCGTGAACAACCGGGTGCAGGTGAAATACGTGGGCACCCGGACCCTCGAATGGTCCGAGGATGGCGTGGGCAACTACTGGTCCGACAATGCGGCCTTCGACCTGGACGGCGACGGGCTGGCGGATTCGGTCTACCGCCCGAACGACATGGTGGACAAGGTGATGTGGACGGCCCCGCAGGCGCGGATGCTGCTGACCAGCCCCGCCGTGCAGATCATCCGCTTCGCGCAAAGCCGCTTTCCCGCCGTGCTGCCGGGGGGTGTCACCGACAGCGCGCCCCTGATGTTCCCCAACTCCGAAAGGCCGCTGCCATGAGCGATGCAACCGTGATCCTCGACGGCGTCCGCAAGTCCTATGGCGGGCGCGAGGTGGTCCACGATCTCAGCTACCGGCTGTCGCCGGGCGAGGTGGTGGCGCTGGTCGGCCATAATGGCGCGGGAAAAACCACGCAGATCAAGATGATGTTGGGCCTTGTCCGCCCCGACGGAGGGCTGCTGCAGGTGCTGGGCGCCGATCCCGCGCAGGGCCGCCATGCCCGGCAGGCCTTGGGCTACCTGCCCGAAAGCGTCCAGTTCCATCCCAGCTTCACCGCCCGCGAGACGCTGGCTTTCTATGCCCGCCTCAAGGGCCTGCCCGCGCAGGGCCATGACGCGCTGTTTGCCCGCGTGGGGCTGGCCGATGCCGCCGACCGGCCGGTGCGCGGCTATTCCAAGGGGATGCGGCAGCGGCTGGGCCTCGCACAGGCTATCCTGGGCCAGCCGCGCCTGCTTTTGCTGGACGAGCCGACCTCGGGCCTCGACCCCGCGCTCAGGCGCGAGCTTTACGGGATCGTCGCCGACCTCGCCCGCGAGGGCGCGACGGTCCTTCTGTCCTCGCACGCGCTGACCGAACTGGAAGGTGAGGCGGGTCGCGTCCTCGTGATGAACCGCGGCCGCCTGATCGCCGACGGCACGATGGAGGAGTTGCGCCGGCTGGCCGGGTTGCCCTCGGTCCTGCGTTTCCGCAGCGAGGCCGCGCCGCGAGCGGGCACCCGCATCGGCGATCACTGGCAAGTCGAACTGTCCGAGTCCGAGAAATCCGCCGCCCTGCGCGCCGCGCTTGACGCAGGCGCGCGCGACATCACGCTGGAAGACCCCAGCCTCGACGACATCTACGCGCATTTCCTGCGCCGGGAGGCCGCATGACCACCGAGACCACATCCTTCGCCCTGCCCGCTGCGACACGCCGCCCTACCATGCCGACCTCGCCCGTCCTGACCATCGCCCGACGCGAACTCGCCGAAGGCCTCCGCAATCGGTGGGTCGTGTCCACCACCGTCCTGCTGGCGGCGCTGGCCTCAGCCATCGCGGCGCTGGGATCGGCGCCGACCGGCTCGACCTCGACGGGGGCGCTTGACGTTGTCGTCGTGGGGCTTGCCAGCCTGACCATCTTCCTTGTGCCGCTGATCGCGCTGCTGATCTCGCACAACGCCATCACGCGTGAGGCCGAGGGCGGCACGCTGCTGCTGCTGCTCAGCCACCCGCTGTCGCGCTGGCAGGTGATCGCGGGCAAGTTCCTGGGCCAGCTTGGCATCATGGCTTTCGCCACGGTCATCGGCTTCACCTTCGCCGCCGGCTTCGTCGTCTGGCAGCACGGGACCGAGGGCTGGCAGGCCTTCGGCGCCATGACCGGGGCCTCGATCCTGCTGGGCGCGGTGTTCCTGTCGCTTGGGCTGCTGGCCTCGGCCTCGGTTCAGGAAAGCTCGACCGCCGCCGGCATTTCCATCGGCCTGTGGCTGCTGTTCGTGGCGATCTACGACATGGCGCTGCTGGCGGTGCTGGTGGCCCAAGGGGGCCATGCGATCCCCGGCTGGACCATGGACCTGGCACTGGTGCTGAACCCGACCGACGCCTACCGGCTGCTGACCTTGGGCGAGGGCTCGTCGGCGATGCTGTCGGGCATGGGCGGGGTCTTCGACAACTCGGCCCTGACCCCCGGCATCCTGGTCGGCGCGCTGGTGCTGTGGTGCGCCCTGCCGCTTGGCCTTGCGATGGCCGTCTTTTCGCGAAGGAACCTCTGATGAAACGCCTTGCCCTTGCCGCGCTTCTGGCCCTCTCGCTGGCTGGCTGCCGCGAGGAGACCGTGGCCTCGGCCCCGCCGGTGACGCTGACGGCGGACGCGGTCGGCCGCTACTGCGGCATGAACCTGTCCGAGCACGAGGGCCCCAAGGGGCAGGTGATCCTGGCCGAGGGGCACGATCCCTTCTGGTTCTCCTCGGCCCGCGACACGCTGGCCTTCACCATGATGCCGGACGAGCCCAAGGACTATGCCGCCGTCTATGTCTCGGACATGGGCCGCGCGGCAAGCTGGGCCGAGCCGGGCGCCGACAACTGGGTCGAGGCGCGGCAGGCCTTCTATGTCGAGGGATCGGAGGCGCGGGGCGGCATGGGCGGGTCCGAGATCGTGCCCTTTTCCACCCGCGAGGCCGCCGAGGCCTTTGCCGCCGAGCAGGGCGGCACGGTCCTAGCCTATGCCGAGCTGACGCCCGAGCAGGTTCTGGGCGGCGGCGACGAGAACGGCGACGCGCCGATGGACGATCCCGAGGAGCAGGCCCATGCCGCGCATTGACCGCCGCCGGTTCATCACCATCGCCGCCGCCATGGGCGTGGCGCTGGCCGGGCGCCCTGTCCTCGCCGCGCCGCAGCCTGTCACATGGCGCGGTCAGGCGATGGGGGCCGAGGCCACGCTGATCCTGAGCCATCCCGATCCTGCCCGCGCCGCCGCCATCCTGCGACGGGTGGAAGCCGAGCTGCGGCGGCTGGAAGGCATCTTCACGCTTTACCGCGCCGAGTCCGAGCTGTCGCAACTGAACCGGACAGGCGCGCTGGCTGCCCCCTCGCCCGAACTGGTCGAGGCGCTGCGGCTGGCGCAAACCGCGCATGAGGCGACGGGCGGGCGCTTCGATCCGACCATCCAGCCGCTGTGGCGCGCTTACGCGACGGGCGCGGATGCAGCGGCCCTGACTCGCGCACGCAGCCTGGTCGGCTTCCATCGCATCACCATGGGCGGCGACCGCGTCGTTTTGCCGCGCGGGATGGAACTGACGCTGAACGGCATCGCGCAGGGCTACATTTCCGACCGCATTGCCGCGATGCTGCGGGCGGAAGGCGCGGTGAACACGCTGGTGAACATGGGCGAGATCAGCGCCATAGGCGGCCGCAGCGCCGCAGCCCCCTGGCGGGTCGGCCTGTCGGGCGGCGGAGAGGTCGAGCTTGCCGACCGCGCGCTGGCCGTGACCGAGCCCTCGGGCTTCACCTTCGACGCCGAAGGCCACTTGCCCCACCTCATCGATCCCGCCTCGGGCGCCCCTCGGGCCGAGTGGCGGCGGGTCGCCGTGATCGCGTCTCAGGCGGGGCTGGCCGATGCCCTGTCCACGGGTCTGGCCCTCGCCCCGGCACCCGTGATCGGTAAGGCCGTCGGCACCCTGCCTGGCATCCAGGTCCGCGCGCTGGACGCGCAGGGCCGCGAGAGCCTGTTCGGCTGAGGCCACCATGTCGGGCGAGATCCACATGGCCCGCTGGACGCCCGCCTGGTTCGCAGCGGGTCTCGGAATGCTGTTCCTGGCGCTTGCCCTGATGGCCACGGGCCACGGCGCCCCCTTCGCCGCCTGGGAAGCCGGCGAGAGCCGCGCCATCCTGCATCTGCTGGCCGTGGGGTGGATCGGGACGCTGATGATCGGCGCCTCGCTGCAGTTCGTGCCGGTGCTGACCGCAGTCCCCTTGGCGCTGGACTGGCTGTCGCCCTTGGCACTGGGCTTTTGGAGCGGCGGCGCCCTGTCGCTGGCGCTGGGCTTCTGGAAGGCCCAGCCCGGCCCCTTCACGCTGGCTGCGGTGCTGCTGGCAATGGCGGCGGCCATGGCGCTGGCGATGCTGGCGCCCTGCGTGGCCCATGCGCTTGCCCGCCTGCCGCTGTCCCGCCTACTGGCGCTGTCTCTGGCAGGCATGGCCGCGGCGGTGGCGCTAGGCGTGGCCTTCGCCCTGGCGCGCGCAGGAGTCGTCCCGCTGGCGCCCGGCCCTGCGCTGCGCCTGCTGCACGGCTTTCTCGGGCTGGGGTTGTGGTTCACGCTTGGCGCAATGGCGGTATCGTTCCAGTTCCTTGCCATGTTCGGCCTTGCCCCTCAGCCCTCGCGCCGAAGCCTTGCGGCGCCGGGGGCGCTTGCAGCCATCGCAACGCTGGCCGCCCTTGCCTTGCCTGCGGTCGGGCCGTGGCCCATGCTGGGCGCCGCCGTCGCGGCGGTGGGGCAGTATCTTGGAACGGGCGCGCGCATGAACAGGCAGCGCAAGCTGAAGAAGCCCGACGTGTCGCTGCGCGGCGGCCTGTGGGCTGCGGTCACGCTCGGACCTGCGGCGATGGTGCTGGTCGCGGCCGCGCTTGCCGGATCGCAGGCGCTGGCGGTGGCGGGCGGCGCGCTTCTGCTGCTGGGCTGGCTGTCGGGGCTGACGCTGGCCTTCATTCCGAAGATCATCGGCTTCCTGACCTGGATGGAGGTTTTCGGTCCCCGCATGGGCCTCGGCCCAGTTCCGCCCACGGCCGCCCTGACCGACGCCCGTCGCATCGCGCTTGGGCTTTCCCTCTGGGCCATGGGAACTGCGGTCCTTGCCGCCTCGCTTGCGCTTGGCCTTTCCGTACCCGCTCAAGGCGCCACGATCCTGCTGCTGGCAGGCGCGGGCGTGATCGCGCGGGAAACCCTGGCCGTGCGGCGCCTGGCGCATCTGCCGCCCGACCCCTTGTCCATCCCGCCCCGCATCCTGCAGATCACCCCATGACCCGACCGGAGGACCAGATGAGCACGATCGTCACCCTGGACGTGCGCGCGATGCTCGCCTCGGGGCAAGAGCCCTTCTCGGCCATCATGCAGGCCGCCGACGCGCTCGGGCCCGACCAGACGCTGCGCCTGATCGCGCCCTTCCGGCCCGTGCCGCTGATCGGCGTCATGCGCCAGCGCGGCTTTTCCTTTGCCGAGCATCCGCTTGGCGGCGACGTCTGGCAGGTCGATTTCAGCCCGCCCCCCGGCGCGCTGTCGGCGGGCAGTTCGCTCGAGGCGGCAGACTGGCCGGCGCCCTCGCAGCTTCTGGACCTGACGGGGCTCGAGCCGCCCGAGCCGATGACCCGGATCCTTGCCGCACTTGAGGCGGCGCAGCCCGGCGAGGTGGTCTTCGCCCTTCTGGACCGGGAGCCACTGTTCCTGCTGCCTCAGCTCAAGGCGCGCGGTCACGCCTGGGTCGGCAACCACGCCGCCGATGCCAGCGGTTATCGGCTGCTGGTGCGGAGGGGGGCCAATGCCTGAAACGCTGCGGCGCGCCGTGTCTGTGGCGCTGGAATCCGTCATGGACCCTGAAACCGGCCTCAGCCTGCCCGCGATGGGCCTGATCTACGACACGCAAATCAGGGGAGCCGAGGTCGAGGTCACGATGACCACCACGACGCGCGGCTGTCCTTTGACCGGGCTGCTGTCCACCGGCGTCGAACACGCGCTGCTCTCGGTGCCCGGCATTCGGACCGCGCGGGTCAACCTGACCTGGGACCCGCCCTGGGACGTGTCGCGGATGCGCGCCTGAGCCACGGTTACTTTTCCTTTTCGTGCGGGCTAAAAGGGGCGCGTCAGTTCCCAGCGGCGAGGCTGCGGCCCTTCCATGCCCAATGACCAGACCAGCGACCTCGGCGCGTTCGAGGGCCTCAGCCCCGAAGAGGTCCGCACGATCCTGTCGGGCACCAGCACCGTCCGGCTGGCGCCCGGCGATCTGCTGTTCCTGCAGGGCGACCCGGCCGACCGCTTCTTCCTGCTCAAGCAGGGCTGGCTGAAGGTCACGCAGGTCACGGCCGACGGCCAGAAGCTGATCGTCCGCATAGTTCACCCAGGCGAGTTCTTCGGCTTCGCCCCGGCGCTGCAGCGCGACGAGTATCCCGGCAGCTGCGAGGCCATCGTGGACAGCGTGGCGCTGGTCTGGCCGCGCAACCGCTGGAAGGCCGTCCTGGGAGCCGCCCCCTCGGTCACGCTGTCGATCGTGCAGGCGATCGGGCGCAAGCTGGACGAGGCCCATGTCCGCCTGCGCGAGATGACGACCGAGGAAGCCGCCCGCCGGGTCGCGAACCTGCTGCTGCGGCTCTGGTCCGAGGCGGGCGAGAGTGCCCTGGACACCGACGGCGGGATCGAGCTGCCCTATCCCCTGACCCGCCAGGACATCGCCGACATGAGCGGCAATACCCTGCACACCGTGTCCCGCATCATGGCCGCCTGGGAAACGCAGGGCGTTCTGGGACGCGGCCGGCGCAAGGTCGTGATCGCCGACCTGGATGCGCTGAAGCAGCTTGCAGGATTCGACGACTAGTTTGCGGCAGCGCAATCAAGGGCCGACCTCAAAGGCCTATGGTCCTTCGCAACGGGTGATTCCCCGTATGAAGGAGACAAGACGAATGAAACGTTCCATTCCCGTCGCGCTGGCGCTGGCTTTGTTCGCCGCTCCGGTCATGGCTGCCGACCACCGCGTCGAGATGCTGAACAAGGGCGAGGACGGTCCGATGGTCTTCCAGCCCGCCTTCGTGCAGGCCGAGGTCGGTGACACCATCACCTTCGTGCCCACGGACAAGAGCCATGACGTCGCCTCGATCAAGGGCATGCTGCCCGAGGGGGTCGAGGAGTTCAAATCCAAGGTGAACGAGGAATATGTCCTGACCGTCAGCGAGCCCGGCCTTTATGGCGTCCGCTGCACGCCCCACACTCCCATGGGGATGGTCGCGCTGATCCAGGCTGGCGGCGATGCTTCGAACTATGACGCGCTGACCGAAGGCAAGCTGCCCAAGCGCGCCCGCGAGCGGCTGGACGCGCAGTTGGCCAAGGTCACGCGCTGAGCCCTTTCGGTGGAATGCAGGAGCGGCCCTTCGGGGTCGCTTTCGCGTCTTTGCAGGGCAGGTTGACGGCAATGGCAAGCGCACCCAGGCGTCCTTCGGGCGGCATCCCTCGCGGGCTGGCGCAGGGCGGGCCGGTGCTGTTGTCCTACGGCTTCCGGCCCTTTTTCCTGGGCGCTGGGATATGGGCCGTCGCGGCGATGGCGCTGTGGATCTGGGCGCTGTCAGGCGGACCGCAGCCGGGCGGAGCCTACGGCGCCGCGAACTGGCACATGCACGAGATGCTGTTCGGATTCGCCTCGGCCGGGCTGGCAGGGTTCCTTATGACGGCGGTGCCGAACTGGACAGGGCGGATGCCGGTGTCCGGGGCGCCTCTGGCGGCACTGGCCGCACTGTGGCTGGCCGGGCGGCTGATGCTGGCCGTTCCGCTGGATGCATTATGGCTGGCGCTCGCCGTCGAGGCGCTGTTCCTGCCGGTCATGGCAGCGGTGTTCCTGACCCAGATCGTCGCGGGCCGGAAATGGCGTGACCTCAAGGTCGTGGCGCTGATGGCGCTGATCGCCTTGACCAACTTCGGCTTTCACGCAGCGGTCCTTGGCGGAGGCGACCCGAGGCTTGCCGCTCGCGCAGCTGTCGCAGGGTTTGTGGTCCTGATCCTGATCGTCGGCGGGCGGATCACGCCCAGCTTCACCCGCAACTGGCTGGCGAAGAACCGGCGCAAGGCGCGGCCGACCCAGGCAGGCCGCCTGGATGCAATGACAGTGGCGCTGTCCTCGGCGGTGCTGACGCTGTGGGTGGTCCGGCCCGACAGCGTGGCGGTCGGCTTGGGCGGGCTTGCGGCGGCGGCGCTGAACCTGCTGCGGCTGGCGCGCTGGCAGGGCTGGCGCGTCGCCGAGCCGATGGTGCTGGCGCTGCACGGGGGCTACCTGATGGTCGCCCTCGGCTTCGCGGCCATTGCCGCTGCCGCCCTCGGCGGGATGAGCCATGCCGCAGCCCTGCATGTCTTCGCCATCGGCGGGATCGGCGGCGAGATGCTGGCCGTGATGACCCGCGCCAGCCGCAGCCATACGGGCGCGGACACCGACGCCGACCTGCTCGCGATCCTCAGCTTCGTCGCCATCATCCTCGCCGCCGTGGCGAGAGCGGCGGCGGATTTCATGGCTTACGATGCCCTTGTCATGGTGGCAGGGCTGTCATGGCTCGCGGCCTTCGGGCTTTTCACCCTTGGCCACGCCCATCTGTTGGCTGCGACCCGCCGGATGCGCTAGCGCGGCATCCGGCGATATTCGAAGGGTGGTGGCGCCACGCTGGTTTCCGCCGCGATCAGCGCATCCAGCGCCGCGCGGTGGGGAGAGCGGCGGCAGACCGGATCGGTCGCCCGTGCGTCCCCGGCGATTGCCATCGCCTGACAGCGGCAGCCGCCATAGTCGATGTCGCGCCGGTCGCAGGCTTGGCACAGTTCGGGCATCCAGTCGGTGCCGCGGAAGGCATTGAAGGCCGGGCCACCGTTCCAGATCTCGGCCAGCGGAGTCGTCAGGACGTTCTGGAACTGAAGCCCCGGAATGATCTCGGCCGCGTGACAGGGCAGCACCTTGCCATCGGGGGCGATGTTCAGCCCGGTCGAGCCCCAGCCGTTCATGCAGGCCTTGGGGAAGTCGGCGAAGTAATCCGGCGGCACGAAGTCGATGGCGAGCCTGCCGGCATAATCCACCCGCGCCTGCGCGACGGTGCGCTTGGCTTCCTCGACCTGCTCGCGCGTGGGCTGCAGGGCGGCGCGGTTCCGCAGAGCCCAGCCCTGGAACTGCACGCAGGCGATCTCGATCCGCCGGGCACCGAGCTGGTGCGCCAGCGCAATGGTGGCGGCCAGGTCGCCGAGGTTGTGGCGGTGCATCACCGCGTTGATCGTCAGCGGAAAGCCGATCCGGGCGATTTCGGCGGCAACCATCATCTTGCGGTCGAAGCCGCCCTTGTAGCCGCCGACATGATCCGCGATCCCGGCGTTCACCCCCTGCACCGACAGTTGCACGTGGTCGAGCCCGGCCGCATCCAGTTCGTCCAGCCGCCTGCCCGTCAGCCCGATCCCCGAGGTGATGAGGTTCGTGTAAAGTCCCGCCTGCCGCGCCGCCGCGACGATCTGGACGAGGTCGGGACGTGAGGCCGGCTCTCCACCCGAGAGATGCAGTTGCAGCACACCGAGGTCGGCGGCCTGCCGGAAGACCTCGGCCCATTGCTCGGTCGTCAGCTCGCCTTCGCGCCGCGTCAATTCCAGCGGGTTCGAGCAATAGGGGCAGGCCAGCGGGCAGCGGTGGGTCAGTTCGGCGAGCATCGCCAGCGGAGGCTCGGGCCGGGGCCTGACCGGCTGAACAGGGATGGGAGTGGGATGCACCACGGTCATGTCGCCTCCACCAGCCGGCGCGCGGCCATGTCGTCGAGGAACTCGATCACGTCGGCCTCGATCATCTCGACCGGCGCGGCATAGCGTTCCGCAAGGGCCGCGCTGATTGTGGCGATGTCGCGCGTTCCGTCAACCTCGCCCAGCACCGCCTGCCCCACCTGATCGAGGATCAGCGCGGTTTCCGGGCCCAAGAGGACCGGCACGCCGCGCACCCGATCGTGGTGCAACCGCACCCCCCGGGGCAGGAAGGGGCGGTCGGCGGGTGTCATCCCCTGCCCTCCAGCAGCCCCTCGCCGGGCTGCCAGCCGCCCGGCGGGATGCGGCCCGGCGCCACATAGGCCGAATGCAGCGCGTCGAGCTGCGCCCACAGCACATCCGTCTTGAAGGTCAGCGCGGCAGCGGCCATGTCCTGCTGCTCGCTGGTGCGGGCGTTCTCCAGCACCCAGGCAAGGCCGAAGGCCACGTCCTTGGGTGCCTCGGACAGGCGGTGCTGGAAATAGCTGATCGTCTGCGGATTGGCGAAATCGTAATGCGCCAGCAACCCGGCGATGCGCTGTTCGTGGATCGCGGGCGCGAAAAGTTCCGTCAGCGACGAGGCCACTGCCGCCAGCAGCGGCTGTTCGCGGACATAGCGCACATAGGCATCCACGGCAAAGCGGGTCGCGGGCAGGACGCAGCGCGTCGAGGCGACGTAATCGGGGTCGAGCCCCACCCCCTCGGCCAGCCGCAGCCAGCGCCAGATGCCGCCCGGCTGGTCGGCGGTGCCGTCGTGATCCTCGATCCGCGACCGCCAGGCGCACCGCAGCCGGGGGTCCTCCACGCGGCTCATGAAGGCCGCGTCCTTCATGGGGATGCGGGACTGATAGTAATAGCGGTTGATGACCCAGGCCCGCACCTGGTCGATGGTGCAGCCGCCGCCGTGCAGCAGCGCATGAAAGGGGTGCTTGTCATGATAGCGCTCGGCGCCGATGCGGCGCAGGCGGGCCTCGAAGGCCGAGCGGTCGGGCGTGGCGTCGTTCAAAGGATGATCTCCATCCCGTCACAGGCGAGTTCCCAGCCCGCCGCGTCCAGTTGGGCGCGTTCGGGCGATCCGGGTTGCAGCACGGGGTTGGTATTGTTGATATGGACGAAGATGCGGCGAGTGCCAGTCAGGCCCGCCAGCCGCGCGATGCTGCCCTCGGGACCGGACATCGCCAGATGCCCCATGCGCGCCCCGGTTTTGGCGCCCGTCCCGCTGCGGGCCATGTCATCATCGGCCCAGACGGTGCCGTCGAACAGCAGCAGGTCGGCGCCCTTGAGCCGCGCCAGCAGCTCGTCCGTCACCCGGGCGCAGCCGGGAACATAAAAGACGCGGCGGCCCAAAGCTTCGAGCATCAGGCCCACCGTCTGCTCGCCCAGCAGGGCGGTGTCGGGCGCGCCTTCCTCAAGATACAGCGCGACCTTTCCGGGGACGGCAAAGGCGGTGACGCGCAGGCCCGGCAGCGGCTCGAAGGCCTCGGCCAGCGCGATCGGGGACTTGCAGACGTGATCGGGGTTCAGCACGCGGAAGATGGGCTGGTCCAGGATCTCCAGCGTCGTGGGCGTGGCATGGACCGTGAAGGGCGTGCTTTCGCGCAGGCTCAGCAGCCCCGCGACGTGATCGACGTCGCCGTTCGTCAGCACCACGGACTTCACCGGACTGCCGCGCAAGGCGGGCGGATGCAGGCCACAGGTTTCAAGCTGCGCGCGGATGTCGGGCGAGGCGTTCAGGACCACGGCCTGCCCGCCCGAACTGACAGCGACCGAGGACTGCGTCATCGGCGCGATGCGGCCCGCGCGCGCGTCATTGCAATTCGCACAGCCGCAATTCCATTGGGGCAGCCCCCCACCGGCGGCTGCCCCAAGTATCGTGAGCTTCATTCCGAAGGCGCGTCAGAGAACGTCGCGGGCGTCGCGGTCATCCTCGGCCGGACCGTACATGTTGATTTCCATCCCGCACTTCACTTCGCGCGCCTTGGGTTTCGACCAGGTCATGCGTTGCTCCTCCTATGGCATGAGGCTGCAGGGTCGGGGCGGGACCGCCCGTTGTCAATCGCCGTGAAAAAGCCTCAGCCTTTGGTCGCAGGGTCGTTCGGGGCAACCCGCCAATGAAAAAGGCCGGCCCCGAAGGACCGGCCTTTCTGTCATGCTGAGGGAAACTCAGGCGCCCTTGAGGGTCTTGGCGACCTCGGCGGCGAAGTCTTCCTCTTTCTTCTCGATGCCCTCGCCCACGGCGACGCGGGCGTAAGCGGTCACCTCGACGCCCGCGTCCTTCGCGGCCTGGGCCACGGTGACATCGGGGTTGATGACGAACTTCTGGCCCAGCAGGGTCACTTCCTCGAAGAACTTGGACATGCGGCCCACGATCATCTTCTCGATGACGGCCTCGGGCTTGCCCGACTCGCGCGCCTGCTCGGTCAGGACGGTCTTCTCGCGCTCGACCAGCGCCGGGTCCAGGTCAGCCTCGGACAGCGAGGCGGGCGAGGTCGCGGCGATGTGCATGGCGATCTGCTTGCCGATCTCCTGCGCCTTGGCGGCGTCGCCCTTCAGCGCGACCAGAACGCCGATCTTGCCCATGTTCGGGGCAGCGGCGTTGTGGACGTAGGAAACCACGTTCTCGCCCTCGACTGTGACCAGACGGCGCAGGGTCATGTTCTCGCCGATCTTGGCGATGGCGTCGGTCAGGACCTCGCTGACGGGCTTGCCGTTCAGCTGGACCGCGGCCAGCGCTTCGGTCGAGTCAGCCGTCAGGCCAACCTGCGCGATGTCGCGGACCATGCCCTGGAAGGCTTCGTTCTTGGCGACGAAGTCGGTTTCCGAGTTCACCTCGACGGCCACGCCCTTGCCACCCTCGACGGCGACCGCGACCAGGCCTTCGGCGGCGATGCGGCCGGATTTCTTGGCGGCCTTCGCCAGGCCCTTGGTGCGCAGCCAGTCAACGGCGGCTTCCATGTCGCCCGAGGTTTCCTCGAGCGCCTTCTTGGCGTCCATCATGCCCGCGCCGGTCGATTCGCGCAGCTCTTTCACCATCGCGGCCGAGATAGCCATGTGGTTGTCTCCCTTGTCTTGGAACAGGTCAGGCGGGGCATATCCCCGCCTGATGAAGGTCTGGTGATGAAGGCCGATCAGGCGTCGGCGGCGGTCTGCTCGGCCGCGGGATCTTCCGCGTCGATGCCGTCGAGTTCCTCGACCGGGGCGTCGGTCAGCGCGCCCAGGTCAACGCCGGCGGCGCCCATCTGCGCGGTCATGCCGTCCAGCGCGGCGCGGGCGACCAGGTCGCAATACAGCGCAATCGCGCGGGCCGCGTCGTCGTTGCCCGGGATCACGTGGTCGATGCCCTTGGGCGAGCAGTTGGTGTCGACGATGGCGACCACCGGGATGCCCAGCTTGTTGGCTTCCTGGACGGCCAGGTCTTCCTTGTTCACGTCGATCACGAACAGCAGGTCCGGCAGGCCGCCCATGTCGCGGATGCCGCCGAGGCTGGCCTGCAGCTTGGCCTGCTCGCGCTCCATCCCGAGACGCTCTTTCTTGGTCAGGCCCTCGGCACCGGCCGCCATCGCCTCGTCGATCGCCTTGAGGCGCTGGATCGACTGCGAAACGGTCTTCCAGTTGGTCAGCGTGCCGCCGAGCCAGCGGTGGTTCATGTAGAACTGCGCCGATTTCTCGGCCGCATCGGCCACGGCGCGCTGCGCCTGGCGCTTGGTGCCGACGAACAGCACACGGCCGCCCTTAGCGACGGTGTCACGGATCACCTGCAGCGCGCGGTCCAGCAGCGGAACGGTCTGCGTCAGGTCGAGGATGTGGATGCCGTTGCGGTCGCCGTAGATGTATTCGGCCATCCGCGGGTTCCAGCGCTGGGTCTGGTGACCGTAGTGAACGCCAGCTTCCAAGAGCTGACGCATGGAGTATTCAGGAAGCGCCATGTCCATTCCTTTCCGGTTTGCGCCTGGGGCAAGGGATCTCAGGGGCAGCGCCCCCAACCGGTGGACCCGGACGGATTTCTCCCGTCCAAGGCCCGCCCTCGCCTGTGAAGTGCGCGCCAGATAGGGGCAAACGGCGGGAATTGCAAGCGCTCCTCTGCCCTTCATCAGGGCTTGCGAGGGGGACAGCCTTGCACTAAACGGACCCCACTGCACCCGTAGCTCAGCTGGATAGAGTGCTGCCCTCCGAAGGCAGAGGTCACAGGTTCGAATCCTGTCGGGTGCGCCAGCTTCCCCCTGAATGACAGCTTGAAATGGCAACCGCAGGCGGCCTGTGGCGTGGTGCCGGTCCGCTTCCGGGGCCTTGAACCGCCTTTCCGATCCTTGCCGCCGGAACCCTGCGCTGCCTCGCGCGGTTGGCATGACGAAGCAAGCCTCTCATGAGAAAAGGAAAGCCGTCATGAACTCGATCATCTATCTTGTCGGCCTGGTCGTCGTCGTCCTGTTCATCCTGTCGCTTCTGGGCCTGCGGTGATGGACCGGGACGAGCAGAGGATCCGGTCGGCGGCCGCGCCCGCTGCCGCCTCTGACAGATCCTATGTCGATTGGGGCGCGATCCTGGCGGGCACTGTGATCGCCGTGGCGCTGTCGGCCGTCTTTACGGCCTTCGGGGCGGCGGTCGGCCTTGGCTCGATCTCGGCGCAGCCCGGTGAAGGGCTGGGCTTCGGCTCGGTCATTCTGGCCGGGTTGTTCATCGTCGTGACAATGGTGCTGGCCTACATGGCGGGCGGCTACATCGCCGGACGGATGCGGCGGCGCGTGGACGGCGCCTCGCCCGAGGAATCGGCCGCGCGCGACGGCATCCATGGCCTTGCCGTCTGGGGCGTGGGCACGATCATCGGCTCGATCATGCTGGCGAGCGTCGTGTCCGGAACGCTGAACGCCGCGGGCTCGGCCGCCTCCACCGCAGTCGAGGCCGCAGGCTCCGCCGTGGGCGGCGTCGCGCAGGGCGCGGGCGCCGTCGCGGGCGGCGTGGTGCAGGGTGCGGGCCAGTTGGTCGGCGGCGCCGCGCAGGCACTTGGCGGTGCGGCCGCCGGGGCGGGCGCGGCGAGCGCCGCCGGTGGAGAAGGCGGTGGGGACCTGCTGTCCGGCCTGCCCAATCCCGTCGACTATGTCACCGACAACCTGCTGCGCAGCCAGGCCGCCGCGCCCGACCAGTTCTCGAACGAGAACATCCGGAGCGAGATCGGCAACATCCTGGCCAATGTCATCCGCACGGGCGAGATCACCGACCAGGACCGCGCCTATCTGGAAAGCGCCATCGCCGCGCGCACCAACCTGAGCCAGCCCGAGGTCACCGCCCGAATCGACCAGGCCGTGACATCGGCCCAGCAGTTGCGTTCCGACGCCGAGCGCGCGGTGGAGGAGGCACGCGCCGAGGCGCAGCGCCTGCGCGACGAGGCAGCGGCCCAGGCCGAGCAGCTGAAGCAGCAGGCCATCGAGGCGGCGGAAACCGCGCGCCGTGCGGGCGTCCTGTCGGCCTTTGCGCTGGCGGCCTCGGCCCTGATCGCGGCGGCCGCGGCCTTCATCGGCGCGCAGAAGGGCGGCCGGGCCCGCGACGAGGGCCGCATCTGGGGCGGGCTCACCCACCGGCCCCTGCGGCCCCGCTGAGGAACCGCCGCATGACCGGGCGGGCCGCCCCTGTGCGGCCCGTTTCCATCTTTGCCGGTTTTGCGGGTGGCGCTTGGGGGCTGGCTGGGTTAGTCGGCGCCAAAATCGAACACAGGCCTCCCGACATGGACATCCGCAACATCGCCATCATCGCCCACGTCGACCACGGCAAGACGACGCTGGTGGACCAGCTTCTCAGGCAGTCCGGCAGCTTCCGCGAAAACCAGGCCGTCGCCGAACGGGTCATGGATTCGAACGACATCGAGCGTGAGCGCGGCATCACCATCCTGGCCAAGGCCACCTCGGTCGAATGGAAGGGCACCCGCATCAACATCGTGGACACGCCCGGCCACGCCGATTTCGGTGGCGAGGTCGAGCGCATCCTGTCCATGGTGGACGGCGTCTGCCTGCTGGTGGACGCGGCCGAAGGGCCGATGCCGCAGACGAAATTCGTGACCTCGAAAGCCTTGGCGCTGGGGCTGCGTCCCATCGTTGTGCTGAACAAGGTCGACAAGCCCGCCGCCGAGCCCGACCAGACGCTGAACGAGGTCTTCGACCTTTTCGCGAACCTCGGCGCCTCGGACGAGCAACTCGACTTTCCCCACGTCTATGCCTCGGGCGTGAACGGCTGGGCGGACGAGACCATGGACGGCCCGAAGAAGGACATGAGCGCCCTCTTCGACCTGATCCTGCGCCACGTCCCCTCGCCCGCGCAGCTGGCCCGCAAGGACGAGCCCTTCCAGATGCTGGCCGTGACCCTTGGCGCCGACCCCTTCCTGGGCCGTCTGCTGACCGGCCGGGTCGAGGCGGGCACCGCGCGCGCGGGCGACACGCTGAAGGCCCTGTCGCGCGAGGGCGACCGGATCGAGCAGTTCCGTGTCTCGAAGATCCTGGCATTCCGCGGCCTGACCCAGACCGCCATCGACGAGGCGGTCGCCGGCGACATCGTGACCCTCGCGGGCATGGCCAAGGCGACCGTTGCCGATACGCTGGCCGCGCCCGAGGTGGAAACGCCCCTGCAGGCCAAGCCCATCGACCCGCCGACGATCAGCGTGACCTTCGGCATCAACGACTCGCCCCTGGCGGGCCGCGACGGCAACAAGGTGCAGTCCCGCGTCATCCGCGAGCGGCTGATGCGCGAGGCGGAAACCAACGTCGCCATCCGCGTCGAGGACACCCCCAGCGGCGAGGCCTTCGTCGTTTCGGGCCGCGGCGAACTGCAGATGGGCGTCCTGATCGAGAACATGCGCCGCGAGGGCTTCGAGCTGTCCATCAGCCGCCCCCGCGTGATCTTCCGCGAGGAGGACGGCCAGCGTCTGGAACCCATCGAGGAAGTCATCATCGATGTGGATGACGACTACACCGGCGTCGTGATCGAGAAGCTTACCGGCGACCGCAAGGGTGACCTGGTCGAGATGCGCCCGGCCGGTCACGGCAAGACCCGGATCGTCGCCCACGTCCCGTCGCGCGGCCTGATCGGCTACCAGGGCGAGTTCATGACCGACACGCGCGGCAACGGCGTGCTGAACCGCATCTTCCACGACTGGGCCCCCTACAAGGGCCCGATCCAGGGCCGCCGCCAGGGCGTGCTGATCTCGATGGAGGACGGGGTTTCCGTGGCCTACGCGCTGTGGAACCTGGAAGAGCGCGGCAAGCTGTTCATCGGCGCGCAGGAACAGGTCTACCAGGGCATGATCATCGGCGAGCACTCGCGCGATAACGACCTTGAGGTGAACCCGCTCAAGGGCAAGAAGCTGACCAACGTCCGCGCCTCGGGCACGGACGAGGCGGTGCGGCTGACGCCCCCTGTGCGGATGAGCCTGGAAGAGGCCATTGCCTATATCGACGACGACGAGCTGGTCGAGGTGACGCCCAAGATCGTGCGCCTGCGCAAGCGCTACCTGGACCCGCACGAACGCAAGCGGCAGGCTCGCGCCGACAGCTGAGTCGCCGGGTGCGTTTTCGGGAACGAAAACGCACCCCGATTCTTCTGGTAGATATGAACGGGTGACGAGATGCCGGCCAGAATGGCAATGGATCTTCTTATGCGCGCGGCTGTGCGCAGGGTGATCGCGGCCGAGCCGCCGTGCTGCGAGCCCGAAAGCCTCGCGGCAGAAACGGGCGTGGACCCGGACCTCGCACGCGCGCTTCTGCCCTCGACCGAGGCGGTGCTGAAGGCGATCGCGGAAAGCGCATTGCGGCGGCAGCTCGATCACATCACCCGCAAGCTGGGCGCCGTTTCAAGCGACAGCCCGGCCGAGCAGCTGATCGCACTGGGCCGGGCCTTTGTCGGCTGGGCGGCCGAGAACAAGGACGACTTCCGCCTGCTGAACTCTCCCCTGCTGAACCGCGTGATCGCCGAGGACGAGATCCGGCGCTATCACCAGGCGTTGCAGCAGCTGACCATCTCGATGCTTGGCCGCGCCCGCGATCAGGGGCAGTTGCGCAATGACATCGATCCGCTGCTGTTATCCTTGGTGGCGCGTGCCTTCACCTATGGGCTGGCGCGGCTTTGCGTGGACGACCAGTTGAACTTCTGGCTGCCGAACCAGGACGATCTCGAAGAGAACGCCCGGCTGAACATGGCCCTGGAGACGATGGCCGACATCCTCCTGGTCGGCTGGAACCCCGATCAGCCCATCCGTTCCGAGGCATAGCCACCAGGACTTGCCGGGAACACGACCGTCCGGTTCCCGTTCAGGAAGACGCGGTGGTTGATATGCGCGTGGATGGCGCGGGACAGCACCTGCGCCTCGACATCGCGGCCAAGGCTCACGTAGTCCTCGGGGCTTTGCGCATGGGTGACGCGAATCGTGTCCTGTTCGATGATCGGGCCTTCATCGAGGTCGGGCGTGACGTAATGCGCCGTCGCCCCGATCAGCTTGACGCCCCGGTCATAAGCCTGCCGGTAGGGGTTCGCGCCCTTGAACGAGGGCAGGAAGGAATGGTGGATGTTGATGACCCGGCCTTCCATCCGCGCGCAGACGGCTTCCGACAGAACCTGCATGTAGCGGGCCAGCACCACAAGCTCGGTCTCCGTCTCGTCGATCAGCGCCATCAGCCGCGCCTCGGCCTCGGGCTTGGACTGCGGCGTGACTCGGATGTGGTGGAAGGGAATGTCGTGGTTCACCACCAGCTTCTGATAGGTGAGGTGGTTCGAGACGACGCCCGCGATGTCGATCGGCAGCGCGCCGATGCGCCAGCGATAGAGGATGTCGTTCAGGCAATGGCCGAAGCCCGACACCATCAGCAGCACGCGCATCCGGTGCGCGGCCTCGTGGATCGCCCAATCCATGTCGAAGGCACCGGCGATGGCGGGGAAGGCCTCGCGCAGTTGCACGGTGGTGGCACCGGTCTCGCTGCGAAAGCTCACGCGCATGAAGAAGCGGCCGTTCGCCTGATCGTCGAACTGCGCCGAGTCGGTGATGTTGCAGCCGTTCTCGGCCAGGAAACCCGCAACAGCGGCCACGATCCCGCGACGCGAGACGCAGGTGACGGTCAGGACGAAATCGGTCAACGCCTGCCCCGGATCAGATCTGCTTCTCGGGCATCTGGACGACCAGGCCGTCCAGTTCAGGCGTGACCTTGATCTGGCAGGTCAGGCGCGAACGTTCCGCGTCGGGCTGCCAGGCGAAGTCGAGCATGTCGGCTTCCATCGGGTCCTTGGGCGGCAGCTTTTCCACCCATTCGGGCGCGACATAGACATGGCAGGTCGAGCAGGCGCAGGCGCCGCCGCAGTCGGCCTCGATGCCCGGGATGCCGTTATCGCGGGCGCCTTCCATGACGGTCATGCCTGGACGAACATCCACCTCGTGCCGGGTGCCGTTCCATTCGATATAGGTGATCCTGGCCATCAGCGCTGTCCTTTGTCTGCCGCGATGGGGATAGGCGATGCGCCCGCGGATGAAAAGATCCGAGCTTGCCTGTCACCCGCGCATGGCGCCCGCCGAAGGCTCAGGCCTTCTCGGCCATTAGCTTTTCCACCGCGGCGATGATCGCGCCCACCGACGAGATGTCAAAGTCCGACTGCTCGGGCTCGTTGGCGTTGAAGGGGATCGAGATGCCGAAGGTTTCCTCAAGGGCGAGCACGGCTTCCACGAGGCCGAGGCTGTCGATGCCCAGATCGGCCTGTGTGGACGCAAGGGTAATCTGACCGGGGTCCAGCATCGCCTGTTCGGCGACGATGGCGATGACGCGGTCCCGGACACTGTGGCTCATGGGATCGCCCCTTCAGTCCTTCTGCACCAGCCGGGCGACGGTTTTCTGCAGTTCCGCGAATTGCGCGGCCAGGCGCGGCAGGCGGCGGATCGCCTTGTTGATCTCGACCTGGGTTTCCATCTTCACCGCTGGCGAGCCGAGGATCACGCGGCCCGCCGGCACGTTGGTGAAGATCTTGCTGGCACCGCCCGCGATCACGTCGTCACCGATGAAGATGTTGTCGCTGACCCCGCATTGTCCGGCCAGCACCACCCGGTCGCCGATGCGGACCGAGCCCGCGACGCCCACCAGCCCGCACAGCAGGCAGTCGCGCCCGATCTGCACGTTGTGGCCGATCTGGACCAGGTTGTCGATCTTGGTGCCCGAGCCGACCGACGTCGCCCGGATCGTGCCCCGGTCGATGGTGGCATTGGCGCCGACCTCGACATCGTCGCCCAGGCGCACGCCGCCAAGCGAGTGGATGCGGACCCAGTGCTGCTCGCGGACGTCGCCGCGGTGGCCGAGAGTGTGGCGGATCTCCTCGATGCCCGAGACTTCGGGCGTGACGAAGGAAAAGCCGTCGCCGCCGATCACCGCGCCGGGCTGCAGAATCAGGCGCGCGCCGGCGGTCACGCCATGGGCGATGCGGGCGCCCGCGTGGATCAGCGCGTCCTCGCCCAGCACGCTGTCCGCGCCGATGGTGACATGGGCGGCGATGCGGGCCCGCGCGCCGATGCGGACGCGGGGGCCGATCACCACGAAGGGGCCGATCGCCGCACCCTCGCCGATCTCGGCCGAGGGGTCGATCACGGCGGTCGGATGGATGCCGGGCGCAAGCTCGGGGCCGGGGTCCAGCGCGCGGGTCAGCCCCGCCATGGCCAGCCGCGGACGCGCGACGATCACGGCACCGGACAGGCCCAGCGCCTCTGGGTCCATTCCATCGGCGATCAGGGCCGCCGCGCCGGGCGCCAGCGCCGCCGCATATTGGGGCGCCATCGCCATGGCGATCACTGCGCTGCCACCTGCTGCGGCACCCGCCTGCGCGGGCTCGGCCGCGCCCGTGATCCTCAGCGCGCCATCGCCCCACAGTTGCGCGTCCAGCGCGTGGGCCAGTTCCGCCAGGGTTATCGCCATGGATGCCCTCCTTGCAGGAACGGTCCTACCGGTTCGAGGCGAGCGTTTCCACCCCGCCCGCCTTCTGCAGCGCGGCCCAGACCATGTCGTCGCGGCCGTAGACATCGGGGAAACGCCGGATCGCGCCGTCCTCGTCCGCGATGGTGGTGAAATAGACCAGGTGCACCGGCAGGGGCTCGGTCTTCAGGAACCGCTCGCGGCCGGACTTGCGCGCGCTGGCATAGGTCGCGGCGGGGTCGGCAGCGGCACCTTCCAGCAGGACATGGGCCAGGTCCACCGGCTTCTGCACCCGGATGCAGCCGTTGGAAAAGGCGCGGGTGCGTTCCCCGAAGAGCCCCTTCGAGGGCGTGTCATGCAGGTAGATGTTCATGGGGTTCGGGAAGATGAACTTCACCTCGCCCAGCGCATTGTCGTCGCTGGGCTTCTGCCGCAGCCGGTAAGGGAAGGTCTTCGCCGTGAAGCGCGAGAAGTCGATGCCGTCGCGGGCGACCACCCTGCCCCGGCTGTCCACCACGTCGAGATGCGCGGCGGCGTAGCGGTTCTGCTGCAGCTTCGGCAGGTAGTCGCGGATCGCCATGGACCGCGGCACGTTCCAGCTGGGATTGACGACGACGTTCTGCAGCACGTCCGAGAACTCGGGCGTGCGCCAGTCCTCCTTGTCCTTGCCGATCACGGCGCGGCTTTCGAAGATCGTGCGGCCACCCTCCATCACGCGCACGTTGAACTCGGGCAGGTTCACCCAGATCATGCGTGCGTTCAGGTCGTGGCCGTTCAGCCAGCGCATCCGCTCAAGCGCGATCAGCAGGTCGCGGGGGGCCGAGCCCGGGCCGCCGTTCAGGCGCTGGACGGTGCGGGGGCCCGCGATCCCATCCGGACCCAGCCCAACGCGGGCCTGGTAGGCGGCGACCTGACGGGCAAGGGGCTCGTCGAACAGGTCGGGCTCGGTGCCCTCGGCGGCAAAGCCCATCGCGGCCAGGCGGGCGCGCAGGCGGGTCACGGCCTCGTCGCGCATCCCTTCGCGCCAGACACCCTCCGGTACCGTGGGCACATCGGCGCCGACGACCGGGCCGATGCGCGCGGCAAGGGCCTGCTGCAAGGCGAGATAGCCGCCGTTCCGGGGCGGCACCTCGGCCAGCATGGCGGCGGGATCAGAGGCGGCGACGAAGCGCGCCAGAAGCTCCTCAGTCGGGACGCGGATCACGTCCCGCTTGTTTTCAGGGTCAACGCGGCGAGGGGTCAGGATGCCGCCGCCCACGTCATGGGTCCATCTGGCGAAGGCCTTGGCAAAGGCGATCTCGGCCTCAGAGTCCGTGCGGCCCTCCAGCCCCTGCAATTGCTCGACGCCATAGATCGAAGGCAGGCCGTGGGCCGGGGCCTGCGCCACCGCCTCGATCAGCGCGACGCGGCGGGACGCGGCCTCGGGGGCGGTGAAGACGGGCGCAAGCGCCGTCGAGCCGTACCAGGCAGCCAGCCCCGGCTGGCGGGCGACGCCGCGGGCCAGTTCCCATTGCTCGGGGGTGAAGTCGAGCCGCGGCGCAGGCGCGGCAGCCTGCGCCGCCCAGGGCAGCGCGGCGGACAGCAGAATCGCGCGGACGAGGCGCGACAGGATGGACTTGGACGACAGCAACTGACTCGACCCCGCAGGCTTGTGCTTCTTCCTTATGGGGTCTTGCCGCCGGCCTGAACCCCGCCGAGTGCAGCATTTCTGCCGATCCCGTGGCGACCAGGTGACACCCTGCCCCTTGCTCTTCGGACCCATCCTAGGGCCTCGGCGAGTTTTCGCCTATACTGGCGCTTAATCGCCGCCCTCTGGAACTCACAGTTCCGCAACCGGCCGGAGAGTGACATATTCTTAAGCAATCCGGGGCAAACCCGGACAAGCCAGAAGCTGGCATAGACAAACGCGTAGGACAGGCGGATCTGAACATGACCTTCGAATTCTCGCGACGCGGCATTCTCGGCGTGTTCGCAGCGACGACCGTCGCGGCGGCTCCTGTGATGGCCAATGCCTTTGGTGTCATTCGCGGGGCGGGCGACTATCGCCGCATCCGCATGTATTCGGGCCGGACCGGCGAAAGCATCGACACCGTCTACTGGGTCGATGGGAAATATGTCCGGGACGCCCTGAACGAACTCAACATCTTCATGCGCGACTGGCGCACGGGCCAGGTCATCGGCATCGACCCGCGCATGGTCGACATCGCTGCCGCCAGCCACCGGATGCTGCAGACCAACGAACCCTACATGATGCTGTCGGGCTATCGCTCGCCCAAGACCAACGCCATGCTGCGCTCGCGCAGCGGCGGCGTGGCCCGCAACTCGCTGCACATGACCGGCAAGGCCGCCGACCTGCGGCTGAAGTCGCGGTCCGTGAACCAGATGTACAAGGCGGCCAGCGCCTGCCGTGCGGGCGGCGTTGGCAAGTATTCCTCGTCGAACTTCGTGCACATGGATTGCGGTCCCCTGCGCACCTGGGGCGGCTGAGCCTTCCAGTTCCAAGCCTGCGCCAAGCCCGCCCTCGCGCGGGCTTTCGCATGTTCGGCCCGCAGGCGATCCGGCCTTGGCGTTCTGGCGCGGGACAGGCTTAGGTTGCGCGACCGACACCCGGGCGAATCGCCCGCCCTGCCAAGGAACGACCCGACCATGACCCGCGTGATTCCCGTCCTTCTGTCCGGTGGCTCGGGAACGCGGCTCTGGCCCGTGTCGCGCAAGTCCTTTCCCAAGCAGTTCGCGCCGCTGGTGGGCGAGCAATCGCTGTTCCAGGCCTCGGCCTGCCGCCTGTCGGGGCCGCGCTATGCCGAACCGCTGGTGCTGACCAACGCCGATTTCCGCTTCATCGTGACCGAGCAGCTGGCCGAGGTTGGAATCACCCCCGCCGCCATCCTGATCGAGCCTGCGGGCCGCAACACCGCGCCCGCGATCCTGGCCGCCGCCCTGCATCTTGCGGAAAGCGACCCCGAGGCGCTGCTGCTGGTCGCGCCCTCGGACCACGTCGTTCCCGATGCGGAAGCATTCGGCCGCGCGGTGGACCGAGGCCTGCCCCTTGCGCGCGAGGGGCGGATCGTCACCTTCGGGATCGAGCCAGACCGCCCCGAAACCGGCTACGGCTATCTGGAACTGGACGACGATCCGCGTGACGGCCCCGCCCCTCTACGCCGCTTCGTGGAAAAGCCCGATGCCGACACCGCTCGCGCGATGCTGGCCGAAGGCCGCTTCCTGTGGAACGCGGGCATCTTCCTGTTTACCGCCCGCACCATGATCGAGGCCTTCCGCGCCCATGCGCCCGAGTTCCTCGAGCCCGTCCAAGCCGCCCTTGCGCAGGCCAGGCAGGACCTAGGCTTCCTGCGGCTTGCCCCCGAGCCATGGAACGGCCTGCCCGACCTGTCCATCGACTATGCGGTGATGGAAAAGGCCGGGAACCTTTCGGTTGTCCGTTTCGCCGAGCACTGGTCGGACCTCGGCGGCTGGGACGCCGTCTGGCGCGAGGCGCAGGTGGACGCGCCTGCCTGGCGCGGCGTGATCGCGGACGACCGATCCACCGCCATCGACTGCGACAATGTCCTGCTGCGCTCGGATGACGAGGACATGCAAATCGTGGGCATCGGCCTCAAGGACATGATGGTCGTGGCCACGGGCGACGCCGTGCTGGTCGCCGGCATGGACCGGGCGCAGGACGTGCGGCAGGCCGTCACCGCGCTGAAGGCCAAGGGCGCGCGACAGGCTGAAAGCTTTCTTCGCGACCATCGTCCTTGGGGCTGGTTCGAGACGCTGGTCATGGGCGAGCGCTTCCAGGTCAAGCGCATCGTGGTCCACCCCGGCGCCTCGCTGTCGCTGCAAAGCCACGTCCACCGGTCGGAACACTGGATCGTCGTCAGCGGCACCGCCAAGGTGACGGTGGACGACAAGGTCTCGCTGGTGACGGAAAACCAGTCGATCTACGTCCCCCTGGGCGCCGTGCACCGGATGGAGAACCCCGGCAAGGTGCCGATGGTCCTGATCGAGGTGCAGACCGGCGTCTACCTGGGCGAGGACGACATCATCCGCTACGAGGATGCCTATGCCCGGACCTGAGCGACGGGGCCTCAGATATTGATCTGCTGGCCCAGTTCGACCACCCGGTTGGACGGCAGCCGGTAGAAGTTCGTGGGCTCGGAGGAGGAGCGGTACATCCCGGCGTAAAGCCGCGAGGCCCAGAGCGGCATCATCCGCCCCTTGCCCACCCGCAGCGAGCGGCGGTTGAGGAAATAGGACGTCGCCATCACGTCGAAGCGGTGGCCCTGGCTTCGGCCGAAGGCCAGCGCACGGGGAACGTTCGGCTGCTCCATGTAGCCGAAGCGCAGCCGCACGCGCCAGAACCGGGGCGCGACCTCCTCGGCGCGGAAGCGCTGGTCGTCGGGGACGGTAGGGGTGGTCGCCGTGTCCACCTTTACGACATAGTTGCGCTCATGCAGGACGCGATTGTGCTTGAGGTTGTGCATCAAGGCAGGGGGCGCGATGGTCGGGTCGGCGGTCAGGAAGACCGCAGTTCCCGGCACGATGGTCGGCGGGCTGGCGGCCAGCTTGGGGGCAAGGAAGTCCAGCTGCACGGACTCGTTCGACAGCTTGCGCTGGATCACCAGCGTGCCCCGGATCCAGACCACCATGAAGGTCACGACCACGACTGCGAAGAGCAGCGGGATATAGCCGCCATCGGGCACCTTCAGCAGGTTGCTGAACAGGAAGATCAGCTCGATCGACAGGATCGGAAGCATGATGGCCAGCACGAGCGGCCAGCTCCATTTCCAGGCATAGCGGAAGACGACGATGGCAAGAATCGAGGTGATCACCATGTCCCCGGTCACCGCGATGCCATAGGCGCTGGCCAGCCGCGCGGACGAGCCGAAGGCCAGCACCAGCGCGCAGACCCCGACCATCAGGATCGTGTTCACGCGCGGCAGGTAGATCTGCCCCGCCTGCCGGTCCGAGGTGTGCTGGATCTCCAGCCGCGGCACCAGGCCCAGTTGCACCGCCTGCTGCGCGACCGAGAAGGCGCCCGAGATCACCGCCTGGCTGGCGATCACGGTCGCGGCGGTCGCCAGCAGGATCAGCGGCAGCGTGAACCAGCCCGGTGCCATCAGGAAGAACGGATTCACCGCGCGTTCCGGGTGCGACAGCACCATTGCGCCCTGCCCCACATAAGCCAGGGTCAGCGCGGGCAGGACGATCCACAGCCAGGACACCCGGATCGAGCGGCGTCCGAAATGGCCCATGTCGGCGTAAAGCGCCTCGGCGCCTGTCACAGCCAGAAAGACCGAACCCATGACGGGAAGCGCGCCAAAGCCGTTTTCCGCGATGAAGCTGGCCGCGCGCAGCGGATTCAGCGCCTGCAGGATGCGCGTGTCGTCCATGACATGCGAGGCGCCCAGCACCCCCATCACGACGAACCAGACCAGCATGACAGGGCCGAACAGGCGGGCAACCGCCTCGGTGCCCGAGCGCTGCACCCAGAACAGGGCGATCACGATCACCAGCGTGATCGGCACCACCCAGTCCCCTGACCCGGGGACGACAAGCTCCATCCCCTCGATGGCCGACATCACCGACATGGCGGGCGTGATCATCGCGTCGCCGAAGAACAGCGAAACGCCGACGATGCCGGTGAGATACAGCCACCATGCGGGTTGGCTGCCCAGCGCCCCCTGCGCCTTGGCAACCAGCGACAGGGTGCCGCCCTCGCCGTTGTTGTCGGCGCGCAGGATCAGGAAGACGTATTTCACGGTGACGATCAGGAGGACCGTCCAGAACAGCATCGACACGATCCCGATCACCGCGGTCTCGGCCATGTGATGCTCGTGCGCATGCACAAGGGACTCCCGCAGCGCGTAAAGCGGCGAGGTGCCGATGTCCCCGAAGACGACGCCCAGGCAGGACAGCACCAGCCCCGCGCTGAGCGCGTCCTGCGGGGGATGGCCAAGCGGGTCGGAAAACTCGAGGTCACGCGGGTCGGTGACGGCAGGCTCGGACATGGAATCGCCCTCTTGAGCACGTGGCGCGGCTTCTGATCCTGCCGCAGAGCTTTGGCAAGCCCCCATTCTGGTTCGCTTGACTGGGCAACGCCCCATGGTAGCGTCCGGCGATCCTGCCCGCACGGGCTTTTCCAACCCGAGGTTTCCGATGCCCCTGGACCGCAAGCCCGCGCCGAACGACCTGAGCGCCTTCTGGATGCCCTTCACGGCGAACCGGCAGTTCAAGCAGGCGCCGCGGATGCTCGTCTCGGCACAGGACATGCACTATACGGCGGCGGACGGGCGGACCGTGCTGGACGGGACCGCGGGCCTGTGGTGCTGCAACGCGGGCCATTGCCGTCCCAGGATCACCCAAGCGGTCAGCGAAATGGTCGGCACGCTGGACTATGCCCCGGCCTTCCAGATGGGTCACCCCACCGCCTTCGAGCTTGCCAACCGCCTCGTGGACATCGCGCCCGAGGGGATGGAGCATGTGTTCTACACCAACTCGGGCTCCGAGGCCGTTGACACGGCTCTGAAGATCGCGCTGGCCTATCACCGGGCACGCGGCGAAGGCAGCCGGACGCGCCTGATCGGGCGCGAGCGCGGCTATCACGGCGTGGGCTTCGGCGGCATCTCGGTCGGCGGCATCGTGAACAACCGCCGTGTTTTCGGGTCGCTGCTGGCGGGGGTGGACCACCTGCCCCACACGCATCTGCCGGAAAACCGCATGACGCGCGGACAGCCGGAACATGGCGCGCATCTGGCCGACGAGCTGGAGCGCATTGTCGCCCTGCACGGCGCCGACACCATCGCCGCCGTGATCGTTGAACCCATGGCGGGCTCGACCGGCGTCCTGCTGCCGCCCAAGGGCTACCTGGAACGCCTGCGCGAGATCACGCGCAAGCACGGCATCCTGCTGATCTTCGACGAGGTCATCACGGGCTTCGGCCGCCTCGGCTCTCCCTTTGCAGCGCAGCATTTCGGCGTGGTGCCGGACATGATCACCTGCGCCAAGGGCTTGACGAACGGAGTGATCCCGATGGGCGCCGTCCTGACCTCGGCGGCGATCCACGACGCCTTCATGCAGGGTCCCGAGCATGTGATCGAGCTGTTCCACGGCTATACCTACTCTGGCAACCCCATCGCCTCGGCAGCGGGGATCGCGACGCTGGAAACCTATGCCGAGGAAGGGCTGCTGACCCGCGCGGCCCAACTCGAGGCGCATTGGGAAAAGGCGCTGCACGGTCTGGCCGACCACCCGCATGTCGTGGACATCCGCAACATGGGCCTGATCGGCGCGGTCGAGCTTGCTCCGATCGAGGGCCAGCCCGGCAAGCGCGCCTTCGACGCCTTCCTGCGCGCCTTCGAGGCGGGCATCCTGATCCGCGTGACCGGCGACATCATCGCCCTGTCCCCGCCCCTCATCATCACCGAGGCGCAGATCGACGAACTGATCGCCACGCTGGGCAAGGTGCTGAAGGCCGGGGGCTGAGCTTGGCGCCAAGGCTTCGGGTCGGTTGCACCCGGAGCCTTCGAACCTTGGACGCTGTGGCAAGTGCGGCGCGGTCCTGCGCCTCCTCTGCTGCAGCGGCCTTGGTCAGGCGAGCCCTCGTCTTTCTCTCCTCGCCACAATTGGATGCTCCTGTCATGCTCTGCAGCAGACGCGAGAATGGCGAGCGGCGATCTTGCGCAGGCTCCGTGACAACGGCCTGCCGTGCAGTTCCAGCTTCCATTCTCCTTTTCTGCGCTGCAACGGTGTGGAGGCATCCACTCTTGACATACTTGCCCGCATACGGTCCGAGACCGCCGTACGGGACCTGCACAGGCTTTGTCGCGACGGCTTTCCGTCCCGGCTAACTTCCCTCGGCCTCATCCGCCGCCGCGATGCGGATGCAGCCGCGCCCTGCGTGCTTGGCGGCGTAAAGCGCGCCGTCAGCCTCGGCCGCCATGCAATCCCAATCGATCCGGCGGCAGCGCGAGGAGATGGCGGCCCCGAGGCTGGCCGAGACGCGGCACATCTCGCCGCCGATCTCGACCGGACGCTCGACCTGCGCGATGATCCGCCGCCCCATTGCCTCCAGCACCGCAGGATCGCAGAGCCCCGGCAACAACAGCACGAACTCGTCGCCGCCGATGCGCGACAGTGTGTCGATCCCCCGCGTGATCGCCCGCAGGCCATCGGCCACATGGCGCAGCATGGCGTCGCCCGCCGCGTGGCCCTGGCTGTCATTCAGCGTCTTGAAGTGATCCAGATCCATCACGAGCAACGCGAAGTGCTGCGGATCGGCGTGCAGCGTGCCCTGCCGCAGCGCCTCGAAGGACAGGTGCAGCCCACGGCGGTTGTAAAGCCCGGTGAGTGGGTCGGTGAAGGCCTCGGCCTCGGCGCGGGAGCGTGCGTCCTCGAGCCTCCGGTTGGCGCGCGACAGTTCCTGCGTCATGGCGCTGTTGGCCTCGTGCAGGAACAGGAACTCCATAGCCAGGTCGGCCGGGGCGAAATCGCGGTCGGTCAGGCCGAAGCCGCGGATTGCCTCGACCAGCCCGATCCCGAGCCCGAGATTGAGAACGAGTCCTCCATCCGGCAGGGCAACGGCCCGCCCCCGCAGGATCTGCGCCGGCTGGGTGCGGGTGCGCAGGAACACCCGTTCAGCGTGGGCCAGCCGCAGCAGAGGACCGGTCGGCGTCTGGCCGACCACCTCGAAGGCCTCCTCGAACGTTGCCGCGTCGCCGACCAGCCGCCGCAGCGTCGGCCCGGCCGACAGGATCTGCCCCGCGGCATCCACCTGCAGATGCATGGGCATCAGCGCCAGTGTAGCCTCGGCAAGCGTCATGCGGCCCCCACGGCCGGATCGCTGATCGAGAACGGGCGCGCCTCGTTGAAATCCACGACCGGAACGTCCACCAGAATGCCGCTGTCCGCGACCTCGATCACGGCCAGGACGCCATAATCGTCGGCCATCGCGTGCAGCATCCCAGTGACCGCATGCAGCCACAGCACGTGGCAATCCGAAGCGACCCGCCAGCCCTGCCCTGTCACCGTGACCGCCAGCGCAGGCAGCTCAAGGCCCGGTGCAACCAGCTGGCCCCGCCCGCGCAGCTCCTCCAGCGTCATCATGAAGGCGGCAAAGTCGCTGCCCGCAAAGCGCAAAAGGCGCCGCACCGATGGGCGCTGCGCCACCCAGGCCCCCAGATCCTCGGCAAATTCCTCGGTCGAGCGACCCAGACGCGCAGCGAGGCTGGACAGCAGGCAAGCCGTGACCCGGTCCTCGTAATCCCCCATCAGCTCGAAGCCGCGCGGATCGACACCCGCGACGGCCGCCGCCGTAGCCCAGACCGGCTCGCCATAGGTGACGCGGGCGAACTCCTCGATCGCGCGGTTGACCAGCCCGTGCATGCGACTCTCCTGCTTTGGGCCGTCCATAGCCTGGCGGGCGTTAAGGGCAGGTAAAGATCAGCGCAGCACACCGGCGGCGAGCGCCTCGCGCGTATGGGCAACCGTAGTTACCGACCAGCCCGAGGCCGCGGCAAAGCCTGTCAGGCGAGCATCGGTGGCGCAGATGAAATCCAGCAGCGCTGTTGCGAAATCGGTGGTCGGTTCTGCTGCCAGCCGGCGCAGGTCGTCCGGCATCAGACCGGTTTCTGCCACCAGCGCCTCGACCAGGTCGGGATTGTCCGCCAGATGGGCCAGGATAGCCGCGGCCAGCGTGTCGAGAGAGTTTCGAGAGATCATGCGCCGATCCTTGCCGCGACCGGCCGCCGTCCGCAAGCACACATCGGTGAATAGCTTGGGTGGAAACGCTTTGTTAATCAGTTTGGGGCAGAGTGGCCTTGTTGACGCAATCCGCGAGGCACAGCGATGGAGGGGCAGATTCTGGTGGTCGATGGCACGGCCACGAACCGCATCACCCTGAAGGTGCGTCTCGCGGCGGCCTGCTATGACCCCCTGACTGCCCGCACGGGGGCCGAGGCCTTGGGGATTCTGGCGCGCTGCCGCCCCAGCATGGTGCTGATCGGGGGTTCACCCGGCGACATGGATGCGATCGAACTTTGCGCGCGGATCGGCAGGCAGGCGCCGGGCCTTCCGGTGGTGATGGCGGTGCCCCAGCATCGGCGGATCGCAGCACTTCAGGCGGGCGCCGAGGCGGTTCTGGACCTGCCGCTTGACGATGGCAGCCTGTTCGCGCGCATCCGTGGCCTGATGCGCGACCGTCAGCACCATGTCGCCCCCTCGCCCGGCCCCGGGCTTGCCGAGGAACAGCAGGCGTTCCTGCCCGCCAAGTCTGCCACCGCCCCGACAATCATGCTGATCGCCAGCGACCTCGGCGTCGCGCGGGGGTGGCGCCAGGCGCTCGCGCCACGCCTTTCGGCGCAGTTTCGACTTGCCGATCCCGAGCGGGCACTGGCCGAGGGGGCGATCGGGCTGGTGCCGGACCTTTATCTGATTGCGGCTGACATGGTGCGGCCTGGTGACGGCCTGCGGCTGCTGTCAGAACTGCGCTCGCGTCGGTCGTCGCGCAACGCGGCCTTCGCCGTGGCCTTTGAACCCGACCGGCAGGACATGATGTCGGTGGCGCTGGACCTTGGCGCCGGCGATGCGCTGCCCTCGGTGCTGGGATCGCCCGAGGTGGCGGACGAGGCCGCGCTGCGGCTGACCGCGCTGATCCGGCACAAGATGTCTGCCGACGGCCACCGCGCCGCCGAAGAACGCGAACGCTCCTTCGCGTGGACCGATCCGCTGACGGGCCTGCCCAACCGCCGCTTCGCCCTGCCCCGCCTTGTCGAGTTCTGCCGCGGCGGCCAAGGCAGCTGCGCGGTCGTGGCCATCGACATCGACCGCTTCAAGGAGGTCAACGACTGCCACGGCCACGCGGCAGGCGACGCCGTCCTGGCCGAGGTCGCGGCCCGGCTCGACCGCGTGGTGCCGGCGCATGGCTTCGTTGCGCGGGTCGGGGGCGAGGAATTCCTGGCCGTCCTACCGGACACCTCCGAAGCAACCGCAGCAGCCCTGACCCAGCACATGCGCGCCCTGGTTTCGGGGACGCCGATCCCGCTGCCCGGGCGCGAGGCAGGGATCGGGCTCAGGATCACGATCTCGGCCGGGGTCGCGGGCCTCAAGCCGGGATGGCAGGACGCGCGAACGCGGGCCGAGGACCTGCTGCAGCAGGCCGATCATGCACTGCTCAGGGCCAAGCGCAGCGGACGCGACCAAGTCATGATCTCGGGCGTCGGGGCCGCCGCGTGACGCGGGATCGTGGCGCTTGCCGGATGGCGGACACGCTGCTATGCGGGGCGCCATGAACCGCCGCCGCACCATCCGCTGCATTACCGTCTGACACGCGACAGGCGGGCCGTTCACGCGCGACATGGACCCCGCCTCTGGGGAACCTCATGGTCGAGATCAAGCTGACGAACACCCGCACCCGATCGAAAGAGCGGTTCGCTCCGATCGATCCGCAGAACGTGCGGATGTATCTCTGCGGACCCACGGTCTATGACCGCGCCCACCTGGGGAACGCGCGGCCAGTGGTGGTCTTCGACGTGCTTTATCGCCTGCTGCGGCACGTTTACGGCAATGACCACGTCACCTATGTCCGCAACTTCACCGACGTGGACGACAAGATCAACGCCTCGGCCCTGGCGCGCCAGCAATCCGGCGACCCGCGCCCGCTGGAAGAACTGATCCGCGAGCGGACCGAGGAAACCATCGGCTGGTATCACGCCGACATGGACGCCTTGGGTGCCCTGCGCCCCGGCCACGAACCGCGTGCGACCGACTATATCCCGCAGATGATCGCCATGATCGAGGCGCTGATCGCGAAAGGCCACGCCTATGCGGCCGAGGGGCACGTGCTGTTCGACGTGCGGTCCTTCCCGGCCTATGGGCGGCTTTCCGGCCGGTCGGTGGACGACATGATCGCCGGTGCCCGCGTCGAGGTCGCGCCCTTCAAGCGCGACCCGATGGATTTCGTTCTGTGGAAGCCCTCGTCGGACGAAGAGCCGGGCTGGGCCAGCCCGTGGGGCCGCGGCCGTCCGGGCTGGCACATCGAGTGCTCGGCCATGTCGGCCGCGCTGTTGGGCGAAAGCTTCGACATCCACGGCGGCGGCATCGACCTGCAGTTCCCCCACCACGAGAACGAGATCGCCCAAAGCTGCTGCGCGCACCCGCGCGAGGATTTTGCCCGCGTCTGGCTGCACAACGAGATGCTGCAGGTCGAGGGTAAGAAGATGTCGAAGTCGCTGGGCAACTTCTTCACCGTCCGGGATCTGCTGGACCAGGGAATCCCGGGCGAGGTCATCCGGTATGTCTTCCTGATGACGCATTATCGGAAGCCGATGGACTGGACGGCGGAGAAGGTACGGGAGGCAGAAGGACACTTGGGTCGCTGGCGTGCCGTTATTGGCTCATCTTACCTCCCCAGCACTCCAGACCCAGAAGTTTTGGAAATGCTTGCAGATGATCTCAACACGCCAGCGGCACTTGGACGCCTTCATCAGTTATCCAACGACATTACCACTGGTGACCCAAATGATCGGCCGAGGCTGACGGCGCAGTTTATTGCGTCAGCACGAGTTCTAGGTCTTCTTGAACCCGGTATGGGTAGTTGGGCAGACTCTATCACGGACTCTCCCGACATTACGGCAGCAGTTGAGCGCCTTCTCAGTCTTTGGATGGACTTGCGCCGCCAAAAGAACTTTGAGCGCGCGGACACCCTTAAGAACGAGGCTGACCGATTGGGCGTGCGCTTCCGTGTTACCCCTTCAGGCGCGGCAGTAGACTTCGTGCGCCCCTCCGACTCGTCGCGATGGGGCAAAGACCTGCTGAGAGGACTGGCCGATCTAGAGGCGCAGCAGGAATCATGAGCCGCCTCACCCTCTACGACACGACCCTGCGCGACGGGCAGCAGACGCAGGGTGTCCAGTTCTCGGCCACCGAGAAGGCTGAGATCGCGGCGATGCTGGACGCTTTGGGCGTGGACTACATCGAGGGCGGCTGGCCCGGCGCGAACCCGACTGACAGCGAGTTCTTCGCCTCTGCCCCCCGCACCCGGGCCACCATGACCGCCTTCGGCATGACCAAGCGGGCGGGCCGGTCAGCCGCGAATGACGACGTGCTGGCGGCGGTGCTGGATGCCGGGACTAGGGCCGTCTGCCTTGTCGGCAAGACCCACGACTATCACGTGACCGAGGCGCTGGGGATCGCTCCTGACGAAAACCTGACAAACATCGCCGACTCTGTCGCCCATGTCGTGGCGCAGGGACGCGAGGCGATCTTCGACGCCGAGCACTTCTTCGACGGCTACGAGGCTAACCCTTCTTACGCGCTGGACTGCCTGCGCGCCGCCCATGACGCGGGCGCCCGCTGGATCGTGCTCTGCGACACCAATGGCGGCACCCTGCCCGACCGTGTGGGCGAGATCACTCGTCTGGTGATCGACGCCGGCATTCCCGGCGAGCGCCTCGGCATCCATGCCCATGACGACACGGGCAACGCGGTTGCCTGTTCGCTGGCCGCCATCGCGGCGGGCGCGCGGCAGGTGCAGGGGACGCTGAACGGCCTGGGCGAGCGCTGCGGCAACGCGAGCCTCACCAGCCTGATCCCGACGCTGATGCTGAAGGAGCCCTTCCGGTCCACCCTGACCACCGGCATCACGCCCGAGGCGCTGGCCACCCTCACCCGCGTTTCGCGCCGCCTGGACGAGATCCTGAACCGCGCGCCGCTGCGGGCCGCGCCTTACGTCGGCGCCTCGGCCTTCGCCCACAAGGCGGGCCTGCACGCCAGCGCGATCCTGAAGGCGCCCCAGACCTACGAGCATGTCGATCCCTCCACCGTCGGGAACGCGCGCATCATCCCCATGTCGAACCAGGCGGGCCAGTCGAACCTGCGCGCACGGCTGGCGGACGCGGGGATCAAGGTTGCGCCGGACGATCCGGCGCCGGCGCGCATCCTGTCCACCGTGAAGGACCGCGAGGACCAGGGCTACGCCTACGATTCAGCCCAAGCCTCGTTCGAACTGCTGGCGCGGGCGGAGCTGAACGCCCTGCCCGCCTTCTTCGAGGTCGAGCGTTACCGCGTCACGGTCGAGCGGCGGATGAACGCGATGGGTCGCCGCATCTCGGTCAGCGAGGCAGTTGTCGTCGTCCGCCTGGGCGATCAGCGTGTGATGTCCGTCAGCGACAGCATCGGCGCGAACGGAGAGGACGCGGGTCCGGTCAACGCCCTGTGGCGGGCCCTGGGCAAGGACCTCGGGTCTTGGCAGAGTTCCATCGACGAGATGACGCTGGCCGACTTCCGCGTGCGCATCATCGGCGCGGGCACCGACGCCGTGACGCGCGTCACGATCGACTTCACGGACAGCCGGGGTGCGGCGTGGTCCACGGTGGGCGTTTCGCCCAACATCGTCGATTCCAGCTTCGAGGCGCTGGTGGACGCGATCCGCTGGAAGCTGATCCGCGACGGCGCGGCATGAGCGGCTTGTCCGACCCCGCGACCCGCCGGCTGGCCGAGCGGCTGCGTCAGGAGGACCCCGACCGGCTTGCCATGGCAATGCTGGCACGCACCGAGGCTCAGGCAAGGCTGGTGACGCTTTACGCGCTGAACGCGGAACTCGCGCGCACGGCGCTGTCGGCGCGCGATCCCCTGATCGCCGAGATGCGGGTCCAGTGGTGGATCGACCTGCTTGGCGCGATGGCCGTCGCGCCTCCGCCGCCGCACGAGCTTCTGTCGCCCCTCTGGTCCGCTTGGGGTCCGCGGGCCGCCGCCCTCGCACCCTTGGCCGAGGCGCGCCGCCACGACGCCGCGCGCGAGCCGTTCGAGACTGTCGAGGAGGTCGTCGCCTATGCCGACGCGACCGGGGGCGCCCTGATGGCCCATGCCGCGCAGGCCCTGGGTGCGCCCGACGTGCCGGCGCTGCACGCGCAGGGCCGGGGCGCCGCGCTGACCGCCTGGCTGCGCGCCCATCCCGCGTTGCAGCCACTGGGCCTGGGACTTGCCGTGGCAGAACCCGCGCAGCTTGCCGCGCTGGCCCGGATCGCGGCGCAGGCCTTGCGGGACGCGGCCGAGGAGCGCCGCACCCTGCCCCGCGCCGCCGCGCCTGCGCTGTTCCCCGGCCCCGCGCCGATGCAGGCCCTGCGAGCCATCATGGCAGGAGAACCATCGCCCAAGCCCTCGGACTTTACCCGACGGGCGGCGCTGGCCCGGCTGGCGCTGACCGGGCGCTGGTGGGTCTGACCCCTGTCGTCCTCAGCGGAGGCCCTGAGCGATCTTCAGGCTTTCGGGAAGCTGCCTCAGCCGCAGGACGGCGGCCGCGCCGACCAGCGGGCCGGGAATCAGCATCAGGAAGCTCCAGCGCCAGCCGCCCAGCAGTTCGGCGAACAGGGGCAGGACCTGGATCGTCACAATTGTGATCAGGAAGCCGATGCCCATCTGGACCGTCAGTGCGGTGCCGACGAGATGGCGGTCCGCAACCTCGGTCACCATGGCCGAGAACTGGGCGGAATCGCCCACGATCGAGGCGCCCCAGATCACGGCGACGGTCATGAACAGCCACAGCGGACCGTCGAAGGTCAGCCCCACCCCCAGGGCGCAGGCGGCCGAGGTCAGCAGCATCCCCGCTGTCGTCAGCGTCCGTCCGAAGCGGTCGGCCAGCACCCCGCCCGCGATGGCCCCAAGCGAGCCCGCCGCAATGGCGATGAACACGATCATCGAAGCCATGCGGGCGGGCGACTGCACCCCCAGCCCCGACAGCATCTGCTGCGCATAGACCAGAAGCCAGGCCCACATGGCGTAAAGCTCCCACATGTGGCCGAAGTAGCCCATGTTAGCCAGCAGGACCGGGCGGCTGCGGAAGACGCGGCCGGCCTGGCGCAGGTCGAAGGTGGCGCGGCTGTAGGGATGGGGTCCCTCGCGCAGAAACAACAGGAAGACAAGCGCCCCGGCCAGCGAGACCCCGGCGGCCGAGATCACCACCACGCGCCAATCCGCCGTCGATATCAGCCCCCGCAGCAGGTGCGGCATGGCCGAGCCGAGCGTCAGCGCCCCGATCACGAGGCCGAAGGCGAGGCCTCGCCCCTTCACGAACCATGTCGTCGTCAGCTTCATCGCGGGCGGATAGACCAGCGCCAGCGCCGCCCCCGTGAGGAAGCGCAGCACGGCGGCGGCTTCGGCGCTGTCCACCGCCGCCAGCAGGCCGGTGAACAGCGCCGCCGAGGCCGCGCCGGCCGACATCAGCCGGATCGGGGCCACGATGTCGGCAAGGTTGACCAGGCTCATGCCCAGCGCCCCCGCCACGAAGCCTGCCTGGACGGCAATCGTCATCAGCGCCGCGAGTGCGGGCGACATGCTCCATGTGTCGCGCAACTCGGGCAGGATCGCGGTTGCCGAGAACCAGGGCGTCATCGAAAGGACGACCCCGAGGCAGATCAGCGCCAGCATCGCGAAGCGGTCGGAGGATGCGGCGCCCCCAGCGGTTGATAGGTCGGACGACACCGCGCCTTCCTCCTGTTTCGTCGTCTTGCCCAGAGGTCGGGCAGCTTTGGTGCTTCGCCCCTCCGCATCATTCCATCGGGCCGCGCCAGTATCGACTGCGAGGCTCTGCGAAGGAAAGGACTTCGGCAAGCCCTGCCTCGGCATCAGACGGAAGGCGCTGTCCTTCAGGCAGCGACCAGATGTCCGCCGCCGACATCCCTCAGGGCCACACGCGTCGGTCCCTGCCCGACCGGATGGACGGGCGAGGGCACCTCGGACGCCATCCTCGGCATCGGCGGGCGCTGGAAGCCGGGGTCGGGCACAGGCACGGCCGCCATCAGCCGCCGGGTATAGGCGTGCTGCGGGTTGCCGAAGACCTGGGCGCGGGTTCCCATCTCGACGATCTGGCCCAGGTACATGACGGCCACCCGGTCCGAGATGTTTTCCACCACAGCCATGTCGTGACTGATGAACAGGTAGGCGATCCCGAACTCGCGCTTGAGCGTCGCCAGCAGGTCCAGCACCCGCGCCTGCACCGAGACGTCCAGCGCCGACACGCTTTCATCCGCGATGATCAGCTTGGGGTTCAGCGCCAGCGCACGGGCGATGCAGATGCGCTGGCGCTGGCCGCCCGAAAACTCGTGCGGGTGGCGCGACAGATGCTCGGGCGTCAGGCCCACGCGCTGCATCAGGTCCTCGGCGCGGGCGCGGCGTTCGGGCGTGCTGCCGATGCCGTGGATGACCAGCGGCTCGACGATCAGCTCGCCCACCGTCATGCGCGGGTCCAGCGCCGCCATCGGGTCCTGAAAGACCATCTGCACCTCGCGGTGCAGCCGCAGCCGGTCCTGCCGCCGCATGTCGCGGATGGGCTGGCCGTTCAGGCGGATCGTCCCCTCGTGCGGGACAAGGCCGACCAGCGCGCGGGCCAGCGTGGACTTGCCGCAGCCGGATTCGCCGACCAGCGACAGGGTCTCGCCCGCGTGAATGTCGAAGCTGACATGTTCCACCGCGTGGACCCGCTCGGTCACGCGCTGCAGCAGCCCGCTGCGGATGTCGAAGCGGACGCTCACGTCCTCGAAGCGCACCAAGGGCCCGCCAGGTGTCGCCACAGGGCCGCTGCCGTCGCCCATGCGGGGCACGGCGGCCAGAAGCTCGCGCGTGTAGGGCTCGCGCGGGGCCTGGAAGATCTCATCGACGCTGCCCTGTTCAACGACCCGGCCGGACTGCATGACCAGCACGCGGTTGGCCATCTCGGCGACGACGCCCATGTCGTGGGTGATGAGGATCACGGCGGTGCCCGTGTCGCGCTGAAGGTCGCGCAGCAGGTCCAGAACCTCGCGCTGCACGGTCACGTCAAGCGCGGTGGTGGGTTCGTCCGCGATCAGCACGTCGGGACGCATCGCCAAGGCCATGGCGATCACGACGCGCTGGCGCATCCCGCCCGACAGCTCGTGTGGATACTGGCGCAAGCGGCGTTCGGGCTGGCTGATGCGGACCAGCTTCAGGGCCTCCAGCGCGCGGGCGCGAGCCTCGGCTCCGCCCATGCCGGTGTGGGCGCGCAGGGCCTCGGCTAGTTGCGTGCCGATCTGCATGACCGGGTTCAGGGCGGTCATGGGTTCCTGGAAGATCATGGCGATCCGGTTGCCCCGGATGCGGCGCATCGCGCCTTCGCCTTGGGCGGCAAGGTCCTTGCCACCGAAGAGGATCTGCCCGCCTGTAACGCGGACGGCGGGCTTGGGCAGCAGGCCCATGATCGCCATCGATGTAACGGACTTGCCGGAACCGGACTCGCCCGCGATGCACAGCGTCTCGCCCCGGCGCAGATCGAAGCTCATGCCATGGACCAGCGGCCGCAGGCCCGCGGGAGTCATCACCGACACGTCGAGGTCGCGCACGGAAAGGACCGGCGCGTCCCCGGACGAAACCGGGGCGACAGGCGCCCCGGCGGTTTGCGTGGCGAGGGTCATTCAAGGACCACGCGCGGGAAGTAGAAGCTGACGACCCAGTTCGGCGCATCCACGATCTCGGATATCCGCAGGTCGCCGCAGGTGGACACGAGCATGTAGGCGTCCTCGGGCGCCATGCCGTGCTGCGCGCAGAGCAGGTCGATCATCCCCGCCACCGCGTCGCGCGCCCCGCTCATCAGGTCGGGACCGATGCCGGTCGTCACCTCGTAGCCCCTGGCGTCGAGGTGCCGCGTCACGGGACCCGCCGTGGTGAAGCGCGGGAACCTGAGGTTCGCATCCTTCACCAACTCCAGCTTCACCACGGCGTCCATCGGGCTTTCGATGGCCGTGCCGCAGACCTCGCCGTCACCCTGCGCCGCATGGGTGTCGCCGATGCTGAACAGCGCGCCTTCGACCTCGACCGGCAGGTAGAGGACCGAACCCGCCGCAAGGTCGCGGATGTCCAGGTTGCCGCCGACCCGGCGCGGGGGGACGATGGAATGCTCGCCCGGTTCCGCCATCGCGCAGCCGATGGTGCCCGCAAAGGGCTTCAGCGGCACCCGCCCCCACTTGCCGAACATGGCGCTGTCGGGATTGGCGGGATCGAAGCTCCACAGCGTCAGGGCGGGCTGGGTGAACTGGTCGGCCAGCAGCCCGAAGCCCGGGATGTTGGCCGTCCAGCCCCAGCCGCGGCCGTCCTGCGCCTGGGGGTGGAAGCTGTCGATCGTCACCTTCAGCGCGTCTCCGGGCATCGCGCCCTCGACATGGATCGGGCCGCTGACGGGGTTGATCCGCCCGAAGTCCAGCGCCGCCACGTCCTCGACGGTCGAGCGGGGCGAAAGCTGCCCGGCCGAGCTGTCGAGGCATTCGAAGCGGATGGTCGCCCCCGATTCCACCCGCTGGGCGGGCGGGCGCGAGCGGTCCCAGCCGAAGTGATGCTGGGCGCCGTGGATGGTGTAGTCGCAGTTATTGCACATCGGTCACATACACATAGTCGTAGTTGATCGGGATCGAGACGGGATCGGTGTAAAGCGCGTCGGCCCCACCCATCCGCGGCGACTTCATGGTGAAGCGCTGCTCGTTGAAGACGGGGGCCCAGGGGGCGTCCTCCATCACGCCCTCGAAGACGGCGGACCATGCCTGCAGACGCGCCTCGGCCTCCTCGGGCTTGGCCATCGCGTCGGCGGCCTGGGCGGCGGCGTCCAGTTCCTCGTTGCAGTACTTGGACCAGTTCCAGCCGCCTTCGCCCGCGCCATCGCAGCCGAGGATCGGGCCGTAGAAGTTCGACGGGTCGGGGAAGTCCGCGATCCAGCCCATGCCGCCCGACCAGACCATCGGCGCATTGCCCGCGCCACCTGCCTCGATCACGTTGGCCTGCGCCAGCGCCCGGATCTCGGCGTTGATGCCGATGGCCTTCAGGTCCTGCTGGATCGCCTGGGCAATGCGCGGGTTCGGGTCGGTGTTCATGGCGTAAAGCTCGGTCGTGAACCCGTCCGGGTAGCCCGCCTCGGCCAGCAGCTTCTTCGCGCCCTCGACGTCATGGGGATAGCCCGCGTAGCCCTGCGAATAGCCGGGCATCGAGGGCGGCAACGGCTGGTTCGCCGGGACCGCGCGGTTGTTGATCATCTGGACCACGCGGTCCTTGTTGATCGCCATGTTGACGGCGCGGCGCACCTCGACCTTGTCGAAGGGGGGCTGCGTCACGTTCATGGTGATGTAGCCGGTGTGCAGCTGCCCGCCCTCGACCACGCGCGCGGCCTGGTCGGGATCGGAAATCACCTCCTGGAACTTGGCGGGCGGGATGCCGTCGCCGGGGACGTCCACCTCGCCGTTCTGAAGCCGCAGCAGGGCCACGACCGGCTCCTGCCCGATCTCGAAGGTGATCTGGTCGAGGTAGGGCAGGCCCGCGCGCCAGTAGTCCGGGTTCTTCTGGAAGACGACCCGCTGGCCGGGCAGCCATTCGCCCAGCTTGTAGGCGCCGGTGCCGACCGGCTGGTGGCCGAAGTCGCCGCCCGCGGCCTCGACCGCTTCCTTCGGCACGACCGAGGCGAAGTTCAGCGCCAGCACATGCAGGAAGGTTGCGTCGGGGCGTGACAGCTCGAAGCGGACGGTCTGGGGATCGACGACGGTCAGGCCTTCCAGCGTGGTGGCCGAGCCGTCGGCCATCTTGTCCGCGCCCTTGATCGAGCCGAAGAAACCCGCGCCCGGCGACTGGGTGGCGGGGGTCAGCACCCGCTCGAGGGAATATTTCACGTCCTCGGCCGTCATCTCGCGGCCGTTGTGGAACTTGACCCCGGGGCGCAGCTTGAAGGTGTAGGTCAGCAGGTCGTCGCTGATCTCGTAGCTTTCGGCAAGACCGGGGCGCAGTTCTGTTGTGCCGGGGGCATAGTCCATCAGCCCGTCGAAGACCGACTTGATCATGGACCAGTTCTGCCAGTCATAGCCGATAGCCGGGTCCAGCGTGGCCACGTCGTCCTTGTAGGTGATGACGATGCTGCCGCCCGGCTTTGCGTTCGGGTCCAGCTGTTCTTCCTGCGCAAGGCCCGGCCCGGCCAGCGCCGCGGCCATGGCCGTGCCGAGAAGAAGATGACGAAGTTTCATGCGGTGTTCTCCCGGTTCTTATCTGAGCTTGATGCGAGGATCGACGAAGGGGGCGATCATGTCGGCCAGCAGGTTGCCCAGCACGATGGCGACGGCCGAGACGACCGTGACGCCCATGATGATCGGGATGTCGACGCGCTGGATCGCCTGCCAGGCCAGCTGGCCGATGCCGGGCCAGCCGAAGACGCTTTCGACCACGACCGCGCCGCCCATGAAGATGCCGACGTCGATGCCGATCATGGCGATGATGGGCAGGATGGCGTTCGGGACCGCATGGCGCAGGACGATGCGGCCGCGCGACAGGCCCTTGGCGCGGGCGGTGCGCAGGTAATCCGTGTGCAGCACGTCGATCATGGACGAGCGCATCATCCGCGCGTACCAGCCCGATCCCGTGACGGCGAGCGTCAGCGCCGGCAGGACGGCGTGCGAGAATGTCCCGTAGCCGCTGATCGGGAACCAACCAAGCTGCACCGCGAAGAGGTAGAGCAGCAGCAACCCGACGACGAACTGCGGCGCCGAAACGGCGGCAAAGCTGGTCATCATCAGCACGCTGTCCACCGCCCGCCCACGCCACAAGGCGGCGGCGATGCCCATGCCGAGGCCGATGATCAGTTCGAAGACGATCGCCAGCGCCATCAGCTGCAGCGTGGCCGGCAGGCGCGAGGCGATCAGCCCGGCGACGTCGGCCTTCTGCAGGTAGCTGCGGCCCAGGTCGCCCTGCACGAGCCCTGTCAGGTAGTTCCAGTACTGGACAAGGAAGGGCTGATCGAGCCCCAGCTCCCGCCGGATGCTTTCCACGACCTGCGGCGTGGCCGAGCGGCCCGCGATCTGGCGCACCGGGTCGGCGGGCAGGACATAGAGCAGCAGGAAGGTGATGAAGCTGACCCCCAGCAGGATCAGGACGGCCTGGACCAGGCGGCGCAGCAGATAGGCCCACATCTCAGCCACGTCCTTTCTGGGTCGGGTCCATTTCCTCGCGCAGCGCGTCGCCCACCAGGTTGAAGGCCAGCGCCAGCAGCAGGATGGCCGCGCCGGGGATGAAGACCAGCCAAGGCGCCGACTGGAAATAGGTCTGGTTCTCGAAGATGATGTTGCCCCAGCTTGGCGTGGGAGGCTGCACGCCCACGCCCAGGAAGGACAGCGTCGCTTCCAGCAGGACGGTGATCGAGATGCCCAGCGTTCCCCAAACCAGCAGCGTCGGCAGCAGATGCGGCAGGATGTGGTGGCGCAGGATGCGCCAGTCGCTGGCGCCCAGCGTGCGCTCGGCCGCGATGAAGTCGCGCTCGGCCAGCGAGATCGTCTGGGTATAGATGATCCGCGCCGTCTGCACCCAGTTCACCAGCGCGATCACCAGCGCCACGATCCACAGCGAGGGCTGGAAGATCGCGGCCAGGCAGATCGCCAGCAGCAGCGCCGGGAAGGCCATCATCAGGTCGGTGAAGCGCATCAGCACCGCGCCGACCCAGCCTCTGCGCCAGCCCGCCGTCACACCCACGGCCGTCCCGATCAGGATCGACAGCCCGTTCGCCACGACCCCGATGATCAGCGAGGTCTGCGCCCCGTAAAGCAGTCGCGAGAAGAGGTCGCGGCCCAGAAGGTCGGTCCCGAACCAGTAGGTCGCGCTCGGCGGCATCGGCGCGCCTTCCAGCGTCAGCCCGTCGAAGTTCTGCTGGTCCGGCGGGAACTGTGCCAGTTGCGACGCGAAGATCGCGCCCAGCACGACCAAGGCGATCACGCCCGCGCCGAACATGGCCGCCTTGCGGCGCATTAGGCGGCGGAACAGGCCGGGCCGGATGTCCGTGGGTATGGCCGCCGCGACGGTGTTGGTGGTTTCGGTCACGTATTCCTCGTCAAATCCGTGGGGGCGCTCACCGGCGACCCCGGGCGTTCCGGGGCGCCTGCGTCTGCGAGATCACCGCAAGCGCCGCCTCCTCGATGGTCATGCGTCCGGCGGTCGCCGCGCGGCGCAGTTGCGCAAAGCCGTCTGATGATCCGTCGTCCTCGGCCAGCAGCAGGGCGGCGCGCAGGACGTTTTCGCGCTGGGACAGCTGCCAGGCCTGCTTCTGCAGCCGCGCGGCAAGCTCGGTTTCGGCGGCGAAGCGGTAGCGGGCCATCAGCAGCGCGGCATAAAGCCCGCGGTCGCCGATGGGCTGCATCAGCGTGGCGTGCACCCCGCGCGACAAGAGCCAGTCGATGCGGCCCGGCGCCTCGGACCCGATCAGCGCCACACTGGGCAGCGGCATCGGTGCTGCACCCCAAGGCAGTTGCCCGTCATGCCCCGTGTCCGCGTCAAGGACGAGGAAGTCGTAGCCTGCCGCATCCTCGGGCAGGGCGGGCCAGCATTCGGTTACCTGAAGCCCGATGATCTCGGCCTGCCGCCGCAGCACGCGCAGTGAATCGTGGGGACGGTTCAGGACCAGCAGGCGGGCGCCGCGAAGGTCGCTGTCCATGCGGCGGGGGGAACGCGCAGCACTCACTTGACGATCCTTAACCTTGGACGCTCGGATTTCGCCCGCGGGGCCCGGGCCAGATAGGGGTCGCCCGCCGTGACGGGCAGCGACAGCAGCGGGGCGAAGGCGCCTTCGCGCAGTTCTGCAATCACGATGGGCTGGGCCACGTGGTGGCTGACCGGATCGATGTCGCCGGGGTCCAGCGCCAGAAGCTCGGGCAGCGTCATCGCGGCATCCGCCCCTGGCAGCGACAACAGCCGCACGAGGTTCATTACCGACAGGTAGCCCGCGCGTTCCAGCGAGTTGCCGAACTCGTCGCCCTCTTGGGCGAAATAGGGACCGACCGAGATCAGCCCCTCGGCGGCCTTTCCGACCTCGGGCAGCTCGGCCTCGGTGAAGTTGCAGGACAGCACGCGGCAAGACAGCCCCGCCGCCCGCAGCGCGCGGAGGAAGCAGTACTGCGTCTGCCCCACCAGCGAGTTCAGCACGATCTCGGGCCGCGTCCGCGCGATCTCGTCCACCAGCGCGGCGATGTCGGTGTCGCCCAAGGGAAGGTGACGCTCGGCCACGACCTCGCAGCCCGAGTCCGCGATAAGGTCGCGGGCGATGCGGTTGATCTCCCACCCCCAGATGTAGTTCGATCCGACCAGGAACACCCGCCGTCCCAGCCGGGGCAGCGCCCAGTCGAGCAGCGGGATCACGTTCTGGTTCACGGTGGAATGCATGTAGGCGACGCAATCGGCGGCCTCGAACCCTTCGTAGGGCACACCATACCACAGGCTCGCCCCGCAGCGTTCCAGCGCCGGGATCATCTCCTTGCGGCCGGAGGAAGTGATGGCGCCGAAGAAATGCCGGCTGCCGGTCTGCCGGTGCAGGCCCAGCATGGCGGGGGCGTAATGGTCCTGGTGCCCGCCGGGATCGGCCTCGTGGACGCGGATCGTCCATGCCGCCGCCGGGTCCGCGTTGACCCGCGCCACCGCCTGCAGGACCCCTGCCCGGCCCGCGTCCGACAGGCGCCGGTAGCTGCCGCTGCGCGAGTAGACCAGCCCGATGTCCAGTGTCTGCTTCACTCGTCTTCCCTTGAGGCGCAACAACAGGAAGCCCGCCCAACCAGATCGGTTGTGACAGGCGTGAATGCCGTGCGATGTCCGCTATCCACCCGACGTTACGAGACGCGCGAGCGTCTGGCAACGATTTGTAAGAGCCTTTCCGCGCCCGTCCATGGCGTGGCCAATCGCGTGGCAGCCTGCCTGAATATCGCGCTGCAAGGGCCGGAAAAGGCAGGGCCTCCGTCAGTTCATGGCCGCTGGCGGAACCTCACCCGAAAGTCGGCCTCAGGGAACCCGGACCCCTCGGGCTTTGTTGCCGCCCTGCACATCCTTTCCCCTCATGGATCATGACGCCTCTTTCCTTCACCCCGGGTCGCAACTGCTGGCGCGTGGACCCGGCCGACCGTTTTTCGTTGATCGTGGACGGGCAGGCCTATTTCCGCACCCTGCGTCAGGCGCTTCTGGCGGCGCGGCACCTGGTCGTGATGATCGGCTGGGACTTCGATTTCGAGATCGAGATGCTGCCGGGCGAAAGCGATGCCGAGGGCAATGCCCCTGACGGGCTGCCCAACCAGATCGGCCCCTTCCTGGACGCGCTGGTCGAGCGGCGCCCCGATCTCGACATCTACCTGCTGAAATGGAGCGGGGGCGTCCTGATCGCCCCCGGACGCGCACTGCCAGCGCTGCAGATCAAGCTGATGTCGCCCGACCAGATCCATCTGGCCTTCGACGGCCGCCACCCGATCGGGGCCTGCCACCACCAGAAGATCGTGGTGGTGGACGACGCGCTGGCCTTCTGCGGCGGCATCGACCTGACCGCCGGGCGTTGGGACACGCGCGACCACCGCTCGGGCGACCCGCGCCGTCGGCTACGCTCGGGCGAGATCGCGCAGCCCTGGCATGACGCGGCCGCGATGATGTCGGGGCCAGCCGCGCGTGCCTTGGGCGAACTGGCCCGCGCCCGCTGGCTGCGCGCCAATGACGCGCCCCTGCCCGAACCGGTGCCCGAGCCTGCCGACCTCTGGCCCGAGGGCGTAAACGTCGATTTCCACGACATGCCCGTTGCCATCGCGCGGACCGAGCCGCCCGACCGGGTCACGCCTGTGGTTGCCGAGATCGAGCACCTTTACCTCGACGCCATCGCCTCGGCGCGTCGGTGCATCTACATCGAGTCGCAGTATTTCGCCTCGGGCAGCATCACTCGCGCCATTGCCGCGCGGCTGGTGGAACCGGATGGGCCCGAGGTGGTGATCGTCAATCCCGAGGCCGCGCAGGGCGCCATCGAGGATGCGGCGATGCATGTCACCCGCAGCACCATGATGCTGGCCTTGCAGGCGCGCGACCGCTTCCGCCGCTTCCGCATGGTCTCGCCCATCAATGCGGCGGGCGAGGCGATCTATGTCCATGCCAAGCTGCTGATCGTGGACGACGTCCACCTGCGGGTGGGATCGAGCAACATCGACCGCCGCTCGATGGGCTTCGATACCGAAGCCGACGTGGCCCTGATCGCGCGCGAACCCTCGGACCGCGCCCGCATCCGGGGCATCCGCTCGGCCCTGCTGGCCGAGCACCTGGGCGTCTCGGTCGAGGAGGTCGAGGCAGCCGTCGAGGAATGCGGCGGGCTGATCGGCGCCATCGACCGGCTGAACGCCCAAGGCCCGCGGCAGCTTGAGGTCCTGATCCCCCGCGACCCGGGGCCCCTGGGCAGGCTTCTGTCGCGCAGCCGCTTCTTCGACCCGCGCTATCGCCGCAGCGCCCGCAGCCGGCTGGGACTGACCAACCGCCACCTGCTGTGGGCGCTTGGCGCCGGGGCAGTTGCGGGGGCGCTGCTGGCGCGTTCACGCTATCGGCGCCGCGCCGGGCCATCCGACGACTGAGCCGCGCCCTTCCTGCCGGAAGCGTAACGAGCCCACGGACGTCAGTCCCCGAAGCCTGCCCGGCTCCGGGCGCCGGTTCTCGCCCTCAAGATTGATACGGCTTCGGCCTCAGCAGCCCAGCGTCGAGCAGATATACTGCCGATAGGCGCGGTTCGCCTCGCTTTCCTCGGGCGCGGCGCTTGCGGCAGGGCGCGTGCATTCAAGCTGATAGTCGGGTTGCAGACCCGCATTCACGCAGCCGCCGATATCCCAGCCGGCCGGGATATCCTGCAGATCGACGTTCTTCCACTTGGGATGGCCGCCTTCCTGCAACTGCGGCAGCCGCGTCAGGATCAGGTGGGACAGGTCGGACACCGCCTTGCAGCTCTGCCTTTGATAGCTGTTGCCCTGCGGATTGTATTCGAAGGTCATCAGCAGCGCCTTGACGGCGATCCCGCTCACCTCCTCGGGCTGGAAGGGGTAGGTGTTCGCGGGGATGGTCACCGCGTCATAGACCGTCTGCAGCGTCTTGTCGGTGATCGGCACCAGATGGAACTGTTCGCCGTCGATATCGCCTTCGGCGAACAGCGCGGTCGGGGCGCCCGCGACATAGAAGAGTGCGTCGATTTCCCCCGACTTCAGCGCCGGCAGCGCATCGGCGGGCGCGATCTTGCGCCGCTCGGCGGGCTGGGTGCCGGTCAGGTCCAGCACCAGCGAGGCCGTCAGGAAGGTGCCGCTGTTTTCGACCCCGATCGCCACGCGCTTGCCCGCGAGATCGGCGACGCTGTCGATGTCCGAGCGGGCGACAAGGTGGACTTCCTCGTCATAAAGCGGAAAGGCGATGCGCACGCCCTGGATCGCGCGCGCCACGGCCGGATCATCGGCGGAATAGGTCTTGAGATATTCCAGCACGTCGTTCTGCACGATGCCGAACTGGGTGTTGCCGCGCGTGCGCACAGCCATGAAGTTCTCCAGCGAACCCGCGGATTCGACCACGTCCAGCGTCTGGCCGCATTCGGCCATCACCCCCGCCAGGTCGCGGCCGATCTGGATATAGGTGCCGGTCGCCCCGCCCGTCATCACCGCCTTGCCGAATTCCTCCTGCGCAGCGGCGGGACCCATCGCCAGCACCAGCATCGCGCCAAGCGCCGGGCCGAGCCATCTGGTCTTCCCCATCTCTTCCTCCCTCTTTTCGGCTTGATGCGCCGGTTTCGTCAGCCGCAGGCGCCGAGTTCGGCCACCAGCACCCGCAGGCTCTGCCGGTTGATCTGGCCATAGGCGCCCCTCAGCGCCTCGGCCGGGCATTCCCCCGCGATCAGGCGCTGCCGCAACTCGGCGCGCTGCGGACCCGAGCCGAGCGCCGGAGCCCGCGCCAGCGCCGCATCGACCGTGGCGGCCGGGCGCTGTTGTTGGGGCGGGTCCGCTGTGACCGTGTCCTCGGGCGGTGGGACGCTGGCATCCGCTTGCTGTTCTTCCGCGACCGCTGGCTCGGCCTCCTGCGGGGACACGGTGCGGGCAGCGGTGGCGCGTTCAACCTCCGCCGTTGTCTCGGCCAGCGCGGCCTCGGCGATGGCGCGCAGTTCCTGCGCCTCGGCAAAGCCCTGCTCGGCCTCGGCCTGGCGGCGCTCGGCGTCCAGGGCTGCGGCTTCGGCGGCCGTCTGCCGGGTTGTCGCGTTCTCGAGTCCCTGCCGCAGTTCCGCCTCGCGCTGCTGCGCCTGGGCCAGGGCGGCCTCGGCCTCGGTCCGGCGCGCCTCCAGCGCGGCGATCTCCTCCCGCGCCGCGTCGCGCTGCGCGGTCAGGCCGGAGACCTGCCGTTCCAGTTCCGCGCTCTGCTGCCTCAGGTCCGTCAGGCGCGCTTCGGCCTCGGCCGCCTGATCACGCAACTCGGCCAGGCGCGCCCGCATATCGCTCTCGGCCGTTTGCGTCTCGGCCGCCGCGACATCGAGGCCGCGATCCGGCTCTGTCACTTGCGCTGCTGTTGCCTGGCCTCCGGCAGGCAGATCGGTGGAAGCGCCACCGCCCTGCCCGAGGGCCGCGGCCGCCATGACGGCCCAAAATCCACCTGCGGCAAGGAGCCTGATCACATCCCACCCCGTTTGCCGCCATCAAGCGCAACGAGGGCCATACCTGTCAAGCATGGCCTTCAGCGTGCCGGGATCTATCGGTGCATGAAGGCGGCTGTCAGGGCGCCTTTTCCTCGATGCAGCGCGCACGCCTTCACGACAGCCCGGAGACTATCCGCGAAGCTCTTTTACTCTGGCGATGGCGGCAGAGGCGCGGCTGCGGATCCCCGACCAGTCGCCGTCGTGCATCTGCTGGGTGGTCGCGATCCACGTGCCACCCACAGCGGCGATCTCGGGAAGCGCCAGCCAGTCGGCGATTGTTTCCATCTTCACTCCGCCGGTCGGAATAAAGCTCAGGTCAAGATGGGCAAAGGGCGCGGCGATGTTCTTCAGCATGGACGGGCCGCCTGCTGCGGTGGCGGGAAAGAACTTCATCAAGCGGCAGCCTTGGGCGACGGCAAGGGTGATGTCCGAGGGCGTCATCACCCCGGGGATGAAAGGCAGGCCCGACTGGCGGGCCGCGTCCACCACCGCCGGATCGTAGCCGGGGGCAAGTCCGTAGGCGGCGCCAGCCTCGACCGCCTGGCGCAGCTGCGCGGGCGACAGAAGCGTGCCGGCGCCGATCAGCAGTTCGGGCCGCTCGTCGCGCAGCCGGGCCAGCACGTCAGCGGCAGCGTGGGTGCGGAATGTGATCTCGGCCGTCGGCAACCCCGCTTCCAGCAGGGCGTCGGCAAGAGGCAGGGCGTGGTCCACGCTGTCGATGGCGATGACGGGAACCACCCCGATGACGGCGATGCGTGCAAAGGCCTCGGTCATGCTGCGTCTCCTAGTCGGCGTGGAGCAAGGGGCGGCGCTGCCCGGCTTCCGTTGTTGGATCGGCGCGTCAGTTCCGCGTGAAGGCCTCGCGCACCAGCGCGCCGCGATGGCGGATCACCCGGCGGCTGAGGTCATGGGCGGCCCGGATGGCGTCGGGGATTCCGGCCCCTTGCAGCCGCGCGGCGAGGTAGCCCGCGTTGAAGCTGTCGCCTGCTGCGGTGGTATCCACGGGCTGCTCGCGTTCCAGTCCGTCGATCAGCCCCTCGCCCTCGGACCCGCCATGGCGGATCGGATCACCCCCGGCCTTGACGACAACCTGCCGGGCGCCGCACCCGAGATAGCGCGCCACCGTCGCCTGCGGGTCGGCGTCGCCAAAATGGTCGCGCTCGTCGTCGAAGCTGGGCATGACGAGGTCGGCGATCCCTGCCGCGGCCTCGATCCGGTCCCGCATGGTCGCGGCATCGGGCCAGAGCCGGGGCCGCAGGTTCGGGTCGAAGACCACCTGCGTGCCCATTGTCCGCGCCGCCGCCAACGCCTCGAGCAGCCGGGTGCGGCCGGGATCAGGCAGGATGGCGAGGGTGATGCCCGAGACATAGGCGATCCGCACGCCGTCCAGCGCGGCGGCAAGCCGCCGCGGATCGTCGGCCAGCCCCTTTGCCGCCGAGGTCTCGCGCCAGTAGCTGAAGCTGCGCTCGCCGTCCTTCAGCGAGATAGCGTAAAGCCCGATCTCGCGCCGGGGGTCGCGGGTGACGTGGGTCGTTTCGATCCCCTCAGCATCGAGGAAGTCGAGCATCTTCCCCGAGAACTCGCTTTCGCCCACCCGACTGCAATAGGCGACGCGCCAGTCGGCGGGCAGCAGGCGCCGCAGGTACCAGGCGGTGTTCAGCGTGTCCCCGGCGATCCCCATCCGCCAGAGGTTGGATTGCCCCGCCTCGGACAGTTCGACCATGGCTTCGCCGATGGACAGGATCAGCTTGCTGTCTTTCATGCGGTCAACTCGGCCTTCAGGACAGGGCGCAGGCCATCGCGGCGGATGCGGCTCAGCATCGCCTGCACCGTTTCGGTGAAGGCAGGATTGCCCGTCACGGCCGCCGGCGCCAGCCCCGGCAGCGCCAGCACCGAGCGCGTCAGCGCCGCATCGTCGCCCCCTGCCCGGCGGGCGAGATCCAGCAGCGCCGCCCCGCGCGGATCGTCGGGGGCCTGACCTGATGCGGCAAGCTGCGAAAGCCAGGCCAGCCAGATGGCGGTGGCCAGCGCGAAGGGACGGGCGTTGGCGCCTGCCTGCAGCACCTCGGCGGCGGGCGCGAACCAGCGCTGCGGCAGCTTCTCGGTCCCGTCCATGGCGATCTGGCGGGTCTGGTGGGCGATGGCGGGGTTGGCGAAACGCGCCATCAGCGCCACGGCATAGCTGTCGGGGTCGAGCCCCGCGCCCTGCGGCAGCGTCGTGCCGGCCGCCTGCATGTGGCGGCGGATCAGCGGCGCGAGATCGGGATCGGCCACGGCATCCCGGACATAGGGCAGCCCGAGCATCTGCCCGGCATAGGCGATCAGCGAATGGCTGCCGTTCAGCATCCGCAGCTTCATCGCCTCATGCGCACGCACGTCGCGGACGAACTCGGCCCCGCCTGCTTCCCAATCGGGGCGGCCCTGCGGGAAATGGTCCTCGATCACCCACTGGCTGAAGGGCTCGGTCTCGACGCAGGCGAGGTCGCAGCGGCCGGTCAGGGCCTCGACATCGGCCAGCGTCTTGTCGGTCACGGCCGGGGTGATGCGGTCCACCATGGTCGCGGGGAAGGCCACGTTGTCCGCGATCCAGTCCGCAAGGCCGGGGTCGAGGCGGCGGGCGAAGCCCGTGACGCCCGCACGCAGCAGCGCCCCGTTGTCCGGCAGGTTGTCGCAGCAAAGGACCGTGAAGGGCGCCGTTTCCGCCTCGCGCCGCGCCGCAAGGGCGGCGGTGATGATCCCCAGCACGCCCTGTGGCGCCTGCGGCTGCGTCAGGTCATGGGCCACCGCCGGATGGCCGGTGTCCGCATCCATCGTTGTCCGGTCGATACCATAGGCCTTTTCGGACACGGTCAGCGACAGGATACGGATGGCCGGGTCGCAGGCCGCACGCAGGATCTCGACCGCGTCGCCGCCGATGGCGCGGGCATGGGCGGCGATCACGCGGGCGCGGTCCTGCTCGGACCGCTCCAGCACTGTGTAAAGCCCGTTCTGGTCGTTCAGCGCCTGCGCGATGTCGCGGCTGCGGAGGTTCGCGCCGATGATGCGCCAGTCGCCGCCGCCCGCCGCCAGCGCATCGTCGGTGCAGACCGCCTGATGCGCCCGGTGGAAGGCGCCGAGGCCGAGATGCAGGATACCAGCCCCATGCGCCGCCGGGTCATAGGCGGGCCGCCGGACGCGGGGCGGCAGGTCCGCGATCGAGGTCAGCCGGAGACTGCTCATGCCGCCCCCTTGTGGCTCAGCGCCATCTCGACCCCGCGCAGTTCGGCCAGACCCTTGAGGCGGCCGATGGCGGGATAGCCGGGCTGGCCGCCACGGCCGATGTCGTCGAGGATGTCCTGCCCGTGGTCGGGGCGCATCGGGATCACGGCATCGGGGCGGCCGGCGTCACGGCGGCGGGCCTCCTCGCGCAGGATCGCAGCCATCAGCGCCACCATGTCGGTCTGGCCGCCGAGATGCTCGTCCTCGAAGAACGAGCCCCGGATCGCGTCCGTGTCGCGCCGTACGTTCCGCAGGTGCAGGAAATGCACCCGGTCGCCCAGCCGGTCCATCATGCCGGGCAGGTCGTTGTCCGGCCGCGCCCCCAGCGAGCCCGAGCACAGCGTGATGCCGTTCGCGGGCAGGTCCACCGCCGCCATGCGCTCGGCATAGTCAGCCTCGGTGGACATGACGCGGGGCAGGCCCAGCAGGCCGAAGGGCGGGTCGTCCGGGTGGCAGCAGAGCCGCATCCCGATCTCCTGCGCGACAGGGGCCACCTGTTCGAGGAAATCGTGGAAATGCCGGCGCAGCACCGCGTCGGTCACGGGCGCATAGCTTTCCAGAAGGTCGCGCACGTCCTGAAGGCTGAAGCTTTCTGCCGCGCCCGGCAAGCCGAAGACCACGTTGCCGGCCAGTTCCTCGCGCCGGGCATCGTCCATGGCGGCAAAGCGGCGGGCGGCCTCGTCGCGGATCTCCTCGGGGAAGTCCTCGGCCGCGCCCTTGCGCTGCAGGATGTGGATGTCGAAAGCGGCGAAGTCGATGAAGTCGAAACGCATGCAGCGGGCCCCGTTGGGACGGCGCCAAGCGAGGTCGGTGCGGGTCCAGTCCAGCACCGGCATGAAGTTGTAGCACAAGACCTCGATCCCCGCGTCGCGCAGGTGCCGCATCGAGGTGATCCAGTTCGCGACATGCTCGCGCCAGTCGCCGGTCTGGGTCTTGATCGCCTCGCTGACGGGCAGGCTCTCGATCACCTCCCATTTCAGCCCCGAGGGGCTCCCGTCGCGCATGACCGCAAGCTCGGCCTGGCGCCTGGCGATCTCTTCGGGCGTCCAGACGGCGCCGGTCGGGACGTGGTGCAGGGCGGTGACGACGCCCTGCACGCCGGCCTGCAGCATGTCGTCAATCGAAACCCGGTCCTTGGGACCGAACCAGCGCCAGGTGTGTCGCATTGAACTTCCCTTATCCTTCAAACTGCGTTGCCGTGGCCGTCCGACCACGGGCAGGCGGGACCGGAGTCCCGATGTCGTCGATGCCCCCAGGGCGCGCTCCCCGGGCGCCTCTCTCCAGCCGGTATCCCTCGCGCGCGAGATCGCAGGCAAGCAACGGGGCGAGTTCATGGGCCTCGGCCTCGTCCAGCCGGTGCGTCACCACCAACCCGGCAAGAAAGGCCGCGTCCGAACGGCGGCTCACGTCATGGCGGGCGGGAATCGAGCACAGGGCGCGGGTGTCGTCGTTGAAGCCCACGGTGTTGTGGAAGCCCGCCGTCTCGACCGTCATCTCGCGGAAGCGGCGGATGCCCTCGAAGCTGTCGTGGAACCACCAGGGCGGGCCGAGACGCAGGCAGGGATAGGCCCCAGCCAAGGGCGCCAGTTCGCGCGAATAGGTCGTCTCGTCCAGCGTGAACAGGATCAGCCGCAGCTTCCGGTCCAGCCCGACCGCATCCAGCAGCGGCTTCAGCGCGGCCGTGAAGCTGACCGGAACCGGGATGTCGAAGCCGCGGTCCCGGCCATAGCGCGCCAAGACTTCGGCGCTGTGGGCGCGGAACGATCCGGCGTGAAGCTGCATGACAAGCCCGTCCTCGACGGACATGCGGGCCATCTCGGTCAGCATCTGAGCGCGGAAAAGCTCGGCATCTCCGCGCGAGGCCGTGCCCTTGCGGATGCGGTCGAACAGCCGTTCGGCCTCGGCCGCGGGCAGGTCGGCGGTCTGCGGAGTCGGATGGCCGTGGTCGGTGGCGGTCGCGCCCATCTCGCGGAAGAAGGCGCGGCGGGCACGGTGCGCGTCAAGGTAGCCGGTCCAGCGGCCCGTGTCGCAGCCGGTGATCTCGCCCAGGCGGTCGAGATTGGCGGCGAAGCCGTCGCTTTCGGGATCGATCACGCTGTCGGGGCGGTAGGTCGGCAGGACACGGCCCTTCCAGCCGCTGTCGCGCGCCATGCGGTGCCAGCGCAGGTCGTCCAGCGCCGAGTCCGTGGTGGCGATCACCTCGATGTTGAACCGCTCGTAAAGTGCGCGCGGGCGATAGGTCGGGTCGGCCAGCCTTTCCGCGATGGCGTCGAACTGCGCATCGGCATTGGCGGGCGACAGGCGCTCGGTCATGCCGAAGACCTCGGACAGCGCATGGTCCAGCCACAGGCGCGAAGGCGTGCCGCGGAACAGGTGGTAATGCGCGGCAAAGGTCCGCCAGATGGCGCGCGCGTCCCGTTCGGCCCCCTCGCCGATGCCGAGCGCTTCGTAGGAGACGCCCTGGCTGACCAGCATCCGCACGACGTAGTGGTCGGGGATGACGAACAGCTCGGCGGGATCAGCGAAGGCGGGGTTCTCGCCCCACCAGCGCGGGTCGGTATGCCCGTGCGGCGAGACGATCGGCTTTTCCGCGACGGCCGCGTAGAGATCGCGGGCGATGGCGCGGGTGGCGGGGTCCGCCGGGAACAGGCGGTCGGGATGAAGGATCACCGGATCAGCCCCCCATCATCGCGTCGGGCAGGAACATCACCACGTCCGGGAACAGGATCATGATGATCACGACCGCAAGAACCGCCGCGAACAGCGGTATCGCCTCGACCGTATAGTCCTTGTAGCTGCATTTCAGGATGCCGCAGACGGTGAACATGGACACGCCCACGGGCGGGGTCATGCCGCCGAAGGTGACCAGCGTCATCATCACCAGCCCGAAATGCACCGGGTCGATGCCCGCGGCCGTGATCACCGGCACAAGGATCGGCGTCAGCAGCATCACGATCACGGTCGCCTCGACCAGCATCCCGAAGACCAGCAGGAAGCCCGATATCGTGAACAGAAGCGCCGTCTGCGACGAGAAGAGCCCCAGCGCGAGTTCCGCCAGTGTGCTCGGCACGCGTTCGAAGGTGATGACATAGCCGAAGGCGCCGGACAGCAGGATGATGATCATGATCATGCCGATGTCGCGCACCGACAGCAGCAGCGCCTCGACCATCGCGGCCCAGGTCAATTCGCGGTAGATCAGCCCGCCCACGATCACGGCATAGGCCACGGCAAAGGCGCCGGCCTCGGAGGGGGTGAAAAGACCGAAGCGGATGCCGACGATCAGCCAGACGGGGAACAGGATTGCCCAGAAGCTGGTCTTCACCGCCGCCACGACCTCGGCGAAGGTCGGCAGCCGGTCGTTCACCGGCTTGTAGTCGCGCGCCTTCGACACCCAAGCCGTGGCGATCATCAAGGCGATGGTCAGCAGCACGCCCGGAACGATCCCGGCGATGAACAGCCGCCCGATCGAGACCTCGCCCAGAAAGCCGTAAAGGATCAGCCCAAGGCTCGGCGGGATCGTGGCCGTGATCAGCCCGCCGATGGACAGCAGCGCGCCGGTGAAGCCGGGGGAATAACCCTCCTTCATCATCGGCCCGCCCAGAATGCGCGACTGCATGGCCGCGTCCGCCACGGCCGAGCCCGAGATCCCGCCCATCAGCGCCGACAGCAGCAGGCTGACCTGCGCCAGCCCGCCGCGCATCCAGCCCGCCAGCGTGGTGGCCAGAACCATCATCCTGGGCGTGATCCCCGAGCCGTTCATCAGGTGCCCGACCAGGATGAACAGCGGCACCGCCAGCAGCGGAAAGGATTGGCTGGCCGCGACGATGCGCTGCACTGCCGTGATGTCGGGCATGATGGTCGCGGGCAGCAGGAAGTAGCTCAGGCTCGCCACCCCGATGGCAAAGCCCACTGGCATCCCGATCGCCATGAACCCGAGCGCGATGCACAGAAGCACGAAGGAGGTCATAGCGGATACTCCTGCTGGTGATGCTCGGGCTCGATCGAATAAAGCAGGCCGTGGCCGAGCAGCCGCCGTATCAGCGAGATCGACATCAGCAGGCAGCCCACCGGCATCGCCAGCGTGACCCAGCCATAGGACAGCCCCGAGGCCCCCATCTCGCGCGCCCAGTTCGACATTGCGAGATGCCAGCCGAGCCAGCCCGCATAGCCGAGGAACAGCAGCATGCAGGTGACGCAGAACAGGTGCACCAAGCGGCGTGCGCCCGGCGGCAGCGCGTCCGGGATGGCGGAAATGCGGATGTGGTCGCCCCGCTTCATCACTAGGTCGGCCCCCAGCATGACCGTCCAGATCAGCAGGAGCTGCGCGACCTCGGGCGCGGCCGGGTAAGGGCGGCCGATGGCGCGGCCGATGGCGCCGACCAGCACGGCCAGTACCGTTCCCGACAGGACAATGACGGCCACCACCTCCTCGAGGCGATCAAGCTTCTTCAACATGGGATGTCTCCGATCGCGCATGACCCGGGTGCGGCACCATTGGCCGCGCCCGGGCATGGTGTCAGCGCTTGACGGCGTCGATGAACGGCTGCAGGGCGGCGCGGGCTTCCACCAGTCCCATCTCGGCATAAACGCCCTCGGTCCGGGCCTTGAACTCGGCCGGATCGACCTCGTTGACAGTCACGCCCGCGGCCTTCATCTCGGCCAGGACCTCCTCGCCCTTGGCGACGGTGGCGGCCGAGGCCTCGTCGCCCGCCTTCTGCAGTTCCTCGGTCAGGATGGCCTGATGTTCGGGCGTCAGGCCCTTGAACCACGACTCGGACGTCGCGAGCCCGGTCAGCAGCTGGACATGGCCGGTGAAGGCCAGGTTCTTCGTCACCTCGTGCAGCTTGATGCCGTAGGCGCCGGTCAGCTGGGCTTCGGCCCCGTCGATGGCCCCCATCTGAAGCGCCGAATAGACCTCGGACCAGGGCATCGGCACGGCGGTCGCGCCCATGGCGTTGACCGTGGCAAGCCAGCCGGGCGCGTCGATGGTGCGGACGCGGACGCCGCTCAGATCCTCGGCCTTCGTCACGGGCGCGTTGGTGAACATCTGCCGGGTGCCCTGGAACCAGTTGTAGTTCAGAAGCCGGATGCCCGAGCTGGCCGCCATGTCCTCGACCCACTGCTTGTAGGGCTCGGACGAGGTGATGGCCGCGTATTGCGTCCAGTCCTCGACGAGGTAGGGCGCCGAAAGGATGCCCAGTTCCTTCTTGAACGGCGCAAGCCGCCCCGCGTCGACCAGCACGGCAATCGCCGCGCCGTTGCGGATCTGTTCAAGCACGTCGTTGTCCGAGCCGAGCTGCGAGGACGGGTACACCGTCACGTCGATCTCGCCCCCCGAGCGTTCCTCGATCCGGGCCGCCGCGGCGTCCATCGCGATGGCCAGCGGATCGGTCGCGTTCTGCGACGTGGACAGCGCGAACTGGATTTCCGCCAGCGCCCCGACCGTGGTCGAGGCCAGCAGGACGGCCGCAAGGCCGGTAGTCTTCAGGTTGATCATGGTTTCTCCTCCCCTGGTCTGTTTCCGGCCCGGTCCATTCCGGGCCAGAGCCGCGCCCGCACTCCCTCCGTCAGTGCGAGAACGACGTGATACATGAGCCGCGTCAGCGCCTGGGGCTGAAGCGTCTCGGCATCGGCGCCAAGCTGGTTCACATAGGCCGGGCGGCCGTCGAACCAGCGGCGGAACATGAGGCACAGCAACTGCTGCGCGGCTTCGCCCGCGCCGGGTTCCCCTGCCATGTGGCGCACGGCATGGGCCTTGATCGCCTCGGTCTGCGGCCAGAGAAGGAAGCTTTCCTCCATCACGCCGCCTTCCGCCGACACCGCGTCGAAGCAGGCGCCCTCCATCGGCCCCGATGCCGCGAAGCCGTGCCGGGATGCAAAACCAAGCAGCCTCGCGGCGATGCCGTTCATCGCCGGGTCGCCGCCCAGTTCGACCTCGCGCATCAGCAGCCAGGCCCATTCGCACTGGTGCCCGATCTCGCGGCGCAGGCCGGACGGGTCCGGCAGGGGCTGCAGGCCGGACGTCAGGAACTCGGCGACCGTGCCGCTGTCCTCATCGAGGAAATATCGCAATGCGGTCGCCCGGACGACCTGCGCCCGGTGCAGCCATTCCCTGCATCCCGACATCTCGAAGGCCTGCAGGCAGGCCTCGTATAAATGCATGTGCGGGTTCTGCGCGCGGGGCGGCGCCTCCGGCGCTGCGGGATCGGCCAGCCCGTCATCTTCCAGCAGCAGGCCGGTCGCGGGGTCGGTCAGGGTGGTCGCCAGGGCCTGCCAGCAGGCTTCTATCTCGGCCTCGCATTCGGCCGAGGGCGAGAGGCGGTTCCAAGTGGACAGCGCCAGAATCAGGAAGGTCTGGTCATAGCTGCGCGCCCGCTCGTCCAAGGGCTCGCCGGTCGGCACGCCCGAGGGCGCAGCTGCGAAACGGTAAAGGCCGGGCGCCTTCCGCAGCCGGGCGAGGAACTGCCGCTGCCGCGCGGCCATCCCGGTCAGGGCGGGGTCCCCGGACAGCAGCGCCAGATGCGACAGCACGAACAGCGTCCGTGCCTGGGCGAGCACCGTCCTGGGTCCCTCGGCCCGCGGAACGCCGTCCTGGTCCAGCGCGTCATGGACGCCGCCTTCGGGGTCCTGCACACGATCGAGCCACACCGGCAGGAAGTCGGTCCAGAACCAGTCGGCGCGCTGGGCGGCCTCATCCGCGATGCGGGAACGTGGGGGGGCGTTCATCCGACAAGCTCCGCCGAGGTGAAGAAATCGGGATGGGCGGCAACGACGCCGGGCAGGTCCACGAGGATCTCCTGCAGGTGGGCGCGCATGGCGGCCTCGGCGCGCGAAGGATCACGGGCGCGGATCGCCTCGACCACCTCGGTGTGCTGCGCAACCAGCCTGCTGCGGGACGGCTGCCGGACGCTGATATAGCGGACGCGGTTCATCTGGATCTTCAGGTTCTCAAGGTAATCCGCGACTGCGCCCTGCCCCGCGATCTCGGCCAGCGTCCGGTGGAACTGCTCGTCGGCGGCCATGAAGGCCTCGCCCCCGGCCGTGACAAGGGCATTCTGCGTGCGGATCTGCGCGTCCAGGGTCGCGATGGCGGCGTCATCGGCGGTCCGGGCCACGCGGCGGACGATATCCGCCTCGACCGCCTCACGGATGAAGCGCGCGGTGGTGACCGCGGGAACCGAGATCAGGCTGACAAAGGTGCCGCGCTGCGGGCGCACCTCGACCAGCATCTCCTCGGCCAGCTTGATGAAGGCCTCGCGCACAGGCTGGCGCGAAACGGCGTAGATCGAGGCGATCTCGGTTTCCGACAGGCGCGCGCCGGGGGCGAAGTCGCCCCGGATGATCCGGTCACGCAGAATGCGGTAAAGCTGCGGCCCTACTGCCGTCCTGTGTTCCAGCACCTGACCCTGTGAAGGATTCGCCATCCGTCCTGCTCCCTGTCGCCAGCTAGCTCTCTACTACCATACTAGTCAACGTTTATTGTGACGGGCCGGATGACGCGGTAAGCCACGGGCTTGCCATTGCGGGGCTCGCCGGCTTGGCAAGGCCACCTGCAGCCGTTAACAGGCGGGCATATCCGCATGGACCCGGTGCAATTCCGGGTGGCTCTTCCGGCCGCCGATCCGCCGGACAACCTGTTCCCGCAAGACGCATGAGACGACACCGGACGGTGTCGCCACAGGATAATTCATGACGCTGTTTTCCAACTATCGCGACCAGTGGTTCGGCAATGTTCGTGCCGATCTGCTGTCAGGCCTCGTTGTCGCGCTGGCCCTGATCCCCGAGGCGATTGCCTTCTCGATCATCGCCGGCGTCGATCCCAAGGTCGGCCTTTATGCCAGCTTCTCCATCGCCGTGATCACCGCCATCGTCGGCGGACGGCCCGGCATGATCTCGGCGGCGACCGCCGCAACGGCGGTGCTGATGGTGACGCTGGTGCGCGACCATGGGCTGCAATACCTGCTGGCCGCGACCGTGCTGGCAGGGTTGATCCAGATCGGCGCCGGGCTGCTCAAGCTGGGGCGCTTCATGCGCTTCGTCTCGAAGTCGGTGATGACCGGCTTCGTCAACGCGCTGGCGATCCTGATCTTCATGGCGCAACTGCCCGAGCTTGATCCCGCCCGCGTGGGCCCGCTCACCTATGCGCTGGTCGCAGCCGGGTTGGCGATCATCTACCTGTTCCCGAAGATCACCCGCGCCGTTCCCTCGCCCCTGGTCACGATCTTCGTCCTGACCGCGCTTGTCTGGGCGACCGGCTGGGATGTGCGCACCGTGGGCGACATGGGCGCCCTGCCCGACACGCTGCCGGTGTTCCTGATCCCCGACGTGCCGCTGAGTTTCGAGACGCTGGCGATCATCTTCCCCTATTCGCTTGCCGTGGCCATTGTCGGGCTGCTGGAAAGCCTGATGACCCAGAACCTCGTGGACGAGCTGACCGACACCCCTTCGGATCGCAATCAGGAGTGCATCGGTCAGGGACTGGCCAATGCCGCCACCGGCTTCATCGGCGGCATGGCGGGCTGCGCGATGATCGGGCAGTCGATGATCAACGTGAAGTCGGGGGGCCGGGGGCGGCTCTCGACCTTCGTGGCCGGCGCGGTGCTGTTGATCCTCGTGGTGTTCCTGTCCGATTTCGTGCGCATAATCCCGATGCCCGCGTTGGTCGCGATCATGATCATGGTGTCGGTCGGCACCTTCTCGTGGTCCTCGATCGGCCATCTGCGGACCCATCCCCGCTCATCCTCGATCGTCATGGTCGCAACGGTGGTGACAGTGGTCTGGACGCACAACCTCGCCATCGGGGTGCTGGTGGGCGTGCTGCTGTCTGGGATCTTCTTTTCCGCCAAGATCGCGCAACTGTTCCGCGTCACCTCGGCGCTGAGCGAGGACGGGCAGCACCGCACCTATCACGTCGAAGGACAGCTCTTCTATGCCTCGGTCGAGGACTTCATGGCCGCCTTTGACTTCCGAGAGGCAGTCGAGCGCGTGACCATCGACGTGTCCCGCGCCCATATCTGGGACATTTCCTCGGTCCAGGCGTTGGACATGGCGGTGCTGAAGTTCCGCCGTGACGGGTCCGAGGTGGACGTCACCGGCATGAACGCGGCCTCGGGAACGATCGTTGACCGGCTGGCGGTTCATGACAAGCCGGGCGCCACCGACAGGCTCGTGGCGCATTGAGGAGGACGACATGACCAACACCATCCTCGCCCTGATCGACGGGTCGGAGTTCTCGCGTCCGGTGCTCGACCTTGCCGCCTGGGCCGCGACGCGCAACCGCGCGGCGGTGCGGCTGCTGCACGTGCTGCCACCGAAATCCCTGCCGAGGGTGGACCTGTCGGGCGAGATCGGCCTCGGCGCCCGCTCGACCCTGCTGAGCGAACTGGCCGCGCTGGACGAGCAGCGCGCCCGCCTGGCGATGGTGCGGGGCCGCGCCATCCTGGACGACGCGACGGCGGTCCTGAAGACCGCCGGGGTCCGCAGCGTGACGGCGCAACTGCGCCAGGGCGTCCTGCTGGAAAGCGTCGCGGGGCAAGAGGCCGAGGCGGGCCTGATCGTCATCGGCAAGCGCGGCGAAAGCGCCGACCGCGCGCCGGGACACCTCGGGTCGAACTTCGAACGCATCGTGCGGGCCGCGACGCTGCCGGTGCTGATGGCTCCGCGTCGGATGCGCGAGATCAGGCGCGCCACCATCGCCCATGATGGCAGCCCGTCGGCACGGCGGGCGGTCGAGCGGGTGACCCGGCTGCCCGCCTACCGGGGGCTGGAAATCGAGATCGTGCGCGCGGGCGAGGGTGCGGGTGGCGAGGCCTCGCTGGCGGAAGCGCAGGCCGTGCTGGCAAGGGCAGGTATCGCCGCGACCACGCGGCTTCTGTCCGGCGCCCCCGAGGAGGCGATCCTGACCCATCTGCAGGACAGCGGCTCGGACTTCCTGATCATGGGCGCCTATGGCCATTCCCGCATCCGCAGCCTGATGGTCGGCTCGACCACCACGGCGATCCTGCAGAAGGTCCAGCTGCCGGCGCTGCTGGTGCGGTGACCGGCCCTGTCACGGATGGCGATGTCACCCTGCAGGGCTTCGGGTTCGCCGCAGGTTGTGCGGCAGCCACGCCATCAGGCCACATGCAGGGCGAATGCGCCGGCCGAAATCATCCGGCCAGCGCGGTATAGATGCCCTCGCGCGCCAGCAGTTCCGCGTGGCTGCCGATCTCGGCAATACGGCCCTCGCTCATGACCACGATCCGGTCGGCGCTGCGGATCGTGCCCAGCCGATGGGCGATCACCAGCGTGGTGCGGCCGACCGCGAGTGCGTCCAGGGCAGACTGGATCTCGCGTTCGGTCTGGCTGTCCAGCGCGCTGGTCGCCTCGTCAAGGATCAGGATCGGCGGGTTCTTCAGGAAGGCCCGCGCAATGGCGACGCGCTGCTTCTGGCCCCCTGACAACATGACGCCGCGCTCGCCGACGATCGTGTCCAGCCCCTCGGGCAGGCCCTCGATCATGGAGGTCAGCTGCGCCTGCGCGGCGGCCTCGCGGATCTCGGCTTCGGTGGCACCGAGGCGGCCATAGGCGATGTTCTCGCGCAGGGTGCCGCCGAAAAGGAACACGTCCTGGCTGACAAGGCCGATCTGGCGGCGCAGGCTGTTCAGGCGCATCCGGTCCAAGGGCAGTCCGTCGATGGTGATGCGGCCCGACGTCGGTTCGTAGAAGCGTGGCAGCAGCGCCAGAAGCGTGGTCTTGCCCGCGCCCGAGGGGCCGACGAAGGCCACGGTCTCGCCCGCCGCGATCTGCAGGTCGATGCCGCGCAGGATCGTTCGGTCCTCGCTATAGGCGAAGCTGACGTTTTCAAAGCGGATATGGCCCTTTAGCGCCGGGGCCTCGATGGCATCGGGGGCGTCGGCGATCTCGGGGTCGGTTGCCAACAGTTCCTGATAACGGCGGAAGCCCGCGATGCCGCGCGGGTAGGTCTCGATCACGGCGGCGATCTTTTCCAGTGGGCGGTAGAAGACGCCGACCATCAGCAGGAAGCCCACGAATCCGCCCGTGGTCAGGTCGCCCGACAGCACGAAGCCCGCGCCCACGACCATGACGATCACCTGCACCAGCCGCAGCCCCATGTACTGCAGGGCCGAGCTTGCCGCCATGACGCGATAGGCGTCGAGCTTGGCCTGCCGGTATCGCGCGTTGTCATGGCCGAACAGGTGGGTTTCGTGGCCCTCGTTGCCGAAGGCCTGCACGACGCGGATGCCGCCCAAGGCTTCCTCCAGCCGGACATTGAAGTTGCCGACGCGGGAATAGATGTCGCGCCAGGTACGGGTCATCCGCCCGCCATAGACGATCACCAGAGCCAGCATCGCAGGCACGATCAGCGCCACGATCAGGGCAAGCTGCGGGTTGATCCAGAACATCAGGGCAAAGGCGCCGACAAAGGTCATCAGCGCGATGAAGGCATCCTCGGGGCCGTGATGGGCGACCTCGCCGATTTCTTCCAGATCGCGGGTCACGCGGGCGACCAGCTTGCCGGTGCGGGCGCGGTCGTACCAGCGCCAGGACAGCCGCGTCAGGTGGTCGAAGGCGCGGGCGCGCATCTCGGTCTCGATGTTGATGCCCAGCTTGTGGCCCCAGTAGATCACCACCGTCAAAAGCCCGGCGTTGACCGCGTAAAGCACCAGCAACCCGGCGGCGGCCAGAACCGTCAGGGTCCAGTTCCCCTGCGGCAGCAGGTGGTCGATGAAGCCGGTGATCGCCACCGGGAAGGCCAGTTCCAGCAGGCCGGACAGCACGGCGCAGCCGAAGTCGAGCCAGAACAGGCCCATGAAGGGGCGATAGTAGGAAAAGAAGTCGCGCAGCATGGTTTTCTCAAGCGGGGACGGCCACGGGAGTGCCATCGTCTTTCGTCAGGACCTGCATCGGCAGGCCATAGATCCGGTAAAGCGCCTCGGTCCGGATCAGTTCGGCGGGGCTGCCCTGCATCACCAGCCGCCCGCCTTTCAGCGCGACGATGTGGTCGCAGAAGCGTGCCGCCATGTTGACGTCATGCAGGACGATCACGGCGCTGCGGGTCTGCTCGTGGCACATCCGGCGGATAAGCGCCAGCACCTCGACCTGATGGGCGATGTCCAGGGCGCTGATCGGCTCGTCCAGCAGCAGGGTTCCGGCCTGCTGGGCGACCATCATCGCCAGCCACACCCGCTGCCGCTCGCCCCCCGACAGCGTATCCACCAACCGGTCGGCGAAGGGCGCGACGCCGCATTCCTGCATCGCAGCGGCCACGGCCTGATGATCGCGCGGGCCGAAGCGACCCAGCGCGCCGTGCCAGGGATAGCGACCGAGGGCCACCAGTTCGCGGACCAGCATCCCCTCGGCCGGGGGCGTGGTCTGCGGCAGGAAGGCAAGCCTGCGGGCATAGTCGCGCGGGCGCCAGTCGGAGAGGGGTCGGCCCTCGAAGGCGATGCGGCCGCTGGCGGCGACCTGCCGCGCCAGTACCTTCAGCAGCGTGGACTTGCCTGACCCGTTGTGCCCGATCAGCGCGATCACCTGTCCTGCCGGCAGGTCCAGCGTGATCCCGTCCAGCAGGCGGCGGCCGGGGACGTCCACGGACAGGTTTCCGATGGCAAACAGCGTCATCGCCCGGACCTCATCATCAGCCAGATCAGCCACGGTGCCCCGATCAACAAGGCGAACAGCCCCAGCGGCAACTCATAGGGGAACTCGGCCATGCGCGCGCCGAAATCGGCGGCCAGCATCAGCCCCGCGCCGATCAGGGCGGCGCCGGTGACGTGATGCCCGGGCCGGGCGAGCCCCAGGCGGCGGGACAGATGCGGGGCCATGAGGCCGACAAAGGACAGCGGCCCGACGAAGACCGTGGCCGCCCCCGTCGCCACGCCCGCCAGCAGGATCAGCGCCAGCCTTGCGTTCCGCAGAGGCAGGCCCAAACCCCCGGCCACGCCCGCGCCCAGCGGCAGGACGCCAAGCCAGCGCCGCGCGGCCAGCGCCGAGGCCCACAGCATCATGGCCACGGCGGCCAGGGCCAGCGCGCCGCCTGTCCTGACGGTGAAGGACGATCCGCTGAGCCAGCCGAGGATCGCCCAGGCCCGTGCGTCGCCTGCGGCCATCATCGCCGACAGCACCGACGAGGCCAGTGCGGACACGGCAATCCCGGCCAGCAGGATACGTTCCGAAGGCATCTCGCGGCGGCTCACGAAGGCCGCGACCAGCGCCAGCGCAAGGATGGCTCCGGCGATGGTGCCCGCGTTCAGCATCAGCGCGCCGGGCGCGGGAACGGCAAAGATCACCGCCGCAAAACCCAGCGATGCGCCGCCCGAGACGCCCAGCACCTCGGGCGAGGCGAGCGGGTTCACGGTCAGCCGTTGCAGGATCGCGCCCGCCAGCGCCAGCGCCGCCCCCGCCGAGGCCGCCGCGACCAGCCTTGGCAGGCGCATCGGCAGGAAGTCGCGGAAGCTCTGCCAGTCCAGCACCGCCCAGCCCCCGGGCACCCGGCCGATCCAGACAAGCACCACCACGGCCGCGAGAAGCCCTGCCGCCAGCGCCCCCAACAGGCGGCCGGGGCGGGTCAGACGTGGCGCCGGACCCTCGGCGGCCTCGGTGCCGGGCGGTGTCGAGCCCCGCAGGCGCGGCAGCAGCCAGATCAGCAGCGGCCCGCCCAGAAGGCCGGTCAGCGCGCCGGTCGGGAACATCTCGCCGCTGGTTCCCGCGACCAGCAGCACGAGCCCGTCGCAGACCGACAGGATCACCGCGCCGATCAGCGGCGACAGCGTCAGTACCTGCACCATGTCGCGGGCGCCAAAGGTGCGGGCCAGGGCGGGAGCGGCGAGGCCCACGAAGCCGACCAGCCCCAGTTCGGCCGACACGCTGGCCGCGATCCAGACGGCCAGCGCCACGGCAGCCAGCCGCACGAGGGCCACGTTCATGCCAAGGCCCGAAGCCCCCTCGGCGCCCAGCGACAGCACTCGCAGAGGGCGCGCCAGAGAGGCCGCCCCTAACCCGCCGAGCACCAGCACCAGCGCAAGGGCGCGCGCGCCCGACCAGTCCTGCTGGACCAGCGAGCCGCCGTTCCAGATCACCAGCGACAGCAGGTATTGCCCCTGAGCCAGCGTGACGGCGGCGGCGATGGCACTGGCGGTCATGCCGACCAGCATCCCCGCGATCACCATCGTCACCGGCGCGAAGGCCCGCCGCGCGCCGATCGCCAGCACCAGCGCCGCAGCTAGCCCAGCACCCGTCATGGCGACAGGCCAGCGCCCCCCCGCCAGCAGATCCGGCGCAAGGATCGTCGCCAGCACCAGTGCAAGCTGCGCCCCCGACGAAATCCCGAGCGTCGTCGGATCGGCCACCGGGTTGCGCAGCACTGCCTGCAGGATCGCGCCGGACAGGCCAAGCGCCGCCCCGGCCAGCAGCGCGATCACCCCGCGCGGCATCAGCCCGAAGCCCATCAGAATCTGGTCGAGGCTCATGGCGCCGGGCTGCAGCGGCAGACCCGGCCACTCGGCCCAGGGCAGGGCCTGCAACGCCGCCCCCAGCCACAGCCCGCCGGCCAGCACTGCCGCAAGCGGCAGCCAGAGGCGCAGCGCGGGCGTCATATGCCGGCGACCGATCCGGCGGCGAGCGCCTGCGACAGCAGCCGGGCAAAGCGCAGCGCGGCGGGGACTCCGCCGAAGGCATTGACCTCGGGCAGATGGTGGACTCGCCGTTCCGCCACCTGCGGCAGCGCCTGCCACAGCACGCTGCGGGACAAGGCGCGTCGTGCCTCGGGGGGAACGGCGCCGACGATCACCAGCCGCGCATCGGGCATGGTGGCCAGCCGCTCGACCGGGACAGGGGCGAGAAAGCTGAACTGCGTGCCCTCGGTCCAGGCATTGCGCAGACCCAGCCGCACCAGCGTGCTGCCGAACAGGCTGTCGAAGCCGAAGGCGCGCAGATGCCGGGCGTCACCAATGTTGACCAGGCAGAAGGGCCGATCGGCGAAACCGCCCAAGGCTGCGGCGCAGCGGTCCAGTTCTGCTTCGGCCCGCGCCTCGGCACGGACGGCGGTGTGCGGGTCGCCGATCGCCTCGGCCAAGGCGCGCAGCGCGGCAAAAGCCTTGGGCAGCGGCGGCTCGCCCGGGATGTAGAAAGGCAGGTTCAGGACCGGGGCGAGGCTCGCCAGCCGGTCCTCGTAGCGGGTGTAATAGGGCGAGGTCAGGATCAGGTCGGGCCGCGTCAGTTGCAGAAGCTCGAAGTTCGGCGCCCCGCGCAGCCCGAGATCCACGACCTCGGCGGCAATCGCCGGTTCGACGGCGTCGGCGCGAAAGCGGATCAGCTCGCAGGCGGCGACCGGCATGTGGCCCAGCGCCACGGCGGTTTCGAGCATCGCCCAGTCGATGGCGGCAAGGCGCGGTGCGGCAGGCGCCGCCTGCAAGGGCAAACCCGCCGCCAGCATAATGCCGGCGGCGGTCAAAACGGTGCGACGTGTGGGCCGGAGGGAAGCGGCCCCGCGTTTCACCATTTATAGGCAACCCTGGCGGACAGCGTGCGGCCCTCGCCATAGAAGCAGCCGAACGCACTGCAGCTGGCGACATAGGCCTCGTCGGTCAGGTTCGAGACATTCAGCGTGGCCTCGACATTTTCGCGCTCCCACCTGGCGGCGAGATCGACAAGCGTCACGCTGTCGAGTTCATCGGCATTAGCATCGTCCCCGAAGCGCTCGCCGACATGGCGGATGCCGCCGCCCGCCTGCAGCCCGTTACCGAAGTCGCGCATCACCCAGAGGCTGGCGAGGTGCCTGGGCGCGTTCGGCAGGGCGTTGCCCTCGTTGGCGCCCTCCTGCTGCTCGGTGTCGTTATAGGAATAGCTGGCCTGGACGTCCCAGGCCTCAGTCAGCGACGCAAGGCCCGACAGTTCGACGCCGCGCGACCTGACTTCGCCGATCTGGCGCAGCCCGCTGCGGGTTTCGCCATTGATCACCTCGGACACCGGGCGGGTCAGGTTGGTCTGGCGCAGGTCATAAAGGGCCAGCGTGAACAGCCCCTCGAAGGCCGATGGACTGTATTTCAGCCCGGCTTCCCACTGCTTGCCCTCGGTCGGCTCCAGCGCGTTGCCGGTAACGTCGCTGCCCGGCAGCGGCTCGAACGAGGTCGCATAGCTGAGATAGGGCATCAGCCCGTTGTCCATGATGTAGGACAGGCCCACGCGCCCCGTGGTCTGGCTGTCGTCGAAGCTGGAGTCCTGACCATAGGCCAGGCCGTCCTGCTCGGCCCGGTCGTGGCGCAGCCCCAGGGTGCCGCGCCAGTTGCCCCATTCCACCTCGTCCTGAACATACAGGCCGATCTGCCTGAAGGTGACGTCACGGCCGCCGCGGAAGCCGTTCAGGGTGACGGCGTCGGAATCATACTGCGGGTCGCGCAGGTCGAAGGCCGGGGCGGAGCCGAAGATGGTGAAGTCCCTGGCGTCGTATTTCTGCACGTCCAGGCCGAACAGCAGCCGGTGCACCGCCTGCCCCGTGGTCAGCTCGCCGCTCAACCGCGTGTCGAGGCTGATGGTCTCGCTTTCCTCGCTCTGGTCGATGGTGGTGCGGTTGAAGGTGCCGTCGGGATTGATGACCGGCTCGAAGCCCTGCACCGAGGTGCCGGTGTAATCCCAGTCGAACTTCTCGTAGCGGAAGCCCTGGGCGAGGGTCCAGCCGTTGTCGAGTTCGTGGCTGATCTCGACCCCGAGGTTCCACATCCGGCGGTTGCTGTCGTCGAAGCCCGGCTCGCCCGTGTAGATGTCGCGCAGATCCTCGTAGTCGCCCGGGAGATGCTGTCCCCCAGCGAGGTCAGCGCATAGGGGATGCCCACCGGACTAATCGGCGAATCGTCGGTGATCGAGGCCAGAAGGTCGATCGTCGTCGCGCCGTCGGTGTTCAGGCGCATCGCTGCGCCAAGATAGCCGCGCCTGTTCGTCAGCTCGTCAAGCTGGGTCTGGTCGTCGCGGGCGATGCCCGTCAGGCGCCAGGACAACACCTCGCTGGGGCTGCGGTTGACGTCGAAGAACAGCTGCCCCGAACTGTTGCTGTCCAGCCCTGCCCCGGCTTCGGCAAAGTCGCCGGCCTGCGCGCGTTTCTGCACCTGGTTGATGACGCCCGCCGGCGAGCCTGACCCGTACAGCGACGAGGACGGGCCGCGGATCACCTCGACCTGCTGCATGCCGTAGATCTCATAAGCTTGGGCGCCGAACAGCCGCCCCTGCCGCAGCCCGTTCACATATTGCGCGTTGTCCGAGGTGAAGCCGCGGATCGTCGGCGAGTTGAAGCGGGGATCGGCGCCGAAGGGCTGGCCCAGCACGCCGGTCGAGTAGGTCAGCGCCTCGCCCAGGCTTTCGGCGCCCTGCTGTTCGACCTGCTCGGTCGTCACGACCGACACGGACTGCTGGGTCTCGCTGACCGGCGTGTCCGACTTGGTGGAGGCCTGCGCATAATCGCTGACAAAGCCCTCGGCCTGCACCGAGGCATCGGTCGTGGCGGTCAGGGTGATGGTGTCAAGGGTGACTGCCTCTGTTTCCTGAGCGGCAGCGCCCGCGGCCGAAACCGCAAGGATGCTGGCGCTGGCAAGAAGGGCAGTGCGAAAACCGGGATACATGGCAGCGGCCTACTCAAACCAGGGATGATGTTGGTTGATCGAAATACTAGGTTATGTCAACGGCCCGTGCTAAGTGCGCACTGGCAACGTTGCCGATCAGCATCGAGGACTTGATGTCGGACCTGCGAAGCTTTCGTAGCGGAGGCGTGATCCCCCAGCCTTCGGGCGCGGCCGTGGCAGCGCTGAAGGCGCGGGCGGCCGCCTGGGAAGTGCCGCTGATCGAAAGCGCCGACCGGCTGAGCCTGCTGGTCTGGGACTGCGAACTGCGCCTGACGCCCCTGCCTGACAGCCTGCGCATCGATCTGTCCGGACCCGAGCAGCGGCTGGTCGGCAACTTGCGCGAAAGCGCCACCGAGCTGTTCGCCGAGGTCGGGCTGAGCGTCGTCTGGGATCATGTCGATGTGGGGGCGCTTGCGCCGGGGCTGTCGCTGATGCGGGTCGCCGGCGTCTCGCGGCCCGGCCCGAACTTCCTGCGGGTGCGGCTGGCCGGACCCGAGGCCGCACGCTTCGGCAGCGGCAGCCTGCATTTTCGCCTGCTTCTGCCGCCCGCAGGCCGCGCCGCCCAATGGCCGAGGGTCACCGAAAGCGGACGCACCGCCTGGCCCAAGGGACCGGACGCGCTGCACCGGCCGGTCTATACCGTGACCGATCAGCAGGATGACTGGCTGGAGTTCGACATCTTCCGCCATCCCGGCAGCCCCACCTGCGCCTGGGCCGAAGGAAGTCCCGAGGGGCAGGAGGTCGGAGTGATCGGGCCGGGTGGCGGCTGGTGCCCCGAAGCCGATCGGCTGTGCCTGTTCGGGGACGAGACCGCCCTGCCCGCCATCGCGCGGATGCTGAAGCTTGCGCGGGGGCAGGTGCGCGCCGTCCTGCGCTGCCCTGCGGACGATCTAGGCAGCTTGGGCACCGATCCCCGGGTCACCCGCTGCGAGGATCTTCTGTCGGCCTTCCGGCAGCATGAAGCCCTGCAGGGTGACGATTTCCTGTGGTTCGCGGGCAGCGCCGATCAGGCGCGCATGGCACGCCAGCACCTGCTGCAACTCGGCCGTGCCAGGAAGAGCTTCACTGTCGCAGCCTATTGGGCGTGATCCCGCACCTTGCCGCGATGCGTCCTTGCGGCAAGGATTTGAGCGGCGGACCATCCGGGCATCAAGCGCCGAGATGAAGCGCCTTCGACAAAGCCGCAAGGGACGCGCACCCGCAGGAACCCGGGACGCGCCTGACCGATTGAGCAAACGTCTGCGGCTGAGACGGCTCAGCTTCAGAGCGGGCGGAAGCGCTTCGCCCTTCAGGAATCATAGGGAGGACGGCATGGAAGACCAGATTCGAGACGCAATCCTGACCGAACTGAAGCGGCAGTCCGAAGATCCCGAATGCAATCTCAAGGTTTCCCAGGCTGACAGCCGGCTTACCGTCAACGGCGAGATAGACCTCGACGCCCTGACATTCGTGATCGTCGGCTCACTGGCCGGCGGACCATGATGCCGGATGGCTGCCCTCGGGCAGTCGGATCGGCCAGAGATCGGGCGAAAAGGACAGTCATGTCCATCGACCCTCCCCTTCTCGCCAGACCACTGCGGGCCTGAAAGCTGGACAGAATTTTCCGGCTGAACGCATCTTGCTGCCGGGGAATGCCGAAGCCTGTCTCTCCTGCCCCGCATCCTTCATGACGGCGCCGGACCGGCAGAGTTCCGCATCACCAGTTGGGGCGCAAGGACGGTGCAGGGCTCAACAGGCTGCCCCGCGATCAGCGCCATGAGAACGCGCGCCGCAGTGCTGCCGAGGTCTCGCTTGGGCTGCCGGATCGTGGTGAGCGGGACCGGCAGATGCGCGACCCAGTCGATCCCGTCGAAGCCGACGACCGAGACCTGCTCGGGCACCGAGACGCCGCGACGTTGAAGCTCGCCCATGAACCCGGCGGCGGATTCGTCGCTGAAGCCGATCACGGCTGTGGGCCGGTCGGCGGCGGGGGTGTCGAGCCACCTTTCGGCTGCGCGGACGCCCGACTCGAGTGTGAAATCGCCCGCGTAGCCCGACCCCGGATCGGGCAGTGCGCGGGCCAGGCCCTTGACCCGGGCCTTGTGCAGCACGTTGTCTCCGGGGCCGCCGATCCAGCCGATGCGGCGATGGCCCAGGGCCAGCAGGTGCCGGGCCGCCAGTTCCGTGCCGGCGGCGTTGTCCAGGACGACGCGCGGAAGGGGCGCGCCCTCGATCCATTCGCAGGCCATCACCACCGGCGGCGCGCCGGGAAGCGCCGCAAGGTCGCCCGCCGTCACCTGCCCGTCCAGAAGGATGATCCCGTCCGCGCGCGAGGGGTCGAGGAAACGGCGCAGCGCGCGATGGCGCCCGCCCGGCGCCATCGTGTCCCCCACCAGCAGGTCGTACCCTTGGGCATTCAGCGCCGCGCCCATCCCGGCAAGGATCTTGGCGAAGAACGGGTTGCCCAGATTGGGGACCAGCGCCACGATCGCGCCGGTCCGCCCCTTCCGCAGGTTCCGCGCGGCGTGATTCATGCGATAGCCGGTGGCGGTGATCGCCCGCTGCACCGCATCGCGCGTGTCGGTTGAAAGCAGATCGGGCCGGGAAAGCGCCCTCGACACGGTGGCGACCGAGACCCCCGCAAGGCGCGCCACGTCCGCAAGCCGCGCTGCCCCCTGTCTTGTCCGCTCGGATTCCGTATTGCCCATGACCTGAACTATGGGGTGCGGGAACCCGGGCGCAAGCATTCGCGGGCGGCTTCAACAGAACTGTTGCAAACGATTACATCGCTGGTCTAGCCTTCCTGTCAGGGGGAGGATCCGAATGAGGACCATCAAGGGGCCTGCGCTGTTTCTGGCGCAGTTCGCCGGGGATCAGGCGCCGTTCGACAGCTGGGACGGCATCACCCGCTGGGCCGCGTCGCTCGGCTATGAGGGCGTGCAGGTGCCCAGCCTGGACGCGCGGCTGATCGACCTCGACCTTGCCGCCGGGTCGCAGGATTATCGGGACGAGTTCCTCGGCACGGCACGCGCGAACGGCGTCGAGGTGACCGAGCTTTCCGCCCATCTGCAGGGCCAGCTGGTCGCCGTGCATCCGGCTTATGACGTGGCCTTCGACGCCTTTGCGCCGTCCCCTGTCCACGGCAATCCGGCTGCGAGGCAGGCATGGGCGACCGATCAGGTCGGCAAGGCGATCCGCGCCAGCGCCGCGATGGGACTGAAGGCCATGGCGAGTTTTTCGGGCGCGCTGGCGTGGCCCTACCTTTACCCTTGGCCGCAGCGGGCGCCGGGGTTGGTGGACCTTGCCTTCGACGAACTCGCGCGCCGCTGGCGGCCCCTGCTCGACCTGGCCGACGAGAACGGCGTCGACATCTGCTACGAGATCCACCCGGGCGAGGACCTGCATGACGGCGCGAGCTTCGAGATGTTTCTCGACCGCGTCGGCCAGCATCCGCGGGCCAACATGCTATACGACCCGTCGCACTACCTGCTGCAGCAGCTCGATTATCTCGACAACATCGACATCTACCACGACCGCATCCGCATGTTCCACGTCAAGGATGCCGAGTTCCGGCCGACCGGGCGGCAGGGCGTCTATGGCGGCTATCAGTCATGGGTAGAGCGCGCCGGGCGGTTCCGCAGCCTCGGCGACGGACAGGTGGATTTCGGCGCGATCTTCTCGAAGCTCGCGCAATATGACTTCGACGGCTGGGCGGTCGTGGAATGGGAATGCGCGCTGAAGCATCCCGAGGATGGCGCGCGCGAGGGGGCGGAGTTCGTCCGCCGCCACATCATCCGCACGACGCCGCATGCATTCGACGACTTCGCATCGCAGCGCACGGACGAGGCGGCGAACCGCCGTGCGCTGGGGCTGGCGGCCAATGGCTGAGGCGCCCTGCCCCATCCCGCTGGGCATGGTGGGCGGCGGCGAAGGCGCCTTCATCGGCGCGGTCCATCGCATCGCCGCGCGGATGGACGGCCACTTCCGGCTGGTCGCAGGCGCGCTGTCCTCGGATGCTGCACGGGCCGAGGCTTCGGCCAGGGCCCTGGGGCTCGACCGCGCCTACGTCGATTTCCGCGAGATGGCGCGGGCCGAGGCGGCGCGCCCTGACGGCATCCGGGCAGTGTCGGTCGTGACCCCCAACCACCTGCACGCGCCCGTCGCCGTCGCCTTTCTCGACGCGGGCATCCACGTCATCTGCGACAAGCCCCTGGCCGCGACGCCGGAGCAGGCGCAGGCCATCGCCGAGGCTGCCATGCGCAGCCGGGCGCGGTTCTTCCTGACCCACAACTACTGCGCCAATCCGATGGTGCGAGAGGCCAAGGCCATCGTGGCCGAGGGCGGGATCGGCGATCTGCGGCTAGTCCAGGCGGAATACCTTCAGGGCTGGCTTGCGGACGAGGTGCACAGCAAACAGGCCGACTGGCGCACCGATCCGGCGCAGGCGGGCGCGGGCGCCATCGGCGACATCGGCACCCATGCCTGGCAGCTTGCCGCCTTCGTGACGGGCGAAACGCCGGTGGCGCTTGCCGCCGAGCTGTCCAGCATGGTGCCGGGACGGCGCGTGGACGACGACGTGCGGGTGATGCTGCGCTATGCTTCGGGCGCGCGGGGCGGGTTGTGGGCCAGCCAGGTCGCCGTTGGGCGCGAGAACGGCCTGTCGCTGCGCATCTTCGGCACCAAGGGTGCGCTGGAATGGCACCAGGAGGACCCCGAGCGGCTGATCTTTACAGTGAAGGGTGAGCCGCCGCGCATCCTGACCCGCGCGCAGGACCGCTCGGCGTCCTTCCGCACCCCGCCCGGCCACCCCGAGGGCTATCTGGAGGCCTTCGCCAATCTGTACTCCGATATCGCGACGGTGATCCGGGGCAACGAGGGACCGCTCGCGCGGTTGCCGGGGCTGGCCGACGGGCTGTCCGGCATGGCCTTCATCGCGGCGGCGCAGGCCTCGGCTGCGCGGGACGGCGCATGGGTCGAGGTGCACCCGTGACGCCGGTGCTCGCGCTCGACAAGGTCACGAAGAGCTTCGGGCCCGTCGAGGTGCTGCACGGCATCGACCTTGCGCTGAGCGCGGGCGAGGTCCATGCGCTGATCGGCGAAAACGGCGCTGGCAAGTCCACGATCATGAAGATCTTGGGCGGCTTTCTGACCCCGACCTCGGGACAGGTGCTGCTGGACGGCCACCCTGCCCCCTTCCGCAGCGGACCGGAGGCCGAGGCGGCCGGGATCGTTGTCATCCACCAGGAATTCAACCTCGCCCCCGATCTGTCGGTCGCGGCCAACATCTTTCTGGGGCGCGAGATCAGTCGCGGCGTGCGCCTGGACCACACAGCCATGCGTGCCGCGGCCGCCGAGCTGCTGGACCGTCTCGGCACCGCGATCCGCCCCGAGGCACGCATCCGCGATCTGTCCGTGCCCGACCGCCAGATGGTCGAGATCGCCAAGGCCCTGTCCCGCAAGGCCCGCGTTCTCATCATGGACGAGCCTTCCGCCGCCCTGACCCACCGCGAGGTGGATGCGCTTTACGCGCAGGTGGACCGGCTCAGGGCCGAGGGCGTGGCGCTGATGTTCTGTTCGCACCGGCTGGACGAGGTCGCGCGGCTGGCCGACCGCATCACCGTCCTGCGCGACGGCGCGGTGGTGCGCCGGGCCCTGCGCGGGGAACTGACCGATGACGGCATGGCCACCGCCATGGTCGGGCGCGAGCTTCGGGACATCTTCCCGCCCAAGGACACGCCCGCCGGAGAGGAACTGCTGCGCGTCGAAGGGCTGAGCGTGCCGGGCGCGGTGCAAGTGGGCAATGTCTCGCTCACTCTGCATCGGGGCGAGGTACTGGGGATCGCAGGTCTTGTGGGTTCCGGGCGAACGGAACTGGCCGAGGCCATCGCCGGCCTTCGTCCGTCCAGCGGGACCATCTCCGTCCGGGGCCAGCCGACGGCGATCCGCCACGCTCGCGATGCTGCGGCGGCCGGGATCGCCTATCTGACAGAGGACCGGAAGGAAGCCGGGCTGCTGCTGGACAAGCCCCTGACCGAGAACCTGACGCTGGCCGCGCTGGACCGCTTCGGCTTCCGCATCGACCGCGCGCGTGAACGGCAGGCGATGGCCGATGCGACGCGCGACTTCGACATCCGCGCCGCCTCAACCGCGATGCCCGCGGGCGCGCTGTCGGGCGGCAACCAGCAGAAGCTGCTGCTGGCCAAGACCATGCTGACCGAGCCCGAGATCATCCTGATCGACGAACCGACCCGGGGCATCGACATCGGCACCAAGCAGCAGATCTACAATTTCGTCCGGGCCCTGGCGCGCGCGGGCAAGGGGGTGATCGTGATCTCGTCCGAACTGCCCGAGGTGATGGGCCTGTCCGACCGCGTGCTGGTCATGCGGCAGGGCAGCCTTGCGGGCGAGGTCAAGGGCGCCCGGATCACCGAGGAGAACATCGTCCGGCTGGCCATGGGCCTCGGCCGCGAGGCGGAGCCTGCATGAAACGCATCGACCTGCATCTTCTCGGTCCCCTGGTCGCTCTGGTCGGGCTGTTCATCCTAGGCGCGCTGCTGAACCCGGCCTTCCTTGCGCCCGCGAACCTGTCGAACGTGCTGGCGCGCTCGGCCTTCATCGGGCTGATCGCGGTCGGCATGACCTTTGTCATCACCCAGGGCGGGCTGGACCTGTCGGTCGGCTCGATGGCGGCCTTCCTCGCGGGCATCACCATCATGGCGATGAACGCGCTGGCCCCCTTCACGGGCGAAAACTGGGGCACGATCCTGATCGGCATGGGCGTCGCTATGGCGGGCGGAGTGCTGGCGGGCTTCGTCAACGGCGCGCTGATCACCCGCGCGCGGATCGAGGCCTTCATCGTCACGCTAGGCACGATGGGCATCTTCCGCAGCCTCGTCACCTGGCTGGCGGACGGCGGCACGCTCAGCCTCGACAGCGGTCTCAGGACGCTTTACCGGCCCGTCTATTTCAGCGGCATCGGCTGGATCACCTGGCCGATCATCGTCTTCGCCATTGTCGCGATCCTTGGCGAATGGACCATGCGCCACACGCGCTTCGGCCGCCACGTCGAGGCGATCGGCTCGAATGACCGCGTGGCGCGCTATTCGGCCGTGGATGTCGAGCGGGTGCGGCTGATGACCTATGTCCTTCTGGGCGCGCTGGTCGGGCTGGCCACGATCCTTTATGTCCCGCGCCTCGGCTCGGCCTCGGGCTCGACCGGCGTGCTGTGGGAACTGGAAGCCATCGCCGCCGTCATCATCGGCGGCACGGCGCTGAAGGGCGGGCGGGGACGCGTCTGGGGAACCGTCGTGGGCGTCCTGATCCTGTCGCTGATCGACAACATCCTGAACCTGGCGGACCTGGTCAGCCCCTATCTGAACGGGGCGATCCAAGGCGTCATCATCGTGCTTGCTGTGGTGCTGCAGCGGGAAAAAAGGTCCGCCGAGTAACGGGCCGGCCCTAGGGAGGAAACAAGGGAATGGAACGTCGCAATCTGCTGAAGCTGCCGCTGGCCGCAGCCGCGCTGACGCTAGCGGGGGGCGTGGCCCTCGCGCAGGAGGCCGAGAAGAAGGTGATCGGCGTGTCGATCCCCTCGGCCACCCACGGCTTCATGGGCGGGCTGAACTGGCATGCCCAGGACACCATCGCGCGGCTGGGCAAAGTCTACCCGAACATCGAGTTCGTGCTGTCCACCGCCGGTGACGCCGCCAAGCAGGTTTCGGACATCGAGGACATGCTGGCCACCCGCAACATCGACGGCCTCGTGGTGCTGCCCTTCGAGTCCGAGCCCCTGACCGACCCGGTCAAGCAGGTCAAGGCTGCGGGCAAGTTCGTCACCGTCGTGGACCGGGGCCTGTCCGAGGAAGGGATCGAGGATCTTTATGTCGCGGGCGACAACACCGCCTTCGGCCGCGTCGCGGGCGAGTATTTCCGCGACAACCTGCCCGCAGGCGCGAAGATCGTCGTGCTGCGCGGCATCCCCACTACGCTCGACAACGAGCGGGTCGAGGCATTCCAGGCGGCGCTTCAGGGGTCCGACAAGGAAATCCTCGACATGCAGCACGGCAACTGGAACCGCGACGACGCCTTCAAGGTGATGCAGGACTATCTGGCCAAGTATCCTGAGATCGACGCCGTCTGGGCGGCCGACGACGACATGGCCGTGGGCGTGCTGGAAGCCATCGCCCAGGCGGGCCGCGAGGACCAGATGGTCGTCGTCGGCGGCGCGGGGATGAAGGACATCGTCAAGCGGATCATGGACAAGGACCCGCAACTCCCGGTGAACGTGACCTATCCTCCGGCTCTGATCTCGTCCGCGATCGAGATGACCGCGTTGCGCTTCATGTCCAACGCGCCGATGGCGGGCCGCTACATCATCGGCAGCCAGCTGATCACCCCCGAGAACGCCGAGCAGTTCTATTACCCCGACAGCCCGTTCTAAACGGGCAACGAAAGGGCGCCCGTGTAAGCGGCGCCCTTTTGCGTTCCTGTGCTCGCTACGACTGGGGTCAGGACTCGTTAAGTTTCATAGCCAGAAGATGATGGTTGCGGCGAGTGCGATAGCGGACAGGAACACCTTCGGGCATCTGTCGTAACGCGTGGCGATGCGCCGCCAGTCTTTCAGGCGGCCAAACATGATCTCGATCCTGTTGCGGCGTTTGTAGCGGCGCTTGTCATATTTTACGGACCGTCCACGGGACTTTCGCCCCGGAATGCAGGGAGTGATCCCTTTGTCTTTCAGGGCATTTCTGAACCAGTTGGCATCGTAGCCCCGGTCTGCCAGCAACCATTCCGCTGAGGGCAAACCTTCCAGCAGGGCGGCGGCGCCAGTGT
>NZ_FNGE01000011.1 GCF_900102885.1 Paracoccus chinensis | reverse complement strand
CGTCCACTGCAAGACCTGCGACATCAAGGACCCGTCGCAGAACATCGTCTGGACCACGCCGCAGGGCGGCGACGGGCCGAACTATCCCAACATGTGATGCGCCCCGGGCCGCCCGGCGTTGCCGCCGGGTGCGTCCCCGTCTAGGGTCGCGGGTCATGTGTCAACCTGTGCTGCGGGGCATTGCCGTTCGATGAAGCCCATCCTGAGCCTGGCGATCGCCGCGCTGATCTCGACCGCCCCTCCTGTCCTTGCCCGGCCCGGCCTCGCGCCGGCCGGGGGGACGCCCATCCTGCGGATGACGCAGGCCCAACCTGCAACCGGACCAGAGGCGCAGACGCCGCCCGGCAGCGACACGCGCCAAGGGCTGCGGCCCGCGCCGGTCCGCGGCCTCGCCGGGGCCTATCTCGCCGCCCGGCAGGCCGCGACCGACAGCGATTTCGCGGCCGCGGCCCGCTATTTCGGCGAGGCGGTGGCGGCGGACCCGGCCGAGCCCTTCCTGCAGGACGGCGCGCTTGTGTCGATGATCTCGGCGGGGGAAATCGACCGGGCCGTGGACCTGGCCAACCGCCTGGCACAGGCGGGCGGGGACGAGACCGAACTGGGCGTGCTGCTGCGCCGGGTGGACCTGGCCCGGCGCGAGGACTGGACCGGCGTCCTGGCCCTGCTGGACCAGGGTGGCCCCTCTCCCAGCGCGGGGGGGCCGATGCTGGACGGCCTGTTCCGCGCTTGGGCGCTGATGGGCGCGGGCCGCGCCTCGGAAGCCTTCGCCACATTCGAGCAGATGGGCGAAGGAGAGGGCGTAGCGGGAATCGCGGCCTTCCAGCTTGCGCTCGCCCGCGCCATGGTCGGCGATTACGAGGGCGCGGCGGCGGCGCTGGACAACCCCGAGGCCTCCTCGCACCTGCAGGGCGTGCTGGCGCGCGCCCAGGTTCTGTCGCAGCTGGAACGCAACGACGAGGCGATCGCCATGCTCGACGGACTCGAGGCGATCGAGAACGAGCCGGCGCTGGTCGATCTGCGCCGCAGGCTCCAGTCGGGCGAGACGCTGCCCTTCGACGTGATCGGCAACGCCCGCGAAGGGCTGGCGCAGGTGCTGGTGACCTTCGCCGGCGCCCTGATCGGGGATGAGGAAACCGATCCGCTGGCGCTGATCTATGCGCGGTTGGGGCAGTCCCTCGACCCCGAGATGCCGGACGCGCGGCTGCTGATCGCCCAGCTTCTGCAATCGGCGGGCCAGTTCGACTTGGCCGAGCGCGAGTTCGACGCCCTGCGCGAGGCCGGCCAGATGCGGCCCGCGGCCGAGCTGGTGCGCATCGATTCGCTGGTGCGCGCCGAGCGGATGGACGCGGCCGAAGCCGCCGCCCGTGCCCTGACCGAAGCCTATCCCGATTATGCCCAAGCCTGGGTCGCGCTGGGCGACGTGCTGCGCCAGCGCGACAAGTTCGCCGAAGCCGTGCCCGTTTACGACCGTGCGCTGGAGATCCTGCAGACAGGCGAGGACCCGCAGGCGACCTGGTTCCCGCTTTATGCCCGCGGCATCGCCAAGGAACGCTCGGGCCAGTTCGACAGCGCCGACGCCGATTTCCAGGCGGCGCTGGAACTGCAGCCTGATCAGGCGCCGATCCTGAACTATCTCGGCTATTCCTGGGTGGACCGGAACGTGCGGCTGGACGAGGGTCTCAAGCTGATCGAGCGCGCGGTCGAACTGCGCCCCGACGACGGCTACATCCTCGATTCGCTGGCCTGGGCCTATTACCGGCTGGGCCGCTACGCCGAGGCCGTGGCGCCGATGGAGCGTTCCGTCGCGGTCATGTCCGACGACAGCCTGGTCAACGACCACATGGGCGACATCTACTGGATGGTCGGGCGCAAGCGCGAGGCCGAGATCCAGTGGCAGCGCGCGCTGAGCCTCTACAAGCCCGAGGACACCGACACGGACGTGGACCGCATCCGCGCCAAGCTGAACGTCGGGCTGGATGCCGTTCTGGAAGCCGAGCGGGCGAATGGCGGCACCTTGCCCGAGGGCTTCGGCCTGCCCGAACCCGAGCCTGCCACGGTTGAGGCCTCTGGCAGCGCCGTTCCGCCAAGGCCCTGAGGCGCTTCTCGCCCTCATGATCCGCACCGAGCCCGCGCCCGCCAAGATCAACCTGGCCCTGCATGTCACGGGGCGGCGGGCGGACGGCTATCACCTGCTCGATTCGCTGGTGGTCTTCACCGCTCTGGGCGACCGGGTGACGGTCGCGCCGGGGCCCGCCGCGCTGACCGTGACCGGCCCCTTCGCCGATGCCGTGCCGACCGGCGAGAAGAACCTGTGCCTGCGCGCCCTGCGCCACGTGGGCATGCAGGCGGCGGTCACGCTGGAGAAGAACCTGCCCCCGGCCTCGGGCATCGGCGGGGGCACGGCGGATGCCGCCGCCGTCCTGCGCGCGCTGGGCGCCGCGCCGGATCGGCCCGAGACCCTGGGCGCCGACCTGCCCGCCTGCCTGCTCAGCCGTCCGCTGCGGATGCAGGGCGTGGGCGAAAGGATCACGCCTGTCGCCCTGCCCGACCTGCATCTGGTGCTGGTGAACCCCCGCGTTGAAACGCCTACCCCCGCGGTCTTTGCCGCGCTGGAGCGCCGGGACAGCGCCCCCCTTCCCGATCTGCCCGCCCTTGCCGATGCCGCCGCGCTGACAGAGTGGCTATCCGCCACCCGCAACGACCTGCAGCCGCCTGCGTTGGGTCTGCGCCCGGTGATCGCCGACTGCCTTGCCGCGCTGTCGGCGCAGAACGCGGGGCTGGCGCGGATGTCGGGCTCGGGCGCGACCTGTTTCGGCATCTTCGCGGACGCCCCTGCGGCCGAGGGTGCCGCGCAGGCCATCGCCGCTGCGCAGCCCGGCTGGTGGGTCCGCGCCACCGTCACCATCCCGGGGCTACCCTCGGGCGGCGCAGGCGGCTAGGCTCTGCCCCGGGAACCAAGGGGAAGGCTGTCATGCTGCGACTGGGCGTCAACATCGACCATGTGGCTACCGTGCGGAACGCGCGCGGCACCCCTTGGCCCGATCCGCTGCGCGCCGCCCTGCTGGCACAGGAGGCCGGCGCTGACGGCATCACCGCGCATCTGCGCGAGGACCGCCGCCATATCTCGGACGCCGACATCGCCCGCCTGTCCGAGGCGCTGCATGTCCCCCTGAACCTGGAAATGGCCGCGACCGCCGAGATGCAGGCTATCGCCCTTCGCCACCGCCCCCACGCCGTCTGCATCGTCCCTGAAAAGCGCGAGGAGCGCACGACCGAGGGCGGCCTCGACGTGGCAGGCGACGAATCGCGGCTGGCCGATTTCATCGCCCCTCTGCGCGAGGCGGGCAGCCGCGTGTCGCTGTTCATCGGCCACGACCCGCGCCAGATCGAGGCCGCCGCCCGCATCGGCGCGGCGGTGGTGGAACTGCACACCGGCGCCTATTGCGACCTCGACACCGAGGGCAACCACGCCGCCCGCGACGCCGAGCTTGCGGGCCTGGCCAAAGGTGCGCGCCTCGCCGCCGCGCTCGGGCTCGAGGTCCACGCCGGCCACGGCCTGACCTTCGACACCGTCGGCCCCATCGCCGCCCTGCCCGAGGTCAGGGAACTAAACATCGGTCATTTCCTGATCTCCGAAGCCCTGTTCATCGGTCTTGGTCCGGCGATCAGGGAGATGCGGGCGCGGATGGACGCGGCGCGGCGAGGATGAGCTTTACTCTTGTCCCTTATCCGACGCTCAACGCGCGCCAAAAGGAACTTCGCAACTTCCACAAGATCGCCGCGCGGCTTGCGGACTATGGCTTTCATTCCATGTGGCTCAGCGACGACTGGCAGGGGGCCGACTTCCTTGCCGTTCACATCGACGGCGAGACCGTACTGCGCGTACAACTGAAGGCCCGGATGGTTCTCGATAAGAAGTATCTTGGCAAGGGACTGCACATTGCGTTCCGCCAAGGGGATCGGGTCTTTGTCTATCCTCATGACGAACTCGCGGCTTTCGTTGACACGCAGGGACTGATCGGCGAAGGCGCGCAACGATACCATGAACATGGCGTCCGGCACTGGCCCGTGCTGCCCGGCTGGGCAAAGGAATTCCTTGGTCCCCACGAGATAAAGACAGCCCCATGATCCTCGGCATCGGCACGGACCTCTGCAATATTGACCGCATCGCGGGCGTGCTCGAGCGGCACGGCGACCGCTTCCGCAACCGGGTCTATACGGAACGCGAACTGGCACGGGCCGCGCGGCGGGCGCATGAGGCGGGGACGCTGGCCAAGCGCTGGGCCGCGAAGGAGGCCTGCAGCAAGGCGCTGGGCACGGGGCTCGCCATGGGCATTGCCTGGCGGGACATGGCGGTGGACAACCTCGCCTCGGGCCAGCCCACCATGCGGCTTTCCGGCTGGGCGGCCGAGCGGCTGGCGGCCATGACGCCCCCCGGGCACCGCGCTCATGTCCATGTCACCCTGACCGATGACCACCCCTGGGCGCAGGCCTTTGTCGTGATCGAGGCCCTGCCCGAGGGCGCCTGACGTTCACGCCCGCGCGTGCGGGACGCGCTTTGCCTTGACTTCCGCCGCCTCGCGCGCCCAAGAACCTCGCCATCCGACATGGAACGAGAGAAAGCATGGCCCGCACCAAGACCGCGACAAAGGAAGGCGGCATCTGGGAAACGGTGAAGACCGTCTTCTGGGCGCTGGTCATCGCGGGCGTGTTCCGCACGCTGTTCTTCCAGCCCTTCTGGATCCCTTCGGGGTCGATGAAGGACACGCTGCTGATCGGCGACTTCCTGTTCGTCAACAAGATGGCCTACGGCTATTCGCGCTATTCCTGCCCCTTCGCGCTCTGTCCCATCGACGGCCGCATCCTCGGGTCCGAGCCCGAGCGCGGCGACGTGGTGGTCTTCCGCCATCCGACCCGCGGCGTCGATTTCATCAAGCGCGTGATCGGCCTGCCCGGCGACACGGTGCAGATGCGGAACGGCCAGCTGATCCTCAACGGCCAGCCCGTGCCGCAGGCCCCGAATGGCGTCTTCGTGGAACCCAAGCTGCCGCAGGGTCCGGCGCGCACCCTGCCCCGCTGCACCAACGAGCCCGTGGCCGAGGGCGGCGACTGCGAAACCCCCCGTTTCACCGAGACCCTGCCCGAGGGGCGCAGCCATGATGTGCTGAACATCCTGGACGACTGGCCGCTGGACAACACGCCGGTCTTCACCGTTCCGGAAGGCAGCTATTTCTTCATGGGCGACAACCGCGACAACTCGGAAGACAGCCGCGTGCCCGCCATCGCCGGGGGCCTGGGCTTCGTGCCGGCCGAATTCCTGATCGGCCGCGCCGACCGGGTGATCTTCTCCTCGGCGGGAAGCTCGCTTCTGTATTTCTGGACTTGGCGGCCGGACCGCTTCTTCCATGGAGTCCACTGAGGTGGCGCGGTGAAGCTCTCGGCCGAGCTCGCCGCATTCTCGGCGCGGCTGGGTCACGACTTCGCCGACCCCGGCCTGCTGGTGCGCGCGCTGACCCATGGCAGCCTGTCCTCGGCCACGCGGCCCGACAACCAGCGGCTCGAGTTCCTGGGCGACCGGGTACTGGGCCTGACCATCGCCGAGGCGCTGCTGAAGGCCGACCAGGGCGCAACCGAGGGCCAGCTTGCGCCGCGCCTCAACGCGCTCGTGCGCGGCGAGACCTGCGCCGAGATCGCGCGCCAGATCGGGCTGGGCGAAGTCCTCAAGCTCGGCCGGTCCGAGATGATGACCGGCGGGAGGCGCAAGGATGCGCTTCTGGGTGACGCGATGGAGGCGGTGATCGCCGCCGTCTATCTGGATGCGGGCTTCGAACCCGCACGCGCCATGATCCTGCGCCTCTGGGGCGCGAGGATCGCGGGGGCCGAGGAAGCGGCCTTCAATCCCAAGACGACGCTGCAGGAATGGGCCCAGGCCAAGGGCATGGCCCCGCCCTCCTACGAGGTGGCGGACCGCTCGGGCCCCGACCACGCGCCGCATTTCCGCATCATCGTGCGGCTGGACGATGGCCGGCAGGCCGAAGCCAGCGGCACCGGCACCAAGCGAAGCATCGAGCAGGCGGCGGCCAGCGCGATGCTGCACCAGATCGGGGATACCCCATGACCGAGAACGACACCGCGACCGAACCGGCGCCCGAAGGACCGACCCGCGCGGGCTTCGTCGCCCTGATCGGCGAGCCCAATGCCGGGAAATCGACGCTGCTGAACCGGATGGTCGGGGCCAAGGTCTCGATCGTCACGCACAAGGTGCAGACGACCCGCGCCCGCATCCGGGGCATCGCCATGCACGGGCAGAGCCAGATCGTCTTCGTGGACACGCCCGGCATCTTCCGGCCGCGCCGCAGGCTCGACCGTTCCATGGTCGCGGCGGCCTGGGGGGGCGCGGCGGATGCTGACATCGTTGTCCTTCTGATCGAGGCGCATCGGGGCCTGACGGACGGCGTGCAGGCGATCATTGAATCGCTCAGCGAGAAGGCGGGCGGGCATCCGGTCGCGCTGGCGATCAACAAGATAGACCGGGTCAAGGCCGAGGAGCTGCTGGCCCTGTCGCAGAAGATGAACGAGGCCTTTCCCTTCGTCCGCACCTTCATGATCTCGGCCGAGCGGGGGCACGGGACCGACGACCTGCTCGCCTGGCTGGCCGCCGAGGTGCCGGAAGGTCCGTGGCTTTACCCCGAGGACCAGATCGCCGATCTGCCGATGCGGATGATCGCGGCCGAGATCACGCGCGAGAAGCTGACCCTGCGGCTGCATGAGGAGATCCCCTACCAGCTGACGGTGGAAACCGAGAACTGGGAAGAACGCCAGGACGGGTCCGCCCGCATCGACCAGGTGGTCTATGTCAGCCGCGCCGGCCACAAGGGGATCGTGCTGGGCAAGGGCGGCGAGACGATCAAGGCCGTCAGCCGCGCCGCGCGCGAGGAGCTGATCGAGTTCATGGGCCGCCCGGTTCATCTGTTCCTGCGCGTGGCGCTGCGCGAGAACTGGCTGGACGAGGCCGAGCGCTATACCGAGATGGGCCTCGACTTCCGCGACGGGAACTGATGGAGCCGCGCCTGACCGCCGGGCTGCGCGTCGCCGCGCTGCTGCGGCGGGCGGACCTGGAAGGGCGCGGCGCCTATGTCGTCCATCGCGGCGATGACACGGCAGGCGCGCTGGCGGTCAGCGTGGCGCGCCCCGGCGGGACGGCCGAGCTCTGGGCGCAGGAATACGACCTTTCCGCCGATCGCCGCGCCTGGGTGCGGCAGGCCGAGGGAACGACGCGCGACATCGACGCCGCCATCGCCCGCAGGCGTGCCGCCGATCCCGACCTGTGGGTGATCGAACTCGAACTGCCCGGGCATGTCGCCGTGACGGACCTGCTGGATTGATGCCTTGGTAGGGGGCGCTGCCCCCGCCGTCCTGTGGACGGCTCCCCCGGGATACTTGGGCAAAAGAGAAGCACTAACTCGGCGCATGAGCGTCAGCGTCGGCTACAGACCCGACGTCAGCGCTTGGCCTTGTCGCTGATCCTCCTGTTCTTCTTTGTATAAATATCCCGCGGGGGACCGGGGGCGCGAAGCCCCCGGTGATGCGTCTCCACTTGCACTCCGCTTCGCGCCACGGAACAATCCGTGACCATGAGCTTCCGTTTCGTCCATGCCGCCGACATCCACCTCGACTCGCCGCTGCGCTCGCTGGCGCTGCGGGCGCCCGAGGTGGCCGAGCTGATCGGGACCGCCACCCGGCAAGCTTTCGTCGGCATCGTGGACCTGTGCCTGGCCGAGCGGGTGGACGCGCTGCTGCTGGCGGGCGACCTGTATGACGGCGACCAGACCTCGATGACGACGGCCCGCTTCCTGGCGCAGCAACTGGGGCGGCTGGACCAGGCGGGCGTGGCCGTCCACATCATCCGCGGCAACCACGACGCGCTGTCGCGGATCACGCGGGAACTGGTGCTGCCGCCTTCGACCCATGTTTACACCCACCGCGCCGAGGCCGTGTCGCTGGATCGTCCGCCGGGCGCGGTCCCGGTGGTCCTGCACGGGCTCAGCTTCCGCGAGCCCCGGGCCGAGGCCAGCCTGCTGGGCGATTATCGCCCGCCGGTGTCGGACGCAGTCAACATCGGCCTGATGCACACGAGCCTGGGCGGCGCGCCCGGCCATGACCCTTACGCGCCCGTGACGCCCGCCGACCTGGGGCGGTCGGGCTTCGACTACTGGGCGCTCGGGCATATCCACAAGCCCTCGCGACAGGTGGTCGGACGCACGCAGGTCGTCATGCCCGGCATCCCGCAGGGGCGCGACATCGGCGAGGCCGGGCCGCGCGGCGTCGTGCTGGTCACCGTGGCCCCCGACCGCACGATCACCGTCGAGGACCGGCTGACCAGCCTCGCCGAATTCGCTACGGTGCCCGTGGACGCGACGGGCGTGGCGGACTGGGCCGCGCTGGTCCGGCGCCTGCGCCACGCGCTGGAAACGGCACGGGAAGAGGCGCGTTCCCCGCATCTGGTGGCGCGGGTGGTGCTGACCGGGGCCACGCCGCTCGCCTGGCGCATCCGGCGCGACCTGGACCTGCTGCTGGCCGAGGCCCAGGCGGCGGCCGAGGCCACCGGGCGCACCTGGATCGAGAAGCTGACCTCGAGCTGCACCTTGCCGGAGGAGGAGGCGCCCGCCGCCGACGGCTCGCCCCTGGTCGCGCTGCGGCGGCTGATCTCGGGCGAGGTGCTGGGCTCGGAAGCCTTTGCCGCCGACCTGACCGCCGCCGCGCAGGAACTGATCGGGCAGCTTCCGCCCGAGTTGCGCGGGGCCTTCGGCGAGGACAAGGGCGCGCTGGACCGCACGCTCGCCGACCTCGCCCGCGAGGGCGCCGACGAGGTGGTGGCACGGCTTGTCCCCGACCGGGCGGACGGCGCGGACTGATGCGGCTGCGCCGACTGGACCTGACGCGCTACGGGCGCTTTACCGACCGCAGCCTGGACTTCGGGGCAGCGGAGCCGGGCCGGCCCGACCTGCACATCGTCCACGGGCCGAACGAGGCGGGCAAGTCCACCCTGTTGAACGCCTGGCTGGACCTGCTCTTCGGCATCCACGCGCGCAGCAGCTACAACTTCCTGCATCCCTATGACGCGCTGCGGATCGGGGCGGTGCTGGACCTGCCGGATGGCCAGCGGGAACTCGTTCGCGTCAAGAAGACCCGCGAGTCCCTGCTCGATCCCGCCGGGCGGCCCGTGTCCGACGGGATGCTGCGGGCGGCGCTCGGCGGGATCGAGCGGAAGGACTGCGCCGACATGTTCGCGCTTGACGCGGGCAGCATGGAGGACGGAGGCGAGCTGATCCTGTCCAGCAAGGGCAACCTCGGCCAGCTTCTGTTTTCGGCCAGCGCGGGGCTGGCGGAACTGGGCGACAGGCTGGACGGCCTGCGTGCCGAGGCAGACGCCTTCTACAAGAAATCCGCCCGTAAAGGCACCCTCAAGGACATGCGCGGCGAGTTGGAGGCGCTCGTGGCCGAACGCAAGGCGCTGGACGTGCAGGCGGCCGAGCACCGTGCGCGGCGGCAGACGGCCGACAAGGCCGAGGCCGAGCGCGACGCCGCAGCCGAGGCCCATGCGCGCGCCGCCGCTGCTCGCGAGGCCGCGAAAGCTGCGCTGGAGGCGCTGCCCTGGCTGGCCGAATGGAGCGCCATCGACGCGGAGCTTGCGCCGCTGGAGGAACTGCCCGACGTGCCCCCGGCCTGGCCCGCGCGGGTGGCCGCGCTGCAAGCCGACGACGTGGCGCTGCGGACCGAAGCCGCCTTGGACGCCGAGCGGCGGCAGGCATTGTGTGCCGCGCTGGCGGCGCTGGTGCCCGACGACACGGCGCTGGCGCAGGCCGAGGCCGCGGGCTTCGACGAGGACCTCAAGGCGCGCTGGATCGCCGCGCGCGACGACTTGCCCCGCCGCCTGCAGGAGCTTGCCGCCGCCCGCCAGCGGATCGAGGGACTGGGTCGCCAGATCCTGCCCGACGCGGATCCCGCAAGTCTGGAGGTCGGCGCCGGGACGCTCGACCGGCTGGCCGAGCTGATGACGGCGCATGAGGGGCTGTCGGCGCGGCTCGCCTCGGCCCGGGCCGAGGTGGCGGCGCGGGTGGACGAGCTTGCGGCGGCGGGCGGCCCCTTGGACGACGAGGGCGCGGAGGACGGCACAACAGCACTGCGCGAGGCGCTAGCGCCCCTGCGCCGCGCCGATCTGGCGGGCCGGCGCGATGAGGCGCTAGCCAATGCCGCCGAGGCTGCCGCCCGCCTTGATGCGGCACTGGCACGGCTGGCGCCTTGGAAGGGCGACGCGGCTACGCTGCGGGCGCTTGAAGTGCCTTCGACCGAGCGGCTGGGGACCTGGGCGGCGCGGCTCGACGCTGCCACCGCCGTGCGCGACACGGCAGCCCGCGTGGCCGCCGACCGGGCCGGGGAAGCGCGGCGCCGGGCGGCCGAGCGTGACGGGCTTGCCGACAGCATCGGCCCCGCCGATCCGCAGCGGGTGGCCGAAAGCCGCGCCCGCCGGGACGCGGCATGGGAAGCGCATCTGGCGGCGATGGACGCCGCAACCGCCCGCGCCTTTGCCGAGACGATGGAGGCGCATGACCGCGCCGTGTCCGCCCAACTGGACCGCGCCGCCGACATCGGCCGGCTTCACGGCGCGCGCGAGGATGCCGCGACGGCCGAGCGGCTGGCCGAGGCCGCCGCGCGCGATCTCGCAGTTGCCGAGGCGGCGCTGGCCGAGTTGCGCGCCACCCTGGCCGCCCGCGCGGGCGCGATCCTGCCCGGCCGCGACCCGGCCGATCCTCTGGCGGACCTGTCCGGCTGGCTTGCCCGGCACGAGCGGGCGCTGAACCTTGCCGACGAGGCCGAGGCTGCCGCCCGCGCCGCCGAGCGTGCCGAAGCCGAAGCGGCACAGGCCGAGGAGGCCTTGCGCACCCAACTGGAGGCCGCAGGCGAAACCCCCGAGGGCGAGTTGCGCGCGCTTGCCGCCCAAGCCCAGCGCTTGCTCGACCGCCACGAGGCGGAGGCCGCGCGCCGGGCCGAACGGCTGCGCCTGACGCGGGAACTCGCCGCCCGCCGGCAAGCCGAGGCGGCGGCGCGGCGGGCGCTGGACGACTGGCAGCGCACCCTGACCGAGGCCTGCGCCCCGACCTTCCTGGCCGAGGCCCCGCCCGATGCCGCCCGGCTGCGCGCCCTGCTGTCCCCGTTGCGAGAGCTTGGTGCAGCACTGGCCGTGACCGAGGACCTGCGCCACCGCACCGAGGCCATGCAGGAGGACCAGCACCGTTTTGCAGACGCCGTGGACGCGCTGGCCAGCGCGCTGGACCTGCCCCCCGGCGACCCGCTGGCCCGCCACGCCGTCGCCGCTGCCCGGCTGGCCGAGGCCCGCCGCACGGCCGAGCGCCGCGCGACGCTGGCTGAGGACCTCGCCCGGGCAGATGCTGCCCGCCATGCACTGGCCCAGCGCCGCGCGCGGCTGGACGTTGAGGCGGCGACCATCACCGCCCATCTGGGCGCCCCGGACCTGACCCATGCCCAGGCGGCGCTGGCCCGCATCGCCCGCCGCGCCGAACTGCGCGACCGCGCCGCACGCCTGGATGCGCAGATCCGCGCCGCTCTGGGTGTCCCCTCGCTGGATGAGGCGCGCGCGCGCCTTTCCGGCACCACACCCGACGAATTGCGCGCGGCCTTGGTCCGGGCCGAGGATGCTCAGGCCGAGACCGAGGGGCGGCTGGAATCCGCCCGCGCCGCCCTTTACGCCGCCCGCCACGCGCTGGACGCGGTCACGGGCGACGACCGCGTGGCGAGGATCGAGGCCCGCCGCCGCGCCCTGCTGATCGGGATCGAGGAGGAGGCCCGTGCCTGGCTGCGCCTGCGGGCGGGGGTGATCGCCACGGACCACGCGCTGCGCAGCTATCGCGACCACCACCGCAGCGGGATGATGGCCCGCGCCTCGGACGCCTTTGCCGCCATCACGGGCGGCGCCTACCGGGGCCTGACCTCACAGCCGGGCGAGGGAACCGAGCGGCTGATCGCCGTCGCGGCGGATGGCGGGTCCAAGGAGCCGGGGGCGCTGTCCAAGGGCACGCGCTTCCAGCTTTACCTCGCGCTGCGCATCGCGGGCTTCCACGAATGGACGGGGGCGCATGGGCCGGTGCCGGTGATCGCCGACGACATCATGGAAACCTTTGACGACACCCGCACCCGACTGGCGCTGAGGGCGCTGGCCGAGATGTCGCGGTCGGGACAGGTGATCTACCTGACCCACCACCGCCATGTCTGCGAACTGGCGCGCGAGGCCTGCCCCGAGGCCCGTATCCTGGAACTCGGCCCCTAGGCCGCCAGCGCCGCCCGCAGGTCCCAGTCCAGCCCCTGCAGCCGGTCCCACATGACCGGCGCGCCCGCCAGCAGCTTGCGCGCGGCCATGTGCCGCCCGGCCTGATTCACCGCTTCGACCGCGATCAGCCGCTCGTCGCGGAAGGCCAGCACCGTATCCACCGCGCCCGTGGCGTCGGTCAGGACATGGGTATCGTCCCAGCCGGTGGACAACCCCGCGATCTGCAGCTTGAGCGGCCCCTGGTCCGACCAGAACCAAGGCAGCGCGTCATAGGGCGGCTGCCCGGCCCCGGTGATCGTGCGGGCGACATGGCGGGCGTGATCGACCGCCGCCTGCACCGATTCCAGCCGCGTGGCGATCCCCCCCAGCGGGAAGTTCGCGCAATCGCCGATGGCGAAGATGCGCGGGTCGCTCGTGCGCAGGTGTCCGTCGACGACGATGCCGTTGGCGACCGCAAGCCCGGCTTCGGCGGCAAGTTCCATGTTCGGGCGGACGCCCACGGCCAGCAGGACGAGATCGGCCGCGACCTCCTGACCATCGGCCAGCGCGACGCCCTCGGCCGCCCTGCCGCCCAGGACGGCGGTGCCGAGCGCGCCCAGGCGGACATCGACCCCCGCCGCGCGATGGAAGTCCAGGAAGCGCTGCGAGATCGGCGGCGTCACGGCACGGGACATCAGCCGGTCGGCGGCCTCGATCACGGTGACATGGATGCCGCGCGCGGCGGCGACGGCCGCAAACTCGAGCCCGATGAAGCCGCCCCCGATCACCGCGGCGCGGCGGACGCCCTCGGCCATGGCGCGCAGCCGGGCGGCATCGGCCAAGCCGCGCAGCTCGTGCACGCCGGGCAGGTCGATCCCGGGCAGCGGCGGGCGCAGGTTGCGCGCGCCGGTCGCCAGCACGAGATGATCGAAGCCCAGCCGCTCGCCATTGTCCAGCACCACCTCGCCCGCCGGCCGGTCGATCCCGGCGACAATGATGCCGGGACGGTAATCGATGCCGGCCGTTTCGAAAAACGAGGCGGGCTTCAGCGCCAGCCGGCTTTCGTCACCGTCCTTCATGTAGGCCTTGCTCAGCGGCGGCCGCTGGTAGGGCAGGCCGGGCTCGTCCCCGAGCAGCGTGACGGGTCCGGCGAAGCCTTCCTGCCGCAGGCTGGCCGCGACCTGCAGGCCCCCCTGCCCCGCGCCCACGATCACCACCCTGTCCGACATGCCTGTCCCCGCACCGCTCGATCGCGCGGACTTTGGGCAAGGGTCGGGTCGGGCGCAACCCCTCAGGTCCTACAGCGGCCAGCCGCCCCGGCGCATGGCCGCCAGCATCCGCGCGTCCGCGTTGGGCGCCTGCGCGTCGATCGCCTGCGACTTGAGGAACCAGTGAACATAGCGGTCGAGCGGGGGAGAGGCCTTGGCCGCCCGGGCCAGCGCGGCCCCGGCACCCAGGTCGGCCACGTTCAGGGCCACGTGGTGAAAGTCGATCTGCGCGAACAGGACCGCAGGCTTGCCCAGGATCATGCCATCGAAGGCGACCGCACTGTTCTGGGTGGCGACAAAGGCGCAGTCCCGCAGCAACGCCATGGTATCGCCACCCAGCACCAGCTTCGGATGCCGGGCCGCCAGCCGGTCCAGCGCGGCATGGTCGGCGGCATCGTAGCTTTCGGACGGATGGAGCGTCGCCACCACCGGGCGACTGGTGCGGCAGACCGCCTCCAGCATCTCGATGGGGCTCATGGTCTGGAAGGACCGGGTGCGGCGCAGGTGGCCCTGCAGCGGCACAAGGACGTGATCCCCGCGCCGGGGCTCGGGACCCGGCAGGACGCGGGCGCGCAAGCGGCGGACGAAGGCGGCGGCCTCCTCGGCATCCACCGCGTCGGGGTCGAACCGCGCCTGCGCCACGGCAAAGCGCCACCGCTCGGCCACGGGCTCGATGCGCCAGAAGGGATAATGATAGGCGCGGCGCAGGGTCAGGGTGCGGGGATGGCGGGGCTGCTTCATGTGAAGCAACGCGTAGTCGCCCGGAGGGGGCGGGTTGTCCTGCGCGTGCGGCGAGGCGCGCTCGAACAGTACGCGCCAGCCCTGCGCCTGGACCGCACGCGCCAGCACGGCCATCGCCGGAAAGGTCCCCGCCCGCGCCGTGCGCAGCATCTGCCCGTGAAGATAGACGCGAAGGGTGGGGGGCGGCGGCATGGCGGCAGCGTAATCGGCGCGCCCGCGTTGCGGAAGCGGGCGCGCGCCCATATCTGGGGCCCGCAAGACCAAGAAGGGGAAGACAGCATGACCACGATCCTGGCGGTGCGCCGCGGCAATGAGGTCGTCGTCGCGGGCGACGGGCAGGTCAGCGTGGGCCAGACGGTGATGAAGGGCACGGCGCGCAAGGTCCGCCGCCTGTCGCCCGGCGGGCGCGACGTGGTGGTGGGCTTCGCGGGCTCGACCGCCGACGCCTTCACCCTGCTGGAACGGCTGGAGCGCAAGCTGGAATCCGCGCCGGGCCAGTTGCAGCGCGCCTGCGTCGAACTGGCCAAGGACTGGCGCACCGACAAGTACCTGCGCAACCTGGAAGCCATGCTGATCGTCACCGACGGTGCGCAGGTCTATGTCGTGACCGGCGCGGGCGACGTGCTGGAACCGGAACATGACGTGGCCGCCATCGGCTCGGGCGGGAACTTCGCGCTCGCGGCGGCGCGGGGGCTGATGGAAAGCAACCTCGACGCCGAGACGGTCGCCCGCCGCGCCATGGCCATCGCGGCCGACATCTGCGTCTACACCAACGCCAACCTGGTGGTGGAGCGGATCGCCGCCTGAGCGCAGACTTGGTCGGGAAGACCGGCTCAGCCCTCCGCGCCGGCCTCTCCGACCAGCACCGCCCCTGTCCAGGCGCCGTCCCGCACCAGGCCGCGCAGCGTGTCGCGCGCCAGTCCCAGCACCGCCGCGACCGCGCCCGTCACCGGGCGCCGCGCGGCATGGGCCAGGTGCACGTGGCGGCGCAACTGCGGGTCGCGGATCGGCCAGACCTGCAGCGCGCCCTGCGCCGCCTCGGCCGCGACCGCGTTGCGCGGCAGGATCGACCAGCCCATCCCCTCGGCCACCAGCGCCTTGATGTTCTGGTAGGAATCGACGTCGATCAGCGTCGCGAGCGGCTGGCCCAGGGTGGCCGCCTGCGCGTCCAGCAGCGCGCGCAGCCCGTGGCCGTCGCCGGGCAGGATCAGCCCGGCCCGCAGCGCCGTGACCAATGGCAGCGCCCCGTCCGGCATCTCGGCGGCCCGCGCGGGCGCGCCGATGACCACCAGTTCCTCCTCCAGCAGCCGCTCGGTCAGGATGCCCCGCCCGCCGGCCTCCTCGTACAGCACGGCGATGTCGATGCGCCCTGCCTCCAGCCAGTCCAGCACGAAGCCGCTCATCGCCTCGGCCACGCGCAGTTCGATCCGGGGATGACGGGCGCGGACCGCCCGGATCAGCGGCACGGCGAGGATCTGCCCAATGGTCCCCGGCAGCCCCAGCCGCACCAGCCCCGCCGGGTCGTCGCGCTGACCCCGGATCTCCTCCTCGGCTAGAGCCAGCTGGTCCAGCATCAGCCGCGCGTGCCGCGCCAGCGCCTGCCCGGCTTCCGTCGGCTGCACCCCCTTCGGCGTGCGCAGCAGCAACGCCGTGCCCAGATGCGCTTCCATCCGCCGCACGTGGCCCGACAGGGCGGGCTGGGCGACGCGCAGCACCTCGGCCGCGCGCGTCAGGCTGCCCTGCTCGACGATCGCCAGGAAATAGCGCAGCTGCCGCAACTCGATCATCCATATCGCTCCGTTATGGCGGGCAGACGCATCATGTATTTGGCTTATCGCTCTCGCCAGCCCTAATCTGCCGCCCAGCGACAGGAGGCCCGCGATGATCGCCCAGCCCGCCGACCAGTATCAGGACATCCGCGACGCGGTGCGCGCCCTTTGCGCGCAGTTCCCCGACGACTACCACCGCCGCGTGGACGAACAGCGCGCCTATCCCGAGGAATTCGTCGAGGCCCTGACCCGCGCCGGCTGGATGGCCGCCCTGATCCCCGAGGAATACGGCGGCTCGGGCCTCGGCCTCGCCGAAGCCTCGGTCATCATGGAGGAGATCAACCGCTCGGGCGGCAACTCGGGCGCCTGCCACGGGCAGATGTACAACATGAACACGCTGGTCCGGCACGGGTCCGAGGAACAGCGCCGGACCTATCTGCCGAAGATCGCCTCGGGCGAATTGCGGCTGCAGTCCATGGCCGTGACCGAGCCCACCACGGGCACCGACACCACCCAGCTTCGCACCACCGCTGTCCGCAAGGGCGACCGCTACGTGATCAACGGCCAGAAGGTCTGGATCAGCCGGGTCCAGCATTCCGACCTCATGATCCTCCTGGCCCGCACCACCCCCCTGTCCGAGGTCAGGAAGAAATCCGAGGGCCTCTCGATCTTCCTCGTGGACGTGAAGGAGGCGGTGAAGGGGGGCATGACCGTCCGCCCGATCCCCAACATGGTCAACCACGAGACCAACGAACTGTTCTTCGACAACCTGGAAATTCCGGCCGACAGCCTGATCGGCGAGGAAGGCAAGGGCTTCAGGTACATCCTGACCGGGCTCAACGCGGAACGCACGCTGATCGCGGCCGAATGCATCGGCGACGGCTACTGGTTCATCGACCGCGTGACGAAATACACCAGCGAGCGCACGGTCTTCGGCCGCCCCATCGGCCAGAACCAGGGCGTCCAGTTCCCCATCGCCGAAAGCTTCATCGAGATCGAGGCTGCCAACCTCATGCGCTGGGAGGCCTGCCGCCTGTACGACGCCCGCCAGGATTGCGGCGCCCAGGCCAACATGGCCAAGTATCTCGCCGCGAAAGCAAGCTGGGAGGCCGCGAACGCCTGCCTGCAGTTCCACGGCGGCTTCGGCTTCGCCGCCGAATACGACGTCGAACGCAAGTTCCGGGAAACGCGCCTTTACCAGGTCGCGCCGATCTCGACGAACCTGATCCTGTCCTATGTGGCCGAGCACGTCCTCGGCCTGCCGAGGAGCTTCTGATGCGTCCCCTCGAAGGCCTGACCGTTGTCGCCATCGAACAGGCGGTGGCCGCGCCCTTTGCCACCGCGCGGCTGGCCGACGCGGGTGCCCGCGTCATCAAGATCGAGCGTCCCGAGGGCGATTTCGCCCGCGGCTACGACTCGGTCGCCAAGGGCCAGTCCAGCTATTTCGTCTGGCTCAATCGCGGCAAGGAGTCGCGCGTCCTCGACCTGACCACGCCCGAAGGCAAGGACGCCCTGACCGCCCTGCTCGACGGCGCCGATGTGCTGGTCCAGAACCTCAAGCCCGGCGCGCTGGGGCGGCTGGGCTTTCCGCCCGAGCGGCTGGCCCGCGACTGGCCGAGGCTCATCACCTGCTCGATCTCGGGCTACGGGGAAAGCGGGCCGATGGCCGACCGCAAGGCCTATGACCTGCTGATCCAGGCGGAATCGGGCCTGTGTTCCATCACCGGCGGCCCGGGCGAACCCGCCCGCGTCGGCATCTCCATGGTGGACATCGCCACCGGCGCGACCGCCCATGCCGCGATCCTCGAGGCACTGATCGCGCGCGGCGTCACCGGCCGGGGCGCGGCGATCACGCTGTCGATGTTCGACGTGCTGGCCGACTGGCTGACCGTGCCGCTGCTGCAGCACGAGGGCGGCCAGACGCCCAGGCGCGTGGGCCTCGCCCATCCCTCGATCGCGCCCTACGGCGTCTTCCGCTGCAGGGACGGGGCCGAGGTGCTGATCTCGGTGCAAAGCGATCGCGAATGGCGCAAGCTGGCGGAAATCTTCCTCGGCCAGCCCGGTCTCGGCAGCGATCCCCGCTTTGCTACCAACACCGCCCGCGTGGCGAACCGCCCGGAAACCGACGCGGCCGTCGCCGCCGCCTTCGCCGCCCGCAGCCTGCCCGAGGCCACCGCCGCCATCGAGGCCGCCGACATCGCATTCGCCACGGTCAATGACATGGACGGCCTCTCGCGCCACCCGCATCTGCGGCGTATCACCGTGGACACGCCGAACGGCCCCGTCAGCTATCCCGCCCCCGCGCCCGTCTTCGCGGGCGAGATGCGCGACTACGGCTCCGTTCCCGGACTGGAGACAGCATGACCGACCTGGACATCGACCACCTGCGCCAGTGGATCGGCCGCGAGGAAACGAAATCCGAGCTGCTGACCCCCGCCGCCGTGGACCGCTTCAACGCGACCTTCGACTTCACGGGCGAGCCCCGCGACGGCGACGCGGCCCCGGTGATGATCCACCTCTGCCTCGCGCCGCCTGCCGCGCCGACGGCGCAGCTCGGTCCCGACGGCCACCCGGCGCGCGGCGGCTTCCTGCCCCCCGTGCCCCTGCCCCGCCGGATGTGGGCGGGCGGCAGCTTCGCCTTCACCGGCGACATCCGCGTGGGCGAGACGGTCACGCGGCGTTCCACCATCCGCGACGTTTCCGTCAAGCACGGCCGCACCGGCACGCTCTGCTTCGTGATCGTGGACCACCGCATCGACAGCAACGGCCGCGAGGCTGTCCGCGAGCGCCAGGACATCGTCTATCGCGGCACCGACTCCGCCCCCGCGAAGCCCGCCGAGCCTGCCCCTTACGGCGCCCACCGCCGCCGGGTCGAGCCCTCGGCCGCGCTCCTGTTCCGCTACTCGTCCCTGACCTTCAACGGCCACCGCATCCATTACGACGCGCCTTACGTCCGCGATGTCGAGGGCTACCCCGGCCTGATCGTCCACGGCCCCCTGCAGGCCACCCTGCTGGTCCAGTTCGCCGAGAAACTGCGCGGCCGCCGCCCTGCCCTTTTCGAGTTCCGCAGCCTTTCGCCCCTGTTCGACGACGCCGACTTCACGCTGAACGCGGCCGAGGACGGGGAGGCGCTGAGCCTCTGGACCTCCTACGCGGATGGTCCCGTCGCCATGCAGGGGCGCGCGACCTGGTGACTTGGCGTTTCCGCCCCGGCTGCATAAGTCGGCGGCACGGAAACCCTGAGGACGCCATGACCGACCTGACCCCCCGCGAGATCACCGCCGAGCTTGACCGCTTCATCATCGGACAGGCCGAGGCCAAGCGTGCGGTGGCCGTGGCGATGCGCAACCGCTGGCGCCGCCAGCAGCTGGCCGACGACCTGCGCGACGAGGTCTATCCCAAGAACATCCTGATGATCGGCCCGACCGGCGTCGGCAAGACCGAGATCTCGCGCCGTCTGGCGAAGCTCGCCCACGCCCCCTTCGTCAAGGTCGAGGCCACCAAGTTCACCGAGGTCGGCTATGTCGGCCGCGACGTCGAACAGATCATCCGCGACCTGACCGACGCCGCCATGGTCGAGACGCGCGAGCGGATGCGCGACGCCGTCAAGTCCCGCGCCCGCGAGGCCGCCGAGGCCCGCGTGATCGAGGCACTGGCCGGCGAGAACGCCCGCGACCAGACCCGCGAGCTTTTCCGCGGCAAGCTGCGCCGGGGCGAACTGGACGACACCGTGATCGAACTGGAACTGAACGACACCTCGAGCCCCCTCGGGATGGAGGTTCCCGGCCAGCCCGGCATGGGCCAGATGATGGACCTCGGCGCGCTGATGAAAGCCTTCGGCGGCCGCCGCGTGCGCCGCAAGGTCACGGTGGCGCAATCCTACGATCTGCTGATCGCCGAAGAAGCCGACAAGCTGCTGGACGACGAGCAGATCAAGGCCGCCGCCCTCGAGGCCGTGCAGCAGTCCGGCATCGTCTTCATCGACGAGATCGACAAGGTCTGCGCCCGCGCCGAGACCCGCGGCGGCGACATCAGCCGCGAGGGCGTCCAGCGCGACCTGCTGCCGCTGATCGAGGGCACGACGGTCAGCACGAAATACGGCCCCGTCCGCACCGACCACATCCTGTTCATCGCGAGCGGTGCCTTCCACGTGGCCAAGCCCTCGGACCTGCTGCCCGAGCTTCAGGGCCGCCTGCCGATCCGCGTCGAACTGCGCGCGCTCACCGAGGCCGACTTCGTCCGCATCCTGACCGAGACCGACAACGCCCTGACCCTGCAATATGCCGCCCTCATGCGGACCGAGGGCGTCGAGGTCAGCTTCACCGCCGACGGCATCGCGGCGCTGGCCCGCATCGCCGCCGAGGTGAACGGCAGCGTCGAGAACATCGGCGCCCGCCGCCTCTACACGGTGATCGAGCGCGTCTTCGAGGACCTCTCCTTCACCGCCCCCGACCGCAAGGGCGAGGCGATCACGGTCAACGCCGGTTTCGTCGAATCCCAGCTTGGCGACCTCGCCCGCTCGGCCGACTTGTCGCGCTACGTGCTGTAAGGGGAACCCCGGCGCGGCCAGCCCGTTGACGCAACAACGGGCCGGTCGCGCCCCCTCACTCACGGAGCCATCCCGATGAACTTCTTCGGCAGCATCTTCGGCCTGATCATCTTCGTCCTCGACATCTGGGCCATCGCCTCGATCATCAACTCGGGCGCCACGGGCCGTAGCAAGATCATCTGGGTGCTGGTCGTGGCGATCCTGCCGGTCGCCGGGCTGATCGCCTGGTGGATCGCAGGGCCGAAGGCGAAATACGGGGGGCGGAGGTGAGGGAGGCGGGTAGCGCATTTACCGAGCGTCTGGTCGGTTCTCGATGATTGTGTAGTAAGCTAGGACCGAACTGGTCTTGGCCTTTGAACGTCCACAAGGCGGAACGAAGCTGCTGTTCGGTGCACTTCTATTGTTGACGATAGAACTTTTCAGCGTTTTCGATTGTGGCGGGTGACTAGGTGACGTCCGGAGGTTGCTTTCGTCGGGCCAGAAGCTTGATTAGCAGACGGTCACCCTTTTGGGTGATGCCCCAGTAGCTTCCCCTATCATTAACTCCACGCTTCTTTATGCCTTGAGTTATCAATCCGAGGGCACGGAACTGTACCAGTATTTCACTCCAACACTCAACGGCCAGCGTGACGCTCAAGACTTCGTTCTCAGTATGGTGCAGTGAGTTAAACCTAGAAATCAGATTGATCAACTTATCTTCGGTCGTTTCGTTGATCAACGCTGGACCTATATCTCGAAAAAGCTCATTCCAAGACACGCTAACATGCCAGTTGGCTTCAATCCGGTTCCACTCCACATCACGTTCACGTCGCCACCCGTAAACGGTTACTCTATCGTCTCCTGATTCAAGACTATCATCATCCTCCTCGGCCTTCTGAGCCTCAAGCTGCTCCTGGAGCCGCTGATTTTCTTCTGAAAGATCATTAATCCGCTCCAAAAGAGAAATGGGGGAGGAGCCGTCGTTCCGTATCCAACCGGGCCGAGGAGAAATCTTTATCTCTCTAACCAATGAGCGCGACACAAGGCCACCTAGTTCTGAAGGAGTTTTCCAGCTCCTTATGGGATGAATAGCCATAACTTCAGACCGGAAGGAATCGAGTTTTTGACGCGAACCCGCATCCTTCTCTGTCTTTCCCACTGGAATGCTCTCGGGTTCGCCGTGGACAAACGCCAAGACGGGTAAACCTATCTCCTTTGCGTAACGATACTCTTTTTCTGTGTAACTCATACCTTCAGGGGTCATGGATCCGTAACGTCCCCCGATGATAAGAATGTAGTAGTCACACTCATCTATAACACGCTTGATCACATCCCATTGCCCCTCGTTGGATGCAACAAACGCCTCCATGCCGGTCGGGATGCAGTCTAACTCCCAGATCGCTTGAATAACTTCCGCCCTCTCAGCGGCGAGATCCGTGAACGTAGAGCTGACAAAAACTTGGTAACGAACAGAATAAGACAAAATCTTCCCACGTATCTCTAAATGAAGCCTCACGTCACATGGCACAAAAAAGGCTGACGACAAAGGCTAAAAGATCGCCGCGCCACTTTCAGCACGGCTGGGGCATCTGCTGTAGGTTCTTCGTGTCTATTGCTCACCTGACGAAGAACTTCGATTTCCTTTGAACGAAGCACCGGATCGTGCCGGCGGCCCGCCCGTACCATGCTCCACCCGGATCAACCCCTCCACTTGGAACCCCCGGTCCACCGCGATCCCCACGAGCTGCCGGTATAGCTCCTCCTCCATTCCCGGCTGGCGGGCGAGGATCCACAGGTAGCCCCGGTCCGGGCCCGAGATCATCGCCCACTGGTAGCCCTCGTCCAGGGCGAAGACGTGGTAGCCGCCGGGAAAGCCGGGGAAGAAGCTGACGGCGAGGCTCGCCACATCCGGGGAGCCCTTGAAGCGGGCGGTGCCCTCGACCGACTTGCGGCGGCCGTTCCTGACGCCGCTGTTGATTACCCGCACGCTGCCGTCCGCGTTCAGCGCATAGTCGGCGGTCACGTCACTCATGCCGCGCTCGAAGCGGTGGTTCAGGCGCGCGATCTCGTACCAGCGGCCCATGTAGAGCCGGGCGTCGAAGCCGGTAACGGGCTCGATGCCCCTCGGCACGCGGGTCATGATCGCGCGCGAGGCGGCGGAGAGGGCGGCGAGGGCGGCAAGCCCCGTGGCGATGGTGCGGATACGCATGGGTGAACCTCCGTCAGTCGGGGGTCCAACGCCCCGAGGGGGCAAAAGGGTTGCGTCTGCATCACCCGTGCATCGGATGTGCATCGGTCGTGCATGGTCCGTGCGGGGAACGGGATCAGAACAGCGGCGGCGCCGAGAAGCTCATCGTCGCGTTGCTGTCGGGGTGCCGCAGCCGCAGCGACTCGGCATGCAGCATCAGCCGCGGGTGGTCGGCGGCGGGTCCCTCGGCGTAAAGCGGATCGCCCAGGATCGGATGCCCGAGGCTCGCCATGTGGACCCGCAGTTGGTGGCTGCGCCCGGTCAGCGGATAAAGGCGGACGCGGGTCTCGGCGTCGGAGGCGCGGATCACCCGCCAGTCGGTCTGCGCCGGGCGGCCCTCGGCATGGTCCACCTTCTGCCGCGGCCGGTTCGGCCAGTCCACGATCAGCGGCAGGTCCACCCGGCCTTCCTTGCCCTCAAGCCGACCCCAAACCCTTGCCACGTATGCCTTTTTCACCTGCCGCCGCTCGAACTGCTGGCCGAGGTGCTTCTGCGCGTGCGGCGTCAGCCCGAAGACCATGATGCCCGAGGTGTCCATGTCCAGCCGGTGCACCAGCAGCACCGTCGGAAAGGCCCCGCGCAGCCGGTTGATGAGGCAGTCGGCCCGGTCCTCTCCCCTGCCCGGCACGGACAGAAGGCCCGCGGGCTTTTCCACCACGAGGATCTGGTCGTCATGGTGGATCAGGCGGGGCTGTTCCTGGGTCGGCTGATAAACGAAGCTCATGGCCCCGACTTAGCGGGCGACCAGCCGCACCGCCAGCCCGGCGAACATCACCGCCGCGATGCGGTTGAGGATGCCCAGCCGCCCCGCCAGCCGCATCCCCAGCCAGCCCGCCGCGATCCCGTAGGCCATGGTGATCAGCGTGCCGGTGAAGGCGAAGATCAGTCCCAGACCCAGCAGCTGGTGCCAGACCGGCCCATGCGCAGGACTGGTGAACTGCGGCAGGAAGGCCAGCAGGAACAGCACCGGCTTGGGGTTCAGCACGTTCGACAGGATGCCCCGCCGGATCACGTCGCGCGAGCGCACCACCGGCCGCGCCGAGGGGTCCGGCGCGGGCGCGGTCCAGGCCTTCCACGCCAGATACAGCAGGTAGCCTGCCCCGATCCACTTGATCGCCGACAGCGCCTCGGGGTGGGCGGCGATTACCGCGCCCAAGCCCAGCGTCGTCATCGTCACGTGGAACAGCACGCCGATGCCAACGCCCAATCCCGCCAGCGCCCCGGCCCTTGGCCCACCCTGGATGCCCGAGGCGGTGGCGAAGAACACGTCCTGCCCGGGCGCGGCGTTCAGCACCAGCCCCCCCGAGATAAAGGCCAGAAGTTGCGGCAGGGGGATGTTCCCCAGCGTGTCCCAGATCATTCCTGTCCGTCCTGCGGCACGCCGTCCGCGATCTCGTAATAGTCGCCCTTGTCGCCCACCCAGATGTGGCGCTGCAGGTGCAGGCCGGTGGGCGGCTCGATGCAGCCCAGCGCCACGTCGGTCTCGCCCCGGCCGAAGGCGCGCCAGAAGATCGAGCTGCCGCAGGTGTCGCAGAAGCCGCGTTCGGCCTTGTCCGAGGACTTGAACCAGCGGAGGTGATCCTCGCCCTCGATCTCCAGCCCGTCGTCGGGGACGGGGACGGCGGCCCAGACATGGCCGGACCAGCGGCGGCACTGGCTGCAATGGCAGGCGGCGATGTCGTCCAGCTCGCCCCGGATGGTGGCGCGGACCGCGCCGCAGAGGCAGCGGGCGTGGCGCGTGGTCATGACTGCGCCTGCTGCGGCAGGCCGTCGGCGATGTCGTAATAGTCGCCCTTGTCGGCCACGTAGATATGTCCTTCCAGCCGCAGTCCCGTCGGCGGCGTGATCGCGCCCGCCGAGACGACCGTGCGGCGCGAGCCGACCTCGCGCCAGAAGAGCGACGATCCGCAGTTCGAGCAGAAGCCGCGCTCGGCCTCCTGGGACGAGCGGAACCAGCGCAGCGGCTCGCCCTCGATCAGCGGATCGCGCAACTCGGCACCGGCCCAGAAATGCCCGCTCCAGCGCCGGCATTGGGAACAGTGGCAGGCGCCGACCGGTTCGGAGGTCAGCCGCCCGGTGAAGTGGACTGCGCCGCAGAGGCAGGCGCCGCTGATCTCAGAGCGTTCCGAAGACATCGCGCATCATCCCTTCCAAGGCCTCGGCATCGGCTTCAGTGAACGCCTCCGGCCGGTCACTGTCGATATCCAGCACGCCGATCAGCCGATCATTCGCGCCGATCACCGGCACGACGATCTCGGACCGGGTCGAGGAGGAGCAGGCGATATGGCCCGGGAATGCCTCGACATCCGGCACAAGCTGCGTCTGGCGGGTGCGGGCGGCGGCTCCGCAGACCCCCCGCGAGAAGGGGATCACCAGGCAGCCGTGGCCGCCCTGGTAGGGGCCGATCTTCAGCACCTCGGGTCCGGTCACGCGGTAGAAGCCGGTCCAGTCGAAACGCGCGTCGGCATGGTGCAACTCGCAGGCGACGGTGGCCATCAGCGCGACCTCGTCGCTTTCGCCCTCGGTCAGGGCGCGGATGCGGGCGGAAAGCTCGGTGTAATCTGTCATGCGCGCCACGCTACAGCCGCGGCCTTCGGCGGAAAAGGGGCGGCGCGCTGGACTGTCGCGGCCCGTGACGCTAGGGACGGCGCGACTCCCCGGCTTGCCATCGAAGGCCCGTCCCATGACCGACCGCATCGACCTGCGCCGCGCGCTGATTTCCGTCTCGGACAAGCAGGGGCTTGTCGACTTCGCCAAGGCCCTGGCCTCGCGCGGGGTCGAATTGCTCTCCACCGGTGGCACGGCCAAGGCCCTGCGCGACGCCGGGCTGGACGTCCGCGACGTTGCCGACGTCACCGGCTTCCCCGAGATGATGGACGGCCGCGTCAAGACGCTGCACCCGGCCGTCCACGGCGGCCTTCTGGCGCTGCGCGACAATGCCGAGCACCGCGCCAGCATGGAAGAGCACGGAGTCGCCCCGATCGACCTGCTGGTGGTCAACCTCTATCCCTTCGAGGAAACGGTGGCGAAAGGCGCAGCCTACGACGACTGCATCGAGAACATCGACATCGGCGGCCCGGCGATGATCCGCGCCGCGGCCAAGAACCACGCTTACGTCACGACAGTGGTGGACGTGCAGGATTACGACGCCGTGCTGGCGGAACTGGACGCCAACGGGGGCGCCACTACCCTGCCCTTCCGCAAGCGCATGGCGCAAGCCGCCTATGCCCGCACCGCCGCCTATGATGCGGCCGTCTCGACCTGGATGGCGCAGGCCATCGGCGAGGAAACCCCGCGCCGCCGCGCCTTCGCCGGGACGCTGGCGCAAAGCCTGCGCTATGGCGAGAACCCGCACCAGGCCGCGGCCTTCTATACCGACGGCTCGGCCCGTCCGGGCGTGGCCACCGCGCGGCAGTGGCAGGGCAAGGAACTCTCCTACAACAACATCAACGACACCGACGCGGCCTTCGAACTGGTGGCCGAGTTCACCGAAGGCCCCGCCGTCGCCATCATCAAGCACGCCAACCCCTGCGGCGTGGCCCGTGCCGAGACGCTGGAACAGGCCTATCGCCGCGCCTTCGACTGCGACCGCACCTCGGCCTTCGGCGGCATCGTCGCGCTGAACGGGCGGCTGGACGCACCCACGGCCCGCGCCATCGCCGAGATATTTACCGAGGTCGTCATCGCGCCCGAGGCGGACGACGAGGCCCGCGAGATCTTTGCCGCCAAGAAGAACCTGCGCCTGCTGACGACCGGCGGCCTGCCCGACGCCCGCGCGGGCGGGCTGACCTTCCGGCAGGTGGCGGGCGGCTTCCTCGTCCAGACCCGCGATAACGGGCATGTGACGCAGGCTGACCTGCGCGTGGTGACAAAGCGCCAGCCCTCCGAGGCGGAGCTTGCCGATCTCATGTTCGCCTGGACCGTCGCCAAGCACGTCAAGTCGAACGCCATCGTCTATGCGCGTGACCGCGCCACCGTGGGCATCGGCGCGGGGCAGATGAGCCGGGTCGATTCGACCCGCATCGGTCGCCGCAAGTCCGAGGACATGGCCGAGGCCTTGGGCCTTGCCGCCCCGCTGACCGAGGGTGCGGCGGTGGCATCCGACGCCTTCTTCCCCTTCGCGGACGGCATCGAGGCCCTGGCCGCGGCGGGCGCCCGCGCCGTGATCCAGCCTGGCGGGTCCATGCGCGACGAGGAAGTGATCGCGGCGGCCGACCGCCTCGGCCTCGCCATGGTCTTCACCGGACAGCGGCACTTCCGCCACTGATGAGCGACGACGCCGAAGCCCCCAAGCCGAAGAAGCCGCGCCGCAAGATCGCGGCTACCGCCGGCGACGCCGTGCCCCCGGCTGCGGTGCCGGCCGGCAGCGCCCCCAAGCGCCGCCGCAAGCCCCCGGCGCCGCCTGCTCCTGCGCCGCGACCAACCAGCCTCTGGTGGGCGGCGGGTACGGCACTGGTGATCCTGGCGCTGGACCAGCTGACGAAATGGATCGTGGTCCATGCGCTGAACCTCCCCGAGGTGCAGGCCATCGACGTGATCGATCCCTGGCTGAACCTGCGCATGGCCTGGAACCAGGGGGTGAACTTCGGGCTCCTGTCCTCGGATGTCGAGGTGATGCGATGGGTGCTGATCGCTGTGGCCGTGGTGATCTGCGCCTGGGTCGCGGTCTGGCTTTTCCGCGCGCGCCCCAGGCGGCTGGCACAGGTCGCGGCCGGGCTGCTGATCGGGGGGGCGGTGGGCAATGTCATCGACCGCCTGGCCTATGGCGCGGTCGCGGATTTCCTGAACATGTCGCTGCCCGGCTGGCGCAACCCCTACAGCTTCAACGTGGCCGACATCGCGATCTTCGCGGGCGCGCTGGGGCTGGTCTTCCAGCCGGGTCCGGCCACCCCTGCCCCGGCCCCCGACAAGAGCCGTGACGACCGGCGCAAGACACGCTAGAAGGGCCGCGACGCTTTTCCTTGGGTGGTGCCATGCGGGCCTTTCTGCTGACCCTTTCCGTGCTGGCGCTTGCGGCCTGCGGCAACGACGGACGGCTGATGAACCTGTCCGGTTCGGACGACGGCCCCGAGGAATTCGCCATCGTCCCCACCCGGCCGCTGGAATTGCCGCCCGACCTCGCGCAGCTGCCCGCGCCCACGCCGGGCGGCGCCAACATCACCGACCCGAACCCGGCGGGCGACGCCATCGCCGCCCTGGGGGGCAATCCGGGCCACCTGGCCCAGCAGGGCATCGGCGCGGGTGACGGGGCGCTGGTCACCTATGCGGGCCGCGCGGGCGTGACCCCCGGCGTGCGTCAGGTCACGGCCGCCGAGGACCAGGCCGTGCGCGCCCGCCGCGGCCGCCGCCCGCTTGAGGTTCTGGGTCGCGTCAACGTCTACCAGCGCGCCTATGAGCCGCAGACGCTGGACAGTTGGGCCGAGCAGGACCGCTGGCGCCGCGCGGGCGCGCAGGTTCCGGCCGCGCCCCCCACCGCCTCGGACCGGTAAAGTCCCGCTCACCACCGCTTGACCGGGGCCCCGCTTGCGCGCGGCTTCCGATGCGACCAACCTGCGCCGGCACCCGCAACCCCGGAGGCCGCCCGATGATGCGCCGCACCCTCGCCTTCCTGCTGGCCACCGCCGCCACCCCGGCCCTGGCCGAGATGCCCGCGGGCGTCAGCCATTTCACGCTCGACAACGGGCTTGAGGCGGTGGTGATCGAGGATCACCGCGCCCCGGTCGTGGTCCAGATGCTGTGGTACCGGATCGGCTCGGCCGACGAGGTGCCGGGCAAGTCGGGGCTGGCGCATTACCTGGAACACCTGATGTTCAAGGGCACCGAGAAGCTGGACGCGGGCGAGCTGTCCAAGACGGTCACCGCGAACGGCGGCATGGACAACGCCTTCACCAGCTATGACTTCACCACCTATTTCCAGCGCATCGCCTCGGACCGGCTGGACCTGGTGATGGGAATGGAGGCCGATCGCATGGCAAACCTGCGGATCGGCGAGGACGACTGGCAGGCCGAGCGGCAGGTCGTGCTGGAGGAACGCGCCCAGAGGACCGACAGCGACCCCCGCGCGCTGTTCGGCGAGGAACGCTCGGCCGTCCAGTTCTACAACCACCCCTATGGCCGCCCCGTGATCGGCTGGCGGCAGGAGATGGAGGCGCTGACCCGCGAGGATGCGCTGAAATGGTATGACGACCATTACGCCCCGAACGTGGCCGTGCTGGTCGTCGCGGGCGACGTGACGGCGGACGAGGTGCGGGCCCTGGCCGAGAAGCACTATGGCCCGATCCCGCCCAAGCCCGATGCCCCCCGCGACGCCCGCCCGCAGGAGCCCGAGCAGCGGGCCGAGCGGCGCATGACCATGACCGACCCGCGCGTGCCCCAGCCCGTGCTGACGCGCAGCGTGATCGTGCCCGAACGCAACCCGGGCGACCAGAAGACCGCCGCCGCGCTCAGCGTGTTGGCCGAGCTGCTGGGCGGCTCGCCCCAGACCTCGTTTTTGGGCCAGCGGCTGGTGCTGACCGGGCAGGCCCTGGGCGTGGGCGCCTGGTATGACGGGCTCAGCGTCGATCCGACGACCTTCACCGTGACGATGGCCTATGCGCCCGGGACGGACGACGCTGGGGCCGAGGCTGCGCTGGATGCAGCGATCCGCGACTTCCTGGCGCAGGGGCCCGATCCGGCGCATCTGGAACGCGTCAAGACGCAGCTGCGCGCGGCCCGCATCTATGAACGCGATTCAGCCCATGGGCGGGCCTATGACTATGGCCAGGGCCTCGCCGTCGGCCTGACGGTCGAGGACGTGAACGACTGGCCCGACATCCTTGCCGCCGTGACGGTCGAGGATGTCCGCGCCGCGGCCGAACGGGCCTTGGGCGGCCGTGCCGGCGTCACGAGCCTGCTGAAGCCTGCCCCGACCGGAGAAGTGGGCACGGTGCAGGCAGCCGCCGAAACGGACGCTGCCTCCGTCGCGGTGCCGGGCGCGGCGGCAGGTGGCCCTGCCCCGGTTACGGCCGATGCGGATGCGGCCCTGGCGGACTCGCCGGAGGAACTGGGCACCCCGCCCATGGCCCTGGATGCGACCGCCGGGGCAGCGCCCGTTCCCGCCGACACGCCGCATCCCGCGCAACCGGCCCCGGCCTCGCCCGCCCCTGCGGCGCCCGCGAGCGATCCCGCGCAATCCCCGGCACCGGAGCAGACCCGATGATCCGCAGCTTCCTTTCCGCCATCGCGCTTTCGCTTCTTGCGGCGCTGCCCGCCCACGCCATCGACATCCAGGAGGTCACCTCGCCCGGCGGCATCACCGCCTGGCTGGTCGAGGACGATTCGATCCCCTTCGTGGCGCTCGAGATCGCCTTCCGGGGCGGCGCCTCGGTCGATGCACCCGACAAGCGCGGCGCGATCAACCTGATGACCGCGCTGCTGGAGGAAGGCGCGGGCGACCGCGACGCCGTGGCCTTCGCGCAAGGGATGGAGGAGCTTGCCGCCTCGGCCGGCTTCGACGTCTCGGACGACGCGGTCAGCATCAGCTTCCGCGCGCTGACGGAAAACCGCGACCAGGCCGCGGACCTGCTGGCCGACGCGCTGGTCCGCCCCCGCTTCGACGCCGACGCGATCGAGCGGGTGCGCGCGCAGGTCCAGTCCTCGATCCGCGCGCAGGACAGCGACCCGCAGGCGATCGCCTCGAAGGAGATGGCGCTGCGGATGTGGGGCGACCACCCCTATGGCTCGGTCATCAGCGGGACCGGGCAATCGGTGGCGGGCCTGACCCGCGACGACCTGCTGGCGGCCAAGGACCGGGTGCTGGCCCGCGACCGGGTGCTGGTTTCGGCGGCGGGCGACATCGACGCCGAAGCCTTGGGGCTGCTGATCGACCGCATCCTGGGCGGCCTTCCGGCCGAGGCCACGGCGCCGCTGCCGCCGGACGCCGAGCTGAAGGTGACCGGCGCGACCGAAGTGATCGACTGGGACAGCCCGCAGACCGTGGTCAGTTTTGCCCAGCCCGGCCTGCCGATGGACCATCCCGATTATTTCGCGGCCTTTGTGCTGAACCATATCCTCGGCGGCGGCGGTTTTTCCTCGCGCCTGATGGAGGAGATCCGCGAAAAGCGTGGCCTGACCTATGGCGTGGGCACGGGCCTGTCGAACATGGTGCTGGGCGAGACCTGGGCAGGCGGCATGGCCACCGCCAACGACCGCACGGGCGAGGCCGTGGCGCTGGTGCGCGAGGTCTGGGGCGCGATGCGCGAGGGCGTGACGGACCAGGAGCTGCGCGACGCCAAGACCTACCTGACGGGCGAATATCCCCTGCGCTTCGACGGCAACCGCCGGATCGCGGGGATCCTGTCGGGGATGCAGCTGATGGGAATGCCGCGCGACTACGTCAACACGCGCAACCAGAAGATCGAGGCCGTGACCGCCGCCGATGTCCAGCGCGTCGCCCGCGAGGTGCTGGACCCCGGGAAGCTGGAATTCGTCTTGGTCGGCCGCCCCGAGGGGATCTGAGCGCCGCTTATGAAAAGGGCACAGGAGGGGTTTCCCGTCCTGCGCCCTTGCATCGTCCGTGCGGGTCTTCGGCTCAGGGGTTGACCTGAACCGCGCCGGTGCCGCCCAGGACCGCGCCTGCGGCCGCCCCCACCGGGCCGCCCACGACGGCGCCCGCGCCCGCGCCGGTCGCCGCGCGCTCGGTCATGTTGTCGCCGCAGCCGGCCACGGCCAGCGTCAGGCCGCAGATCAGGATTGCTGCCGTCTTCTTCATGATGATCTCCTGCGAATTGTGAACGTCTGCTGCACTTGACAACGACGCAACGGACGCCCCCGGTTCCCTTCCGATTTGCGCAAACCCGCAAGGTGGCGCGGAAATCTATCCTGCACCGTCCTGTTCATGCTAGATCGGGACCCATGACGCGCCATGACCCCGACATCCGGCCGGTGATCCGCCAGCTCGACGAATCCGCCGCCAACCGCATCGCGGCGGGCGAGGTGGTGGAACGTCCCGCCTCGGCCGTGAAGGAACTGGTCGAGAATGCGCTGGACGCGGGCGCGACCCGGATCGCCATCGCCATCGCGGGCGGCGGCAAGCGTCTGATCCGCGTCAGCGACGACGGCTGCGGGATGACGGCCGAGGACCTGCCGCTGGCGCTGGCCCGTCACGCGACCTCGAAGATCGACGGCTCGGACCTTCTGGACATCCGCTCCTTCGGCTTTCGGGGCGAGGCGCTGCCGAGCCTCGGCGCCGTGGGCCGCCTGACCATCACCAGCCGCGCGGCCGGGCACGAGGCCGCGCGCATCGCCGTTTCGGGCGGTCGGCTGGAACCGGTCCGCCCCGCCGCCGCCAACCGCGGCACGGTGGTGGAACTGCGCGACCTCTTCTTCGCGACGCCCGCCCGGCTGCGCTTCCTGCGGAGCGACCGGGCCGAGACGCAGGCCATTGCCGAGGTCGTCCGCCGCCTCGCCATGGCCGAGCCCTCGGTGGCCTTCACCCTGACCGAGGAGGACGAGGGCCGCGTCCTCTTCCGCGCGGACGCCGAGCAGGGCGATCTGTTCGATGCGCTCTCGGCCCGCATCGGCCGGGTCATGGGGCGCGAGTTCATCGAGAACGCCATCCCGCTCGACTCCGAGCGCGACGGGCTGCGCCTGACGGGGCTTGCCGCGCTGCCCACCTATTCGCGCGGCGCGGCGGTGGCGCAGCATCTCTTTGTCAACACGCGCCCGGTCCGCGACAAGCTGCTGACAGGGGCGCTGCGGGCGGGCTACTTCGACGTGCTGCCGTCGGGCCGGCACCCGGCGGCGGTGCTGTTCGTCGCCTGCGATCCGCAGGGCGTGGACGTGAACGTCCATCCCGCCAAGGCCGAGGTCCGCTTCCGCGAGCCCGACGCCGCGCGCGGGCTGGTCGTCGCCACGCTGCGCCATGCGCTGGCCGGGGCAGGGCATCGCGCATCCTCGACCGGAGGGGCGGCCACGCTGGCGGTGATGCGCCCCGAAACGGCGCCGAGCTTCTGGCGCAGCCAGACGCCGTCACCTGCGGCGGTCGCCGCGGCCCACGCGGCCCAGGCACCGCTGGCGCCGGTTCCCACGGCACCGCAGGGCTTCGCGGAAACCTCCGGCCCCGCCTTCCCGGCCGCCGCACGGGTCGAGCCGATGGTCGAGGCCCCCGACGCCCCCTTGGGCGCGGCACGGGCGCAGCTGCACGGCAACTGGATCGTGGCGCAAAGCCGCGACGGGATCGTGATCGTGGACCAGCACGCGGTCCATGAGCGGCTGGTCTATGAGCGGCTGAAGGCGCAGGCGGCGCAGGCGCGGGTTCCCTCGCAGGCGCTGCTGATCCCGGCCATCGTGGATCTCGGGCCGGAGGCCGAGCGGGTACTGGCGGCGGCTGGCGAACTTGACCGGCTGGGCCTCGTCGTCGAGCCCTTCGGCCCGGGCTGCGTGGCAGTGCGGGAACTCCCCGCCGCGCTGGGGCAGGCGGATGCCGCGGCGCTCTTGCGCGACATCGCCGACGATCTGGCCGAGCATGGCGCCTCGGACCGGCTGCAGGGGCGGCTGGACGCGGTGCTGTCGTCCATGGCCTGCCACGGCTCGGTGCGCTCGGGCCGCAGCCTGACGGGCGAGGAGATGAACGCACTGCTGCGAGAGATGGAGCGGACGCCGCGGTCAGGCCAGTGCAACCACGGCCGCCCGACCTGGGTGGAGCTGCGGCTTTCCGACATTGAGCGGCTGTTCGGGCGCTGATTGACGCGGACCCGGCTGCGGGCGAGAGTCGGGGAAAAGGGGAAGTGCCATGCTGGAACTCGGCGCCGACAAGATCGCCTTCGTCATCCTCCGCGCCCGCGACTATGACCACGGGCCGGATGGCCGCGGCGGGCGGAACGCCTTCGAGCTGCGCGACTTCATCGCCGACCTGACCGAGGACGAGCAGGCGGAGCTGACCGCCGTCATGTGGATCGGCCGCGGCACCTTCGAGGCGGATGACCTCGAGGAGGCGATCTCGACCGCGAAGGCGGAACGGACCACGCCCACCGAGGACTACCTGATGGGCGAGCCGCACCTGGCCGATTACCTGGAAGCCGGGATGGAGGCTCTGGGCCTGACGCCCGGCGAGGAAGAGGACGACCTGCTGCGGGGCTGAAGGCCCCCTGAAGGGCGGGGATGCACCCCGCCCTTGCCTGAAAGGCTGCGCTTGGCCGGGTTTACTGCCGCGTCACCCGCACCAGTTCACCGTTGTCCTTGTCGGTCAGCAGCAGGATCGAGCCGTCTGGGGCCAACTCCACGTCGCGCACGCGGCCAATGCCCTCGAGGTGACGCGCTTCGCCCGCGACCCGGTTGCCTTCCAGCTGCAGCCGGACAAGGCCATGGTCGCCCTGCAGCGCGCCGGTCAGCAGGTGGCCGTTCCATTCGGGGAACATCTCGCCTTGGTAGAAGGTCAGCCCCGCGGGCGCGATCACCGGGTCCCAGTAATAGACCGGCTGCTCCATGCCCTCGCGCGCGGTGATGCCCTCGTTGATGGGCGCGCCCGAGTAATCCACCCCATAGGTGATGACCGGCCAGCCGTAGTTCTTGCCGGCCTCGATCCGGTTCAGCTCATCCCCGCCCTTGGGCCCGTGCTCGATGGTCCAGAGCTGCCCGCTGCCGTCCAGCGCCGCCGCCTGCACGTTGCGCAATCCCTTGGCATAGGTCTCGGGCAGGCCCATCGCGGGATTTCCGGGCGCGGGCGCCCCGGTCAGGGCATCGATGCGGACGATCTTGCCCAGGTGGTTGTCGTCCCGCTGCGCCGTGTCGCGGATCGGCACGTCCGAGCGCTCGCCCAGTGTCACGAACAGGTTGCCCTGCCCGTCCGGCACCACCCGGCTGCCGAAGTGCTTGTCGCCGTCATAGACGGGAACCTGCGCGAAGATCTGTTGGACACTTTCCAAGGTCGCGTTGTCCGTCGACAGCGTGGCCGTAGCAACGGCCGTGTGGTTGCCGCCCTCGGCCGGGGCGGCGTAGCTGATCCACAGCCTGCGGCTTTCGGCGAAATCGGGGGCGATCGCCACGTCCAGAAGACCACCCTGCCCACCCGCCGAGATCTCGGGCAGCCCGCCGATGGGATCGGACAGCGCGCCTTGGGCCGAGACGATCCGCAGCCGGCCCGGACGCTCGGTCACCAGCCAGCCGCCGTCGGGAAGCTGCGCCATACCCCAGGGATGTTCCAGCCCGTCCGCGATGACGGTGGTTTCCAGCTCGATGTCGTCGGCCAGAGTGGGTGCGCGGGTCTGGCCCTCAAAGGCGGGCGTCTGGCCGGATGCGTTCGGAGGGGCGCTGTTGAAGCCTTGGGCGCAGGCGGCCAGCGGGGCGAGGATCAGGGCGGCAAAGGCCGCGGTCGAGCGGAGGAACAGCATCGGCGACTCCATTGGCATATGCCTGAGGGAACGGAAGCCGCAGAAAAACGTTCCGGCGGTTGACTGAAGCGTGAAGGCGGGCAGGCGCCAAAAGGGGGCGCTGCACCCGGCCTTCGGCCTCCCCCGGGATATTTGCGCGAAAAAGAGGATCCTTGGGCCGCGCTGACCTGGAGCACGGCCCTGGGTTGCCGTCAGGCTTTCAGGTGATCCACCTTGGCCATGTGATCGGCGATCCCGCCCACTTCGGCCAGCCAGCGGTCCACGAGTCCCGGGTCATCCGGGGCGGCGTGGACGCCGGGCGGGAAGGCGTCAGCCAGCACGGATTCAACCGCCATGGCCACGGGGATCGACACGAGCTGCGCCATGGCCGTGCCCTTGTCGTTCCCCTGCGCGTCCAGCACCCATTCCTTGTCGAAGACCGGCTGGCCGTCGCGGCTCGCGCCCAGGCGGACGAACAGCACGACTCGGTCGGGTTCGCCTTCGGCATAGGCGTGCCGGGACCAGAACTCGTCGGCCATCTCGCGCAGGCGGGCATCGCCCTCGGGACCCGACAGGCCCTCGACCTCGGTGAAGACGGGGGCCCAAGCCTCGGCCCAGCCCTTCAGCCGGATGGTACCGCGCACGAAGTCGCGCAGCTTCCAGTCCGGGTCGAAACCGTATTGACCCACGAAGGCAGTGGAGTCGCGGTTCGGATAGACCTCGAAGCGTTCGGGCACGGGCAGGGGCGCGTCATAAGGCTCGATCGCGTGCCAGGGGCGGTCCACCCGGCGCTCGGCGCCATCGCGGATCGACAGCGACGGCGAGCGCAGGGCGCGCAGCACCCCCAGGGGCGACCACGAGAACTTGTAGCGGAAGGGGTTCGGGTGCTTCGGGATGCCGCCGCAGTAGCTTGCGAAGCTGATCTCGTCGCCCGGCTGCGCCACATGGCGATAGTCGGCGACCAGTTCATGCGCCATCAGGTGGTCGATGCCGGGGTCGAGGCCCACCTCGTTCACCAGCGCCACGCCCGCGTCCATCGCCGCCTGCTCCAGCGCCGCCATCTCGGGCGAGATATAGGAGGAGCTGACGAAATGCGCCTTTCTCTCGATGCAGATGCGCGCCAGCGGCGGATGCTGGTCGGCGGGCAGCATGGACACCACCACGTCACCGGGCTGGAGGGCCGCCGCCAGCGCCTGCGAGGTGTATTCGCGGATGTCGGAGGTCAGGTCGCCCACGGCCTCGCGGGCCTTCTCGACCGTGCGGTTCCAGACGGCGACGGGCGTTCCGCCCTTCAGCAGCCGCCGCAGTCCGGGGACGGCGGAAAGTCCGGTCCCGACCCAGTGGATCGTCATGGCGCAAGCCCTTTCAGATGGGTGTCACAGATGTCGGCGGCGCGGCCCCAAGGGCCCGTCTCGATGGCGTCAAGCGCCCGCAGCACCGGCAGCAGCTGGGCGGCATAGTCGAGGCTCGATTCCCGCGGCAGCATTGAGGGCAGGTTGTCGATGGCCATGACGTCCAGCGGCGGGTGTTCCGCCACGCGCAGGACCGGGGCGTCCCAGGTCGTGGTGCGGTCATAGACGCGCACCGGGTTGAACGCGCTGGTCGGGTCGCAGGCGATGTCGCCGATCGCGGTCAGGGCGCGGCCGGGGTTCACGGCGCTTTCGGGGACGAAGACCGGGCAGCCGGGCTGCGCGAGGATGCAGTTGAGGAAGACCTCGTGCAGCAGGATTTCCGGGAAGGGGCCGCCATGCGCGGTTTCCGCCATGTCCCACTTGGTGACGCGCACGCCGACCTCGGCGCACAGGTCCGAGGCGCCGCTGCCCACGCGGCCCCTGGCGCCGATGACGATGGCGCGGGGACGCGGCAGGCCCGTGCCGTCGAGTTCCGCCCGCAGTTCGGTGGCAAGCGCGTCCTTGTCGGGATAGGTGCCCACGGGCGGGCAGATCTCGCCCCGGTGCTGCGCGGCCCAGGCCTTCAGCGTGACCGCCGCGCCCGCGTAGCCCGCCCAGTAGCCGAAGGCGGCGAGCCGGCGGCCATTGTCGTCCAGCAGGTATTCGAGGTCGTAAAGCCGCCCGCCGCCCTCGCGGAAGCGGCGCAGCAGGTCCTGCCCAGCGGGCTGGCCCTTGAAGGCATGGCCGAACATGATGTGGCGGTGCATCAGCGGGCTGCCGTCCTCGGGCAGTTCCTTGAGGCCGAAGACGATGGCGTCCACCGGTGCCTCGGGCCAGGAGCCTTCCGGCGCGATCGAAGCCCCGGCGGCGCGGTAGTCGGCGGTCGGGATCACGCGGCGGGGGCTTTCCTCGACGGTGACGCGGAAGCCGCGGCGGATCAGGTCGCGCACGCCCTCGGGGGTGATGCCGACCCTGTCCTCGTTGGGGCGGCTTTCCGCCCGGACCCACAGATGCACCATCAGACCCCCTCCTCCTGCTGCCGCTGGTCGGCGGCAAGCCGTTCCTCAACGCTGCGCGACAGTTACGGAAAGGCGATGCGGTCGTCCAGTCGGGGGCGGCGCGCGCCGAGGAAGAGACCATCGCCCGCCGCATCGATGCGGGCGATGGCGGCGGCGATGTCCTCGGTGATGACGGACATGGTCCACGCGGTCGCGTGGATCATGGTGGCCGGGTCCAGCGCCAGCGCGACGTGGCCCGGCCAGAACAGCAGATCGCCGCGCTGGATGGTATCGGTTACCGGGAAGGCGTCGCGCTGCAGGTCGCTGTCGCCCGGGCAGGCGATCCCTGCCCCGTGCAGCGCCGCCTGTGCCAGCCCCGAGCAGTCAATGCCCCAGCGGCTGTTCCCGCCCCAGAGATAAGGCGTGCCGATCAGGCGCAGCGCGACCTCGACCGGGTCCTCGGCGGGATGGTCCGAGATATGCTGGAGCGGCACGAAGGTGCCGCCTGCCAGCCGCGCAAAGCGGCCCTCGGTTCCCGTGACCGCCAGCCGCGCGCCCATGGGCAGGCTTCCCTGCTCGGGCCGCTTGAAGTCGGCGGTGGAATAAAGATGCGTGGCCGCTGCCATCACGAGATGAGTGATCGCGGGGCGTTCGTCTGTCAGCGCGGATAGCACGATCCAGCCGCAATAGCCGTCCGCCGCCGCCTGCACGAAGCCCCAGCCGTCGCGTTCCTCGATCAGCGTCACGTCCGCTCCGTGCAGAAGCTGGCGGTCCCTTGCGCCACCGGGGGCGCGCAGCAGGTCGGCAACAGGCGCGCTAACCCGCATCGGGCGGCCCTCCGTGATCCCATCCCGCGCGATCCCCGATCCGCGCAGGGCCACGCGGTCAGTGGCGGGGGTCAGGCGGCGGTCCATCAGGCGATGGTCGGCAGCGCGTGCAGGATCGCGCGCATCCCTTGGCCTACGCCGCCCTTGGGCCGGCCCGGTGCCGCCGAGGGCTGCCAGCCGTAGATGTCGAAATGCGCGTAAGCCCCCGCGCCTTCGGTAAAGCGGCGCAGGAACAGCGCGGCGGTGATTGCACCGGCGAAGCCTCCGCCCGGCGCGTTGTCGAGATCGGCGATGGCGGGCTCGATCATGGCTTCGTAGGGCTCCCAGAAGGGCATCCGCCAGATCGGGTCGGCATGGTCGCGGCTCGCCCGGAACAGCGCATCCGCCACCGCCTCGTCGTCGCAGAAGAAGGGCGGCAGATCGGGACCAAGGGCCACCCGCGCTGCCCCCGTCAGCGTGGCCATCGAGACCAGCAGGCGCGGGCTTTCCTCTGCCGCATAGGCCAGCGCGTCGGCTAGGATCAGGCGGCCCTCGGCGTCGGTGTTGTTGACCTCGACCGTCACGCCCTTGCGGCTGGTCAGCACATCACCGGGGCGGAAGCTGTCGCCCGCCACCGCGTTTTCCACCGCCGGGACCAGCACCCGCAACCCGCCCGCGCGGCCCAGCCGCGCCAGTGTATTGGTCAGGCCCAGCACGTTCGCCGCCCCGCCCATGTCCTTCTTCATGATCAGCATCGAGGCGGAGGGCTTGATGTCCAGTCCCCCGGTGTCGAAGCACACGCCCTTGCCGACCAGCGTGACCGCAGGCCCCTCGCCCGGAAAGCGCAGGTCGATCAGCCGCGGGGCGCGGCCCTGCCCGGCGGCGCGGCCGACCGCGTGGATCATGGGGAAGCCCTCGGCCAAGGCCTCGCCAGTGATCACCTCGACTGAGGCCCCGTGGCGCGCCGCCAGGTCGCGCGCGGCGGCCTCCAAGTCGCCCGGACCCATGTCGGACGCAGGCGTGTTGATCAGATCGCGGGCTAGATACTCGCCGGCGGCCATCGCCAGCACAGCCTCGCGGTCGACGCCCTCGGGGCAGACCAGCCGCGCCTTCGGCGGCTCGGCCTTCTTGTAGCGGTCGAAGCGGTATTGCGCGAAGAGCCACCCCAACGCCCCATGTGTCAGGTCATAGCTGTCGGGCACACCGGCGAGACGCCACGCCCCTTCGGGCAGCGTTTCGGCGGCACGTGCCAGCGTGAAGCGTTCACGCGCCGGGCGGTCAGCGGGGCTGGCGGGCTTGCCGATGCCGAACAGCGCACCCGCGACTCCGTCCTCACCCGGCAGCAGGCAGATCTGGCCCGGCTTTCCCGTGAACCCCGAGGCCTTCGCAAATGCGGAATCTACACTTTCGGGCCAGATCGGCCCATCGTCGCCTTGGACGACCAGCCACAGGGGGCGGCTTTCGGCATCGGCGGGGGCGAACTCGGGCTCGGTCATCGGCATCTCCTGTCCTGCGGCACAGTTTCTGCGGCGATCCGGAGCGGAAGGAAAGACCGGTAAGCTCTTCCTGACACAGATACCCATTGCACCGGTGCAGCCTTCACTTCGCCGGGGTTTTCGGCTATGGCCCGCCGTCTTGTTCGTGAAAGGGACGTCGATGGGCTACAAGGTCGTCGTCGCGGGGGCCACGGGGAACGTGGGCCGCGAAATGCTGAGCATCCTGGCCGAGCGCCAGTTTCCTGCCGATGAGGTGGTGGCTCTGGCCTCGCGCCGGAGCCTTGGCACCGAGGTCAGCTTCGGTGACAAGACGCTCAAGACCAAGGACATCGACGGCTTCGACTTCACCGGCTACGACATGGCGCTGTTCGCCATCGGCTCGGACGCCACGAAGAAATACGCCCCCATCGCCGCCAGCCAAGGCTGCGTCGTGATCGACAACTCGTCGCTCTACCGCTACGACCCGCAGATCCCGCTGATCGTGCCCGAGGTGAACGCCGACGCGATCGAGGGTTACCGCAACAAGATGATCATCGCGAACCCCAACTGCTCGACCGCGCAGATGGTGGTGGCGCTGAAGCCCCTGCATGACCGGGCGCGGATCAGGCGCGTCGTCGTCTCGACCTACCAGTCGGTGTCGGGCGCGGGCAAGGAAGGCATGGACGAGCTCTGGTCCCAGACCAAGGGGATGTATGTCCCGGGACAGGAGGTCGAGCCCAAGAAGTTCCAGCGCCAGATCGCCTTCAACGTCATTCCCCAGATCGACGTCTTCATGGAAGACGGCCAGACCAAGGAGGAATGGAAGATGGTCGCCGAGACCAAGAAGATCCTCGACCCCTCGGTGAAGGTCACCGCGACCTGCGTGCGCGTCCCGGTCTTCGTCGGCCATTCGGAATCGATCAACATCGAGTTCGAGGACTTCCTGGACGAGGACGAGGCCCGCGACATCCTGCGCGAGGCGCCGGGCGTGCTGGTGATCGACAAGCGCGAACCCGGCGGCTACGTCACCCCGATCGAATCCGCGGGCGAGGACGCAACCTACGTCAGCCGCATCCGCCAGGACCAGACGGTGGAAAACGGCCTGAACCTGTGGTGTGTCAGCGACAACCTGCGCAAGGGCGCGGCCCTGAATGCGGTCCAGATCGCCGAGCTGCTGGGCAACCGCATCCTGAAGAAGGCCTGACCGGCCAGCCGCAAGCGGCCCGCCCGGCTGCTTGCGGACCCAAGGGCGGCCCTCCGACGAGGGCTGTCCTGCCGGCGCGCAGAATGCGCCCCCTCTCCCTTCTCATTCCTGCCTGAACCACGCGCCGTCGCGGCTTTCCGCCGACGCACGATCTCGTGAGCGAACAGGCTTGGCGCGGCCTGCGTTGGCCGCAGCATGGCTCGCGGGGCGGTCACGCGCGGCACGCCGCAAGGTGATGCACGGGTGAACGCCCCCGGCCCTAGGATGCGGCAGGCGCGATCGGCGCAAGGCTTGGGAGATCAGGATGGCTTACAACGGCATCATCGGGACCGGGACGTCGAGGTCGGGGGCGATCTCGCCCATTGGCGAATACGACAGCTTCAACACGACCTTCATCAGCGGCCTGACCTATTCGGTCGCGGCCAAGGGCACCTCCAGCGGCAATGGCACGCTGGCCGACCCGAACCTTGCCCTCTACGACTCGTCCGGGAATCGGCTGCTGTTCAACGACGACGTGTCGCCGGGCACGAACAGGGACGCGCAGCTGACCTTCAAGATCGGCGCGGGCGGGACCTCGACCTATACGCTGGTCGTGGGAGAGCAGGGCAACAACGCGACCGGCAGCTATGTGCTGACCGTTTCGGCGGGCTACGCGACCAACGCGGCCGACCGCGTAACCGGGACCTCGGTCAATGATGCCATCAACGGCATGGCCGGGAACGACACGATCAACGGCGCGGGCGGCCATGACAACCTGATCGGCGGGGCGGGCAACGACCTGCTGCTGGGCGGTGCCGGGGCTGACGTGCTGCAGGGACAGGCGGGCGACGACGTGCTGCGGGGGCAGGCCGGGAATGACGTGCTGTTCGGCAGCACCGGGGCGGACGATCTTTACGGCGGTACCGGGGCGGACCGTTTCGTCTTCAACAGCCACACCGACTCGAACGCGCGCTTCGGCTATGACGTGATCGCGGCGGCCGATGGCGCCCTGGCCTTCGAGGGCGTGGGCGTCGCGGGTGGCGACCGGATCGACCTTTCGGGGATCGACGCCAACCTGAACGCGGCCGGCAACCAGTCCTTCGTCTTCAGCGCCTCGCGCGCGGCAGGGACCGTGGTGCTCAGCGAGCAGGGGACGAACACGATCCTGTCGGCGCATGTCAACAACGACGGGCTGGCGGATTTCCAGCTGATCATCGCGGATGGGGCGATCCGGGCCTACGACTACAGTTCGGACGAATTCATCCTTTAAACCCCGCAGGAACCGGGAAAGGGGCCGCCGCCGCGCGGCCCCTTTTTTCATGCGCTCGCCGGCTGTCCCTGCGGCGCGGCCAAGGGCCGGTTGCCGGTCAGGCGGCGGACGGCCACGTAAAGGCCCGGGATCATGAAGATCCCCAGGAAGGTGGCCGAGATCATCCCGCCCATGACCCCGATCCCGATCGAGTTCTGCGCGGCCGCCCCCGCCCCCGTGGCGATGGCCAGCGGCAGCACGCCCAGGATGAAGGCCAGTGAGGTCATCAGAATCGGCCGCAGCCGCAGCTTGGCGGCCTCGACCGCCGCCTCGGCGGTGGACCGGCCGCTCACCTCGAGATCGCGGGCGAATTCCACGATCAGGATGGCGTTCTTGGCGGCAAGGCCGATGGTCGTGAGGATGCCCACCTTGAAATAAACGTCGTTCGACTGCCCGAAGATCAGCGCGGCCAGCACCGCGCCCAGGACCCCTACCGGCACGGCCAGCATGACCGAGAAGGGCACCGTCCAGCTTTCGTAAAGCGCGGCCAGGCACAGGAACACCACCAGCGCCGACAGGGCGTAAAGGAAGGGCGCCTGGTTGCCCGCCTGCTGTTCCTGATAGCTGAGGCCCGTCCAGGCCACACCGTAGCCGCCGGGCATCTGCCGGACGAGTTCGGCCATCGCGGCCATGGCCTGCCCCGAGGTCGCGCCCTCGGCCTCGCTGCCCGAAAGCGAGATCGCGTCAGTGCCCTCGAAGCGCGACAGGCGCGGGGCCACGGGCACCCAGCGGGTGGACATGAAGGCGCTGAAGGGCACCATCTCGCCCGACGAATTGCGGGCATACCAGTCCTCGAGATCCTCGGGCTGCATGCGGAACTCGGCACCCGCCTGCACGATCACGGGGCGCAGCGTGGCGCCCATGGCGAAGTCGTTGACCTCGCGCCCCGAGAAGATCGTGGCCAGCATCCCGTTGACCTCGGACAGGCTGAGCCCCGCCGCCTCGGCCCGCTGGGGGTCGATGTCCAGCCGCAGGGCCGCGTCGTCCTCGTCGCCCTGAGCGCGGACGTTGACCAGTTGCGGATGGGCGTTCCCGGCCTCTTCCAGCGCCTGCGCGGCGTCGCGCAGGGCGGCGGTGCCCTGGGCCGACTGGTCGATCAGATACATCTGGAAGCCCGCGCTGTTCCCCAGGCCCTGGATGGGAGGCGGCTGGACGAAATTGATCCGGCCCGCGCGATGGGTGGCGAAGCGCTGGGTCGCGCGCTGCACGAGGGCCGAGGCGGACAGTTCGGGGTCGGGCCGTTCGTCGAAATCCTTGAGCCGGACGAACAGCGTGGCCCGCCCCTGCCCCGTGCCGGAAAAGCCGAAGCCCAGCGCCCCAAAGGTCGAGGCGACGGCGGGCTCCTCGTTCAGCAGGTAGCTTTCGATCTCCTCGACTACCGCAAGCGTCTGCTGGGTGGTCGAGCCTTCCGACAGGTTGATCTGGGCCATCAGCACGCCCTGATCCTCGGTCGGCAGGAAGGTCGAGTTCATCCGCGTGAACAGCTGCCAGACCGCCACCGAGATCACCGCCAGTGCCAGCAGCACCAGCATCGGGTGCTTCACGGTGCGGGCGACGACGCGCGTGTAGCTTTCGGTCGCCCGGTCGAAGCCGCGGTTGAACCAGCGCGCGGGCGCAAAGCGCGGCGGCCCGTGATGCGGCCGCAGCATCGACGCCGTCTGCGCAGGCGTCAGGATCAGGGCCGCGGCCAGCGACAGCATCATGGCGGTGATGATTGTGACCGAGAACTGGCGGTAAACCACCCCGGTCGAGCCCGCCATGAAGGCCATGGGCAGGAAGACCGCCGACAAGACCACCGCGATGCCGATCAGCGCGCCCGTGATCTGGCGCATCCCGACCTCGGTCGCGCGAACGGGGTCGAGCCCGTCCTCGCGCATGATGCGTTCCACGTTTTCCACGACCACGATTGCGTCGTCCACCAGCAGGCCGATCGCCAGTACCATGGCGAACATGGTCAGCGTGTTGATCGTATAGCCCAGCGCGAACAGGACCGCGAAGGTCCCCAGCAGCACGACCGGCACCACGACCACCGGGATGATCGTCGCCCGCCAGCTTTGCAGAAAGATCAGGATCACGGCGATGACCAGCAGGATCGCCTCGAAGAGCGTGTGCCAGACCTTCTCGATCGAGCGTTCCACGAAGGGCGAGGTGTCATAGGCCACGCGCAGCTCGACACCCTCGGGCAGCGCCGGTTGCAGCGACTCCAGCACCGCGCGCACGCCTGCGGCGGTGTCCACGGCATTGGCCCCGGTTTCCAGGTTGACGCCGAAGCCCGCCGCGTTCGCGCCGTTGAAGCGGCTGTTGGCGCCGTAGGCCTGCTGGCCGATCTCGATCTCGGCCACGTCGCCCAGCCAGACCGAGGCGCCGTCCTCGCCCGTGCGCAGAAGGATGCGCTGAAAATCCTCGACCGAGGTCAACTGGCTTTGCGCGGTGATGGTCGCGGTGAACTGTTGGCCCGGCACCGAGGGCTGGCTGCCCAGCGAGCCCACCGAGACGGTCGAGTTCTGTTCCGCCACCGCCGCCGTGATGTCCGAAGGCGTCAGCTGGTACTGCGCGAGCCGTAGCGGGTCGAGCCAGATCCGCATGGCATAGCCCGAGCCGAAGATGTCGATTCCGCCCACGCCCGGGACGCGCTTGACGGGACCCTCGACCACCTCCTCCAGCAGGTTGCCCAGTTCGACCGTGGAATAGTCATTGCCGGCCGAGACCAGCGCCCCCACCATCAGGATCGACGAGGTCGAGCGCGTGACCGACACGCCATCGTTCTGCACCGCCGAGGGCAATCGCGATTCGACGCTGCGCACCCGCGACTGCACGTCGTTCAGCGCATCCGTCGGGTCAACGCTGTCGTCGAAGGTCAGCGTCAGCGAGGACCGGCCCCGGAAGGAGGAAGACTCGAAGTAGAGAAGCCCCTCAAGCCCGGTCAGCGAATCCTCGATCGGCGTCGTGACCGAGTTCTGCACCGCCTCGGCGGTGGCACCCGGGTAGCTGGCCGAGATGCGGACGGTCGTGGGCGCGATGTCGGGATATTGCGAGACGGGCAGGTTCAGGACGCCCCAGAGGCCCGCCAGCATGGTCACGATCGCCAGCACCCAGGCGAAGACCGGGCGATGGATGAAGAACTGCGCCATCAGTTCGCAGCCGTGGAGGCAGCGGGGCCGCGGGCCGGGCCCGCCGCCGAGGGAAGCTCGGCCGCGGCGGCCTGCGCGGCCATGGGTGGCGGCGTCCTGGCATCCCCTGCCGCGACTTCGACGCCGGGTCCGCCCGCGCTGCCGGGGCCGGCCGGGGCGGGATCGTCCGCCGCCAGTTCCTCGGCGCCGGAAAGCTCGCGCACCACGCCCTCGGGGTCGATGGTCACGGCCAAGGTGGTGATCTCGTCCCCGTCCTCAAGGTTCGTCAGCCCGTCCAGGATCAGCAGGTCGCCCGCTTGGACGCCCTCGGTCACGATCCAGTTGCTTTCGTGGGTACCGGCCTCGGTCAACACCACCTGCTCGGCGCGCCCCTCCCTGGCGACGAAGGCCGTCAGTTCGCCCGTGGCCGAGCGCCGGGTGGGGCCCTGGGGCACCAGCACGCCCTCGACCGCGCCGATGGTCACCTGGACGCGCACGAACTGCCCCGGCAGGATCAGCCGGTTGGGGTTGGGGAACTGCCAGCGATAAGGCACGGTGCCGGTTGTCGAGGACACCTGCCGCCCCGGCGCCACGATCTGGCCGGGTTCGGAATAGGCCTGCCCCGTTTCCAGGATCAGCCGGGCATCCGCCGCCTCGGGGCGCATCAGGATGCCCGCCGAGCGGCGTTCGCGGTTGCGCAGCACGCTGGCGCGGGACTGCGAGACATCGACATAGATCGGGTCGAGCTGCGTGACCGTGGTCAGCGCCTCGGCCTGGTTGGCGGTGACGAGATCGCCGATCGAGACATTGGCAATGTCGGGGATGCCGTCGATGGGACTGCGGATGGCGGTCCGGTCCACGGCCAGTTGCGCCAGCGCCCGCTCGGCCTCGGCCGCCGACAGGCTGGCGCGGGCATTGGCAAGCGCGACCTGGGCGGTTTCCAGTTCGGCCTGGCTGACGCCTGTGCCCTGCAGGCGGTCATAGCGGCCAACGGTCGCGGTGGCGCCCTGAACGGCGGCCTCGGCACTGGTGACGGCGGCCTCGGCGGCCGACAGCGTCGCCGCAAGCTGGTCGTCGTCCAGGCGGAACAGCACGGTTCCTGCCGTCACGCGGACGCCGGGCTGATAGGCGATCTCGACGATCTCGCCCCCGACCTGGGGGCGGATGGCGGTTTCCTGATAGGCCACGGCGCGGCCCGGCAGCGTGACGGTGACGGGCACGGTCTGGCGTTCCAGCCGCATCACGCCCACCTCGCGCGGCCCCTGGGCGCCGGGCCCTCCGGGACCGGGGGGTGCCTGGGCCAGGCCCGGGTCGGCCAGCATCAGCGTCAGCGCGGCCAGCGCCGCGACCGCCGCGGCCCGTCCGGCGTGGAGTTTCCACAAGGGCAAGTGCAGTCGGAGGGTCATGGCACCAGCATTGCAGCCGTCCCGCAGCCCGACAAGGGCACGAATCCGTTACGTCAGGCGGTCGAGCCAGCCAGCGAAGCCCAGGGCTTCGTCCAGCACCGCAAGGCTGCCGGCGGAGGTTCCCGACGCGACCTCCAGCGGGGGAAGACCCATGGCCGCGCGCGGTGTGTCCGTCGCCATGGCAATGCAGCTTTCCAGGGGAACGCCGCCCTGCCGGTGCAGCCGTGCCATGCCGGTCAGCATGTCCACATGCGCACCCGCCAGCGCACCCTCGGCATTCACGAGCCGGCCGTTGCGGACCTCGATCGGCTGGCCGTAAAGCATGAAGGCGTCGGGACCGCCTACCGTGGGCATGGCGTCCGAGACGATGAAGCAGCGGTCGGGTCTGGGCCGGGCGGCCAGGGCCAGCCGCAGCATGGCCCAGTCCACGTGGATGCCGTCGGGGATCAACCCGATCCAGGCGTCCGACAGGATCGCGGCGGCGGCAAGCCCCGGATCGCGGTGGTGCAGGGGCGGCATGGCGTTGAAGAGATGCGTGACCATCGTGACGCCTTGGGCAAGGGCCGCCTGCGCCTGCTCGGCCGTGGCCGAGGAATGGCCCGCCGACAGCACGACACCCCGGCCTGCCGCCCGCGTCAGCAGCGCCGGGTCGGCGCGTTCCGGCGCCAGCGTCAGCAGAACCGGGATGCCCGCTGCGCGCAGGCGCTCCAGCACGGCCAGGGTGCGGCTGTCCAGCGGCCGGATGTGGCGCGCGTCATGGGTGCCGCGCCGCTCGGGTGCGATATGGGGGCCCTCGATGTGGATGCCTGCCACGCCGGGCGTGCCCCAGGCGGCGATCACGGCAGCGGCCGCGGCTTCCAGCACCTCGGGCGCGTCGGTGATGACGGTGGGCAGGAGCGCATGGGTGCCCAGCCCGTGATGCGCCACCCGGATCGCCGCGATGCCCTCGGACGAGGGGTCGGCGTTGAACAGCACGCCCCCGCCCCCGTTCACCTGCAGGTCGGTCGCGCCGGGCATCAGCAGGTGCACCCGCAGATCGGGCGTACCGGTCCCCAGCGGCCCAACCGAGGCCACGCGGCCATCCCGCAGCCGGACCCCCAGCCCTTCCTGCAGCCTGCCCTGAATCCAAGTCAGGTCGGGGGCGATCAGGAGGTCCAAGGCTCTTCCGCCGCCGTCATCCGCGCCAGCAGGGCGGCGCCGCGCACGCCGCTGGCGTCCCCATGGCGGGCAAGCCGCAGGGTGGGACGCGGGGTGCCGGGGATCAGGCGCGCGGGCAGCGCCGCCTCAAGCCGGTCCACGAAGCTTGGCATTTGCGACAGGCCGCCCCCCAGCACCACGATCTGCGGGTCGATGGTCATCTGCAGGATTTCAAGCGCCTCGGCGGACAGGTCGGCCCAGGTGGCCAATACCGCCTCGGCCTGAGCGTCACCGGCTGCGGCGCGGGCGGCCAGTTCAGGCGGCGCGATCTCGCCCATGCCCATGTGCGCGGCCAGGCGGATCAGGCCTGGCCCGGGGATGTAGGCCTCGATGCAGCCGTCCCGCCCGCAGCCGCAGCGCCACTGGCCGAGGCCATGGCGGGCGAGTGCCCGGCCGGGCATCCCGCAATGGCCCAGCTCGACCGCGATGCCGCCGTAGCGCGCGGCGGGGCGGCCGTTGATGCAGATACCCGCGGCGACGCCGGTCCCGAAGATCAGCCCGACGACCGCCGCTGCGCCATCGGCCGCACCGCCGTTCGCCTCGGAAAAGGCCAGGGCCATCGAGTCGTTCATCACCGGCAGGGGGCGGCCCGCGACGGCGGTCAGGCGCTCGGCCATGGGCTGGCCGCTGATGGGCAGGTTCGCGGTCTGGGCAAGGCCCGTGTCGGGTTCGACCACGCCGGTCATGGCGATGCCGATGGGCAGGTCACCGCCGGCCCGTTCCCGCAGCCAGGCGACCTGTTCCCCCACTGCCGTGAAAAAGGCATCCGCGTTGTTGCGGGGCGTCGGCACCCGGTGCGAATGGGTGGCGTTCAGCCCGGCGTCGAACAGCCGCGCCTCGATCTTCGTTCCACCGATGTCCAGCCCCGCGCAGATCATGAACCCCTCGCGCCCTGTTTCCCAAAGGTTCCTAGCGCGTGCGGGGCGGCTTGCCAAACACCCGGCGCGCACCCCGCAGGGACGCGCGGTCCCGGCGGGTCAGGCGGCGCGCGAAAGGACGGGCACCTTCTTCTGCCAGGCGGGGTTCCTGGCCTGCAGCTTGGCGCTGATCGCCTCGACCCAAGGGCCGGTCACGCCGTTGCGGATCGCGAGATCCCGAAGCTGGCGGAACCGATCCATCTGCACCTTGTTGTTTGTCGGACAGCTGAGGATGTCGGCCACCGAAATCTCGGCCTTGAGGCTTTTCGGAATCGCATGGCCATTGGCCAGGAATCCCAGCGCCGTGCGGATGCATTTCTCGCAGGTGCCGCAGTTCTGCGAAGGGTCGGGATTGCGCCAGCAGACGCGCAGGTTGTCGGCCGCCACCGGCCAGCCCGCAATGGCGTCGATCTTGTCATTGCGCGACCGCCCGCATCCGTCGTGATGGATCGTCATGGCTGCGCCGCCCGTCAGCGGATCGGTGATCGGGTTCGAGCCCCAGGGAATTTCCAGCGCATCATAGGGACCGCTGCTGCCGATCAGGCCCTGATTGAATTCATCGGAAAACTGCATCAGCGCACAGGCGATGGCGGCACCGTGGAACATCTCCCAGTCGATGCGGATCGCGTTCTTCAGGTTGGTCTTCATGCGAAACAGGCGCACATCGACCGTGTCGAGGATCGCGCGCCCCTGATCGTAGATGATCTGCATGGCGCTGTCGTCGCGGGGCGAGATGTCGAAGCCCTGCACCAGCAGCCCCGCCTGCAGAGGCTTGCGCGCCGGTTCAGGCCCGCCGATCCTGTGGTACCAGGTGGTGTAAAGCGCATCCAGTCCGCCGCTGAACGCTTGGATCGCACGGAGCGGACGATTGTCCACGTGGTCCACGATGCTTTCGGCCTCGATCCCGATGCGCGAGAACAGCGCCGGGCGCCAGCTGACCCAGGCTTCGACGAATTCGTAAGCGTTGTGGATCATCCGGCGCGAGACCGGGCCCTGAACAAAAAGGTCCCGGCCCTCGGCCATCGCCAGCATCAGCGCGGGCGCGACATGGCAGTCCAGCAGCGCCGGACGGGCCGTGACTCCCTCGGGAATGTCGAAAAAGATCCGGTCATGCCGCAGCCTGCGCAGCGGCGTTTCGGATTCGACGATCAGAAATCTTCGCACGCCTTGGCCAAGGCGCTTCTGATCCGCGCGGATGGTGATCTTTGACACGAGATACCTGCAACATGCACACAGCCGACAAGTCGGAAATGACGCGAACGGTCCCAGTCTGGAGCGCATCTCCGGCCCTGCCGCGATGATAGGCGAAGAGGGTCAATTGACAAAGGCCGTAATTCCATTGGCCCGCTTTTCCAGGCCATTCGCCATGCGAGGGGGAAAGCAGATACCGCGCATGAAAAAGGCCCCGGCAATTACCGGGGCCTTCGTATGTCACAAGCCGGGGATCACTCGGCCTGCGCGTCTTCCTTCTTCGGCTCGGTGATCTCCTCGCCGGTTTCCTGGTCGACCATCTTCATGCCAAGGCGCACCTTGCCGCGGTCGTCGAAGCCCAGCAGCTTCACCTTGACCTCTTGGCCCTCCTTCAGCACCTCGTTGGGGTGCTGAAGGCGCTTGCCCGAGATCTGGCTGACATGGACCAGGCCGTCGCGCTTGCCGAAGAAGTTCACGAAGGCGCCGAAATCCACCAGCTTGACGACCTTGCCGGTGTAGATCTTGCCTTCCTCGGGCTCGGCCACGATCGAGTAGATCATGTCATAGGCCTTCTTGATCGAATCGGCATTGGCCGAGGCGATCTTGATGGTGCCGTCGTCGTTGATGTCGACCTTGGCGCCCGAGGTTTCCACGATCTCGCGGATGACCTTGCCGCCCGAGCCGATCACTTCGCGGATCTTGTCGGTCGGGATGGTCATCGTCTCGATGCGCGGGGCATGGGCCGAGAACTCGCGGCGGCCCTCGGTCAGGGCCTTCGACATCTCGGACAGGATGTGCAGGCGGCCGTCCTTGGCCTGCGCCAGCGCCTGTTCCATGATCGCGGGGGTGATCCCCTGGACCTTGATGTCCATCTGCAGCGAGGTGATGCCGTTCTCGGTGCCAGCGACCTTGAAGTCCATGTCGCCCAGGTGATCCTCGTCGCCGAGGATGTCCGTCAGCACGGCCCAGTTGTCGCCGTCCTCAAGCACAAGGCCCATGGCCACGCCCGCAACCGGCGCCTTCAGCGGCACGCCCGCGTCCATCATCGACAGCGAGCCGCCGCAGACCGAAGCCATGGACGACGAGCCGTTCGACTCGGTGATCTCGGACACGACGCGGATCGTGTAGGGGAAATCGGTCGCCGCCGGCAGCACCGCCTGCAGCGCGCGCCATGCCAGCTTGCCGTGGCCGATCTCGCGACGGCCGGGCGAACCCACGCGGCCAACCTCACCGACCGAATAGGGCGGGAAGTTGTAGTGCAGCAGGAAGTTGGAACGCGAGTTGCCGTGCAGCGCGTCGATGATCTGCTCGTCGTCGCCCGTGCCCAGCGTGGTCACGACCAGCGCCTGGGTTTCACCGCGGGTGAACAGGGCCGAGCCGTGGGTACGCGGCAGGATACCGACTTCCGAATCGATCGGGCGAACCGTGCGGTTGTCGCGGCCGTCGATCCGGGCGCCGCCGCGGATGATGTCGCCGCGCAGGATGCCAGATTCCAGCTTCTTCAGCGCCGAGCCCAGGTTCGCGTCGGCCAGCTCGGTCTCGTTCAGGCCGGCCACGATCGTCTCGCGCACAGCCTGGATGGCGTCGCGGCGGTCGGACTTGTCGATGATCGCATAGGCCGCGCGCATCCCTTCCTCGCCCAGCGACTTCACGCGCTGGTAAAGCTCGGAATAGTCGGGCGACTGGAAGTCGAAGGGCTCCTTCGCGGCGTCCTCGGCCAGGTCGATGATCAGGTCGATGACGGGCTGCATCTGCTCGTGGCCGAACTTGACCGCGCCCAGCATCTCTTCCTCGGTCAGCTCATAGGCTTCCGATTCGACCATCATCACGGCGTCCTTGGTCCCGGCGACGACCAGGTCCAGACGCTGTTCCGGGTTGCCCCGCAGGTTGTCCATGTCGGCCACGTCCGGGTTCAGGACGTATTCGCCATTGGCAAAGCCCACGCGCGCAGCGCCGATCGGGCCCATGAAGGGCACGCCCGAGATCGTCAGCGCGGCGGAAGCCGCGATCATCGCCACGATGTCGGGATCGTTGACGAGGTCGTGCGACAGCACGGTGCACATCACCAAGACTTCGTTCTTGAAGCCCGGCGCGAACAGCGGACGGCAGGGGCGGTCGATCAGGCGGGCGGTCAGCGTTTCCTTTTCGGTCGGCCGCGCCTCGCGCTTGAAGAAGCCGCCCGGGATCTTGCCGGCAGCATAGTATTTTTCCTGGTAGTGGACGGTCAGGGGGAAGAAGTCCTGACCCGGCTTCGGCTCCTTGGCGAAGGTGACGTTGGCCATCACCGAGGTCTCGCCCAGCGTGGCGATGACCGAGCCGTCAGCTTGGCGGGCAACCTTGCCCGTTTCCAGCGTCAGCGTTTCACGGCCCCACTGGATCGATTTCTTCACTTCGTCGAACATGCAGTTTCCTCGGGGGCGCACCGGCCCTCCGGCCGCCCGTGTCATATGGCGGCCCCATTGCCGCCTCCCCCAATCCTTCGCATGCGGCCGGGGGCGGGCCTCACGTCGCAGATTGACCGGCCTTACAGGAAAACCGGTCTCGTGAAAAGCATATTGGTCGTCGCCCGCGTGCTGACAAGGGACGGAGGCCATTGATCAGGAAAGGGACGAGCGGCGGCCTTTGAGACCGCCGCCCGCAAGGGCACCGACGCGGGATCAGGCGCGGGCCAGGGTCTTCGGCTCGGCCGGTTGGGCTGCGCGGCCGGGCCTGTCGCTTTCGGCTGGGGCCTTCGCCTTTTCGGGCTGCTCGGCCGTGCGGGCGATCCTCTCGATCATGCTCAGGGTGTTTTCGCGCGCAAGGGACCTGACCGCCCAGGCCCGGGCCATAGCCTCGTCGTCCGGAGCCATGGGCGGGGGCAGTCGCGCCGGTTCAGGCGAAGCCGCAGCGGGAACGCTTCTCTGCCCGGTTCCGGCGGCCCCGGAACTTGCCGTCGCTGCGCCTGCCGCCGCCCCGGCCGGCGGGCTGCTGGCGGCAGGCGTGCCGTCTGCTACCGCAGGGGGCAGGGCAGCCGCGGGGACATAACCTGCAGGCGGGCCGGCCGTCACGGGCGCCGTTTCGCCCGAAGCCGTCACGGGTGCCGCTTGCACCGCTGAAACCGAGAAGTCGAACCGGACGGCGCTGTCGCTGCTGTCCGGCGCGGCTGCGGGAAGCTGCGGCGCCGGTGCGGCCTGCGCGGTGGGCGCCTCGGGGACAGGGGTACCGCCTTGCCGCCCCTGACTCTTGAGAAGTCCGAGCAGGCCGATGATCGCACCGGGAAGGCCCGCATTCACGTTGATGGGCATGATCAATCCTTTGTCTGACTACAGGCAAAGGATCACGAAAGGGAGAAAGGGAATCCAGAAATGGAAATGCAGGATTTTAATGGATCGTTAACCACGAGCCCCGGACCCGAAAAAGGAAAACGCCCGCAGCTTTCGCCACGGGCGTGATGAGGATCGCGGAAGGGCGCGGCAGATGCGCGCCCTCGGGCTCAGCGGCGCAGGCCCAGGCGCGCGATCAGGTCGGTGTAACGCGCCTCGTCCTTCTTTTTCAGATAGTCCAGCAGCTTGCGGCGCTGCGCGACCAGCTTCAGAAGGCCACGACGCGAGTGGTTGTCCTTCTTGTGGGTCTTGAAATGCTCGGTCAGCGTGGCGATGCGCGAGCTGAGGATGGCCACCTGCACTTCGGGCGAGCCGGTGTCGCCGGCTTTGGTGGCGTATTCGCCCATGACGCGGGCTTTTTCTTCGACGGTGATCGACATCGGGGTCTCCTGATGTGAAGGGTGATGGCACAGGCCGGGATGTCGTCCAGCACAGGCCCGTGGAGGCTCCGCCCGAATCGCCGGGCGGATCGGGGGCATATAGGGGAAAGGGCGGCGGAAGGAAAGCCTGCTCAGCCCGCGCGCAGCCCGATCCGGGCAGCATCGAGCCCGGCGGCGTTCAGCACATGGGCCACCGGCTGCCCGTTCAGAAGCACGAGCCCCGTGCCATCGGGCTGCAGGTCGAGCGTGATCTCGGCCGCAGCCACCTCAGCCTCGGGCAGCACCAGTTCCAGCCGGTCCTCGGCCGCGTCGAAGTCGGCGATGGTCGCGGGCGCCTGGCCCGCGATTGCGTCTGCGGGCAGCGTGAACAGGTCACGGTCCGCGCCGCCTTCCAGCCAGTCGTCGGACGCCCCGACCAGCGTGTCGTTGCCCTCGCCGCCATGCAGCCAGTCGCGCTCGCCGTCCCGGTCACCCGCCACCAGCAGATCGTCACCCTTGTCGCCCGACAGGTCGTCGGCGCCCGCGCCTGCCTGCAGCGTGTCGTTTCCTGCGCCGCCCGCCAGCCAGTCGGTGCCTTCTCCGCCCCGGACCAGGTCGTCTCCCTCGCCTCCGAACAGCGTGTCGTCGCCCGTCCCGCCGTCCAGCACATCCTGGCCGCCATCGCCCGCCAGCATGTCGCGGCCCGCATCGCCCAGCAGCGTGTCGTCGCCGAAATCCTCCAGCGTGTAGTCGCCGTGGATCACGTCGTCGCCGTCGCCCCCCGAGACATGGTCGCCGCCGCCGCCCGCCCGGATGTCGTCGTCGCCCCCGGCCCCGTCGATCCGGTCGTCCTGATGCAGGCCTTCCAGCCACTCGTCCGAGTCGGTGCCGATGATCGCCGAAACAGCCTCCTCTGCGGGGTCCTCGGACGCCGGGGCGTCGGGATCGTCGGAGGACAGGAAGTCCTCGTCATCCTCCTCTCCGTCGTCGGAGGAGGGGTCGATGACAAGCGCCAGCATCATCACGCTGGCAAGGCTGAGCAGCACGAGCATCACAAGCCCCCGGGGGTCCATCGCGGCGCAGGCGCCGCCTGTCCCTGCCCTAGCGCGAAACCACCCGCTTTCGCATCCGAAAGGTTGCTAAAGGGTTAAGGCGCGCCTGCTCCGCGCGCACGGCGCAGGTAGACGTAATAGGCCCCGCCGCCGCCATGGCGGACATGGGCGGGAACGACCTGCAGCACTGCCTGGGCCGCGGGAGCCATGTGCAGCCAATGGGGCACCTCGTGGCGCAGCGCGCCCGAACGGACGGGCAGCGGTCCCTGGTCGCCCTTGCCCTTGCCGGTGATCACCAGGACCAGCCTGTGGCCCGCCGCCTGCGCCCGCAGGATGAAGCCCGTCAGCTCGGCCTTGGCCACCGCCAGGGTCATGCCATGCAGATCGATCCGGGCGTCCGGCCGCAGCTTGCCCCGCACCAGCGACCGATGGGTCTTGGCATCCATCCGCAGGGGCTGCGCCGCAAGCCGTTCGGCGGGCGAGGGGAGATGCGCCACATGCACCCGCGCGGGCGCGGCCTTGCGGCCGAGGCCGAAGTCCCCGGGCAGCGCAAGGCGCGGGACGGAAACGGGTGCGGGGGACGGCGCGGGGACACGGGGCGGCTCGGCCGGGGGCGTGGCGAGGCGCCGCCGCTCGGCCGCCATGGGGCTCACGCTGCGGGCAACCTGCGCCCACAACGCCTTGTCATCCTCGGACAAGCCGCCCCGGCCGCGGCGGGCCATGTCAGGCGGTTGCGACGAGCTGCCAGTTCGGGTCGTCCTGACCCATCCGGCGTGCAAAGGTCCAGACGTCGCGCTGCTTGCGCGCGGCCTTCGGGTCGCCCTCGACCACGTTGCCCCCTGCGTCGCGATGGACGGCGATCAACTCGCCCACGAAGCGGACGGAAATCTCGCCCGCGCCGGTCTGGGGATCGAAGCTCGCGCCCTGCAGGGCGGTCTCGCGGGTGCCGAGATACTGCACCTCGGTGCGGATGCCCTGAGCCTGGCGCTGCGCGATCACGGCGTCGAAGGCCTCGGCCACGGGGGGCGCCAGGAACGGGCGGACTTCGGACAGGTCGCCCCGCTCGAAGGCGGTCAGGATCATCTCATAGGCCTGGCGCGCACCCGACAGGAAGGGGCCGACCGCGAAGGAGGGCTCGGCCCGCTGCATCGCGCTCAGCGCCTCGGCGGCGGGCGTCCCGGCCTCGGCATGGTCCAGCACGTCGCTTTCCTCGGCAGGCACGGCCACGGGCGCGGGACGCGCGGCCTGCACGGGCTGGGGCGGCCGTTCGAAGCCCTCGCGGGTGCCCAGGACATTGCGCAGGCGCATGATGAGGAAGACGGCAATGGCCGCAAGCACGACGATCTGAAGCATCGTATTGGACATTCTGCGCTTTGGCCCCAAGGGTCTGGTCTGGAAGGATCGCTCGATTATGTAGGTGCCGAGGGCCGCCAAGTCCAGTTGCGGCCCATGCGCGAGGTTCAACATGTGGTTTCTGGTCCCCTTCGTCCTGCTGCCGATCCTCGAGATCGCGCTGTTCGTCCAGATCGGCGGAGAGATCGGGGTGGGTGCGACGATCCTGTGGGTGCTGGCCTCGGCGGTCATCGGCATCTGGGTGATGCGCCGGCAGGGCGCGGCCGCGATGGCCGACCTGCAGCGCGCGGTGCACGAGTTCCGCGACCCCGGCCAGCCTATCGCCCATGGCGCGCTGATCATGCTGGGCGGGGGGCTGCTGGTGCTGCCGGGCTTCTTCACCGATGCGCTGGGGATCCTGCTGCTGATCCCCCCGCTGCGCAGCCTGCTGCTGCGGACCCTGGGCCGCCGGGTCCGGGTGACGACCGCCGGCTTCGGCACCGGCCGCCACGGCACGCCGCCGGGCCGCGCCACGGTGATCGACGCGGAATACGTGGAGGTTGACGAAAGCCCCGACGACCTGCCCCCGTCGCTGCCGCCGCGCGGGCCCCGTCGCCCGTCTGGCTGGACGCAGCATTGAGCGGCGGCCGACCCGGTGCTAACAGGCGGACGAACCGCTGACGCGAGGACGCAAGATGAGCGATGAGACCACCAACGGCGCCCCGGGCGGCGCATCGGGCGCGCAGCCGGCCCAGCCGCAACCCGCGGCCCAGCCCGGCGTCCGCCTGAACATCCTGGCCCAGTTCACCCGCGACCTGTCCTTCGAGAACATCGTCGCCCAGAAGGGCATCGGCGGCGAGGTTTCGCCCGAGATCCAGGTGCAGGTGAGCCTCGACGCCCGCAAGCGCCAGGCCGATCACCAGTACGAGGTGATCTGCAAGTACCGCGTCACCTCGCAGAACAGCTCCGACCAGGCCAAGCTGTTCCTGTGCGAGCTGGACTATGCCGGCGTCTTCCACATCGAGGGCGTGCCGGAAGAGCAGATGCATCCCTTCCTGATGATCGAATGCCCCCGGATGCTGTTCCCCTTCGTGCGCCGCATCCTGTCGGACGTGACCCGCGACGGCGGCTTCCCGCCCTTCAACCTGGACCCGATCGACTTTGTCGCGCTCTACCGGCAGGAAGCCGCACGCCGCGCCCAGTCGGGGGCCGAGCGCCCGCAAGGCCAGCCGCTCTCCTGACGGCGATGCGCCCTGACACATTTCATGGGCCGCCCTGCCTCGGGCGGCCCTTTCTCATCCTCGGGGGTCCCTGCTGATGGCGCGCGCAAGGGCATGGCAGCGGATGCTGTCGGGCCGCAGGCTGGACCTGCTGGACCCCACGCCGCTGGACATCGAGATCGAGGATATCGCCCACGGGCTGGCCTTCGTCGCCCGCTGGAACGGGCAGACGCGCGGGGACTGGGCCTATACGGTGGCCGAGCATTCGCTGCTGGTCGAGGAGATCGTGAGCCGCACGGACCCGGGCATCGCGCCACAATGGCAGTTGGCGGCGCTGCTGCATGACGCGCCGGAATACGTGATCGGCGACATGATCTCGCCGGTCAAGGCGGCGCTGGGGCCGGGCTACCGCGAGATGGACGCCCGGATCGCTGCGGCGGTGCATCGCCGCTTCGGGCTTCCGGCGGTAATTCCGCGAGTGATGAAGGCGCAGATCAAGCAGGCCGACCGGCTGTCCGCCCGTCTCGAGGCAGTCGAGATCGCCGGCTTCAGCCCTGCCGAGGCGGACCGCCTGTTTCCGCTGCCCCCAGGTGCGAGCACCGGGGGGCTGGCGATCCGGCTGCGCCCGCCGACCGAGACGCGCGCAGCCTTCCTGGATCGTTTCGCCGCGCTGATGGCCCGCCTGGACGGCTGAAGCCCGCGCGGGCCGAGGCCGTCAGGCCCGTAGGTCTTCCAGCGACTTGCCGGATTCGATCTGCTCGGTCACCCAGCGCGGGCGGCGGCCCCGGCCGGACCAGGTCTGGCTGGGATTTTCGGGATGGGCGTATTTGGCCTGGCCTTCGCCCGAACCGCCACGACGGCCGCGGGACGAGGCGCCGGTCAGCTCATTCAGGTTGAACCCCAACTCCTTGGCGGTCCGCTCCAGCGCGGCCATTGCCTCCTTGCGGCGGCGGGTTTCGTAGGAGCTGATCGCCCGATCAATCTGGTTGCGCAGGTCGCGCAGATCATCCAGCGACATCGAGTCCATGTCTATTTCCAATGCTCATTCCTTTCGCGCGAAATGGAACGACCGAATGGCAAATCCTTCGGGAAGCCGCAACCCGAAAATTTCAGCGCGGGCTTCGCTTGGCGAGAATGCGCTGCAGCGTGCGCCGATGCATATGCAGGCGGCGTGCCGTTTCGCTGACATTCCTGTCGCATTGTTCGAAGACGCGCTGGATATGTTCCCAGCGGACGCGATCGGCCGACATCGGATTTTCGGGCGGCGGCGGCAATGCGTTTGCCTGTGCCAGCAGGGCATTCATCACCTCGTCGGCATCGGCGGGCTTCGACAGGTAATCCGCAGCGCCCATCTTGACGGCCGCAACCGCCGTGGCGATCGCGCCATAGCCTGTCAGCACCACGATGCGGCAGCTCTCTCGGCGTGACCGCAGGGCATCCACAACATCTAGTCCGCTGCCATCCTCAAGCCGCAGATCGACCACAGCATAGGCTGGGGCGGCCTGAGCCACCATCTCGCGCGCGGCGGCCACGCTGGTGGCGATCCGGGGCTGGAAACCCCGGCGCTCCATCGCGCGGGAAAGCCGCGTCACGAAAATCTCGTCATCATCGACCAGAAGCAGGCTGGGGTCCTCGCCAATGCGGGCGGCATTTTCTGCGTTCATGTCGATCTCGTTTTCTTGATCAGGATCATCGATGGTGGAATTGCGCGATTTGTATCAGCCGGAGATCACGCAGCGTCGACAAAACAGGCGATCTGTTCGGCCATCTGTTCCGGGCTGGTGTCGCGGGTAAAGAACTCGACCGTTCCATGACCCGGAAGAACCAGAAAACTCTGGGTGGTGTGATCGACCAGATAGTTTTCCTTGTCCTCGGCATCGTTCAACCGGAAATAGCCGCGCCAGGCCTGGCTGACGGCCGTCACCTCTTCGGGCGATCCGGTAATGCCCAGCATTTCGGGATGCATGGCGTCGGTGAACTCGCGCAATCTTTCGGGCGTGTCGCGCGCCGGATCGACCGACAGGAAGACGGGCTTCACGGACATGCCCTGCTCGGCCAGAATGTCCACGGCAGCAGCGTTGCGCGCGGCATCCATGGGGCAGACATCCGGGCAATAGGTATAGCCCATGTAGAAGATTGACGGCCGGTCGAAGACCTGCGCCTCCGTCACCCGAGCGCCGGTTTCGTCCGTCAATGTAAAGCTGCCGCCCAGCGATCCTGCCCCGCCTGCCACGACCGAGCGGCGGCAGCCGGCAAAGGGATCGCCCGAGGCGGGACGCAGCCACAGCCATCCCGTCAGCAGCACCAGCACGGTGGCAAGAAGCCCCAGCATCATCAATCGGCGGTCGGTCATGCGTCCATCCTCTTCGTTGCCGCGTTCGGCGCCCGTGGCTATCAACCGTCACGCCAACGAGGCAAGGCCCGCATCATGCCACCGAAGTTTTCCACACGCCACGACCCTCTGCCCGCCACCAACGGCGCAAGGCTCCTGCAGGGCCGCCTTCGTCCAGGACCCGTCCGCCCGCGCACGCTGATCGCCGCCCGCTGGATCGCGCTTGTGGGACAGGCCGCAGCGGTCGTGGGGGCCTGGGCCGTGGGCGCGCGCTTCCCCTTGGCCCCCGTGGCACTGGTGATGGCGGCAGCGGTTGCGATGAACCTGCTCCTGGGCATCAGGGTGCAGCGTACGGATGACCGGCATGCGCTGGCGCAGCTGGGCTTCGACACGCTGCAGACGGGGGCGCTGCTGACCCTGACCGGCGGCATCGGCAATCCCTTCGCGCTGTTCGTGCTGTCGCCCCTGACCATCGGCGCAACGGTGCTGCCCCTGCGCCACATCCTCGTGCTGGCAGCCACCACGGCGGCGATGTTGGTGGTGATGACGGGCGCGGGCGTGCCGCTGACCTTCCTGCCCGGACCCCTGCGCCCCGAGGTGGCGCTGTATGTCGGGCGCGTGCTGGAACTGTTCATCGGCGGCGCCTTCTTCGCCCTCTGTGTCTGGCGCGTCTCGTCGGATCTGCGCGCGACGGCGGACGCGCTGGCCGCGACGCAGATGGGGCTCGCGCGCGAGCAGCGGCTGCAGCACCTCGGCGGGGTCGTCGCGGCGGCCGCGCACGAGATGGGCACGCCCCTTGCCACCATCAAGCTGATCGCGGGCGAACTCGCCGACGAGTTCGCGGACCGCCCCGAGATCGCCGAGGACCTGGCCGAACTGCGCCGCTCGGTCGATCGCTGCCGCGACATCCTGCGCAGCATGGGCTCGGCCGGCAAGGACGACCTGCTGCTGCATTCCGCGCCCTTGGCCGATGTGCTGGACGAGGCCGCGGCGCCCCACCGCCAGCGCGGCGCCCGGATCGGAATGGAGCTTGGCGCGGCGGGCGCCCTGGTCATCCGGCGCGACGCGGGGCTGATCCACGCCCTGCGCAACCTCATCCAGAACGCGGTCGATTTCGCCTCGGCCAATGTCGAGGTCCACGCCAGCCACGAGCACGGCCGGATCGTGGTGGAGATCCGGGACGACGGCCCAGGCTATCCGCCCCATCTGCTGGGACGGTTGGGCGAGCCCTATCTGTCCACCCGAAAGGCGGGGACGTCCTCTGGCCCCTACGAGGGGATGGGACTCGGCCTCTTCATCGCGCGGACGCTGCTGGAACGCAGCGGTGGCACGGTGGCCTTCTTCAACCGGGAGGGCGCGGTCGCCCGGGTGACCTGGCCCCAGGCGGCGATCCTGGCCGATGATCGTGCCGCCCTCGGGCCCAACCCCGCAATCGCGGATTGATCGCGGCATGGTTGCCGCTTAACCATTTCTTAAGGCGCAAGCTGCTATCACGCTCGCCGGACAGGACGCGGCGGACGGCGCATGACGGATGGCATCACGGTGGGGCTGGCCCTTGCGGCAGGGGTTGTCTCGGTCCTGGTCGGACTCGCCCTGGCGCAGTGGACAGGCATGGGACGGCGCGCGCAACGGACCCCTGCGGCGCGCCCCGACGCCGAGCCGGTCGCCTTCCTGTTCCGCGACCGTTGCCTGATCGACGCGACCGGCCCGGCCAAGACGCTGATCGAGGCCCTTCCTGGTGAAGGGGACTGGGCGCAGCTCTGGACCTGGCTTGCCCAGCGGTTCGATGAACCCCAGCGCCTTCTGGAATTGGCGGCGCAGGACGGCACGGCCACGCTGGCGGCGCAGGGGGGCCTTTCCGGCTTGCGCCTGGACCTGCAGAACCTGGGCAGCGGGCTTGTCCGGATCGAGGTCGTGGACCCGCGGCTCGAACATGCCGGGATCACCGTCAACGCCCACTCCCTTGCCGCGCTGGAGGATGAGCTGTCGATCCTGCGGGACTCGGTCGATCATGCCCCGGTGCTGATCTGGCGCGAGAATGACGCGGGCGCGGTGGTCTGGGCGAATGCCGCCTATCTCTGCGCGGTCGAGGCGCAGCTGACGGACGAAACGCGCTGGCCCCTGCCGCGCCTGATCACCCTGCCGCCCGAGGCCGAGGGCACGACCCGCGCCCAGATCGAGGGCGACGAGCAGCTGCGCTGGTTCGACTGTCACCTGCAGCCGGGCGAGGGGCACCGCACGATCTTCGCGGTGCCCGCCGACAGCGCCGTGCGGGCCGAGCGCAGCCTGCGCGAATTTGTCCAGACGCTGACCAAGACCTTCGCCGACCTGCCGACGGGGCTTGCGATCTTCGACCGCGATCGGCGGCTTCAGCTGTTCAACCCGGCCCTGATGGACCTGACAGGGCTGTCCATCGGCTTTCTGACCGCCCGCCCCACCCTGCACGCGCTGCTGGATGGCTTGCGCGAGCTGCGCATGGTGCCCGAGCCCAAGGACTATGCCAGCTGGCGCAACACCATCGCCACCCTGGAGGCCGAGGCGGCCTCGGGCCGCCATGTCGAGACCTGGTCGCTGCCGGGCGGACAGACCTATCGGGTGACCGGGCGCCCCCACCCCGATGGGGCTATCGCCTTCCTGTTCGAGGACATCACGGGCGAGATCGCCATGACGCGCCGCTTCAAGGCAGAATTGTCGCTTGGGGCCGAGATCCTGGACGGGATCGACGCGGCGGTCGCCATCTTCGATTCGGACGGTCGCGTGCTCAGCGCAAACCGCGCCTTCGAAGCAATCTGGGGCGCCAGGGCGGCCGAGAGCCTGCGCGGCTACCTGGACCTGTGGCGGCGCATCGCGGCGGACAGCCCCGGCTACCAGAGCCTGCGCCGCGCGCTCGCCTCGGACCGGGGCGAGGCCCCCCTGCAGGGCGCGATCGCGGGACCCGACCGCTCGATCCTGTCCTGGCGGGTGCGCCCCTTGTCGGCCGGCCGCCGGATGGTGCAGTTCGCCCCCCCGATGACGGGCACGCTGACCACGGACGCAGCCGTCTTGCTAGCAGGACGGGAGCCCTCGGGCAGCGCGGCAACTCGGGCGACGGCAGGAGCAGCCTGAGGAATCCTATCTGCCCGAGGCTCGCCAGTCAGACCGGAGGCGCGGGTCTGGCGGCAGTTCATGCGTTCCGCAATGGAAGGTGAACGCCTGCCGGAAAGTGTGCCAAGGTCGTCCTGCCGGTCCGGACGCTGCGGCTGCAATCCCGCCTGTGTTATGTTCCTGGGATGATGTCTCTGGCGTGTTTCAGATATGACGCGAGTGGGTAATCGACGGCCATGTCGCCGACTTCGGCATGCGACAGTCTGCGCCACGGCCAGCCCCCTTGGGCATCCGGCCCAGCGTTCCGGCGCCTTGTCCCGGTATCTCCAGCCATACCTGCGGAACGGTACAGCGCGTCCGTCATTGGGGACACTCCACAGGAGTTGGCCCGCTCCCAAACGGTTCCGCATCGGGAGATGCGACGCCGCTCTTCAGGCTGCGGGCTTCCGCTTGCTGGACCGGAGGATGCGGCGGCATCCTTCCGGATCAAGAATATCGGGCATCTGGCCAGAAGGGGGTGCAGTCGGCTCAGGCATGCCCTGGCAACCATGGCGACCTCGCCGGACCCTAGTCCGAGGATGCCGGGTCCGCGTCTCCGGCTGCCCTCTTCGGTCGTTCGCCGAAGATTGCGCTGCCCACCCGCACATGGGTCGCCCCCTCGGCGATGGCGGTCTCGAAATCCGCGCTCATGCCCATGGATAGGCCGTTCAGGCCGTTCCGTTCGGCGATCACGCGCAGCAGACGGAAATGCGGCAGCGGGTCTTCTCCTTCCGGCGGGATGCACATGCAGCCTGCGACCGGAAGATCGAGGCTGCGGCAGAGCGCGATGAAGCCGTCCGCCTCGGCAGGCAGGATGCCCGCCTTCTGGGGCTCGTCCCCGGTGTTTACCTGCACGAACATCCGGGGCGTGCGGCCCAGGTCCTGCACGCTGCGCGCCAGCCGCTGTGCCAGCGAGGGGCGGTCCAGGCTGTGGATCGCGTCGAACAGCTCGACTGCGGCGCGCGCCTTGTTGGACTGCAGCGGGCCGATCAGGTGCAGCTCGACCCCCGGGCGGCCGTCGCGCAGCGCGGGCCATTTCCGCTGCGCCTCCTGCACATAATTCTCGCCAAACACGCGCTGGCCTGCATCCAGCGCGGCTATCACCCGCGCGTCGGGCTGCAGCTTGCTGACCGCGATCAGGGTCACGTCCGCAGTGTCACGACCCGCCGCTCGGGCCGCCGTCTCGATACGCTGCCGGATGTCGTCAAGGCTCATGGCATGCCATCCTTTCACGTTCGGCGAATCGCAAATGAAAAGAGCGGGCACAAGGCCCGCTCGATCCGTTTCAAGCCTGATCGAAGGGATCAGAACTGGAACTTGATACCCACGTCGGCGCGGGTCTCGTTGTCCTCGAACACTTCGTTCTTGATGATCGCACCAGCCAGGGTCGCACCGGCGCCCAGATCGTAGGACGCACCGATGCCGTAGGCGTCGTAGGTGTCTTCCGCCAGATCGGCGAAGCCTTCCAGGATCTCGACCTCGCGGCGGATCCACAGACCCTGGATGCCGACGCCGTTGGCCATCGCGTATTCGACCGACAGACCATAGGCCCGGTCGTAGTCGACTTCGAAGGTGGTTTCGTCGTCGTCGAAGTTGTACTCGAAGTCGCCGAGCTGGGCGATGTCGCGGTCCTTGTAGTCCGCGTAGAAGGCCTTGATCTTGAACTCGTTGATCGCAGCGGTACCGCCCAGAACGATCTCGCGACCGTCACCGTTCTCCGAGTAGGCCAGAGCGACGTTGTAGGCGCCGAACTCGTAGCCCGCAGCCAGCGAGAAGGCGACGTCGGTGCTGTCGTCTTCGTCGAAGTCAAAGCACTCGAGGTCGCCGACGATGACGTTGCTGGCCGAGCAGTCGCGACGCGAGCCGTCGGTCATCGACGCGAACAGGTTCACGCCGTTGAAGGTGTATTCGTACAGAGCGGTCGGGCCCTGCTCTTCGTTCTCGCCGTCGCCGGTCAGGAAGTCGATTTCTTCCGGGTTCGACGCGAATTCGCCGCTGGTGTAGCCGAGTTCCGTCAGGTCGCCGATCGCGGCTTCAGCAGCCGAGACGACGTCGCCCATCGACAGCTTGCCGAAGGTGCCCGAGACATAGACCGAGCCGGCGGTCCCGTGCGCAGCCGAACGGCTTTCCGGAGCAGCGGAGTAGTTCTCCTGGTCGACGCGGAACGAACCACCGAACGACAGACCCGAGTCGGTTTCGCCCGACAGGTTGAACTTGGCGCGAACGCGGCTGGAGAACTGCGCGTTTTCACCGTCCCACACCAGACCCATGCGGCCGTCGCCGGTCAGGGCGACCTCAGCGGACGCGGCACCCGTCAGGGCAACCAGCGCGCTGGTGGCGATCAGAAGCTTTTTCATGGCTTTCCCTCTTGTCTCTCTCTGTCCCCAATCCGATTGAGCAGAATGGGTGTGCTTCAGGTCTCGCGCTTTAAGGTCCACATTGCAACGAATTGGCCCGGGCCATGGCGACTTGACGAGACCGTGATGCACAAGCGCCACAGTCCGTTGCGGCAGGGCGTCGCCCCTGTCCCGCCTGCTTGCGGGACGTCTTCTGCAGGGGCGCTTGTCGTCCCGCGGGCAAACAAGCTATGCCTGCCCCAACGCCCTGACACCGGGGCCTTCGGGATGATCCTGCCATGACCATTCGCGCCGCCTTGACGATCCGCCACCCGATGCGCCTTGCCGCGGTCCTGTCGCTTTGCGCGCTTGCGGCCTGCGGCCAGGGCGGGCTTCCCGCCTCGCAGCACGAGGCGCGCGAGGCCGCCCAGCCGCGCCGCTCCACGATCTGGGACCTGTTTTCCAACAGCGGCGATCCGCAGCGCATGGTCGCGGTGAACCGCTACCTGTGGAACGCGAGCCTCGAGGTGCTGGACTTCCTTCCGATCCAGACGGTCGATCCCTTCACGGGCGTGATCGTCACGGGCTACGGCACGCCTCCGGGCGGGGGGCGCGCCTATCGCGCCACGATCAAGGTGTCGGACCCGGCGCTGGATGCGCGCAGCCTCAAGGTCTCGCTTCAGGGGGCCGGCGGCGCGGCCGTCGCACCCGACACGGTCCGGGCGGTCGAGGATGCCATCCTGACCCGCGCCCGGCAGCTGCGCGTCCGCGACGGGCAATTGTAAGCCGCTGGACCTGTCCCCCTTGCAGGGCTAAACCCGCCGGGCCATTTCACCGCCCGGAGTCCCGCCATGCCCTATGATCCCGCCCATAGCGAAAAGCGCTGGCAAGAGGCGTGGGAAAAGGCCGGCAGCTTCCGGGCCGTCCGGGACGAGCGGCCCAAGTATTACGTGCTGGAAATGTTCCCCTACCCTTCGGGGCGCATCCACATGGGGCATGTCCGCAACTACACGATGGGCGACGTGGTGGCGCGCTACAAGCGGGCGCAGGGATTCAGCGTGCTGCACCCGATGGGCTGGGACGCCTTCGGGATGCCGGCCGAGAACGCCGCGATGGAACAGGGCGGCCATCCGCGCGACTGGACCTATGGCAACATTGCCACCATGCGCGACCAGCTGAAGCCCCTGGGCCTTTCGATCGACTGGAGCCGCGAGTTCGCCACCTGCGACGACGACTACGTGGCCCAGCAGCAGGCCCTGTTCCTCGATTTCCTCGACGCCGGGCTGATCTATCGCAAGAACGCCGTGGTCAACTGGGACCCGGTGGACATGACGGTTCTGGCCAACGAGCAGGTGATCGACGGCAAGGGCTGGCGGTCGAACGCGCCCGTCGAGCGGCGGGAACTGACGCAGTGGTTCTTCCGCATCTCGAATTACTCCGAGGAGCTGCTGGAGGCGCTGGAGACCCTGAAGGGCTGGCCCGAAAAGGTCCGGCTGATGCAGGCGAACTGGATCGGGCGGTCGCGCGGGTTGCAGTTCCGCTTCGATACCGTGAATGCGCCCGACGGTTTCGACCGGATCGAGGTCTACACCACCCGCCCCGACACGCTGATGGGGGCGTCCTTCGTGGCGCTGTCGCCCGATCATCCCTTGGCCAAGGCACTCGAGGCCGGGGATGCGCGGCTCGATGCCTTCGCCGCCGAGGCGCGCAAGATCGGCACCTCGGAAGAGGCGCTGGAGAAGGCCGAGAAGGTGGGCATCGACACAGGCATCCGCGTCCGCCACCCGCTGGACCCGAATTGGGAACTGCCGGTCTGGATCGCGAACTTCGTGCTGATGGACTACGGCACGGGGGCGATCTTCGGCTCGCCCGCGCATGACCAGCGCGACCATGACTTCGCCCGCAGATACGGGCTGCCGATCCGGGCAACCTTTGGCAAGCCCGGCATGACCGAGGCCGAGGCCGATGCGTTTGTCGCCGACGAACCCTACGTTCCGCTGAAATCCGAGACCGTCACCTATGTCCGCGGCTTCTCGGGCAAGCGTGACCAGACCGGAGAGGCGGCCGTGGACGCCGCCATCCAGCATGCCGCGACGCAGGGCTATGGCGAGGGCGTGACCAAGTTCCGCCTGCGCGACTGGGGCATCTCGCGCCAGCGCTACTGGGGCTGCCCGATCCCGGTCGTCCATTGCGAAAGCTGCGGCACGGTGCCCGAGGCCAAGCAGAACCTACCCGTCCTGCTGCCCCGCGACGTCAGCTTCGACGTGCCGGGCAACCCGCTGGACCGCCACCCGACCTGGCGGCAGGCGACCTGCCCGAAATGCGGCGGGCAGGCGAGGCGCGAGACGGACACGATGGACACATTCGTCGATTCGTCCTGGTATTACGCGCGCTTCACCGCGCCGCATGCGGCCACGCCCACGCTGCGCGAGGATGCCGACTACTGGATGAATGTGGACCAGTATATCGGCGGCATCGAGCACGCGATCCTGCACCTGCTCTATTCCCGCTTCTTCGCCCGCGCGATGGTCAAGACCGGGCACCTGCCCGAGACGGCGAAGGAACCCTTCGACGCGCTGTTCACCCAGGGCATGGTGACGCATGAGATCTATGTCGATCGGCCGAAAGGTGCACCAGTCTTTGGCACCGGTTTGGCAGCTGATCAGGAACTTGCCGAATCCAAACCCTATAGGCCTACTTACTATCTCCCTGAGGAAGTAGAGCGTCGTGAGAACGGGGTTTTCCTGCGTGCTACCGGCGAACAACTCGACGTCATCCCCTCAGCCAAGATGTCCAAATCCAAGAAAAACGTCGTGGACCCGGTGAACATCGTGCAAAGCTTCGGGGCCGATACGGCGCGCTGGTTCATGCTGTCCGACAGCCCGCCCGAGCGCGATGTGGAATGGACCGCCGCCGGGGCCGAGGCCGCAGCCAAGTTCCTGTCCCGCGTCCACCGGCTGGCCGAGGACAAGGGCGCCGGGGACCGCGAGGACGCCGACCTGATGCGCGCCGCCCATCGCGCCATCGACGAGGTGACCCGCGCCATCGAGGGCTTCGCCTTCAACAAGGCGGTGGCCAAGCTTTACGAACTGGCGAATGCCGTGTCGAAGTCGTCCGCCTCGGGCGAGCCGCGCCGCGCCGTCCTGCGGATCATGGCCGCGCTGATGGGGCCGATGGTCCCCCACCTGGCCGAGGATGTCTGGGCGCTGGCGGGCGGCGAGGGGCTATTGGTCGATGCGCCCTGGCCCAAGGCCGACCCTGCGCTGCTGGTCAGCAACGAGGTCACGCTGCCGATCCAGATCAACGGCAAGCGTCGGGGCGAGATCACCGTGCCCGCCGACATGGCTCAGGCCGAGGTCGAGCAGGCCGTGCTGGCCGACGAGACCGTGCAGCGGTTCCTGAACGGCCAGCCGCCGCGCAAGCTGATCGTCGTGCCGGGGCGGATCGTCAATGTGGTCGCGTAGGGCTGCGCTCGCTGCCGCCTGCGCGCTGGCCGCCTGCGGCTTCCAGCCGGTCTACGGGCCGGACGGCGCGGGCACGCGGCTGCAGGGCCAGGTCCACGTGGCCGATCCGCAGACGGTGGACGATTATGCCTTCCTGCGCCGCCTGACCGAGCGGCTCGGCCCCGAGCAGGCGGTGCGTTACGACCTCGGCTACCGGCTGCAGATCGCCTCGGTCGGGCAGGCGATCACGCCTGACGAGGTGACAACCCGCTATTCGCTGAACGGCACCGCCACCTACACGCTGACCGAGGCGGCCACGGGCGCGGTGGTGGCGCAGGGCGAGGTCAGCAACTTCTCGAGCTATTCGACCGAAGGCACGGTGATCGCCACCAACGCGGCCGAGCAGGATGCGCGGGGCCGGCTGGCCGTGATGCTGGCCGACCTGGTGGTGACGCGGCTTCTGGCCACGGTGCCCTGAACCCATGATCCTCAAGGGCGCCGAGATCGCGCGCTATCTCGCGCGCCCCGACCCGACCCGGCCCGCCCTGTTGATCTACGGGCAGGACGCGATGCGCGTGGCCCTGAAGCGGGCCGAGGCCGTGGCGGCCCTGACCGGCCCCGATGCCGAGGCCGAGATGCGCCTGACCCGGCTTGCCGGCGGCGACCTGCGCCGGGACGCGGCCGCGCTCATGGACGAGATCAAGGCCGTGGGTTTCTTCCCCGGGCCCCGCGTGGTGCTGGTCGAGGAGGCGAACGACGCCGCTGCCCCCGCCATTGCCGCGGCACTGGAGGCCTGGGCTCATGGCGACGCGGTGATCGTCGTGACGGCCGGAGGCCTGGGCAAGACCTCGGCGCTGCGCAAGCTCTTCGAGCCGCACAAGGCGGCTGTGGTTGCTCCCATCTACGACGACCCGCCGGGCGAGGAGGAGATTTCGCGCTGGCTGGCCGATGCCGGCCTGCGCGCCGTGCCGCCCGCCGCCATGCGCGACCTGACGGCGCTCGCGCGCGCGCTGGACCCCGGCGACTTCCGCCAGACGGTCGAGAAGATCGGGCTTTACAAATACGGCGACGAGAGCCCGCTGACCCCCGACGAGATCGCCGCACTGGCCCCAGCGACCGTCGAGACCGACGTGGATGAATTGGTCGAGGCGGTGGCCGAGGGCCGCTCGGACAGCCTGGGCGCGCTGATGCGGCGGGTCGAGACGCAGGGCATCCTGCCCGTCACGATCTGCATCGCGGCGCTGCGACATTTCCGGGCGCTGCACACGGCGGCCTCGGACCCCGGCGGGGCTGCGGCGGGAATCGGGCGGCTGCGTCCCCCCGTCTTCGGGCCGCGCCGCGACCGCATGGCGCGGCAGGCGCAGGCTTGGGGGATGCGCGCGCTCGAGGAGGCGCTGCATCTGCTGATCGACACGGACCTGACGCTGCGCTCGTCCTCGCGCGCGCCGGCCATGGCGGTGATGGAACGCGCGCTGATCCGGCTGGCGATGATGCCACGGGGGCGGCGGTGACCGAGGAGGTCCCGGCGCTGGTGATCGGCGCAGGTCCCGCCGGGCTGATGGCGGCCGAGGTGCTGGGCGCGGCAGGGCACCGGGTGGTGATCGCGGAGGCCATGCCCTCGCCCGCGCGGAAGTTCCTGATGGCGGGAAAGTCGGGACTGAATCTGACCAAGGACGAGCCGGCCGAACTGTTCGCGGCGCGGGTGGTCGGGGGCGCTGCCCCCGCGTCCCTGCGGGACGCTCCCCCGGGATATTTCGGCGAAGAAGAACTGCAGGCCGTCGTCGCGGGCTTCGGCCCGGCCGAGGTGATGGACTGGGCGCGGGGCCTGGGGATCGAGCTGTTCGCGGGCTCGACCGGGCGGGTGTTCCCGGTAGGCATGAAGGCCTCGCCCCTGCTGCGGGCCTGGTTGGCACGGTTGGCCTTGCAAGGGGCCGAGTTGCGGCTGCGCTGGCGGTGGAGGGGGTTCGAAGCCGAGGGATTGGTCTTCGACACGCCGGAGGGACCGCGCATCCTGCGCGCAGGCACTACGGTGCTGGCCCTGGGGGGAGCAAGCTGGCCACGGCTGGGATCGGATGCTGCCTGGGTGCCGTGGCTGCGCGCGACGGGCGTGGCAGTCGCGCCCTTCCGACCCGCGAACATGGGGTTCCGCGTGGACTGGTCGGCGGCGATGGCACCGCTGCATGGTGCGGCGGTCAAGGGCACGCGGCTGTCGGCGGGGGCGCTGGAAAGCCGGGGCGAATGGGTGCTGACGGCCGCCGGGATCGAGGGTGGCGCGGTTTACGAGATCTCGGCGGCGCTGAGGGATGGCGCAGAAGGCTTCGTCGATCTGGCGCCTGACCTGGATGCCGGGGCGCTGGCCGGGCGACTGGCGCGGCCGCGCGGGAAGCTCTCGGTCGGCAACTGGCTGAGGCGGGTCTTGGGCGATCCGGTCAGGGTCGCGCTGCTGCTGGAATGGGGACGTCCGCTGCCTGCGGGCCCGGCCGCTCTGGCTGCCCGGATCAAGGCGCTGCCCTTGCGGCACGCGGGACCCATGCCGATCGAACGGGCCATCTCCTCGGCCGGCGGCATCGAGGCCGGCGCGCTTTCGCCCGACCTGGAGCTGAAGGCGCGGCCGGGCGTCTTCGCCGCCGGCGAGATGCTGGACTGGGAAGCGCCGACAGGCGGCTATCTGCTGACCACCTGCATGGCCACCGGGCGGCACGCGGGACATGCCGCCGCCCGGCACCTGGATCAGGAGCTGTCGGCCGCCAGATAGGCCGGGCGCCGCCGCACACGCGCGAGATAGGCCCGCAGCCGCGCATCCTCGGGCATTGTCTGGTAGCGCTCGGCCCAGTGCAGGCAATGGCCCAGCACGATGTCCGCGATGGTGAATTCTTCCCCTGTCACCCAGGAAGTGTCGGGCAGGGACTCGGCCACGGCCGCGAAGCCTTCTGCCAGGCAGTCCGCCACCCAGGTGCGCACCTCGGGGACAGGAGGCGTTCCGTGGCCCTGCATGAAGGTCGTCCAGTTCATCAGCGGGCCGTCGATCCGTTCGCCCACGCGGTGGGTCCAGCCGTCCTGCACCGCCCGCTCGACCGAGCCGGGCGGATGGGTCAGCGCGCCGTAGCGATCCGCCAGAAACGACAGGATCGCCGTCGAGTCCTGCAGGATCGTCCCGTCGCGCAGTTCCAGCGCGGGCAGGCGGCCGCCCGGCACGGCATCGCGCGCGGCCTGGGTGAAGGGCATCACCCGGTCGTGCCGGTGAGGGATATGCAGTTCCTCCAGCATCCACAGCAGTCGGAAGGCCCGCGTGCCCCCGTAGCCGATCACCTTGTACATCCGTTCCTCGCCGTCCGACGCCTCAAGCGCTGCATCCTGCCATGCAGGCGTTAGCAAAGCGTGAAGGCAGGCCCGTTCCGTCGGCCCATTGACGGCCCGTCCGACGCAGTGTCATCTGCATCCCGTCCCCGAGGAGCGCCCATGTCCCAGTCCCGCCTGTTCACCCCGATCCTGGTCGGCGGGTGCCTGATCCTGCTGATCAACTTCACCCTGCGCGCCAGTTTCGGCGTCTTCCAGATTCCCGTGGCCGACACCTTCGGCTGGCCGCGGGCCGAGTTCAGCCTTGCCATCGCCATCCAGAACCTTGCCTGGGGCTTCGGTCAGCCGCTGTTCGGCGCCTTGGCGGAACGCTGGGGTGACCGGTGGGCGATCATCCTGGGCGCGGCGCTTTATTCGCTGGGGCTGCTGATGACGGCCGTCGCCACCACCCCCGAGGCGATGCAGCTGTGGGAAATCGCGGTGGGCTTCGGCATCGCGGGCACGGGCTTCGGGGTGGTGCTGGCGGTGATCGGCCGCGCCAGCAGCGACGAGAACCGCAGCCTCGCGCTGGGGATCGCCACGGCCGCGGGCTCGGCGGGTCAGGTCGTGGGGGCGCCCTTGGCGCAGGGGCTGCTGGCGTTCCTGCCCTGGCAGCAGGTCTTCATGGTCTTCGCCGTCCTGATCCTGGCGGTGCTGCTGTTCCTGCCGATGCTGGGCAACACCAGGCCCGCGCCCCAGCATGAGCTTGAGGAAAGCATGGGTGCCGTGCTGCGCCGCGCCTTTACCGATCCGAGTTACCTGATGATCTTCGCGGGCTTCTTTTCCTGCGGCTACCAGCTTGGCTTCATCACCGCGCATTTCCCCGCCATGATCACCGAGATGTGCGGCCCCATCGCCCCCGACGGCGGCCTTGCGGCACTGGGAATCACCACGACCTCGGCGCTCGGGGCTGTCGCGATCTCGCTGATCGGGCTGGCCAACATCGCGGGCTCGATCCTGTCGGGCTGGCTGGGGAAGAAATACACCCGCAAGTACCTGCTGGCCGGGATCTACACGCTGCGGACGGTGATCTCGGCCTGGTTCATCCTGACGCCGATCACGCCCGCGACAGTGGTGGTCTTCTCGCTGTCCATGGGCGCGCTGTGGCTGGCCACCGTGCCGCTGACCTCGGGGCTGGTCGCCCATATCTACGGACTGCGCTACATGGGGACGCTTTACGGCTTCGTCTTCCTGTCCCACCAGATCGGCTCTTTCCTGGGCGTCTGGCTGGGTGGGCGACTGTATGACGTTTACGGCGACTACACGATGGTGTGGTGGGTCGGCGTGGGCGTGGGCGCCTTCTCGGCCCTGATCCACCTGCCGGTGCGCGAGGCGCCTTCCCGCAGCCTCGCCGCCACGCCCGCCTGAGGCCTGGGCTTGCCCCAGCCGCAGGTCACGGTGCTGATGGCGCTTTACCAAGGCGAACGCTACCTGCGCGCGCAACTGGACAGCATTGCCGCGCAGACCGCCGACTGGAAGCTGGTGGTCGGGGATGACGGCTCGAATGATGCAGGGCCGCAGATCGTGCAGGAGTTCGCCCGCGAATGGCCCGGGCGCGTCGAGCTGCGCGCCGGGCCGTGCCAAGGCGCCGCCGCCAATTTCATGACGCTGCTGGCGGGCCTGCCCGAGGCGCCAAGACATGTGGCGCTGGCCGACCAGGACGACGTCTGGCACGCGGACAAGCTGTCGCGAGCCTTGGCGGCGCTGGAATCCGGCGGCGATCAACCGGCGCTTTATTGCAGCCGGGTCCAGATCTGCGACGAGGCTCTGGGGCCCTTGGGCCTTTCCCACCTGCCGGTCCGCCCGCCCTCGTTCCGGCACGCGCTGGTGCAGAACCTCGTGCAGGGGAACACGGCCGTCCTGAACCCTGCCGCTCCCGCGCTGGCCCGCGCGGGGGCGCAGGGCGCGGGAAAAGTCGTGATGCACGACTGGTGGCTCTACCAGCTGGTGAGCGGCGCCGGGGGGCGGGTGATCCACGATCCCTGGCCGTCGCTGCTCTATCGCCAGCATGGCGCGAATGTCGTGGGCGCGAATGACAGCGCAGGCGCAAGGCTGGCAAGCCTGAACCGGATGCTGAACGGCCGCCACCGCGACTGGAGCCGCGCGAACCTGCGCGAGATGCAGCGCCTGCGCAACCGGCTGACGCCCGAGAACCGCCCCCTTCTGGACGACTTCGCCGCGCTGGCCGGCCCCGGCGCATTGGCGCGGCTGCGGGCCCTGCGGCGCGGGGGCTTCTACCGGCAGGGGCAACTGTCGCAGGCCGCGCTGTGGCTGGCCGCCGCGCTGGGGCGGGTCTGACCTTGCAACCGCCTGCCCGCTGGCCCAGCCTCGCGCCGTCCTGTCCGGAGATCCGATGAGCCTGTTCCTGCACCCCGGCCTGGTGGCCCTGACACTGGGCTATGTCCTCAGCCAGTTCTACCGCGCCTTCCTGGCGGTGCTGAGCTCGACCCTGCAGGCCGAACTGGGGGCGAGCGCGGGCGATCTCGCCATCTCGTCAGGGATGTGGTTCATCAGCTTCGCGGCGGTGCAGGTTCCCGTGGGCTGGGCACTGGACAACATCGGGCCGAAGCGGACGGCGGCGGTCCTGCTGGCACTTGGCGGAGGCGGCGGCGCCGCGATCTTCGCGCTGGCCACGCAGGTCTGGCACCTGCATCTGGCGATGGCGCTGATCGGGATCGGCTGCGCGCCCGCGCTGATGGCGGCCTACTACATCCTCGCGCATGAATTTCCGCCGGCCGTCTTCGCGGGCATGACGGGGCTGGTCGTGGGCTTCGGCTCGCTAGGGGACATCCTCGGTACCGCGCCGCTGGTCGCGCTGATCCATTCGGCGGGATGGCGGAACGCGCTGTGGCTGCTGACAGGCGCCACGCTGCTGGTCGCGGGCCTGCAGATGTGGCTGGTGCGCGATCCGGCCCATGCGGCCGACGCCCCGCGCGGGCGGATAGCGGACGTGCTGCGGCTGCGCGTGCTGTGGCTGATGCTGCCGCTGATCGCCGGAAGCTATGCCGTCTCGGCCGCGATCCGGGGCCTTTGGGCCGCGCCCTACCTGCGCGACGTCTTCGACGCGGGCGACGCGGCGATCGGCAAGGCCACAATGGCCATGGGCATCGCCATGGTGGCGGGCAACCTTCTAGCGGGGCGCTTCGTCTGGCTGTGCCGGTCGCCGCGCCGAGCGGCGGTGGCGGGGCACGTGCTGGCGATCGGGGCGCTGGCGGGACTGTGCCTGCTGCCCGCGCTGTCGCTGGGGCTGTCGGTCGCGCTGCTGGCGGCGCTGGGGATGTGCGGCACCAACTACGCGCTGCTGATGGCCCATGCGCGCGGGCTTCTGCCGGTACATCTGGTCGGGCGCGGGGTCACCTTTCTCAACATGATCTCGGTCGGCGGGGTCGGGGTGATGCAGTTCGCCTCGCGCCCCGTGCACCACGCGACCGACGCGCTGTTCGCCCCGGCGCAATCCTATGCGCTGCTGTTCCTGTTCTTTCTGGTCCCCGTGGTGATCGGCATGGTCATTTACCTGAGAACGCCCGAGGCCGCGGATGCCTGACGCGAAGCAGATCGAGGTCGTGGCCCCGAACCTCAAGCGCCGGTTGTCCGGGGTGACGGCGACGGTGGTGCGGCTGATCCCCGTGCAGGCACGGATGATCGGGATCGTGGCGACCGGGCCAGGGCTGCCGCCGGACCTGCCGCATATCCCCCTGATCCGCGCGGCGACCCTGCCGCGCGAGTGCTGGCGGGTCTGGCACGCGCGGCGGAACACGGAAATGGCTTTGGGACTGATCCTGCGCCATGTCCTGCGCCGCCGCTATTGGCTGCTGTTCACCAGCGCGGCGCAGCGGCGGCACACGGGCTTTACCCGCTGGCTGGTCCGAAGGCAGGACGCGCTGATCGCCACCTCGCCCCAAGCGGCAGGCTACCTGGAACGCCCCGCGACGGTGATCCTGCATGGCGTGGACACGCAGGTCTTCCATCCTGCAAAGGACCGGGCGGCCCTGCGGCGCGAGATGGGGATGGACCCGGACGCGCTGCTGGTCGGCTGCTTCGGCCGGGTCCGGGCGCAGAAGGGCGTGGACCTGCTGGTCGAGGCTGCGCTGCGCGTCTTCCCCCGCCACCCTCGGGCACAACTTGTCTTCAGCGGGCGCATCACGGCGGATAACCGCGCCTTTGCAGATGATCTGGTGGCGAAGGCGAAGGCGGCAGGTCTGGGGGACCGCATCCGCTTTCTGGGCGAGATCCCTTGGGGCGAGGTCGTGAGGCTTTACCGCGCGCTCGACCTGTTTGCAGCCCCTGCCCGGTGGGAGGGCTTCGGGCTGACCCCGCTCGAGGCGATGGCCAGCGGCGTTCCCGTCGTTGCCGCGCGCGTGGGCGCCTACGAGACGCTGATCCGCGATGGCGAGACCGGCACGCTGGTTCCGCGCGAGGATGTGGATGCACTGGCCGCCGCGCTGGACCACTGGCTGTCCGACGATGCAGGCCGCGAGGCCGCAGGCCGCGCCGCCCGCGCCCATGTCGAGGAAAACCACGCCATCGAGTCGGAGGCGCGCGCAATCGTCGCCGTCTATCACCGCCTGCTGGATCAGGCGCGATGAACCGGCTGGGCTTTCACATCGCCCGGACATTGCGGAACGAGGCCGCCATTGCCTCGCTTTCCGTGCCGCAGGCCGAACTGCTGGCCGCCGCCGCAGGCAAGCGGGTCGCGCTGGTCGGCAACGCCCGCGCGCTATCGGACCGGCGGCATGGCGCCGCCATCGACGCGGCCGACCTGGTGGTGCGGGTCAACCGCGCGCCCATGACCTCGGCCGAAAGCCACGGGACGCGCACCGACTGGCTGGCGCTGGCCGTCCGGCTGCCCTTGGCCGACCGAGAGAGGCTGGACCCCCGGCGCATTCTGTGGATGTCGCCCAAGCGCAAGCGGCTGGACTGGACGACCGCGCGCGGCCCCGGCTTCTACCTGCATCCCCTGGACGACTATCACGCGCTTGCCCATGCCCTGGGCGCACCGCCCAGCACGGGGATCATGGCGATCGAGCTTCTGCTGCGCGCGCCCCTTGCCTCGCTGACCCTCTACGGCTTCGACTTCTTCGCCTCGCAATCGCTGTCCGGGTCGCGCAGCGCGGCGCAAGTGCCCCATGACTTCGCGGCCGAGGCCGAATGGGTCCGCGCCCGCGCCGGGGCGGACCCGCGGCTGCGGATCAGTTGAGGCCCTGCCGCTCGTCCCAGATCTCGGTCAGCGAGCGGTTGCCGATCCGCATCAGCCGCGCCAGCGTGGCCGACAGGCCGATCCCGTCGCGCCGCTCGGCACAGGCGGCCACATCGACGGCCACGCCCGCCAGAGAGGTCAGTCCCACCTGCCAGGCCAGCCGCGACAGCATCTCGGCCCGGGCCGTCAGCCCGGCCATGTCGCCCGCCATCGCGGCCTGCCGCGCATCCGCCAGCGCCTGCGCCAACTGTTCCAGCGCCACGCAGATCACGTCATTGGCCGCCGTCTCGCCCAGTTCGTCCACGATCTCGCTCAGGCGCCGCGCATCGACATGCACGGGCTCCTTCACGGCCAGAACCATCAGGTTCCCCATCACCTTGCCCCCTTCATTGTCTCACCCCGTGTCCCCACACGTTGGGCGCAGATTGCAGGGACGCGCCTAAGAAATCCTTGAGCGATCCCGCAGAAAACGCTCGAAGTTTAGGGATCGGGAGACTATCCAGTGGGCCGAGATCCGAGCCGAGGCCCTCATGACCGTCACACGTCCGCTGCCCAACTATCTCGTCCAGCGCTATCATGGCTGGCGCGCCACCTCTTTCGAGGAAAACCATGTCTGGTACCGACGACTGGCCGACGACGGGCAGAGGCCGCGCGCGATGGTGATCTCGTGCTGCGACTCGCGCGTGCATGTCACCTCGATCTTCGGGGCCGACAGCGGCGAGTTCTTCATCCACCGCAACATCGCCAACCTCGTGCCGCCCTATGCCCCCGACGGCGAGCAGCACGGCACCTCGGCCGCGGTGGAATATGCGGTCCGCAGCCTGCGGGTGGCGCATCTGATCGTCATGGGCCACAGCCGCTGCGGCGGCGTGGCGGGCTGCCACGCCATGTGCTCGGGACAGGCACCCGAGCTTGAGGACGCCACCAGCTTCGTCGGCCGCTGGATGGACATCCTGCGCCCGGGCTACGAGCGCGTGACGGGCCTGCCCCCCGAGGAACAGGTCCAGGCGCTGGAAAAGATGGCCGTCCGCGTGTCGCTGGACAACCTGATGACCTTCCCCTTCGTGGCCAGCGCCGTCGAGGCGGGCGAGCTGTCCCTGCACGGGCTCTGGCACGACATCCGCGACGGCGAGCTGATGATGCTGGCCGAGGACGACCGCTTCGTCCCGGTCTGACAAACGAAAAACGGCGCCCCTCGGGGCGCCCTTTCATTTCCACCTCGCCGGAAGGCGTCAGGCCGCGCCCAGGCCCTCGGTCGAGGCGAAGAACATCGCCTGCGACACGGCCGAACGGACCTGCTCTTCCGAATAGGGCTTGGAGATCAGGAAGGCCGGCTCGGGGCGGTCGCCGGTCAGCAGCCGTTCCGGGAAGGCGGTGATGAAGATCACCGGGATGTCGCCGAGCGAGCCCAGAAGCTCGTTCACCGCGTCGATGCCCGACGAGCCGTCGGCCAGCTGGATGTCGGCCAGGATCAGGTCGGGGCGGCGGTTGCCGGCCAGTTCGACGGCGGCCGTGTGGGTGCGGGCAACGCCCGTCACCTCGTGGCCCATCGCCTGCACGATGCCCTTGAGGTCCATGGCGATGATCGTCTCGTCCTCGATGATCATCACCCGGCCCCGGATCGCCCGGCCCATCTCGTTCAGGGCGATCTGGACCAGCTCCTCGGCCTCTTCCTGGTCGATCTGCATGATCTGGGCGATCTGGTCGTAGCGCAGCTCCTCGATCGTGCGCAGCAGCAGCGCCTCGCGCGAGTTCGCGGTCAGCCCGCGCAGGTGCGACTGGGCAACAGCCTCGCGCGAGGTCTGGTCGTCGCTGGCCACCGGCTGACCCGAGCTTTGCCAGATGGCATGGAAGGTGCGGAACAGGCCGATGCGGGTGTCGTCGCCGTTCATCAGGCTGCGGTCGCTGAGAATCGCCTCGAGCGTGGCGGCGGCATAGTTGTCCCCCGCCGTCTGGCTGCCGGTCAGGGCACGCGCATAGCGGCGCAGATAGGGCAGCTCGCGGCCGATGGATTGGGCAAGATCAGCAGCGGACATGGCGAAACCTCAAATTTATCCCCATCGGGAACCTTGACGTCCTGTAGCGGTTAGGCAACGTGCGCACAAGATTTCCGGGACCAACAAATACATGAACACGAGGCGGGAAGAACGAAAACGCGCCGCCCTTGAAAAGCAGATCGATGAGAATCTGCGGCGCGTCTATGAACAGGAAACGCAACAGGAAGTGCCTGATCGCTTTCTGACCCTTCTCGAGCGCCTGCGCGAGCAGGAGTGATGCGGATGGCAAAAGCGGCCGACAGCAAGGCCCAGTCCGGTCCCGATCCCCGCAACGAGCTGGTGGATCACCTTCCCGCGCTCAGGGCCTTTGCCCTGTCGCTGACCCGCGAAAGCGCGTCGGCCGACGACCTCGTGCAGGACACGATCGTCAAGGCATGGACCAACATCGAGAAGTTTCAGGCCGGCACCAACCTGCGCGCCTGGCTGTTCACGATCCTGCGCAATACCTTCTATTCCGCGCGCCGCAAGACACGGCGCGAGGTCAGCGATACCGACGGTATCCATGCCGCCCGCCAGGCCACCCGCCCCGAACATGACGGGCGGCTGGCGATGAACGACTTCAAGGTCGCCTTCGAGCAACTGCCGGACGAGCAGCGCGAGGCGCTGATCCTTGTGGGCGGCTCGGGCTTTTCCTATGAAGAGGCCGCCAGCATGACGGGCGTGGCCGTCGGCACCGTCAAGTCGCGGGCCAATCGCGGCCGGCGCCGTCTGGCCGAGCTGCTGCAGATGGCCGAAGGCGAGGAACTGGACATGACCGATCGCGCAACGCTGGCCGTCATGGCGGTGAACCAGCCCGTTTCCCGCTGAAGGGGAGCGGGATGCTGGGAACAGGTGCGTCCTTCACCCGGACACTCGGGTTCCGGCTGGGGATGCTGCTCAGCATTGCGATCTTGCCCATCGGCATGATCTCGATCCTGCAGACCATGCACCTGTCGCGCGAAGCGGAACGCTCGTCCGAGATCGCGATCCAGGGACGGACCGCGGCCGCCGCGGCGGGCGAACGGGCGCTGCTGCAGGGGGCCATCGGAACCGCGGATGCCCTGGGCAGTTCGGTGCTGGCGCTGCTGGGCGATCAGGCCGCCTGTTCCGAGATGATGCGCGACTTCGTCCAGCGCAGCGCCACCTTTGTTTATGCCGGCTTCACCAATATCGCGGGCCGCAACATCTGCTCGTCCGGCGATCGGGTGGTCGATCTGAGCGCCTCGCCGCATTACCAAGCCTTCATGCAGAACCCCGGGACGCTGATCACGGCCAGCCTGTCGGGTGCCGTGTCGCAGCAGTCGGTGGTCATCGTCTCGCAGCCGCTTTACCGCGACCAGGAACTGCTGGGCTATGTGGCGGTGTCGCTGTCTCATGACCTGTTGCTGTCCACCCATGCCACCGCCTACTGGACCGATGGCGCGCGGATCGTCACCTTCAACAGCGCGGGCCAGGCACTGGTCGGGGATTTCGGCAACGGCAGCGATCCGGCGTCGATCCTTCCGCAGGGCGTGACGCTGGATGCGCTGATCCCCCTGACCGACACCACCTTTCGCGCCACCTCGAACTCGGGCGAGCAGCGGGTCTTTTCCGTGGTCGCCGTCGTCCCCGACCTTGTCTATGCCATGGGCAGCTGGAGCCCGCAGCTGACCGGCATCGCCGGGCTGAACGTGTCGCGTTATGCCGCGGTGCTGTTTCCCGTGGCGCTCTGGATCGTGTCGCTGGCGGTGGCCTATTTCGCCGTCTACCGCCTGGTGCTGCGCCATGTGCGCGAGTTGCGCGGGCAGATGCGGCGTTTCGCGCTTGGGAACCGCGACGCCCCGCCGCCGATCCTGGAAAGCGCACCGGGCGAGATCCGGGATGTCAGCGAAACCTTTCACAACATGGCGCGCATCGTCATTCGCGACGAGGCCGCGCTGGAAGAAGCCGTGGCCGAAAAGACCGTCCTGCTGAAAGAGGTCCACCACCGGGTCAAGAACAACCTGCAGCTGATCGCCTCGATCATCAACATGCAGAGCCGGGTGATCGACGACACCGACGCCAAGCGGGTGCTGCGGTCTGTGCAGGACCGGGTGGCTTCGCTCGCGACGATCTACAAGAACCTCTACCAGGCCGAGCATCTGGAATCGGTCGAGGCCGACCGGCTGATCCGCGACATCATCGGCCAGATGTCCACGGCCTCGGTCGTGAACGACCAGTCCATCCAGATCGACACGCAGTTGGAACCGCTGGTGCTCCTGCCCGATCAAGCGGTGCCGCTGACGCTGCTGACCACCGAGGCTTTCACTAACGCACTGAAATATGCCGGAAAGCCGCCGGGGGCCGAGCGGGCCTGGGTCCGGGTGCAACTGCACCGCGACGAGGACGGCTGTGCGGTGATGACGATCGAGAACTCGCTTGGCAGGCCGCTCAACGAACTGGAAGGAACCGGCCTCGGCAGCCAGTTGATCGAGGCCTTCGCCATGCAGCTTGATACCGACACCGAGGTCACGACCGAAGGCAACATCTTCCGCCTGCACCTGCGCTTCCGCCCCGACACGCGCCATAACCTGCGCGAGCCGGAACCCCGGCGGGTGGTGCTGACCTCGGCCGCGCGCGAGGGCTCGCGGCACTAGGCTGCGTGCTCGGATGCCGCCTTCTTGCGCTCCTCGGTCATCTTGCGCGCCAGCGCGCGCGCCTTGCGCGCCTGCACCAGCCGCTTGTGTCGATCCAGTTCGACATTGATGAGCGCGCCCATCATCACCGAAAATCCCGCCAGGTAGAACCACATCAGCAACGCCACGACCGCTCCGATCGAGCCGTAGATGCGGTTGTAGCTGTCGAAGCGCGCCAGATAGAGGGAAAACGCCACCGAGGCCGCCGCCCAGGCCAGGGCCGCGAACAGCGCGCCCCAAGTGAAAAGCCGGGTGCGCGGGGTCTTCACGTTCGGGCCATAGCGGTACAGGATGCCGATCCCGATAATCACGATGAAGAACATCGCGGCCCAGGGCACGACGCCGATCAGCCAGCTGCGCAGCGGCCCGGGGTCCATGAAGTTGAAGGCCAAGGGCACGATGACGATGGTGGCAAGTCCCAGGATCACCACGCCCACGATAGCCAGCGTCAGCGCATAGGCCAGAACGAAGCCCACGATGGTCGAATGCGAGCGCACGCCATAGGCCGCGTTCAGCCCCCGCACCAGCGCATCCACCCCCGCGCGTGCCGCGACCGTGGCGATCACGAAGGAAATGGCCGAGGCCCAGCCCAGTTGCGTCCGCCCGCCCGAGGTCAGGGCGTCGATCTGGGCATGAAGGATCTCGGCGGCCTGACCGGGCACGAATTCATCGACGTAACGGTCGTATTCCTGAATGATCGCCGGGTCGAACCACAGACCCCACAAGGCGATCAGGGCGGCAAGGCCGGGAAAGACCGCGAACATGGCATAGAAGGCCACCCCCGCGGCGATCAGACCCATGTGGATCTTGTCCATCCGCTCGAAAATGGCGGCGACAAAGCCCCAGGACTCGCGCAGGTAGTTGATCATGCGGGGCGCCCCGGCACGCTGTGCCCGTCAACTCGCCGGGACATGGCGTTGCCACAGGGCCTTTGCGCCCATGCGGGCGACGAAGGTGGCATGGGCCTCGCGCTCGGCGGCGGTGATCCGGGGCGGCAGCGGCGCAGGCCGGGCCGAACGCGGACGGTGCTGGGTGGCGGCGGCGGGGCCTTCGGCGGTGCGCACAGGCTCGGCCACCAGCACGAGGTCGGGCTGACGGCCGCCGATAAGCTCCAGGTAGACCTCGGCCAGAAGCTCGCTGTCGAGAAGTGCGCCGTGCAGCGTCCGGTTCGAGTTGTCGATCCCCCAGCGCCGGCACAGCGCATCCAGCGACACGGGCGCGCCCGGAAACTTCTGGCGCGCCATCGCCACCGTGTCGAGCGCGCGCGACATGGGCATCGTCGGGTGACCCACGCGCCGCAGTTCGGCATTCAGGAACTTCATGTCGAAGGCGGCATTGTGGATGACCAGGCGGGCGTCGCCGATGAAGTCGATGAAGTCCGACGCGATCTCGGCAAAGCGCGGCTTGTCGGACAGGAACTCGGTCGAAAGCCCGTGGACCGCAAAGGCATCGGCCGGCATGTCGCGTTCAGGATTGATGTAGACGTGGAAGTGCCGGCCCGTGGGCAGGTGGTTCATCAACTCGACCGCGCCGATCTCGACGATGCGGTCGCCGGTGTCGGGGTCGAAGCCGGTGGTTTCGGTGTCGAGGACGATCTCACGCATGGGTCTTGGTCTTTCGCTCGGCGATCTCGGCCAGGATGGCGTCCACGGCGGCTTCCGCCTCGGCCAAGGTGGCGGTGGGGATGATCCATGTCGCGCGGGCGCGGCGGTCGGCGTCGCTGGTCTGGCGCGACAGGATCAGGGACAGGGTGCCTTCGTCCATGCCGGGACGGGCGAGGACGCGGGCATGCTGGATTTCGGGCGGGGCGGACACGACGGCAATGCCGTCCATATAGGCGTCGGCTCCCGTTTCGAACAGAAGCGGGATGTCGAGCAGGACCACGGGTGCCTCGGCGTGATCTGCAAGAAAGGCGGCGCGGTCGGCGGCGACCAGCGGGTGGACAACGGCCTCAAGCTGGCCCAGCCGGCCGGGAGCCTCGGCCAGCAGGCGCTTCAGCACGCCGCGATCAATGCCCTCGGGGCCCAAGGCCGAGGGGAAAAGCGCCGCCACCGGTGCGACGGCAGCGCCGCCCTTGGCATAAAGCCTGTGGACGGCGGCGTCGGCATCCCAGACCGGGACGCCCCGGCGCGCGAACATCGCAGCCGTCGTGGTCTTGCCCATGCCGATGCCCCCGGTCAGGCCGAGCTTGAAGCTCATCCCAGCACCGCCGCGCGCAAGGCCTCATCGACTTCGGGGCGGAGGCCGAACCAGCGCTCGAACCCCGGTGCGGCCTGGTGGAGCAGCATGCCGAGACCGTCCACCGTGGCGCAGCCGCGCGCCCGCGCAGCGCGCAGGAAATCGGTGTCGAGCGGGGTATAGACCAGGTCGGTCACCAGTGCCCCGGGCGACAGAGCATCCAGGGACAGGTCCAGCGGTGGTCCGCCCTTCATCCCCATCGACGTCGAATTGACGACCGTGGTGGCGCCTTCCAGCATCTCGTCGAGCTGCGACCAGTCATGGACGATAACGCGGGCGCCGAAATCCTCGCGGATCCGTTCGGCGCGAGCCCGGGTGCGGTTGGCGATGCGAAGTTCCGGCACGCCGGAGTCCAGCAGCGCCGCAACGACGGCGCGCGCAGCGCCCCCCGCACCGATCACCGCCGCCGGGCCAGAGGCGGGGCGCCAGCCGGGTGCCTGCTGCATCAGGTTGGCGATGAAGCCATGGCCGTCGGTATTGTCGGCATGGATCGTGCCGTCAGGGCGGAAGGTCAGGGTGTTGGCCGCCCCGATCAGCGCCGCGCGATCGGTCACGACGTCCGCAAGCGCCAGGACCGCCTCCTTGTGGGGGATCGTCACGTTGACGCCGACGAAGCCCGCGCGAGGCAGAGCATGCAGCACCTGGGCCAGATGCTCGGGCCGGACGGCCAGGGGAACATAGTGACCTGCCACGCCGTGGCGTTGAAGCCAGTGCCCGTGCAGCACGGGCGAGCGCGAATGCGCCACCGGCCAGCCCATCACCCCGGCAAGGGGTACCTGCGCCCCCGGTCTGGTTCGCCCTTCCACCACTTTCGACGCTGCGCTGTCGTCCATTCCGCACCCTCGCCGCCAAGTTCCCTTTGTCTAGCGCGCAGCGGATTTGAGGGAAAGCGCAGCATCGGAAGCGCAGCCTGTGGATAACTGCCCGGCAAAATGCAAGGCAGGCAGGGGGTGGGCTGCGGGGACAAGTTCAGGACGCATGAGGGCTGGGGATGGATGCCTGAGACAAAGAGAGAACACCTCATCTCTGTCCACAGGAAGACAACTATCCCCGATCAATCCACTGCCTGTGGATTAACAGAGTTATCCACAAGTCGATCTTGGGGTTCAAAATATTGATCTTGTTTCTTTTTCATGTGAGTCGCCGTTGCCGCTCCACAGGGTTTTCCCACAGGAAGATTCTCGGGGATTGAATCGGGCGACTCAGCAGTCTTCCGATGTCCACAGGCCCTACGACTCCATCTACCCTTCTTCTCTTTCCTTTTTTAAAGATAAGGCAGTGAAGAGAGGTCTGATGATCACCGATTGGCTTGCAAGCGTTTACCCGTGGACCAAGGCGTTCCACGTCATGGCGGTGATCTCGTGGATGGCGGGGCTGTTCTACCTGCCGAGGCTGTTCGTCTATCATGCCGAGCGCGGCACCGCGGCGGGCGAGCCGCGCGACAGCCTGCAGATCATGGAGTACAAGCTGCTGCGCGTGATCATGGGGCCCGCCTCGATCGCAACCTGGATCGCGGGACTGGCGCTGGTCTTCACGCCCGGCATCGTCGACTGGACGATGGTCTGGCCCTGGACCAAGGCGGCAGCGGTGATCACCATGACGGTGTTTCATCACTGGCTGATGATCGAGCGGAAAAAACTCGCACGTGGCGAAGGATCGACCGGTCGGCGCTACCGGATGATGAATGAGGTTCCGACCGTGCTGATGGTCGTGATCGTGCTGTCGGTGATCGTGAAGTTCTGAAGGTTTGACTCAGGGGCGCTTCCACCCTAAGTGACTCGGCGCGTCCCGTCCGGGGCGAATCTTTCCGACATGAGAACTGCCGCAGCGCCCAAACGGGCAGGTCCGGCGCATGGTGACATGATGACCGAAGAACGTCTCAACCTGGCCGACCTGAAGGCCAAGAGCCCCGCCGACCTGCTGTCGATCGCCGAGGAATGGGAGATCGAGAACGCCTCAACCATGCGCAAGGGCGAGATGATGTTCTCGCTGCTGAAGGAGCATGCCGAAGAAGGCTTCGAGATCGGTGGCGACGGCGTGCTGGAGGTCGTCCAGGACGGCTTTGGCTTCCTGCGCTCGCCCGAGGCGAACTACCTGCCCGGCCCCGACGACATCTATGTCAGCCCCGACATGATCCGCCAGCACAGCCTGCGGACCGGCGACACGGTCGAAGGCGTGATCCGCGCGCCGGGCGAGAACGAGCGCTACTTCGCGCTGACCAAGGTCGAGAAGATCAACTTCGAGAACCCGGAAAAGGCGCGCCACAAGGTGGCATTTGACAACCTGACCCCGCTTTATCCCAATGAGCGGCTGAAGATGGAACTGGACGATCCCACCCTGAAGGATCGTTCCGCCCGGATCATCGATCTGGTGGCGCCGATCGGGAAAGGGCAGCGCTCGCTGATCGTGGCGCCGCCGCGCACCGGCAAGACGGTATTGCTGCAGAACATCGCTCACTCGATCGAGAAGAACCATCCTGAGTGCTATCTGATCGTGCTGCTGATCGACGAGCGGCCCGAGGAAGTGACCGACATGCAGCGTTCCGTGAAGGGCGAGGTGATTTCCTCGACCTTCGACGAACCGGCGACCCGGCACGTGGCTGTCAGCGAGATGGTGATCGAGAAAGCCAAGCGGCTGGTCGAGCACAAGCGCGACGTGGTGATCCTGCTCGATTCGATCACGCGCCTCGGACGCGCCTTCAACACGGTGGTGCCCTCGTCTGGCAAGGTGCTGACGGGTGGTGTGGACGCGAATGCGCTGCAGCGGCCGAAGCGGTTCTTCGGTGCGGCGCGGAACATCGAAGAAGGCGGTTCGCTGACGATCATCGCCACGGCGCTGATCGACACCGGATCGCGGATGGATGAGGTGATCTTCGAGGAATTCAAGGGGACCGGTAACAGCGAGATCGTTCTGGACCGGAAGGTTGCCGACAAGCGTGTCTTCCCGGCCATGGACATTCTCAAGTCCGGGACGCGGAAAGAGGAGCTGCTGGTGGATCAGAAAGACCTGCAGAAGACCTATCTGCTGCGGCGCATCCTGAACCCGATGGGCACGACGGACGCCATCGAGTTCCTGATTTCCAAGCTGAAGCAGACCAAGACGAACGCCGACTTCTTCGAATCGATGAACGCCTGAGCATGGGATGGATACGATCTATGCCGAAGCGACGCCCCTTGGGCGAGGAGGGATCTCTGTTGTCCGCCTGAGCGGGCCAGAGGCGCATGGCATTGGCGAGGCGATTGCCGGGCCTTTGCCAGAGGCGCGCCGGGCCGAGCTGCGCTTGCTGAAGGACAGCGAGTTGATCGACAGTGGCTTGGTGATCCGATTCGATGAGGGTGCCAGTTTCACCGGGGAGCCGGTGGTCGAATTTCACCTTCATGGTGCTCCTGTCATCGTTCGACGACTTGAGGCGGCTTTGCGGAGTCGAGGAGCCCGCCTTGCCGAGGCAGGCGAGTTCACGCGGCGCGCTCTGCTGAATGGCAGTCTGGCGCTCAGCGAGGTCGAAGCGCTGTCCGATTTGTTGTCGGCCGAGAGCGAAGCACAGCGGCAGCAGGCGATGAAGATCGTTTCTGGCGATCTGGTACGCTGGACGGGGATGCTGCGGGATCACTTGATCCGGGCGGGTGCGCTGATTGAAGCTTCGCTGGACTTTGCCGACGAGGAGGTTCCTGAAGAGGTGCCTGCGGAGGTGTTCGAACTGCTTGCCCAAGTGCGGCGGGACATAAAGGTTGCAATCGCCGGCTATCCTGCTGCCGAGCGGCTGCGCGCGGGTTTCGAGGTGGCGATCGTGGGACCGCCGAATGCGGGCAAATCCTCGCTGCTGAATCGCATCGCGCAGCGTGAGTTGGCTTTGGTGAGCGAGGTCGCCGGAACTACGCGGGATGTGATCGAACTCCACACGGAACTTGGGGGCTTGGCCGTCACCTTCCTGGATACGGCGGGCTTGCGCGAAACGTTGGACATGGTGGAAGGCATGGGTGTCGAGCGCGCACTGGCACGGGCAAGTGCGGCTGATATCAGGGTCCATCTTTCCGAAGAAGGAAAGCCCGTGCCTGATCTATATCGAGACGGGGACCTCGTCCTACAGACCAAGGCTGACTTGGGCGGCGCAGGGATTTCCGCAGCGACTGGCGCGGGCGTCCGGGAAATGTTGGACGAGATCAGGAGCCGTTTGGCCGGACAAGTTGCCGGGGCGGGCCTGGTGACCCGCCAGCGACAGGCTCAGGCACTTGAGGACGCTGCGGCGGTGCTGGACGTGGGCCCGGATCAGCCTGCAGAACTGCTGGCGGAGGCAGTCCGCTCAGCATCCTATCGACTGGGCGAGGTGGTTGGACGCATCGCACCCGATGATTACCTTGACGAGATCTTCTCCCGCTTCTGCATCGGCAAGTAGGTGCTTCACGTGAAACATTATGATGTACTGGTCGTAGGCGCAGGTCACGCTGGTCTGGAAGCTGCGGCAGCTGCCGCGCGGATGGGAATCAGTGTTGCACTGGTTACCATGCGATTGGACGATGCCGGAACGATGTCCTGCAATCCGGCCATCGGAGGTCTTGGAAAGGGCCATCTCGTCCGTGAAGTTGATGCACTTGATGGCGTAATGGGCCGGCTTGCGGATGCGGCAGGCATCCAATTTCGGCTGCTCAATCGCCGCAAGGGACCGGCAGTTCAAGGTCCCCGTACGCAAGCTGACCGGACTTTGTATCGTGCTGCTGCAGGGGCAAGCCTTTCCCAGCTTGAGGGCATTGAGATCCTGCTGGGAGAGGTTTGTTCTCTTGTAATCGAGGATCACCAGATCCGGGGGGTTCTTCTTGCAGATGGTTCGCAGGTGGCCTGCGACTCAGCAGTCATTGCGGCCGGGACCTTCCTGAACGGCTTGATCCATGTGGGAGACAGTGTGCGTTCTGCCGGGCGGTGGGGGAATGATCAGGCAGCTACTCTTTCTGCAAGCTTGCTCGCGTTGGAACTTCCTCTTGGGCGGTTGAAGACGGGAACACCTCCCCGGCTGGCGCGAAACTCTATCGATTGGGAGAGCCTGCCTCAGCAGCCAGGCGATGAGGAACCGACCTTCCTGTCCTTCATGAGCGAAGAACTGACGGCTCCCCAAGTCTCTTGTGCCATCACACAGACCAACACGAAAACGCACGAGATCATCCGTAGTAATCTCGACCGTTCTGCAATGTATGGAGGCCATATCAACGGGGTCGGGCCACGCTATTGTCCGTCGATCGAGGACAAGGTGGTGCGTTTCTCGGAAAAGGAGTCCCACCAGATCTTTCTTGAACCCGAAGGGATCGACAGCGATCTTGTCTACCCTAACGGGATCTCGACCTCGATGCCGCTGGATGTGCAGCACGACTATGTTCGCTCTATCCGCGGTTTGGAGGAGGCGAAGATCGTCCAGCCGGGTTATGCCGTCGAGTATGACTATATTGACCCGCGGGCACTCCGCCCTACTCTGGAGACCAAGAACGTCAGGGGCCTCTACCTTGCGGGCCAGATCAACGGAACTACCGGTTATGAGGAAGCGGCTGCACAAGGCTTGGTGGCAGGCCTGAACGCAGCTCTTGCATCCCAAGGACGCCCTCCCGCGATCTTTAGCCGGACGGAAAGCTATATCGGCGTCATGATCGACGACCTGATTACCCGCGGGGTCACCGAGCCATACCGCATGTTCACCTCACGTGCCGAGTTCCGGTTATCGCTGAGGATCGACAATGCCGACCGGCGTCTTACCCCATGGGGAATGGAGATGGGGCTCGTGGGGCCAAACCGAGCGCACCGGTTCAGCGACAAGATGCAGCGCTTCACATCGCTAAAGAAGAAAGCCGAAGAGTTAATTTTCACCCCAAGACAACTCGAGACCAATGGCATTGCTGTCAGGCAAGATGGACGGCGGCGTTCGGCATTCGATCTTCTGGGTCAGGCCGATCTGGAGATGGAGAGGGCTTCTTCTTTTCTTCCTGCCGAGTTGACGAGCGACCGAGCTATGCTGGATCTCGTTCGAAATGACGCCTTGTACGCACAGTTCACGGATCGGCAGCAGCGTGACGCAGCCGACCTTCGGCGTCATGAAAACTGGGCACTTCCGGATGAACTCGACTACTCCGACGTGAAAGGACTTTCCCGCGAACTTCAGATCAAGCTCTCTGCTCTTCGCCCTGCGACTCTCGCCCAGGCTGCCACAATCGAAGGCATGACTCCGGCCGCCCTGACTTTATTGATCGCAACCTTGCGTAACGCACAGGATGCCGTGGCGTGAGTGCTTCACGTGAAGCAGATCTTGCAGTACTCGCCGCACTGATCCGCAAATGGAATCCGGTCATCAATCTTGTTGCTCCTTCTACTCTGAGCGACCTGGAAGAGCGGCATATCCGTGACAGCGTTCAACTAGCCAATTTGGTAGATAGACCTACTGGCCTCTGGCTGGACATCGGAAGCGGCGGTGGCTTGCCGGGGCTTGTCCTGGCTATCTGCCATCGTGATTGCGAGATCAGGCTGGTCGATTCTGACCGCCGCAAGGTTGCCTTCCTGCAGGCTGCCATTCGCGAACTCTCCCTTGAGAAATGTACTGCCGTTGCTTCGCGCATTGAGGATTTTCCCCCCGCTGCAGCTGAGAACCTTAGCGCTCGTGCGCTTGCTCCCTTGGTGCGCCTCATGCCATACCTCCACCGGCATCTTGCACAGAACGGGACGGCTTGGCTCATGAAAGGACGCAACTGGCAGGCAGAACTTGAGGCTGCCCGCGAGACCTGGAGGTTTGATGTTGTCGTGCACCCCAGTATGACTGACCCAGCCTCTGCGATCCTTGCCATCCGCGATGTTCACCATGGTTGAACGCCTGATCATTGCCGTTGCGAACCAGAAGGGCGGGGTTGGAAAGACCACCACGGCCATCAATCTGGGTGCGGCTCTAGCTGAACAAGGGCTGCCGGTCACCATTATCGACCTCGACCCTCAGGGCAACGCCTCGACTGGTCTCGGGATCGATGCCGAGAGCCGGGACATGACAAGCTATGACTTTCTGATCGGCGAATGCGATTGGGATGTGGCGCGGCGGGAAACCGCCCTCCCGAATCTTGCGGTTATCCCTGCAACGGCCGACCTCGCTTCGGCAGAGCTCGACATCGCCTCCCGTCCTCGCCGTACCCAGTTGCTTGCCGACGCACTCAGCTCGGCAGAAGGCGTGGTGCTGATTGATTGCCCCCCCGCCCTTGGTCTCCTGACCCTGAACGCGATGGTGGCAGCAGATGGCGTCATCGTGCCTCTCCAAGCGGAATTCTATGCGCTTGAAGGTCTGTCCCAACTCATGCTGACGATCCGGGAGGTGCGGGCCTCGGCCAATCCCCAGTTGCGGATCGAAGGTGTCCTGCTGACCATGGCGGACTCCCGCAACAACCTTTCGCAGCAAGTCGAGGCGGATGCGCGCAAGACGCTGGGTCCGCTGGTGTTCAAGACCGTGGTGCCACGCAACGTCCGCGTGTCCGAATCCCCCTCCTATGCCCTTCCGGTGATCCATTACGATCCAGCCTCCAAGGGCAGCGCCGCCTACCGTGCACTGGCGCAGGAACTTCTTGCCAAGGGCATCGACAGGAGAAAGGCCGCAAATGGCTGATCTGAAACCCCGCAAGGGCGGTCTGGGCCGCGGTCTTTCGGCACTGATGGCCGACGTCGAACTCGCCCCCAGCGCAGCACCGTCCAGCCCCGGCCGGGCTCCGCTTGTCGTTCCTGTCGAGCAACTCATTCCCAACCCCGACCAGCCCCGGCGCCAGTTCGAGCCCGAGGCGCTGGCCGAGCTTGCAGCCTCCATCCGCAACCGGGGCGTCCTGCAGCCCCTTATCGTGCGTCCCCATCCAACCGAACCCGATCTTTACCAGATCGTCGCCGGAGAGCGCCGCTGGCGGGCCTCGCAGATTGCCCAGTTGCACGAACTTCCAGTCCTTGTGCGCGAACTCAGCGATACCGAGGTGCTCGAGGTCGCGCTGATCGAGAATATCCAGCGCGCCAACCTCAATCCGATCGAGGAAGCCGCATCCTTCCGGCAACTAATGGACCGCTTTGGTCACACGCAGGAAAAATTGGCCGAAGCGCTCGACAAGAGCCGCAGCCATATCTCCAACTCGCTGCGCCTCCTGAACCTGCCTGATCAGGTTCAGGGCTTCGTGCGCGAAGGCAAGATCAGCGCAGGCCATGCGCGGGCGCTGATCACCGCGCCTGACCCCGTGGCCATGGCCCGCAAGGTCATCGACCGGAATCTTTCTGTTCGTGAGACAGAGGCGCTGGCGCGTCAACGGACCGAGCGGCCCGAACCGGTTGCCCGTGTTCGTGCCGAAAAGGATGCTGACACGCGCGCCCTTGAATCGGACCTCTCGGCTCATCTCAAGATGCGCGTGAGGATCGAACATGCTGGTCAGGACGGCGGGCGCTTGACGATCACATACCATGATCTCGAGCAGCTGGACCGCCTCTGCCAGCTTCTCGGCGCCGGTCTTTAAGGTTCAGGCCAAAGCCCGCAGGATCGCGTTCAGCACGGGGCGGCCTGCATCGGTCGCGCGCAGCCGCCCTTGGCTCAGATCAACCAAGCCAATTGCCACCAGATCCGCCACGGCTTCCTCGGGCAAGGGTGCGCCTGAAAGCCGCTCGTGGCGTGCGATGTCCATTCCTTCCGCCAGCCGCATCGACATCAGCAGATATTCGGTCGCCTGCTCCTCCACCGGAACAGCGACACGCGGCAACTCACCAGACCCACGCCGCACCGCCTCCAGCCAGGCTCCCGGTGCGCGGGGCGCCTCGGTCGCCCACCGGTGTCCCTCAAGCGTCAGCCGCCCGTGGGCGCCCGGCCCGATGCCGACCCAGTCGCCCTGCCGCCAATAGACGAGATTGTGCCGGCTTTCGGCACCGGGCCGCGCGTGGTTTGAAACCTCATAGGCAGGAAAGCCATGGGCGGAACACAGGTCCTGCGTATCCAGGTACATGTCAGCCGCAAGATCATCGTCGGGAAGGCCCTTCAACCTGCCCGCTGCAGCGCGCGCGCCGAAGGCCGTGCCGTCCTCGATGGTCAGCTGGTAAAGCGACAGGTGGTCCACAGCCATTCCCAAGGCTTCGCGCAGCTCGGTCCTCCAGCCTTCCCGCGTCTGGCCTTGACGTGCATAGATGAGATCGAAGCTCACACGGCCAAAGCAGCCGCGGGCCACGTCGAAGGCCGCTCGCGCCTCGGCCACGCTGTGCAAGCGTCCGAGACGCCGCAAGTCGTCGTCGTTCAGCGCCTGCACACCCATGGACAAACGATTGACACCTGCCTGCGCATAGCCAGCAAAACGCCCACGCTCGACGCTGCCTGGATTGGCTTCCAGCGTGATCTCCAGATCGTTGGAGAAGCTCCACCCCGCGCGCGCAGCCTCGATCACGCCGGCAACCACTTCGGGGTCCATCAGCGAGGGCGTTCCCCCACCGAAGAAGATGCTGCGCAACACCCGAGGCCCTGTCTCGGCCGCGAGCCGCAAGATTTCCAGCCGGTATGCCTCCAGCCAAGCACGCTGGTCGATTGAAGCCACGACATGGCTATTGAAATCGCAATAGGGGCATTTCGAGGCACAGAACGGCCAATGGACATAAAGCCCGAAACCGCCGTTCTGCCAGTCCTGATGATCGCTGTCCGACACTAGCCCAGGATCGCCTTCAGCTTGCCAAAGGCCTGTGCCCGATGGCTGATCGCGTTCTTTTCCTCGGCGGTCAGTTCCGCATAGGTGCGGTCGCCGCCCTCGGGCACGAACATCGGGTCATAGCCATGACCTAGTTGCCCGCGCGGCGGCCAGACCAGCCGCCCGGGAGCCACGCCCTCGAAGATTTCTTCATGTCCATCCGGCCACAGCATCAGCAGCGTGGCCCGGAACTGCGCCGTCCTGGGCTCGGGCACTCCGCGCGCGTCCAGTTCCGTCCATGTCCGCGTCATGGCCTGCATGAAGTCGCGGCCGTTTTCGGTTTCCGCCCAGTCCGCGGTGTAGACGCCAGGAGCGCCGTCCAGACCATCCACGGTGATCCCGCTGTCATCGGCCAGCACCGGCAGCCCGGTCGCCTTCATGGCCGCCCGTGCCTTGATGCGCGCATTGCCCAGAAAGCTCGACTCGGTCTCGGCCGGTTCATCCAGACTCATCTCGGCCGCACCCACGACCTCGACGCCATGGGGGGAAAACAGCGCCCGCATCTCCTCGAGCTTGCCGGCATTGTGGGTCGCGACCAGCAGCTTTCCTTTGGTGAACCGCCTCACGACACCGCCACCTTCTGCGCTTCGACCAACTGGGCAACACCGGCCTCGGCCAGATCCAGCAGGGCCACCATCTCGGCCCGCGAAAAGGCCGAGCCCTCCGCCGACATCTGCACCTCGACTAGGCGGCCTGCACCGGTCATGACGAAATTGCCGTCCGTGCCCGCCTCGCTGTCCTCGGCATAATCAAGGTCTAGCACCGGCTGCCCCGCATAGATGCCGCAGCTGACCGCAGCCACATGGTCCAGGATCGGGTCGCTCGTGACCAGCCGCGCTGCAAGCAACTTGTTCACTGCCAGCCGCAGCGCCACCCAGCCGCCCGTGATCGCAGCACAGCGCGTGCCCCCGTCGGCCTGGATGACGTCGCAGTCGATCACGATCTGCCGCTCGCCCAAGGCCAGCCGATCCACGCCCGCGCGCAGCGACCGCCCGATCAGGCGCTGGATCTCCTGCGTGCGGCCCGACTGCTTGCCCGCTGCCGCCTCGCGCCGGTTGCGGCTGTGGGTCGCGCGCGGCAGCATCCCGTATTCCGCAGTGACCCAGCCCTGGCCCGTTCCGCGCAGGAAGGATGGCGGTTTTTCCTCGATCGAGGCCGAACACAGCACATGCGTGTTCCCCATCCGGATCAGGCACGATCCTTCGGCATGCGCCATGATCCCCGTTTCAATTGAAATCGGGCGCAATTCGACTAACTTCCGGCCAGAGGGTCGCATATGTGGTCCTTTCTCGGCCCGATATGGGCCTTCGCCTTGATCGTCGCAAATTACAGGCCCCGTCCGGATCACCGCAACCCGAATGCCCCAGCCCGATCTGTTCGCCGACCTGAACGACCGCTCGCGCGAGGTTTTCCGCCGTGTCGTCGAGGCTTACCTGGACACCGGAGAGCCGGTGGGCTCGCGCACGCTGACGCGCAGCATGCCGGTGTCCGCCGCCACCATCCGCAACGTCATGCAGGACCTCGAACACATGGGCCTGCTGGAAAGCCCCCATGTCTCGGCCGGCCGCTTTCCGACCCAGTTGGGCCTGCGGCTTTTCGTGGACGGTCTGATGGAGGTCGGCCCCATCGGCCCCGAGGACCGCGCGCACATTGCCGAGATCATGGGCAACGTGCCCGCCGACACCGCGGCGATGCTCGACCGCGTGTCCACGGCGCTTTCCACCCTGACCCGCGGCGCCTCGGTTGTGCTGATGCCCCGCCAAGAAGAGGCGCCGCTCAAGCATATCGAGTTCGTCAGCCTTGCCCCCGATCGCGCGCTGGTGATCCTGGTCTTCGCCGATGGCCGGGTCGAGAACCGCCTGTTCACCCCGCCGCCCGGCCAGACTCCCAGTTCGCTGCGCGAGGCAGGCAATTTCCTGTCGGCACGGGGCGAGGGGCACACGCTGCACGAACTGCGCCGCGACATCGCCGATCATCTTACCCGCGCAAGGCAGGATCTCGACACGCTTGCGGCCCAGCTCGTGGAAACCGGTCTTGCCTCGTGGGATGCCGATGCCTCGGACCCCCGGCTGATCGTGCGCGGCCGTGCGAACCTGCTCGAGAATGAAGCCGCCGATCTTGATCGCATCCGCAGCCTTTTCGATGATCTGGAACGCAAGCGGGATATCGCCCGCTTTCTGGAACTGGCCGAAGAGGCACAGGGCGTGCGGATCTTCATCGGCTCGGAAAACGAGCTTTTCTCACTTTCGGGTTCCTCTCTGGTGGTTTCACCCTATATGAACGCTGATCGCCGGATCGTGGGCGCGGTTGGGGTAATCGGGCCGACGCGCCTGAATTACGGCCGTATCGTCCCGATCGTGGATTACACTGCTCAGCTGGTCGGCAAGGCCTTGTCCGACCGCAAAGGATGAAAGATGAACGACACGCTGACGCCTCATGATCTGTCCGATCTGCCGCTGGAGGAAGTTTCCGGCGACGCTCTTGCCGCGGATCCGCTGGCTGTCGAGTCCCTCGACGGCAGTGACGAGGATCCCCGCGTCGCGGTGCTGACGGCCGAGCGCGACGAGTACCGCGACCGATTCATGCGTGCGCTGGCCGATGCCGAAAACGCCCGCAAGCGCGCCGAAAAGGATCGCCGCGAGGCCGAGAACTACGGCGGCTCGAAACTCGCCCGTGACCTGCTGCCTGTCTATGACGCGCTGACCCGCGCCATCGAGGCCGCCGACCGCTCGGTTGCGCCCGAACTGGTGGAAGGGGTCGAACTGACCCTGCGCGAGCTGCAGAACGTCTTCGGCCGCCATGGCATCAAGGTCATCGCGCCCGCCGTCGGCGACCGCTTCGATCCCCTGCAGCACGAGGCGATGTTCGAGGCCCCGGTGCCCGGCACCCGCGCGGGCGACATCATCCAGGTCATGGCCAACGGCTTCATGCTGCATGACCGGCTGCTGCGCGCGGCCCAGGTCGGTGTCTCGTCTTTGCCCGCCAGCAACTGATTTCCGCTACTCCGCGGGAATACAACCTTCATCGGACTTGATCCTGCGATGATCGGCCCTAACCTTCCGGCAGGTCTAGGGAGGGCCGGTCATGGCAGACAGCGCGGGAATCAGGATCCACCCTTCGGTGGACAGCGGCGTCAGATCCGCAACGCAAGGCTTTTCGGGCGGTGAACTCACCTGCCGCTGCAGCTCGAATCCCGTAAGGGTCCGGATCAACGCGCAGACCGCCCACAACCATGTCTGCGGCTGCACCAAGTGCTGGAAGCCCGAAGGGGCGATCTTCAGCCAGGTCGCCGTGGTCAGCCGTGATGCAGTCGAGGTCGTGGAGAACGGCGACAAGCTGCAGGTCGTCAACAAGGACGCCCCGATCCAGCGCTATGCCTGCACCGCCTGCGGCACCCACATGTACGGCCGGATCGAGAACACCGAGCATCCGTTCTACGGCCTCGACTTCGTCCACACCGAGTTGTCGAACCAGGAAGGCTGGGCCGCACCCGAATTCGCGGCCTTTGTGTCCTCGGTGATCGAATCCGGCGTCAATCCCGACCAGATGCCCGCCATCCGTGCGCGGCTCAGGGAATTGGGGCTGGAACCCTATGACGCCCTGTCCCCGCCGCTGATGGATGCGATTGCAACCCACGTTGCCAAGAAGACCGGCAAGTTCAACACGTTGAACGTGTGACACCTGCCCAAGAACGCCGATTTCGGGGGCTGGCCATGCCAGCCCCTTCGGCGTGACACCCGGCCAGACGGCCCAATCTTTAAGGAGAACAGAATGAGAACTCGTGCCGCCGTCGCGCTGGAAGCCGGCAAACCGCTGGAAATCATGGAAGTGAACCTCGAAGGCCCCAAGGCCGGCGAGGTCTTGGTCGAGATCAAGGCCACCGGCATCTGCCACACCGACGAGTTCACCCTGTCGGGCGCCGATCCGGAAGGCATCTTCCCCTCGATCCTGGGACACGAGGGCGCGGGCGTGGTGGTCGAGGTCGGCCCCGGCGTCACCTCGGTCAAGCCGGGCGACCACGTGATCCCGCTCTACACCCCCGAATGCCGCCAGTGCGCGTCCTGCCTGTCGGGCAAGACGAACCTTTGCACGGCGATCCGGGCGACCCAGGGTCAGGGCCTGATGCCGGACGGCACCTCGCGCTTCTCGATGCTCGATGGCACGCCCATCATGCATTACATGGGCTGCTCGACCTTCTCGAACTACACCGTGCTGCCGGAAATCGCGGTGGCCAAGGTTCGCGAGGATGCGCCCTTCGACAAGATCTGCTACATCGGCTGCGGCGTGACGACCGGCATCGGCGCGGTGATCAACACCGCCAAGGTCGAGATCGGCGCCAAGGCGGTGGTCTTCGGTTTGGGCGGCATCGGCCTGAACGTGATCCAGGGCCTGCGGCTTGCGGGCGCCGACATGATCATCGGCGTTGACCTGAACCCCGACAAGAAGCCGATGGCCGAACGCTTTGGCATGACCCACTTCATCAACCCGAAAGAGGTCGAGAACGTCGTCCAGGAGATCGTCAACCTGACCAAGACGCCCTTCGACCAGATCGGCGGCGCGGACTACACCTTCGACTGCACGGGCAACGTCACCGTGATGCGGCAGGCGCTGGAATCGGCCCATCGTGGCTGGGGCCAGTCGATCGTCATCGGCGTGGCACCGGCGGGGGCCGAGATCAGCACCCGCCCGTTCCAGCTTGTCACCGGCCGTGTCTGGAAGGGCTCGGCCTTCGGCGGGGCGCGCGGGCGGACCGACGTGCCGAAGATCGTGGACTGGTACATGGACGGGAAGATCGAGATCGACCCCATGATCACCCACACCCTGAAGCTTGAGGACATCAACAAGGGCTTTGACCTGATGCAATCGGGTGAATCCATCCGGTCGGTCGTCATTTACTGATCCTTCAGGGATGCTTAGGTAAGACTGCGGCGGGGCCCGACCGGGCGTCCCGCCGCAATGCTGAAAGGATGATTCCATGCTGCGCCCCTTCCCGCCCCACCGCCTGAACGACGACGACGACGACGAGGAAGAGGACGAGCCGCGCGAGGACCGCCAGAAGGGCGAGGATCTGGGCCTTCCGCAAAGCCCCTCGATCGACAAGCTCTATTTCCAGTCGCGCACGGTGATCGTTGCGGGCACCATCAACGACAAGCTTGCGCAGCGCACCGTCTCGCACCTGCTGGCCTTGGCCGAGGACAGCGACAAGCCGATCAACATGCTGATCTCCTCGCCCGGCGGTCATGTCGAATCGGGCGACATGATCCATGACGTGATCAAGTTCATCCGCCCCACCGTCCGCACCATCGGCTCGGGCTGGGTGGCATCGGCGGGCGCGCTGATCTTTGTCGCGGCGAAAAAGGAAAACCGCTTCTGCCTGCCCAACACGCGCTTCCTGATCCACCAGCCCTCGGGCGGGATCGGCGGCACGTCCTCGGACATGATGATCCAGGCCGAGCAGGTGCGCCTGATGCGCGACCGCCTGAACCAGATCTTCTCCGAGGCCACCGGCCAGCCGGTCGAGCGGATCGAGAAGGACACCCAGCGCGACTTCTGGCTGAACACGCAAGAAGCGCTGGACTACGGCCTTCTGGGCCGCGTGATCCGCAACATGGATGACCTGAAATGAGCACGGACAGGGCGGATCTGCGCATCCGCCCCGCCACGCCTGCCGACCACGACGCAATCTGGGCCATTCTCGAACCCGTCTACCGGGCGGGTGAGACCTATTGCATCCCGCGGGACATCTCGCGCGACGACGCCCTGACCGACTGGTTCGCCGACCCCTTCTCCGCTTTCGTAGCCGAAGACGGGGGCCGGGTGCTGGGCACCAGCCATGTCGGCCGCAACCGCCCCGGTGGCGCTTCGCATGTCGCCAACGCCAGCTTTGCCACGGCGCCCGCCGCCCGGGGACGCGGCGTGGCGGCGGCGCTGGTTGCCCATGCCAAGGACTGGGCGCGGGCCCAAGGCTTCCGCGCGATGCAGTTCAACTTCGTTGTCGCCACCAACGCCGATGCCGTCCATTCGTGGCAGAAGGCGGGCTTCGCCATTGTCGGCCGCCTGCCCGGTGCGTTTCTTCACCCCGCGCAGGGCTATGTCGATGCCCTCGTGATGTATCACGACCTGACCGGAGGAGCCGAAACGTGACCCTTGAAACCCTGTCCGAGAACCGCAGCTTCGGCGGCACCCAGGGCGTCTATCGCCACAAGTCGCAGGCGACCGGCACCGACATGACCTTCGCGGTCTACCTGCCGCCCGATGCCGAGCGCGGCCCGGTTCCGGTCCTGTGGTATCTCTCCGGCCTGACCTGCACGCATGAGAATGCCATGACCAAGGCAGGCGCGCAGCAGCTCGCGGCCGAGGCGGGAATCGCGCTCATCTTCCCCGACACCTCGCCGCGCGGCGAAGGCGTGGCCAATGACGAGGCCTATGACCTCGGTCAGGGCGCGGGCTTCTACGTCAACGCCACGGAGGATCCCTGGAAGCCGCATTTCCGCATGTGGGACTATGTCGTGGACGAGTTGCCCGGTGTCGTCTTCGACAGCTTCCCGCTTGACCGCGAGGCGCAGGGGATCACCGGCCATTCGATGGGCGGGCACGGCGCGCTGACCATCGCGATGACCCATCCCGACCGTTATCGCAGCGTCTCGGCCTTTTCCCCCATCGCCAACCCCACCGAATCGGACTGGGGCCGCAAGCAGTTCTCGGCCTATCTGGGCGAGGACCGCACGACCTGGCGCCCCCATGACGCGACCCTGCTGATGGTGGAAAGGGGCTACCCGGGCGAGATCCTGATCGACCAGGGGGCCGACGACCAGTTCCTCGATCTGCTCAAGCCCGAATCGCTGGCCCAGGCGATGGCCGCGCGCCGTCAGCCCGGCTGGCTTCGGATGCAGCCGGGCTATGACCACAGCTACTGGTTCGTCCAGACCTTCATGGCCGACCATGTGCTGTGGCACGCCGAGCGGCTGGCCTGAATGACCCGGGCCGGCGGGGCTGTCATACCCGCCGGCCCGGCCTCGTGGATGCCCGACTAAGACTTTTCGCCTAGCCTTGGCATAGGTCGTTGACGGAAGGAAATTCACGGAGAACTCTCTCACATGCTCAGGCTGCCGTCCTGCGGCCCCTTGGGCGAAAAAAGGGGAGGGAGACGATGAAACTCACGCTGACCGGCGCCGGGGTGGCGCTTCTGCTGTCGAGTTCGGCCATCTGGGCCAATGACAGCGTTATGCAGGCGATTGCCGACCCGGGCCAATACGCTATCCAGACTCTCGACTACGCCAACACGCGCTATTCTCCGCTTGACCAGATCAACCGGGACAACGTCGGCGACCTTCGCGTCGCCTGGACCTTCTCGACGGGCGTCCTGCGCGGGCACGAGGGTGCGCCGCTGGTGATCGGGGACATCATGTATGTCCACACGCCCTTCCCGAACAACGTCTTCGCGCTCGACCTCTCCAACGACGGCCAGATCATCTGGCGCTACGAGCCGCAGCAGGACCCGGAAGTCATCGCGGTCATGTGCTGCGACACGGTGAACCGCGGCTTGGCCTATGCCGACGGCATGATCCTGCTGTCGCAGGCCGACACCACCGTTGTCGCGCTGGACGCCAAGACGGGCGAACAGAAATGGGCGACCAAGGTGGGCGATCCCGCCATCGGCGAGACGCTGACCGCGACCGTCATGCCGGTCAAGGACAAGGTCATGGTCGGCATCTCGGGCGGCGAATACGGCGTCCGCGGGCGGATGACCGCATTGAACCTCGCCGACGGCACCGAGGCCTGGAAGGCCTATTCGACCGGCCCGGACGAGGAGATGCTGGTCGATCCGCAGAACACCACCCATCTCGGCAAGCCCATCGGCGAGAACAGCTCGCTCAACAGCTGGGAAGGCGATCAGTGGAAGATCGGCGGCGGCACGATCTGGGGCTGGTTCTCGTATGACCCTGAACTGGACCTGATCTATTACGGCACCGGCAACCCCTCGACCTGGAACCCGTCGCAGCGTCCGGGCGACAACCGCTGGTCCATGACGATCATGGCCCGCGATCCCGACGACGGGATGGCCAAGTGGTTCTACCAGATGACGCCTCATGACGAATGGGACTTCGACGGCGTCAACGAGATGATCCTGACCGACCAGGAGTTCAAAGGCGAGCAGCGCAAGCTGCTGACCCACTTCGACCGCAACGGCTTCGCCTATACGCTGGACCGCGGAACGGGCGAGCTGCTGGTGGCCGAAAAGTTCGACCCGGTCGTCAACTGGGCGACCGAGGTCAACATGGACCCCAACAGCGACCAGTATGGACGCCCGCAGGTCGTGGCCGAATATTCGACCGCCCAGAACGGCGAGGACGAGAACACCACCGGCGTCTGCCCGGCGGCACTCGGCACCAAGGACCAGCAGCCCGCGGCCTTCTCGCCCAAGACCAACCTGTTCTACGTGCCGACGAACCACGTCTGCATGGACTACGAACCCTTCCGCGTGGCCTATACCGCCGGCCAGCCCTATGTCGGCGCCACCCTGTCGATGTATCCCGCCCCGAACAGCCATGGCGGCATGGGCAACTTCATCGCCTGGGACAACATCGCTGGCGAGATCAAGTGGTCGCTGCCGGAACGCTTCTCGGTCTGGTCGGGCGCGCTGGCGACCAATGGTGACGTGGTCTTCTACGGCACGCTGGAAGGCTACCTGAAGGCCGTCGATGCCGAAACGGGCAATGAGCTTTACCGCTTCAAGACGCCCTCGGGGATCATCGGCAACGTCATGACCTATGAACATGGCGGCAAGCAGTACATCGGCGTCCTGTCCGGCGTCGGCGGCTGGGCCGGCATCGGTCTCGCGGCAGGCCTCACCAACCCGAACGAGGGACTGGGCGCGGTCGGCGGCTATGCGGCGCTGTCGGACTTCACCGAACTGGGCGGCCAGCTGACCGTGTTCGAGCTTCCGGGTGATGCGCCGGCGGCCGCGACCACGCAGGCGGCGGCGACCACCACCGCACCGGCCGCGACGGATGCCTCCAGCGGGGGTGCTGCCGGCACCGCTGCGGCGGGCGCCGCGCCGTCCGACCCCTCGGCCCCGGCCGCAGGTCTGGGCGCCAGTGAGTCGACCGCCACCGGGGTCGTCCCGATGGAGCCTGCCGCGGATGCCGCGCTGAAGGCCGGAGGCTCGGCCGAGGAGGCCGCGCCTGCGGATCCGTCCGCTCCGGCGGAAGGCCTTGGTGCGGGCAAGTCCACCGCCACGGGCGGGGTCCCGATGGAGCCTGCGGCCGATGCCGCGGCCGGAGGCACCGCGCCTGCGTCGAACTGACGGTTTCCTGAACAGGACCAGGGTTTGACGATCCAGATGCCGCCCCGGGGACCAACCTCGGGGCGGTCCCCATCTGCAAGGATGGGACAACAATGGGAGAGAGAAAGAATGATCGCCACGACCGTACGCGCTACGGCAGCAAGCCTCGCCTTCGCCACCGCAGCCTTAGCGCAGACTGCCGCGCCGACCGCGGCACCTGCCGCCGCCGAAGCCACCCAAGCCCAGCCGAACCGCGGCTCGTCCACCCCCATTCCCGAAGGCGCCACCACGGTCGAGATGAAGGCCAACGCAGCAGGCTCGGCCGTGGCTACGGGCGCGGGTGAGGTCGCGGCCGGACAGTTCGTCGGTGTCGTCAAGCCCACGCTGGAAGGGCTGGACCTGACCCCGGACCACATGGAGAACGGCCGCTGGTACAATGCCGAGGGCATTCCGGTCCCCAATGTTCAAAACGGCCAGGTCGATTACGCCACCTTCTCGGGCTATCGCCGCTATCACGCGGAATGCCACGTCTGCCACGGCCCGGACGGCGAAGGTTCGACCTATGCGCCCGCGCTGAAGGACTCGGTCGTCCACGGGATGGACTACTACACCTATCAGGAAATCGTGGCCTCGGGAAAACAGGACGTGAACAGGGCGGCGAACCTGGTCATGCCGGCCTTCGGGACCAACCGGAACGTCTGGTGCTATGTGGACGACATCTATGTCTACCTGCTGGCCCGCGGCACCGAGGCGATCCCGCGCGGCCGTCCTGCCGACAAGGCCGACAAGTCCGAGGAGTTCGCGGCGCAGGAAGCCTCCTGCATGGAGGGCTGATCATGCGGGGCCTTCGCGCGGCTTGGATCTGCGCGGCGCTGGCGCTTGGCGCCGGTGCGGCCGGGGCGCAGGTCGCGGACCTGCGCTCGACCACCGCGCTGCGAGTCTGCGCCGACCCGGCGGCCGAGCCGATGTCCTCGGAGAACGGCACCGGCTTCGAAAACCGCATCGCCGAGCTGCTGGCCGACCGGCTCGGGCTGCCGCTGGAATATTTCTGGTTTCCCCAAGGGATGGGCTTCACCAGGAAGACGCTGCTGGACGGCAATTGCGACGTGGTGATCGGCTATGCCCAGGGCGACGAGCTGGTGCAGAACACTAACCATTACTACACCTCGGTCTATGGCATCGTGACGCGCAAGGATGGCGAGCTGGCGGGCGTCGATCGCCTGACCGACCCGGCACTGAAGGATCATGACATCGGCGTCGTTGCGGGCACTCCCCCGGCCTCGCACATGGCTCGCGCGGGTCTTGCCAAGGACATGCGGGGCTGGGACCTCTTCGTGGACCGCCGGGTGGAAAATCCGGTCGGCGACATGCTGAAGGGCGTGCGCGAGGGCACGCTGGACGCGGCCGTGCTGTGGGGCCCGCTCGCCGGCCCCCTGGTCAAGGCCGATCCCGAACTGCAGTTCACGCCGCTGCTGAAGGAGGAGAGCGCACCCAGGCTCTTCTACCGGATCACCATGGGCGTGCGTCCCAGCGACCAGGAATGGAAGCGGGAACTCAACAGCCTGATCCGCCGCAACCAGGAAGACATCAACGCCATCCTGCACGAAGCGGGTGTGCCCTTGGTCGATGACTACGGGCAGGAGATCCTGCCGTGAAGCGGTTGGCGGCCCTGGCGGTCCTGCTGATGGCAGGCACCACGGCCGCCGCCGCCCCGCCGCCCGAGCCGCAGGGCTACCGGGGCGAGCCTTATCGCGCCCCGGTACCCGCCACGCTGACCGGCGCCACGGTGCTGGACCTGGCCGGGCTGGAGGAATGGCGCGCCCGTGGCGCCGTGCTGATCGACGTGATGCCGCAGGTCCGCAAGCCCGAGAACCTGCCCGAAGGCACCCTGTGGCGGCAACCCTCGCATTACACCATCCCCGGCGCGGTCTGGTTGCCCGACACCGGTTACGAGGCCCTGCCGCCTCCGGACGAGGCCGCGTTCTTCGCCGCGCTGGACCGGCTGGCCGAGGGCGACAAGGCCGCGCCGCTGGTCTTCTTCTGCAAGGCCGACTGCTGGATGAGCTGGAACGCCGCCAAGCGGGCCGTTCTCGGCGGCTATACGCGCGTGGGCTGGTTCCCCGAGGGTACGGATGCCTGGTTGGCGGAAGGCGAGGATCTGGTCCCCGCAACGCCGCCTTAAGGATCGGGCCCCACGAACAACCCGAAGGATCGAGGACCGTCGGGCACCTCGATCACCTGCTCGACCCTCAATGTCTCGCCATCGATGATGGACAGCTCGTTGCTGTCCCAGCTTGCGACGGCAAGGCGGCGGCCGTCCGACAGGGACGCGATCCCCTCGGGGTAGTCCCCGATCTCGATGCTGCCCAAGGTTTCCAGCGATTGCGGATCGAAGACCGTCACCGTCGCCGCATACTGGTCGGTGACGAAACCCTTTCCCGCTGCGAAAGCCACGCCATAGGGATGGTCGCCCGTTTCCACCGAGCCGAGATGCGCGCCGCTGGTGGCCTCCAGCACGGTGACGCTGCGGGACTGGACGTCGGTCGTCCAGAAGCGGCCATCGTGAAAGGCGACCGCATAAGGATGGCTGCCGGTCGGGCTTGTCCACAAGGGCCGGCCGCTTTCCGCGTCGAAAGCCGAAACGCGATCATCGTCCCGTTCCGCCAGTGCGACGACCCGCCCGTCGCCCGACAGCGCCAGGCCCGCAGGCGCGCGGCCCGTCGGGGCCGACCACCGCTCGTGCCGCCCCGAGGGGTCGAGCCGCCGCAGCCGAGCCCCATACCAGTCCGCCACGAGCAGGTCCCCGCCGGGCGCGAAAGCGATGCCGAAGCTGCCTTCGCCCAAGGGCACCCGGTCCAGCACGGCGCCCTGGCTGTCCAGCAGCGTCATCTCGCCGCTGTCCGCCGCGATCACGGCGGCCCGGCCTGAGGCGGGATCATAGGCGACCGGCGCAGGCGCGCCCTCGACCGGGACCGTGGCGCGGATCCGACCCATGTCCAGATCCACGATCGCCACCCCGCCCGCGTTCTGCGCGGTGACAAAGGCAATGTCGCCGGCGCCCGCCATGCCCGCGGCCAGGGCCAGCAGCCCCGCCGCGGTGGCGCGGATCACTCGGCCCGCCCGAACTTCTCGGCCAGCGCGTCCAAGCCTCCCTGGTAGATGCCTGTGACGGCGGCGGTCGCGGCCTCATCGTTCAGTTCGGCCGGGGGATCGTTGTTGGGATAGCCCCGATAGAAGCCCCCCTTCCACACGACCTTGGCCTTGCCGCCCTCGTCATTGACGCACAGCGTCGCGGCATAGTTCGTGACCGGCAGCACTGCCACGTCCACCTGCGTGATCATGTAGCCGTAGCAGCGCTTTTCCGGCTGCCACTTGGTCAGTTGCTCGCTGATCGTGGGATCGCCGCTTTCGGCCTTCAGGTGCAGCACGCGGGTCGAGCCGTCGGGCGTAGTCGCGTCGGCCGAGGTCAGTTCGGTCCGCGCCACGGCCGGGTGCCAGCTCATGTCGTCGAATCGTCCCACCGTGGCCCAGACCTCGTCGGGCGTGGCATTCAGCGTTTCGGACAATTCGAGCTTGAGCCGCACGGGCCCGTGCGCCTGTGCCGTGCCACAGGTCAGGATCGCCGCGGCGGCCATCAGCGCCAGAACGGATTTCATGAAATGGTCTCCCGATGTCGTGAATTGCCAGCGGCCTCTCGGCATTCCGCCCCGCCCGCTGGCCTGCGGCGCCAGCTTACCCACAGTCGAGATCGCGTCCATCAGCCGAACGTCTTAGGCGCTTCGGAAAGAAATCACGACCTTGCGGGTTGAATTGGGACGCCCCGTCCTCAAGACTTCCAGGCGGAGGAGAGGCCCATGCGTTTACCCAACTGCCTGACGGCGCTGGCTTTGCTGGCGGTTGTTCCCATGTCTGCGCTTGCTCAGGCACCCGCGCCGCAAGCCGCGCCGCAGCTTGTCCGCGCCGCCGTCCTGCGCGTCGACACGCCCGAGCTGCCGCCGATCTCGCGGCTGGAGCTGCCGCCCGAGGACATCGGCTTCGCAGGCGCGCGGCTAGCCATCGACGACAATGACACCACCGGCCGCTTCATGGGCCAGGACTTCGAGGCCGTCGAGGTCGCCGCCACCCCCGACACCGCCGCGTCCGAGCTGGACCGCCTTCTGGGCGAGGGCATCCGGTTCGTTGTCCTGCTGGCCGACGACGCGACAACCGTGGCGCTGGCCGACCAGGCGGGCGACCGGGCGCTGGTCTTCAACGCCGCCGCGCGGGGCGATGCGCTGCGGGGCGAGCAGTGCCGCGCCAATGTCATCCACACCGCCCCCAGCCACGCGATGCTGGCCGACGGGCTTGCGCAGTTTCTGATGTGGAAGCGCTGGCCGCGCTGGTTCCTCGTCCACGGCAGCCACCCCGAGGATCTGGCGCTGGCCGAGGCCTATCGCCGGGCCGCCACCAAGTTCGGCGCCCAGATCGTCGAGGAACGCGAGTTCACCGACACCGGCGGGGCGCGTTCCACCGACTCGGGCCATGTGCAGGTGCAGGCGCAGTTGCCGGTCTTCACCCAGCGCGCGCCCGATTACGACATCATGATCACCGCCGACGAACACGGCGTCTTCGCAGGCTACATGCCCTATCACACCTGGGACGCCCGGCTGGTGGCGGGCTCTGCGGGCCTTGTCCCCCGCAGCTGGCACCCGGCGCTGGAGGCTTGGGGTGCGACCCAGTTCCAGAACCGCTTCGAGCGGCTGGCGAACCGCCCCATGCGCGAGGAGGATTACCAGAGCTGGCTTGCCCTGCGCATGGTGGGCGAGGCCGCGACGCAGACGAAGTCCGCCGATCCGGTCCAGCTGCGCGACTTCATGCTGTCCCCGGATTTCCAGGTCGCGGGTTTCAAGGGCCAGAAGCTGACCCTGCGCGACTGGGACCACCAGCTGCGCCAGCCGATCCTGCTGACGACCGGGCTGCTGACCGCCAGCGTCAGCCCGCAGGACGAATACCTGCACCAGACCAGCCCGCTCGATACGCTCGGCATCGACCGTCCCGAAACCGCCTGCACCTTCTGAGGAAACATGAGACACGCATTCGCCATCCTGCTGCTGACGACGATTGCCACGCCTGCGCTGGCCAACAAGGTCTATGTCTCGAACGAAAAGGGCAACGACGTGACCGTCATCGACGGCGACACGCTCGAGGTCTTGGGGTCCTATCCGGTCGGCAACCGCCCGCGCGGCATCACCATCAGCCCCGATGGAAAAGAGCTTTACGTCTGCGCCTCGGACGACAACCTCGTGCGCGTCTTCGATCCCGAGACGATGCAGGAACTGCACACCCTGCCGTCCGGCCCCGACCCGGAACTGTTCGTCCTGCACCCCTCGGGCAATCCGCTTTACATCGCCAACGAGGACGACAACCTCGTGACCGTGGTCGACACCAAGACCCACAAGGTGCTGGCCGAGATCCCCGTGGGGGTCGAACCCGAAGGCATGGGCGTCTCTCCCGACGGCCGCGTGGTCATCAACACGTCGGAAACAACGAACATGGCCCATTTCATCGACACCGAAAGCTTCGAGATCACCGCCAACGTGCTGGTGGACAGCCGCCCGCGCTTTGCCCAGTTCTCGGACGACGGCTCGCGCCTGTTCGTCAGCTCGGAAATCGGCGGCACGGTCAGCGTGATCGACCCGGCCACGCAGGAGATCACCAAGAAGATCACCTTCGAGATCCCCGGCGTCCTGCCCGAGGCGATCCAGCCCGTGGGCGTGCGCGTGACGGCGGACGGCAAGAAGATCTTCGTCGCGCTGGGGCCGGCGAACCGGGTCGCGGTGGTGGACGGCGACTCGCTCGAGGTGACGGACTACATCCTCGTCGGCCAGCGCGTCTGGCAGCTGGGCTTCACGCCGGACCAGAAGCATCTCTACACGACGAACGGCAATTCCAACGACGTCACGGTGATCGACGTGGCGACGAATACCGCGGTCAAGTCGATCCCCGTGGGCCAGCAGCCCTGGGGCGTCGTCGTCGCGCCGAACTGATCAACACCAAGGGAGAGAGACATGACCAGACTGCTAACCGTCGCCATGCTGGCGGCCCTGCTGGGGACACCCGCGCTGAGCCAGACCGAACCGGCCGCCTCGCCCGAGGTAGGGGCCGCCGCAGCCTCGGCCGAGGCGGAAGCGGGCGCCACCGCCCCGGCCGAGGACGGCGAGGATGACGACGACGAGGCAGAGGAAGAGGAAGCGGCCCCTGCGCAGGGATCGCAGGCGCAGCACCACGATTATGGCCCCTCGGGAATCATGACGCGCTCGAACCGCGCGGATCTGGCGCCGCTGACGCTCGCATCCGGCAAGCCGGTCGCGGCCGAGGAATATTCGCTGCAGTCGGGCGGCTATTATCGCCTGCAGATCGTGGCCGATGGCAGCGCGGAACTGGCGCTGTCGGGTGGGGACTTCTTCCGCTCCGTCTGGATCAACGAGATCGTCATCAACGACATCGAGATCCGTCCCATGGGCGTCCACTCGATCGAGTTCGACGCGGCGGGCGAGGCGCTGATCAGCTTCATCGCCATCCAGCCCGGCCGCTACACGCTGTCGGTGCCGGGTTCGTCGGGTGAAAGCCAGCAGGCGGTGTTCAACATCCGCTGAGGATGAACGGGCGGGCGGCGCGCGTCAGCGCCGCCCATCCCTTCGCCGCGCCATGACCACTCCCGCGCTTCTTGTCCAGAATGTCAGCCACAGCTTCGGCGCCACCCGCGCGCTGGATGACGTGTCGCTGTCCGTGCCGCGCGGGGGCTTCACCGCGCTTCTGGGGGTGAACGGGGCGGGCAAGTCCACGCTGTTCAACCTGGTGACGCGGCTTTACGCCAACCGCTCGGGCCTGATCGAGGTCGCGGGCCACGACCTGCGCCGCCAGCCGACCGAGGCGCTGCGGCGCCTGGGCGTCGTCTTCCAGTCGCGCGCGCTGGATGCCGACCTGACCGTCCGGCAGAACCTGATGTATCACGCGGCCCTGCACGGCATTGCCCGCGCCGAGGCGCGTTCCCGCATCGCCGAGGTGCTGGCCCAGGTCGATCTGGCCGACCGTGCGGGCGCCCGCGTCTCGGCCCTGTCCGGCGGTCAGGTGCGCCGGGCCGAGATCGCCCGCGCCCTGATCCACGCGCCCGAACTTCTGCTGCTGGACGAGGCGACCGTGGGCCTTGACGTGAAATCCCGCGCCGAGGTGCTGGCCCTGACCCGCCGCCTGATCGCCGAGCAGCAGGTCTCGGCGCTCTGGGCCACCCATATCCTCGACGAGATCGACCCCTCGGACGGCCTCGTGATCCTGCACCGCGGCCGCGTCCTCTTCACCGGCACCGCAGGTGAAGCCGCAGCCGCAACCGGGGGCGACCTGACCCGCGCCTTTCTCGACCTGACCGGGGTGCAGGCATGAGCGGCTGGTCCACCGCCTTCCGCGGCATCGCCTGGCGCGAGACGCTGCGCTTCGTCAACCAGCGCGGCCGCTTCCTCGCGGCCCTGGTGCGGCCGCTCGTCTGGCTCTTCATCTTCGCGGCGGGTTTCCGGGCGGTGCTGGGCCTCTCGATCACGCCGCCCTACCAGACCTACGTCCTATATGAGGTTTATGTCACGCCCGGCCTTTGCGCGATGATCCAGCTGTTCAACGGGATGCAGTCCTCGCTGACGATGGTCTATGACCGGGAAACCGGGGCGATGCGGACGCTGCTCGTCAGCCCCTTTCCGCGCTGGTTCCTGCTGGGGTCCAAGCTGGTGGCGGGGGTGATCGTCTCAATCATCCAGGTCTATGCCTTCCTGCTGATCGCCTGGTTCTGGGGAATCCACCCGCCGCTCTGGGGTCTTGTCGCCGTCCTGCCCGCGCTGGTCCTGTCGGGGCTGATGCTGGGGGCAATGGGGCTGTTCCTGTCATCCGCCATCCGGCAGCTCGAAAACTTCGCGGGCGTGATGAACTTCGTCATCTTCCCGATGTTCTTCGCCTCCTCGGCGCTTTACCCGCTGTGGCGGATGCGTGAATCCTCGATCCTTCTTTACGACATCTGCCGCTTCAATCCCTTCACCCATGCGGTCGAGCTGATCCGCTTTGCCCTTTACCTTCAGGTCAACTGGCTGTCCCTTGGCGTGGTGGGGGGCTGCCTTGCGCTGTTCTTCGGCGGCGCGGTGCTGATGTATGATCCGGCGCGCGGTTTCGGCGTCCGGCGAAAGGGGGGATGATGCGCTTTCTCATGCTACTGGCGGCGCTGGCAGCCACGCCGGCCTACGCCTTCACGCCCACGCCCGACTGGCCCTGCATCCAGGGGCGCCAGCCGCACCTGTCGCTGGGGCAGGTCTGGACCGGTCCGCCCCCGCCTGAAAGCGCGCGCGAGACGCCCGAGATCGCCGCACTGGCCGATCGCGTCGCGCAGCGCCGCCTGCCCATCGAGGAGGCCGCCGCCGCCATCGACGCCTTTGCCCAGGGGAAGGACGCCGGGACCTTGGCGGTGCTGATGCAGGCGATCTTCCAGCGCATCGACACGCAGCGCTCGGCGATCCTCGGCGGCATCTCGCGCTATGGTCACCGGCAGGTAGCACTGGCCGAGCGGGTCGAGGCGCGCCGCGCCCGCATGGCCGAACTGGAAGCGGCCGATCCCCCCGACTTCGACGCGATCGACGCCGAGGAAGAGGCGCTCGACTGGGACATGCGCGTCTTTTCCGACCGCCAGCAGAGCCTGACCTATGTCTGCGAGACGCCGGTGATCCTGGAACAGCGGCTTTTTGCCTTGGGCCGCGCGGTCGCGGCGCATCTGCAGCAGTAGGTGACGGGCGGAACCGCCGGTGCTAGTCTGGGTTTCCCAAGCGCCCCCGCCAGAAAGACCCAGCCGATGACCAAGCGCGCCCCTTACCTTCTGCTTACCGCCCTGCTGGCGGCCAGCCCCGCGCTGGCCCAGACGGCGGCGCCCGCGCCGGCAACCCCGACCGCCGGGGCCGCCGCGCCTGTCACCGCGCAGCCTGCTCCTGCGGCCCCACAGGCCACGAGCCCTGCCGCGACGCCCGTTCCACAAGCCCCGGCCGCACCGGGAACGACCACCGCGGCGGCCGAGCCACCTGCCTTCACCCCCGTTCCGACCAACGATCCCCAGATTCCTGCGGCCATCGCCGCGCGGGCCGTGGCGCCGGACTACACTCCTCCGCCCGCGCCGGAGGCCGCGCAGGCAGAGGCCGCCAACACCGCCACGACCCCGGCCCAGCCGACCCCGGCCGTGAACGGCACCCCGGTCGAGCCGGCGCAGACCGCCATGCCCCGGACGACGGCCGAGGCGCTGTCCACGCCGGCCCCGGCGGACACGAGCCCCGACCAGGCGCTCGCCAGCAGCAACACACCGCCCATCGAGACGGCGCAGGGCCCCGTGCCCGCCGGGACCAAGGCCGCCGCCGCGATCGAGCCTCCCTCGAACCAGGCCACCGCCGGATCGGAGGACGCGGACGCGGGTGTCGCGACCCCCGCCACGACGCCCGAGCGCGAGCGCGCCGACGGCACGGCGCCCGGCAACTCGGGAACCTCGGGCTGGACGGGGGGCCTCGGCGGCTCGCACCTGGGCACCAACACGGCGGGCGCGCTGCCTGAATCCAAGACCTGGCAGCCGCCGACGGCGCGCGGGCTCGACCTGCAGGGCTGATCCCGGATGCACAAAGGCCCCGCCGATCCGGCGGGGCCTTTCGTTCTTGGCGGAGGAGAATGGGAGTCGAACCCACCCGGGACAGGCGCGCTGCCCCAACCGGATTTGAAGTCCGGCCGCCCCACCGGGGACGATTCTCCTCCTCAGCCGAAAAGATCGGCGCGATGGGGATTGATGCGCCGCAGATCGCCGCGGCGCAAGGTGACTCCCTGCCGATCATAGAAGTCGAGGATCTCGATGGCCACCTTGCGGCCGTTCTGGACGCGGTCACGAAAGGCGGCGGCGGTGACCCAGCCATCCGGCGCCTGTGCCTGAATGTCGGAGATGATGCGGACCATCTCGGCCGTGGTCGCGCGCAGGAAAAAGTGGTCGGTGCGGATCTGGTCCACGCGCCCCTGACGCGCGGCCATCCGCAACACGCGGCGGATGTCGGCTTCGGGAATGTCCCATGCGGTTGCCATGTCGCGCACGCGCGGGGGGCGGAAGCGCGCCTCGCCCGACAGTTCCGGGATGATCCGGGCGTATAGCGCCTCGTCCTCCTCGGACAGGCGCACGACATGGCCGGGCAGGCGCAGAAAGGCGCCCTCGGCCACGATGTCGCCCGCCGCGATCCGCTCGGCGAGGAAGGCGGCAAAGGCCTCCTTGGGCAGGCGGGGGGTCAGCGTCAGGCGCAGGCGTTCCCGCCCAAGCCCCTGCATCTCGGGCGCTTCCTCGTGGAAGCGGGAAAGGGTGTCGAGCACCCCCGCCACCAGCCCGCGATGGGTCAGTGGCGAGAGCGCGACCGTCGCGGTGCCACCGTCCAGCACCGTGATCCCATCCGTCGCACGCCGTGCCTCGCCGGGGCCAAGGGCGCGATCGCGCAGGAAGGCGGTCAGATCGATCACGTAGGGCGGCGCGGCCAGCATGGTTTGCAGGGCCTCGGCCGGATCGGGCTTCGCCGCCGCCTGAAGCTGCGCCAGCCGCTCGGGCGTGCGGCGTCGGCGGGCGGGCGCGCGCAGGTCGAGGAAGACGCCACCGCCGATGGTGCGCCGGGCCGAGACGTCGCGCAGGATGAAGCGGTCGCCTACCGCCGCCGCGATGGGCTGGTCGAGCACGAGCTGCACCAGTCCCTTGGCTCCCGGATCGAGCGGGCCTTCCAGCGGCACGATCCGCGCGCCAACCTCGGCTGCGCCGCTGTGCAGGCGGGCGGGGAACCAGGTGCCGATCGGGCGCGGCTCGGACCCCAGCACCCGCAGATGCGCGTCGATCCGGTCGGTGGGCGCGTGCAGCACGGGGTCCACGACCATGTCGCCGCGCCGGACCGCCTCGCGGTCGATCCTTTCGCCGGCAAGGTTCAGCGCGCAGCGCTGGCCCGCAAGGCCGACCTGCACCGGCTGGTTCTGCGCGTGGATCGCCCGCACTCGCGCCGTCAGCCTCTGCGGCGAGACGGTGACCGTGTCCCCGACCGCCACCCGGCCCGACAGGACCGTGCCGGTGACGACCGTTCCCGCGCCCTTCAGCGTGAAGCTGCGGTCCACGCCAAGGCGGAAGCGCGCATCCGCCGCCCGAGCGCCCGTTTCGGCCTCGGCATCGGCCAGTGCGGCACGCAGGGTCCCGATGCCCTCGCCCGTGACGGTCGAGACGGGAAGGACCGGCGCACCTTCAAGCCCGGTCCCGTCCAGCAACACGGCAATCTCGGCAATGACAGCATCGCGGCGAGCCTGATCTGCCAGATCCGCCTTGCTCAGTGCGACGATGCCACGATGGACGCCCAGCAGGTCGAGGATCGCCAGGTGCTCGCGCGTCTGCGGCATGACGCCGTCATCGGCGGCCACCACCAGCAGGGCGAGGTCGATGCCGCCCGCGCCCGCCAGCATGGTATGGACGAAACGTTCATGCCCCGGCACGTCCACGAAGCCGGTAACCCGGCCAGTGCCGAGATCGGCATAGGCGAAGCCCAGTTCGATGGTGATGCCGCGCGCCTTTTCCTCGGCCAGCCGGTCGGCATCGACGCCGGTCAGCGCCTGGACCAGCGCCGTCTTGCCGTGGTCGATATGCCCCGCAGTCCCGACGATCATCGCGCGGCCAGCGCCCCCAGCAGCGCGCCGTCATCGTGCAGGCAGCGCAGGTCCAGCAGCAGCGCGCCCTCGCGGATGCGCCCGATCACCGGGACGGGCAGGGCGCGCAGGCGCGCGGCCAGCTTGTCGGGCGCATCGCCGCCCTCGCCAGTGAAGGCCAATGCCGCCGAGGGCAGGGTTTCCACCGGCAACGCGCCCGAGCCGATCTGGCTGGTGCAGTCCACGACCTCCACCCGGTACTCCGGAAGCATCGCCGCGACGGGGGCGAGCAGACGCTGCGCCTGTGCCACGATTTCCTCCCGTGGGCGGGTCAGCATCCGCAGTGTCGGCAGGCGCTCGGCCAGCCGATCCGGGTCGCGGTACAGCCGAAGCGTGGCCTCGATGGCGGCCAGGCGGATCTTGTCCAGCCGCAGCGCGCGCTTCAGCGGATTGCGGTTGATCCGGGCGATCAGGTCCGCCCGGCCGACGATGCATCCGGCCTGCGGTCCCCCCAGCAGCTTGTCGCCCGAGAAGGTGACGATATCCGCGCCCTCGGCGACGGCCTGCTTGACGGTGGGCTCGGGGGGCAACCCCCAGCGGGTCATGTCCACCAGCGTGCCCGAGCCGAGATCGTTCAGCATCGGGACACCCGCCGCCTTGGCCATCCGTGCGATCTCGGCCGGTGAGACGGCGGCCGTGAAGCCCTCGATGCGGTAGTTCGAGGGATGCACCTTCATCATCAGAGCAGTATCCGGCCTGACCGCATTCTGGTAGTCGCAGGGATGGGTGCGGTTCGTCGTGCCGACCTCGACCAGCCGGACGCCGGCGCGGGCCATGATGTCGGGGATACGGAAGGCGCCGCCGATTTCCACCAGCTCGCCGCGCGAGACAATGGCCTCGCGCCCTTCGGCCAGCGTGTTCAGCGCAAGCCACACAGCAGCGGCGTTGTTGTTGACCACCGTGGCAGCCTCGGCCCCGGTGAGTTCGCAGATCAGCGGGGCCACCAGTGTGTCCCGCTCACCCCGGCGTCCAGTCGCAAGGTCGAATTCCAGCGCCGCAGGGTGGCGCATGGCGGCCGACGCGGCCTCGATGGCGGCTTCGGCCAGCACGGCACGGCCGAGGTTCGTGTGCAGGACCGTCCCAGTCAGGTTCAGGACAGGGCGCAGGGCGCTTTCCGCCCCTGCCTCCAGCGTCTCGGCTGCGCGGGACGCAATCGCGGCGCCGTCAGGTGCCGCGCCCCCCTGGCGGACAGTCTCGCGCGCGTCCTCCAGCGCCATCCGCAAGGCGCCGGTGACCGCCGCACGGCCGTGCCGCTCGATCAGGTCTTGGCCCTCGGGCATCGACAGCAGGCGATCGACCGAGGGCAGGGCCCGCAGTCCCTGCATCAGTAGCCGATCAGGAAGGGATTGAACCCGGCGCGGCGCCACTTGCCGCCCTGCATCAGCGCGTCGAGCCCCAGGCTCGCCACGTCATCCGCAACGGGTTCCAGCGCGGGGTTCTTGTTCTGGGCCATCTGCTTGACCCAGGATTCGCATTCGTCACAGGTTTCGGCCTTGACCTGCGCGTCGCCCGAGCCGTCCTCCACCGCCTGGAAAGCGATGCCCTTGGTCGAGCCGCAGGACAGGCACTTGACCCGCACCTCGTTCCACAGCGTCTGGCAGCAGGCGCAGGCGGCATAGCGGGCGCCCTCGGCCCCCATGACGCCGGTGACGATCGAGGTGGCGGGCTTGCCGCCGCAGGCCGGGCAGACGCCCGTGCGGATCGGAACCAGCTGGTCCGCCTCAAGCGCGGCGGCAAGGCGCGCCATGTGGACCTGCACGGCGGCGGCCACGAACAGGTGCGGCGCCGCGCTGTCGGCGGGCACCAGGTCGTCCATGATGTTCGAGAAAAGCCAGCGCCGGTCCTCGGGCGTGGCCGCCCGCAGCGCGTCCAGCGCCAGCCGGGCCTCGGGGGGCATCTCGATCTCGCGCGCGCCGTCCAGCAGAGCGTCCAGCGTGGCGGCGAGCCCCGCATCATCAACCAACGCGCGCCGGTCCAGCGGCGGCATACGCGAGGCACGCGCCAGCGCAATGCGGTCTGCAGAGGGCGCCTGCGGCTCGGGCAGCTCGACGCTCAGCCGCGCCTGCAGGCGGCAGAGGGCGGCCAGAAACTGAAGATAGGGGGAAAGATTGGACTCTTCGGCCAGCCGCTCGAAGCGTTCGGCGCGCTGGGTAAACAGCCGTTCGGGCTTGGGCAGAATGGCGAGCGGCGGCGTCGGAACGCCGCCGATCATGTCGGGCCGGGCCTCGATGGTGTCGGACATTGTGCCTCCTTGGACCGGACCGGCCACGTGATAAAGGCGTTACTCTGCCGGTTTGGTGCGCTGGCGTCTAGCCAGTTCCCGCAGCCATTTCCGGTGGTGCCGCCACGACCATCCGCCGGTCACGGTGCCCCGCGTCATTGCCCGCAGGGTGCCGCGGGTCCAGAGCGCGGCGAAGATGTGCAGGATGAAGACCAGCACGATCAGCACCGCCGAGACCGCATGCACGAGGATCGCGATCCGCCGCGTCTCGATCGACACGAGATGCGGGAAATACTGGTACCACATCATCACGCCGGTGATCAGCAGGGCGAGGATCAGCCAGAACATCCCCCAGAAGACGGTCTTCTGGCCGAAGTTGTACTTGCCGAGTTCGGGCAGCCGTTCCTCGTGGCCCGTGATCACGTCCTTGATGTTGCGGGTCCAGACCAGGTCCTCGCGCCGGATGATGTTCAGATGCACCAGCTGGAAGAACATCCCCAGGAAGCTGACCGTCAGCGCGATGCCCACGAAAGGATGCAGCCAGCGTGTCATCTGCCCGCCGCCGAACAGGGCGGTCAGCCCGTAAAGCGAGGGGTGGAAGAAGGCGAAGCCGGACAGCATCAGCACGATGAAGCAGATCGCCGTGAACCAGTGGTTCCAGCGGGTGAAGGCGATGTATCGCCTCACCTCGACCGGTTCCAGCTGGACGATCTCGTCCGTGGGTTCAGAGAACTTGCGTTCCACCATCAGGCATTCCCTTTGTCATGGGGCCGCTCGACAGGGGCGCCGCGCAGTTCTTCCTGGACCAGTTCGCGGGCCTCGGCCTCGTCTTCCTGGCTGACGCTGTTGCCGCGGTGGAACAGCGCCATGGCAGCCGCACCGATGGCCGCAAGGCCGACGGCGGCGATGCCCACGGGCTTGGCCGGTCCCTTCCAGTTCTGCACGACGTCCGAGATCTTGGGATCCTCGGGCAGCCCGTCGTAGACCTGCGGCTTGTCGTTGTGATGCAGCACATACATCACATGCGTCCCGCCCACGCCCGCCGGGTCGTAAAGCCCCGCGTTCTCGTAGCCGCGCGACTTGAGGTCCTCGATCCGCTCGGCGGCCAAGGCCTTCATGTCGTCCTTGGTGCCGAAGGTGATCGCATGAGTCGGGCAGGCCTTGGCGCAGGCCGGACCCTGTCCCACCGCCACGCGGTCCGAGCAGAGCGTGCATTTCTTGGCGACATGCGTCACCGGGCTGATGCGCGGGATGTCGAAGGGACAGCCCGAAACGCAATAGCCGCAGCCGATGCAGTTCTCGCTGATGAAATCCACGATGCCGTTGGAATACTGCACGATGGCGCCGGGGGCCGGGCAGGCCTTGAGGCAGCCCGGTTCCGCGCAATGCATGCAGCCGTCCTTGCGGATCAGCCACTCGAAGTCGCCCGTGTCCGGGTTGTCGAACTCGGTGAACCGCATCAGCGTGTACATCTCGGGCGTGAGGTCGTGGGGGTTCTCATAGACCCCCACGTTCACCCCGACTTCCGGCTGCGTGTCGTTCCACTCGATGCAGGCGGACTGGCAGGCCTTGCAGCCGATGCACTTGCTGACGTCGATCAGCTTGGCGACCTCGGTCAGCGGCTGCGGGTTTTCCGCCACCGGCCCCCCGGCCGACGACCGGACGACATTCGCCTGGCCGAGGTTCGGGGGAACCGGATGCGTCGGCGGGTTCGCCGTCGCCGTGCGGGGGCTGTCCATGTTGGGTGCAATGGTCACGACACGGCCTCCCCGACGGCAGGTTCGATGTTGACGAGGAACGCCTTGAACTCGGGCGTCTCGATGTTGGCGTCACCCACGAAGGGCGTCAGGCTGTTCGGCCCCCAGCCCTTCTTGGCGGCGCCCACGAAGCCCCAGTGCAGCGGGATGCCCACGACATGGACGGTCTTGCCGTCGCAGATCATCGGCTTGATCCGCTTGGTGACCAGCGCCTTGGCCCAGACCTCGCCACGCTTGGACCAGACACGGACGCGGCCGCCGCGCTCGATGCCCTTCTCGGCGGCCAGCTGTTCGCTGATCTCGACGAAGAACTCGGGCTGCAACGAGGCGTTCACCTTGTTGTGCTTGGTCCAGTAGTGGAAGTGCTCGGTCAGGCGGTAGCTGGTCGCCACGAACGGGAACTCGTCCGAGGTGCCCATCTTCTCGACGTCGGACGCGAAGACCCGCGCCACCGGGTTGCCGCGCATCCGGTCGTTGAAGACGTTCTGCACGGGGCTCTCGAAGGGCTCCATATGCGTCGGGAAGGGCCCGTCGCGCATCATGCCCCGCGAGAAGAGGCGCGAGACCCCTTCCTGGTTCATGATGAACGGCATGACCTCGCCGGGCTTGGCGGTCGGCGAGATGTCGGGAATGTCGTTCCCTTCCCACCGCTCGCCGTTCCAGGCGATGATCGGACGCGACGGATCCCACGGCTGGCCCTGAAGGTCCGCCGAGGCCCGGTTGTAGAGCGTGCGGCGGTTCAGCGGCCAGCTCCAGGTCCAGTTCGAATAGACGCCCATGCCGCTCGGGTCGGAATTGTCCCGCCGCGCCATGTTGTTGCCGTCCTCGTTGTAGCTGCCGGCATAGATCCAGCAGCCCGAGGCCGTGGTGCCGTCGTCGCGCAGTTCCGCAAACGACTTCACCTGCTTGCCGGCCGCGGTCAGCAGCTTGGTGTTGTCCGCGAGGTCGTACACGTCCGCCAGAGCCTTGCCGTTCATCTCGCGCGCCAGTTCGTCGGGCGAGGGCTCGTGCTCGTCGGCATAGTCCCAGGTCAGGTTCAGGATCGGGTCCGGGAAGGCCCCGCCTTCCTTGCGGTACAGTTCGCGCACCCGCAGGAAGATCTGCGCCATGATCCAGGTGTCGTACTTCGCCTGGCCGGGCATGTCCGACGCCTTCCAGTGCCACTGCAGCCAGCGGCCCGAGTTCACCAGCGCGCCCTCGTCCTCGGCAAAGCACGAGGTCGGAAGCTGGATCACCTCGGTCTGGATCGAGGCCGTGTCCACGTCGTTGTAGGCGCCGTGGTTTTCCCAGAAGCGGGCGGTCTCGGTTTCCAGCGGGTCCATGACGACCAGCATCTTCAGCTTGGACAGGGCCGAGGTGTTCTTGTTGCGGTTGGCCAGCGCCAGCAGCGGGTTGAACCCTTGGCAGAAGTAGAGGTTGACCCTCCCTTGGTCCATCAGCTCGAACATGCGCAGCATGTCGTAGGCCGGCACGTCCAGCTTGGGCAGGTAGTGATAGGCCCAGTCGTTGTCCTTCTGGGCGGCCTCACCCCACATGGATTTCATGAAGGAAACCATGAATTTGGGATAGTTCTGCCAGTAGCTGGTCTGACCCGGAAGCAGCGGCTTGAAGGCGCGCGACTTCATGTAGGTGGCCCAGTCGGGTTCCTTTTCCGTCGGGATGTTCAGGTATCCCGGGATCAGGTTCGACATCAGCCCCAGGTCGGTCAGGCCCTGGATGTTGGAATGCCCGCGCAGCGCGTTCATCCCGCCACCGGGCACGCCGATGTTGCCCAGGATCAGCTGCAGCATGGCCATGCCGCGGATGTTCTGGGCACCCTTCGAGTGCTGGGTCCAGCCGAGCGCATACATCGAGGTCATGGTCTTCGTGGGCGAAGAGCATTCCCCGATCATGGCGGCGACCTTGAGGAAGCGATCCTGAGGCGTGCCGGTGATCCGCTCGACCATCTCGGGCGTGTAGACGTCCACATGCGCCTTGAGCAGGTTCCAGACGCAGCGCGGGTGCTGCAGCGTCGGGTCCGTCAGCACATAGCCGTCGGGGCCGACCTGATAGTCCCAGCTCGACTTGTCGTAGTCGCGCTTTTCCTCGTCATAGCCGGTGAAAAGCCCGTCGGACCAGCCGAACTCCTCCTTCACGAGGAAGGACGCGTTGGTGAAGGCCTTCACATATTCCCACTGCACCTTGTCGTTCTCGATCATGTAGCGGATGAGGCCCATGAGGAACGCGATGTCGGTGCCGGGACGGATCGGCGCGTAATAGTCGGCAACGCTGGCCGTGCGCGTGAACCGGGGGTCCACGACGATCAGCTTCGCGCCGCGATGGTGCTTGGCCTCGGTCACCCATTTGAAGCCGCAGGGGTGCGCTTCGGCGGCGTTGCCGCCCATGACGATCACGAGGTCGGTATTCTTGATGTCGGTCCAGGAGTTCGTCATCGCTCCACGGCCAAAGGTCGGGCCCAAACTGGACACCGTGGGGCCGTGTCAGACGCGCGCCTGGTTGTCGAAACCTACAATACCCATCGACCGGACGACCTTGTAGGTCAGCCAGGCCGTTTCGTTGGTGGTCGCCGACGCCGCCAGAAAGCCGGTCGTCGTCCAGCGGTTCACCGGCACGCCAAGCTCGTTGGTGGCCAGGAAGTTCGCGTCGCGGTCGTCCTTCATCGCGCGGGCGATCTTGTCGAGCGCCTCGTCCCACGAGATCGGCTCGAACCGGTCGGACCCGGGACGGCGGACCATGGGTTCGGTCAGGCGCGTTTCCGCGTTGACGAAGTCCTTCAGCGCCGCGCCCTTCGGGCAGAGCGTGCCGCGGTTGGTCGGATGGTCGGCGTCGCCTTCGATATGGACGACCCGGCGCGCGCCGGTGTCATCGGGACGCGCATAGATGATGATGCCGCAGGCAACCGAGCAATAGGGGCAGGTGTTGCGGGTCTCGGTGGTCTGGGCCAGCTTGAAG
>NZ_FNGE01000013.1 GCF_900102885.1 Paracoccus chinensis | reverse complement strand
CCCTGCCGCAGTTCCGCCTCGCGCTGCTGCGCCTGGGCCAGGGCGGCCTCGGCCTCGGTCCGGCGCGCCTCCAGCGCGGCGATCTCCTCCCGCGCCGCGTCGCGCTGCGCGGTCAGGTCGGACAGCTGCTGCTGCGTCGCGCCAAGTGTTTCCCCCAAGGCGGCGGCCTGCTGTTCCAGCCCTGTCTTCCGCTCCGAAAGACCTGCCAGCTCGGCTCCGGCCCCGTCGATCTGCCGGCGCAACTCCGTCAGGCTCGCTTCCGCATCGGACAGGGCGGCCTGGTCCCGCATCCTCTGGTCCTCGGCCGCGCGCAGCGTTGCGAGTTCCTGTTGCGCGGCCTCCAGCCGGGCAGTCAGGTCGGCCTGCATCCGTTCGGCGTCCTGCCGCGCCGCCTCGGACCTGGCAAGGCGCGCGCGCAGTTCGGCCAGTTCCTGCTGGGTGCGGGCCTGCGCGTCCGAGGTCGTCCTTGCCTGCAGCTGCGCGGCGGCGGCCTTCTCCCCGGCCGCGCGGGTCTCGGCCCTGGCCGCTTCCAGCTGCTGGCGCAGTTCGGCCAGTTCTGCCGCGTCCTGAGCCGCAGCCGCCGCAGCCGGGGCCTGTCCCGTCGCCAGTTCCGCCCGCATGTCTTCGATCTGGCTGCGCAGGCCGGCGGCCTCCTCCTCCATCAGAAGGATGATCTCCCGCAGGGCATTCGCCCTTTCCTGCGCGGGCGGGTCCACGGGGGCGCCTCCGCTCTGCCCGAGGGCGGCGCCGGCCATGATGGCCCAAATCCCGCTGGCAGCAAGAAGCCTGGCCATGTTTCACCCGATTTGCAGCCATCAAGCACAACCAGAGGGAAAGTTGTCAAGCACGGAACGGGGAAATCATTGCCAATTCATCAATCAGCAATTCATCAAATGGACAACGTCACATTGTCAAACGGCATTCAGTGTATGGAAGCACCAATTTGGTGCTCATGTTGAAGTACCTGAGTAATTTGGGCGTTAACTTCCGCCATTGCCAGTTCGCGATAATCTGACGACATGAAGTCAATTTGACATCAAGCAGAGTTGCGATACTGTTTCTGTTGTCTGCCATGGAATTGCAGGTATGGTTACCCGGAACGGGTATCCACATCACGTCTGCCGAAGCATGTCCGCGCCCATGCCGGGACGCGGCGCAGGATTGGAATGGTGTCGCATGAAGGCTCTCAGCATCCCCGATTTGTGCAGCGATCTTTCGGTCATCCGGGCGGCGGACGGCGACCGCTTCCAGGCCGCGATGGATGGGTGCGGGATCAAGTCCCACCACTACTACTTCCCGCGCCTGCTTTTCGGCGGCCAGAGGAGGGACCGCCTTCTGCTGTTCGAGGAGGTGGCGGGCGCGCTCCTTCTCTACAACGTGCAGCAACGGGCCTCGGGGCTGGGGCTGAGCCTCTACCTGCCTCCGTTCCCCTTCAGCGGCGCGGCGCTGCAAAGGGCAAGGGAACGGATGCGGGACTTCAACCGGGGCCGCGCGGGCCGGATCGACTGGGTGCAGGAGGAGGACGTGGGCCTTGTCGAAAGCCACGGCTTTTCGACAAGCCTGCGTGAAAGGGAATTCATCTACGACCGCGCCGCCGTGGCCGGGCTGGAAGGGTCCGAGTTCGCCAGGGTCCGGCGCTATCTGGCGGGCCTGAAGAAGCACGAGACGCTGGTGGTGCGCGAGTTCACCCCCGCCGACCAGAGCGCCTGCCTTGCGGTCTACGAGAAGTTCCGCGGGCAGTTGCAGGCCAAGGGCGTGGGGCCCAAGGGCTACGGCGCCATGATCCGCTGCCTGAACGAGGCGACGCAGATCCCGGCGTCCCACATGCGCGGCGAGGTCTTCGAGATCGACGGCACCGTGCGCGCCTATTCCTTCGGCGGGCCCATCAACTCGTCATACGGCTGCGTCTACCTGACCGTCGCGGACCACGAGTTTCCCGGGCTTGCCTATGCCCTGCGTCACCAGATGATGAAGAACTTCCCCGAACTGGCCTACTTCAACGACTCGACCGACAACAACCGGGTCGGCCTGCGCGAGATGAAGCAGCGTTTCCGCCCGGTCGAGATGCACGGCATCTGCAAGGCGCAGGAGGTCCGGCACTAGGCCGGCCCTTTCCCTGTGCCTGCGCCCGGACCGCAACCATCCCCCTCCGGCTGAAAACGGGAGAACGGAGCCATGGCACGCATCACCGGCTGGGTCTTGACCGCGCTGATGGGCGCCCTGGCCTTCGGCGGCATGACCCTGCGGGCCGCCCCGGCGCCGCCCGTCGGAGAAGGGCAGGCCGAGGTCCGGCTTGGCGGGCAGGACGTCGAGGTCTTCACCTACCATCCCTCCGGCTGCGCCCAGCCCTCGATCCTGCTGGTGTTTCACGGCAGCGGGCGGACGGCCGAATCCTATCGCGATGCCGCCCGTCCCCTGGCCGACAAGGCCTGCCTGGCGATCTATGCCCCGCTGTTCGACAAGGACCGCTTTCCCAACTGGCGCTACCAGAGGGGCGGGGTCGTGCAGGATGGCGAGGTCCAGCCGCAGGAGGACTGGACCGCCGGCATGACTGACGAGCTCATCGACTGGGCGCAGGCGCAGGAAGGCCGCCCGGATGCGCCCTCCTACCTGTTCGGCCATTCCGCCGGGGGGCAGTTCCTGTCGCGGGTGGCCGCCTACGACCCGCCCGCGGAAGCCCGGCGCATCATCATCGCCAATCCCTCGACCCATGTCTGGCCCGACACCGAGGAGGACGCCCCCTACGGCTTCGACGGGCTGGGCGACGACGGTACCGAGGAAGAGATGCTGCGCGCCTATCTTTCCGCGCCCGTGACGGTGTTCCTGGGGCTTGATGACACCGGCGACGAGGACCTGGTGACCACCCGGACGGCGAACCGCCAGGGCGAGAACCGCCTTGATCGCGGCCTGAACCTGTTCGAGGCGGCGCGCGAGGAGGCCCGGGCACGGGGCTGGCCGTTCAACTGGCGCCTCGTCACCGCAGAAGGCATCGGCCACGAAGGGGGCCGGATGATGCGCTCGCCCGAGATGCTGGAGGCGATGGGGCTGGGGATGGCCCGCGCCGGCGATTGAGGGCCCGGCGAAAGCCCCCGTTTCGCAGGAGACGGGATCTGCGCGGAAACGCAGCATGCTTGTTATCAACCGAGGCGAGAAATGTTTCTTCATTTCTACCTTAACGTGAAACGCAAGTGAATTAACATCTAAAGCGGATCATCTTCAAGTTGATAGGAATTATGCCGCCGATTGCGCATCCTTTTCGCTTGTCAGGCCGTTAATCATCGTTAACACAAAAAGCGCAAAGGCGTCGCCGAAGGTCCCAATAGATTCGAGCAGCAATCACAGCCAACCGGGGAGGGGGGGCTATGACAATCAGTGTGCTGGACAGCCATCGCAGGAATGGAATAAAGCGCGCGTTCAGCACGCGCCGTGTCCCGCCAGGGGCAATGTCCACGATAATTGCCGGGGATGTCCGCCCGAATGCGGGCGATCTCGTTCTGGCCCGCGTCGATGTCCTGGGCAAGCAGACCAAGCTCGAACTGACGGATGGCCGCCGGGCGCATCTGTTTCCCGGCGACGAGATCCTCGTGAGCTATGGAAACCGCTATGCCCCCGACCAGTTCGAGGCGGTGGTCAGCGACGACCTGTCGCCCTGCGCCCTTGTGGCCGCCGGCGGCGTCGCGGGGGTGGAGCTGGCGCGCCACCTGCGGGTGCAGCCGGCCACGCAGATCACGCCGATCGGGCTGGTGGGCGACACGTCCGGCAAGCGGATCAACCTGGCCCAGTTCCGCATCGAGGCCTCCGAGCAGGTCCCCGACCTGCCGGTCGTCCTGTCGCTCGGGACCTCGATGAACGCGGGCAAGACGCTGACCTCGACCTCGCTGGTGCGGGGCTTCAAGCGCGCGGGCCTGCAGGTCGCCGCGCTGAAGATCACCGGCACGGGGGCCGGGGGCGACATGTGGATCGTGCGGGACGCGGGCGCGGACGTGGCGCTCGATTTCACCGATGCGGGCTTTGCAAGCACCTATCTCGCGCCCATCGACGACATCCTGGCGGGCGCGTTCCGGCTGATCAACCACGCCGCGTCGCTTGGCTGCGAGGTGGTGGTGATCGAGATCGCCGACGGCCTCCAGCAGAAGGAAACCGCCCAGCTCATCCGCAGCGTCGTCCTGCGCGGGCTGACGATGGGCTGCACCTTCGCTTCCTACGATGCGATGGGGGCGATCTGCGGCGTCCGCGAGCTTGCCGAGGCGGGCCACACGGTTCTGGGCATCAGCGGGCGTCTGGGGCTTTCGCCCCTGGGCGTCCGGGAAGCCGAATCCGCCACGGGGCTGCGCTATTACTCGCCCTTCGACCTTCAGGACGGGCTGCTCGTGCCGGCGATCCAGCGCCGCGCCGCCCGCGCCTTTTCGGAATCCCGCTTCCAGAAATACTCGCTGCACGCGCTGGCCAAGGCCGCCATGCCCGCCCAGCCCGCCTATCCGGTCCCGCCGCGGGGCCTCGCCGCGCCCGGCGCCTCCGGCGGGCTGGAGATCGCCTCCCCCGGCGCGCCCGGCGCCTCGGAGGAGGCGCGCGAGATGCTGGCCATCGTCGCGGGGCACCTGATGGACCACGAGGTCGTCCTGTGCTGCGGCATGGGACCCGGCGGGCATCTGACGGGGCGGACGAACCGGCGCAACGGCTTCCGCCGCCTTGTCTGGGCCAGCGGCATGGGCGCCATCGAGCTGCGGGTGCCGCGTCTGCGGCACGGGACCTACATCCCCTCGTTCCTCGGCACGGCCGTCGCGCCGGGCGACGTCGAGGCGGTGCTTCGCGCCCCCGACGCCTGCGCGCGGGAAGTCGCCTTGCTGGGGCTGCTGCGGACGCTGGGGGGGCCGGGCCTGGGGCGTGCGGACGCCATGCGGGTCGCGGCCCGGATCAGCCACCTGGTCGCGGACGCCGTTCCGGCCGCGCCGCTGGCCGCCATGCCCCCGCGGATGGCCTGGCCCGGTGGCGACGAGGCCGAGGCGCGCGAGTTTGCGGCCCTGGACGGTTCGGCCCTGGACGGGGATGACGAGGATGCCGCCGAACTGCCCGGCGGGGTCGCCGAGGTGTCCCCCGGCGGGGCGGGCGCCCGCGCCCTGAGCCCGCCGCGCTGAGGAATCGGGACCGATGGCGAGACGGCGCAAGGCCGGCAATGACACGGCGGTCACGGCGGCCTGGCGCGCCTCGTGGGGCGGCATCGTCGCGCTGATCCTGTTCACCGCCTTTCTCAACCTGCTGCGGTTCGCGACGCCCCTGTACCTGCTTCAGGTGCTGGACCGCATCCCCGTCAGCCGCAGCGTGGAAACCCTTGTGCTGCTGACGGTCATGGTGCTGGCCGCGGTGGCGGCGGGCCTTGCCCTTGAGGTGGTGCGCCGCCGGATGCTGACGCGCTGGGGCACCTGGATCGAGCGCCGCTTCGGCCCGATCCTGGTCAACCAGGAACTGTCCAGCCCCGGCGCGCGGCCCGCCGCCGACATCACCCGCGCGCTGAGCGACCTGGGCCGCGTCCGCTCCTTCGTGTCGCAGGGGGCGGCGTCCTGGCTCGACGTGTTCTGGGTTCCGATCTTCCTGTTCGGCTCCTTTCTCATCCACCCGCTGCTCGGCACCGTGGCGCTCAGCGCCGTGGGGCTGCTGGTCATCCTGGCCATCCTGCAGGAATGGAGCACCCGCGAGGCGCGGCGCGTGTCCAACGACGCCTCGCGCGAGGCCGGGGTTCTGGTGATCGACGCCGAGCGCAACCGCGAAAGCGTGGGCGCGCTGTCCATGTCCTCGGCCCTGACCGAGAAATGGCAGCGCAGCGCCGGGGGGAAGCTGACCGAGCGCGAGCGCATCGAGGCCCGGCAGAACTTCTACCGCATCCTCATCCGGGGCTTGGGAGAGATCCTGCGCATCGGCATGATCGCCTTCGGCCTGTGGCTGACGATCGTGGGCGAGATGACCCTGGGCGGCATCTTCGCGGCCCGGGTGATGGCGGGCTTCGGCTATACCCTGGCGGAACGCGCGGCGCGCAACTGGCGCTCGCTGCGCGAGGCCCGCACCGCCTATGCCAGCCTCAAGCAGCGCCTTGCGGACAACGGAGAGGCGCAGGTCTCGATCCTGCCGAGCATGACGCAGGCGCCGCTGATCCTCGACAAGGTGTCCTTCCGCCACCAGGGCCAGCGCGAGGACGTCGTCCGGCGCCTGTCCGTCAGCCTCGCCCCCGGCGAGGGGCTGCTGATCACCGGGACGGGCGGCACCGGCAAGACGACGCTGTCGCGCCTCATCGTCGGCATCATCGAGCCGCGCTACGGGCAGGTGCGACTGGGCGACGTGCAGATCGCGCGGGTGCCGCAGGACATCCGGGCGAACCTCATCGGCTACCTGCCCCAGCACACCGAGATCTTCACCGGCACCGTGCGCGAGAACATCTCGCGCCTGGGGGACGCGCCCTTCGAGGAGGTGGTCGCGGCGGCCGAGCTTGCGGGCATCCACGAGCGCATCATCGCGATGCCCCAGGGCTATGACACGCCCATCGGCCCCGAGGCGACCGGGCTTTCGGGCAGCGAGCGCAAGCGGATCGCGCTGGCGCGGGCCTTTCTGGGCAAGCCGCGGCTGATCGTCCTCGACGAGCCCATGGCCAACCTCGACGACGCCACCCGGCGCGCCCTGGGAACCGCGCTCAAGCAGCTCAAGGCCGAGGGCTGCACCATCGTGGCCACCCAGGCGGTCCATTCGACGCCGCTCAGCCGGATGGCCGACAAGTTCCTGATCCTCGGCGGCGGCACCCTGGAGGTGACGCGCGCCGAATCCTCCAAGAAGGCCGAACAGGCCGACGACGGCACCGGGCTGAGGAGCGTGACGTGACATCCCCCGACGAGCCTTCCAAAACCGGCGCGGCCATCGGGCCGCCCTTCGGGACCGGCCTGACCCTTTGCGGCTTTGCCATCATCCTGCTGTTCTGCAGCGCCTTTGCCGCTTGGTCGGCCCTTGCGCCCATCGAGGGGGCGGTGGTGGCGCCGGGCGTCGTGGCCGTCGAAAGCAATGTCCGCACCGTGCAGCATCTCGAGGGCGGGATCGTCGAGGTGATCCTTGTGCGCGAAGGGGACGTGGTCGAGGCGGGCGACCCCCTGATCCGGCTGGGCAACACCCATCCCGAGGCCGCGCTGAACGAGGTGCAGGCGCAATATTTCGAGGCGCGCGCCACCGAGGCGCGGCTGGCGGCCGAGCGCGACGGGCGTGACCGGATCGAGTTTCCCGCCGATCTGCGCGACAAGGTGGGCGACCAGGCGGCCCAGGCGGCGATGGCGGGGCAGGAAAGCATCTTCGCCAGCCGCCGCTCGCTTCTGCGCGACCGGCTCGACATCCTGGCGCGCACCGAGAACGCCCTGACCAGCGAGATCGACGGCCTGCAGGGCCAGATCGACTCGGCCGAGCGCCAGCTTGCCCTGACCGGCGAGGAACTGGCCAGCGCCAACCAGCTGATGGAGCGGGGGCTGATGGAAACGCCGCGCGTGCTTGCCCTGCGGCGCTCGCAGGCGGACCTGGAAGGCACCGTCAGCCAGCACCGGGCCGCCATCGGCGTGGCGCGCCAGCGCGTCGAGGAAGCGCGCCTGCGGATGGCGGAGCTGAAGGCCACCATGGCCAACGAGGTCGAGGAACAGCTGCGCGAAACGCGCGCGCGCGCCTATGAGCTGGGCCAGCGCCTTGCGGCCGCGCAGGACATCCTGGAACGCACCACGATCCGCTCGCCCATTGCGGGAAAGGTGGTGGGGCTCGACGTGCACACCATCGGCGGGGTCATCGCCGCCGGGCAGCGGCTGCTGGACGTCGTGCCCCTGAACGACAAGCTGGTGGTGCAGGCCACCATCGACCCGCTGGACATCGACCAGGTCGCCGAGGGGCTGCCCGCGACGGTCTGGCTGTCGGCGGTGAACCGGCGCACGCAGAAGGGGATCGAGGGCCGGGTGCGCACCGTGTCGGCCGACCGCCTCACCGACCCCCGGACGGGCATGGCCTATTATCTCGCGCGGATCGAGATGGAGGCCGAGGCCGTCGAACGCGCCGCCGTGCCGCTGCAGGCCGGCATGAGCGCGGACGTGATGATCAAGACGGGTGCGCGCACGGCCTGGGACTACCTGTCGGCACCCATCCTTCGCAGCCTGAGCTTTGCCTTGCGGGAGAATTGACATGGACGACATACGGCCCACCCCTGTTCCTGGTCATCCCGGCGCGGCGCCGGGCGGCGGTTCCCTCAAGCCGGTGCGGTCGCGGATGCTGGGGGCGGGAAACACCCATTCCCGCAAGCCGGTCATCCGCATGGAGATCCGCCTGGACGACGGTTATCCCGAAACCCTTGCGCCCGAATGGCTGCACAAGGTCATGGCCGCCGTGCCCGTCCTGCCGGCAAAGGTCTTCGACTTCCCGAACTGGCGGCTGGCGCGCGAGGCGCAGGCCCCCCTTCCGCTCGCCACCGTCGTCGATCTCATGGCCCTCCTGCTTCAGCGGTCGATGGGCTGGCCCGTCAGCTTCATGGTCGGCGCGCAGGTGACGCCTTCCCAGCGGCCGGAACATCCGGGCGAGAAGCGCGTGGTCGCGGTCTTCGAGACCCGGCAGAAATCCGCGGGGCTGCTGGCGGGCAGGCTTGCCGTGGACCTGCTCGGCAAGTTGCGGAATGCAGGCGACGACGAGATCCGCGCCATTGTCGAGGAAGGATTCCGCACCTTCCAGCGCCGCACCTCCAGCACGACGCCCCACCGCTTCGCGCTGTGGGTGGCCTCGCGCGCGATGCTGCGCGGCATTCCCTGGACGGCCCTGCCGGGGCAGGCCTTTGTGCGGCTCGGCCGGGGCCGGCAGGCCGAGCTGCTGCGCGGCCTCGACACCAGCCTCACCCCCTGCATCGCGGCGGGCTTCGCCAAGCGCAAGGAAATCGCCAGCGGCCTGCTGCGCCTGGCCGGCCTGCCGATCGCCAAGCAGCGCTATGCCCGCAGCCTCGAACGCGCGCTGGCCGGCGCGCACGAGATCGGATACCCGGTCGTCGTGAAGCCCAGGGACGGCAACGGCGGTCAGGGCGTTTCGGTGAACCTCAAGACCGACGAGGAGGTCGCCCGCGCCTTCCACCTGGCCACCGCGATCTCGCCGGCGGTGGTGATCGAATCCCTCATCCGCGGCCCGACCTTCCGCCTGACGGTGATCGGCGGCCGCCTGTTTGGCGTGGTCGAGCGGCACCCGCCGCGCGTGCAGGGGGACGGCGAAAGCACGATCGCCCAGCTCATCGCCGCCGAGAACGAGAACCCCGAGCGCCAGCCCACCTATATCGCCAGCATGAAGCCCATCGTCCTTGACGAGAACATGGTGGAAATGCTGGCCGAGCAGGGGCTGACCCCCGAAAGCGTCCCCGAGGCGGGCCGCTGGGTGCTGCTGCGCAACGTGCCGAACCCGCCTTACGGCGACAAGACCGACGTCACCGACATCACCCACCCGACCGTGCGGGCGATGGCCGAGCGCGTGGCCGCCGTGATGGGGATCCACGTCCTCGCCATCGACTTCGTCACCACCGACATCAGCCGGCCCTACGAGGAAACGGGCGGCGCCATCTGCGAGGTCAACACCTTCCCCGACCTCAGCGTCCACCTCAACATCCGGGAAGGCACGCCCCGCGACGCGGCGGATGCGGTGCTCGACCTGATCTATCCCCCCGGCAAGAGATGGGGCTTCCCCCTGATCGCGGTTCTGCGCGAGGAAGCCGATCCCGACGTGGAAAGCGCGATCCGCGCCGAATGGGAAGGCCGCGGCTACAAGGTCGGCATCGCCTCGGCCATCGCGGGCGGGGGCGCGCCGACGGCGGTCACGACGCAGGCCGACTTCGAGGAGCGCCTGCGGGCGCTCGACCTCGACCCCGAGGCGGATCTGGGCATCGTGGTCCTGTCGCCCCGCCAGCTGGGGGACTGGGGCCTGGGCCACGAGGCCGTGGACCTCGCCGTTGTTCCGGCCGGAGAGGCGGCAAGCACGGCGGCCCGGCGCGCGCGGCGGGCGCTGGAACGGGTGACGGGGGGCAGGACGCTGGCGCTGGACGATCCCGATCTTGCCCGGCGGACCTTCGAGACGCTTGAGCTGGGGCGCAAGCTGCGCAGCGCCAAGGCCCTGTCCCGGCCCGCCGAGGTCCCCCGTTCCCCGGCCGAGGCCCCTGCCGCGCCACCGGAGACGGGCGCCGCGGCGGCCAAGGCGGCGCTCATGCCCCACAGCGACCGCGACGTGAGGCGGGCGCGCAGCGGGCGCCTGCGCGCCGGAGAGCCCAGGGTGCTGGGGGCGGGCAATGTCCATGCGCGCCGGCCGGTGATCGAGCTTCCGCTCATCGAGGGCCCCGAGATCGTCGTCACCGCCGCCACCGCGCAGGCCCTGGCCGAGATCCTTCCGCCCCTGTCGGGCCGGGTTCCCGATTTCGGCGGCTGGCGGCGGGTCACGACCGCCGCGGGGCCGGTGCCCGTCGCCGCCGTAGTCGAGGTCCTGGCCGTCGCGATGCAGCGCTATGTCGGCTGGCCCGTGCGCTTCTGTTCCTGGCAGCCCGACGAGGACCGCGACGACACGGCCCCCGGCGCCGCGGACCCCGCCGGACAGCCGCAGGGAAACCCGGCGCTCGCGGTGTTCGAGATCGCCACCCCCGCCACGGGGCTCGCCACGGTGAAGATGGCGCTGGCGCTCGCCTCGGCGCTTCTGGACAACGAGGGGTCCGACGAGCTTCAGGAGAAGTTCCTGCAGTTCATGCACGAGCTGCGGCAGGAAACGGCGCAGGAACGCCCCCATGTGGACGGGCTCGAGATCGCCCGCGAGGCCGCGCGGCGCGGCATCGGCTGGTCGGTGGTCGAGGGCTCGAAATTGCTCCGCCTCGGCTCGGGCCGCTTCGCCCAGATGGTCGGGGGGTCCGAGACATCCAGATGCCTGTCGCTGGGGATCAAGCTGTCGGCAGGCAAGCGCGTCACCTCGGGGATCCTCGATGCCGCGGGGCTTCCGGTGCCCCGCCAGCGCCTCGCCCGGACCGAGGAGGAGGCGCTGGCCGCCGCCCGCGCCATCGGCTTCCCGCTGGTCGTCAAGCCCGCGTCAAGCCACAAGGGCCGGGCGGTGTCCGTGGGGATCACGGACGAGGCCGGGGTCCTGCTGGCCTTCGGGCGCACGCAGGCCATTTCGCCCGAGGCGATCGTCGAGTCCTTCATCCCGGGCAAGGAATACCGCATCCTCGTGGTGGGCGGGTGCTTCGCCGCCGCCACCAACCGCCGGCCCGCCCAGGTCCGGGGCAACGGCTCCAGCACCGTGCGCACCCTTGTCGAGCGCGAGAACGCGCGCCCCGAACGCGACCGGCGGCTGGCCGGGCGGGCGACCGCGCTGGTCCCCATCGCGCTGGACGACGAGGTGGACGAGCTTCTGGCCGAGCAGGGGCTGACCCTTGACGCCGTGCCCGAGAACGGCCGCGTGGTGCTGCTGCGCCGTCAGTCCAACCACGCCATGGGCGGCGACACCGTGGATGCGACCGACGCCGCCCATCCCGAGATCCGCGCCATGGCCGAACGCGCCGCGACGCTTCTGGGGATCGACGTCTGCGGCGTCGATTTCATCACCACCGACATCACCCGGCCGCCCCGCGAAACCGGGGGCGCCATCTGCGAGGTCAACACGCGCCCCGGCCTCAAGCTTCATTACGGGGTGTCCGAGGGCAAGCCGCGCAATGTCGCGGGCAACGTGCTGGACATGCTTTTCCCCGAAGGCGCCCCCCACCGCTGCCCGGTGGTGGTCCTTGCGGGCAGGGGCGAGGAGAACGCGCCCCTGATCAGGGCCGCCGAAAAGGCTGCCGTCCAGGCCGGGCGGGTGCTCGGGGTCCTGGGCGCCGGGCAAGACGGGGATCTGGCCCCGACGACGCGGCGGCTGAAGAACATGACCGCGATCTCCTGGGACAACGAGCTGGACGCCGTCCTGGTCTGCGCCTCGGCGGCTGACGTGGCCGAGCAGGGCTTGGGGCTTGAGCGGATCGACCTGGCGATCCTGCCCGGCGCGATGGACGACCCGGTGCTGGCGGCGGCGCGCAAGGCCCTGGCGCGGCTGTCGGGCAACCGGGTCCTTCAGCCGGACGACCTCGCCGCCCGCAAGAGGGTCCTGACGGCGCTGCGCCTGTCCCCGCCCGCCAAGGCCCAGCCCGCGAAGGCCGAGCCACGCCCGGTCCCCGCCGTTCCCGCCCGGGCCGAGAAGCGGCCGGAGCCTGCGCCGGCTGCGGCGCCCGACGCGGGTTCCGCGGTGCCCCTGCCGTCGGAGGTGCTGCGGCCCCGCGCGGCCAATGCCACGGTCCTGCTGGTCGGCGACATCGGCTTCGGAGAGCCGTTCCTGCACCTGCCGCGCGCGGCGGGCCTGATGCGGCTTCTGGACGAGCACGGCTACGGGCATTCGACGGCCAGGCTCGGGCGCCTGCTGTCCTCGGCCGATCTTGTCATCGGCAACCTCGAGGCTCCGCTGTCGTCGCGCCCGGACAGCGCCCTGCGGGGACGCAAGAAGAACCTTGGCTGGTCGGACCCCGAGCGCACGGTCGAGGCGCTGCGGCAGGCGGGCGTCCATGCCGTCTCGGTGGCCAACAACCACGCGCTGGATTGCGGCGTGGCGGGCCTCGGGGAAACGCTTGCGCGGCTTGACGCGGCGGGGATCGCCAGCTTCGGGGCGGGGCCCGACCTGGCCGCCGCCGACAAGCCGCTGATCCGGCGCTTCGTGGTGGGCGGGCAGGAACGCAGCCTTGTCGTCTTCGGCGGCTTCGAGCACCGCGACCGCTATGAAAGCCGCTACCGCTGGTATGCCCGTCCCGGCGCGCCGGGCGTCAGCCCGCAATCGGCCGAGCGGATCGGCGCAAGGATCGCCTTTCTGCGCGATCACCTGCCCGCCCCGCTTTTCGTGGCCTATCCGCACTGGGGCGAGGATTACACCGAGGTCAGCGACGCGCAGCGCGACGAGGCCGCGCGGCTGGTCGAGGCGGGGGTCGATCTTGTCGTCGGCCACGGCTCTCATGCCGCCCAGTCCGTCGAGATGGTGGACGGACGGCCGGTGGTCTTCGGGCTTGGCAACTTCGTCTGGAACGCCCCCGGCCGCTACGGCAGGTTCGGCGTGCCCCCCTACAGCCTGGCCGCGGCCCTGGTGTTCCAGGGCAAGCGCAGCGGCGGAGGAACCGCGCTGCGGCTTTACCCGCTGATGACCGACAACACCGTCACGAACTTCCAGAGCCGTCCGGTCACGAAGGACGAGTTCAAGGAGGTGGTGGCGATCCTGACGGGGGGCCTTGAGGCGCCGGCAAGGGAGCGGTCGGACAAGGCGGGCCCCTGCCTCGAGATCAGGCTGGAGGATCGCGCAGCGGCCCCACCCGCCACGATGTCCGCCGGCCTCCGGCAGGCAGGGCCGGCCCCCTCGGCGGGGAACCCGATGCTGGCCGGGCCGCGCTGAACCCGCGGCCCGTCGCTCGGGCCATGATGGACCTCTCCGCATGGCCGGGGTCAGGTTCCGCGCAGCGGCCCGACACGGAAAAGGGCCCGGGTTTCACCCTGGGCCCTTGCGGGAAGAAAGCGGGCGGCAGGACACGGCCCTGCCGCCCCGGTGGTCACCGTCAGGCGACGGTCAGAGCAGGAAGTCGTCGGCGGTCAGGTGGTGGATGCCCTCGATCCGCCCCTTGGCCTCGTAGGTGACGTCCCGGTCGGTGTTGAGGTAGATATAGGTGTCGCCGTCGTGATGGCGCACCCGGATCTCGGCCCCCCCGGTCGTGAAGGCGTCCGGGCCCACCAGCCCCAGGAACTCGAAGTCCTGGTTGCCGCTGCGCGTCACGCTGGCGTCGATGTCGCGAAAGTCGAACAGGTCGCCGTCCTTGTAGTCCGTGACGACCTCGCCGTGCCAGTCCGAGGCCTGGTCATAGTCATGGACCTTGCCGGGCTGGGTCGGCGTCGGCGCCGGCGCCGGGGCAGGGGCCTTGGACGGGGAACCGTTTCCGCCCGTGCGCCCGTCGAAGGCGTCCTGGAACTCGGGCGCGTTCATCATGTTGCGCGCGGAATGGGCCACGCCGTCGGCGACGACCAGTTCCCAGTTGAACTCCCAGCCCTTCGACTCGGCCAGTTCCTTCGCCTCGTTATAGACGAACTCGGCGCGTTCGAGCCGGTGGTCGCCCTGCCGCATGGCGGCGGAGCCGGACGACAGCTCGGGGGCGTTCGGGTCGTTGTCCTTCGAGCCCGCGTAGATCGTGATCGGGTCCGCCAGGTAGTCCTTGAGATAGGCTTCCTGTTCGGACGCGGACAGCCCGCCGCCGAAGCCGTAGGGCATCTTCTCGGTCAGGCTGGCGCGGACATGGGTGGACGGGTTGGTGATGATCATCTTGTCGAAGATGTCGGGACCGAAGGCGGCAACCCGGCTGAGGAACTGCCCGCCGGCCGAGTGGCCGAAGGCGATCGTCTCGACGTCGGGATCGTTGCCGACCTTGGCATGGGCCCATTCGGCGATGTCGTCCACAAGGGAAACGGTCCAGTCGTCCTTCGGCAGAAGCCTGCCGCTGGACGAGACCATCCCGCCCCGCTGGTATTCCAACGACGAGAAGTCGCTGGCCGAGAAGCGCGGCGCGACGACGTAAAGCCCGTATTCGTTGGCCATGCTGATCGCGGCGTCGCGCGCGCCTTCGGCATTGCGGCCGGAACCGTGGAAGTTCAGCAGGATGCCGTTGATCTCGCCGGCGGGGCGATAGGTGAACGTCTCTAGGGTGGTTCCGTCGTAATTGACGGACAGTGACTGTTTCCCCACAGGAGCGGAGGGCAGGTTCAGTGCCATATTGTCGTGATCCTTCGAACCTTCTGGAGCAGGGAACCCTCGGGTCTCCACCTTGCTCTTTCGCATCAAGCCAGGCCTCGGCCGGAGGTGGTCCGAAGGTGGCGGGAAGGTGTTTAGAACAGGTTTCGTCCGCGACACAACCTCTGATTGAGTCAGACCAGCCCTGCAGTGAGGTCAAAAAACGACAGCGCCCGTGCGGGCGAAGGCGACTGGAAAGGGGCGGCGGCTGTGCCGCGCGCGGAGGCGCTTGTCCCGCCCCTGAAAGGGACCGGATGTTTTCAGCGCTTCGCCATGTCCGGCAGGACTGTTAAGGGCAGGCTGCGGGCCGCCTTCGGGGCGGGCAGGGACGCAGACCCGACGCCTTCAGGTCCCGTCCGCCTCCGTCACGGCCGTCCTTCGCCGGACGGCCCTTCTTCCGCGGGGATCATGCGGACCATGTCCGAGGGCGTGCTTTCCGCACCCCCGGCCCCGATCGCGGTCACGCGCCAGGCGCCGATCCGGAGGGGCAGGATCAGGCCGGGAACCGTCGTTTCCTGCGCAGGCAGGGCCTGGCCGGCGAGACCCCTGACCTCGACCCGGAAGCGGACCGGGGCCGCGCCTTTCGGGACATGCCAGATCATCTCGCTGGCGCCACTGTCCAGCCGTGCCTGGAAGATCGGCACGGGCGTGTCCGGCGGGCCCGCGGCGGCTGGGGCGGTCAGGTCCTGCATCCGCTGCCGCGCCGCGGGCAGGGGGGCCGCCGCATACCACAGCCGGGCCAGGCCGGGGTTCAGCCCGGCGCCCGCTGCGGTTTCGTGCAACTGCCCCAGGTAATAGGCCGCGCGGCCCTGCCCGCGAAGCGCCGCGCGGGCATAGGCGAGCGCCGCCCCGGCAGGATCGCGGGTCTCGACCTCCAGCGCCTGCCGCATCAGGGCCTCGACGGTGGGGTCCGGGGTGACGGCGACCGGCGCAAGCCCCGGTCCGGGCCGGGGCGCGGCCTGTTCCACGGCGGCGTTGGCTGCGGGAAGGGCCAGCCCCTTTCCCATAGGGGCAGGCCCGGGGGGCGCCTGCAGCCACAGGAAGGCCGCACCGACAGCGGCGACTGCCGCCGCAACCGGCACCCACAAGCCCCGGCGCCGGGAGGGTCCGGGCGACAGCGGCAAGGGATAAGGGGCGGGCAGGGGACGGGGCGCATCGGCGCGTGCGTCCGGTGAAGGTGACGCGCTGCGGTCGGCCGGGGCGGCCTGCTCTTCCATCCGTTCTTCGGACTGCTCGACGGCGGGCTCCGGCCCTGCGGCAACCGGCAAGGCGGGATGGTCCGCATTTTCGGCAGGAGCAGCGGGGGCGGCAAGCCGCGGCAGGGGCGCGACTTCCGGCGATGCCGCCCCCTCCGGCTCGCCTGCATGACCGTCCATGCCGGTCGCGGTCGCCTCCTCCAGCACCGCGCGGATCCAGCCGGACTCAATCCGCGACAGGCCTTGGGCGGCTGCGGCCTTCAGGCAATGCTCGGCCATGATGTTGATCGACCCGGGCACGCCCTGGCTGAAGCCATGCAGCACCTGCATCGCGCCCGGGTCGAACAGGGGCGTCCGCCGCCCTGCCTGCGCCAGCCGGTGCGCGACATAGGCGGCCGTTTCCGCTTCGCTGAAGGGGGGCAGCGAGGCCCGCTCGGCGTCCCCCGGGCGCAGGTCCTGCAACTCGGGCGCGTCCAGCAGGGCCAGCAGCCCGGGGCGGCCGACCAGCAGCAGCGTCAGGGCGCCGTCGCGCGCAGTGCCCCCGGTCAGCGCGGCCAGGGCGGACAGGCTTGCGGGGTCCAGCGCCTGCGCCTCGTCCACCACCAGCAGGACAAATCCGTTGCTCGCCCGGATCGTCGCGGAAAAGCGGCGGATCTGCCGGGCCGCCATGTCCGGCCCGCCCCCCTGATCGGGCAGGTCCAGCGCGCGGCGCGCCTGCGCCAAGATGCCGCCGCTTTCGGGCAGGGGGCCTGGGACAAGCCCGATGACCCATTCGCTGCCGTAGCGGTCAGGCAGCAGGTTCAGCAGCGTCGTCTTGCCGGTTCCCGCCGCGCCCGTCAGGACCAGGATGCGCGCATGGGCACCGACCCCGTCCTCGATCCAGTCGATCACGCGCTGGCGGGCGGGCGAGCCGTGGAAAAGCCCTGCCTCGGGCCCGGGGCCGAACGGCGCCTTCTGCAGACCGAAGCGATCGAGATGGATCACGGACATGACCCGACCGATGTTGCCGATCCCGGCCAGCCGTGCAAGCGGCGCCTTCTGCCGGGCCGGTCCCGGATGTCTCGGGCTGCCGGCTCCTCCTCGCCCGGCGCCCCCGCAAACACCGGTTGTGATCGCGCGGCAGGTGCTGTCCATATGGGCGGGACGCGGGGTTCAGCGGGGCCGGGATGAGCAGCGGAAAGGCCGAAGTCGTCAGCGCCCGGGGGATCGTCAAGGCCTTCCCCTCGGCGGCCGGGCCGGTGGCCGTCCTGAACGGCGTGGACCTGGCGCTGCGCGGGGGCGAAAGCCTCGCCGTCACGGGGGAATCCGGCAGCGGGAAAAGCACGCTGCTGCACCTGATCGGCGGGCTCGACGTGACGGACGGGGGCGCGCTGGCGGTGCTGGGAACCGACCTGCGCACCGCCGACGACCGGGCGCGCGCGGCGCTGCGGCGCGAGCGGATCGGGATGATCTTCCAGCAGTTCAACCTGATCCCCTCGCTGACGGTCGCGGCGAACCTGGCCTTTCAGGCCCGGCTGGCCGGGCGCCACGATCCCGCCCGCGTGGCGGCGCTGGCCGGGGCGCTGGGGCTGTCGCAGCTGATGGGCCGCTATCCGGAACAGCTTTCGGGCGGCCAGCAGCAGCGCGTGGCGATCGGGCGCGCGCTGGCCGGGCAGCCGCCGCTGGTTCTGGCCGACGAGCCGACAGGCAACCTCGACGAGGCCACGGGCGACGCGGTGGCCGCCCTGATGCTGGACCTGGTGCGGCAGCAGGACACGACGCTGGTGCTGGTGACCCATTCGCTGCGGCTGGCGGCATTGTGCGACCGCCAGGTGCATCTCCATGCGGGGCGGCTCGCGTGACGGGGCGGGCACGCCTCGTGCTGGCGGCGCTGATGTCGCACTGGCGCAGGCGGCCCCTGCAACTGGCCATGCTGCTGGCGGGGATCATGCTGGCGACCGCGCTCTGGTCCGGGGTGCAGGCGGTGAACGCCGAGGCGCGGGCGAGCTATGCCGAGGCCGCCGACCGGCTTGGCACCGGGACGCTCGACCGGCTGGAGCCTGCGCCCGGCGCGGTCCTGACGACGGCCGATTTCGTTGCGCTGCGGCGGGCGGGTTGGATCGTCTCGCCGCTGGTCGAGGGACGGCTGCGCGCGGGCGAGGGCCGCGTGGCCCTGCTGGGGATCGAGCCCGCGACGCGCGTGGCCCTTGGCCCGGCCGAAGGCGGGGCGGTGGCCGAGGGCGACCTGCTCGCCTTCATCACCCCGCCGGGCCTCGGCTTCGCGGATGCGGAGGTCATCCGGGAACTCGAGGGTGCCGACCTCGGCGGCCTGACCGTTGCCCCGCGCGAGGGGCTGCCCCCCGACACGCTGGTCGTGGACGTGGGGATCGCACAGCGGCTGCTGAACCTTGGCGAGCGGCTGACGGCGCTGGTCGTGGCGCCCGAGCAGCCGCCGGGGCTGGCGCCGCTGGAACAGGTTGCGCCGCATCTGCTGCGGAAGGCCCCGCAGGACCGCGCCGATCCGGAGGCGCTGACGGGCAGCTTCCACCTCAACCTCACGGCCTTTGCGCTGCTCTCCTTCATCGTGGGGCTGTTCATCACCCAGTCCGCCGTGGGCCTCGCCTTCGAGCAGCGCCGGCAGGTGGTCCGCACCCTGCGCGCGCTCGGGGTGCCGCTGGCCGAGGTGCTGGGGGTGATGGCGGCGGAACTCGCGATCCTCGCGCTGGTGGCGGGTCTTGCGGGAATCCTGCTGGGCTGGGCGGTGGCGGCGGCGCTGATGCCGGGGGTGGCCGCGACGTTGTCGGGCCTTTACGGGGCCGAGGTCTCGGGCGCGCTCGCGCTGCGGCCTGTCTGGGTACTGTCGGGTCTGGGGATGGCCTTGGCGGGCGCGGGGCTGGCGGGGGCGCGCGGGCTGCTGCGGACCGCGCGGATGCCGCTGCTGGCGGCGGGTCAGGCGCGCCCTTGGGCCGTGGCCGCCGCGCGCGGGTTGCGGCGGCAGGTGCTGGGGGCAGGGGCGCTGGCGCTGGCGCTGCCCCTGTGCCTCGCCTGGGGCGGGCTGGTCGGGGGCTTCGCGGCACTCGCCTGCGGTCTGCTGGCCGCGGCGCTGCTGCTGCCGGTCGTGCTGGATGCGGGGCTGCGCTGGCTCGCCGGGCGGGTGCGCGGCGTGCTGGCGCAGTGGTTCGTGGCCGACACGCGCCAGCAGTCGGGCGGGCTGTCCTTGGCGCTGATGGCGCTGATGCTGGCGCTGGCGGCCAATATCGGCGTCGGCACCATGGTCGGCAGCTTCCGCAGCACCTTCCTGGGCTGGCTGGACCAGCGCCTCGTGGCCGAGCTTTACGTCAACGCCCGCACCGAGCCCGAGGCCCGGGCCATCCGCGACTGGCTGGCCCCGCAGGTGGACGCCATCCTGCCGATCTGGAGCGCCGAGGTCCCCCTGCGCGGCCAGCCCGGCCGCGTCTTCGGTGTCGTGGATCACCCGACCTATCGCGACCACTGGCCCATCCTGCGGGCGCGACCGGGCGCCTGGAACGAGGTGGCGCGGGGAACGGGCGTTCTGGTCAACGAGCAACTTTTCCGCCGCGCGGGGCTGAGCCTTGGCGACAGCCTCGACCTGCCCGGCGGCGCGCTGCCGGTGGTCGGCGTCTATTCCGACTACGGCAACCCCAGCCCGCAGGCGATCATCGGGCAGGATCTGTTCGACGCACGTTTCCCCGAGGCGCCGCGCCTGAACCAGGCGGTGCGCGTGGATCCCGACCGCGCCGCCGCACTGGCCGAGGCGCTGCGGGACCGCTTCGACCTGCCGGGCAGCGCCGTGACCGACCAGGCCCAGGTCAAGGCGGTGTCCCTGCGGATCTTCGAGCGGACCTTTTCCGTTACCGCCGCGCTGAACGTCCTGACCTTGGGCGTGGCCGGGATCGCGCTGCTGACGGGGCTGCTGACGCTGGCTTCGATGCGCCTGCCGCAGCTTGCGCCGGTCTGGGCCGCCGGGCTGACGCGGCGGCGGCTTGCAAGGCTGGAGCTTGCGCGGACGCTCGCGCTGGCGGCGGCGACGGCGCTTTATGCGGTCCCCGTAGGCCTCGGCCTCGCCTGGATGCTGCTGGCCGTGATCAACGTCGAGGCCTTCGGCTGGCGGCTGCCCATGCAGATCTCGCCAGAGCTGATCGCGCGGCTGGGGGTTGCGGCGCTGGCGACGGCGCTGGCGGCTGGGGCGCTGCCGGCGCTGCGGCTGGCGCGCATCACGCCGTCGCAACTGCTGAGGGTCTTTGCCGATGAACGCTAGGCGCTGGCTTGTCCTGTTGGTCCTCGGCACGCTGCCCGCCTGGGGGCAGGAGGGAGGCTTCGCGGGCCTCGGCTCCGACGTCCAGGGCTTCGCCCTGCCCGATCCCGCACGCGACCTTGTCTTTCCCCGCGACCACGGCGCGCATGAGGATTTCCGCATCGAGTGGTGGTATCTCACCGCCAGCCTGCGCGGCGCGGACGGGCGCGACTACGGGGCGCAGTGGACACTGTTCCGCTCGGCGCTGTCGCCCGAGAAGACGGGCACGGGCTGGTCCGTTCCGCAGGTCTGGATGGCCCATGCCGCCGTGACCACGCCCGAAAGCCACCATGTCGCCGAACGCTTCGCCCGGGGCGGCATCGGCCAGGCGGGCGTGACGTCCGAGCCCTTCGCCGCTTGGATCGACGACTGGTCGATGCGCGCCCCCGAGGGCGGGGACGGCCTCGACCGCCTGACCATCGACGCGCGGGGCGGCGACTTCGCCTATGCGCTGCAGGCCGAGGCGGAGGGCCCGCTCGTCCTGCACGGGCAGGGGGGCTATTCGGTCAAGGGACCGGGCGGCCAGGCGAGCCATTACTACAGCCAGCCCTTCTACCGCGTCTCGGGCCGCCTGTCGCTGCCCGAGGGGGCGGTGGAGGTCACCGGCCACGCCTGGCTCGACCGCGAATGGTCCTCGCAGCCCCTCGACCGCAGCCAGAGCGGCTGGGACTGGTTCGCTTTCCACCTCGACAACGGCCGCAAGCTGATGGCCGCCCGCGTGAGAGGGGCCGAGCCCTTCCTGTTCGGCAGCCTGATCGACCCGGATGGCCGCGTGCGGGTGCTGGACGGCGACGACATCGCCCTGCGCCCCGGCCAAGGCACGCCGCCGATGTCATGGACGGTGGAGCTTCCTGGCGAAGGGCTGGCGCTGGCGGTCGAGGCGGTGAATCCGGCCAGCCGCATGACGACCTCTGTGCCCTACTGGGAAGGCCCCGTGCGCGTCACCGGCAGCGTCACCGGACGAGGATACCTTGAAATGACGGGATATCCCCTGGACTGATGCGCCCGGCAGGCCGCGCTGCCCGGCTTATCCTGTGACATGTGATCACAAATGGAACGATCCCCTTCTCCTCTGGTTGAGGCGGAAGTGGACAAGCAGGGGAGCCAGGACCACAGTGACGAACGACCGTTCCCCGCCTTTGCATTCAGACCGCCGCGCCTTCTGACATGAGGGCCGACAGCCGACTGATCGCGCCGCCCGCAGACAGCCGCGCGCGCCCCGAAACCATGACGCCGACGGCCTGGAGCCGGGGGCGTGAGGCCGCAAGGACATGCACACCGGCCCCGCCCCTGCTCACGCGCGCCGAGCTCGAGGTCGCGCGACGCTCGCCCCTGTTCGCGGATCATCCGGGCAGGGTCGAGGCCCGGCTGCTGGAAGGCGCCCGCGTGCAGGCCGTCCACCCGGGCCAGGTCATCTTCCAGCAGGACACGCCCCCCGACGCGGTGTTCGTCGTGCTGGATGGCTGGATCAAGCTTTACCGCCTCGTGTCCTGCGGGGCCGAGGCGGTGGTCGCCACGCTGGGAGAAGGCCAGAGCTTCGGCGAGGCGGCGGCCCTGTGCGACAAGCCCTCGCCCGTTTCGGCCGAGCCCATCGGCCGGGCGCGGCTGCTGCGGCTGGACGCCTGCCACCTGCGCCGGCTGCTGCACGCGGATCCGGGGCTGGCGACCGCGATGCTGGCGCCGGCCTTCGTGCACCTGGAACGGCTGGTCGCCCATGTCGAGGAACTCAAGGCGCATACGGGCGTGCAGCGGGTCGCGGGATTTCTGCTGAACCTGGCCGCGGGGTGCGAGGGCGGATGCTCGGTGGCGCTGCCCTACGGCAAGGCGCTGCTTGCGGCGCAACTGGGAATGAAGCCCGAAACGCTGTCGCGCGCCCTGGCCAAGCTGCGCTGCCACGGCGTGCGGTCGGACACCACGCTGGTGCATATCGACGACCCCGACCGCCTGCGCGCCCTGATGGCCGAGAAGGAGGACTGAGGCCGCCTGCGGGGCGCAGGGCCGGGGATCAGGCCGCCTGCCGCCTTGGCGCCAGCGCAAGCCCGCCGATGCCCGAGGCGAAGATCACCAGAAGGCCAAGCAGCGCCAGCGGCTCGGGCCAGTCGCCGAAGACCAGGAAGCCGATGGCGGTGGCGGCGATCAGCTGGAAATAGATCAGCGGTGCGGAGACCGTCGCCGGGGTCGTCCGGCTGACCAGCACCAGCAGGTAGTTCCCGAAGGCCGAGGCGAGCGAGCTGACGATCACCAGCGCCCAGATCCCCGGATCGGCGCTGGCGGGGACGCTGACCACCCCGGCGGGCAGCAGCAGGATCGCCCCGATCACCAGTTGCGAGCCCAGAAGGAAGGGCGCGGGATGGACCGCCGCCAGCCAGCGCGTCGCGGCAAGGTATGACCCGTAGAAGGCCCCGGCCATCAGGGCGAAGATCATGCCCGTGCCCATCTCGCCTCCCGGCCGGACCACCAGCAGCACACCCGCGAATCCCAGGGCCAGCATCACCGTGCGCGCCCAGGACACCCGTTCGCCCAGGAACAGGGCCGAGATCGCATAGGCCACGATGGGGCCGACGAAGAAGGCGCCGAAGACATTGGCGATGGGTTCGGTCCGCAAGGCCGTCAGGATCGAGGCGATGCCGCCCACGATCAGCGCCGCCCGCAGGACCAGCCGCCAGTCCAGCAGGCTGCGCAGGTTCGACACCCGCAACCCCAGCACGCCCGCCAGCACCAGCGCCGCCAGCGCAAAGCGCGACCAGGCCACGAACAGCGGCTGCACCCCCGCCCCCGTCAGCAGCTTGCCGGCCGTGTCGCCGCAGACGATCGCCGTGGTGGCAAGGGCGACAAGGCCAAGGACGGTCAGGGGCGCGTGGGCCTGCATCGGCAACTTCCTTCGGTCCGCAAGGGGCCTTCCCGCCCCGGCCATGGGGGCGAGATGAAAAGGCCCGGAAAATTTCGGGTTCAGGGACAGGTCCGGGGGACCCTCTTTCCCCGGATAGCCCGCCCGGCAGGAATGATGAAGCCCGCCGGGCAGGAGGCCGCCATGCCCGCCGGGCATCCCGTCAGGACCGCCGCGTGCCGCCGATGCCGGGATTGAAGCGGGCAAGGGGGTCGAGGCTCTCATAGAAGGCGGCAAGCTGGGGCTTGGCGTGGTAAAGATGGCCCACGTTGTGCTCGGCCGGGTATTCGGCGCCCTCGTCGTCCAGCATCGCCAGCATGGCCTTATTGAAGGCCGCGGGATCGGCGCCCTTCTTCAGGACATAATCCAGGTGGAAGACGTGGCACAGGAAATGCCCGTAGGAGAGGGTCGCCGCCACCTTGTCCGCCCATTCCGGCGGCACCGGCTTGATCCAGTCGCGGTCGTTGCGGCGCAGCGCCACGTCCAGCGCGACCAGCCCGCCCGTGCGGCGGCGGTTCATCGCCTCATAGCGGACGGCCGCGCCCGCCACGGCAAATCGGTGCAGCAGCGCCTTGGACCCCTCGGCCGCCGTGCAGCGGAACCAGCCTTCGGGGCCGACCGTCTCGTCCAGGATGCGCTCGGCCGCGTCGGTGGGGGTTTCCAGTTTGAGGATCAGGTGATGCTCGTAACGGTCGCGGAAGTCGCGCATCCGGCGGGGCAGGCGGCCCGGTGCAACCTGGCCGGCGAACTGCAGGAAGCGGTCGCTGAGGTCGGTCCCCAGCGGCAGCTTGCGCAGCCGCGCGTCGGCCCAGCCCTTGACCGCGAACATCAGGGGCATGCGGGCGGTGCCGAACCATTCGATGAACAGCCGCGTGTCGCGGCCGAAGCGGGCGGCCATGTCCCAGGCCTCGCGGTGGATGTATTCGCCGACGATGGGCAGCGGGTCGAGCTCGGTCAGCAGCCGTCGGCGCAGCGTGGCCAGCGCCCCCGCGTCATTGGTGCCGATGTAAAGCACCTCGGTCGCGGCGGGGCGGGGGAAGCTGTCCAGCCGCACCGCGAAGACGGCGAGCCGCCCGGCGCAGCCCGAGGCCTCGTGCAGCCGCCCCGGATCGGCGTTGAAGCGGCCCGGCGTGCCCGCGTCCACGTCGCGCACGCGGTCCATGTAGCCGTGGTCCGAGGCCGCGCCCGCCTGCGCGTCCACGTCGCCCGGCCCGATCTCGCCCGCGTCCAGGCGGCGCAGGATCTCCTCGGGGTCGTCCCCGAGGCGCAGGCCGAGGTTGTTGACCAGCCGCAGCGTGCCGTCCGCCTCAAGCCGGGCGAACAGCGCCAGTTCCGTATAGGCCGGGCCCCGCCTGACCAGCGCCCCGCCCGAGTTGTTGCACACCCCGCCCACGACCGAGGCGCCGAGGCAGCTTGAGCCGATCACCGAATGGGGATCGCGTCCCATCGGGTCGAGCAGCCGTTCCAGCCCGTAAAGCGTGGCGCCCGCATGGCAGACGACCTGCTCGCCATCTAGGATCGGGTCGATGCGCGACAGCCGCAGCGTGTTGATGATCACCACCGGGCGGCCATAGGCGCCTTTCGGCGTCGAGCCCTCGGTCAGCCCGGTGTTGGCCGCCTGCGCGATCACGATGCGGCCCGCCTGGACGCAAAGCTGCAGGACGCGCCACATCTCGACAAGCGTTCCGGGGCGGACCACGGCCTCGGCCTCGCCCCCGCCCGAGCGGTAGCCCATGCGGAAGCGTTCGGTGTCGCGGGGGCGGGTCAGGACATGGGCCGCGCCCACGACCCCGCGCAGGGCACCGAGGAACTCGGGCGCGGGGGCGACGGCCGCCACGGGGATCGTGTCGTCGTGGGAATGCTGCGTCATGGGCCTCGGGCTCCAGGCAGGGGAAGGGGTGGCCTCAGGACCCGACCAGAAGGACGTGCAGGAAGCCGGGGCCGTGGGCGCCCCGGACATAGCTGCCCTCGATGTCGGTGGTGCCGCTGGGGCCGGTGATCAGGATGGCGTTGCGGGGGGGATGTGCCCCCTGCACCGCGGCGGCATAGTCTTCCAGATGCGGCAGCAGGCGGTCGCGCCGAAGGACGACGACGTGATGCAGCGGCAGGAAGGCCAGCAGGACCGGGTTGTCCGCCCCCGAATGGATCACCAGCGACCCGCTTTCGGCAATGCCCCAGAGGGCGAGGCCAAGGCCCACGGGCTCGTCCGGGGCAAGGGACGGATGGGTGGCGATGCCTTCCCAGTTCAGCACCGCCAGTTCCGCCGCGGGCTGCAGGGCGAGGGCCGGGGGCAGGCCCTGCGCGTCAAGATAGCGGCGCAGGGCGGCGGGGACGCCGGCCATGTCGGGGACGTGGTCGATGGTGGTGCCAAGGGCCTTGGCCTTCAGCGCGAAGGCCTCGGCCAGATCGGGCGCGGCGAGGCGCGGGCGCGTGGCCTGCGGGTTCTCCAGCAGGACGGCGGCCTCGGCGGCGATGGCCTGCGGCGCGGCCCGGCGGGGGCCGAGGCTGTCGCGGATGGCCGCGAAGATACGCTCGCGCGAGGTCATTCCGGCGCCCTCCGCCCGGCCTGCTCGGCCCGGTACTGTTCCATGAAGGTGCGGCCCGCCGGGCGCGGCATGTCGCGATAGGCGGTCCAGCCCTTTGCCAGCGGCAGGCTGCGGACCCAGCCCCGCCGCCCCATCAGCCGCAGCGCGCGCACGCCGATGCGGCTGGCGAGACGATAAAGCCGCGGCCGCCGCGCGACCATGGCCCAGAGCCCGAGGCCCACGCGGAGGCTTCCCGGCTCGAGCCGCTCGCGCCAGCTTCGTGTGCGCCAGGCGCGCAGCAGGGTGGGCAGGGGGATGCCCACGGGGCAGACCTCGGCGCAGCGGCCGTTCATGGTGCAGGCGTGCGCCAGATCGCGCGACTGCGCGAGGCCGTCCAGCACCGGCGTCAGCACCGCGCCCATCGGGCCGGGATAGGTGCCGCCATAGGCGTGGCCGCCGATCTGGCGGTAGACGACGCAGTGGTTCATGCAGGCGCCGCAGCGGATGCAGCGCAGCATGGCGCGGAACTCGTCGCCCAGCATCCGGGTGCGGCCGTTGTCCACCAGGACGATGTGCATCTCTTCGGGGCCGTCGGCATCGCCTTCCCGCCGGGGCCCGTGGTGGAAGGTCGTGTATTGCGTCATCTCGCCGCCCGTGGCCGAACGCACCAGCAGCCGCAGCAGCGCGAAGGCATGGGCGGTCGAGGGCACCAGCTTCTCGATCCCCGCCGTCACGATATGGACGCGGGGCGGCGTGGTGGTCAGCTCGGCGTTGCCCTCGTTGGTGACGGTGCAGGTGGCACCGGTGTCCGCGACCAGGAAGTTCGCGCCCGAGATGCCGATGTCGGCCCCCAGGAACTTGGCGCGCAGTTCGCGCCGGGCGCTTTGCACCATGGTCGCGGGGTCCTCGGCGGCGGGCGGAGGAACGTGACCCACCTTGAACAGCTGCGCCACCTGTTCGCGCGTGCGGTGCATGGCGGGCCAGACGATATGCGAGGGACGTTCGCCCGCAAGCTGGATGATGTGCTCGGCGAGGTCCGTTTCCACCCGCTCGATGCCCGCGTCGGCCAGGGCGTGGGGCAGGCCGATCTCTTCGCCCAGCATGGACTTGGACCGCGTGACCAGCTTCGCTCGGGCGTCAAGGCAGATGCGGGTGACGATGGCCCGCGCCTCGGCATCGTCGGCGGCCCAGTGGACCTGCGCGCCCGCGGCAGTGGCGTTGCGCTCGAACATCTCGAGGTAATGGTCGAGATGGGCGATCACGTGGTCCTTGATCGCCTTTCCGCGGGCACGGGCGGCCTCGAATTCCGGGAAGGCGGCGACGGCGGCGGCGCGCTTGCGCTCGGCATTGCCGGTGGTGCGGTCGATGGCGATCTTCAGCGCCCCGTCGGCGAGTGCCGCGGCGGCGCGTTCCTTGAAGGCAAGCTGCGGGGCGTCCATGGGTTCAGCCCTCCTCGCCGATGGCGGGTCCGTCGGCACGGCCCGCCAGGACCTCGATGGTGTGGAAGCAGCGGGTGGCGGCGCCGCGCCGGTGCAGCTTGCCCGCCATGTTCATCAGGCAGCCGAGATCGCCCGCCAGCAGCAGCTCGGCGCCCGTACGCTCGATGGCCAGCGCCTTGTCGGTGGTGATGGCGTCCGAGATCCGGGGGTATTTCACGCAGAAGGTGCCGCCGAAGCCGCAGCAGACGTCGTTGCCTTCCAGCGGGCGCATCTGAAGCCCGTCGATTTCGGCCAGCAGCGCGCGGGGCTGGGCGGCAATGCCGAGTTCCCGCAGACCCGCGCAGCTGTCGTGATAGGTGGCGGTGGCGTCCAGGCGCCGCCCTTCGGGGCGGTAACCCATGACATCCACCAAAAAGCTGGTGATCTCGTGGGTCTTTGCGGCCATCGTCCGGGCGCGCGCGGCCCAGTCGGGGTCGTCGGCCAGAAGCTCGGGGTAGGCATGGACCATGGTGCCCGCGCAGGACCCCGAGGGCAGCACGACATGGTCGCAATGTTCAAAGGCGGCGATGGTCTGGCGGGCGAGCGCCGCCGCGTCGCGGTCGTCGCCGCTGTTCAGCGCGGGCTGGCCGCAGCAGGTCTGGGTCTGCGGCACCTCGACCCGGCAGCCGGCCTCTTCCAGCAGCTGGAGGGCGGCAAAGCCGATCCCGGGGCGGATGGCATCGACAAGGCAGGTCACGAAAAGGCCGACGCGGGGGCCGGCGGGGTCCGGAAGGGTGGCGGGCATGGGCGCGACCTTCAATGGATGAAAGAGGTGCGCCGCGCGGAAGGGGTCCGCGCGGCGCAGGGGTGTCAGGGCACCATCAGGGTGAAGGGATAGACATAGGCCTGCAGCATCACGACAAGGCCGACCAGCACCGCCAGCACGACCGAGTGGATGAAGACGTAGCGCAGGATGTCGCCCTCGTGCCCGTACCACTTGGTCGCGGTCGAGGCGACGACGATGCTTTGCGCGTCGATCATCTTGCCCATGACGCCGCCCGACGAGTTGGCCGAGGCCATCAGCACCGGGTTCAGGCCAAGCTGTTCGGCCGTCACCCTCTGCAGGCCCCCGAACAGCACGTTGGACGCGGTGTCGGACCCGGTCAGCGCCACGCCCAGCCAGCCAAGCAGCGTGCCGAACAGCGGGTAGATCCAGCCGGTCTGGGCGAACATCAGACCCAGCGTGGCGTCCGTTCCCGAGTAGCGGGTGACATAGCCGAGCGCGAGCATCGCCGCGATGGTCAGCAGCGAATAGCGGATGACCCAGAAGGTCCGGCCGTAGGAGCGCAGCAAGGCCATGGGCGAATAGCCCATCAGCAGCCCGCCCACGATGGCCGACAGCAGGATGCCCGTGCCGGTGGCCGACAGGATGTTGAAGTTGTAGACGGCGGCCTCGACATGGGGCTCGGCCACGACGGGCGGGACCTTCTGCACCATCTCGTGCAGGCCGGGGACCGGGATCTTCAGGACCCAGATGCTGTCCAGGAAGGCCTTGAACTGGGGGATGCCCCAGGCGAAGACGAAGACCGACAGGATCAGCCAGGGCAGCCAGGCGCGGAAGACGGCGCCCTTGGTGGCGGGCGCGGCCGCCGCGCTCAGCGATTGCGGGCGGGGGGTGGTGTCCACCGAAGGATCGCCGTCGCGGCTGGTGGCCAGCCACAGGGTCTTCGGTTTCCAGATCTTCAGGAAGCCCGCAAGGCAGAGCATCGAGACAATGGCCGCGACCACGTCCACCAGCCAGGGGCCGTGGAAGTTCGACACCAGGTATTGCGGGATGGCGAAGCTGACGCCGCAGACCAGCAGCGCCGGCCAGACCTGCCACATGCCGCGCATGCCCGCAAAGGCCGCCACGACCCAGAAGGGCACGATCAGCGAGAAGATGGGCAGCTGCCGCCCGATCATCCCCGACAGCTCCATCAGGTCGAGGCCGGTCACCGCGGCCAGCGCGATCACGGGCGTCCCCAGCGCGCCATAGGCGACGGGCGCGGTGTTGGCGATCAGCGACAGGCCCGAGGCCGCCAGCGGCGCAAAGCCCAGGCCGATCAGCATGGCGCCGGTGACGGCCACGGGGGTGCCGAAGCCCGCCGCGCCCTCGAAGAAGGCGCCGAAGGAGAATGCGATGAACAGCAGCTGCAGCCGCCGGTCGGGGGTCAGGGCCGCGATGCTGTCGCGCAGGACCGAGAAGAGCCCGGCCTCGTCCGTCAGCCGATACAGGAAGATCACGTTGAGGATGATCCAGCCGATCGGCAAGAGCCCGTAGGCCGCGCCATAGACGGCGGTCGCACCGGCCATCCCGGCGGGCATCCCGAAGCCGACAATGGCGATGAGCAGCGCCGCCACCAGCCCGAGCGCGGCCGCGACATGCGCCCGGATCTCGAAAATGGCGATGGCGCCGAGCAGGACAACGATGGGGATCGCGGCGACCAGCGCCGAGAGCCACATGTTGTTCAATGGGTCATAGACTTGCGACCAGACCATGAAGCGTTCCTTCGGTTGCGTGTTAAGGAAATCTGCCGTCGTAAGGGGGGTCGGGGTGGCCCGGGAAAGCGGCCGGTCCCGGTCATCCCGGCGGCCGTCCCGAGGGCTTGCGTCCGCTCCGCCCCTCCATGACCGGCGTTGGACGATCTCGGGTCCGTGTCGTGGGCCCGGGGCCAGGCTGGCGGCCCGGGGTCGGGCGTCATGCGGGACGGCTGTGCGCGGCCCCGGGCGGAGGGCCGACGGCCCTGCCCTCAGCGGGTGCCGCGGTGTCGCGGTCGTGACATTCGGCAAGCCTCCCTCGCCGCATGACTGCCCGGCTTTTCGACCGGATGATCACGATCATGTGGCTTCCTCCTCGTGGCGCAGCCGTGCTGCGCTCACAAAGGTTCATACTGTTTACCACTTGCGCCCAGCAACAAGAATATTCCGGCTGCGCGGGACGCCGCCGTTGCCTCACAGTGACATGACTGAAATTTGCAAAGAAACCACGTCATAAGGGACTGATGGGCTTACCTATTCCGAAAGGCGGAACGGCGGCTGCCTCTTGAAATGGGGTCAGCCAGAGGTAAATATTGTTGAGGTCCGCAGGGAACTGCACGGATGGGGAAGGGTTTGCGGCCAATGATCGCGGCACAGGTGTTCGAGCCCATCGCCCACGAATCGGTGGTCCAGGCCGTGGTGGACAAGATCGAGACGATGATCGTCGAGGGCGTGCTGAAGGGCGGCGCGCGGCTTCCCTCGGAACGCGAGATGGCGGAAGCCTTCCGCGTGTCGCGCCCGAAGCTGCGCGAGGCGCTGCAGATCCTCGAAACCCGCGAGCTCGTGTCGGTCCGGCACGGCGACGGCACCTATATCGCCGAACTCACGGGCCGGGCGATGTCGCCCGCGATGCTGGCGCTTTATGCCCGCCACGGCGAGGCCTTTCACGACTTTCTGGAATACCGGCGCGAGCAGGAGGCCTTTGCCGCCCGCCTGGCCGCGCAGCGCGCCACGCCCGCCGACCACGAGCGGCTGGGGGGGATCCGGGCCGAGCTTCAGGCCGCATGGGAGGCCGACGACCGCGAGGCCGAGCAGGAGGCCGACTTCCGCCTGCACAGCGCCATCGTGGACGCCAGCCACAACACGACGCTGATCCACATGATGGCCTCGGTCTTCGACCTGACGCGCCGGGGCATCTTCTACAACCGCGACCTGCTGCGCAGCCTCGACGGCACCGGCCGCACGCTTCTGGACCAGCATCTCGAGATCATCGACGCGATCGAGGCGGGCGACCCCGCGCGCAGCGAAAAGGCCGCCCGCGATCACCTGGACTTCGTGGAACAGTCGGTCCACCGCGGCCGTGAGCTGCAGCGCCGGGAACGCCGCGCCCGGATGCGGCTCAACTCGGTGGAGTGAGCGGCGGGCGCGAGACGTGGCAGGCGAAAGGAATTCGCAGCCGGACTGGCGGACTGCTGGTTACATAATTGCAGTTATAGCTATTCTGATGTGACTGGGACGGATGGTTTGCCTGGGCGGCACCGGGCAGGTCTGCGGCACGGAAAGGACATGCGGGCTGCAGGGAGTGGCGATGGCGGGCCGACCCTTCCCCGGACCGGCCGCGATCGGGCGTCTGCCGATGAAGGAAAAGCGTGATCGGGCATGACACCCGCGACCGCTCGCTTGTGCGGCCCCCGCCATTGCCCGCTACGCCTTATCCGGCGGGTTTCTGCATGATGAGGTCGAAGTAGCCATCCATCACGCGGGTCAATGCCGCGCGCGGATCGGCCGGATTTCCCCACAGCCGCGCGCGGTCCATGTCCTGCAGCGCGACAATGCCGAGCGTCAGCGCCCGCATCGTCAGCATCACCTCGGGAATGTCGATGTCGGCGCGGATGAGGCCGGCGGTGCGGGCCCGCTCCATCATCGACTCGGCAAGTCCGTAGATCGCGCTCGAGAACCGCTTCACCTGGTGTCGCGAAAGCACCGCCACGACGGCGGGACTGACCAGCAGGCGCCCGCCGACGGGATTGTCGAAGAACCATTCCACATAGGCGTGGATCAGGGCGCGAAGCTGGGCGACCACATCGTCCGAGGGCGCCGCGGACACCCGCTGCGTCAGGTGATCCGTCAGAAGCACCATCTGCTGTTCGAGAACGGCGGCGCTCAGCGCATGGGCATCGGCAAACCACGCCAGCGCCTCGTCCAGCGGGACCCCGGCTTCCTGCGCGGCGAGCGCCAGGTCGGGCTGCGGGGTCAGCGCGGCCATCTGCTCGGCGGCGCGGCTTAGCAGACGGTCATAAGGGCGCATCTCGGGAAGCTGCTTCATCGCAGGCCCCTGTCCTGCTTTGCTGCGCCGATTGCGCCGGCCGTCACGACGGCGGCCCCGGTCCTTCCATGAGGACATTCCCTGCGGCACGGATGCTGTATGTGCATTGGCGGCTCCCACAGCGCACAATGCGCCCGCACCCTGATGGTTCCTCAGGTTGAGAAACGGCCGGGTCATACAACCGGACCAGGAGGGGTGCCAGAAGGCCGCGGACCTGACCCTGCGTCCGAACATCTTGGCCGGCGCCCCAGCGCATGGCGCGGCCTGCGGCCCGACGGTCGAGATGGAAGGCCTCATGACATCGGCCACCGCCCGCCCGGAACCGGCGGGCGGTGGCCTTTCTGTCTGGCGCACCGATGCGCTCCGGGTCACGTCCCGGCGTATCGGTGCCGTCCCTGCCGTTCAGCCGATGATCCGGGTGAAGGTGGCCGAGGGGCGCATCACCGTTTCCAGCATCGCCGGGTCGGGGTGATAATAGCCGCCCAGGTCGGCCGGCTTGCCCTGGTCCGCCGCCAGTTCGGCAACGATCGCGGACTCGTTTTCGGCCAGCGCCTCGGCGATCGGGGCGAAGTGGGCGGCCAGTTCGGCGTCCGCCTTCTGCCCGGCCAGCGCCTGCGCCCAGTACAGCGCGAAATAGAAGTGGCTGTCGCGGTTGTCCGTCTGGCCGACCTTGCCCAGGGGCGAGCGGTTGTTGTCCAGGACGCCCTGGGTCGCCACATCGACCGCCTCGCCCAAGACGCGGGCCTTGGCGTTGCCCTTGGCCTCGGCCAGGAACTTGAGGCTTTCACCCAGCGCGCAGAATTCACCCAACGAATCCCACCGCAGGTGGTTTTCCTCCATGATCTGCTGGACGTGCTTGGGGGCCGAACCGCCCGCGCCCGTCTCGAACAGGCCGCCGCCGTTCATGAGCTTGACGATGGACAGCATCTTGGCGCTGGTGCCCAGTTCGAGGATCGGGAACAGGTCCGTCAGGTAGTCGCGCAGCACGTTGCCGGTGATCGCGATCGAGTTCTCGCCCTTGCGGATCGTTTCCAGCGTCAGCCGGGTCGCGTCGCGTGGGGCGAGGATCTGGAACTTGTCGGACACCCCCGCCGCTTCCAGGATCGGGGTGACGTATTTGATCAGCTCGGCGTCATGGGCGCGGGTCTCGTCCAGCCAGAAGATCGCCTGGCAGCCCTCGGCCTTCTGCCGCGAGATCGCCAGGTTCACCCAGTCCTCGATGGGCGCCTGCCGGGTCGAGGCCGCGCGCCAGATGTCGCCCGCCTCGACCTTGTGCTGGTGCAGCACGTCGCCATTGGCCAGCACGATCCGCACCGTGCCGTCATGCGGGATCTGGAAGGTAGTCGGGTGCGAGCCGTATTCCTCGGCCTTCTGCGCCATCAGGCCGACGTTCTGCACCGTGCCCGCCGTGGACGGGTCCAGCGCGCCGGTTTCCTTGAAATAGCGCACCGACTCTTCGTAGACGGCGGCATAGGAGCTGTCGGGGATCACGCAGTTGGTGTCCGCGGCCTTCCCGTCCGGCCCCCAGCCCTTGCCGCCCGCGCGCAGCAGCGCGGGGATCGAGGCGTCGATGATGACGTCCGAGGGGACATGGAGGTTGCTGATGCCCTTGTCCGAGTTCACCATGTACATCGGCGGGCGGTCGGCCATGACGGCCTCGATGTCGGCCAGGATGGCCTTGCCCTCGGGCATGTCGCCCACGCGCTCGAGCAGGGTGCCGAGGCCCGAGTTCGGGTCCACGCCCGCCGCTTCCAGCGCCGCGCCGTGCCGGTCGAACACGGGCTTGAGGAACTGCTTCACCGCATGGCCGAAGATGATCGGGTCCGAGACCTTCATCATCGTCGCCTTCAGGTGGATCGAGAACAGCACGCCTTCGCGCTTCGAGGCCTCGATCTGCTCGGCAAGGAAGGCGTCCAGCGCCTTGGCGGACATGAAGGTGGCATCGACCACGGTGCCCGCGGGATAGGTCACCTTGTCCTTCAGCACGGTGACCGTGCCGTCGCCGGCCACCAGCTCGATCCGGGCCGCGCCCGCCTGTTCGGCCGACAGGGTGGCCGAGATCTCGTTCGAGCGGAAATCATTGCCGGACATGGTGGACACGCGCGTCTTGCTGTCCGCCGACCACTTGCCCATCGAATGGGGGTTGGCCTTGGCATAGTTCTTGACCGCGATGGCGGCGCGGCGGTCCGAGTTCCCTTCGCGCAGGACCGGGTTCACGGCCGAGCCCTTGATGGCGTCGTAGCGGGCGCGGATCGCCTTCTCCTCGTCCGTCGCCGGTTCCTCGGGGTAGTCGGGGATGTCATAGCCCTGCCCCTGCAGTTCCTTCACCGCCGCCACGAGCTGCGGCACCGAGGCGCTGATGTTGGGCAGCTTGATTACGTTGGCCTCGGGCGTCTTCACCAGTTCGCCCAGTTCGGCCAGGTCGTCGGACTGCCGCTGTTCCGCGGTCAGCTTTTCCGGAAAGGCGGCGATGATCCGCCCGGCCAGCGAGATGTCGCGGGTTCCCACCGTCACCCCGGCCGCCGAGGCGAAGGCGCGGATGATCGGCAGAAGCGAGGCCGAGGCGATCTGCGGGGCTTCGTCGACCTTGGTGTAGATGATGTCGGGGGTGGGCAGATCAGCCATGTCATGAACCTGTCTTGCTGAGATGGAATCCGTGTCGGACCGGCCTTAGCAGAGACCGCCGCCTGCGTCAGGTCCCCAGTGCAGTCGCGGCAAAGATCGGACAGCCCGCGCGTCGGCTTCCGCCCTGCCCCCGAGCGCCCGTCGCAGCCGGCGGCCGGCCATCACGGCAAAGGCCTTTGAAGAGGGCCGGGCGTTCCGGGCAGGGCGATAGCGAGGCCGCCGCCGACGTCCGAAAGCTTGGGGATGCAGGGGCTTGTGGCAAGCGCGAAGGTGAAGGGCTCGCAAGCGTCAGGGACAGGGGCATCGCGCGCGCCGGAACGGAAAGCGGCCCCCGACGGGGCCGCAGGGATCTCAGACCACCTTGACGGTGATGTCGTCCACGCCTTCCACATGGCCGGTCATCACGTCGCCCCGGACCACGGCGCCGACGCCCGCCGGGGTGCCCGCGAAGATCACGTCCCCGGGGCGCAGCTCGAACAGCCGCGACAGGTACGAGATCATTTCCGGCACCTTCCAGATCATCTGGTTCAGGTCGCCTTCCTGGCGCATCTCGCCGTTGACCTCGACGCGGATCGCGCCCTGCGTGGGGTGCCCCACCTCGGACACCGGATGGATGGCCGAGCAGGGTGCCGAGGCCTCGAAGGACTTGCCCGTTTCCCACGGGCGGCCCATCTTCTTGGCCTGGCCCTGCAGGTCGCGCCGGGTCATGTCGAGACCCACCCCGTAGCCGAAGACGCAGTCCAGCGCCTTGTCCAGCGGGATGTCGGTGCCGCCCGATTTCAGCGCCACGACCAGCTCGATCTCGTGGTGCACGTCGCTGGTCTCGGTCGGATAGGGGAAGTCCTTGCCGGGCGGCACGATCGAGTCGGGGTTCTTCTGGAAGAAGAAGGGCGGCTCCTTGTCGGGGTCGTGGCCCATCTCGATCGCGTGGTCGGCGAAGTTGCGGCCCACGCAGTAGATACGGCGCACGGGGAACAGCTTGTCGCTGCCGGCCACCGGAATGGTGGGGGTGGGTTCGGGCACGAAGACATAGTCCGCCATCTTGGTCATCTCGTTCATCATCTCGCTCCTGCGTAGTATTCTATGCGTTTTTCCGCGTTTTCCACGATCGCCGACAGCACCATCGCCGCAGCGAAGAGAACCAGTGTGAGCGCCCAGAACCGCTCCATGTCGAAGCTGCGGGAATACAGCTCGAAAAGTTCGCCGTAGCCGATCACGGCCACGAGGATCTGGCCGATGACCACCCCCTTGACCCCCCGGATCACGCCGATGCGGATGCCCGCGAGGATTTCGGGCAGCGCCGAGACCAGGATGATCTTGCGCATGATGGTGGCCTGCGAGGCGCCATAGGACCGCGCCATCTCGACCAGAGAGCTGGGCACCTGCATGACGCCCGCGCGGGCATCCAGCACGATGATCCAGACGGCGAACAGGAAGACCGTGACGACGATGGTCGCCTCGCCCATCCCGAAGAGGATCATCAGCACCGGCACCAGCGCCGACAGCGGCGCGCTGACGAAGATGTTCACCCACAGACCGAAGATGTTGTCGATGATCTTCACGCGGCCCATCATCACGCCAAGCGGCACGCCGATCCCGATCGCCAGCGCCATGCCGATCACGAAGGACCGGATCGTGACAAGCGTGGCGTTCTGCCAGGAATTGGTCTGCACCAGGTCGAAGCCTGCGGCGATGATCGCGGTCATCGGCGGGATCAGGAAGATGATGTCCAGCCGGCCCACGATCTCCCACACCAGGGCCCAGACGATCAGCGAGGCCATCATGGGAATGCGGTATCCGAACATGGTCATGGCCGGTCACTCCGCATAATGGCGCAGGCCCTGCCAGATCTCCTCGACCACGTCGAGATAGCCTGGGTCGCGCCGGATGTCGTCGGGGTTGGCGGTGCGGTCGATCCGGGGGTCGATGATGTTCGACACGCGGCCCGGCCGCGGCGACAGCAGCACGATCCGGTCCGAGACATAGACCGCCTCCTCGATCGAATGGGTGACGAAGATGAAGGTCTTGCGCTCCATCTCGACCAGCCGCAGCAGGTCCTCCTGGAACTTGCGGCGGTTCTGTTCGTCCACGGCCGAGAAGGGCTCATCCAGCAGCAGCACGTCGGCGTTCACCGCGAAGGCGCGGGCGATGCCGACGCGCTGGCGCATGCCCCCCGACAGCTCGTGCGGATACTTGTCCTCGAAGCCCTGAAGCCCGACCTCCTCGATGTAGCGCCGCGCGATGCGGTTGCGCTCGGCCGCGGCCATGCCCTTCAGTTCCAGCCCGAAGCCCACGTTGCGCAGGACCGTGGCCCAGGGCATCAGCGCGAAGTCCTGGAAGACGAAGGCGCGCTCCGGTCCCGGCCCCGTGACGGCGCGGCCGTTCACGACGATCTGCCCCGAGGTCGCGGGCACCAGGCCTGCGATGATCTTCAGCAGCGTGGTCTTGCCGCAGCCCGACGGGCCCAGCAGCGTCGTCAGCTTGCCGCGCTCGAACTGCAGGTCGATGTTCCGCAGCGCCTCGGTGCTGCCGTAATGCTTGCAGATCGCCTCGACCCGCACGACCGGATCGTGGGTGACGACGCTAGCGGGATCGAAGGTGTCGGCCGCGAGTGCGGTGACGGTCATCTCAGCTCCTCCTCTTTTCGGGGCGCATGACGTTGGTCTCGAACCACTGCAGCAGGGCCAGCGTCACGGTGGACGCCGCGATGATGGCGGTGACGGCCGCATACATGTGCGCGTAGTTGGCGACCGAGCGGTGATAGGTGATCAGGTCGCCGATCCCCGTGGGGGTGATCAGCAGTTCGGCCAGCATGACGCCGATGAAGCCGGCGGCCACCCCCAGGCGCAGGCCCGCGAACAGGACGGGCGACGCGTCGGGGATGATGATCTTGAAGATCTGCTGGCGCCGCGTGCCCTGGAAGGACCGGCACATGTCCACCAGCGAGGGGTTCACGTGCCGCACCGCCTTGTACGAGTTCAGCACGATCACCGGCAGCGCCAGCATGATGACGGCCAGCGTCTTGGCGACCAGCCCGATGCCGTAGACAAAGGTCACCAGCGGCACCAGCGCCGCCATGGGCGCGGCCTGCAGCACGATGAAGACCGGGGCGAGCAGCCATTCCAGCCGGTCCGACAGCCCCATCACGATCCCCAGCGCGATCCCCAGCAGCGCCGAGATGGCGACGCCCAGCACCAGCGGTTGCAGCGTCAGGAAGAAGGCCCGGATCATCGAGCCGTCCGCGACCATCTCGAAGAAGGCGGCCAGCGTGTCGAGAAAGGTGGGAAAGGCGAAGCTGATCGGGACGCGGCCCGCGATCTCCCAGGCCGTGAACAGCACCAGCAGCGAAAGGACGACCCAGAAGGACCTGCGCCGTTCGGCAAACAGGCGCAGCGCCTGTCCCGTGGTGGCCGCGGGGGCCACCACCTTCACATCCTGTGACATGACGCTCATCTCACTGCGTCCCGAGCTTGCCGAGCGCGCCGTTCAGAACGGAAAGATCCCAGAAGTCCTCTACCTTCAGGTCCTCGGGCTTGCCTTCCAGCGCACCCGAGGCGGTGTAGAAGGCAAAGTCGCTGCGCGCGGCCTCCTCGCCGCCGCCGTTCAGCGGCAGGGCATCCTTCATTCCCGCGTAATAGGGCTCGATCTCGGCCAGCATCTCGGGGGTGGCGTCGGGCAGCAGGTTGTACTGCTCGCGCAGCCTGACCGCGGCGGACGGGTCGGCCGCGATCTCGCGCCAGGTCGTCACGACCGCCTCGACAAGCTTCGCCACGTCCTCGGGGTTCTCGGCCAGATAGGAGGTGTTGGCGAACATCGCCTCGTCCGTGGCCTCGACCCCGTCCAGCGGCAGGAAGGCGAAGCGGTCCGGCGCCTCGGCCTCGAGCACGCGCTTGCCCGAGGAATCGACGATGGTCGCCTTGACGTTGCCCTGCAGCAGAGCGCCCGTCCGCACCTCGGCCCCCGGCACATAGGCGATGCTGGAATATTCGATGCCGTGCCTGTCGGCCATCATCTGCATGATCGCCTCGGTGCCCGAGCCGCGCGAGTGGACGGCGATCTCCTGCCCGTCCAGGTCGGCCCAGTCCTTGTAGAACTCGGTGTTGACCACCGGATACATCTGCAGTTCGCTCAGCTGCAGGAAGATCCGGATCGCCGCCTTGACCTTCTGCAGCAGCGCATAGGGGCCGCCGATGCCGATGTCCGCCTGTCCGCTGACCACCGCCTGCGCCGCGATGTCCTCGCTTTTCAGGAAGGTCGGCTCGACCTCGACCCCCTGCTCCTTCGCCCGCTCGATCGCAATGAGCAGCCCAAGGGTCTCGATGGTGGCGATATCGCCGAAGGCGATGCGCATCGGATCGGCGGAAGCCGCAGCCGGCAGGGCCGCGACCAGCGCAAGTGCGGACACGGCCACCCGCCGCCGCATCCTGTCAGCAAGAAAACCCATCTTCTCTCCTCCCCAGGAACGGGCTCCTCCAAGCCCGGTATGGAACCAATCATTGTATTGACCGCAATGGTGCGTCAACGATCTTGAGGTAACTCACCCGCCGGGTTGCTGGCGTTCAAGAATAAATAGTTGATGATGAGTGATAATTTTGTCTGATTCGAACAACTTGACATTCCGCTGCTGCGCGTAAAGTATGAACCAATCACAGGATTGGTTCAAAGATGCAGCCGCTTCATGCTTCCCCTCTGGATAAACTGCGGGCCTATCTCGAGACCGCCGATCTCGGCGACGACGGCCGCCTTCCGTCCGAACGGGAACTTGCCGAAACGCTCGACATGGGCCGCACGGTGCTGCGCAAGGCGCTTGCCGCCCTGCAGGGCGAGGGGGTCGTGTGGCGCCATGTCGGCAAGGGCACCTTCATGGGCGAGCGGCCCATCAACAGCATGAGCGAGATCAACGCGCTGGTCCTGCGGACGAACCCGACCGAGGTCATGGCGGCCCGCCTTGCCTTTGAACCCGAGATCGCGCGCCTCGCGGCCGCGAATGCCACGGGGGCGCAGATCAACGACCTGCGCGCCTGCGCCCAGAAATGCCGCGGGGCGCCCACCTGGCGCCAGTACGAGCATCACGACAACCGCCTGCACCGCGCCCTGGGCGAGGCGACCCAGAACTCGCTGCTGCTGGGCCTGCTCGACACGATGACGACGGTCCGCCGCGCCGTGACCTGGGGCCGCCGCCGCGACAACCCCGGCCGCCCTCCGCGCGACCACCACAGCTTCGAGCAGCACGACCGCATCGTGGAAGCCGTCGCCGCGCGCGACGGCCAGGCGGCGGCGGACGCGATGCGCACGCATCTGCGGACGGTCGAGCAGAACCTGCGGGACAGCCTGGGGTATTGAAGGCCTCGCCCTGCAGGGCAGGGCCGGATCGCGCGCCGGCATGATCGGGCTTCCCCATAGGGCCTTGCAAGAACAGCCCGAACGACAGTGGACGCTCGCGGGCCCGCGGTTTATCTATAAAAGATGGAAAACCAGCCCAGACATACCCTGGCCATGCAGATTGCTGCAACCCTGGCCGACCGCATCATCACCGGCGCCCTGCGGCCGGGCGCGCGCCTGCGGCAGGATCATGTCGCGCAGGAGTTCGGCGCCAGCCATGTCCCGGTCCGCGAAGCCTTCCGGCAGCTCGAGGCGCAGGGCCTCGCCGTCAGCGAGCCGCGCCGGGGTGTCCGCGTCACCTCCTTCGATGTCGAGGAGCTGCACGAGGTCGCGGCCATGCGTGCCTCGCTCGAGGCGCTGGCTCTTCGCCACGCGGCGCCGAACATGGGCGCGGACGTGCTGTCGGCGGCCGAAGAGGCGGCGGAAGCTGCTGATTCCGCGCAGGATGTCCGCGAATGGGAAGCCGCCAACCGGCGTTTCCACCGCCTGATCCTGACCCCCTGTGCCATGCCCCGACTGCTGTCCACGATCGACGGCTTGTACATGGCCAGCGCGCGCTTCCTGTTCGCGGCCTGGCGCAGCGACTGGGAAGCCTCGACCGATCACGAGCACCGCGCCATTCTGGCCGCCTTGCGCCGGCGGCAGACGGATGTCGCCTGCATGATCCTGTCCAAGCATGTCGGCCGCATCGGCGGACGCAGCGCGCGCCGCGGGATCGTGAGGCCCGCAATTGTCGGCTGATTATCTATAATCCTACTTGGACGGCAGGAGGCGTTGTTCCTAGTCATAGATAAACCAATCGGGAGATCCATGATGACGACTGACGCACTGTCTGCCAGCCACGGCCGGCGCAGCATTTTCCTGCAGGGCGCGACGATGCTGGGCCTTGCCGCACTCATCACCCTCGCGGCCAAGGTGCAGGTGCCCTTCTGGCCGGTGCCGATGACCCTGCATACGCTTGCGGTGATGATGATCGCCCTTATCGGCGGCCCCCGCGTCGCCATGGGCGCAATGGCCACCTACCTGGCCGCCGGTGCGGCCGGGCTGCCCGTGTTCTCGGGCTCGCCCGAGCGCGGGATCGGGCTGGCCTACATGGCCGGACCCACCGGCGGCTATCTGCTGGGCTTCCTGGTTGCGGCGGGGGTGACCGGGTGGCTCGCGGCGGGCGGCGGAACCCTGCGGCGCCTGCTGGCCATGCTGGCGGGGCTTGCGGTCACCTATGCCGCCGGGGCCGCATGGCTGGCCGCCTTCCTGCCGGCGGACAAGGTGCTGGCCGCAGGTGTCCTGCCCTTCGTCACGGGGGATCTTCTGAAGCTCGGCGTGGCGGCGCTGCTTGCCGGTGGCTGGGACCGCCTGCGCAAGGGCCGTTCCGCATGATCCGCACCGACTGGACGCTCGAGGAAGCGCGCGCCATCCATGCCCTGCCCTTCGCCGACCTCATGCACCGGGCGCAGACCGTCCACCGGGCGCATTTCGATCCGACCGTGGTGGAACAGGCCAGCCTGCTGAGCATCAAGACCGGCGGCTGCCCCGAGGACTGCGGCTATTGCTCGCAAAGCGCCCATCACGACACGGGCGTCAAGGCGACCAGGCTGATGGATGTCGAGGCCGTCCTTGCCGCGGCCCGCAAGGCCCGGCTGGCCGGTGCGCAGCGCTTCTGCATGGGGGCGGCATGGCGCAGCCCGAAGAATCGCGACCTCGACGCCCTTTGCGCCATGGTCCGGGGCGTCCGCGCCCTGGGGATGGAGACCTGCATGACTCTGGGCATGCTGTCGCCCCCGCAGGTGGCGCGGCTGAAGGAAGCGGGGCTCGACTTCTACAACCACAACATCGACACCTCGCCCGGCCACTACGCCCGCATCGCCACCACCCGGACGATGGAGGACCGGCTGGAAACGCTGGACCACGTGCGCGAAGGCGGCATCCGGGTCTGCTGCGGCGGCATCCTCGGCATGGGCGAGGACGAGGAGGACCGCATCGCCATGCTGGTCACCCTGGCCACCCTGCCGCGCCATCCCGAAAGCGTGCCGATCAACCTGTGGCAGCCCATCGAGGGCACGCCGGTCGAGGCGGTGGCGCGGCCGGTGGACCCCTTTTCCCTGGTCCGCGCCGTGGCGCTGGCGCGCATCCTGATGCCGGAAAGCGTGGTGCGGCTGTCGGCGGGGCGTACGGGGATGAGCGACGAGCTTCAGGCCCTGTGCTTCCTTGCCGGCGCCAACTCGATCTTCGTGGGGGACGTGCTGCTGACCACGGACAACCCGGCCTCGTGGCAGGACGCGGACCTGTTCGCACGCCTGGGAATGCGCAACGCCCCTGTCCAGGTGGCCGGGGCCAGGGCCTGAGCGGGACCTGAACCTTGGACCGCTCGTGGCGCTTTCGCCGCGAGGGTCCTGTTCCGGCTTCAAGCCTGATGAGTTTGGAGCCGGATTCTTTCGGCAGGCACGTGTCCTGCCTGTCAGGCAAGGGCATAAGCAAGCGGTGAAGAGTTACTGGCAGAAAACCCGATGTCGGTAATTTCCATTGGAAACATTCCGCATGCGGAACCCTGCCACGGGATCAACGCCATCAGCCGACGACCGAGGCCGAACTGCCTGAATGCGCTGCAATAATTTGCCTGCCAGCGGGTGGCAGGCCGCCCGGACCGGAATGCATTTGGGGGTATAAACGAGGGATGGTTCGGTCCCTCGTTGGTACTTTGAAAACTGCCCGAACCGGCGAACTCTTTAACTGAAGACAACATAGCCCGAGGCGAGCGGGCGAAACAGTTGCCAAAATAGTCAGGTCCAATTCGCGCCATTGCACCCCTGCCGGATAGGGGAATCGCTCGGCACGAATCCCGGTGATCCGGTCAGGGTCGCGCGCCGGACGTCGGCGTTCCTGCCGCCCCGAGGCGTCACCCTGCGGGCCGCCCCAGGGCGCGGCGCGGGCGTTCAGCCGTTGTCCTGGTCCTCGGGCTGGCCGCTGCGCTTGTTGTGCTGGCTTTCCTGGTTCTCGCCGCGCAGCATCGGGTTGCCGTCGTCGCTGGCCAGCGGCGTCGGGTTCCGAGGCAGGTCGGTTTCCACGATCCGGTCGCGCACCTCTTTCGAGGCGTTCAGGTAGGGCCGCGGGTCGAAGTCCTTGTCCGCGTTGCTGGTGTCCACGCGCCCTTCGATGATCTGGCGCTGCTGCTGGTGGGTCTTGTCGCCGCTCATGCGGGTCTCCTTTCCCAAGGGGCCGCCGCGCCCGGAAAGGGGCGCGGGACCGGGTGTCACTTGTTCTCGCGGCCGCGCTGGTTCGGGTCGATGCCGCCTTCGGGGGTGGTGTCGTTCATCACGTCCCCTTCAAAGGTGTTCTCGCCCTCCAGCTCGGGGTCCGAGCCGGTCGCGCCCTTCGAGCTGCCGATGCCGGGATCGCGCCGCAGGTCGGCGTCCGAGGGGCTGTCGGTCTTCGGGTGCTTGCTGCTGGTCATTGCCCCTGCTCCGTGCGGCTTTCGGGACGCTCGTCGGCCAGCTTCTCGCGGTCCACGTCGCCCGCTTCGCCCTGCCCCGGCGCGTGGCTGGCCACGCTGTCGTGGCCCTGCTCGCTCTGGACGTGACGGGAATCGAGCCCGCGCTGGTCCGAATGGCGCGAGGTGTCGCGGTTCGACAGGACCTCGGTCGGCAGCGGGGCATCGGGCTCAAGCGGGGCCATGCCCCCCGAACCGTCGCCCTTGCCCTGGTCCTGCTGCCCGGCGCCGAACTTCTTGCTGCTTGCATTTGCCATGAGCTTTCCCCTGCGTGGTGCCGCGCGACGGCGGCGGTTCAGGGTATCAACGGCCGGGCGCGCGCCATGTTCCCCCGAAAGGACCGGCGGGGGCAGAAAGCGTCCCCCCGCTCAGCCCGCGCCCGGTCCCTGCAGGCCGGGGGGCGGGATGTCCTCGGCATCGGGATCGCGGCCGTGGCGGCGGTCGAGCAGGCGCATGATCGGCGTGACCGTCAGCCCGTGCAGAAGGATCGAGACCAGGATCACCAGCCCCGCGATCGCCCAAAGCCGCTCGGCGCCCTCGGCCTCCATGTGGTTCAGCCCGTAGGCCAGGTAGTAGATCGAGCCCACGCCGCGGATGCCGAAGAAGGCGATGGTCAGCTTCTCGCTGGCCGATGCCCGCAGCCCCAGAAGGCCCAGCAGGCCCGTCGCGGGGCGGATCACCAGCAGGATGACCAGCGCCGCCGCCACGTCCCCCGGCGCGAGCCCCGACAGCAGCCCCTTGGCCAGCGCGCCGCCGAACAGCAGCAGCAGCACCATCATCGCCAGCCGCTCGACCTGCTCGGTCACGTCATGCATCTCGCGGTGGAAGTCGTGGCTGCGGTGGGCGGCGCGGAAGGTCAGCGCGGTCACGAAGACCGACAGGAAGCCGTAGGAATGGATGATCTCGGTCAGGCCGTAGGACACGAAGGTCGCCGACAGCGCGATCAGCCCGTCGCCGGTCTGCGCCAGCTTGGTCTCGGCCGGGATGCGGAAGGTGACCCAGCCGAAGGCGCGGCCGATCAGCCAGCCGCCCGCGACGCCCGCGCCGATTTCCCACAGGACGTTGTAGGTCAGCCATTTCGCGGCCCAGGGCTCTCCGGTCGAGGCGGCCAGCGACAGGGCGATGGCCAGGTGGACAAAGGGAAAGGCCGCGCCGTCATTCATCCCCGCTTCCGAGGTCAGGCCGAAGCGGACCTCGTCCTCCTCGCCGGTCCGGGGCGGGCCGACCTGCACGTCGGCGGCCAGCACCGGGTCGGTCGGGGCCAGCGAGGCGGCCAGAAGCAGCGCGACCGGCCAGGCCAGCCCCATCCATGTCCCGGCCAGCAGGGTAATGGCCGCGATACTGAGGGGGAGGGTCACCAGGATCAGCCGCCAGCTGACCTCCCACCGGCGCCAGCCGAAGGGGCGGTCGAGCTTCAGCCCCGCCCCCATCAGCGCGATGATGACGACGAACTCGGCGAAGCGTTCGGTGAACTCGGGGTGGTCCAGCGGCGAGGGCACCAGCCGCGCACCGGGCAGCGAGAAGACCGCCGCCCCCAGGGCGATGCAGACGATGGGCAGCGACAGCGGCAGCCGCCGCAGCGCCAGCGGCAGCCAGGCCACCAGCGCGATCAGGAAGCCCACGCCGGTCAGGACAAGGATGTAGGGATCGGGGTCGAGCAGCGGGACCATGGCACCCAGGGGGTCAGGGGTTCAGTCAGGCCGACAGCAGGTCTGTCCGGATGCGCGCGCGCGCCCCGTGCCTGTGTCCCTCGGATGCCGGTCCCCGGGGGATCGGCCATGGCCGCCGCCCCTTGCGCGGGGCGGCGGCCGGTGGCGGGGCTTACTCCCGCAGGGGGCCGCTTCCGCCGATGCGGCCGGCGTCGGGGTGGCGCTCGGTGACGCGCAGGTTGTTCTGGACGTGCCGCACGCCCGAGCAGCCTTCGGCCAGATCCTCGGCATGACGCTTGGCGAAGCGGCTGTCCACCGTGCCGCTCAGCGTGATCTCGCCGCCGCTGACCGAAACCTCGATGTCGGTGGCATCCAGCTGGGGGTCGTCGGTCAGCCGCTCGCTCACGTCCTCGCGGATGCGGTCGTCCGAGCGGCTGTAGTTGCGCGGGCCGCGGCCGCGATGGCCCGCGTCCATCTCGCGCCGGCGGCTGGCCTCCTCGTCGCCGAACCAGGACGCGATCTCGTCGCCCGCGCGCTCGAAGAACCCGCGCTCGTCCGAGCCGCCGCGCCAGCCGTCCCCGCCCTGGCTGCGCCGCTCGTGCTCCATCCCGAAGGACGGGGGATAGCTGGACATACCCATGCCCAGCCCCGTCATGCCGGGATCGGGGGCGCCGTAGTTGCGCCCGTAGCCCGGATCATAGCCCGGCCCGTCGGGGAAACGGCCGCCATAGGGGCCGCGGTCATCGCCGCGAGAGCGGGCGTCGCGCTGTTCAAAGCCCATCATGCCGTAGCCGCGCGCCTCGTCCATGTGGCGGCGGCGTTCCGCGTCCCGGTCGCCGGACCAGGACCGGACCTCGTCCCCTGCCCTGTCCATCCAGTCGCGGGACCGGTCCCGGCCGCCCCGGCCCCAGTCGTCGCGGTCATAGCGGTCCTGTGCCATCTGCGTCCTCCTCCAGAAGCGGGATGCGAAGGGGCATCCCCCTGTTCTTCAACCCCCGCCCCCCGCCTGCCGTTCCCGGGGCAGCGGCTCAGCGCAGGGTGCCGTCGGGGTTCACCTCGACCCATTCGCCCCGCTCGGCCGAGACATAGATCGCTTCCAGCAGGTGCATGTCGCGCAAGCCCATCTCGGCCGGGGTCAGGATGGGGACCCCGTCGCGGACCGCCTGGCTGAAATGGTCGATCTCGCCCGTGAACTGCTGCTCGCTGGGTTTCGAGGGGGTGGGCATCTCGTCCCCCTCGGCGGTGCTCAGCGTCAGGCGGTTGCCGAAATATTCGGTCGCGGGGTCCAGAACGGCCACGGCCTCTGACCCCCAGAGGTCGATCCGCTTCTTGTTGGCGACATAGCCCGACGAGATGCTGGCCCGCCGCCCCGAGGGAAAGACCAGCTGCACCTGCCCGATGGCCTCGATCTCGCCGAAGCGGCCGTCGGGGGTTTCAGGCGAGAAGGTGGTGGCGACCAGCCGCTCGGGGACCTCGTCCAGCAGCCAGATCAGGCCGTTCAGCGAATAGATCCCGATGTCCATCAGCGAGCCGCCGCCCGCGAGGTCGCGCACCATCCGCCACTGGTCGCGCTCGACCGCAGGGTCCAGCGGGCGGTGGTGGTCCGAGGTCGCATACCAGATGTCGCCCAGCTCGCCCTTCTGCACCATCTCCTTCAGGGCGGTGTTGTTCGGCTCGAAATGGGCGCGATAGGCGATCATGATCCTGCGGTCGGCGGCCCGGGCCGCGTCCATCATCCGCTGCGCCGAGGCCGAGTTATGGGCGAAGGGCTTTTCGCAGAAGACGTGCTTGCCCGCTTCCAGCGCGGCGATCACGTTCTCCTCGTGGATGGCGTTGGGGGTGATGACATAGACCACGTCCACCGCGTCGTTGTCGGCCAGCCCCTGCATCCCGTAGTCGTAAACGGATGTCTCGGGCACGCCCCAGGCCCCGGCCACCGCCAGCGCCTTGTCGCGGCTGCCCGAGATCAGCCCCGTCAGCTTGGCCTCGGCCGAGCGCCCGATCGCGGGAATGGCGTAGTTCTGAGCGAAATGGCCCAGGCCGCAGACGGCCCAGCCCACGCGCCGTTCCGGGGGCGAGGGGCGCGGGGTCGCGTCCAGTTCGGGCTCGGGGCGCCCGGCGGCCTGCCGCTCCAGCGGATCGGCGGGCGGGGTCTGGCCGCTGCCGATGGCGCGGCCGGCGGTCTGGGCCATGGCCTCGAGCCCGCCGAGGCCCAGCCCCATCCCGGCCCCGAGGCCGAGGGCGGATGTCCGCATGAAGCCGCGGCGCGAGAAATCAGGCAGGTCGTTCATGGGGAGATCCACTTCCGCTGAGGGACCGAGAGGCAACTCGCCCTGCCCCGGAATGTTCCCCGCGCGGTTCAGCCCGCCGACAGGTCCTGCGGCCGGTCCACGTCCACCAGCTCGGCCAGGGCGGCGGGGATCGTCACGGCATTCCCCAGAAGGACGCCCGCGCCCTGATCGCCGCGCAGCTTCGACAGCGCGGCAAAGGCGGACGCCGGGACGCAGGCGGGGGCGCCGGGGCGGCCGTCCGGATGCAGGACGGCCGAGGGGCGGTCAGCGGTGCAGCCCTCGACCAGCGCGGCAACCGTGGCGTCGGACAGGGCGGGCATGTCGCCCAGTAGGACCAGCAGCCGCGCGGCGCCCTGCCCCTGCGCCCAGGCCACCGCCGCGCGCAGGCTGGCCGACTGGTCCTCGTCCTCCGGCGCCAGCGGCTCCAGTCCCGGCAGCAGCGCCGCGATCCGCTTGTCGCGCAGGACAACCGCGCGTAGGTCCACCGGTGCGCGGGCCAGCAGCGCCCCGGCGCGGACCACCAGCGCCTGCCCGTTCCAGGGGGCCAGCAGCTTGTTGTCCGGCCCCCAGCGGCGGGAATGGCCCGCGGCCAGCAGCACGCCGACAGTCGGTCCCCCGGTCATTGCGCGCGCTCGGCCAGGATCTCGGCCAGCACGGACACCGCCAGCACGCGGGGGTCGCGGGCCGAGGGGATCAGCCCGATGGGCCCACGCAGGCGGGCGATGGCGTCCTCGGGGACGCCCATGCCGCGCAGCGCCTCGACGCGGGCGCGGTGGCTGCGCAGGCTGCCCTGCGCGCCCACGTAGAAGGCGGGGGTGGCCAGCGCCTCGGCCAGAACGGGCGGTTCGCGGTCGTGATCGTGGTAGAACAGCGTCACGGCCGTCCAGGGGTCGGCGTCCCCCGGCCCGCCCGCGCGCAGCACCACGCCCTGCGCGGCGGCGGTCGCGGCGGTCGCCTCGTCATGGGTCGCGAGTTCCGCGGGATAGCCCGCCGCATGGGCCAGCGCCGCAAAGGTCACCGCCTCGATCCCTGCCCCCCAGGTCAGGAAGCGCGTGGACGGCAGGATGCGCAGCACGAAGCCGGGTCCGTCCAGCGCCACCGTTCCCCGGTCGAGGTCGATCCCCAGAAGGCTGTCGCGCCGTGCCGTCCGCGCGGCCAGCGCCTGCCGCACCGGCGCGGGATCCTCGACCGGCACCAGCGCCACGTCCAGCCCGCCCCCGCAGGGCAGCACGAGGTCGCGGAAGGGCGAGCCCTTGCCATAGCGCAGCCGCCGCACGCGGCCTTGCGCCGCCACCTCGCGGGCGTGCAGCGCAAGGTCGGCCTCGATGCAGCCGGAACTGAGCTGGCCGACGCTGCCGCCGGTCGCCGGGAAGGCCATGATCGTGCCGGGGTTGCGGTAATGCGGGCCTTCCACCCCGGTGATGACGGCCAGCACGCCGCCGCCGGCCAGCGCGGACAGCGGATCGCCCATCGGGTCGGCCCCGGCAGGCGTGGCGATCGGCAGGGCCTCGGCCATGCGGGGGGCAATCTTGTTCATGGGCACGGAACACGCGGCGCGCCACGGTTGTTCCCTGTCGCGCCCGCAGCCGAAGGAGAGCCACGGATGGATGTCACCCTGACCGTCAACGGGACCCCCCATGTCCTGGAAATCGACGACCCGAGGGTCTCGCTTCTGGATGCGCTGCGGCAGCGGCTGGACCTGACGGGAACCAAGAAGGGCTGCGACCACGGCCAGTGCGGGGCCTGCACGGTGATCGTGAACGGGCGGCGGATCAATTCCTGCCTGACGCTGGCGGTCATGCACGAGGGCGACGAAATCACCACCATCGAGGGGATCGGCACGCCCGGGGACCTCGCGCCGCTGCAGCAGGCCTTCATCCGGCATGACGGCTTCCAGTGCGGCTATTGCACGCCCGGCCAGATCATGTCCGCCACCGCCATGCTGGAGGAGCTGCGCCAGGGCTGGCCCAGCCAGGTGACGGGCGACCTCGGGTCCCCGGCCCTCAGCGACGACGAGATCCGCGAGCGCATGTCGGGCAACCTTTGCCGCTGCTCGTGTTATCCCAACATCGTGGACGCGATCCGCGAAGTGGCGGGCAAGGCGGCGGAGGGCGCGGCATGAAGGCCTTCGACTATGCCCGCGCGGCAACGCCCGCCGACGCGATCGGGACCGACGCGCGCATTATCGCGGGCGGCACGAACCTGCTGGACCTGATGAAGCTGCAGGTCGAGACGCCTGCGCGGCTGATCGACATCAACCACGTCGGGCTGGACGGGGTCGAGCGCGACGGCGAGGGGCTGCGGATCGGGGCGCTGGTGCGGAACTCGGACCTCGCCGCCCATCCGGCGGTTCGGCAGGACTGGCCGCTTCTGTCCCGCGCGATCCTCGCGGGCGCCAGTCCCCAGCTTCGCAACCGCGCCACCACTGGCGGCAACCTGATGCAGCGGACGCGGTGCTATTACTTCTATGACGTGGACGCGCCCTGCAACAAGCGCGTGCCGGGCTCGGGCTGCGGGGCCATCGGCGGGGTGAACCGCATCCACGCGATCCTTGGCGCGTCGGACCACTGCATCGCCACCTATCCCGGCGACATGGCCGTCGCGCTGAGCGCGCTGGACGCGGTGGTCGAGGTCGAGGGCCCCGGCGGCCGGCGCGAGATCGCGGCCACCGACTTTCACCGCCTGCCGGGCGACCGCCCCGACCTCGACACCGAACTGCAACCGGGCGAGATGATCCTGTCCGTGCGCCTGCCCGCGCCACTGGGCGGGCGGCAGATCTATCGCAAGGTGCGCGACCGGCGGTCCTATGCCTTCGCGCTGGTATCCGTCGCCGCCGTCGTGACCATGCGCGCCGGCCGGATGGACAGGGTGCGGCTGGCCTTCGGCAATGTCGCCCACAAGCCCTGGCGCGCGCCCGCGGCCGAGCGGATGCTGACGGGCCAGGCCCCTTCGCCCGAGCTGTTCGCCCGCGCGGCCGAGGCCGTGCTGGAAGGCGCGCGCGGCCAGGGCCACAACGATTTCAAGATCCCGCTGCTGCGCCGCACGCTGGCGGCGGTGCTGGCCGAGGCCGTGCAGGAGACCGAGTGATGCCCGAACCGATCGAACTGAAGCTCGACCACCGGATGGATCTTCCCGACCAGGAGGACCTGCTGGACCGCATGGCGCAGGGCGTCATCAGCACGCCCATGGACCGACCCGAAGGGCCGCTGAAGGTCAGCGGCACCGCAAGCTATGCCGACGAGGACCATCCCCCCGGCACCGCCTATGGCTGGTTCGTGCGCGCCAACATCGCCAAGGGCTGGGTCACGGGGCTGAACACGAAGGAACTGCAGACCATGCCGGGCGTGCTGGCCGTGATCCGCGACGACCGCATGATCCGCAACCCGGCCCAGGGCGGGGACGCCAAGTCGCCCCATCAGGGCCCGGCCGAGATCTTCTACAAGGGCCAGCCCATCGCGCTGGTCGTGGCCGAGACCTTTGAACAGGCCCGCGACGCGGGTCTGGCCGCCCGCGCCGAATACAAGGACAGCAGCCACAAGGCCGTGATCCTTCCCGCGCAGGCGAAATACGAGGAGCCCCGCTCCAAGCAGTCCTCGCAGGGGAACCTGGACCGCGCCATGAAGAAGGCCGCCTTCTCGGTGGACGTGGAATACGACACGCCCTCGATGAGCCACGCCGCGATGGAGCCCCATGCCGCCGTCGCCTGGTGGGAGGACGGCCGCCTGACCCTGCGCGGCAGCTACCAGATGCTGAACAGCAACGCGCAGGAGCTGGCCGACGCGCTGGGGGTCAGTGTCAAGAAGGTCCGCATCCTGTCGCGCTACGTGGGCGGAGGCTTCGGCTCCAAGCTGGGGATCGGGCACGAGGGCGTGGGCGCCGCCATCGCCGCGCAGAAGCTGGGCCGCCCCGTCGCCATCGCGCTCCACCGCCGGCAGGTCTTCGAGGCCACCCACCGCCGCAGCGAGACGCGCCAGCGCGTGCGCCTGTGCTGCGACGCGGACGGCCATCTGACCGGCATCGGCCACGAGGCCTGGGTGTCGAACCTGCCCGGCGAGGACTTCAGCGAACCGGTGACGCAGGCGACCTCGTTCACCTGGGCGGGCGAGAACCGCGAGATCGGCCATTACATCGGGCGGCTGAACCTGACCGGCGCGGGGTCCATGCGCGCGCCGGGCGAGGCCGTGGGCGTGCCCGTCACCGACGCGGCCATGGACGAACTGTCCGAAGCCGCGGGCATCGACCCGGTCGAGTTCCGGCTGCGCAACATCCCCGAAACGGACCCCTCGACGGGCAAGCCTTTCAGCAGCAACCGGCTGGCCGACTGCATCCGGATCGGCGCGGAACGCTTCGGCTGGTCCGAACGGCCCAAGGTGCCCGGCAGCCGCCGCGAGGGCGAATGGCTGATCGGCTTCGGGATGAGCGCGATCATCCGCGTCAACATGCTGGGCGACTCGACCGCGCGGGTGACGCTGCGCCCGGACGGCACGGCGCTGGTGGAAACCGACATGACCGACATCGGCACCGGCAGCTATTCGGTGCTGACCCAGATCGCGGCCGAGATGCTGGGCCTGCCGCCCGAGCGGGTGACGACCGTCCTGGGCGACAGCGACCTGCCGCCCTCCATCGGCTCGGGCGGCTCGCGCGGGGCGGCGTCCTCGGGCAGCTCGGTCATGCTGGCCGCGCGCGCGCTGCGGGGCAAGCTGGCCGAGCGGATGGGCTGCGACGAGGAGGAGCTGACCCTGAAGGACGGCACCGTCATCGCCGGCAACCGCCAGCGCGACCTGGCCGACGTTCTGGCGGGCGACAGCCTGCAGGGCACCGGCACGATCCGCAAGGGCAAGGCCGAGGACGGGCACCGCCAGTCCTCCTGGGGGGCCGAGTTCTGCGAGGTCGCCGTCAGCAGCGTCACGGGCGAGGTCCATGTCCGCCGCCTGTCGGGCGTCTTCGCCGCCGGGCGTATCCTGAACGCCAAGACCGCGCGCTCGCAATGCATGGGCGGCATGATCTTCGGCATCGGCCAGGCCCTGCACGAAGAGGTCTTCCACGATGCCCGCGACGGCAGCTTCATGAACCGGGACCTGGCGGAATACCACGTGCCCGTGAACCTCGACGTGCCGCACATGGACATCGAGCTGCTGATGGACGACCGCGACCCCTTCGCCAATCCCATGCAGGCCAAGGGCATCGGCGAGCTTGCCCTGTGCGGCACGGCGGGCGCGATCGTGAACGCCATCGCCAACGCGACCGGGCACCGCTTCCGGTCCTTCCCGGTCACGCTGGACAAGGTGCTGGAAAAGCTCGGCTGACCCCCGTCAGCGGCGCAGGAAGCCCGCCACCGCGTTCAGTTCGGGCGCCGTGATCTCGTGCCCGCCGTCGCTCAGCACAAGCTCGAGCGCGGCGCCCTGCGCCCGCAGCCAGCCTGCCAGCGCCTTGGTCTGCGGCAGGGGGCAGATCGGGTCGCGGCGGCCGGCGGTCACCAGCACCTGCCGGCCCGCCAGCCCCGGCTGCTCCCTTGGTGTCCAGGGGATCAGCGGGTGCATCAGCACCACGCGGTCGAACAGGTCCGACGCCTCGAACATCACCGAGGCGAGGATGTTCGCCCCGTTCGAATAGCCCATGGCAAAGACGGGACGGCCAGGGTTCGCCTGCACATGGGCGCGCAGGAAGGCGGTCATCCGCCCGGTTCGGGCGCGCAGGTCCTCCATGTCATAGACGCCTTCCGCCCGGCGGCGGAAGAAGCGGCTCGCGCCACGTTCGGACACGTCCCCGCGCGGGGCGACGATCCCGGCGCCGGGCAGGATCTGCCCGATCAGGCCGGTGAACTGGTGTTCGTCCCCGCCGGTGCCGTGGAAGGCGAAGACCAGCGGCGCATCCGGCGCACCGGGCCGGGCAAGGTGATGGTAAAGATCAAGCGACATGGGTGTCAGTCCCTGATCTCGGGCAGCATCTGTTCCAGCCGGGGCCGCAGGTGGGCGTGCTGGCGGGGCAGCTTCAGCGCCTGGCCCAGGTGCGCGGTATCCTCGTCGCGGTCGAAGCCGGGCTCGTTGGTCGCGACCTCGAACAACACGCCGCCCGGGGTGCGGAAGTAGATCGCCCAGAAATAGTCGCGGTCGATCACCGGGGTCACGTTGTAGCCCGTGTCCATCAGGGCCTTGCGGACGCGCAGCTGCGCCTCGCGGTTCTCGACGGCGAAGGCGACATGGTGGACGGACCCCGCGCCCTGACGGGCAGGCTCGGCCTCGGCCAGCGTTTCCACGTCGATGACATCGGCACCGTTGCCGTTGATGGCGAAGCGGGTGATCCCGCCGTGCCGTTCCGCCTCCTGATAGCCCATGAAGCGCAGCAGCTCGGCCGTGGCGCCGGCGTCGCGCAGCCGCAGGCTGACGCCGCGGAAGCCGTGCACGCCCTCGGCGGCGGGCACCGGGCCGCCCGTCCAGGGGGCGCGGGGGTCGTCCGCGACCTCGACCAGCGCGAAGCCGTCACCGTCCGGACCCTGGAAGCGCAGGCGCCTTTCGCCGAAATGCTCCTCTTCCCCGAGAACACCCACGCCTTGCGCGGCGAAGCGGTCCTTCCAGTAGCCGAGCGAACCGCGCGGGACCGAGAACAGGGTTTCCGACACCTCGCCCGTGCCGGGGCGGCCACGGCGGATATGCGGAAAGGGGAAATAGGTCATGACCGTGCCGGCCGAGCCCGTCTCGTCCCCGTAATACAGGTGATACACGTGCGGCGCGTCGAAGTTCACGGTCTTCTTGACCCGGCGCAGGCCGAGCGTGTGCGTGAAGAAGTCGTTGTTCTGTTGCGCCTCCGCCGCCATCGAGGTGACGTGGTGCAGGCCCTTGATGTCGTTCAGCATGGCTGCCTCCGCAAGTGCATCGTTTCCTTGGTCCCAAGATAAGGGCGCGGCGGGACGGGCAGAACGGCCGGCAGCCGGCATTGATCATTGCGTTCTGCGCAATGATCCTGCGGTCAGAGGGGACAAGCCTCGCGGATATGGGCCTCGAAGACATCCGAGAAGGCGGCGACCTTCAGCGGCAGCCGTTCGTAGGGCGGGTAATAGAGCGTCAGCCAGATCTCGGGCGCGGACCAACCGGGCAGGACCTCGGCCAGACGGCCCGCAGCCAGGTCCTCCTCGACGATGAAGCGGGGCAGAAGGGCGATGCCCTCGCCGTTCAGGGCCAGCCGCGCCAGCACGTCGCCGTTGTTGGCGCCGAAGCGCCCGGCCGCGCGGTGGCTGCGGCGGGTGCTGCCCTTCGACAGCTCCCAGACCTCGTCGCGGGCATCGGCGCGATAGCCCAGGCAGGCGTGCCCGGCCAGGTCGGCGGGGTCCTGCGGAGTGCCCTGGACGCGCAGATAGCCGGGCGCTGCGACCAGCGCGCGCGGCACGGGACAGATCTTGCGCCAGATGGTGGACTTGTCGCCGGGCGGGCCCGAGATGCGGATGGCGAGGTCGTAATCCTCCTCGACGATGTCGACGAAGCTGTCCGACAGGTTCAGCGCCACATGCGTCTGCGGGTAAAGCCCGGCAAAGCGCGACAGCACGGCAGGCAGCACCCGCAGCCCCAGCGACATGGGCGCGCTGACGCGGACCAGTCCCGAGGCGATGCCCTGCGCCTCGCGCGTTTCCTGCGCGGCTCGGGTCAGCGCCTCGGCCAGCGGCGCCACGCGGGCGGCATAGACCGCCCCCGCCGAGGTCAGCGAGACCTGCCGCGTGGTCCGCACCAGAAGCTGCACGCCCAGCCGGTTCTCGAGCCCCGCGATGGTGCGCGTGACCGAGGCCGGCGTCAGGCCAAGCTGCCGCGCGGCGCCTGCGAAGCTCTGCTGCTCGACAACGGCCAGGAAGACGCGGATGGATTCCAGTTCACCCATGCGGGCAGCGTTGCATCAGCCGGAACGATGGGCAACAGCGCCCCCTTCCGGCGTCATGCGCCGAGCCCCTGCCCTGTCCCTCAACGAGGCACCGAACGCGGCGAAGGCCTTTCATGCAAGGCCCCCCGCCGAACGGCCCCTGCAAGGCAGCCGCACTGCGAGAAAGGCGCGCCGTCTTTCAGGCGGCCATCTCCTCCAGCGTCCGGCCCGCCTCCAGGGCGTCATGGACCCAGCGGGGTCGGCGTCCCCGGCCGCTCCAGGTCTGTTCGGGATTGTCGGGATTCACATAGGCCGGCGGCCCGCTTGATTCGGCCTCGCCCGCCTTGCTCTTCGACCTGCCCGACGGGCGATCGGATATCAGTTCCGACAGCTTGAACCCGTGGTCCCGGGCCGCCTGCTCCAGCGCCGAAAGCGCCTGCTGCCGCTTTCGCGTCTCGTAATTCGAGATGGCACGGTCCAGCTTCTTTCGCAGTTCCTTCAGCTCGCCGAGGCTCATTCTTTCCAGAACTTCAGACGAATTAGTCTTATCTTCCTTCCCATTCATCAGGTCAGTCTCCCCAGGTTTCTCCCGTCTCCTTTACGGGAGGATAATTCCGTGTCGTGGCCTCTATATTTGGCGATATCTTGCAAAATCAATATGAATGGCAATGCGGCTCTTGATAAAAATTAACGTGATTTGTTTCCGCTTCATGCCGGTGGTTCGCCGCTTGCCCCTGTCGCCGCGCACGGGCTTTCCCAAGCGCCGATCCGGCACCGGGGCAAAGGTCCTGCAGCGCGATCCCGTCGGGGCTCCGGCCTGCCTTTTCTCCTGAAAGACTGTTCACCCTCTTGCGGATACAGGCGTGATTGCCGACCGCTCGTGACTGCTGCTTAGCATGACTCGGGCGGGCTGAGGGTAGCCGGAATGTGACCCGGAACTTCACTCGGCAGGTTTCAGCGCAATTGTTGCTCTGGCGCCTCTATTAAGGAAGCTCCGGCGGGGTTCGATAATCATGCCCATGAAAAACGAACGCCCGTGAAATTCGACTTTTCCAGAGAATGACGGGTATCCTCTTCCACCGATGTCCCTGAAAAACCCGGAAAACCGCCCGCGCGTCCAGGGCATCCCGGAATTCGACCGTATCTCGCGGGCGACCTTCCCGCCCGGCGTCAGGAAACGGACGCGGCAGGGGCAATATGGCCGGCCGTCACTGCCCGGCGGCCAGCGTCACCGTGACCTCGGCCTCGCGGCCCTCGCGCAGAAGGCCGAGCGCGACCGTCTCGCCCGCCCGCCGCTGGTCGAGGGCCGAGCGCAGGTCCTCGGAATCCTCGATCGCCGCGCCGTCAAGGGACCGGATCACGTCCCCCAGCGCCAGCCGCCCGTCGGGGGTGATCCGCGCAGGCCGCAGCCCGGCCGCGGCGGCGGGGCTGTCGGGCGTGACCTCCAGCACCATCACCCCCTCGATCCCGGCGCGCCTGAGCAGGGCGTCGCCGCGCGGGTCATGCGCGACGCCCAGGGTGGGCGGCGCATAGCGGCCCGTCGCGATCAGCTGCGGCACCACGCGGTTCACCGTGTCCACGGGCACCGCGAAGCCGATCCCCGCGCTTGACCCCGAGGGGCTGTAGATCGCCGTGTTGACCCCGATCAGCCGCCCCCCGCTGTCCAGCAGAGGACCGCCCGAGTTTCCAGGGTTGATCGCCGCATCCGTCTGGATGAGCCCCCGGATCGCCCGGCCCCGCGCGCCCGGAAGTTCCCGGTCCAGGGCCGAGACGATGCCGGTCGTCAGCGTCCAGTCCAGCCCGAAGGGGTTGCCGATGGCAAAGACGCTCTGGCCCACGCGCAGGTCCTCGCTGACGCCCACGGACACGGGCAGCGGCGTCTCGGCGCCCGCGTCGATGCGCAGGACGGCCAGGTCGTGTTCAGGGGCCGCGCCCACCAGCCGGGCGGGATAGGCGCGGCCGTCGGCCAGCCGCACCAGCGCGCCGGTCGCGCCCTCGATGACGTGGTTGTTCGTCACCACATGGCCCTGCGCGTCCCAGATGAAGCCCGAGCCGCTGCCGCGCGGGACGTCATAGGCGTTCCGCGTCCAGAAATCGACGACGCGGCTTTCGGTGGTGATCGAGACGACGCTGTCGCGGGCATTCTCGAAGATGGCGATGGTGGTCTGCTCGACCCCCGCCAGATCCCCGCGGGGCGCGACGGCGCGGGGCTCGTCCACCGGTCCCTGAAGGGCCCGCTCCAGCAGGGGAAACCCGCGCCAGACCAGGATCACCAGGATCGCCGCAAGCGTCACCAGCGCGAGTCTCGGCAGAAAGCCGTCCTTGGTCATGCGTCGCATCCTTCGCCGGGGTCCGGGGCCGCCACGCGGATCAGACCCCGAAGCGCGGCCGGGATCAACGGGGACCGGGGTCCCTGGGCGGCGCTTCGGGCGCGTGCTCGGGCGCGCCGACCAGCAGGGCGGTCTCGGGCAGGCGGACAAGCTGCAGGTAGCGCTCGAACTGCACCAGCACGTCCGAGATGATCTGGTCGCGGGTCATGCCCATCAGGTCATAGCCCTGGCTGCCATCGCTGAAGAAGGTGCGCGCCTCGTGGCGCATCTCGGGGTCGGTGGCCTCGGGCAGGGTGAAGGCGGCGACCGCGCGGCTGGCCGGCTGCACGCCATAGACGAAGTCGCGGCTGTTGGGCGAGGGCACCTTCAGCACCGCCGTCTCCTCGCCATCCCCGAAGGCGACGCCCGCGTCGAGGCCCCGCCGCTTCAGCTCGGCCGCGACCTCGCGCAGGGCGGGCAGGATGGTGCGGTCGATATGCGTCCGGACCGCGGCCTGCGTGGGCGCGTCCAGCATCATGGCCAGCCGCCTTTCCCAGGACGGTCCCGCGGCAGGCTCGGCCCGCCGGGCAGTGAGGTCGCGGCCCATCTGGTATTGCGCCACGTCCGCCCGCATTCCCTTGGCCAAGGCCCAGATCAGCGCCAGCATGATCAGCGTGAAGGGCAGCGCCGTGGCGATCGTCGCCGATTGCAGCGCGCCAAGCCCGCCCGCCACCAGCAGGACGCCCGCGACCACGCCTTCCAGCGCGCACCAGAAGACCCTCTGCAGGGCCGAGGTGTCGGTGCGCCCGCCCGCCGCGATGGTGTCCACCACCAGCGAGCCCGAGTCGCAGGAGGTCACGAAGAACACCGAGATCAGCGCCACGGCGAGGGCCGAGGTGACGGCGGGCAGCGGCAGGTATTCGAAGAACTGGAACAGCGCGACCGACATGTCGGCGGCGACGGCGGCGGACAGCGCCCCATCCGCGACGGTCGTGTCCAGAAACAGCGCCGTGTTCCCGAAGACCGTCATCCAGATGAAGGTGAAGCCCACCGGGACGCAGAGCACGGCCACCACGAATTCCCGCACCGTCCGCCCGCGCGAGATGCGGGCGATGAACATCCCCACGAAGGGCGACCAGGAAATCCACCAGGACCAGTAGAACAGCGTCCAGGCGTCGATCCAGGGCCGCGGCTCATAGGCATAGATGTTGAAGGTCCGCAGCAGGAAGCTGTCGAGGTAGAAGCCGATGTTCTGCACGAAATCGCGCATCAGCAGCCCCGTCGGCCCCACCGCCAGCACGAAGAGCATCAGCAGGACCGCCATCACGAGGTTCAGCTCGCTGAGGATGCGGACGCCCTTGTCCACCCCCGTCACGACCGAGACCGTGGCCGCCGCGGTGACGATCGCGATCAGGGTCAGCTGCACCAGGACGTTGTTGGGAAGGCCGAAAAGATGCTCGAGCCCCGCGTTGATCTGCAGCACGCCGAAGCCCATCGAGGTCGCGACCCCGAACAGCGTCCCGCAGATGGCGAAGATGTCCACGGCATGCCCGATGGGGCCGTTGATGCGTTCCTTCAGCAGCGGATAAAGGCCGGACCGGATCGTCAGCGGCAGGTTGTAGCGGTGGCCGAAGTAGGCCAGCGACAGCCCGACCACGGCATAGATCGCCCAGGCGTGCAGCCCGTAGTGGAAGAAGGTCACGGTCATCGCCTGGCGCTGCGCGGCGACGGTCATGGGCTCGGCGTCGGGCGGGGCCGCGTAATGTGTCATCGGCTCGCCCACGCCAAAATACATCAGCCCGATGCCCATGCCGGCGGCGAACAGCATCGCGCACCAGGACAGATAGCGGAAATCCGGCGTGGATTCGTCCGGCCCCAGCTTGATGTTGCCGTACCGGCTGGCCGCGAAGAAGACGACCGCCCCCAGGAACACCGCCACGGCCAGCAGGTAGAGCCAGCCGAAGGAGGCCAGTGTCCAGCCCTGCACGGCGGCGAAGATGACCTCGGCCTGTCCCGGCAGGAAGGCGCCGACGGCCACGAACAGCCCCGTGAGCGCCACGGCGCCGATGAAGACGGGCGGGTTGATGATGAAGCGTTGCAAGAGTCCCTGGGCCTTCCCTGGCAGTCTGTCTTGCCCGTTACAACGGCAGGGAGAGGATATGGTTCACGCTCCCGCGGCATGGCCGGTGCCGGGGAAGCCGCGCCGCGACCGGACCCGGGCGGGTGCTGGCGGTGTGCGACCTGGGGGCTGCCCTCTCTGGTGAACACGTCCTGCGCCACGGCTTCCGCCCGGACGACCTGCGGAAGACGGGCGCCGATGTGCGGAGCCTTCGAGACGGTGGGCGCGAGCGTGCGGAACCCCTGACCGGGCATGGCGCGGGCCATTCTTTATCCGGCCACGCCCCGGCTTGCCGCCGTCAACGAAGGCGGCAGCATCAGCTCTTGCGGGCCGCGCCGCAGGGATGGGGTCAGCGGGGCGTCTCGATCCCCAGTTCGGCCGCCCTGGCCGCGTCGATCTGGCAGACGGCGGCCTTGGACAGGGCCGTGCCCTCGGCGGGGGCGGCGTCCCCTTCCAGCGCCTTCTGCGGGTTCTCGGCGGCGCTGGCGTCGGGCGCGGCGGCCTCGACCACCGGGGACAGGTCGCCGCTGGCGCCCGCCACCGCCGCGCTGGTCTGGTCGCCCGCCGAAGGCCCGGCCTGCGTTTCGGCCAGCGCCTGCGTTCCCGAGGGGTCCGCGCTCGGGACCGGCTGCTCGGTGGGACCCACGCCCGAGGCGCGCTGCGTGTCCTCGGGCGAGGCCACGGGCGCAAGGTCGGTGGCATCCGCCGCGACCGAGGTCGCCGCCATGGTCGCCATCTGCGTGTCGAGTTCCTCCCATTGCTGAAGCAGCGTCTCGGCGCTGACGCCGCAGGCGCGGGCGGCCAGATCGACGGGCACCTCGACCACGGTGCCCTCGACCCCGACCCCGACGGTCTGGGGCGCGCCCTGGGCCCAGGCGGTTCCGGCCAGCAGCGGCAGGGCAAGACAGGCGGCGACGGTCAGGCGATGTGACATGGCTGGAACTCCTCCCGGATGGATCTGCGCGAGACTGCGGACAGGGGCGCGACGAGGCGGACCCTGCCCGGCGACGGCGGTGCGAGGGCGTCCCCGCCTCCGGCCCCGGTCCCGGTTCCCGCCCCGTTCAGGCGCGTACCGGGACGGGCGGCTGTCACAGGCTGTTCCCGAAGGCCGCCCGCAGCGCGTTCAGCGCCAGGGCATCCGGGCCGCCCTCGCAGGAGGTCCGCATGGCGAGCAGCCGGCGGTCGCCGCCCTCGTCGGTGACGGATACCTCGGTCCCGTCGGGGGTGACCTTGCCGCTTTCGTTCTCGCCCGCGACGACCTCGGGGGCGCCGGTGCCGCCTTTGGTCCCGGTCTCGGGCGCCGCCTCGGCCGCCGCGGTTTCGGGCACGCCGGTCCGGTCCTCGACGACCTGGCGCCCGGCGCCCGGCGCGGGCAGGGGCGTGTCCGGTACGGAATCGCCCGAGGCATAGGCCAGCATCGCCGCCTTGACCGTGGCCTGGCCGTCCGCGTCAAGGGCCAGGAACTCGCGGCAGGTCATGGCCTCGAGCCGGGCCGCGACATCGGGCGCGGCCTCCTGCGCAAGGGCCGGGGCCGCGATGCTGGCCGCCGCGACGACCGGGAACAGAAACCTCATCCTGAAACCCCTTCGAAGGCTGGTGGAAAGGACGGGGGAACAGGCCCCCCGCCGCGCGTCACAGGTTGCCCGCGCCCATCTCGCGGGCGATGTGGTCGGCCTGGCGGATCGCCAGCGCCACGATGGTCAGGGTCGGGTTCTCGGCCGCCCCGGTCGTGAACTGCGAGCCGTCCGACACGAACAGGTTGGGGATGTCGTGGGACTGCCCCCAGCGGTTCACCACCCCGTCGCGCGGGTTGTCCGACATCCGGTTCGTGCCGATGTTGTGGGTGGACGGATAGGGCGGCGTCGGCAGCGACCGCACGGCCCCGGCGGCCCTGTGGATCGCGATGCCGCGCTCATAGGCGTGGTTGCGCATCGCCACGTCGTTCGGGTGGTCGTCGTAATGGACCACCGGCGTCGGCAGGCCGAACTGGTCCAGAACGGCCGTGTCCACCGTGATGCGGTTGGTTTCCTGGGGCATGTCCTCGCCCACGATCCACATGCCGGCCATGTTCTCGTAGCCGTCGAGCGCGCTCGTGAACTCGCGCCCCCAGGCGCCGGGATCGAGGAAGGCCGCCATGAAGGGCAGCCCCAGCGACAGCGTTTCCAGTTCATAGCCCGCGACGAAGCCGCGCGAGGGATCGTGGCGCGCCTCGTCCTGCATGATCCCGGCCATGGTGGTGCCGCGCCACATCCGCACGGGATGCTCGAAGATGCTGTAGACCGAGCCGGTGACATGGCGCATGTAGTTGCGCCCGACCTGCCCCGAGGAATTGGCCAGCCCGTCGGGGAACATCGACGAGGCCGAGTTCAGCAGCAGCCGCGGGCTTTCGATGGTGTTGCCCGCCACGCAGACGATCCGCGCCGCCTGCCGCTGTTCCACCCCGTCCTTGTCGAAATAAACGACGCCCGTGACCTTTCCGGTGTCGTCATGCTCGATCCGCGCCGCGTGGCAGCGTTCGCGCACTTCCAGGTTGCCGGTCTCCTCGCCCAAGGGGATCTCGGTATAGGCGGTGGACCACTTGGCGCCCCACTTGCAGCCCTGGAAGCAGAAGCCCGTCTGCTGGCAGGCCTGGCGGCCGCCGTATTCCAGCGAGTTGATCGCCATGCGGCCGGTGTGGACTTCCCTGTAGCCGACGTCCTTGGCGCCCTTTTCCATCACCAGGAAGTTGTTGTTGCCCGGCAGGCCCGGCAGGCCGTTGGTGCGGGTGACGCCCATCTTGGCCTCGGCCAGGGTGTACCAGGGATCCATCTCGGCCGCGTCGATCGGCCAGTCCAGAAGGCTCGCCCCGTCCACCCGGCCATAGGTCGTCAGCGCCTTCCATTCGTGCTCCTGGAAGCGCAGCGAGGCGCCCGCCCAGTGGGTCGTGGTGCCGCCCACCGCCTTGACGATCCAGGACGGCAGACCCGCGAAGTCCCGCGACAGCCGGAAGCTGCCGTCGGACCGCCGGGTGTCCAGCCAGGCCAGCTGCGCGAAGCTTGCCCATTCGTCGTTGATGTAATCCTCGGGCAGGTAGCGGCCGCCGGCCTCCAGCGCCACGACGGAGATGCCCTTCTGCGCAAGCTCGTTGGCAAGCGTGCCGCCGCCCGCGCCGGTGCCGATGATGACGACCACGCTGTCGTCGGTGTTGCTGAACGGAGCAGCCATGGTCCGGTCCCTCCCTTACAGCCAGGCGATGTCGTTGAAGCCGCGGTCGATATAGCCGCCGTGGCTGAAGCTTTCCCCTTCATAGCCGAAAAGGGGCCAGATTTCCTTCTGGTTATAGAGGTCGGTGACCAGGCCCGCGCGGATCGTGCGGAAGAACTCGCCCTTCTCGATGGTCCTCAGGACGGCCACGCGCTCGGCCTCCCACAGGGCGCCGAGGTAGCCCGGATGGCCCTGTCCCTGCGCGGCGGCGTCCAGCGCGGCGATGCCCGCCTCGACCATGGGGGCCTTTTCGGCGGTGTCATAGCCCTTGACGGCGACGGCATAGCGGTCGTCGGGGATGCGGTCGTGGGGATAGATGTCGCGCGCCATCTGCACCAGCGTCGCCATCGTTTCGGGCTTCAGCGCCGTCACCTCCAGCGCCCAGGCGGCCCCGCGTTCCGTGACCCAGCTTGCGCCGACAAGAAGGCTGCCCCCTGCCGCGACGCTGCGCGCCAGAAGCTCGCGCCGGGTCATCCCGGCGCGGTTGATCCTGTTCATGTTGTTCCTCCCTTGGGTCCGGCCGCCTCCCTGCGGCCTTGCCTTCAGCGATAGCGGCCTTGCCGCTGCAGCACCTCGATCTGATAGCCGTCCGGGTCGGCAATGAAGAAGAAGCGGGCGATCACCTCGCCCGCGGGGGCGAAGTCCACCAGCTTGCGCGGGGCATAGCCCAGTTCCGTCAGCCGCGCGTGTTCCGGTTCCAGCTCGTCCACCACGAAGGCCAGGTGCCCGTAGCCGTCGCCCAGGTCATAGGGCTCGGTCCGGTCCTTGTTGATCGTCAGCTCAAGCTCGAAATCGGCCTCCGGGTTGCGCAGGTAGACCAGCGTGAAAGCCGGGAAATCCAGCCGCGTCTCGACCTTCAGCCCGAAGGCCCGGTCGTAGAACTCGACCGAGCGCGCCTCGTCCAGCACCCGGATCATCGAATGGATCGCCTTGGCCATCGTGCCCTTCCCCTTCTTCCGTTTCCCCAAGACTACAGCCTGTCCGGCGGGGCGGGCAGTAGCAGGTTACTACAGGTTCACGTTTCGGCCTATTCGGCCGCGGTGGCGAACGGGGTGTTCCGCGCCTGCTGCGTCTCGATCAGGCAGGCGCAGCGCAGAAGCGAGGCGAAGTTGCGCGTTTCCCCCTGGATGTCCTGCACCTCGTCATGCAGGCGCGAGATGAAGGCGGGCGTCGTCATGCCCTCGCGTGCGGCCATGCTGTCGAGGATGCGCCAGAAGCTGCGTTCCAGCCGGATGCTGGTGGAATGGCCGCTGAGCCTCAGTCGCCGGGTGACGGGTTCATAGCTTTCGGGACACTGGCCTGCGTAGACCTGACACATGGGGTCCCCCCTTGTTGTGACGCCCGGGTCCGATTCCCTTGCGCCGGGGCCTGAGGCTGAACTTGGCGCGGCTTTCCCGGTGGAGCAAGCCCGACGGCACGGGGGGTGCCGCCCGGGGCCGTCACTGCGCCAGCTGGTCCATCCCGGCGGACAGGTGGACGATCAGCCCGCCCGGCTGCCAGTCGAACCCGATCCCGCCCCCAAGCTGGTCCGAGGCGGTTGCATGGGCAAGCTCGCTGCCGAAGCCCCGGCTGCTCGGCGGGGTGATGCCGGCGCCGCCAACCTCCTCGGCCCAGTCCAGCGACAGCTCGCCCTCCGACACCGTCCAGGTGACGGCGATGCGGCCCTCGGCGGTGGACAGCGCGCCATACTTGGCAGCGTTGGTCGCAAGCTCGTGGAAGATCAGCGCAAGGCCCACCGAGGCGCTTTCCCCCAGCGTGATGGCGGGGCCCTCGAAGGACATCCGCGGGTCGCCGGGCGCGCCGAGATGCGGCTGCACGATCTTCTCGATCAGCGCGCGCAGGGACGTGCTCTGCCCCTGCCCGACCTGGCCGCCCAGGGCCGAGCGGATGAGGTCATGCGCCCGCGCCAGCGCCGTCAGCCGGCCCCGCAGCGCCTCGGCCATCGCCGGGACCGAGGGCGCGCTGCGCGCCGTCATGGAAATCATCCCCAGCGCGATCGAGAACAGGTTCTTCACCCGGTGATCCATCTCGCGCAGCAGAAGCTGGCGCTTTCCTTCCGCTTCCTTCAGGTCGTGGATGTCGGTGCAGGTGCCGAACCAGCGCGTGATCGCCTCGTCCTCGCCGCGCACGCAATGCGCCCGCCCGACGACCCAGCGGTAGCGCCCCGAACGGTGCCGCAGCCGGTATTCGATGTGATAAGGCTCGCCCGTCGCGACGCTGTGCATCCAGGCCGCGCGGGCGCGTTCCTGGTCGTCGGGGTGGAACATGTCCTTCCAGCCGCCGCCATCGGTCGAGCCGGGCGCCGCGCCCGTGAAGTCATACCAGCGGTCGTTGAAGTAGTCGTGGTCGCCGTTGGGCAGGGCCGACCAGATCATCTGGTCGATCGAGTTCACGATCGCCTCGTATTTCGCCTCGCTTTCGCGCAGGGCGGCCTCGGCGCGCAGGACGTCGGTCACGTCCGTCGCCTGGACGAAGATCCCCTGCCCCAGGTCGCCGGGGTCCGCCAGCGGCTGGTAGACGAAGTCCACGATGCGTTCCTGCGGCGCCTCGCCCCCGAGGCCCTGGAAGGTCACGGGGATGGCGCGGCCGACATAAGGCACGCCCGTGGCATAGACGCGGTCGAGCAGGTCCAGGAAACCCTGCGGGACAAGCTCGGGCAAGGCGTCGGCGACCCGCTTTCCTTCGAGGTTCGTCTTGCCCACCAGCCGCTCGAAGGGGGCGTTGACGACCTCGAAGACATGCGACGGGCCGCGGAGAATGGCGTTCACGCTGGGGGCCTGGGCGAACAGCCGCCCCAGCCGCTCGATCTCGGCCTCGGCCTTGCGGCGGGCGACGATCCCCTCGGTCGTCTCGTGGCCCTGGTTGAAGACGCCGACGACGGTTCCGTCCTCGTCGCGGATGGGCGTGAAGCTGTAGTTCCAGTAGGTTTCCTGCTGCACGCCGCCGCGCATGATCGGCAGCATCTGGTCGAAGGCGGAAAAGCCCTCGCCGGTTTCCATCACCCGCGCCAGCTGCGGCCCCACGACGTCCCAGATGTCGGACCAGACCTCGGCCGCCGGCTGGCCGAGACAGGCCGGGTGACGCTCGCCCGGGATGGGCGACCAGGCGTCGTTGTAAAGCAGGCGAAGGTCGCGGCCCCAGTAGATCGCGGTCGGAAAGCTGGAATCCAGGCAGATCGACAGCGCCAGCCGCAGCACCTGCGGCCATTCGTCGATCGGACCCAGGGGCGTGCCGGACCAGTCGCGGGACCGGATGCGCCCGCCAAGCTCGCCGCCGCCCGAAAGGAAGCCCGGGGACCGGACGTCGTTATCTCGTTTCATCCAGTCCGCCATCACGGGGTTCCCCCTGCCCGAGCCCGGGCGATACGCGGGCGCGGGAATCTTGTCGATATCCGGGACCGTTCGCGCTTTTCCCTGGGTGGAAGATGAAGAACCCCGGCAATGAAATGAGCTCCGATCCAATCGCGCCTGTCCGCGGAAGCCCGCGCCGGAAAACCGCCCTGCTTTCCGGCGACTATGCCGCGCCGCAGCCGTAACCAGAATTCGGCAAAAGCGGAACCGATCAAATGTTATCCGGCAGGGAGGAAGGCGGAAGGCCGCCCGAAGCGGTTCAGCGGCGGCGGCGCATCCGGTGGGCGATGCTCAGCAGGTGGCCCTCCATCGCGCGGGCGGCGCCGGCGCTGTCATGGGCCGAGATGTGGTCCACCAAGGCCTGGTGCTGCTGGCCCAGTTCCCGGATGCGCTCGGCGTCCAGCCGGTCGCCGCGCCAGGCGGCCCAGTCCGACTGTTCGCGGATGGACCGGATCTGATCATAGACGCGCAGGAACAGGGGGTTCCGCGCCAGTTCGGCAATGCGGAAGTGGAAGATCGCGTCGGCGATCTCGTAGCCCTCGGGGCTGCGGGCGGTCAGGGTGTTGGCCATGAGGTCGCGCAGGGCGCGGGCGTCCTCGGCCGTGGCGCGCTCGGCAGCCAGCGCGGCCAGCGCCGGCTCGACCTCCATCCGCACCTCCATCACGTCGCCGGGGGTGACGCTGCGGGCAAGGCTTCTCAGCCCCGTCCCCGGCACCGGCGGCGGCACCGTGAAGGTGCCCAGGCCGTGGCGGCGGAACAGAAGCCCGTCGCCTTCCAGCGCCGCCAGCGCCCGGCGCAGCCGCGTGCGGCCCACGCCGAAGCGCGCGGCGAGGTCGCGCTCGGGCGGGATGCGGCCCTCCTCGTCGGCGATGCGGGGCAGTTCCGCCCGCAGCGCCGCCTCGAGCGGGAGCGTCTGGGTGTCAGGCGCCGGCAAGGTCGATCCACATCCTGATCGAGGTCAGCAGCAGGAAGATCCCGAAGGCCATCCGCAGCTTGCGCCGGTCGATGCTGTGGGCAAGCTTCACCCCGTAACCCGCAAGCCAGGTGGACAGCGGGATGATGACGGCCGCGAGATACAGGTTGACGTAACCCAGCGAGAGCGGCGGCAGACCTTCCTGCCCGAGACCCGTCATGGCATAGATCACCGCGCCCGGCAGGCCGATGACAAAGCCGATGGCGGCCGAGGTGCCGACCGCGCGGCGGATGTCGTAGCCCAGGAAGTTCAGCAGCGGCACGCAGACGGTGCCGCCCCCGATCCCCATCATGGCCGAGACCGCGCCCGCGAAGACGCCGAAGCTGGCCCAGGCGGCGGCGGGGAAGCTGCGAGGCTCGACATTGCCCGAGGGTTTCCGCAGGATCATGTCCAGCGCCACGAACAGCGCGATGGTGGCGAAGACCGCGACCAGCACCCAGCCCGAGACATAGCCGCCGACCAGCGAGCCCAGGATCACGCCGACGATGATCCAGGGCACCCAGCGCCGCAGCAGGCCCGTGTCGATGGCCCCACGCCGGTGATGGCCGATCCCCGAGGACAGCGAGGTGAAGACGATGGTGGAGAGCGACGTCCCTACCGCCACCTGCATCGTCAGCGCCGGATCCATCCCCGTCAGCGACAGCGCGAAATACAGCGCCGGGACGATCACGATCCCGCCGCCCACGCCCAGAAGCCCGGCGATCACGCCGCCGAAGGCCCCCGCCGCAAGCGCGATCAGCGTCAGTTCGATCAGCGCCTGCGTTTCCATGCCGCCCATCATGCCGCAGCCCTCCTGCCGGGGGCCTTGCCCCTGTTCCGCCTCATGTCAGCGCCCCACCGCATAGGCCTGCATCAGCCGCGGCGTGGCCGCCGCGCGCAGGATTCCCTCGGGTTCGCGCAGGGCGGCGGTCAGACGGCCGACGGCCCAAGGCTCGGTCACCTCGACGATGTGGCCGCGGGCGCGCAGTTCCTCGATCACGGCGGCGTCGAAGGCGGGCTCGATCAGCATCTTCGCCGGCTCCGCCTTGCGCGGGTAGAACGAGCCCTGGAAATGCACCGAGTGGAACAGCGGCCGGTCCATGTTGGCCTGCAGGTTGCCGCCGTGGTGGACGAAGCGCAGGAACCAGATCAGCTGCCACTGGTCCTGCTGGTCGCCGCCGGGCGTGCCGAAGGACAGCCAGCGGTCGCCGTTCCGCGCCATCGACGGCGTCAGCGTCGTGCGCGGGCGCGCGCCGGGGCGCAGGCCCGAGGGCACGCCCTCTTCCAGCCAGAACATCTGCGCGCGGCTGTTCAGCGGGAAGCCCAAGCCCGGCACGGCGGGCGAGCTTTGCAGCCAGCCGCCCGAGGGCGTGGCCGAGACCATGTTCCCCCAGCGGTCGATCACGTCCAGGTGGACCGTGTCGCCGCGCTTTTCGACCAGATGCGCCATGGTCGGCTCGACGCTGACGGCCACGCTTGCGCCGAAGTCCCGGGCGGCGCGGGCGATGGCGGCGTCGGCCAGATGCTCGAAGCCCGGCACCCGGCCGGGGCGCTGCTCGGTCGAGGCACTCGGGCCGATCAGCTTGCGGCGCTCGGCGGCGTAATCCTCGGACAGCAGGACGTCCATGGGGATGTCCGAGAAGTCGGGGTCGCCGTAATAGGCCTCGCGGTCGGCATAGGCGAGCTTCATCGCCTCGATCACGGTGTGGACGAACTCGGTCCCGCAGGGGTCCATCGAGGCGAGGTCGATGCCGCGCAGGATCGCCAGCGCCTGCAGCAGCACCGGCCCCTGCCCCCAGGGTCCGGTCTTGTAGACCGTCCAGCCGTGGTAATCGAGCGACAACGGCGCTTCGCTGCGCGCGCGCCAGCCCGACAGGTCCTCGCGCGCCAGAAGGGCGCGGTGGCGGTCGCCGCTGATATCGGCCAGCTCGGCCGTGTCCAGGAAGTCGCAGATGGCGTCCGCGACGAAGCCGTCCGACCAGATGGCGCGGGCAGCCTCGATCTGGCCCGCGCGGTCGCTGGACGCCGCCTCGGCCTCGTCCACGATCCGCTGGTAGGTGGCGGCAAGGTCGGGGTTGCGGAACAGCCCGTCCGGCTCGGGGCAGGTGTCGCCGGGCAGGCAGACCGCGGCCGAGCTGGGCCATTCCTTGCGCAGGAAGTCCGCGATGCCCTTGATGGTGTTGGCGACGCGCGGCAGGACGGGGTGGCCGTCGCGGGCGTAGAAGATCGCGGGCTCCATCACCTCGCGCAGGGTCAGGCTGCCCTTTTCGGCCAGAAGCTTCATCCAGCCGTCGAAGGCGCCGGGCACCACCGTCGCCAGCAGGCCCGAGCCGGGGATCAGCGTCAGGCCCAGGTCCTGCATCGCCTCGAGGGTCGCGGCCTTGGGCGCGGGCCCCTGGGCGCTGATCACCTGCGGCTCGCCCCCGGCCTCGCGCCAGATCACCGGCAGGTCGCCCGCCGGGCCGTTCAGGTGCGGCTCGACCACCTGCAGCACGAGGCCCGTGGCCACCGCCGCGTCAAAGGCGTTGCCGCCGCGTTCCAGCATGGCCATGCCCGCGGCCGAGGCGATCCAGTGGGTCGAGGTGACAACGCCGAAGGTGCCCCGGATCTCGGGACGGGTGGTGAAATCGCTCATCGTTCTTTCTTTCGATCGGGAAGTCATTCGCGGGGGTCGAGCGCGTCGCGCAACCCGTCGCCCAGAAGGTTGAAGCCCAGCACGACCAGGAAGATCGCGAGGCCCGGCCACATCGCCAGCCACGGCGCCTGCGCCATGAAGTTCTTGGCCGTGTTCAGCATCGACCCCCAGGAGGGCGCGGGCGGCTGCTGCCCGAGGCCGAGGAAGGACAGCGAGGCTTCGGCGATGATCGCGGCGGCGACGGTCAGCGTGGCCTGCACCAGCACGGGCGGCATGGCATTGGGCAGGATGTAGCGCGCGAGGATGCGCGGGGTGGAGAGACCGATGGCATGGGCGCCCTCGACGTAATCCTCGGCCCGGATGTTGATGACCTGCCCGCGCGTCAGGCGCACGAAGATGGGCGTGGCCGAGATGCCGATGGCGATCATGGCGTTGGTCAGGCTCGGCCCCAGGAAGGCCGCCAGCGCGATGGCGAGGATCAGGAAGGGCACGGCCAGCAGCGCCTCGGTGCAGCGCGAGATCACGATGTCGGTCCAGCCGCCGAAATAGCCCGCCAGCACTCCCAACGGCACGCCCAGAAGGATCGCGATCCCGACCGAGACGATGCCGGCGAGGACGGACGCCCGCGCGCCCCAGATCATGCGCGACAGCACGTCCCGCCCGATCTCGTCGGTGCCGAGCGGATGCGCCGCGCTCGGGGCCTGCCGCACGGCGGCCCAGTCGGTCGCGGCGGGGTCCAGCAGCGGCAGCACCGGCGCCAGCAGCGCGACCAGCAGGAAGGCGCCCACGATGATCGCGCCCAGGATCGCGCTGCGATGGGTGCGGAACTTGCGCCAGCTGCGGCGGGCGGGGGTGTCGATGACGGGCGCGACGGTGCGCGCGGCGATTGCCTCGTTCGCCATTACGCGGCCCTCAGGCGGGGGTTGAGAAGGATATACAGCATGTCGGCCACGAGGTTCATCAGGATGAAGCCCACCGCCGTCACCATCACCACGCCCTGCACGACGGCGTAGTCTCGGGTGAAGACGGCATCGACCACCAGCTTGCCGAAGCCGGGGATGGTGAAGATCTGTTCGGTCAGCACCGCGCCCGCGATCAGTTCGCCGAAGAGCAGCGCGGTCAGCGTGACGATGGGGGTCAGCGCGTTGCGGAAGGCGTGGCGCAGGACCACGCGGCGTTCGGGCACGCCCTTGGCGCGGGCGGTGCGGACATAGTCCTGTTTCAGCACGCCCAGCATGGACGAACGCGTGTGCCGCATCAGCGCGCCGGCAAGCCCCGTGCCCAGCACGAAGGCGGGCATGATCATGGTGCGCATGGACTGCACGAAATCCTCGCTCGGGGGCACGTAGCCCGAGGCGGGCAGAAGCTGCCAGCGCACCGACACCAGCATGATCAGCAAGATGCCCAGCCAGAAGTTCGGCACCGACATCCCCGAGAGCGCGACCAGGTTCGCCGTGTAGTCCGTCAGCGTGCCCTTGCGGACGGCCGACAGGATCCCCGCGGGAATGCCGATCACCAGCGCGATCAGGATCGCCATGACGCCAAGCTGCAGCGTCACCGGAAGCTTCTGCAGGATCAGTTCCGTCACGGGCTGGCCGGTCCGCAGCGAGGTGCCGAGATCGCCCTGCAGCGCCGCCAGCAGCCAGTTGAAATACTGCACCGGCAGCGGGTCGTTCAGGCCAAGCTGCTCGCGGATGGCGGCAAGGGCGACGGGGTCGCGTTCCTCGCCCGCCATCGCCAGCACCGGGTCGCCCGGCAGCAGCTTCTGCAGCGCGAAGACGAAGACCGAGATCAGAAGGATCGTCGGAATGGCGCCGACGATGCGCCGCAGGAAGAGGTTGAGCATGGGCCGAGGGCTCCGGCAATCGGTGGGCGGGCGCGGCCTGTCGGGGCCGCGCCCGGTTGGCGGATCAGTCCGCGTCGGACACGTTCTGCAGGCGGATCATCCCGTCGGGATAGGGCTTGAAGCCCTGGACGCCCGCGTCCACGCCATAAAGCCAGGCCTGGTAGTAGAGGTAGGTGACCGGCAGGTCCTGCTGCAGGATCGCCTGCGCCGCGTCATAGCGTTCCTTGCGCTGCGCCGGGTCGGTCAGGGTGCGCGCCTCGTTCAGCAGGCGGTCCACTTCCGGGTTGGAATAATGCCCGTCGTTGAAGCCCGCGCCGGTGGTGACGAACTGGTGCAGGTTCCCGTCCGGGTCGATCCGGCCCGACCAGCCCTTGGTGTGGGACTGGAAGCTGCCCTCGGCCCCGTCGGACACGAGCGTGGCGTATTCCTTGGTCACGATGTTGACGTTGAAGCCCGCCTCGGCCGCCATGGCCTGGATCATCTGGGCGGTCTGCTGGTTCTCGGGGCGGTTCGGCACCTGCAGCTCGATGTTGACGGGGGTGGCGACCCCGGCCTCGGCCAGCAGCGCCTTGGCCTTTTCCACGTCACGCTCGGGCGCGGCATAGGCCTCGTTGTAGTAAGGGCTGTCCGGCGGGAAGGGCTGACCCGCGGGCGGGAAGGCGCCCTGGAAGACCACCTGGTTGATCGCGTTGCGGTCGATCGACAGGTTCAGCGCCTGGCGGATGCGCGCGTCCTGACCCAGCGGGTTCTGGGACTGCGGCCCGTTGGCGAGGTTGAAGTAGATGCCCTGGTAGCCCAGGCCCGTGACCTGTTCCACCCGCAGGTTGCCGTTGCCCTGCACGGCCGGGATGTCGGTCGCCGCCAGCTGGTTGATCATGTCCAGGTCGCCCGACTGCAGGTTCGCCAGACGCACGGTGGTGTCGGGAATGGGCAGGTAGACCACGCGGTCCAGCTTGATCGCCTCGGCGTTCCAGTAGTCGGCAAAGCGTTCCAGCTCGATCCGGTCCTGCGCCACGCGGCTGACGAACTTGAAGGGGCCGGAACAGGCCGGCGCGCTGGCGAAGTCCTTGCCCTCGGCAAAGGCCGCCGGCGACATCATCATCCCCGCGCGGTCGGTCAGCTGCGCCATGACGGTCGCGTCCGGCGCCGACAGGTTCAGCCGCACCTCGGTGGGCGAGATCACCTCGACCGACTCGACCGAGGCCAGTTCCGACTTGCGGACGCTGTCCTCAAGGGTCTTCGACCGCTCGATGTTGGCCTTGACGGCCTCGGCGTTGAAGTCGGTGCCGTCGTGGAACTTGACGCCCTCGCGCAGGGTGAAGGTGATGGACCGGCCGTCCTCGGACTGGGTCCAGGCGGTGGCCAACTGCGGGACGATCTCGAGCTTCTCGTTCACGTCCACGAGCTTGTCGCACAGGGCGGTGAAGACGATGCGGCCCACGAACAGGCGCGAGCGGTCGGGGTCGAGCGTGTCGGGGTCGTTCTCAAGCCCGATGCGCAGTTCGGCGGCACTGGCGGCCGCCGCCGTGGACAGCAGAAGCGCCGCGATCAGCGAAAGTCTGGTGGTCATGCGTGTCATTTCCCTGTTGTCGGTGTCGGGGATTCGGCCTGCGCCACGGCGCGGCGGTAAAGGGCGATGCGGGCGGCGGCGGGGCCGTCCTCATCGCGGTGGGCGGGGGGCGCGAAGGGGTTTTCCGCCGCGATCTCGCGCCAGAAATGGCAGGCGACCGGATGGCCGTCGCCCGCGTCGTCCAGCAGTTCCGGCACGTCGATCCGGCAGCGTTCGCGCGCATAGGGGCAACGGGTGTGGAAGCGGCAGCCGGGCGGGGGCGCGGCGGGCGACGGGATCTCGCCTCCGATCGCCTCGGCCGGGCGGTCGAGGCCGGGGACGGGTTCGGGGATCGCGGCCAGCAGCGCGCGGGTATAGGGATGACGGGGGGTGGCGAAGATCTCGTCGGTGTCGCCAAGTTCCACCAGCGTGCCCAGGTACATCACCGCCACGCGGTTCGACATGTGCCGGATCACGGCCAGGTCATGGGCAATCACGATCAGCGTCAGCCCCAGGGCCTCGCGCAGGTCGGCAAGCAGGTTCACCACCTGCGCCTGGACCGACACGTCCAGCGCGCTGACCGGTTCGTCCCCGATCACCAGCGTCGGGCGCGAGGCCAAGGCGCGGGCGATCCCGATCCGCTGGCGCTGCCCGCCCGAGAATTCATGCGGATAGCGGCCCATGTGCTCGGGGCGCAGGCCGACCTGGGTCAGCAGTTCGGCCACGCGGTCGCGGCGCTCGGCGGCGGACATCTGCGGGAAATGGGTTTCCAGCGGCTCGCCGATCAGGGTGCCGACGCTGGCGCGGGGGTTCAGCGAGGAGAACGGGTCCTGGAAGATGAACTGCACGTCGCGGCGCAGTTCCTTCAGCGCCTTGCCGGACAGGCCCGCGATCTCGCGCCCCTCGAAGGCGACGCTGCCCGCGGTCGGCTCCAGAAGGCGCGCGAGAAGCCGCGCGAGGGTGGACTTGCCGGACCCGGATTCGCCCACGATGGCGAAGGTCTCGCCCCGGCGGATGTCCAGCGACACGCCGTCCACCGCGCGCACGGGCGGGGGCTTGCGGAAGGGCGCGCCCGCCCCCTGGAAATGCCGCGTCAGGCCGCGGGCCGACAGGATGGTGTCATCGCTCATGCGGCAGTCCCGAAGCTGAGTTCAAGGGGCGCGTAATGGCAGGCGGCGCGGTGCCCGGCCGCAAGCTCGCGCAGGCGGGGCTGCTCGGCGCATTTCGGCTGGGCGAAGGGGCAGCGGGTGGAAAAGCGGCAGCCCTTCGGCATCTCGGCCGGCGAGGGCACCGAGCCCGGCACCGTGGCCAGCCGCGTGCGCGGCCCCGTCAGCGAAGGGATCGAGCCCAGAAGCCCGATCGTGTAGGGATGCTGGGGGTCGTTGAAGACCTGCTCGACCGTGCCGGTTTCCGCGATGCGCCCCGCATACATGACGGCCACGCGGTGGGCGACCTGCGCCACGACGCCCAGGTCATGGGTGATGAAGACCACCGCCATGCCCCGGTCGCGCTGAAGCTGCGAGATCAGGTCGAGGATCTGCGCCTGGATGGTCACGTCCAGCGCCGTGGTGGGCTCGTCCGCGATCAGCAGCGCGGGCTCGTTCACCAGCGCCATGGCGATCATCACGCGCTGGCGCATGCCGCCCGACAGCTCGTGCGGATACTGGCGCATCCGGCGTTCGGGGGCCGAGATGCCCACCTTGCGCATGATGTCCAGCGCGCGGGCGCGGGCCTCGGCCTCGGTCACGTCGCGGTGGCAGCGCACGGCTTCCGCGATCTGGTCGCCGATGCGGAAGGCCGGGTTCAGCGAGGTCATCGGTTCCTGGAAGATCATCGCCATGCGGTCGCCGCGCAGCCCGGTCAGGCTGTCAGGATGCGCGAGGTTCAGCCGCTGGCCGTCGAACTCGGCCGCGCCCTCGATCCGCACGCCCTTGGCGCCCAGAAGGCCCATCACGGCCAGCGAGGTCACGCTCTTGCCGCTGCCGGATTCGCCGACGATGGCCAGCGTCTCGCCCGGCGTGACCGCCAGATCGACGCCCGAGATCACCTCGGCCGAGTTCCCGAAGGTGATCCGCAGATCGCGGACCTTCAGCAGCGCCTCGGCGGGGGTTCCTGTCACGTTCGTGGGGTGAGGGGTCAAACCAATATCCAAACCACATTGCCAGTGGTTCAGTTATGGAGAGTGCCTTTCCCTCGAGTCAACATCTTTTCGCAGCCTTGCGCGGCTTAGGCGCACGGCGTTTCGGGCCTGCCGCCCCGACAGGCAGCAGGCCCATCCGGGCGGCAGAGGTTTGCGCGTGGTTCGGGGGACCGCGCCCATTTCAGGCGGCGCGGCCGGGGATCGGGCGGCCGACGGTCAGACCCGCGACGCGCGCGGCGATGGTGTCGGCGTCGATGCCGAAATGGCGGTAAAGATCGCCAATGGTGCCGGTCTGGCCGAAATGCTCGACCCCCAGCGGGATCGTCCGGTGGCCCGCGACCGCCCCCAGCCAGGACAGCGTCGCGGGGTGGCCGTCGATCACCGTGACCAGCGTGCAGTCGCGCGGCAGCGGGTCCAGCAGCGCCTCGGCATGGGAGCGCGCGGATGCGTTCCCGCGCGCCCGCGCCCGCTGCGCGGCGGTCCAGCCCGCGTTCAGACGGTCGGCCGAGGTGACGGCCAGCACGCCCACGTCGCGCCGGCCCTCGGCAATCATGGCCGCGGCGCGAATCGCCTCGGGCGCGACGGCGCCCTGGTAGGCGATCACCACGTCGCTGTTCGGCCCTGGCGGACGCAGCCAGTAGGCGCCGTCGATGGCGCCCTGCCGGAAGGCGTCGTCGCGGCGGCGGCCCGGCTGCTCGACGGGGTTGGTGGACAGGCGCAGATAGACCGAGCCGCCGGTCTGGTCGCGCAGCCAGGTCCGCTCGTCGGGGTCGCCCTCGCCGTCGCGCTGCAGATAGTCGAAGGCCCATTCCATGATGACGGCCAGCTCGTCCGCGAAGGCCGGCTCGAAGGCCGCGAGCCCGTCCTGGCTCATCCCGATCAGGGGCGTGCCGACCGACTGGTGCGCCCCCCCTTCCGGCGCCAGCGTCACCCCCGAGGGCGTGCCCGCCACGATGAAGCGCGCGTCCTGGTAGCAGGCGTAGTTCAGCGCATCCAAGCCCCGGGCCACGAAGGGATCGTACAGCGTGCCGACCGGGATCAGCCGCCGCCCGAAGAGCGAATGCGACAGCCCCGCCGCGGCCAGCAGCAGGAACAGGTTCATCTCGGCGATGCCGAGTTCGATGTGCTGGCCTTCCGGCGCAAAGTCCCATTTCGCGGTGGAAGGGATGTTCTCGGCCCGGAAGGTGTCGGCCAAGGGGTTGCGGGCAAAGAGCTTGCGGCGGTTGACCCATGCCCCGAGGCCGGTCGTCCCCGTCACGTCGGGCGAGGTCGTCACCAGCCGCTCGGCCAGCGGGCTGTCGCCCCGCGCAAGCTGGTCGAGGATCTTGCCGAAGGCCGCCTGCGTGGAAATCTCGCGCTCGGAAGCAGGCTCCACGGCGGGAGTCGGGATCGCCGCGTCCGACAGCCGCCGCGTCCCCCTGGCGAAGAAGGGCACGGCATCGAGGAAGGCGCGGAAGCCCTGAACATCCTCGACGCCCGCGAAGCGGTCCCATTCCTGGCCCTCGGGCACGCCCATGTGGGCCTGCCATCCGGCCATCTGGGCCTTCGTCATCAGCCCGCCGTGGTTGTCCTTGTGCCCGGCGATGGGGGTGCCCCAGCCCTTGACGGTATAGGCGAGGAAACAGGTCGGGCGGTCGTGGTCGATCCCGGCGAAGACCTCGGCCATGGTCTGGACGCAGTTGCCGCCCAGGTTCTCCATCAGCGCGGCGAGTTCCGCGTCGCTGCGCCGGGCGATCAGGGCGGACACCTCGCCCTGGTCACCGAGGTCGTCCATCAGCCGCGCCCGCCAGACCGCGCCGCCCTGGAAGGTCAGCGCCGAATAAAGCTGGTTCGGGCAGGCGTCGATCCACTGGCGCAGCGCCTCGCCCCCCGGTTCGGCGAAGGCCGCGCGCTGCAGGGCGCCGTATTTCACGCGCACGACATCCCAGCCGAAGGCGCCGAAGATCGCCTCGATCCGGCTCCACAAGCCTTCGCGGACGACGCCGTCCAGCGACTGGCGGTTGTAGTCGATCACCCACCAGCAGTTGCGCAGGTCGTGCTTCCAGCCTTCCTGCAGGCATTCGTAGATGTTGCCCTCGTCCAGCTCGGCGTCGCCCATCAGCGCGATCATCCGCCCCATGGGCCGGTCCCCCGCCCAGGGCTTGGCCGCCACATAGTCCTGCACCAGCGAGGCGAAGGCCGTGACCGCCACCCCGAGGCCGACCGAGCCGGTCGAGAAATCCACGTCGTCCACGTCCTTGGTGCGCGAGGGATAGGACTGGACGCCGCCATAGCCGCGGAAGTTCTCCATCTTCTCGCGGCTGAGGTTTCCCATCAGGTACTGCATGGCGTGGAAGATCGGCGAGGCATGGGGCTTGACCGCCACCCGGTCCTGCGGCCGCAACGCGGTGAAATACAGCGCCGCCAGGATCGACACCATCGAGGCCGAGGAGGCCTGGTGCCCGCCGATCTTGATCCCGTCCACCTTGGGGCGGACGTGATTGGCGTTGTGGATCATCCAGTGCGACAGCCACAGCAGCCGCTGCTCGACGGTCTTCAGATGGGGGCTGGTCATGGCGTGTTCTCCCTGGCTTCGGGACAGGATAAGGCGGCTGCGCGAGGGGTTTCTTGCGGAAATCACCGTTTGCCGGAAAATCTGGCGCAAAGATGAAGGATATTGCCCCGATGCGAGTGGAATCCCCTCGGCTCGACCCGTTCGAGATCAGGATCCTGCGCCTGCTGCGGCAGGACGGGCGCATGTCGGTGCAGGACATCGCGGCCCAGGTGGGGCTGAGCGCCACACCCGTCGCCCGGCGCATCCGGGCGCTGGAAAGCCGGGGCATCATCACCGGCTACAGCGCCCTGATCGACGAACCGGCTTTGGGCTACGGCATCTCGGTCTTCGTGTCGGTGCAGCTCGACCGCCAGATCGACCGCGCGCTGGAGGAGTTCGAGGCTGCCGTGCGCAGCTTCCCCGAGGTGGTGGACTGCTGGCTGATGACGGGCAGCCGCGATTATCTGCTGCGGATCGTGACCGAAAGCCTTGGCAGCTACGAGACCTTCCTGACCGGCAAGCTGACAAGGGTTCCGGGGGTGTCGAACATCGAAAGCTCGATCCCGATCCGCCGCGTCAAGTCGGGGATCGCGCGGACGCCCTGAGGCTTGTGGCCTTGTCCCCCCCTCCCTCAGATCGCCGAGGACGGGGGCTGGCGGAAGCGCCGGAACCGGCCCCAGCGGAAGGGCGACAGGTCGTGCCGGGGGCGGCGGCCCATCGCCAGGTCCGCCAGCACGCCCGCGACGCCGGGACCGATGCCGAAGCCATGCCCGCTCATCCCCGTGGCGACCGTCAGGCCGGGAATGGGCGTGTGGTCGATCACCGGCAGCGAATCCGGGGTCACGTCGATCATGCCCGCCCATTGCCGGACGATCGGCGGCCGCCCGATCGCCGGAAAGGCGCGGGCGAAATGCTGCCGCACCGCCGCGAGGTCCCCTGCGGCAGGGCGGGGGTCGAGGATGCGGCAGGCCTCGAAGGGGCTTTCGCCGCCCGCGCGCCGGGGCCTGCGCCAGGCATCGGGGAAGCCTGCGGGTGCGGCCGGGCGGAAGCGGGTGCTGGCGGGGTCGGCCAGGAACTGCGGCAGGAAGGGCAGAAGGTGGCGGAAGGCGGCGGGGCCGATGAAGAACTCGTGCCGCGACCAGGGGGTCAGGGTATAGCCGCCGTCGGCCCGCCTACGGATGGCGAAGCGGTCGTCGGCCGCCGCCCCCGGCAGCAGTTCCGGCAGCGGCCCCGTGACGCTGACGCTGGAGGTGACGGACAACTGCGGCAGCGACAGGCCATGCGCGCGCAGGAACAGCGAGGACCAGGCCCCGCCCGCAAGGATCACGCGCTCGCAGCGGACCGGGCCCGCCTCGGTCTCGATCCCCGCCACCCGGCCCGCCGACAGGTGCAGGCCGCGCACGGCGCAGTTTTCCCGGATCGTGACGCCCTCCTCGGCGGCGGCGCGGGCCAGCGCGGGGACGGCCTGCAAGGGCTCGGCCTGCGCGTCCGAGGGCGTGTGCAGCGCACCGATCCAGCCGGCGGCGTTGGGCAGCATCGTCTCGGCCCCCTGTCGCGACAGAAGCTGGCTGTCGAGGCCGAAGGCCCGCGCGCCGTCGAGCCATTGCTCATAGGCGGCCAGATGCGCCTCGCTCCGCGCGAGATAGGTGATGCCGGTCTGGCGGAAGCCCACGGCACGGCGCAGGGGGTCGGGCAAGCCGCGCCAGATGCGCAGCGCCTCGATCATCAGGGGCATCTCGGCCAGGTCGCGTCCCTGCTGGCGCACCCAGCCCCAGTTGCGGCCCGACTGCTCGCCCGCCATGCGGCCCTTTTCGCAGACCAGCACCCGCTGGCCTTCGCGGGCCAGCGCCCAGGCCGCCATCAGCCCGACGATGCCGCCGCCGATCACGGCCAGGTCCACCGCCTCGGGCAGGGGTCCGACATGCTCGGTCGGGGTGGAAAGGGTGATGGGGAAGCCGTCCATGGTCAGAACCTGCCGATGCCGTAGGGGGTGGGGTCGATCCGCGGCGCCCGGCCCGCCACGGCGTCGGCCACCATCCGCGCGGTGATGGCCGAAAGCGTCAGTCCGAGATGGCCGTGGCCGAAGGCGTGGATCACCTGCGCCCCCTTGGGCGACGGCCCGATCACCGGCAGAGAATCCGGGGTCGAGGGGCGGAAGCCCATCCATTCCGTGGCGACCGGCCGGTCCGCCAGCCCCGGCAGCGCCCGGCGCGCGCCGGGCAGCAGCGACCGGATGCGGCGGAAATCGGGGGCTGCTGCCAGCCCTGCCAGTTCATCCCCGCTGACCAGCCGCAGCCCGCCCTGCATGGGCGACAGCACCATCCCCAGCGCGGGCAGCCCCACGGGACGGCGCAGAAGGCCCTCGCTCCCCGGACCGAAGCCCAGGTGATAGCCGCGTTCCGTGTCGAGGCTGACGCGGTCGCCCGCCTGCCGGGCGAGCGTGGCCGACCAGGCCCCCGCCGCGATCACCACGCGGGCGAAGTCCTGCGGTCCGGCCTCGGTCTGCAGCGTGACGCCATCGGAGCGGCGGGAGAGGTCCCGCACCCGCAGGCGCAGGTGGCGGGCGCCGCGTGACAGGGCGGCATCCGCATAGGCCTGCGCCAGCCCGCGCGGGTTCCGCACGAAGCCGCTTTCCGGCTGGTGCAGCCCGATCCGGGCGAAGTCGGGGTTGAGGCCCGGTTCCAGCGACAGGACCTCGGCCTGATCAAGGACCTGATAGCGGACGCCCGCGCGGTCCATCAGCGCACGGTCGGGGGCGGTGGCGGCGAACTCGGCGTCCGAGGCAAAGACCTTGAGCCAGCCCTCGTCGGTGATCAGGCCCCCTGCCCCGGCCAGCGCTGCCAGATGCCGGTGCGCGCGCAGGCTGCCCTCGACCAAGGGCTGCAGGGCGGCGGCGATGCGGGCGACCTCGGACGGGCGGCCCGCGCGGATGAAGCGCCACAGCCAGGGCAGCACACGCGGCGCGTGGCGCAGGCGCAGGACGGCGGGGCCATTGCGGTCCAGCACATAGCCGGGCAGCGCCCGCAGCACCTGCGGCGTCGCGGTCGGCACCACGGCCCCCGTCACGATCCCGCCCGCGTTCCCCGACGAGGTGCCCGCGCCCGGCGGGTCGGGGTCGAGGATCGTGACCCGATGGCCATCCGCCGCCAGCGCCAGCGCACAGGCCGAGCCGACCAGGCCCGCGCCGATCACGGCGATCTCCTGCGGCGCAGGGGTGGGGTTCGTCATGGGGATCAGTGGTGCAGGATCTTGCCCAGGAAGTCCCGGGTGCGGGCATGAAGGGGGGCGGTGAAGAAGGTTTCGGGCGGCGCGGTTTCCACGATGGCGCCGCGGTCCATGAAGATCACCCGGTCGGCGACCTTGCGGGCAAAGCCCATCTCATGCGTGACGACCATCATGGTCATGCCCTCGCGCGCGAGGCCCACCATCACGTCCAGCACCTCGTTGATCATCTCGGGATCGAGGGCCGAGGTCGGTTCGTCGAACAGCATCACCTTGGGCTGCATGCAGAGCGACCGCGCGATCGCCACCCGCTGCTGCTGGCCGCCCGAAAGCTGGTGGGGATAGTTCCCCATCTTGTCGCCCAGGCCCACCTTTTCCAGAAGCGCCCTGCCCCGCGCCTCGGCCTCGGTGCGGTTCAACCCGCGCACGTGGATGGGCGCGAGCGTGACATTCTCCAGCGCGGTCTTGTGGGGATAAAGGTTGAAGCTCTGGAAGACGAAGCCGACTTCCATGCGCAGCGCGCGCAGGGCGCGGCGGTTGGACAGGTCGGTGCCGTCCACGACCAGCCGCCCCTGCTGGAAGGGTTCCAGCCCGTTGACGCAGCGGATCAGCGTGCTTTTCCCCGACCCCGAGGGGCCGCAGACCACGACCACCTCGCCCTTGCCGACGGTCAGGCTGATGTCGTTCAGGACATGCAGGGGCCCGAACCACTTGTTGACGCCCGAGAACTCGATCATGCGCGCTTCTTTTCCCATGGGCTGATCCCCCGTCACAGCAGGGCGTCCTGCCCGCGCCGTTCCAGGCGCCGCGACAGGAGGATCAGCGGATAGCAGATGATGAAATAGCCCAAGCCTACGGTGCCGAAGACCATCAGTCCCTGCGGCACCGACTGCACGATCATCCAGCCCGAGCGCGTCAGGTCCAGAAGCCCGATGGCCGAGACGACCGAGGAGTCCTTAATCAGCAGCACGAACTGCCCGACCAGCGAGGGCGTGACGATCCTGACCGCCTGCGGCATCAGCACCAGCCGCATCTGCTGCGCGGGCGTCATGCCCGAGGCGAGCGCGGCTTCCCGCTGCCCCTGCGGGACGGCCTTGAGGCCCGCGGCTACGATCTCGCCGATGAAGCAGGCCGCGAGGTTCGACAGCGCGACGACGCCGGCCGCGAAGGCCGACAGCTCGATCCCCGCGGCGGGCAGGATGAAGAAGACGATGAAGACCTGCACCAGGAAGGGCGTGCCGCGGAACAGGTCGATGTAAAGCCCGAGCGCGCGCGACAGCCAGCGGTTGCCGCCCGCGCGGATGATGCCGAAGGCAAAGCCGATCGCGGCGCCGATCAGCAGCGACAGAAGCGACAGGCCAAGGGTCATGCCCAGTCCCTTCAGCAGGACCGGCCAGTAGCCGAGGATGCGTTCGGCGTAGAACCAGAACATGCGCCTACCCCCTGCCCGGAAGGGCGTTGCGGGCAGACCAGGCCCCCGCCGCCGACTTCAGCGCGTAATACAGCACCAGGTAGCCCAGGGCGGTCGCCACCAGCCCCTCGACCGGCATGAAGCGGTCGATGGCGATGCGCTGGCCCGCCCGCGTCAGTTCCACCACCGAGATCAGCGACAGAAGCGAGCTGTCCTTGACCAGCACGATGGTCTGCCCGATCACCGGCGAGACCGTGGCCCGCAGCGCCTGCGGCAGCACGATCAGCCGCATCCGCTGCATGTAGCCGAGCCCCGTGCTCATCCCCGCCTCGACCTGTCCGCGCGGGATCGACAGGATCCCCGAGCGGATGATCTCGGCCATGTAGGCGCCCGAGTTCAGCGACAGCGCGATGATGCCGATCAGCATCTCGGGCAGGACGATGCCGAGGCGCGGCAGGCCGAAATACAGGAAATAAAGCTGCGCCAGCAGCGGCGTCGCGCGGATCACGTCCACATAGGCCACGGCCGGCGCGCGCAGCCAGCGCAGGGGCTGGATCGCCAGCGCGCAGGCCAGCACCCCCAGGGCCATCGCCCCCAGGAAGCCCGCGGCCGAAAGCCACAGCGTCGAAAGGAAGCCCTGCCAGATCTCGGGCAGGTATTCCAGCATCACGCGCGTGTTCAGTCCGCCCAGCATCTCGCCCCAGGGGTTGCCGCAAAAACATGGCGCCGCGGGACACAGGCCCCGCGGCGCCGCACAAGGATCAGTGGTCGGCCTTCCAGGCGTCCGAGTTCACCCAGTAGTCCAGGTTCTTCTGCAGCCGCCCGTCCAGTTCGACCGTGTCGATGAACAGGTTGCCCCAGGTCAGCAGGTCCAGCGAGTCGTAGCGCACCGCATAGGCCAGCGGCTCTTTCGACAGCATCTGGTCGAAGATGGTGAAGGTGCCCTCGGGATAGGCCGCGGCCTGGGCCTTGACCGCCGAGTTGTCGTTCACCCCGCAATCGGCCTGCCCCGAGGCGACCGCGTCCAGCAGCAGCGTGCCGCCGCCCTTGAAGGACTTGATCTCGGCCTCGGGGAAGACGGTCGGGGCCAGCTTCTCGCCGGTCGAGCCGAGCAGGACGGCCACGGTCGCGCCGGGCTTCTTGCAGTCCTCGACCGAGGCGATCTCTCCGCCCTGCTTCGCGAAGGCCACCGCGCCCACATACATGAAGGGCTTGGTGAAGGCGACCTGCGTGGCGCGCGCCAGCGTCGGCGTCATGTCGGCGGCCAGCATGTCGGCCTTGCCCGACATCAGCGCAGGCAGAAGCCCGTCCCAGTCGAAGTCGAGATAGACGACCTTCACGCCCATCTCCTGGGCCATGAGGGTGGTCAGCTCGATGGCGCTGCCGGTGCGCTGGCCGTTCTTGTCCATGAACGAGAACGGAGGCCCCTGGGTCTGCACCGCCACGCGCAGTTCGCCCCGCGCGAGGATGTCCTCAAGCGTTCCCGCCTCGGCGGGGGTCGCGGCCGGAACCGCCGCCGCCGCCAGCCCCGCGAGCGCCACGACGCCGGCGATCGCATTCAGTCTGCCCATCTTGTGTCTCTCCCCTTTTGCCGGGGCGCTGCGGCCCCATTGTCGTGTCGCCGCGGCTCAGGCCTCGGCGCGCCTGCCGCGGGCCCGGGGGTCCGCGGCGTCATCCTCCCACACGCCTTTCGGCACGCTCAGCCACCTGTTGTGCGAGCGCATGACCACGAAGGTCTCGCTGCCCTGGATGCAGCCGGGCTCGGCCAGTCCCGGCAGCAGTTCGCTGGTGACGCGGTACAGGTCCGCCATGTCGCCCTCGATCAGCACCTCGGCGATGAGGTCGTAGCGCCCGGTGACGATGCTGACCGAGGTCACGAAGGGCAGTTCGGACATCCGCCGCGCGATCTCGTCGAGCTTCCCCCGCCCGTTGGCGTGGATGCCGATGATGGCGCTGATCAGCTCGGGCCGTTCCGAGACGTTCAGAACGCCCACGATCTTCAGCAGCCCCGCCCCCACCAGTGCCTTCAGCCGCGCGCGCACCGTGGGCGGACTGACCTCGAGCCGCGCGGCCAGGTCGTTGACCGAGGCCCCGCCGTTCTCGGCGAGAAGCCGCGACAACCTGCGGTCCACCCTGTCGAACACCTCCCGCACGCCGCCCTGCCCCGACCGTTCCACAGGCGCAAGCTTTCGGATCGGAAAACTTCCGTGTCAACGGGTTTTTATCAGGAAGATTTGAGGGCCTGTCATTTTCAACCCTCACGTGAGGACTGATCATGGAGGCTGCGGATTGCCAATTGGCAATTCAGAGGGGGTTGCCCTCGGCGTAGCGGCGGAAGAAGGCGAGGAAGGCGCGGTCCGGATCGTTGGGCGCATCCTTGCCCCTGGACCATGCGCGCCACTCGCCCTCGACGAAGTAGATGTCGTAGCCGGGATGGCGCAGGCGGGCGGTTTCATAGGTTTCCGTCAGCAGCGCAGGCCCGCGACTGTCGAGCCAGGCGGGGCGCCCGCGCAGGGGCGCGGCGCCCTGCCCCCCCGGTGCCGCTGCAGGCTCGACCTGCTCGGTCCGGCCCTCAGCCTTGGTGCGGCGGCCGACCTTGGAAAATTGCAGTGCCCTGTCCGCGGCGCCCGAGGCATCGCCGTCCTTGCGCCACCAGCGCAGCTCGACATGCGTGACCGCCCTGCCCGTCTTCAGCGGCACGACCTCGACCATGAAGTCCGACAGCGCATTCACCTCGGCCACCGCCGGGTCGATGGCCCGCAGCTTGAGGTTCGACCAAGACGACAGCTTGCCCTTGGGCACGCCGATGATCCCGCGGAAGCCGTCCAGCGCAAAGCGTTCCGAGGCCTTCCAGCGCAGGTTGCCGCGCTTCTGCACCATCTCGTAGAGCGTCAGCGCATATTTCGATGACAGCGCGAACATCACCTCGCGTTGAAGCCGTGCGAAGACCTGGCTGTTGCGGATGATCTTCCGCAGCCGCGCCGGGATCTCGTATTCCAGCAGCCCGTCCGCCCGCCCGCTTTCCAGGTTCCCGCCCAGAAGCTGAACCCGCTCGATCGCGGGCTCGCCATCCCAGACCACCGCCACCTTGACGATGGCCGACATCAGACGCTCCAGGCTGTCGCCCACGCGGTCGTTGGAATTGTGGCTGCCCCGCAGCGCCGCCTTGGCAATCACGTGGGTCACCGGCTTGTCGATGGCGTCCCAGGCGTTTTCCAGAAGCAGGTTGTAGATGCGGCGGTCGTTCAGCGTCAGCGGCGTGACCTCGACCAGGTCGACCAGCTCGCCCGGCTTGACCAAGCTGTCGGCCGTCGGACGCGCCTCCACCGTGCGTATCGCTGTTGCCGCCATAGGTTCCCCGATCCCTCCAATTCTTACGTGGGTAGCCGAGGCGCCGTAATTTTTCAACGGGGCTGCGGGCGTTGCACCCGAAAAGTAAGCAACGGGGTTGCCAAGAGACAAAAGGTGATTCGCAGCAGGCTGATTTCGTTGAGGGATTTTGGACGGATTACCAAGGTTGGTGCCCTCACCCCAAAGGTAAGCCATGGCACCCACCCGGAACGTAGGCCGAGCCGCCCCGATTCGTAGCGCCACACCTCCCCAAACGTAGTGGATGCCATCCCGAAAAGTAGGAAATGGCACAATTAATATATAAAAATCAGCAATTTGTACCTCATGAACTGTGAACAAGAAGAATCCTGAACCAGAAGAGAGTTTGTTATCCACAAGGGATTGGGAAAGCCGCCCCAAGCTCTGCCTGATCCCTTACGAATTGGGACGACATGCCTGCTTGAAAGTGCGGTTTCGAATGATGGATGACGGCCAAAATCGCTCGTACGCGGCTTGACCGCCAGCTTTCCGTTTCTGGCCTCTGCCCGTCAAAGAACCGAACTTTACCGCACAGCTTCGAAGGTGCATGGTTCCGGCAAACAAGGGAACCGGATCATGGACAGCGTTCTTCCGCCCGTCACGCTTGACGAGCTTTCCGTCCTCAGCCGCCGCGCCGCCACGGTGATCGAGCGGCTGCGCGAGCGGGTGTTTGCCCCCGGCACGCAGAAGCAGCTGGACCTGCGCTTCAACGTGCGCACCGCGGCCGAGATGGTCGGCCGTTCCGAAAAGGCGATCCGCGACGCCGAGGGCGATGGCCGCCTTCCCTCCCCTGACAAGGACGAGGACACCGGCCGCAGACGGGGCTATTCGCTCGCCGACATCGCCCGGATGCGCGAGGTCTTCGGCACACTGCCGCATCGCGCCGAGGGCGATCCGCCGCTGGTCCTAGCCGTGCAGAACTTCAAGGGCGGCGTCGGCAAGTCCACCATTGTCACGCATCTGGCGCAGTATTTCGCGCTCAAGGGCTATCGCGTCTGCATCATCGACTGCGACAGCCAGGCCTCCAGCACCGCGGTCTTCGGCCTGAACCCCGACGTGGATGTGGATGAGGAGGAGGATACGCTTTACCCCTTCTTGCGCCACGGCGGCCCCAAGACGCTGCACTACGCTTTGCGGGCGACCTATTGGCCCGGCATTGCGATCATCCCGGCGAACCTCGGCCTTTACGACGCCGAATACGAGTTCGCGGCCCGGATGGCGCGCGACCCGGCCTTCATCCTCGACCGGCTGCGCGAAGGGGTCGAGAGCATCGCGGACCAGTTCGACATCATCCTGCTGGATCCGCCGCCCGCCTTGGGAATGCTGTCTCTGTCAGTGCTGCGCGCGGCCAATGCGCTGCTGGTCCCCGCGCCGCCCAACAACATCGACTTCGCTTCGACGGCTCATTTCCTCAAGATGCTGGAGGCGACGCTGGCCGAACTCGCACGCCACGGGGGCGAGCGGCAGTACAGCTTCGTCAAGATCCTGACTTCGAAGATGAACGAGCAGAAGTCGGCCCACCAGGCAATCAAGCGGATGATGGACGCGGTCTTTCCGCAGGACATGCTGATGGCCGTGCTGAAGGACAGTGCCGAGATCGACAATGCCAGCGCCAACCTGATGACGGTCTATGAGATGACCGGCGCCGCCACGCGGACCGAGACGCACAAGCGCTGCCGTGCTTATCTGGACGCTGTGGGGCGCGAGGTCGAACTGCTGGCCCGCAAGACCTGGCCCAGCCACCACCGCGATCTGCGCAAGGAGGGACTGCTGTGAGCAAGCGCCACAACGCTATTTTCGACGACGTCCTGCGCGACATGGACGAGCCCGCGCCTGCGGCCGAAAAGGGCGGTGCGCGGTTCCTCAAGCGCTCGAACGCGCTGGCCGACAGCGGCACGCGCGAGGAGAAGGTGCTGCGCTGGGTCGATCCCGCCACCTGTGTCATGTGGGAACGCCACAACCGCGCCTATGAGCTGCTGACCGAGGCGAACTGCCGCGACCTGATCGACAGCATCCGCGCCCAGGGCCAGCAGGAGTTTCCGGCCATCGTCCGCCGCCGCCAGGGCGAGGGCGCGGAATACGAGGTGATCTGCGGTGCGCGCCGCCACTTCGCCATCTCGTGGCTGCGGGCGAACAACTACCCGCAGTTCCGCTATCTGGTCGAGGTCCGCGACCTGACGGACGAGGAGGCCTTCCGGCTCGCCGATATCGAGAACCGCGACCGGGCCGACCTGTCGGATTACGAACGCGCGCGGGACTATGCCAGGGCGCTGGATCTCTATTACGGCGGCAAGCAGAAGGCGATGGCTGCGCGTCTGGAAGTCTCCGAGGCCTGGCTGTCGCGCTATCTTTATCTTGCGCGGCTGCCCGAGGCGGTGGTCCGTGCCTGGCCGCAGATCACCGACCTGAAGGAGCTGCACGCCCGTATCCTGCGGCCCTTGCTGTCGGATGCGGGCGACAAGGTGCTGGCGGAAGCCGAGGCAATCGCCGCCGAGCAGGACCATGCGCGGGCGGGGCAGGGCGCCTTTGTCCCGGTCCCGCAAGTGCTGGCGCGGCTGAAGACGGCGACGCTGCCGCCTGCGAAACAGGCGGCGCCTTCGGGCAAGCTGCGCGTCCGCGAGCGGGGACGCGAGGTCACGCTGCAGTTCGACCGCGACCTCGACGAGCCGACGCTGCGGGCGGAACTGGACCGGTTCCTTGCCGAGCGCTTCGGGTGAGGACCGGAAATTGCCAACTGGCAATTTCCTGCAGACAAGGATGGAAATTGCCAGTTGGCAAGAGGCTCAAGCGACTGAGACATTGAACAAATCCCGTCCCCTTGCTTTGGGGCAAGAGGCGCATTACCTTGGGTAATACCAACTGAGGACATCCATGCGCATCACCATCAAGGGGCAGGTCACGATTCCCCAGACCATCCGCGACGCGGCCGGGTTCCATCCGGGGACCGAGGTGGATTTCGTCCTGGGCGACGACGGGCTGGTGCGGGTGATCCCCTCGGACCAGTTGCGGGCGGAACGTACGCAGGCTCTGGATCGGGCCATCACGCGGCTGAGGGGCAGCGCCGACACGGGGATGACCACGGACGAGATCATGGCGCTGACGCGCGGATGACGCCGGTCCTGGTCGATTCCAACATCCTGATCGACATCGCCACCGACGATCCGCAATGGGCCGCATGGTCGGCCGAGGCGCTGGCGCGGGAAGGGCAGGGCGCGCGGCTGGTCATCAACCCGCTGATCTATGCCGAAGTCTCGGTCGCCCATGCGCGGATCGAGACGCTGGACGCCCTTCTGCCCGAGGAGGTCTTTGCCCGCGAGCCCCTGCCATGGGCGGCAGGCTTCCTTGCCGGCAAGGTCTTCGTGACCTACCGCCGGCGCGGGGGCGCCCGCCGCTCGCCCTTGCCGGATTTCTACATCGGCGCCCATGCGGCGGTCCGCGGCTATCGCCTGCTGACCCGCGACCGTGCCCGTTACGCGACCTACTTTCCCAGGCTCGACCTGATCACGCCCGCCGGGTCCTGAAACCACGGGGTGCAGGGCAACCGCGCCCTGATCATCGCTTTGCGTGACTACCACGCCGGCGGGCGAACGGTCCGGGAAGAAGGCGGCGGATGTCAGTACCAGTCGCTCCGCAACCGGGCGCATTCTTCCACGAGGCCCCAGACACTGACGCAGCGCGACCGGGGAAGCGCGTCCGGATCGTCGGAGAAGAGATCGGGGTTCCCGTCGGTCTGCGCATCCGCAACGTGAGGCTGAGGGGGCTGGACCGCGGGGACGGAGTGGAAGGGCCTGAGCGGGTCGAGAGCCCTCAGCAGGGAATGCCGGTGAGGGTGAAAGACTGCGGGCATCGGATCTCTCCCAACAGGGATGCGCTCTGGCGCATCGGGAACGAGGGTGCGAGGCGGCCTTGCGTCTCGCAGAGCGGGGCATGGCGTCGAGGCCCGGCGGGGGAGGGCTGGCACTGCCGGGGGCGGGGGCGTTCGAACGGCTCACAGCGCGACCTCGCGCCGTTCGGGGTGGCTGCAGGTCCAGCCGGCGACCTGCCAGTCCGGATGGCCCTCCTGCCAGCGCGCGATGACCGCCTGCCCGTGCAGCACGCAGGTCATCAGTGAAACCTCGCGCGCGTCGAAGTGAAGCGCGAAGTCGCGGCAGTCGTCGCCGGTGATCAGACAGGCGGAGATCAGCAACTCGATCATGATGGCGATCCTCGGCAACGGCCCCGCTCCATGCGGCAGGCCGGTCATTCCCCTCGCGGGTCAGGGCTTGATGGTCGGACAGATCGGCCGCCCGCACATCCACCATGTGATGGAGGCCGCGGCGTTTCCGTGCCCAATTCTTACATTCCGGGAAGGCCGGGCCGGGGCGGAAGGCCGGGCGCGGGGGCGCAGGCGGCCTCGATCAGGTCAAGGACCTCGCGCCAGCGGACATGGGCCACGAACTCGCCCTCGTCCGGCCAGGCCACATAGCGCCAGCCGGGATACAGGGCGCAGTATTCCAGAGCCGTCTCGAAGGGCGCATTGCCGTCCTGCTCGCCGTGGATCAGCGTGACCGGGCAGGACACGCGGCCCAGGTCCTCGGGCCAGTCCTCGTGGAACAGCGCGAACTCGGCGGCGGCAACGGTTTCGGAAAAGGTCTCGCCGAAGAACATCCGCCCGGCGCCCTCGCAGAAGGCCGAGGCGATCTCGGGGTCGGCAAAGGCGCGGGCGTCCGCCGGGACGCGCGCCAGCGTGCCGCGCATGTAGTTTTCCAGCCCGTGGCGCGAGATGCTGGCGCAGATCCCGCGGATCATGAAGGGCAGCACCCTGGGGCTGTAGCGGGCGCAGGCGCGCACGAAGCGGGCGACGGGGATCAGGCGGCGATACTGGGCGTCGGTGCGGATCGGAAAGCCGCAGCCGATCCCGAAGATGGCGCGCAGGCGCCCCGGCTCGGTTTTCGCCAGCATCAGGGCGATGCGGATGTCGTCGGCGGGCGCGACCACGACGGCGGACCCGATGCGCAACTGGTCCATCAGGCAGCGCAGGTCGGCGACGGCAAGCTCTAAGGGATTGCTTGCCTGCGGGGGCGGGTCGCTGTTGCACCAGCCCGCGCGGAAAGGCACCAGCACCCGCAGGCGGCGGCGGGAAAACTCGGCCTGCGCCGCGCGGGGCAGACGCCAGAGGCCATAGGGCGATTGCATCCAGATCACGGGCCGTCCGGCCGGGTCGCCGAAGCCCAGCAGCTCGACACGCCGGCCGTCGGGCATCCGCAGGAAGCGCTGGTGCGGCGCGGGGGCGGGCAGGGCCCTGAGCGGCGCGGCCGCCGCCGGCACCGACTGCATCAGCAGGACCGCGAGGCGCACCAGTTCGGCCTGGGTGCCGGTGCCCGTCTTCTGCAGCACCGCGTGCAGTTGCGAGCGCACCGTGCCCGGACTGCGCCCCGTCGTGGCGGCGATCCCCGCCACGGTGCCCCCCGTGGCCAGAAGCCGCATCACCTCGATCTCGGCCGGGGTCAGCAGGAAGACCCGCGCCAGGAACCGGGGGATGGCCTCGGACCAGGCAAGCTCGCTGGTCACCGCCAGCACATGCCTGCAGCTGCCGCCCTCCATCGCCTTCAGGTGGACCAGCACCGCGTGGTCCGACCCGGCGGTGCGAAGCCGCAGGATGCCGTCGCGTTCGCCGTTCGACCCCGCCGCGATCTCGGCCAGCCGCGCGGCAAGGGCCGGCAGGTCGGCCGGGGCCAGCGGCATCTGGCGGATCGAGCCGCCCGGCCGCAGCCCGAACAGCCGCCCGGCGGCCTCGTTGGCCGCGACAACCGATCCGTCCTGCGTCAGCACCATCGCCGCGCCCAGCATGGAGGACAGCAGGTCGTTGGCCCGCCGCAACTCGGCCGCCTGCAGCTGTTCAAGGACCTGCAGCACCCCGGCGATCTGGCGGGCAAAGCCGGGGCCCGCGAATTCGGACAAGGGCTGGCTGTCCAGCCCCGCCTGCACGGCCTGCGCGTCCCAGGCCGCGATCAGTTCGTCCAGGCGCTCGGGGCTGACCGAGGCATCGAAGAGATGCTCGACCAGTTCCCAGGATCGGACCTTGCCTGCCATGCGGCCTCGCAGGATCGGAAGTCCCTGAAGGTCCAGCCTACTCACGAAGGCGTGTGCCGGGCAACAGCGCCGTGCGACCTTGGTCGCAGTTGCCGTCCGGGATGCGCCCTCGGGGGCGGGGCCGGGGAGAAGGCTGCCGGAAACCACCCTCATCCTCCACGCCCTCTTTCTTGAACCCCTGTCCGTCCTCACAGCTGGCCCGTTTTCCTTCTGGGAAGATCGGAAATCGGGTATCATCCGGCCAACGCGCCTGTTCCCGACTCATTGCGGCTTCGGCCCCACATCTTCGGAGGATGCGCCATGGTTGACCTGCTTGGCCGGCTCGGACTTGACGATTTCCTGTTCGGCAGAAGGGGAGAGCCGAACGCTCTCACGGGCGATGCGGAGGCGATGGACGGAAACGATCGCGGCGGCGACGACTGGCTTTTCGGCGGGGGCGGTTCCGGCAGTTCGAATGCCCTCATGGGTGACGCCGACGAGATGGACGGAAACAGCCGCGGCGGCGATGACGTGCTTGTCGGCGGAAGGAACAGCGGCAGGAACGACCTGCGGGGTGATGCCGCCGAGATGAGCGGAAATGCCGTGGGCGGGGATGACCGGATCTTCGGCGGCGACAGGGCAGAGTTCAACTTCCTGACCGGCGACGGCGAGCAGATGAGCGGCCGGAGCGTTGGCGGCGACGACTACATCACCGGCGGCGACCGTGCGGAAAACCGGCTTCACGGCGACGGCGTGTCCGTGGAAGGGCCCGTGCGCACCGGCTCGGACACGCTGGTGGGGGGCGACAATGCCGACAATGCCATCTGGGGCGACGGCTGGGAGATGGGGGGCAGCCTCGGCACCGGCCATGACCTGCTGATCGGCGGCCGGAACTCGATCAACTTCCTCAGCGGGGACGGCAACTGGCTTGGCGGGCAGGGCGGGAATGACCGGCTCATCGGCGGCGCCCAGAGCGACAACGAGCTCATGGGCGACGCGCGCTACATGTTCTCGCGCGGCGGCAATGACACGCTTTTCGCCAGCAACAGCGGCAGCAACCTTCTTTACGGCGACGCCTACCAGATGCTCGGCACAAGCATCGGGGGCAACGACCGGCTGGTCAGCGGCCGGGGCGACGACGACATGTGGGGGGATGCCAAGTTCCGGAGCGGCATCTACCTGGGCGAGGCGAGCGAGGACGAATGGTACGAAAACCCGCCGGAGGTCGATGAAACCAGGGGCGGGTCCGATGTCTTCGTGTTCCGTCCCGGCAATGGCGACGACACCATCCACGACTTCGAACCGGGCAAGGACGTGATCGAGTTCCGGAACTTCGGGCTGCCTTGGGATCCTCTGGACTTCGACGACCTGACGATTGTCAGCACGGCGGAGGGCTGCGTGATCGCGCTGGGGGGTGGCAACTCCGTCACGGTTCTGGGCGTCGAGGAACTGACGGGCGACGATGTCCGCTTCCGGTCCGACCTTTCCTGGAGCAACGTCCTGACGGGCTGAGCCCGGGCACCATCAGCCGCAGGCGCCGAGTTCGGCCACCAGCACCCGCAGGCTCTGCCGGTTGATCTGGCCATAGGCGCCCCTCAGCGCCTCGGCCGGGCATTCCCCCGCGATCAGGCGCTGCCGCAACTCGGCGCGCTGCGGCCCCGAGCCGAGCGCCGGAGCCCGCGCCAGCGCCGCATCGACCGTGGCGGCCGGGCG
>NZ_FNGE01000014.1 GCF_900102885.1 Paracoccus chinensis | reverse complement strand
ACCGGTTGCAGCCATAGGCCGGATGCGCCAATGCCAGCGCCCTGATGCGCTCCACTGTCTCCGGCGGCGTGGTTTGCGGGTGGCTCTTGTGGATCGGTGGCAGGTCCTTCAGCCCCTCGAAGCCCTGCGTCTGGAACCGCCGCTTCCATTCGTAAAAGCTGGTCCGATCCAGGCCGCGCTGCCGACAGGCCTCGGCGACGTTCCCCAGTTCCTTTGCCAGTTCCAGCACGCTCAGACGCTGCTGCGCCAGCTTCGTGCCCGCGTCACGCTTCTGCGGCTCCGCCGTGGTGGATGTGCGTCCCATGCCCTGATCCTCCCTTCCCTGAATAACACGGAAAGAAGGTTAAGTGGACAGTTCATCTTCAACAACGGCGCCGACACGATCCGTAACTTCGACCGGGCCGAGGATCGGATTGATCTGAGCAGCTTTGAAGGAATCGATAGCTTCGCCGATGTGCAGGCACATCTGTCCCAGTCAGGAGGTCACGTCTATTTCCACCGCGGCACCGATTCATTGAAGATTGAATGGACGTCGCTGAGCAGTCTGGCTTCCGATGACTTCATCTGGTGAGGCACACGCTGAACGGCGGACATCGTTGCCCAGTCCCCGTCGTCTCATCCGTGCCCGCCTTCATCGCTTGGAAAGGTGGGTTCGTCTGAGAAGGCGTTCGGGTCCGTGATTCAAGATCTGCCGGGCTCTCTCGGGCGGCTATGGCATGCGGCGAGGCGCTGCGTATGAAAGGTGCAGGGCCAGGTCGCTCTTCGAGTTCTGGATGTCCAAGGTAACCAGGTCACCCTGCGCGCGTCAGCCCTCTGGAAATGCTGCCGCTCGATTGACTCATTTTTCCGGGCTGCGTCACGGAAAGGAATGCATCCAATTGGCGTCTTTGTCGTTGGGGATGAAACATCTCGCCGAACAAGGATTTGCCTCATGGTCAACTTCCTGCTCTCGTCAGCAGTTATGCTGATTGACGCCCTGATACTGGTCGGGTTGGCGATGGCAGCCATTCCGTAGGAAAGATGTTGCACTTGCTTTGAGGGCCGCTTGTCCTTTCACAGCTATATTGAAGGTCCGTGGGTTGCACTGTAGGACGGATGCTGCCGACCTGTCTCATTGTATCCGCGCACGTTGCTTCTCCATTTTGTTCCCGTAGCCCCCCGCAACAGCTGGTCACTCAAGACTGGACAGTCGGTCGGGCGGGGCGCCCCCGTAAGCGCCAGGAGCCCGGCATACATTCCAGCTGGTGACGGCAGGGGGCGCGGCAGGATTGACCCGTCCGCTCGGCTGCCGCCCTTCACCGGGGTGCCGCACTTGCCCGGTCGATGGGATTAGCGTCACTTTTCGTCATCCACCCGCTCTCCCGCGCTGCACAGCGCCGTTTTTAGAAGTTTCATCTGCCACTTTCTGGTAGCTTACCAATACCTGCGACCTGGCAGAACCTGAGATAATCCAGTCATTGGAGGGGAGGACCATGGCAACCAACCAGCGCGTGCGCATTCATCCTGCAGTCGACAATGGCGTGAAGCAGGGCAATCCGGAATTTTCCGGAGGCGTTCTGACCTGCCATTGCACGAATAGACTTGTGAAGATTCGTGTGGGTGCGCAGACTGCCCATAACCATGTCTGTGGCTGCACCAAGTGCTGGAAGCCGGAGGGTGCGATCTTCAGCCAGGTGGCCGTCGTCTCGCGCGACGCGATCAAGGTCCTGGAGAACGGCGACAAGCTGCAGATCGTCGACAAGGACGCGGCAATCCAGCGCTATGCCTGCCGCGATTGCGGCGTGCACATGTATGGTCGGATCGAGAATAGGGACCATCCGTTCTACGGGTTGGACTTCGTCCACACCGAACTGTCGGAAGAGGAGGGGTGGTCCGCGCCGGAATTCGCAGCCTTCGTCAGTTCGGTCATCGAATCTGGCGTCAATCCAGATCGAATGGATGCCATCCGGGCGCGGCTGCGTGAACTCGGGCTTCCTCCCTATGACACGTTGTCACCGCCGCTGATGGACCTCATTGCGACCCATGCAGCCAATCGTCAGGCAAAGCCTGCGCCTGCGGCGGCAAGGCAGAACGCATCCCCAGCGCCCGTTCAGGCCGCGCCGAAGGCATCCCCATTGCCGCAGCGGAGTTCAGTCCCAACGCCGCCTGCGAGCGAAGGCAGATCTATAATCGGCCGGCTGATGAGCAGGCTTTTAGGGCGGTAGTCAGCAATAGGTGGCCAGTCTCTCCTGGTGACGTTCCCCACGACCACCTGCCCGCCGCTCTTGACGTTCATGCGCTCAACGCGGACGGGCTGCTGTCCCTTGCTGCAGTAGCGCTTCAGGCTGTCCATCTGCGCGCGCTGTAGTCGCGCGCCTGCAACGGTATGTCATTTGTAAAGCACGACAATGGCAGGCTCACTGTCCGCCAGATCCCCTCTTCAGTTTCAGCTTCAGTCGTTGTTCTAAGCTGATCTGTCTGCATGTGGCCCGCGCTCTGTTCAGCATTTGCTGCACACCCGGGCTACATTCACTGCGGCAAGAAGGTGATACATCCTGGCGGTCAAGGTCCGAGGCTCGGGCGGCAAGCTGTCGCTCTGCAGCCGGTTCCTGCGCGACTGCGGATCATTCAACCCTGCAAGTCCGTCCGGGTGGCCTTGCATGCTGACAGTCCAGCTTGGCTGAGCGGAACGCGGATTCCATCCAGTCCGGGATGATCGAGTCTTGGCCAGCAAATCTCCAGGGCAACACATGGATGCGCGGGGCAGCCTGCTGCGGCAGGTGCCGAAGGCTTTTTCTCCGCGACCGCTCTCGCCGAGGGTCTCGGAACTTGCCGTCAGAGCGAAGCGGTTCGCCGGAACAGGGAGCCGGCGGAAGGGCCGCCAACTCCGGTTCTGGAACATGGAACATCCTGCGGGCCGCGGCGTTGCAGTGGGTTGCTTGATGTTCTTGCAAGGCAAGGCCGGTGGTGGGTGCCTGGCGTGCACCGACAGGCAGGATCAGCCTGCCGCACCAGCCGAAGAGGGATAGCTTGATGGATATTACTGTGAACGGGCAGGCGCGCAGTTTCGAGGGCGATCCCGAAATGCCGCTGCTGTGGTATCTGCGCGACGAACTGGGGCTCACCGGCGCGAAGTTCGGCTGTGGCGCCGGGCTCTGCGGGGCCTGCGTGGTCCACATCGATGGGGTGGCGAGCTTTTCCTGCGTCACCCCGATGACGGTTGCCGAAGGGACCCAGGTGGTCACCATCGAGGGCCTGTCGCCGGATGGCACGCATCCGGTGCAGGCGGCATGGCAGCAGCTGAACGTCGCGCAATGTGGCTATTGCCAGGCCGGGCAGATCATGCAGGCCGCGGCGCTTCTGGCCGAAACGCCCGCCCCCACCGATGCCGATATCGATGCCGCGATGAGCCAGAACATCTGCCGCTGCGGCACCTATCCGCGCATCCGTGCCGCGATCAAGCGCGCCGCCGGACAGGGGGCTTGACCATGGCCGCCCTGGAAAATGTCAGCCGCCGCGCGGTCCTGCTGGGACTTGGCGCCGGGGCGCTCGTGCTCTCTCTGGGACTGCCGTCGCTGGCGCAGGAACCCGAGGAGCCGCTGAAGTTCGGCGCAGACGCCATGCCGCATGGCTGGCGCGATGACCCGCGCCTGTTCGTCTCGATCGCTCCCGACGGCACGGTGACAGTCACGATCCACCGCTCGGAAATGGGCCAAGGGGTCCGCACCTCAATCGCCATGGCCGTTGCCGATGAGCTTGAGGCGGACTGGAGCCGCGTCCGCGTGGCGCAGGCGCCGGGGGACGAGCCGACCTTCGGCAACCAGGATACCGACGGCTCGCGCAGCCTGCGGCACTTCTTTGGCCCGATGCGCCGTGCCGGTGCTGCCGCGCGCCAGATGCTGCGCGAGGCAGCGGCCGCCGAATGGGGCGTGCCGGTGGACGACGTCGTGGCCGAGAACCACGTCCTCAGCCATGCCGCCTCGGGCAAGCAGGCGGGCTACGGCGATATGGCCGCACGTGCGGCCGAGGGCGAGATTCCGGCGCGCGAAGCGCTGGTGCTGAAATCGCCCGACAGGTTCCGCTACATCGGCCGCACCGATGTCGGGCTGATCGACAATCCCGGCATCGTCACCGGCACCGCAATCTACGGCATGGACGCGAAGGCCGAAGGGATGCTGTTCGCGGTGGTCGCGCGGCCTCCGGTCGTGGGCGGCCGCGCGGTCAGCCATGATGCCGAGGCGGCGCTGAAGGTGCCCGGCGTGCAGCGTGTCGTGATGATCGACCCGCCGCCGCAGCCCTCCGCGTTCCAGCCGCTGGGCGGCGTGGCCGTGATCGCCACAAACACCTGGGCCGCCATGCGGGGGCGCGATGCGCTGAACATCCAGTGGGAGGACGGTCCCCACGGCGCCTATGACAGCGAGGCCTTCAAGGCCGAGCTTGAGCAGGCCGCCCGCAGCACCGACGGCGTGGTCGTGCGCAACCAGGGCGATGCCTTGGCGGCGTTGCAGCAGGCGCAGCGCAAGGTCGAGGCGGAATACTACATCCCCCATCTCGCGCAGGCGCCGATGGAGCCTCCGGCCGCGCTGGCCATTATCCGCGACGGCCGTTGCGAGATCTGGGCCTGCGTGCAGGCGCCGCAGGTGACGCGCGTGCGCGTTGCCGAGAAGCTGGGCCTGCCGCCCGAGGCCGTCACCGTGAACGTTACCCTGCTGGGCGGCGGCTTCGGCCGCAAGTCCAAGCCCGACTTCGCCATCGAGGCCGCCCTTCTCAGCCGCGAGATGGACGGGGCGCCGGTCAAGGTGGTCTGGACCCGCGACGACGACCTGCATCACGGCTTCTACCACACCGTCTCGGTCGAGCGGCTGGAAGCGGCGCTGGATGACAGCGGCCGTCCCGTCGCCTGGCTTCACCGCACGGCGGCGCCGACCATCGGGTCGATCTTCGCGCCCGACCCGATGCAGAAGCTGCCCTTTGAACTGGGCATGGGCCTGACGAACATGCCGCTGGATATCCCCAACGTGCGGGCCGAGAACCCCAAGGCGCAGGCCCATACCCGGATCGGCTGGTATCGCTCGGTTTCGAACATCCCGCATGCCTTCGCGATCCAGTCCTTCATCGCCGAACTGGCGCATGAGGCGGGGCGCGACCACCGCGACTACCTGCTCGACGTGATTGGCCCTGCGCGGAAGATCGACCCGACCGAGCTTGGCGACGTCTGGAACTATGGCGAGGACCCGGCACGCTATCCGGTGGACACAGGCCGACTGCGCCGGGTGATCGAGACCGCCACCGAGGCCGCCGGCTGGGGCCGCGAGATGCCCGCGCGGCGCGGGCTGGGGCTTGCCGCGCATTACAGCTTCGTCAGCTATGTGGCCGTGGTGGCCGAGGTCGAGGTCGGCGAGGACGGCAGCGTCCGCATCCCTGCCGCCCATATCGCCATCGACTGCGGCCCGCATGTGAACCCCGACCGGATCCGTTCCCAGATGGAGGGCGCGGTGATCATGGGCTCGGGTCAGGCGCTGATGTCGCAGATCACCTTCGCGCGGGGCAGGGCGCAGCAGAACAACTTCGACACCTATCCGGTGCCTCGCATGGATACCGCCCCGCGCGAGATCCACGTGCATCTTGTCGGGGGCGGGGATTACGGCCAGCCGCTCGGCGGCGTGGGAGAGCCCGGCCTGCCGCCGGTCACGCCCGCCATCATCAACGCCATCTTCGCCGCCACGGGCCAGCGGATCCGCCGCCTGCCGGTCGGCAACCAGCTGAGCAGCTAGGAGAGTGACATGATCCGCTTCCGTCTTGCCCTGAGTGCCGCCTTTGTCGCGGCATCGGCAACCCTGGCCGCAGCCGACTGCGCCGACCATCTGGCCCTCATGGACGAGGTGCTGGACCAGGCATCCCGCGAGTCCATTGCCGCATCCTCGGGCGGCCAAGGGGTCGCGGGCGCGCGCGAGGCGCGTGCCATGACCGGCACCGAGGCGCCCGGCCATGACGCGGCCGCGACCGACACGCCTCCGGATGAGCCCCAGCCGACGCAGGCGCCGGGCCATGCGCCCGTCGCCGGCGCCGGCGACAGAGTGCAGCAGCTACGCGCCAAGGTGGATGAGGCGCGTGCCCTGGCAGGCCAGGACGACGCTGCCTGCCGCGAGACCCTGGTGACGGGCTTGCGCGACCTGCTCTCGGGCGAGGAGGAGCAGCCGGGGGCGTGACCCCGGAGGATTGACAGACGACCGGAGATCGCGCTGGTTCTTCCGCGCGATCTTTGCTCTGCGGGTGGGTCCGCCGTGGCATTGCACCGATCGGCAGGTCCTGTCCACGATCCTGAACTGCATCCGCCAACTTGCCTCAAGCGGGTGCATCCGGCTGGTGAAACGCCTTGTTGCGGAAGGACGGACCCTCTCGTCAGCCTGAACAAAGGAAACGGCCATGACGCCAGGGGCCTCGATGGGGCTGCCGGACCTCGGCGTCCCCTGGGCGAGGCCACCTTCTTCATCCGCCAGATCGTCCGCATCACGCCTGCTGCTGCTTCTCGAGAGTGACACCTTCCAAGGCAAGGCGCTGAACGTCATCCACATGGCGAGCATGGGCAGATAGCGGTGCCTTCCACCAAACGGAGCGGCCTGAACGAGATCACGCGCGAATTGTAGCCCTTCTTGCTTGTAGCGGTGCTTCCGGCCGTCGCCCGCATCCCGGCGCCGACGATCCAGTGATCCGTTCCGATCTTCGATGGCGTCCGGGACAGGGAGGTACCATCTGGCCTCTCTGCCACCCTCATGCCCTTTCGGAACGATATGTCGCCAGCGGCAATTGTCGAGTTGTCCCTGAAGGAGAAGCCCCATGCCCGAACTCAGTTTCGATTTCCTGTTCACGGCCGAGGGCTGGATCGCGATGGCCGCGCTGATCGCGATGGAGGTCGTGCTCGGCATCGACAACCTGATCTTCATCTCGATCCTGACCAACAAGCTGCCGGCGGAACACCGGGCAAGGGCCCGCAGGCTGGGGATCGGCGCCGCGCTGATCATGCGGCTTATCCTGCTGGCGACCATCGCCTGGATTGTGGGCATGACGACGCCGGTCTTCACGGCCTTCGGGCACGCCTTCTCGTGGCGCGACCTGATCCTGATCGCGGGCGGCCTTTTCCTGGTCTGGAAGGCCACGAAGGAGATCCACCACACCGTCGATCCCGTCGATCACAAGGACAACGTCGTGGGTGGCGCCGTCAGCGCCTCGCTGGGCGGTGCCATCTTCCAGATCCTGCTGCTGGACCTTGTCTTCTCGGTGGATTCGATCATCACCGCCGTCGGCATGACCGACCATCTCGCGATCATGTATATCGCGGTCCTTGTCTCGATCACCGTGATGCTGGTCGCGGCCACTCCGCTTGCCAACTTCATCGAAAGGAACCCGACGATCGTGATGCTGGCGCTCAGCTTCCTGCTGATGATCGGCATGTCCCTGATCGCGGACGGCATGGGGTTCCATGTGCCCAAGGGCTACATCTATGCCGCGATGGGCTTCTCGGCCTTTGTCGAGGGGCTCAACATCATCGCCCGGCGCAAGAGCGCCGGCGCGGCAGAAGCGGCTGAAGCGGAGGACCGCGCCTGAACGACCGGAGAGCCGACCGCCCCTGGGGGCGGCCGGCGCATCCTTCGGGCGCAATTCCGGCCCTGTACGCCCTGAGTGCGCGGGCAGGTCCCGGGCTGCCTGTGCTGCTATTGCCACAAGCCGGGAAACGTCGCTCCCCGGTTCCGTCTCGATACACACGCATGATTGCTCTCCTGCCTGAAGAACGGGCGGCGGGTCAGCGCGGGTCTGGCAAGGCTGCCATTCAGACCCTCGCGACAACGCCGCTCGGCTTTGCTAGGACCCCCCCAACCGGAGGCGACGCAGGGAGAACCGACATGAAAGCGGATGTGGCAGTCATCGGCGCTGGCGCGATCGGCGCCCAGACGGCGGTGCAACTGGTCGAGCGTGGCCTGGACGTCGTGCTGATCGAGCCAGGGACGGCGGGGGCGGATCATGCGGCGAGCTATGGCAACGCCGCTTGGTTGTCGTCGCATTCGGTCATCCCTCCGGCGACACCCGGCGTCTGGAAGCAGGTTCCCGGATGGATCGCCGATCCGCTTGGGCCCCTGGCGGTGCGCCCGCTTTACCTGCCCAGGTCGGCGGGGTGGCTTTGGCGGTATCTTGCCTCGGCCTCGACCACGGCCAAGGTCGCAGCAATCGCCCGCAATCTCCGGGCGCTGCTGATCGATGCCCCGCGACTGCACGCGGAAGTCGCCGAGCGGGCAGGGCTGTCCCATCTGATCAATGCGACCAGCGGGTTGATGCATGTCTGGCGCGACCGGGACGCCTTCGAAGGTGACGCCTTCGGGTGGAAGATCCGTCGCGAGGTCGGCGTGGAATGGCGCGAACTGGATGGCGAGGAGATCGCCGCCATGCAGCCGGAACTTTCAAGGGACTACCGCTTTGGCCTGTTTGTGCCGGAAGCAGGCCACTGCCGCAATCCCGGGGCCTATGTCGCCGGGCTGGTGAACCATGCGGAACGCAAGGGCCTGCGCCGGATCGAGGCGCGCGCCCTAGGGTTCACGCAGTCGGGCGGCCGGCTGACCGGCGTGCTGACCTCGGACGGTACGGTCGCCTGCGGGGCCGCCGTGATCGCGGCCGGTGCCCGGTCCCGCCCGCTCGCCGCGCTGGCCGGAGACAAGGTGCCGCTGGAAAGCGAGCGCGGATACCACGTCACCGTCGAGGGCGACGTGCCGGGGCCGGAAATCCCCGTCATGGTGGGTGACCGCAAGGTGATCGTGACCCGGTTGGCGCAGGGCGTCCGTTGCGCCGGGCAGGTCGAGATCGGTGGCCTCGAGGCGGCGCCGGACTGGCGGCGGGCCGAAATCCTGCGCAGGCATCTGGCCGAGATCGTGCCTTCGCTGGACACGATGAAGGCGAAGGTCTGGATGGGGCATCGCCCCTCGACCCCCGACGGAATGCCGGTCATCGGGGCCGCCTCGGGGATCGGGGGCGTGGTCCATGCCTTCGGCCATGGCCATGTGGGGCTGGTCGGCTCGGCCCGCACGGGGCGGCTGGCGGCCCAGCTTGCCACGGGCGAGGCGCCCGAGATCGACGTTTCCCCCTTCAGCGCCCGCCGCTTCTCCCGCCGGGCGGCGGCCTGAACGGCAAACGGCCCGGCATGACGCCGGGCCGCTCACCCAAGTCCTTGCGGATCAGACCTGCGCGGTTGTCACGACCTCGATCATCGCGCCGCCGCCAAGGTCGTTGACCCCGACGGTCGCGCGCGCGGGCAGATCGTCGCCGAAGACCTCGGTCCAGACGGCGTCCATTTCCTTCTTCTTCGACAGGTCGGTGACGAAGATCGTGGCCGAGACCACCCGGTCCAGCCCCGAGCCGGCCTGTTCCAGATACTCGCCGATCTTCCTGAGGATGTTGCGGGTCTGGTCCGCCATCGAGGCGCTGGTGTCATCGGCCACGCAGCCGCCGATGAACACGAGATTCCCGGCGGTCACGGCGCGGTGCATGATGGGGGTGCGGATGTCGCGTTTGATTGCCATTGGAATCCCTTTCCTATGCGGCGTTGAACCGGGCCATGGACAGGCCCGAGATGTCGACGGGCGTGCGCCCCTCGGTGACAAGCTCGGCCACGGCCGCGCCTGCGGCCGGACCAAGCTGGAACCCGTGCAGCGAGAAGCCGCACTGATAGAACAGCCCCTTGTGGCGAAGGCTCGGCCCCACCACGGGCAGGTCGTCCGTAAGCTTGCCCTCGATCCCGGCCCATGCGCGGACGATGGTGGCGCTGCGCATGACCGGGAACAACTCGGACACGGTGCGGGCGCTGATCTGCAGCTTGCGCCAGTCCAGCACGGTGCTGTTCGTGTCGATGTCGGCCTGCCCCAGGTGGCCGCCGCCGATCAGCAGCGTCCCGTTCGGGAACTGCTTGAAGGACAGGATGCGCGAGCGGAGGATCACCACGGGGTCGATGAAGCGTGGCACGCGCGAGGTGATCATCAGCATCGGCGCGACCGGCACCAGCGGGATCGGCTCGCCCAGATGGGCGGCGATGCGGCCCGACCAGGCCCCGGCGGCGATCACCAGCTTCGGCGCGGCAAAGCTCTCGCCGCCCGCGTCCACGTGCCAAAGCCCGTTCTGGAAGCGGGGCAGCCCGGCGGCGACGCCCTCGCGGATGTCGGCGCCAAGCGACGCCGCCTTGCGGCGATAGGCCGTGGTTGCGCGGGCGGGCTGCGCGGCGCCGTCGCGGCGCGAGATGATGCCGCCCGTGCAGGTTTCGGCGACGGCTGGCAGGATCCTGCGGACCTCGGCCGCGCTCAGCAGTTCCTCGTGGGTGAAGCCCAGCCGGTTCAGCTCGGCCACCCGCGCCTTGCAGGTCTCGAAATCGGCGGCGGATTCCGCCACCAGCACCTGCCCGTGGCAGTCCAGCGCGCAGTCGTCGTCGATGAGATCCCCGATGCGTTCCCAGATCGCCATCGAGCGCAGCGACAGCGGGATCTCGGCCACGTGGCGCGACAGCATCCGCACGCCGCCCGCATTGACGCCCGAGGCATGGCGGCCGGCATAGTCCTTTTCGAACAGCGTGACCGTTGCCCCCGCATGGCGCAGGTTCAGCGCCGTCGCGCAGCCATGGATGCCGCCGCCGATGATCAGGACATCGCGCAGGATCATCAGCGCACGACCGCCTTGACCGCTGCCGGCTCCTGCGGAAGATCGGCCAGCTCGCTCAGCATCAGGGGCTTCACGGGCGCGCGCAGGCGGTAATAGCCGATCTGCTCGGGCGTCGTGCCGCGCGCCTTGGCCATCAATTCGGTGACGGTCAGCCCGCAGAGGCGGCCCTGGCACGGTCCCATTCCGGTGCGCAGATAGGCCTTGAGCTGGTTCGGCCCCGAGGCGCCGATCTCGACCGCGGAAAGGATGTCGCGTGCGCGCACCTCCTCGCAGCGGCAGACGATGGTGTCGCCCTCGGGGATGCGGAACTGCTCGGCCGGCTTGTAGAGCAGGTCGAGGAACTCGCGCCCGCGATTGGCCTTGGCAAGCTCGGCCCGCGCGGCCGACAGGCCGCTGGCCGGAGCCTTGCGCCCCATTGCTGTCAGAGCGGCATGGGCGGCAACCCGGCCGCGCGCAAGCGCCACGCCGACCCCGCCGATGCCTGCCCCGTCGCCCGCGATGTAAAGGCCGGGGACCGTCGATTGCCCGTCCTCGTCCAGCCGGGGACGCCAGCAGAGCTGCTGCTTGTCCCAGTCATGCGCCGCGCCCACTGACATGGCGAGGTTGACGTTCGGCACGACACCCTGATGCAGCAGCAGCAGGCGGCTGGCCATCTCGCCCCGCTTGCCGCCGGCGGTTTCCCAGGTGACCCGGTCAAGCTGGCCCTCACCATGCGCCTCGATGCGGGTGACATGCTTGACGATACGGACCTTGGACCGCACCTCGGCCAGCATCTTCAGGCCCTTGCGGAAATAGGGCGTGGTCAGGAAGCCGAAGGCCTTGGGCAGCGCCGCCGCAAGCTGCCCCTTGGGCGTCGTGTCCAGCATCACGTCAATGCGCCCGCCCATCCGCAGGATCTGCCCGGCCAGCAGCCAGAACAGCGGTCCCTGTCCGGCGATCACCGTGGGCTCGCTGGGGACCAGCCCCGAGGATTTCAGCATGGTCTGTGCCGCGCCCGCGGTCATCACGCCGGGCAGCGTCCAGCCGGGGATTGGGAAGGGCCGTTCCATCGCGCCGGTGGCGACCACGATCTTGCGGGCCTGCACGATGCGAGACGACCCGCCGTGCGAGACGCCGACCTGCAGCGAGGGATCGATGCTCCAGACCGTCGCCCGGTGAATGACCTCGGCGCCGCTGGCGCGCAGCTTCCCAAGCTCGGCCTCGCCGTCCCAATAGTCCTTGCCCAGCATCTCGCGGTTGGTCAGGGGGGTGGTGGTCAGCCCGCGCCAGACCTGCCCGCCAGGCCCGGCGTTCTCGTCCAGCAGCAGGGTCGAGGCGCCCGCCGCCGCCGCAGCGGCGGCAGCCGCGATGCCCGCCGGTCCCGCGCCGACGACGACCAGGTCGTAGCTGTCCGAATGCAACACGCTCATTTCCCAAGCTCTCTCTTGCCGCGCTGGATCTCGACCTGCATCCCCGGCTCGACCGGGATCAGGCAGCCCTGCCGGTTGCCGACGCCGTTGATGGTGACGAGGCACTCGAAGCAGACGCCCATCATGCAATAGGGCAGCCGCGGCACACCCGAGACGGCGCTGTCGCGCCGCACGTCCAGCCCCGAGGCCAGCAGCGCCGCCGCCACCGTGTCGCCCCGGCGGGCCTGCACGCTCTGCCCGTCCACGAAGATCTCCAGCGTCGGCCGCTGGTCGGCGGGAATATGTGAGAACATCGGTGTCATACGGCAGCATCCGCGTTGAGCAGGGTTTCGGGGGCATCGGCGAAGCGCCGGGCCGAGAAGGAGGAGGGAGGCCCGCCGAGGCCGCCGTCCCGGATGCGGGGCGCAAGCTCGAGCGCGTGCATCGAGGCAAGCGTCACGCCCGAATGGCAGCAGGCGACAAAGGCGCCCGGCGCGCTGGCCGACTGGTCGTAGATGGGGAAACCGTCGCGGGTCATCACCCGGATGCCCGACCAGGTCCGCACGACGTTCAGCCGGTTCAGCAGCGGGAAGGTGCGGCGGGCGCGGTCGGCCATCACGGTGGTGACGGGCACGCGGGTTTCCCGGTCGTCCAGGATCTCTTCCTTGCTGTCGCCGATCATCACCGTGCCCTCGTCGGTCTGGCGCAGGGTGCCCAGCGGATAGTGCAGGAAGGGCTTGACCCGTTCGGTCACGATGATCTGGCCGCGGGTCGGCATCATCGGCGCGAAAAGGCCGACCTGCGGGGCAAGCCGCTCGTTGCCGTTGCCCGCCGCCAGCACGACCTTTGCGGCCTCGATCCGTCCCCCCGAGGTGTGCAGGACGAAGCCCCCGCCGGGCTGCGGCTCGATCCGGTCCACGTCATGACTGGCGCGGTAATCGGCGCCGAAGTCGCGCAGCCCCGCGTGGAAGGCGCGGAAGGTCCGCAGCGAGTTCACATGCCCGTCGTGGGGGCTGTAGCTGGCGCCCACGACATCCGGACCGATCTCGGGCAGCGCCTTCTCAAGCTCGCTGCGATCCACCATCTCGAGCCCGTAGTCATTGGGCGCGCCCTGCGCATACATCTGCTCGATGAGCTGCCGGCGCGCATCCAGCTCGGCCTCGCTCAGGCAGATGTGGAACCCGCCCGGACGCTGGTAGTGGACATCGAGGCCGGTCTGCTCGCGCAGCGCCTCGGCCAGCGTGGGCCACTGGCGCGAGGCCTCGACCGACCAGCGGGCGTAGGGGGGCAGGCCGAGGCCCTTTCCCTGTACCCAGACCAGCGCGAAGTTCGCGCGGCTGGCCCGGCGGGCGACGTCGCCCTCGTCCAGCACGATGACCTTCTGGCCAAGGCGCGCCAGGCCCCATGCGATGGCCGCACCAAGCAACCCGCCGCCGACGACAGCGACATCATGAACTCGAGACATTTGCCTGTTCCTATGAGTTGCGGTCGCTGTGGCCGGACAGGACGGCGTCCAGGCCATAGAGCCGGTCGAGGATGATCAGCACGGCCATGGTGATGGCGATCACGACGGCCGAGACCGAGGTGACGAGCGGGTCGATATTGTCCTGCACATACAGGAACATCCGCACCGGCAGCGTCTCGGTTCCGGGCGCGGCCAGGAAGACCGTCATCGTCACCTCGTCGAAGGACTGGATGAAGGACAGGGCCCAGCCGCTGATGACGCCCGGCAGGATCAGCGGCAGGGTCACCCGGCGGAACAGCGTGAAGTTGCTGGCCCCCAGCGAGATCGCCGCGGATTCGATAGAGCGGTCCATGCCCGTGGCCGCCGACAGCGTCAGCCGCAGCGCGAAGGGGAACACCACCACGACATGGGCGATGATCAGCGCCGTCATGGTTCCCGAGATCCCGCCCTGCGTGAAGAAGCGCAGGAAGGCGATGCCCAGGACCACATGCGGGATCATCAGGGGCGACAGGAAGAAGGCCGACAGCGCGCCCTTGCCCGGGAAGGCATAGCGGCTGAAGGCCAGCGCCGCGGGCACCGCCAGGATCACGGCGATGGTCGAGGAGACCGCCCCCAGGTAGACCGAGGTCCAGAAGGCGCGGATGAACTCGGGGTAATCCGCGATCGCCCTGAACCAGCGCAGCGACAGGCCGTTGGTCGGAAGCGACAGGAAGCCTTCCGGGGTGAACGCCACCACGCAGACCACCAGGATCGGCGCGACCATGAAGATCACGAAAACCGTGTGGAAGGCCAGGGCGAGGAAACCGTTCTTCTTCATCTGAACACCTCGGCATAGCGACGCTCGACCAGCGCGTTCGAGGCCACGATGATCAGGACGATCCCGATCAGCAGCAGCACCGCCACGGCCGCGCCGAGCGGCCAGTCCAGCGTGTTGAGAAACTCGTCATAGGCCAGCGTCGAGGCGACCTTGAGCCGCCGCCCGCCGATGATGGCCGGGGTGGCGAAGGCCGAGGCGCTGAGCGCGAAGACGATGATCGACCCCGACAGGATGCCGGGCATGATCTGTGGCAGCAGCACGCGCCGGACCACGGTGAACTGGCTGGCCCCCAGCGAACGGGCCGCGTTCTCGACCTGCGGGTCCAGCCGCTGCAGCGAGGCCCAGACCGACAGCACCATGAAGGGCATCATCACATGGGCCAGCGCGATCACGACGCCGGTTTCGGTGAACATGAAGGGCAGGGGCGCGTCGATCAGGCCGATCCCCATCAGGAACTGGTTGGCGACCCCGTTGTTGCCGCCGAACAGCAGCGCCCAGCCCAAGGTCCGGGCCACGACCGACATCAGAAGCGGGCCGAGGATCACCAGCATGAACAGGCCGCGCCAGCGCGGGTTCATGCGCTTGAGGATATAGGCCTCGGGGGCGCCGAACAGCGCCGCCAGCAGCGTGGCCAGGAACGAGATGCGCAGCGTGCGCAGGAAGATCTCGCCGAAATAGGGGTCGGTGAAGACCTCGATCCAGTTCTCGGCCGTGAAGTCCTCGACTATGCCGGTGTACTGGCCCCAGCTGTAGAAGGACAGCAGCACCGTCATGATCAGCGGGATCACGAGAACGGCGATGAACAGCAGCGTCGCCGGCAGCAGCAGCGAGGCCACGGCGACGGGATTGCGCCCCTCAGCCATGGGACAGACCTTCCCGGCGCAGGCCCATGTCGGCGGGCGACCAGCTCAGGAACACCGCGTCGCCTTCGACCGGCAGGGGCTGGCCGTCGTTCTGGCGCAGCACCAGAACCTCGCCCTGTGCTGTCTGCACCTGGTAGGACCAGCAGTTGCCCTGGAACACGCGCGCCGTGACCGTGCCGCGCAGGCCGGTGCTGTCGAAGCGCATCTTCTCGGGACGCAGTGTCACCGCCACCGGCCCGTCGGCGCCCGACACCGCGGCGCGGAACTCGCCCACCACCAGCGTCCCGCCCCGGATCTCGCCCGACAGGGTGTTGGTCTTGCCGAGGAACGAGGCGACAAAGGAACTGGCCGGATTGTTGTAGGCCTCGACCGGAGTCGCGATCTGCTCGATCCGGCCCTTGCTCATCACCACGACGCGGTTGGACAGCGCCATGGCCTCCTGCTGGTCATGGGTCACAAGGATGGTCGTGGTCCCGAGCCGCCGCTGGATCGACAGAAGCTCGCTCTGCATCTCTTCGCGCATCTTGGCGTCGAGGTTGGATAGCGGCTCGTCAAGCAGCAGGATCTCGGGGCGGATCACCAGCGCCCGTGCCACGGCGACGCGCTGCTGCTGGCCGCCCGACATCCGGCGCGGATAGCGGTCCTCGTAGCCCTTGAGCCCGACCATCGCCAGCGCCTCGCGCACGCGCTCCTCGCGCGAGGCCCGGTCGATGCCGCGCATCTCCAGGCCGAAGGCCACGTTCTCGGCGGCCGTCAGGTGCGGGAACAGCGCATAGCTCTGGAAGACGATGCCGAGGCCGCGCTTGGCGGGCGGCATCGACACCAGATCCCGCCCGCCCAGGACGATGCGCCCCGAGGTGGGCTCGGTGAAGCCCGCGATCATCTGCAGCGTAGTGGTCTTGCCGCAGCCCGAGGGTCCCAGCAGCGAGATGAACTCGCCCTTCTCGACCGAAAGGTTGAAGTTTTCCAACGCGACGACGTTGCCGTAGGTCTTGCGGAGATCAGATAGCTCGAGGAACGACATGTCGGCCCTTCCGAAGGGAACCCCTGGACGGTTCGGTTGCGGACTGACAGGGAAGGCAACATTCGCCTTCCCTGGGCTTTCCGGCCTGCGGCAGCAGGCAGGCGGTGCTTAGCGCTCGACCTCGCGGTTCCAGCGCTTGGTCCAGTCCTCGCGGTTCTGGTTGATGGTCACCCAGTCCGAGTTGTACATCTCGGCGATGCGCTCGCCGGTCGGCATCGTGGCCTTCATCTCCTCGGGGACCTCGACCTGCTTGTGGACCGGGCCATAGCCGTATTCGACGGCCATGGTGCTCTGCACCTCGGGGTCCAGAAGGGCATTGACGAAGGCCGATGCCAGCGGCGAGGCGCCTTCCTTGGCCACCGGGCAGGCCGAGGCGAGAAGCGTGACCGCGCCTTCCTCGGGATAGACGAAGGCCGCCGGGAAGCCGGTATCCGCCAGCGCCTGCACGCGGGACGAGCCCCAGACGCCCAGCACGGCCTGGCCCGACTGGAACAACTCGGTCATCTTGCCCGGCGAGGGTTCATAGGCCAGCACGTTGGCGTTCACCTCGTCGATCATCGTGGCAAAGCCCGGCTCGATGTCCTTTTCGGAACCGCCGTTCATGCGGGCGAACTGGACCAGCGTGTACAGGCCATAGGTGTTGTTGATCGGCGGAATGACGATCATGCCCTTGTACCTGGGGTCCTTCAGGTCGTTCCACGAGGTCGGGGGCTCCCACCCCTGCTTCTCGAAATACTCGGTGTTGTAGAACAGGCCCGTCGCGACGATGCCGGTCGCAACGGCCTTGTCCTCGGGATAAAGCGCCTGTTCGAACAGGTTGGACTTGTCGAGGCCCTCGATCGGCGCGCAGAAGCCAAGCTCGATCGCCTGGTACATGGGGCCGTCATCCAGAATGGCGACGTCGATCTGCTGGTTGCCCTTCTGCGCCTGCAGCTTTGCCAGCGAGTCGGTCGAGTTGCCGGCGACATATTCGATCTTGACGCCGTGCTCCTGCTCGAACTTGGGGATGACCTTGCTGCGCATGATCTGTTCGAAGGTGCCGCCGTAGCCCGCGACGTAAAGCGTCGATTGCTGGGCCATCGCGCTGCCGGCGGACAGCACCAGAGCGGTGAAGGAAACGGAACAGATGGCTAGACGCATGGCTTTCTCCCTGATGTGCCGACAGTCTTCTGCTGCCATGGCTGAAGATGGAGGCCGCAGCTCCATGATGTCCAATGCATAATTGACACAGTCGCATGTGCGATTGTTATATGCCTGCATGCGCATCAATCACCGCCAGGTCGAAGCCTTTCAGGCCATGATGCAGGTGGGATCGGTCAGCGATGCGGCTGCCCGGCTGGGCATCACCCAGCCCGCGGCAAGCCGCCTGCTGCGCGATCTCGAGCATAACCTGCGGCTGGACCTGTTCGAGCGCAGCGGAAACCGGCTGCACCCGACGCCGGCTGCCTATACGCTGTTTGCAGAAGTCGAGCGGTCGTTCAGCGGGCTTCAGCGCATTGCCGCAGTGGCCGACAACCTGCGGGAAAAACGGGCAAGGGAGTTGCGGGTCGCCGCGATGCCGGCGCTGACGAACGATCTCCTGCCGCGCTTCACCGGCAGGTTCCTCAAGGCCAACGAGGGCCTGCATGTCGCGCTTTACGGCGTCATCACCCCGGTCATCCTGGACTGGATGGTCAACAACCAGTGCGACCTGGGGTTCATCGAAAGCAGCACGCCGACATTTTCCCTGCGGACCATCAAGATACCCGCCGTGCCGCGCGTGGCCGTCCTGTACCGGGGCCACCGACTGGCCGAGAAGGAGGTCATCCACATCACCGATTTCAACGGCGAGGATTTCATTGCCCTTCCCGCAGAGTCGGTAAGCATGCGGCGGATCCGCGCCGTCATGAACGCCCATGGCGTCTCGATCCGCAGCCGCGCCGAAAGCCCGCTATCGGAAATCGTCTGCGGCATGGTCGCATCGGGCCTGGGCGTGTCTGTCTCGGACCCTTTCACGGCAAGGACAGGCGCTCACCGGGATCTCGTGGTTCGTCCCCTGCTGCCCATGATCCCTTTCTCGTTCACGGCCGTCCTGCCCTCGAACGACGTCCCGCTTCCCAGCGCCCGCGACTACATCGCCGGGGTCATCAGGGAGGTCCTGGCCGTCCGCGATGCGGCAAGCCCTCAGCCACAGGGCAAGGCAGAGGACGTGTGATCCGGTCCACCCAGAGGCATCATGTGCCGAGCGGGATGAGACAGCGCGGTGTCGCAGGGCCAGTCCGTGACGGCGCTCGACCGGGTGACCGGTTCACCGTTACCGGTGGATCGTGCCGCCGGCGGCATGAAGGTTCTTGCCGTTCCTCGTCACCCGTGACAGGTCCGGACTGGCCGGATGATCACTGCTGCGCGCGCTCGCGGCTGCGCTGCCATTCCAGGTGGCGCAGGATGGGCGAGGTCCGGCTCTGGGCGACGGCAACCTGCGGCATCGCCATCGCGATCTGCAGCGGCATGCACATCATGGTGCCAAGATAAAGGGCGGCCCCTGCGGCCTGCATCGGAAGCGGAGAATGGGCGGCAGGTTCAAGGTCTGCCCGCGCCTGCGAGCCTGCCCTGTATCCGGCATCCACGTCTTCATGGAACTGAGGCGCTTCGATCTGGTCGTGGTCAAGCATGATGTCCCCCGGCAGTTGCATGAACAGGCAGGGTTTCGATCCTGCCCGGAAATGGGTCACTTCGTGACCGTCTGTTCATCAACCAGCGCGGACTGCCGGGGTTTCGTCCGATGTGGCCGTCCGGGATACTGCTTTAGTCGTAGGGTGCCTTTTGGGTCTGCCTCTTGCAACGGGTCAGCCTTGCCGGAAAGCGGGTCCAGCTTCTCTGTCAATGGTTGCGGGGAAGGGCAGGCGAGGCTGGATCATCCGCCGAAGCTTGCCAGCGTCGCACATCCTTGGGGCCCCGGAAGGCGGCCAGAGATCAGCAAGGAGGCTGTGGGGAGGACGGGGCCGACCGGGGCCGGCCCCAGGATCGTCAGGCGCTGCCGATGCGGCCGCCGCCCTGGCGGGTGATCGCGACAACGGCCGGGCGGACCGGCATGGCGTCGTCGAAGTCGGGCCAGCGGGTGGACAGGTCCTCGTAATACGAAGGCCGCCCATGGCCCTCCCAGTCCTCGCCGCCGTCGCCGGGGTGCTGGACCGCGACGAAGAAGGTCGTCATGTCCTCGGTCGGGCAGGGCCCGCAGAGCTCGCCCCCCACCGGAACGCGGTAGAACAGCCGCGAGGTGCCGCGTGCCTCGCCTTCCGTGTCCACGGCCCAGAGCCCGTCCGTCCGGCCCGTATCCGAGGACGAGTTGCCGTCGGTCGAGACCCACAGCCGCCCGTCGGCATCCACGGCGGCGTTGTCGGGCATCCCGAACCAGCCGTTCGCGGTCGTTTCGGTCGAAAAGGTCGCGCCCACCTCGGCGATCGAGGGATCGCCGCACTGAAGCAGGACTTCCCAGCGGCCGGTGGTGGCGGTGAAGTCCTCGCCTTCCTCGATGATCTCGATGATATGGCCGAAGGCGTTCTTTGCACGCGGGTTGGCGGCGTCGGCTTCCTCGCGCTTGGTGTTGTTGGTCAGCATCACATAGGCGCGGCCGTTCGCGGGGTTCGGCTGGATGTCCTCGGGTCGGTCCATCGGCGTCGCCTCCAGCAGGTCGGCGGCACGGCGCGTCTCGATCAGCACGTCGGCCTGCGACTGAAAGCCGTTCGCGGCAGTCAGCGGGCCCCGGCCCTGGACCAGCGGCAGCCATTCCAGCGAGCCGTCCTCGTGGAAGCGCGCGACATACAGCGTGCCTTCGTCCAGCAGGTCCATGTTGGCGGCGCGGTCCTCGGGGTTGTAGCGGCCCGCCGTCACGAACTTGTAGACATAGTCGAAGCGCTCGTCGTCGCCGAGGTAGAAGACGACGCGCCCGTCCTTCGCCACGACGCTTTCCGCGCCCTCGTGCTTGAAGCGGCCCAGCGCCGTGCGCTTCTTCGGCACCGAGTTCGGGTCCATGACATCGACCTCGACGATCCAGCCGAAGCGGTTGGGCTCGTTCGGCTGCTTCGAGACATCGAAGCGGTCGTGGAACCTGCCCCAGGCATAGGTGGATTCGGGGATGCCCAGACGCTCGTAGTTGGCGGCCTCGGGGTGGCCCTCGGGCAGCTCGCCCATGAAGTAGCCGTGGATGTTCTCCTCGGCCATGATGTAGGTGCCCCAGGGCGTGATACCCCCGGCGCAGTTGTTGATGGTGCCGAGGACCTTCGTGCCGGTCGGATCGTCGGGCGTCTGCATCCGGGCGTGGCCGGCGGCGGGGCCGCGGATCTCCATCGGCGTGTCTGCGGTGATGCGGCGGTTCAGCGCGCCGTCCAGCACGACCGCCCACTTGCCGCCCGTGTTCCGGCGGATCTCGACCACGGTGCCGCCATGGGCCGCCATCTCGATGTCCACGCGCGTGCGGTCGGCCTCGGAGACGGTGATCTCGCCGTCCTTCACCGTGACGATGCCGGGGAACATCAGGTGCTCGTTGGTGTATTCGTGGTTGACGCACAGCAACCCGCGGTCGGCGCTGCCCTCCAGCGGCACGAAGCCCACGAAATCATTGTTGTAGCCGAACTGGCGGCGCTGGGCCTCGGCCGTCTGGGCCTTGGGGTCGAAGTCCGGCGCATCGGGGAACAGCCTGTCGCCCCAGCGCAGCAGGACATCGGCGTCATAGCCCTCGGCGACATGGTGGTCGGCGTCCACGCCCGCCTCGACCTCGGGGAAGCTGAAGGCCGAGGCGCCCTGGGCCTTTGCCTCGGACGCCGCCATCATCGCCAGCGGGCTGACGGTCGCAGCGATCGCCGCCGTCGCCATCGAGCCCTTCAGGAAGCCGCGCCGGGAAAAGCGGGCCGCGATGATCTCTCCCATCGTGCGGTTCGCGGTCGGGTTGGTGCCCGGCCCACAGGCTTCCTCGAGCCGCGTGGTGCGGAATGGCGTCTGGTTCGTCATGGCTGTCTCCTGCGTGAGCGCCTGTCGGCGCGCTCCGTGGCGTCACGCGGTTCTCCGCGTGCCCGGGGCTTAGGAGGTGATCGTGAAGATCAGGTGACAGATTCTGGAGGTTGCGGGGCGGGTCCCGCTAGCTGCCGCTGGTCGCCCTGAACTGCACGCGCGCCGACCGCCCCTTGGCATCGACCACCGTCAGCGCGGAAAAGCCCTGCGGCGCAGGCAATTCGGCTACCGGATCGGATCGGCCGATCGCCACGGGCGCGCCGTTCAAAAGCCAGTTGTAGGGCGGGGTGCCGCCCTTCGCCCGCACGACCAGCGCAGCGGCGGACAACTCGACCTCGGCGCCATCAGGGGGAAACTGGATCGTCAGCGGCTCGGGCGCGCGCAGGGCTGGGCCCGCAGGCGGCACCTCGCCTGCGGGGACGAAGCGGCGCAGGGGTCGGGGCAGGGCCGCGTTCGGAACCGTCAGCGCGGCCTCGGGCGGGGGCGGCAGGGGCACGGCGCGGGGCCCGAGGGCATCGAACAGATCGAACAGCACGGGTGCTGCATAGTCGCCCCCGAAGGCGCCGGGCACGGGCGTCCCGTCCGGGCGCCCCATCCAGACGCCCGCGACGAAGCGCCCGTCGAAGCCGACCGCCAGCGCATCGCGGTGGCCGTAGCTGGTGCCGGTCTTGAAGGCCACCCGCCCCGCCGCGCGGCCTCCCGGCGGCAGGATGCCCGAAAGCACGTTCGCCACCTGCCAGGCTGCGACCGGGCCGAAGGCGGGTGCGCCCGGCTGCTCGGTCCTGCCGGGACGGTCGTGCAACCGCACGGGCTTGCCGCCACGCGCCAGCGTCGCATAGCCTTCGACCAGGTCGGCAAGGCTCACGCCCGCGCCGCCCAGCACGACGGCCAGCCCCGGCGCGTCGCCCTGCACCGTCACGTCCATCCCGGCGCGGCGGAAGGCCGCCATGACGCGGGCGGGACCCAGCGCCTCGGCGACGCGCACGACGGGCAGGTTCAGCGATTCCACCAGCGCCTGCCGGATCGTGACCGTGCCGCGGAAGCGGTTGTCGAAGTTCTGCGGCTGCCAGCGGCCGAAGGCGGCGGGGCGGTCCTCGATCAGCGTCTCGGGGTGGATCAGCCCCTCGTCGAAGCCCAGCGCATAGACGAAGGGCTTGAGCGTCGAGCCCGGCGAGCGCAGCGCCCGCGTCATGTCCACGAAGCCGCCCGAGGCGCCGTCCGCGAACTGCGCCGTCCCCACCTGCGCGAGGATTTCCCCGCTGCGATGGTCGGCCAGCAGGATCGCGGCCGACACCTGTTCGGCCTGACCGGCGACGGCGCGGGCCGCCAGCCGTTCGGCGGCGGATTGCAGGCGGGCGTCGAGGGTCGTCTCGATCCGGGGGGCGCCGGGGTTCTCGCGCCGCAGCCGGTCGGCCAGCAGCGCGGCATGGGCGGGGAAGGGGCGGCGGCTCTCGGGCAGGGGCGTCGCGCGGGCGGATTCGGCGGCTTCGGCGTCGATGATGCCCAGGGCCAGCGCCCGGTCGATCACGCGGTCCCGCGCGGCCCTTGCCGCTGCCCGCGCCGCGGCCAGGTCGGGTCGGCGCGTCTCGGGCGACTGCGGCAGGGCGACCAGCAAGGCAGACTCGGCGGGCGTCAGGCGGCGCGGCTCCTTGCCGAACCACATGAGGCTCGCCGCACGCACCCCTTCGGTGTTGCCGCCATAGGGCGCGAGCCGCAGGTAGAGGTCGAGGATACGCTCCTTGCCCAGCCGCCGCTCCAGCGCCAGCGCGACTCTCGCCTGCCGCAGCTTGGCGCGCCAGTCACCCGTCGCCCCCCGCTCCAGCAGCCGCGCCGTCTGCATCGACAGGGTCGAGGCGCCCGAGACGATTCGCCCATGCGTCACCGCCTGCCACGCCGCGCGCAGGACGGCGCGGCGGTCCACCCCGTCGTGGTGGTGGAAACGCCGGTCCTCCCACCCGACCAGCATCGACAGGAAGCGCGGGTCCACGCCCTCCTGCGGAGGCGCGAGCCGCCACAGCCCGTCCTCCACCGGAAAGGCCCGCAGCAGCGTGCCGTCGCGGGCGAGGACCTCGGTCCCGACCGGCACCGTCAACGGCGGCAGTTCCGTCGCGTCGATCCAGCGGTCCCAGGCGGTCCGCGCCCGATCCCCGCCATGGGCCAGCAGCCCCAGCGCGACAGTCAGCGCAAGCAGGCGGCGGCCGAGGGGGCGTTCGCTATCGGCGAGCCTCACTGGCCGCTGCTTGCTGCCGTCCCTGGCCAGCGCCACCTTGCGCCCAAGGCGACTGCCCCTCTCAGGGCGTGACGATGGTGCGGCCACTGTCGGTCCAGCCCCGCCGTTCCGGGCGGTACATGTCGGCCACGGTCGCCGCCGGATGGGCGAAGTCCCCCGCCGTCACCGCGCGCAGCCGATAAGCCAGGCGGACCGGCTGGTCGTCGTGGGTGGTCAGCGCGGCCGCAAAGCGGTCCTGCCGGAACTCGGTCATGTCGGCCCATTCGGTCACCTGCAGCCAGTCGAGGCCATCAAGGTCGCCCTGCGTGAGAAGGTTCGGGTTGTCGATCTCGAAGCCCGCGGGCAGCGGATCGGTGATGATCAGCCTCCCCCCGCTGGCCTCGAAGGGCCGGACCTCGACCACCGCCACAAGCCGCGTGCCGCGCGCGACCTGCGCGGGGTCCACAGGCTCGCCCTCGGGCGTGTAGTAGCTGCGGCTGATCGAGAAGGCCGTCCCGCCCGCAGGCTCGGCCTCGACCGGGACGGCGGTGGCGCTGACCGTGACCGCCAGCGGTGCGCTGCCGGTGTTGGCTAGCGTCATTGCCGGCACCGCGCCCGCGTCGCCCAGGTCGGCCGAAGGCGAGGCGAGCGGCGCGCCGTTCAGCGTCAGCTCCTCGGCCGCGCCGCTCAGCGCCTGCGCAGCCAGCACGATCCACGCGGCCTCCTGCGTGGAAAGCCGCCCCTCGGATGCCTCGATTCCAGCCGAGATGGCGGCGACGGCGCCCTCGCGGTCCACGGCCTGGCTGCCCGCCTCGGCGGCCAGAGCCAGCATCCCCGCGCGGTCGCGCAGCAGCGTGCCATAGTCCGGACGGAAGCCCTGCGTCGGCTCGCGCCCTTCCTCCGACAGCGCCTGCGCGCGGCGGAACATGGCGTCGGCGCGAGTCTGGTCGCCCAGCGCCGCAAGTGCCGCGCCAAGTTGGGCCGCGGCGAGGGGCGTGGCGAAATGCTCGGCCCCCGTGTCGGCGTAGTAGCGCAGGTCGCTGACCACCGCCGCCCGCTCGCGTGCCAGCACATAGGCCGCATAGGCGGTGGCCGCGTTCTCGGTCGCATCCGCGAATTGCGGGTCGCTGGCCGCGTTCAGCCCGTTCTGCAGCGCCGACAGCGCATTGCGGAAGGCGGTGTCCGGCACGGCATGGCCCGCCGCGCGCGCGCGCGCCAGGAAGTCGGTGACATAGGCATCCAGCCAGCGGTCGCCCGACTCTGCCGTCCACAGCCCGAAGCCGCCCTCGGGCGTCTGCCGGGTCAGGATCTGGGCGATGGCTTCTTCCACGGCCCTGGCGTCGTCGGACCGGGGCGGCGCCCCTTCCGGCGCAAGGCTTGCCGCGTGAAGCAGCGGCATCGCCGCCGAGGCGAGCTGTTCGCTGCAGCCATAGGGCCAGGCGGCCAGTTGGGCGATGGCGGCGGGCACGTCCAGCGCCGCGAAGGCGCCGGAGGACAGCACCACCCGCCCGGTGCCGGGGCGGAAGGTGCCCAAGGGGGTCAGGTCCAGCGGCAGCGTCTCGCCCGGCGCGAGGGTCAGGCGCATGGCGCGGGTCACGGACGGGTCCAGCCGCTCGACCGGGATCGACAGGTCCTTGGTCAAGGTCTGGCCGTCCGGCAGGCTGGCCGACAGCCGCAGCTCCGAAAGCCCCTGCGTATCGGGCGCGGCCAGCACCAGCGGCAAATCGGCACTCTGCCCCTCGGCCAAGGCAGTCTCGGGCGCAAGCTCGGTGGTCAGGGCGACCTCTGCGGCGTTCGTGACGGACAGCCCGACCGGCCCCGCAGGCCCGGCGGCATGGGTCAGCCGGACCTGCGCCTCGGCCCGGTCGCCGGGGGCGAGAAAGGCCGGCACCGTCGCGGTCACCACAACCGGGTCGCGCACCAGCATCGTGGTGTCGGTCTGGCCGACCGCGCCCTCGGTCCAGGCGACGGCCATCACCCGCACCTCGCCGTTGAAGTCGGGCAGCGGCACCTCGACGGTGGCCCGGCCCTCGGCATCCAGCTCCAGCGGCCCCGAGAACCAGGCCATCAGCTTCTCGGTCGGAGGCGGCGCCTGCGTCTGCATGGACCCCGCGTCGCCTCCGCTGCGCAGCGCCCCGTCGGCAGCGCCCGAGGGCAGGATCAGCCGCCCGTAAAGGTCACGCAGGCCCACGCCCAGACGGCGCTGGCCGAAGTAATGCGCGGTGGCCGAGGGCGGCTTGTAGCCGGTCAGGTTCAGGATGCCCTGATCGACCGCCCAGATCGTCGCATGGACGGCCTGCCCCGGCTGCGCGCCCGTGACCGCCAGCATCACCTGCGCCGCCCCGCGCGGGTCGGCTTCGGTTGGGGCGGTGAGGGTCGCGGCCAGCACCCGGTTACCCGGATCGACGGCGGCAGGGGCGATGCCCAGCGCGCGGATCGGTGCATGGCCCGCGTCCTGCGACAGGGGCCGGATGGCACTGGCGGCGACATAGACGCCCGCGTCCCAGTCATCGGTGACGGGCAGTTCCACCTCGTTCCGGCCCGCCGTGACCGGGACCGGTTGCAGTGAGATCAGTCCGTTCGACAAGACCGAGACCAGCGCCACCCCATCAGCCGCGGCCTCGATGGACAGGCGCGCGGTTTCGCCGGGGCGATAGGCGGGCTTGTCCAGCGTCACCCGCAGCCGGTCGGGCGTGTCGCTGCCCGCGCCCGCCGCGCCCCAGCCCGCGTCGAAGGGGATCGAGCTTTCCGCGCCGTCCTGCGTCCGCAGCACGAGTTCATAGCTGCCCCAGTCCACCGGCACCGACAGCGCGGCAGGCCCTTCAGCGGTGGTGGACAGCGTGCCCGAGGCCACGCGGCTGCGGCGGGTCACCGGCTCCCAACTCCAGTCGCCGCCGATGGCGAACCACTGGTAGTCGGTCTGGATGCGGTTCAGCGTCCATTCCAGATCCGCGGCGACCGGCGCGAGGTCGGACCCGAGCGCCACGACGCGGAAGCCCGCCGCGCTGCCCTCGGCCACGCTGCCGCCCTCGAAATCGGGGCGGATGCCCAGCGCCGTGCGGCCGGGGGCAAGGACGCGCGTCACGCGCCGTTCCACCGGGCGGCCCGCGCCTTCGCGCACCGACAGAGAGAGCGTGGCGTCCCAGGGACGCGCGGCGGCCTCGATACCGGGCGGCAAGTCGATGCGGGCGGCGAAATGGCCCGCGGCGTCGGTGCGTCCGGCAGGCATCGTCACCACATCGGGCTCGCTGGTGTCGTCATGACGGCCGAAGACATAACCCTCCCAGCCCGGCAGGCTGCGGGCGGGTGACAGGCGCAACTCGCCCTCGACGGGCAGGTCGGCGGCGGGGGCGCCGAAGAGCCAGCGGGCGTCGAAACCAGCCTGAACCGGCTGGCCGGCGGGCAGGGCGCCTTCGGGCAGGGTCAGGTCGAAGTCGATGCGTTCGGGGCGGAAATCCTCGACCAGCAGCCGGGCCGAGGCCAGGGCGGGGCCGTCCTCCTCGACCCGCAGGTCGATGCGCCACGCGCCGCGCGGGGCGTTGGCGGGGATGGGGAAGTCCAGCACATGTCCGCCCGCGCCCGCAGCCTGTGGCGTCAGCCGGGCGTGTTCGACGCCATCGGGGCGGATCACGCGGGCCTGCACCGGCAACCCGTCCAGCGCCTGCGCGCGGCCGTCGCGGGCGAGGATCGTCGCATGCGCCGTCTCGCCTGCACGATAGGCGCCGCGGTCCAGCGCCACGAAGAGGTCGATCGGCGGAGCAGGCGGGGCGCCCTCGACGCCCCGGTCGGACAGATCGAACTCGGGGTCGATCAGCGAGAGGAAGGCGAGGTCGGCGATCCGCTCGCCGTCCCGCCGGGTGGCGGTCACGATACCGGGGGCGGCCGCGCCGGTGCCGCGCACGAGCCCCGCGTCGAAGCGGGCGATGCCGTCTGCATCCGTGACCGCAGTTCCCAGCACGGCATTGCCGCGCGAGACGAGTTGGACCTCGACGCCCGCCTGCGCCGCCGCATCGCCCAAGCCCCGGACGGCCACGGTCAGCCCGTCGCTGCCCTGCCATGTCGTCAGGCCGAGATCCGAGATCATGAACCACTGCGAGGCGCGGGGGCTGCGGTCTGTGGATTGCCCCGGCACACCGGCGTTCAGCACATAGACGCCGGGATCGAGCACCAGCCCCGCCTGCCGCAGGTCGATGCGGGATGCGGCCTCTTCGTTCACAGGCCGGGCGCCGCCGCCCGCAGGCGCGGCCACGTCCATCCGGCCCCGCCAGATCTCGCTGCCCAGACCATCCTCGAAGCGGCCCGCCTTCCAGTCGTCCAAGGGCGTCGCGAACAGGTTCTCGCGCAGGGCCTGCACGATGTTGCGGTCGGACATGCGATAGAGCGTCAGGTCCACGCTGTCCGTGTTGACCGTCGTCAGCGTCAGCCCCTGATCGCCGGTCGCGGGCAGCACATAGGCCCGCCCGGCGAAGCGCGCGAGCGGCGCGCGGTCGCGGACATATTGCGATTGCTCGACGGTGCGGCGCAGGGTCTCGCCTTCCTCGGACGGCAGGCCTGCGCGCAGGGCAAAGCGAAGCACCTCGCCGCGCGGGGCGCCGGTGATGCAAAGGTCATAGCCCTCGGCCTCGACCGCCAGCGCGGGGTCGGGAAGCTGGACAAAGGGGCGCAGGTCGATCTCGCGCGCCAATGGCTCCGAGAAGCTGGCGCAGACGCGGGGTTCGGGACCATCCGTGTCGGCGCGGCTGCCGGTCACGCGGAAGCCGTGACGCTCCTCATAGCCCTCGCGCTCGGCGGCAAGCTCGGGGTTGCCCGGCTCGGCCTCGGCGGCGGTGCGGATCGCGCGCAGGGCCTCGCGGCCGCGCCCCTCTTCCTCGGCCAGTCGCGCCCAGAGCCGCAGCATCCCCGTGCCCGCGCCCGGATCGCGCAACCAGGCGTTCAGCGCGGCAAGCGCGGCGGACCGGCGCAACTGGTCGTCGCGCTGGCCGCCCTGGGGACCGGCGACTTCGTCCATGGCGGCGGCAAGCGCCGCCCAGTCCTCGGGCGCGTCCGTCAGCGCGGCGGCCGCACCCAGCCAGCGGATGCGGGTCTGGGCATCAGGGGCCGAGGCCGCCTGCGCGCGCAGTCCCGCCGTGTCGCTGCCATCGCCGGGATAAAGTGTCGAAAGCCGCGCTGCCTGGTCGGCCAGCTGCCGCCGGTCCTCGGGCCCGATCCAGTCGGCCCGGGCCAGCCGGTTCGCCGCGCGGTCCAGCACGGCCGGATCGCCGGGCACTACGATGCCCGACTGCGCGCCCGCGAAGGGCTGCGGCTCGCCCGGCCGGGACTTGAGGAAACAGGCGCGCGAGCGGGCATTCCAGGTCAGCGCGGCGCAGCCGTCATTGGCAAGGCAGGCCTGCACGCAGGCGTCCTGCCCGATCTGGCGGATCATGGACAGGTCGTTGCCCGGCAGGTCGGTGTCGGATCGCAGCACGACGCGGGCGGGGGGCAGGACATCCTGCGGCGCGACCTGCGCCCCGGCGGGCCAGGCTAGCATCGCCAGCCCCAGCGCCGCCACGACCCCGCGCCAGCCTTGTTCGGTCACACGCGCCATGATCGTCTTCTCTCCACCCCAGCTGTCGGGCATCACGCTGCCACAGTTCGGAGCGGGCGGACAATCACGCTGTCGCGCGAGGCACCTCGGGGCGTCCCGCTCCGGTCACCCGCGCCGGAAGACCGAGCCGAGCAGCCCGTCGATCCGGCTGTGCCGGGCCTCGAACAGCGTGATCCGGCCCAGAGGTGGCCAGGACAGGCGCAGAACGGCGGCTCGGCGCACCCGCCGCGCCTCGCGTTCCACCAGCGACTGGATGTCGTCGATCTGCTCGCCGCGCCGCAGGTAGAACCATTCCGTGCCGCGCGGCGAGGGGCGGCGGCGGAACAGCCGCCAGCCGCCCCGCATCCGGGCCAGAAGCCGCTGTTCCAGCGCATAGGCATGGGGCATGGTGACCGAGCAGACGATCCTCAGCCTGCCGTCGCCCGGGCGCTGCAACTCGCGCCGGCGTTCCAGCGTGGGACGGCTGGTGAAGCCCAGCTTGAACAGCCTCGGATCGTTGTCCGGCTGCATCAGATAGACGGTGCCCGTGGGTGCCCGGAAATCGAACCAGCCGATCCTTGTCGAACGGCTGGTCCCGTTCTTGATTTGTTTCTTCATTGTTAATGCTGGCTACGCCTGCGGCGAGGCGGACGCAAGGGCCGAGCGGCCTTTCGCGGTCGCATGACGCTTGCCAGAGGGGCCGCGATGGCTTATGGGCGCACTCTTGGCCCGAAGAACCTTGGGCGGCGGGTCATGGCAGCCCGGCCGCGAGGGACATGGCGCCACTCACCGGGTGCGCCGCATCCCTTTCTGGTAAGTATCAATGACAGATCTCGATCTCGCCGCGCCGCTGGCCGCGGCCCTGGCCTCCAAGGGCTATGACAGCCTCACCTCCGTCCAGCAGGCCGTGCTGGCCCCCGAGGCCGCGGGGCGCGACATCCTGGTGTCGGCGCAGACCGGCTCGGGCAAGACCGTGGCCTTCGGGCTGGCCATGGCCGGCGACATCCTGGACGGCGACCGCCTGCCCGAAATCCCGCTGCCGCAGGCCCTGGCCATCGCGCCCACGCGCGAGCTGGCGCTGCAGGTCGCGCGCGAACTGGACTGGCTTTACGCCGACGCGGGCGCGCAGATCGCCACCTGCGTGGGCGGCATGGACTATCGCACCGAACGCCGGGCGCTGGCGCGGGGCGCGCAGATCGTCGTGGGCACGCCGGGTCGCCTGCGCGACCACCTGGAACGCGGCAGCCTGGACCTGTCGGCCCTGCGCGCCTGCGTGCTGGACGAGGCCGACGAGATGCTGGACCTGGGCTTCCGCGAGGACCTCGAGTTCATCCTGCAATCCGCGCCCGCCGAGCGCCGCACGCTGATGTTCTCGGCCACCGTGCCGCCGGCCATCGTGAAGCTTGCCACCGAGTTCCAGAAGGACGCGCTGCGGATCGTGGCCCAGGGCGAGGCACGCCAGCATGGCGACATCGCCTATCGCGCGATCAGCGTGACGGGACGGGACCGCGAGAACGCGATCTTCAACCTGCTGCGCTTCTACGAGGCGCAGACGGCCATCGTCTTCTGCAAGACGCGGGCCAACGTGAACCACCTGCTGGCCCGCATGGGCAACCGCGGCTTCAAGGCCGTGGCGCTGTCGGGCGAACTCAGCCAGCAGGAACGCACCCACGCGCTGCAGGCGCTGCGGGACGGGCGCGCGCGGGTCTGCATCGCGACGGATGTCGCCGCGCGGGGCATCGACCTGCCCGGGCTGGAACTGGTGATTCACGCCGACCTGCCGACGAACTCGGAAACGCTGCTGCACCGCTCGGGCCGGACGGGTCGGGCGGGGGCCAAGGGGGTGTCGGCGCTGATCGTCACCTCGGCCGACTACAAGAAGGCGCAGCGGCTGCTGCAGGGCGCCAAGGTCGAGGCCGAATGGGGCCGCGCGCCTTCCGCCGACGACGTGCGCGCAAAGGACGACATGCGGGTGCTGGAGCATCCGGTGCTGACCGCCGAGACCGGCGACGAAGTCGCCACCGCCGCGCTGCTGCTGGAACGCTTCGGGGCCGAAGGGGTCGCCGCGGCCTTTGTGCGGCTGTGGCGCGAAGGGCGGCCCGTCCCCGAGGAACTGGCGGACCTGCCCGCCGCGCCCGACGCCCGGCCCGCGCCGCGCGAGCGGGGGGATTTCGGCGATGCCGTGTGGTTCGCGCTGTCCGTGGGCCATACCGGCCGCGCCGAGGCGCGCTGGCTTCTGCCCAAGATCTGCGAAACGGGCGGGATCACCCGCGACGCCATCGGCGCGATCCGGGTGCGGCAGGACGAGACCTTTGTCCAGATCGCGACGGCCTCGGCAGGCCGCTTCGGCCAGGAGGCCGAGCTTGAGCCCGGCCTTTCCATGCGCCGCCTGTCGGGCGAGCCGAACTTCGAGCGTCCCGAGCACGGGTCCGAGCGCGGTCGGACCTTCCGTGGCGGGCCCAAGACTGCGGACCGCTTCGCCGGAAAGCCGGCACGGCCCCGTCGCAGCGCCGGAAGCGACGAGCAGGGCGGCTTTTCCGATCACGCCAAGCCGGGCCCGCGCCCGGCCGAGGGTACCAGGAAACCCAAGGCCGCCGGGAAGACCGGATCGGCCCCGTGGGACAGCGCGCCGCGCGAGGCCCGGTCCCCCCGGACCGGGAGTGCCCCGGCAGGCCCCGCCGCGCCCCGCGCCAAGTTCAAGCCCAAGGGCGCGGCCGGCAAGCCGTCGAAGCCGGGCAAGCGCTGACGGGACCGGCCGTCTGGGCCTTCAGACTTCCAGGAACGGCATTCAGGGCGGCGGGGCACAGGCTTCGCCGCCTTTTCCGTCCGGATGCCCCCTATTGCCGATAGGCGCGGCATGACCTCGCGGCTATCGTCCGGGCATCGGCACCATCAACAGCACAGGGGAGGAAACGCCATGAGCAAGCGCGCCGTCGTGGTCATCGACATCCAGAACGACTATTTCCCGGACGGCCGCTACGAGCTTGTCGGCATCGAGAAGGCTGCCGCCAACGCCGCCCGCGTGATCGAGGCCGCGCGCGAGCAGGGCGACCGCGTCATCCACGTCCAGCACGTCTTCCCCAGCGAAGAGGCACCCTTCTTCACCCCCGGCTCGCCGGGCAGCGAGATCAACCCGGTCGTGGCCCCGAAGGCCGATGAAACCGTCGTGGTGAAGAACGCGCCCAACCCGTTTCTGAAGACCGACCTCAAGAAGATCCTCGACGAGGGCGGGATCGAGGAGGTCGTGGTCGTCGGCGCCATGAGCCACATGTGCATCGATGCGACCGCCCGCGCCGCCAGCGACTATGGCTACAAGACCACGGTGGTGCAGGACGCCTGCGCGACGCGCGATCTTGAATACGGCGGCATGACCGTGCCCGCGGCCTCGGTCCATGCGGCGATGATGTCCGCGCTCGGCTTCGCCTATGCGACGGTCACGGACACTGACAGCTACGTCCGGCAGGGTGCGACCCAGGCCACCGTCTGAGCGGGGCTGCCGTTCGGGGTCCGCGCGGTTGCCTTGCGGCCGCGCGGCCTATTCCCCGTATTGCCGGGTCATCACCGCGCCCAGGTGGCGCAGCGCCTCGGGCAGCGCCTGCCGCCAGAAGATCCAGTCGTGCTTGCCTTCGGTCACGGTGAAGCGGTGGCGGATGCCCGCGTCGTTCAGCGCCAGGTGGACGGCGGCGTTGCCCGCGAAGAAGGGATCGTCGGCGGCCAGCGTCAGGTAAAGCCTTGGCCAGCGCGCGAAGGGGCGCGGCTCGACCTGACCGAGCAGGGACAGGACATCCGCGCGCTTCCACGCCTCGGTCAGCCGTTCCTTTGCAACGAGGCCCGGCCCGAAGGCGCCGCCGAAGCGCAGGTCATAGTCCTCCTGCTTCATCGCGATGAACTGCTCGGGCGTGCGGAAGGCCGCGCTCAGCGCCGAGGCGCCGCCGAACAGGTCGGGATGGCGAAGCTGGTGCAGAACGGCGGCAAAGCCCCCCATCGAGATGCCCATGAGGCCCCGCGTCCTCGGGTCGCCCGTGGTGCGATAGCGGCCCTCGACTTGGGGAATGAACTCCTGAAGGAACATCTCGGCCCAAGGGTGGCGGCCGTCGGCGTCGTCCAGGAAATAGGTCGCCCGCGGGTCGCCCGAGGCGCGGCGGCCATCGGGGGCGACCGCAATGACCGGGGGGATCTCGCCCGCAAGGATCAGCCGGTCCAGCACGAGTTCGATCCCCGCCATGCGGAACCAGTCGGCGGGCTGGCCGTCGCCCGCTCCATGCAGCAGGTAGATGACGGGGTAACGGCGGCTGTCGGCGTCATATCCCGGCGGAAGGTAAAGGGCATATTCCACCGGATGCCCCAGCAGCTTGCTGGCCAGCACGTTGCTTTCGCGCAGGGTGCCCGCGCGATCGGCCGCCCGGACGCGCAGGGGCGCGGCAAGGGCCGCGGCGGCGGTCAGTCCGAACAGGTGGCGTCGTGTCAGGTGCGTCATCGGTGTTTCCTGCCCGCCCCTGTCAGAAGCGGAAGCTGTAGGTGAGGCCCAGCGAGCCGCCGCGCAGGAACTTTTCGGACTGGTCCGAGCGGTTCCAGAACCAGCGGTTGTTGGCATAGTTCGACCAGGTCAGCGTCACCTGCGGCGCCACGGTCCAGCTGAGCGAGTAGCTGTAGTCGGGATCGCTGTCGCGCTGGTCGCCCGGCAGGTACAGGTACCCGGTCATCCGCAATGACAGCTTGTCGCCCAGCGGCAGGCCGCAACTGAGCCCCGCGTTCTCGGAGCCGCGGGGCGCCGCGCTGGCGAAGGCCGAGCAGCCGAGCTTCCGCGTCGTGCCGGGCAGGCTGATCGGCGGCAGCGGCCGCGACAACTGCAGCCGTCCCTCGCCCAGGCCCGCGAGGCCGCGCCCGCCGGTGAAGGCGGCGGTGTAGTTGGCATAGGTCAGCGTCAGGTCCTTGGTCATCCGCCAGGTCAGCGCATAGGTGTATTCGGCATCGCCGTGGCTTTTCTGCCCCTCCAGCGGATAGCCGATCATCGAGGCGCTGAAGGCCAGCCGGTTGCGATAGTTCAGCGTGCATCCCAGCGTGGACGACAGCTTGCCCGTTTCGAGCGCAACCGATGCGCCCAGCGTGCAGCTTGTCCTGAGATTGGCGGGCACGGACGAGGCGCGTTCCACAGGCGCAGGTTGAGGCTGCCGGGGCACGGCAGGGGCAATGGGGCGCGGCTGGGCTGTCCGGGCAATGCGCGGCTCTGCTGCGGGCAGAGCGGACGGCGGATCGCGGCGGGGGCGCGCGGCTTGGGCAACCGGCGGGTCAGGCAGGGGCCGGGCGCGAGAAGACCGCTCCGCCGGAAGGCTTGCGGGGGATGTGCGTTCCGTCGTGGGCTCAGGGGCCTGTGGGCGGGCAGGCTTCGGCCGCGGGCGCTGGACGGTCCTGTCGGGTTCGGCTGCGGCAGCATCGCTTGCGGCCGGGTCCGCGGCGCCCTCGCGTTCGAGAAGCTGCATCGGCTCGACTGTCACGGTTCCCTTGTTTTCGGGCGGCGCGTCGGATGGCGGGGACGTCTCCTCGGCAGAGGGCTGTCGGTCCCGAGCGGGTACGAGAGATGCCTGCGGTGCCGCGTGGTCCCGCTCTGCCTCAGGTGCCGATTGTTGAGGCGGGGCAGGCGCGGTGTCAGGGCCGGCCGGTGCCCTTGCTTCTTGTGTCTGCGCAGGCGGGGCGGGCTGCTGCTCGCGCCGCGACACTTGCCCGGAAGCGTCCTGACGTGCCGTCGCGGTGGCGGCTGCTGGCGCTCGTTCAGGCTGTGCCGTCGCCTGTTCCTGCGGCGCATGGCGCGTGGCTTGCCCGGGGGCGGGCTGCCGTGAGGGAGCAGGCGGATTGGCCGCTTGCGGCTGCCCGGGCTGGGCAGTTGCCTGCTCCTGCTCCTGCTCCTGCTCCTGCTCCTGCTCCTGCTCCTGCTTCGCCTGTCGTGGCTGCTGATCGCGGCGCTGGGCTTGCTCGGAAGCCTCTTCCTGCCGCGGGGCAGAGGGAGAGTTGCCCGCCTGTGTCCTCTCGCGCGGCCCTGCCGCTTGTGGCTGGGGTTCAGGGTCAGGTGCGGGCTCGTTCCGCTCGGCGGTGTCGGGTGCACGAACTGCGGGTGGCTCAGTGGCCGCCTCGGATCGAGAGGGCTCGTCTGCCTCGGGCGGCGCCTCTGGTGCGGCTGGCTGGCGCGGCTCTGCCTTGGGCGAGGAGGCGGGCGCGGGCTGCGCCTCGGACGTCTGGTCATCTTGGGACGTCCCGGCGGATGGCTGAGGCGTCGTAGGGGCGGCCGGAGCAGGCGCATCGGCAGCCGCCGCGACCGGAGCAGGCGGCGGAGCAGGGGGAGGACCCAGCAGGCAGGCCTCGATGCGGGTCGCGGTCTCTGCCACGCCGGGCGGCGCTTCCCCCGTGGACACGCGGTCGCAGCGGCGCGCCGCCGTATCGCAGGTCAGGTCCACCCGCCAGCGCGCCATGGCGGGCGCGTCGCCGATGATGGCGCTGCCGTTCGCGTGGATCCGGTAGGCGAACCCGTCCACCATCCCCTGCTGCCAGGTGCCGCCGAAGAGAGCCGAAGGCACGTCGGCGTGCCGGACCTCGACGCCGGACGCGCCGGGCAGCGGGGTTTCCCCGTCCGCGCCCACGCAGGACGTGGCGGCCGCGGGGCCGCCGAGGGTGCCGCAGATCGCAAGGACCGCAGCACCGGCCCGTTTCACCGCGGCGCCTGCATCAGTGGACCGAAGCGCCGGAACGCCTCGGCCGACAGCACGGTCGAATTGGTGTTGGCGGTGATCGAGCCGTTCACCGCGCCGTCCTGTTCATAGATGCCCTCGGGCCAGCCGCGCGCGGGATCGGCAATGGGGCGGATCGCCTTCATGAGCTCGCCCGTGTATTCGGTCGCGAACAGCGCGTCCCAGCCGAAGGCGGCCTTGGTGGACAGCGTCCGGCGGCTGTCGATGCGGTCGCCCCCGAAGGTCAGGACCGCCCAGGGCTGGCCGCCGCCCCAGACCGAGGCATAGGCGAAATAGGGCTCGGTGTTCAGGTGACCCTCGGTCACGCCGGTCAGGGCGCCGGTGCGGCGATAGCGCATCTCCTGCGCGCGATAGACGACGGTCGCGAACAGGTGCGTCAGGCTGTCGAAGCCGTATTCCAGCCCGTCGAAGACATAGGGCTCGCTGGTGGTGAGCGCCGGCGTCTGGTTGCGGTTGAGGCGGGTGTCTACGGGGATCGGCACGCCCTCGACCTCGACCACCTGCAGGTTGGGGCGCACGTCCATCGCGGCGGTCGCGTCGAAGCCCCAGAGCATCATGCCCTTGGCGCCATAGCGCTCATAGCCGATGCGGCCTTCCTGGTTCTGCCGCACGGCGCCGTCCACCACGTTCGCGCCGTTCAGCCAGCCGTCGCGCACGACGCGGTCGAGGTCCCAGCCCGAGACCATCCGCTCGATCGGCTCGGCCTGTTCGGGATGATGGCGCTGCACGATCTTCAGCGCCGACATCAGCCGCGCGATGTCCAGCGCCGACCAGCCCAGGCCCACGGTGGTCGGGCGGTTGGCATAATCCACCATCTGCAGCGTGCGGGTGTCATAGGCCTTGTGGGGCAGGCTGTCCTCGAACAGCACCAGCCGCGACAGGGACTCGACGACCCTGGCCGTCCGTTCCGCCGCCTCGGCGCGGTCGATGATCGCCAGCCGCTCGGCCGAGATGATGGCGACAAGATAGGAGGCCGTTTCCCACATCGTGGTGGAAGGATAGCCGTCCACCGAGCCAGCAAGCCCCGTCGTCGGATCGGTGTTGTTGCGGAAATAGGTCCAGGCGATGCGCGCGGCCTCGTCGTCCGCGCCATCGGGGCGGACGCCGGCCGCGACGGGCAGGGGCACGACCCCCTCGAACGGTTTCAGGGGATCGCGCCGCTCGCTGGCCATCGAACCCACTCCTTCCAGATACAGGATCAGCGCCGCGCCGCAGACCAGCGCCAGGACAAAGACGATATGGCTGCGGGCGCGGACAAGATTGCTGCGGAAACTCATGCCGTGCTGGCTCCTTCATCGAGATTGTCTTGGGGCTGCCAGAGCGCGGCCCCGATCATCCCCGCCATGGCGAGGCAGTTGTTCAGCCCCCAGAGGGCATTCGTGATCACGCCGGGCAGCGTGTGCCCGGTCCCGCCTAGCCCCAGCGCGGCCAGCGCCCAGAGGGCCGCGCCCACGGTCAGCACGACCACGGCGATCTGCGGCAGGACCAGCCGCAGGTGGCGGCCCGCCTGCCGGTTCTTGGGCGTGACGGGAAACGAGATCTTGCGCCCCCGCAGCACCGTCGCCAGCGCCCGCAGCCCGACCGGGAAGAAGGCGAGGTAGTTCGTCTTGCCGGCATAGCCCGGGATGCCCCAGGTCCCGACCATCATCGCCAGTTCCAGCAGGATCAGGAACGGGATCGAATGGGCGAAGAAGGGCAGTGTATAGGCCGAGACCGGCGCGATGCCGGTGGCCAGATAGACGATGGGCGCCGACAGGAAGATGACGTTCCACAAGGGCGCGAGATAGGACCAGAAGGTCGCGCCATACATCAGCCGCTGCGGCAGGGTCAGCCCGCGCCGGAACAGCGGGTTGTCGTTGAACAGGATGTCGAGGCTGCCGCCCGCATACTTGAACCGCTGGATGGTCCAGGACAGCAGGTCCTGCGGCGACAGCATCCGGGATTCGATGGTGGGATGTAGGACGGATTTCCAGCCGCGCTCGCGGTCGGAATGCAGGACGATCGAGGTGTAGATGTCCTCGGACACGTGGAAGCGGTAGGGGGTCAGCACCTCCTGCACGACGGCCTCGGTGCGGATCGCGGACATCAGGTCGGGGTCCACCTGGCGTTCGCGCGTGGTGAGCGTGATGCGTTCCTCGGCGGCGATCACGCGGCGCTCCACGCTGTCGCCGAACGACCGCAGCGCGGCCTCCATCACCGCCTCGCGCCGGTGGATGGACGCGGCCCCGCAGCAGAAGGCCGCGTTGGCGCGGTTTCGGCGGCGCAGGATCACGTCGTAGAACATCTGCGGGTCGTTGACGAACGGGTCCTGGCCAAGCCGGATCTCTCCCACCAGCCGTTCAAGCCCGCGGCCCACCCGCCGCGCGACAGACCCGAGGCGGCGGCCCAGCCGGTCCTGCAGCCGCTCGCCTTCCGGCAGGTCATAGAACCATTGCGGGGTCTGGACCCAGGCCATGCGCGGATCGCGGAAATGCCCCAGCGTGTGTTCCAGGATCGTCGGGAAGGGGCGGGTGTCGGCGTCCAGGATCACGAGGAAGTCGCCCGAGGTCTGTTCCATCGCGTGGCGCAGGTTGCCGGCCTTGAAGCCCTCGTTCGTGGGACGGGTCAGGTAGTTGACGCCCTCCTGCGCGCAGACCTCGCGCATGGCGTGGCGGCGGCCGTCGTCGCAGACATGGATGCGGATGTCGATCGGATGGGGATAGCGGATGGCCTTGGCGTCGATGATGCCGAGGCGGACCAGTTCCGGGTCCTCGTTGTAGGTCGCGAAGAACAGGTCCACCGCGATGGGACGGCCGGGGTCCTCGACCACGGCGCCCTGGCCCGCGGTTTCCCCGACGGTCGCGGGCGGGTCGGGGATGCGGACGGGCTGGTCCTGCCACAGGTTGTAGATGAACAGCAGCAGCCCGAAGAAGGCCAGCGTTTCCGCCAGCACCATCGGCACCGCGAACCACATGGCGTCCGGGTTCAGCGAATGGGTCCAGCGCCACCACAGGTACCAGCCGCCGACCACCACCGTCAGCGTGGCCAGGAACTGCCACAGGCTTTCGCGCCATGGTGAGTAAGGCAGGGGAGGGGGCGGCGTCCGGTCCTCAAACCGGCGGAAGTAGTCGTCCATCACGACCCCTGCGCCACGCGCCGCGGCTTGCCCCATTCCCAGGGCGCGGGGCCGAGGCCGATGGTCCAGGCCAGCGGCCGGAACCGCGACAAGCCGTAGGCCGTCAGGAAGGCCAGTGGCAGGACAACCACGAAGCGCGACACCACGATCATCCAGGGCTGCATGAGTTGCCCCAGCCCCACCGACAGGATTGTCACGTCATAGATGTCGATCACCATCGGGTGAATCAGGTAGACGCCGAAGGTGAACTGGGCGAGCCAGCTCCACTTGGGCGACCAGTCCAGATGCTGCCTGCCCAGGAACAGCGCGAACATCAGCAGCGGCATCAGGAAGTGGCCGTAGAAGGCCCAGCCCTGGCGCACGCCCCAACTGCCGGTCATCAGCGCCTGCCCGAAGAAGGGGATCGTCGCCATGTAGGCCACGGCCGCGAAGTAAAGCCCGCCGCGCCGGATCAGGCGCGACTCGCCGCGCGGGATGCCGTCCCTCCACAGCCCGTAAAGCGCGAAGGCCGCCAGCCCATAGCCCACGTAGCCCAGCACCTTGGTCGCGCGGATCAGGTAGTCGCGGAAGGACGGGTCGAGCCCCAGGCCCCAGATGTAGCCCTGGATGTGCTGCATCGCACCCAGCGTGGCGAAAAGCGCGATCCCCAGCACCGGATAGCGCATCGCCAGCTTCATGACCGGGTAGAACATGAAGATCAGGAACAGCGTCGGCAGGAAGTGCATGTGATACTGCGACTTGCCCAGCACGAAATAGCCGAGCCACACGCCGGGATCGCGCAGTTGCTCCCAGATCTGGGGCGCATAGTTCAGCGCGTCGGCCTTCATCAGACGGAAGAAGGCGTAGAACAGCGTCCAGACCGCGAAGGGCACCAGAAGCCGCCGCGCCTGTTCGGCGATGGCCGCGCCATAGGAGGGATCGCGCCGGTCCACCCGCATCGCCATCAGGAACAGCGAGAAGAAGAAGAACATCTCGGACCCTGAGAATTCGGCCACCGAGCGCAGCAGCACGGGCACGATGCGTTCCTCGGGCGTGGCGTTCGGGAAGACGCCGCCCGAGAAATCGGTGGTCGAATGGATCAGGACGACGCCCAGCGCCGCGCAGACGCGGTTGGCGTCGAACCAGACGAGGCGATTTTTCTTGGGGGTCATGGCTGCACTCGCTGGGGCAGGGGGCACATCTGGGCGGAGGTGGCGGCGGCGACGGTCACGGGCGCCGGTGCGGGCAGGCCGTGCGGTTCCAGCCCGCAGGCGGTCGCGGCGATGCTGCCGTCGGCCTGCACGACCGGGTGGCAATACAGGAAGTCAACCGCCGACACCCCGGCCTCGGCGGCGGGGGTGGCCTGGCAGTTGCAGCAGTCCTGCACGGGTTTGGGCTGCGGCAGGCAGCGGTTGGCGCGGGTGTCCTGATGCGTGAAGGCCGTGTCCCAGACCTGTGTGTTGCCGTTCAGCTTCTTCAGGATCGGCCCCTGCTCCTTGTAGAGCAGCGAGGCCAGGATGATGCCGTTGTTGTTGGCGGTCTGCAGCGGGATGTAGCCGTTGCCGTTCTCGTAAAGACCCTCGTAGAAGCCGCTGTCCTCGGTGGACAGGTCGCCCACCGCCTCCATCAGCAGGTCGGTGTAGGGGGTTTCCCACAGCGCCCACATGCCGATCGCGGCCTTGGCTGCGATGGCGGCGCGTTCGGGGCGATAGACATCGCTGGGGTCCAGCGTGCTCCAGGCGAAGCCGTTGGCCCAGATGGAATCGTAGACGAAGAACGGGGCGCCATCGACCTGGTGCTCGGACCGGGCGGTCATGATCCCGGTTTCCTCGAATCGGCGCTGCTGGACCAGGTAGATGCGGTTGGCGAACTCGGCCCGCCATCCCTGTGTCGCAAGGCCGGGCGTGTCGTTCGACATGTCGCCCGGCAGCTTCCAGCCGAGTTCCAGCCCGTCCAGCAGGTAGCTTTCGGTCAGGACCTAGTTCATGTTGCCGAAGATGCGCGGGTCGCGCCCGTCGATGGGCACCCGGACGCCGAAGATCTCGGTGAACTCCACCGGGTCGGGCGACAGCGCGGCGGGGGCCTCGAAGCCCCACAGCTCGAAGCCCTTGGCGGCGTATTGCTCGTATCCCAGACGGCCTTCCTGGACATAGCGCGTCTCGCCCTTGCTGAGGACCGAGCCGAACAGGCTGCCGTCGGGCTTGACCGTGTTGCAGAAGTTCCATCGCAGCACCGCCGCGTCGATGCCGGGCGCGAGATAGGGGTAGCGTTCCTTCATGATCTTCAGCCAGACGAGCATCCGGCCGATGTCCAGGACCGAATGGCCGACCTCGCCGGGCTTGTTGGCATAGTCCACCTTCTGCCCGGTCTTGGTGTTGTAGACCTTGTTCGGCATCTCGCCCCGGAAGAGGTCGAGGTTGCGCAGGGTCTTGATCAGCAGGTTCGCCCGCAGGTCGAATTCGCGTTTGTCGATGATCCCCAGTTCGCGCGCGGCGACCAGAGCACTGACATAGGAGCCCGTGTCCCACAGCGTGGTCGAGGGATAGCTGCCCACCGCGTTCACCAGCCCGGTGTCCGGCTGGTAGCTTTTCACAAAATACTGCCAGGCCGTTTCGGCCATGGCGCGTTCCCGTTCGGTCAGGGGGCCGTGCCGCCCGAAGGGCCGGGCGATGCTGGCGCCGAGGTTGCCGGGGACGGCCGCAGCCTGCGCCTCGGCCGGTGCGGGTGCAGTCGCAGGCGCCGGAGGAGTGGCTAGGGTCGTTGCGCCTGTCGCAGGGGCCGGTGCAGCGGCAGGCGCGGGAGGCGCAGCGGGCACCGCAGGCGCATCGCCTGCCGGTTGGGTCGCCGGGGCAGCCGCTTGCGGCGGCGCGGGCTGCGAGATGGCCGGGACGGTCCCGGTCATCGTCAGGACCACCGCAAGCGAGGCCGAGCCGGCAAGCGCCAGCATGGCCGCGGACGAAAGACGGCGCGTCATGAACCCTCCTGGACTAGGGACGTGGTGGTGGAGGAGATGGCAGAGCGCTGGCGCAGCGCCTGCTCGAACAGGCGGATGCCGTCGCGCAGGTCCTGGAAGGCGGCCGAGCCGGGGTCGGCCTGCGCTTCCCGTTCCTGCCCGCGGGCAAGCGCGGTCAGTTCGGCCGCGCCGAAGGTCGCGGCGATGCCGGCCAGCGAATGAAAGGTGCGCCGCGCCACGTCCGGCCCGACCGCCTCGCCGCGCGACAGGGCGTCCAGCACGCCCCGGTGGCGCGCGAGGTCGTCAAGGCTCGCCGCGATCAGGTCGGGCAGCGCCTCCTCTCCGATCTGGCTGGCAAGCTCGGCCAGGCGCATGTCGATTTCTCCGTCTGCCTCCTTCGCCAAGGGGGCATCACCGCCGCGCGGAGCGGGGGTGGGCAGGGCGGGAGGCAGGTGCCCGGACCAGCGGTGCAGCGCGGCCCGCAGCGCGGCGGGGTCCAGGGGCTTGGTCAGCACCTCGTTGCAGCCGGCGGCAAGGCAGGCGTCCTGCTCGGCCCGGCCCGCATGGGCGGTCAGGGCGAGGATCGGCAGGCGGGCGGACCCGCCCTTCAGCGCCCGGATCTGTCGCGTCGCCTCCATCCCGTCCATGACCGGCATCGAGATGTCCATCAGGATCAGGTCGAAGCTTTCGGCCTGCGCCGCGCGCACCGCCTCGGCCCCGTTCGCGGCGAAGGCGAGGCGCTGGCCGAGCTGTTCCAGAAGGACGCGGGCCACGACCCGGTTTGTCGCGTTGTCCTCGGCCACAAGGATGCGCATCGAGGGCAGCGGCGCCTCGGCCCCGACCCGGTCGGTGCCGGCAAGCGGCTCGGCCACGGGCAGCACGACGTCCAGCCAGAAGGAGGACCCGGCGCCGGGCTTGCTGCTGAAATCCATGCGCCCGCCCATCAGCTCGGCCAGGCTGCGCGAGATGGCAAGCCCCAGGCCCGTGCCCCCGAAGCGGCGGCTGTAGCTGGCGTCGAGCTGGTTGAAGCGGCCGAAAAGCTGATCCTGCTTGTCCAGCGGGATGCCGATGCCGTCATCGGTCACGCGAAAGCGCAGGGCGACCATGCTGCCAGGCGCGGCCTCGCCCTTGTCCTCGTCCTGGCGGGTGACGGAAAGCTCGACCCGGCCGTCCTGCGTGAACTTGACCGCGTTGCTGACGATGTTGGCCAGGATCTGCCGGATGCGCGGCCCGTCGCCGTGAAGCCAGCGGGGCAGCGCCTCGTCCATGTGGGCAGACAGCGCGATGCCCTTGCTGCGGGCGGTTTCGGCGTAAAGGTCGATGGTGCCCCTGACCAGCGCGCCCAGGTCGAAGGGCGCGGGCTCAAGTTCCAGCCGCCCTGCCTCGATCTTCGACATGTCCAGCACGTCGTTCAGGATGACCAGCAGCGCCTTGGCGCTGGACTGGGCGATGCGGATCTGTTCGCGCCGGGTGCCGTCCTCAAGCTGCGCCTCGATCGCCGCCAGCATCCCCAGGATGCCGTTCATGGGCGTGCGCAACTCGTGGCTCATGATCGCCAGGAACTCGGACTTGGCGCTGTTGGCGCGCTCGGCCCGGTCCAGCGCGTCGCGCAGGGCGCGCTGCTGTGCGATCTCCTTTGTGACGTCCTGCAGCGAGCCTGTCAGCACCTCGGGCTGGCCCTGGTCGTCATAGGACATCTCGGCCGTGCCCCGGACCCAGCGCTGGGTGCCGTCCTTGCGCAGCACGCGGCATTCATAGTTCAGCTGGCGCTGCCCGCCCTTGACGCCGTTGTCCAGCAGGTCCGCGAACAGCTCCTCGACGCGCGCGTGGTCCTCGGGGTGGACGATGCGCCTGAGCGGCACCGGGCCGTTCGCGGGATCGCGCCCCAGCAGGAAATAAAGCTCATGCGACCAGACGATCCGCTCGGTCTTGTAGTTGCGCCGGAAGCTTCCCAGCCGGGCGATCCGCTGCGCCGCCGCGAGGTTGCGCTGGCTGTCGCGCAGCGCCCGGCGGGCGCGCGCCTCCTCGGTGATGTCCCTCAGCGTGGCCACGGCCGAGACGGGCTTTCCCTCGGCATCGGCCACGATCTCGGAATGCGCTTCCAGCTCGATCACCGCGCCGTCGCTGCGATAGGCGCTGAAGGTCATGTCCATTGGCTCGGGCCGCCCGCTTTCGGCCGAACGGGCCGCCGCCCCGGTTTCGGCGGCGGCCACCTTGTCGCGGTCGGCGGGATGGATCAGGGCGTCGAATTCAGCGACCGTCATGCGCCCGCCGGGGGCAAGGCCGAAGATGCGCGCGAATTCGTCCGACCAGGTGATCTCGTCGCGGGCGTGGTTCCGGCGCAGGTTGCCGATATGGGCGATGCGCTGCGCCTCGGCCAGGTCCTCCATCGCCGTTTCGAGCGAGGAGGACGCCTGCCGCAGCACCCGCCGCTGCATCCACAGGATCACCAGAGTCAGGATGCTGATGACGATCAGGAAGGCCGACAGACGCTGGCCGATGATGCCCGCCTGCGTGACCCGCCAGCGTTCGCTGGACAGGATCCGCCCCAGGCGCGTGAAGCCGTCGATCACGTCGCGGTCCAGGCTCAGGATGTCAGTGGTCCGCATCCGTGCAAGCTGCGACAGCGCGGCCGCCGCCCGCGGCTCCGGCCCCGACAGGCGCGACATGGCGACATCCAGCCGCTCGCGGGTCCGCCGGATCGTGTCGGCGCTTTCGGGGATCAGCTTTTCCAGTCCGGGATGGGCCAGCAGCACCCCCAGCCGGTGCAGCAGAAGCTGGCCCCGTTCCTCGAGCTGCAGCGCCGCGCGATCCTCGGACGTGCCCTTCAGCTGCGCGTCCTGCCATTCGACCACCGCCACGCGGAAGGCGTCGATCCCCAGGTGCAGGTCGAACAGCTCGCTGCGAAGCGCCGAGGTGTCCACCGTCTCCATGTTCCGCCGCAGCACCGAGGGCGCGATCACCAGCGCCGCAAGCACCGCAAGGACGATCGCCGCAAGGCTCACCTGCAGCAGCCGGGTCTGCCATCGCGGGATGGACGGCGGCCTCATGCCGCCGCGTCCTGCCGGTCGAATTCCAGCGTCAGGCGGTTGCCGTCCGGCCCCGAGTCATAGTCGAGCCGGTCCGACAGCCCTGCGATCAGCCCCAGCCCGCGCCCGCTTTCGACCAGCGGGTCCAGGTCGTCCAGGCTGCGCGCGGCGGCAAGGGCGCCCTCGGGCACCCGCTGGCCCCGGTCGCGGATCTCGACCGTCACGGCGGCGTCCCGGATGACCAGCGCGGCCGAGATGGTGCCTTCGCGGCCCTTGTAGCCGTGCAGCACGACGTTGTTCAGCGCCTCGGCCACGGCGATTTCCAGCCCGACCAGCTTTTCCGCCGGCAGGCAGGGGCGGGCGAGGTCGGCCAGGCTGCGCGACAGCCCGTCCACCTCCTCCAGCGTGGCGCGGATGGTGAACTCGGTCCTGCTCATGGCTATTGGGCCAGATGCAGAACCGCCTCTCGCGGACCGGGGAAGGACTGGAACACGCGTTCCATCCGGGTGATGTGGAACATCTGCGCCACCGCCTCGCCCAGGCCGCAGACCACGACCTCGCCCCGGTTGCCCACGCGCTTGAGCAGCGCCACCAGCGCGCCCAGACCCGAGGAATCGACGAAGCTGACATCCGACAGGTCGATGACAAGCCGGCTGTGGCCGCCGTCGATGATCCGGGTCGCCTCGTCGCGGAAGGTCCCGGCCACCGCCGCCGTCAAGCGCGCGCTTTCGGGGGTGATCACGCAGACGCCGCCTTCGTGGAAATCGGTTCGGATCATGGGCGGTCACTCCTTTCCAGAACAAGAACCGTGAGGTCGTCCTCCAGCGGCAGCCCTCCGCGCCAGTCGTCCAGGGAGGAGACGATCGCCCGCGGAAGTTCCGTGGCCTCGTGGGGGCTGCGGTCGCGGATCAGGGCGCAAAGCCGCTCGGACCCGAAATGCACGCCTGCCGAGCTTTCGGCCTCGGTCACGCCGTCCGAGCAGATGACCAGCCTGTCCCCGGGGCGGATGGCGATCTCCTGGTTCTCGAAGGTGGCACCGGACAGCAGCCCCACCGGCAGCCCGCCGTCGCCGACCAGCGCGGGCCGACCCTCGCCACCGGCCAGAACGGGATGGGGGTAGCCGGCCTGGCAGAAGCGCACGGTCCCGCAGCGGGCATCCACGATGCCGCAGAGCATGGCGAAATAGTCGCTGCTGTCCTCGCGGAAGAAGTGGCGGTTGAGGTCCTGGACCAGCAGGGCCGGGTCCGGCCGGTCGCCCGACGAAAGGACCAGCCCCGAGAAATACTCGGGCGTGACCATGTGGCCGATGGCGACCGACATCAGCGCCGCGTGGACGCCGTGGCCCGCCACGTCCACCGCGTAGAAGCCCAGCTGACAGTCGTTCAGAGCGAACCAGCCGAACATGTCGCCCGACACATAGGCCGAGGGCTGGAAGGCCGAGGCGAAGCGGAAGCCGCAGATGTCGCCGTTCCCGCCCGGCAGCAGGCGCCGCTGGGCCGTGGCCGCCGCGTTCAGGTCGGATTCGATACGGAACTTGGCCTCTTCCAGCGCGCGGTTGCGTTCCGACAGGACCTGCTCGTGCCGGATCAGGCGGGCGGCAGCGCGCAGGCGGACGGTCATCAGCGCCGTGTCCAGCGGCTTGGTCATGAAATCATCCACCCCCGCTTCCAGCGCGCGGTGGCGTTCCTCGACCTGGTCGTGGCCGGTCAGCATGATGATGTGGATATAGCGTCCCAGGTCCATCCGGCGGACCTCGCGGGTCAGTTCGTGCCCGTCCATCCCGGGCATCTCGAGATCGCAGACCAGGATCGAGGCGCCGCTTTCGCGGATCAGCTGCAAGGCCGACAGGCCATTGTCGGCGACCAGCGGCCTGCAGCCCAAGCGGCGCACCACGGCGGCCGCCAGCGTGCGCTGCGTGGCGTCGTCGTCGGCGATCACCACCAACAGTTCCGTGCTGAAATCCCTTGGAGCGCTGTACATGATGGTCAAACTTCGTCCGGAGGCCCGATCGGACCGCCAACCGCACGCGATGGTTGACTACGCGATATCCGATTCTCTTATGGTTGTATTTCTCGCATGAAGCTTTGGTTCCCCACAAGCGCAGTTCCCTGCGACATCGAGGGCGCAGACCCAGTAAATTCGAGGCTGTCGGCAGGCGGAAAACCTAGCGCGGGAAGGGCCGGCTGAGGCCCTCGGCCCCGGCAAGCCCGAAGCGCCAGGGCAGGTCCTGCGCCTTGCTGATGCCGATGCGGGGGCCTGCCAGCAGTTCCGGCATCGAGGAGGGCAGGGTCAGGGAGAAGCCGGTTCCGTCAAAGGGCGCGCCATCGTCCTCGATGCGGATGCCCAGCGCCTCGGCCAGCCGTCCGGGGCCGCTGCACAGCAGGAGGCTGCCACGCCGCCGCGCCTGCATCAGATAGATGCCCGTGGTCGGGGCAAGGGCGCGGATCAGCACGGCCTCGCCCGGCCCTGCCACCACATTGAGGCAGAGGTGGATGCCGTAGGAGCGGTAGACATAGGCGTGCCCCGCCGGCCCGAACATCGAGGCGTTCCGCCGGGTCGGGCCCCGGAAGCTGTGCGAGGCCGGATCGTCCCGCCCGTAGGCCTCGGTCTCGATGATGACCCCGCCTGCGCCCCGGACAAGCAGCTCCGCCCCGACCAGCCTGCGGGCAAGCGTCACCGCGTCCAGTCCGGCGATGCGTTCGGCAAGGGGCGTGTCGGACATGGAGGGCTCCGTGGATTTCGCGGGAACGGGAGGCCGCGGGAGCCGCGCCGCCCGGGGCGGTCCTCTAGGATCATTCCCCGGCATCTTCAAACAGTCCGCCCCGTGGAGCGGCTCCCGGGCTTTCGGCATTTCGGATGACGGGCGGGAACAACTCCAGCCCGGCGCGGTTGCACGACAGGTCGTTCAGGAGGATCTGCCGTGCTAGCTGCCGATTACAGGGGCCCCGGCCGTGTGCGGGTGAGTTCGAAGCCCGATCCGGTCATCCAGCATCCACGCGATGCCATCGTGCGCGTCACCCGCTCGTGCATCTGCGGGTCGGACCTGCATCTTTACCATGGCCTCGTGCCCGACACGCGGGTCGGCATGACGTTCGGCCACGAATTCTGCGGCATTGTCGAGGAAGTCGGCTCGGAGGTGCAGAACCTCAAGCCGGGCGACCACGTGCTGGTGCCCTTCAACATCGCCTGCGGCCAGTGCCATTTCTGCAAGCAGGGCCTGTTCGGCAACTGCCATGAATCCAACCCCCAGGCCACGGCCGTGGGCGGCATCTTTGGCTATTCGCACACGGCGGGCGGCTATGACGGGGGGCAGGCGGAATATGTCCGCGTGCCCTATGCCGACGTGGGACCGACGCTGATCCCCGACTGGATGGACCCCGACGACGCCGTGCTGCTGACCGACGTGGTACCGACCGGCTACCAGGCGGCCGAGATGGGCGGCATCCAGATGGGCGACACCGTTGTCGTCTTCGGGGCGGGCCCCGTCGGCATCATGGCCGCGCGCTGTGCCTGGCTGTTCGGCGCGGGCCGCGTCATCGTCATCGACCGCGAGGAATACCGTCTGGATTTCGCACGCCGCTATTGCCCGGCCGAGGTCTACAACTTCGAGGAAATCGAGGACATGGCGGTCTTTATCAAGAAGCTGACCGACCATCTCGGTGCCGATGTCTGCATCGATGCCGTTGGGGGCGACGCCTCGGGCAGCGCCATCCGCACGCTGCTGGGCAAGAAGCTGAAGCTCGAGGCGGGATCGTCCATTCCGCTGCACTGGGCCATCAACTCGGTCAAGAAGGGCGGGATCGTGTCCATCGTGGGCGTCTATGGCCCCACCGGCAACATGATCCCCATCGGCAACGTGCTGAACAAGGGCCTGACGGTCCGCGCCAACCAGGCCTCGGTCAAGCGGCTGCTGCCGCGCCTGATCGAGCATGTCCGCGAAGGGCGCATCAACCCGAAGGAGCTGATCACCCACCGCGTGCCGCTCGAGGACGTGGGGGACGCGTATCACATGTTCTCGGCCAAGCTGGACGAGTGCATCAAGCCGGTCCTTTACCCGAACCGCGGCCGCTAGGAGGATGACGATGGAACAGCAGAACTCTTCCCAAAGGATCGACCCGGCCTCGGTGAACGGATGGGGCGTCGATGCCGACCCCCGCAACGACCCGACCTATCCGATGCGCGACCGTTCCGCCGACACCGAGACGGGGATGAACTGGGAACCGCCGCCGGCGCAGAAGTCCGAGGTCGAGGTCCTGCAGTCGGTCGAATACAAGCGCCGGCCGGCGGTCTTCGGCACCTCCTCGCCGCCCTCGGGGATCAGCGGCATGGTCCGGCGCTCGGCCTTTGCCTACAGCGAATCCGACTGGCGGCACTGGCTGATGCTGCTGGGCGCGGACCGGATCAACATGGTCGAGGGGCTGGTCGAGGACTTCGCCCGGGGCCGCGTCCCGAACGTGCCGGGCGAGATGGGGATGCGCGCCGAATGGCGTCACAACAAGGACGGCCTGATCCAGAAGGTCGCCATCGCCACGACCGTGACGCTGGTCGCGGCGGCCCTGCTGGGGCGGCGGCGCAGCCACGACCGCTATCGCCCGCGCCGGACCATCCGCTGACGTCCTGAAGCCGTTTCCAGTGGAACGGAGGGCCTTCGCCTTTGTGGCGGGGGCCCATTTTCGCATTACTTCCCGGCGAGACTTATTTCAAATTGCGCGCGACTTTGAAAATCAACTCCGGCGCGAAATGCATTGATGTGGCCGGGTAATGGATGTCGCCTTGATTCCTGTTTTCAGAAAATTGCCGAGGGCGAAAGGCAGGTGGAACCGAAAGACGAGCAGCGGAATTGTCTGACAGATCGTCAATACGGAGATCAGAAATGAAATCGATCCTGACCGCCACCTCCATCGGTGCCGCGCTGATTGCCGGCACGGCCTTCGCCCAGACCACCGTTGTCACCGAAACAACCCCCACGGTGACCGAGGTCCAGACCGACGCCCCCACCACCGGCGGCGGTGCGACGGGCGGCGCGGCCTCGGGCGCGATTGCCGGGGCGGCCGTTGGCGGGCCGGTCGGTGCGGCGGTGGGCGCGGTTGCCGGCGCCGTCATCGGCGATGTCAGCGAGGATGCCCTGACCCCCGAGACCCGCACCTACGTGCTGGAACACAAGACCGAATCCGTGGTGATCGACGGCGATGTCGCGGTCGGAACGGCGGTGCCGGAAGCGGTGCAGATCCAGACCATTCCGGACGCCCAGTACGGCTATGTCTATGTCCAGGACCGCCCGGTCTTGGTGGACCCGCAGAACCGCCAGATCGTCCACATCTACGAGTGACCCTCCCTTTCGCGGGACTGAAACAGGCCGGCCATCGTGCCGGCCTGTTGCCGTTTTGCCGGGAAACGCGATGTCACCCGGCGGAAATGCGCCGTGCGGCCCTTTCCAGCGCATCCAGGAAACGCGACCGGTCCGCTTTCGTGAATCCGCGCCCGCCACCCTGCCGGAAAGGATCGGCGGAACGAAGGTCGGCCATCAGGTCGCGGGTCGCAAGAACATTGCCGATATTCTCGGCCGTCAGCGCCTCGCCATTGTGCCTGAGGACCTGCGCCCCGGCGGCCACGCATTTCGCCGCCAGCGGAATGTCCCCGGTGATCACCACGTCTCCCGGACCCGCGCGTTCCGCGATCCACTTGTCGGCCTCGTCCGGCCCTTCGGGCACGATCACCGTTTCCAGCAGGGGATTGGCCGAGGGCCTGATCCCGCCGTTCGACACGACAAGGACGTGCAGCCGGTGCCGGGTGGCGACGCGCTCGACTTCGGCCTTCACCGGGCAGGCATCGGCATCAACGTAGATCGGCATGGGATCGGCTCCTTTCGCGCGGGCGGACCAGGGCCGCGCTCAGCCCAGCCGCTCGGCCGTGTGGCGGCAGGGGCGGGCGTCGAAGAACTCGGCCAGTATGCGGTCGAAGACGTCAGGGGCGCCGTCCACGGCCCCAAACAGCGTGGCCGAGGACCTCAGCTTGCCCGCATCGACCGGGCCCATGATCGCCTCGGCGGGCCTTCCACTATGCGTCAGGACCGCCCCCGCGCATTCCACCAGCCTCGGCCCCAGGACCGGATGCGCCAGGTAGCGCGTCGCCTCGTCCAGATCGGCGATCCCGTAGAAGTGGGACATCTCGGATCGTCCGAGGCCCCGCAGTTGCGGGAAGATGAACCACATCCAGTGGCTCTGCTTGTGGCCCTGCCGCAGTTCGGACAAGGCGACGGGATAGCTGTCCTGCTGCGCCTCGACGAAGCGGTCGAGCGTCAGGGCGTCGTCGGAAAGGCGGGCCATGTCCGTCCTCAGCGCGGCATCAGGAAGACTTCGCGCACGGCGGCGTGGTCACCGGCTTCCAGCGCGTAAAGCGCGGCACCGGCGACCTCGTCGGGGCGGATGGCCTTGGGCTTGGCCTCGTCGAAGAACTCGGTGTCCACCATGCCGGGCGCGATGACGGTGCAGCGCCCGCCCCATTCGCGCATCTCCTCGGCGAGGTTCCCCCCGTAGCCGTGGACGAACCACTTGGACGCGCCATAGACCGAGCCCTTGATGTGGATGCGCCCCGCCGCCGAGCCGGTCATCAGCAGGTGCCCCTGCGTTTCCTTCAGGAAGGGCAGGGCGGCCTTGGCGGTGAACAGCAGGCCCAGGATGTTGATGCGGATCATGTCCTGCCATTCGTCCACGTCGCCGCCCTCGGTCCCCGGCGCATCGAGGCCGCGCCCCGCGTTGGCGAAGGCCGCATGAAGGGGGCCGAAGGCCTCGGTCATCCGCTGCAGCGCCGCCTGCTGGTCGGCCATCTGCGTGACGTCGCCGGGCAGGGCGAGCGCGTTGTCGGCGCCCAGTTCCCCGACCAGGTCGCGCAGGCGATCCTCGCGCCGGGCGAACAGGCCCACGCGCCAGCCGCGCGCGACCGCCATCCGGGCCGTGGCCGCGCCGATGCCGCTGGACGCGCCGGTGATGAACAGGGTCTTGCCGGTCATGGGGGCGTCCTTCCGGTCAGGGCAACATTCGGGGTTTCGTCACGAGAGCCTACGCGCCCCATGTCCCGCAGGCAACGCCGCTTGCCGTCCCCGCCGGCATGGTCCTAGTCTGGACCCGAGTTTTCAGGAGACGTGCCTGCCGCCGTGAGCGCCCGAAGACGCATCCTGCGACCGGTCGCCTCGGCGCGGCTGCTGACGGGGCACCGCCGATCGCACGGGACCGACCTCGTGCTGGCGACGGTGCTGGCCGCTGTCGCGGGTGCCTCGAACGCGGGCGGCTTCTTCGCGCTGGGCGCCTATACCTCGCACATGACGGGCTACCTGTCGCAACTGGCGGACAACCTCGTGGCGGGGCAGCTGTGGATGGCGCTGATCGCGACGCTGGCCATCGGCGCCTTCGTGGCGGGCGCGGGTTTCAGCACCGTCCTGATCAACTGGGCCCGCCTGCGCCGGGCGCGACGGCAATATGCCCTGCCCATTGCCGTGCAGGGCGCGTTCCTCGCCTGCTTTTCGGGCGGAGGTGTCTTTTCCTCGGAACCGGGGCGCATCTTTTCGCTGGCCTGTCTGTGCTTCATCATGGGGATGCAGAACGCGACGATCACCAAGATCTCGGGCGCGCGCATCCGCACGACCCATGCGACCGGCATGATCACCGACATCGGCATCGAGCTGGGACGCGAGATTTCCGGCCGCGCCTTCCCCGCTCGCCCCATCGCCGCCGACCGCAGGAAGCTGGCGATCCACCTGCGGCTGGTCGGGGCATTCCTCGGCGGAGGACTGGTGGGCGCGCTGGGCTTTTCCCGGCTGGGCTTCGTCTTTGCTCTTGCCCTGTCCGCCATCCTGCTGGCCCTGTCGCTGCCCGCCCTGCTGGGTTCGCGAGGCAGGCGCTAGGTTCAACGCGTCGCGCGCTCAGGGGACGAGCAGGTACTTCTCGCCCGTGGCCTTTTTCTGGTAGGCCATCGCGACCTCGGGCTTCAGCGCCTCGGCCAGGCTGATCGTCGCGGTATAGTGACTGGCGAAGGTGGTGGTCATCTCGGTCGCCACCCGCTCGCGCATCCGCTGCACGACGGCCGGGTCCAGCCGCCCCAGCGCGTTGAACAGAAGCCAGCCCCCGACCTCCCAGGTGAAGCCGAAGCCGCGCTTGAGGATCGTGGGGCCGGTGTCCAGCGCCCCGTAGATATAGACCTGCTTCATCGTCGAGGAGCCGTAGCGGTTGTAGCTGTCAAGGCTGCGGGCGGCCACGGCTTCCATCGCGTTCAGGATGATGCTGGTCATCTCGCCCCCGCCGATGGCGTCGAAGGCCAGCGTCGCGCCGGTGGCGGCAATGGCCTCCTCGAGCTTGCCGCAGAAGTCGGGCTCGCTGCTGTCAAGGACATGGGTCGCGCCGAGGCCGCGCAGAAGCTTGGCCTGCGCGGGGCTGCGGACGATGTTCACAAGCCCGATCCCGTCGGCCTTGCAGATCCGCACCAGCATCTGCCCGAGGTTCGAGGCGGCGGGCACATGGACGATGGCCTTGTGCCCCTCGGCCCGCATCGTTTCGACGAAGCCCAGCGCCGTCAGCGGGTTGACGAACAGCGCCGCGCCTTCGGCGGCGCCGGCGCCCTCGGGCAGGACGATGCAGGCCTCGGGACGGATCAGCCGCAGTTCGGCATACATGGCGCCCCCGATCATGGCGACGCGCCGGCCCACCAGGTCCTGCAGGTCGGGACCGGCGGCGATCACGGTGCCCGCGCCCTCGTTGCCGACCGGCATGGACTGGTCCAGCCGGGCGCGGACGGCTGGCAGCAATTGCTGCGGAACCTGCGCGGTCAGGACAGGCGCCTCCTTTGTGCCCTCGGCCTTCAGCGTCGCCATGTCGGCAGGCCCGAACAGAAGCCCCAGGTCCGAGGGGTTGATCGGCGCGGCCTCGACCCGGACCAGCAACTCACCCGGGCCGGGGTCGGGAACCGTGACGCGTTCGAGGTTGATCCTCAGCGTGCCGTCCGCCGTGACGGTCGATCTCAGTTCAAGGCTGCTGTGCGCCATGTTGTCCTCGCATTCTGCCCTGTGGTCGTCAGGCTGGCATGGGACCGGGGCTGCGCCCGAATGTCCAGCCCGCCGCAATCCCGAGAGAAATACTGGAGAGCGCCCGCCCGGCAGCATAGATAGCGGCCACCAGGCCCCCGGCGGGGGCGAAAGCAGGGAATGCCGCCCCATGTCCGCAAGCCAGCCCGCGTTTCTTGACCTCGAAGGGGTATCGCGCCGCTTTGGTGACCGGGTCGTGCTGTCGGACGTGACGCTGGCCATCCCGCCGGGGCGGATCACCTGCCTGCTGGGGGAATCCGGCTGCGGGAAATCGACGCTGCTCAGGATCATCTCGGGCGTGGACCGCCCGGACGGCGGCCGCATCCGGATGAGCGGGGCCGAGATCGTGGGCCCCGACCGCTTCGTCCAGCCGGAAAGCCGCCGGATCGGCTTCATGTTCCAGGATTACGCGCTGTTTCCCCATCTCAGCGTGGCAGAGAACCTGGCCTTCGGTCTGCGCCACCTGCCCAAGGCGGCGCAGCGCGACCGCGTGGCCGAGGTGGTCGCACGGATCGGCATCGCCCACCTGATCGACCGCTATCCCCATTCCCTGTCGGGCGGCGAGCAGCAGCGCGTGGCCCTGGCGCGGGCGCTGGCCCCGCAGCCCGCCATCCTGCTGATGGACGAGCCCTTCTCGAACCTCGACCAGGGGCTGCGCGAAAGGGTGCGCCGCGAAACGCTGGCCACCCTGCGCCGGATCGGCACCACCGCCATCATCGTCACCCATGACCCGCAGGAGGCCCTGGCCGTTGGCGACCTGATCGTCCTGATGCGCGGCGGCCGGATCGAGCAGGTGGGCACCCCCTTCGAGATCTACGACCGCCCCGCCTCGCCCTATGCGGCCGAGTTCATGGGGCCCTGCAACCGTCTGACGGGGATCTTCAGCAGGGGGCGGATCGAGACGCCCATCGGCACCTTTCCCGCCGACCTCGACCTGCCGGACGGCGCGCTCGCGCTGGCCTGCATCCGCCCCCAGGCGCTGTCGATCGGGCCGGACGGGCACGGCATCTCGGCCCGAGTCATGGCGAAGACCTTCATGGGCGAAAGCGAGCAGATCGACATCATGGTGCATCCGCTGGCGGAAACCCTGCGGATGCATTCCCATGTCCGCATCCCCATGGCCGTGGGCGAGAAGGTCAGCCTGCAGCTGAACGGTGCCGAGATCCACGTCTTTGCCGACGACGGACTGGGGGCGAATGGTCGCGGAACAAACCCGAGAGAAACTATAGACTAACTCCCGCAGGCTGCTGTATGAGCCTGCCGGAGGTTTCTCCACAGGGGTTAGGTCATCATGAAAGCCGACACGACCATCATGCGCGCCATGCTGGCAGGCGCCGCCATCTTCACGGGCGCGGGCGTTTCCGCCCAGGAACTGAACCTTTACACCTCGCGCGAGCCGGGACTGGTCGAGCCGCTGCTGCAGGCCTTCACCGAAGACACGGGGATCAAGGTCAACACGGTCTTCCTGAAGGACGGCCTGGTCGAGCGGCTTGCCTCGGAAGGCGAAAGCTCGCCCGCCGACGTGCTGATGGCGGTGGACGCCGGCAACCTCGTCGATCTGGTGGAACGTGGCCTGACCCAGCCGGTCGAGTCCGAGGCCCTGACCGCCGCCATTCCGGAAAACCTGCGCGACCCGGGCAACCAGTGGTTCCCCCTGTCGATGCGCGCGCGCGTCGTTTATGCGGCCAAGGACCTGGAGCTTGACTCGATCACCTACGAGGATCTGGCGGACCCCGAATGGAAGGGGCGGATCTGCATCCGCTCGGGCCAGCATCCCTACAACACGGCGCTGTTCTCGGCCTTCATGACGCATCACGACGCGGCGGCGACCGAGGAATGGCTGACCGGCCTCAAGGCGAACCTTGCCCGCAAGGCGGGCGGCGGCGACCGCGACGGCGCCAAGGACATCCTGGGCGGCATCTGCGACATCGCCATCGCGAATTCCTACTACGTGGGGCTGATGCGCTCGGGCAAGGGCGGGGACGAGCAGAAGGCCTGGGGCGAGGCGATCAAGGTGATCCTGCCGACCTTCGAGGACGGCGGCACCCATGTGAACGTCAGCGGCGCGGCCGTGGCGAAGAACGCCCCCAACCGCGACGAGGCGGTGCGGCTGCTGGAATTCCTCGTCTCGGACGAGGCGCAGAAGATCTATGGCGAGGCGAACTATGAATACCCCGTGAAGGCGGGCGCCGCCATCGACCCGATCATCGCCTCCTTCGGGGAATTGAAGGTCGATCCCCTGCCGCTGACCGAGATCGTGAAGAACCGCAAGCAGGTCAGCGAGCTGGTCGACCGCGTCGGTTTCGACAACTGACCGCGGGTCTGGGTCCGGCGGCAGCATGGCCTGGGTGACGGACCGCAGTCGGCCCGCCCGGTCCCTCGGCTTCGGCGGAGGGGCCTGGATCGCAGCCAGCCTGCTGGTCGCGGGACTGGTCCTGATCCCCGTGCTGGCCCTGCTGTGGCAGGCTGCGCAGGGGTCCGAGGGCCTGTGGTCGCATCTGGCGCAGCACGTCCTGCCGCACGCGCTGGGGCAGACGGCCATCCTGATGGGCGGCGTCGGGGTGCTGACGGCCGTCATTGGCACTTCGGCCGCCTGGCTGGTGACGGCCCATGACTTCCCGGGGCGGCGCGTCCTGGAATGGGCGCTGCTGCTGCCCCTGGCGGTGCCCACCTATATCGTGGCCTATGCCTATCTGGACCTGCTGCACCCGCTGGGGCCGTTCCAGACGCTGGTTCGCGCGGTCCTCGGCTATGACAGCCCGCGACAGTTCCGCCTGCCCGACATCCGCTCGATGACGGGGGCGATCCTGCTGCTGAGCCTTGTCCTTTACCCTTACGTCTACCTGCCCACGCGGGCCATGTTCATGACCCAAGCCGCGAACCTGGTCGAGGTCGCCCGCACTCTGGGCACCAGCCGGCGGCAGGTCTTCGGCCGGGTGGCCCTGCCGCTGGCCCGCCCCGCCATCGCGGTGGGCGTCAGTCTGGCCCTGATGGAGACGCTGAACGACATCGGCGCCTCGGAATTCCTGGGCGTGCGGTCGCTGACCATTTCGGTCTACACGACCTGGGTCACGCGGTCCGACCTTCCGGGTGCGGCGCAGATCGCCTTGGCGATGCTGCTGCTGGTCGTGGCGCTGGTCTCGCTGGAACGCTGGGCGCGCAGGCGGCAGCGCTATTCGGTCAGCGGCCAGCGTGCCCGCAGCTTCGCGCGCGAGCCCCTGCCGCGGGCGCAGGGCCTTGCCGCGCTGGCCTTGGGCTTCCTGCCGGTGTTCTTCGGCTTCCTGCTGCCCGCGCTCTATCTTGCCGCCGAGGCCTGGAAGCGGTTCCAGTTCGCGGGCCTGTCCGACCGCCTGCTGGCCGAGGCGCGCAACACCTTTGTCCTGTCGGCGCTGGCGACGGTCGCGGTGCTGGCCTGCGGGCTTGTCGTCGCCTATGCCGCCCGCGTCTTTCCGCAGAAGGGGATGCAGTTGGTCCACCGCGCGGCCTCGATCGGCTACGCGATGCCGGGCACGATTCTGGCGCTGGGCATCCTGATCGCCTCGGCAGGCCTCGACCGCTGGATCGGGCAGGCGGCCGGCGCGCTGTTCGGCGTCGATCCGGGGCTGGTCCTGATCGGCTCGGGGCTGGCGCTGGGCTATGCCTATCTGGCGCGGTTCCTTGCGATTTCGATCGGCTCGGTCGAGGCGGGGCTGACGCGCATCCCGCGCAGCTACGACCAGTCCGCGCGGACGCTGGGGCAGGGGGTGACGGGGATGCTGCGTCATGTCCACCTGCCGCTGTCCCGGCCCGCGCTGGCTGCCGCCGGGCTGCTGGTCTTCGTCGATTGCATGAAGGAGCTGCCCGCGACCCTGCTGCTGCGGCCCCTGAACTTCGAGACGCTGGCCACCCATCTTTACGGCGAGGCCGCGCGCGGCACCTATGAGGAAGCCGCCATCGCCGCCTGGGCCATCGTCCTTGTCGGCATCCTGCCGGTCATCCTGCTGGCGCGCGTGGGGCCCGGCGCCTCGCGCGGGTGATGCGACGACGGGACGGCTGGAAGGAACGCGCGGGTCCGGCTAGACCGGGGACAACTGCGCCCGGTCGGGTCCGGCCCGCCCCGCGCCCTTGCCGCCGAGGTGACGGATGCCGCGACTTTCGATCCCGGGCTTCAACGGCCGCCGCGCCTTCGCGGAACTGGACGAGCAGGAGATCCTCGCCCTTGCGATCTCGTCCGAGGAGGAGGACGGCCGCATCTACGCCACCTATGCCGCCAACCTGCGCGAGGCCTATCCCGCCACCGCCGCCGTCTTCGGGGGCATGGCCGCCGAGGAGGACGAGCACCGCCGCCGCCTGATCGATGTCCATCGCCGCCGTTTCGGCGAGACGATCCTGCCCATCCGGCGCGAGCATGTGCGCGACTTCTACAGCCGCCGCCCGATCTGGCTGGTCCGCAACCTGCCCTTGGACCGCATCCGCGAGGAGGCCGCCTCGATGGAGCGCGAGGCGCAGGCCTTCTATGCCCGCGCGGCGTCCCTCACGACGGATGCCGAGACGCGCCGCCTGCTGGGCGACCTTGCCGCCGCCGAGGGGCGGCACGAGGAAAGCGCGGCGGCCCTGGCCGAGCAGCACCTAGGCGAGGGGCGGGGCGATGTCGAGGACGAGGCCGCGCGGCGGCAGTTCCTGCTGACCTGGGTGCAGCCGGGGCTGGCGGGGCTGATGGACGGCTCGGTGTCCACGCTGGCGCCGATCTTCGCCACGGCCTTCGCCACGCAGGATCCCTGGACCACCTTTCTTGTGGGCCTGTCGGCCTCGGTCGGGGCGGGCATCTCGATGGGCTTCACCGAGGCCGCGCATGACGACGGCAGGCTCTCGGGACGGGGCGCGCCCTGGAAGCGGGGACTGGCTTCGGGGGTAATGACCACGCTGGGGGGATTGGGCCACGCGCTGCCCTACCTGATCCCCAGCTTCTGGACGGCCACCGCGATCGCGCTGATCGTTGTCTTCGTCGAGCTCTGGGCCATTGTCTGGATCCAGAACCGCTTCATGGAAACGCCCTTCTTCCGCGCCACCTTCCAGGTCGTGCTGGGCGGGGCGCTGGTGCTGGCGGCGGGCATCCTGATCGGCGGGGCCTGACGCCGCGCCTCATTGCGCCGGCGCAATGCGCAGGGCTGCGGAACATGGCACCCCTCGGGCAGGTTGGCGAAGGGGCGCAGCGCGCCTCGCAAGACACCGCCCGACAGGAGGATGACATGACCAAGAGCGTTCTGATCACCGGCGCCCGGTCCGGCATGGGGCTGGCGACGGCCCTGATGCTGGCCGAAAGCGGCTATCGCGTCTTTGCCGGTGTGCGGGGCGACAGCGCCGAACTTGACGAGGCGAGGGCCCGCGGGCTGGACATCACGCCCGTCATGCTGGACGTGCAGGACACCGCCTCGATCCGCGCCGCCGTGGCGCAGGTGGTGGATCAGGCGGGCGGCATCGACGTGCTGGTCAACAACGCGGGCTTCGGTCTTCTGGCGACAGTCGAGGACGGCACCGACGAGGAGATATTCAAGCAGTTCGACGTGAACGTGCTGGGCCTGATCCGCATGACGCGCGAGGTCCTGCCGCACATGCGCCAGGCGGGCGGCGGGGTCATCATCAACATCTCGTCCTTCCTGGGCCGCATGGGGCTGCCGCTGCTGGCCCATTACAACGCCAGCAAGTACGCGGTCGAAGGGCTGACGGATTCGCTGCGCTTCGAGGTCGGGCCCTTCGGCATCCGCGTGCATTCGATCCTGGCCGGGCTGTTCGGAACGAACTTCGTGAAAAAGGGGCTGGTCGCCAACGCCGCGACGACGGCCGAGGCCTCGCCCTACCGCGAGCTTGTCGCGCATTTCGTCCCGATCGTGGCGCAGGCCATCAACGAGGGACCCTCGCCCGAGCCGATCGCCCGCGCCGTCAAGGACATCATCGAGAACCCGGACAGCGACATTGCCGTCATGGTCGGGACCGAGGCCGAGCAGTTCGTTCCCCTGCGCCGCAGCCTGTCGGACAAGGAGTTCGAGGCGAAGGTCATCGGGACCTTCGGCCTGCCGCCTGCCAAGGCATAGGCAGGCGGGCGCCCCGCCGTTCAGCCCGCGATGAAGTCGCGGACGAAGGGGGTGGCGGGGCGGGTCCGGATGTCCTGCGGGCGGCCGATCTGCTCGATCCGGCCCATGGACATGACGACCACCAGGTCGGCCAGTTCCATCGCCTCGTCCTGGTCATGGGTGACGAAGACGGTGGTCAGGCCGGTGGTGTCGTGGATCTCGCGCAGGCCCTGGCGCAGTTCCTTGCGGACCTTGGCGTCCAGCGCGCCGAAGGGCTCGTCCAGCAGCAGCATCCGGGGCTCGATGGCCAGCGCGCGGGCCAGGGCCACGCGCTGGCGCTGGCCGCCGGACAGCTGGCTGGGGTAGCGGTCGGCGATCTGGGGCAGCTGAATCAGGTCCAGCAGCCTGGTCACGCGCCGCGCGATCTCGGCCTTCGACGGGCGGCTCGCGCGCGGGCGGGCGTTCAGGCCATAGGCGATGTTGTCGAAGACCGTCATGTGCCGGAACAGCGCGTAGGACTGGAAGACGAAGCCCGCGCGGCGTTCCTGCACAGTCATGCCGGTCGCGTCCTGCCCGTCGAACAGCACCCGCCCCGAGGTAGGGTATTCCAGCCCGCCCAGGATGCGCAGCAGCGTCGTCTTGCCCGAGCCAGAGGGTCCCAGCAGCGCGACCAGCGCGCCACCGGGGATCGACAGCGACACCGGATGCAGCGCGGCGGTCGTTCCGAACAGCTTCGAGATTTCGTCGATCTGGATGACCATGATCGGGCTCCTTTCAATGCCGGCGCTGGGCGGTCAGCTGGTCGGCGTGGCGAATTTCCAGCGCGGTCTTGATCAGCAGGGTCACAAGCCCGAGGAAGGCCAGCAGCGCGGCCATCGAGAAGGCGGCGACGGTCATGTATTCGTTGTAAAGCATCTCGATCGAGATCGGCACCGTCGCGGTCTGGCCCCGGATCTTGCCCGAAACGACCGCCACCGCGCCGAACTCGCCCATGGCGCGGGCGTTGCACAGCAGCACGCCATAAAGCAGCGCCCAGCGGATGTTGGGCAGGGTGACGGTCCGGAAGACGCGCCAGCCGCTTGCCCCTAGCGTCAGGGCGGCCTCTTCCTCGGCACGGCCCTGCTCGATCATCACGGGGATCAGTTCGCGTGCGACGAAGGGGAAGGTCACGAACATCGTGGCCAGGACGATGCCGGGCAGGGCGAAGACGATGGGAAAGCCGTGGGCCACCAGCCAGCCGCCGATCAGCGAGTTCGCCCCGAAGGTCAGCACGATGCAAAGCCCCGCGACGACCGGACTGACCGAGAAGGGCAGGTCGATCAGCGTGATCAGGAAGGCCTTGCCGCGAAAGTCGAACTTGGTGATCGCCCAGGCGGCGGCGACCCCGAAGACCGCGTTCAGCGGCACGGCGATGGCCGCCACCAGCAGCGTCAGCCGGATCGCCGACCAGGCCTGCGGGTCGGACAGGCTGGCAAGCGCCGTGCCGATCCCGCGCGACAGCGCCTCCGCAAAGACCGTGGCCAAGGGCGCCAGCACCAGCACGCCCAGGCCGAGGACCGCCAGCAGGATCAGGACCAGCCGCGCGGCGGGCGCCTCGTCCGTGGGCGCGTGGAAGCGGCGGGCGGCGGCGGGGCGCAGGCCGGCAGGGGGCAGGGGGATGTCAGACATGACCGATCCTCCGGCGGCTCCAGATCTGGATGAGGTTGATCGCCAGCAGCATCGCGAAAGAGATCAGCAGCATGGCGATGCCGATCGCGGCGGCGGCGTTGTAGTTGTATTCCTCGAGCTGGATCACGATCAGCAGGGGCGCGATCTCGGTCACAAGCGGGATGTTCCCGGCGATAAAGATGACCGAGCCGTATTCCCCGACCGCCCGCGCCAGCGCCAGCGCAAAGCCCGTCAGCGCGGCGGGCGTCAGCATGGGCAGGACCACGTGGCGCAGGGTGTAAAGCCGCGAGGCGCCCAAGGTGGCCGAGGCTTCCTCGACCTCGCGGTCGATCTCCTCGATGACGGGCTGGACCGTGCGGGCGACAAAGGGCAGGCCCACGAAGATCAGCGCGACCAGGATGCCCCACTGGGTATAGGCGACCTTGATCCCTGCATCCGCCAGGACCGAGCCGAAGACCCCGTTCGGCGCGTAGAGCGCCGTCAGCGCGATGCCCGCGACGGCGGTGGGCAGGGCGAAGGGCAGGTCCACGGCGGCGTCCAGCAGGCGGCGGCCCGGAAAGCGATAGCGTGCCAGCACCCAGGCCAGCACCACGCCGAAGACCAGGTTGAACAGCGCCGCCAGGAAGGACAGCCGGAAGGACAGCCACAGCGCCTTCCAGATCCGCTCGCGGTTTACCGTGGCCCAGATGTTGGCCAGGCCGAAATCGGCGCCCTTCAGAAGCAGGGCAGCGATGGGCACCAGCACGACCACCGACAGCATCGTCACCGTGATCCCCATCGCCAGGCCGAAGCCCGGCATCGGGGATTGCTGCACGAAGGGGTGCCTCATGGTGCGGCCCGTCATTTCGGCACGTAGATCTGGTCGAAGATGCCGCCGTCGCCGAAATGCTCGGGCTGCACCCTGGCCCATCCGCCGAGTTGGGCGATGTCCACAAGATCGACCTTGGGGAAGCGAGCGACGTCCTCGGGGGCGGCGGCCGAGGGGTCCCAGGCGCGGTAGTAGTTCTTGAAGGCCAGCGCCTGTCCCTGCGGCGAATACAGGAAGTTCAGGTAGCCCTCGGCCAGCTTGCGCTGCTCGTCATTGGCGATGTTGGCCTCGACGATGGCGACCGGCGGCTCGGCCAGCACTGAGACCGAGGGCACGACGATGTCGAACTGGTCCTCGCCCAGTTCCTTGAGCGCGAGGTAAGCCTCGTTCTCCCACGCCAGCAGCACGTCGCCGATGCCGCGCTGCGAGAAGGTCGTGGTGGACCCCCGCGCACCCGAGTCCAGCACGGGGACGTTCCTGAACAGCTTGCCCACGAACTCCCTGGGATCCTGCCCGTTCCGTTCCGCCCAGGCCCAGGCCGCGAGATAGTTCCATCGCGCCCCGCCCGAGGTCTTGGGGTTGGGCGTGATCACCTGCACGCCCTCGGCCACGAGGTCGCCCCAGTCCTTGATGCCCCTGGGGTTTCCCTCGCGCACCAGGAAGACGATGGTCGAGGTATAGGGCGAGGAGTTGTGCGGCAGCTTGCCTTGCCAGTCTGCGGGCAGCTTGCCGGCCTCGGCGATGCGGTCGATGTCGGATGCCAGCGCCAGCGTCACCACCTGCGCGTTCAACCCCTCGACCACGGATCGCGCCTGCGCGCCCGAGCCGCCGTGGCTCGTCTCGATCTGCGGGGCGGGGTTGCCCTGCGCGGTCCAGTATTCGGTGAAGGCCGCGTTCACGTCGCGGTAAAGCTCGCGCGTGGGGTCGTAGCTGACGTTCAGCAGCGTCTCGGCGCGGCTTTCGCCGATGGTCAGCGCGAGGGCGGCAATGATCGCGCCCCAGGTCAGCAGCGGCTTCACGCGCCGCAGGGGCGCCACGATCTCGGCGGCGGTCATCGGGGCAGGACGGGGGGCGATGGAGCCAAGGGTCTCGCGGGTCATCTGGTCGATCCTCCTGATCTGCGCGGGGGCCATGGGCCGGGCGCCATGCCAGAAATATCGAGTAAGTAGATCGTCTATATCAAGGAAATAATATCGGTGAATCTTGTCGTGATTGTAGAAGATCATTCTCCGGCCTTGTCGGACACAGGCATGGGACGCCGCCCCTTGCCCGTTGAGGACACGGAAGAATCGGTCGTTCAGTAAAGGAAAGCGGGCGTCAGGGTTCCGCGATGACCCGGCTGGCCAGCTCGCCCGAGCGCATCAGATCGGCCAGGGTCAGCGAGTCGATGATCAGCAGATAGGTCCAGAACACATCCGCGAAGGTCTTGCGGATGCGGCAGGTTTCCTCGTCCGTGCAGTCGGGGCAGCGCTGATAGGCGCTGCGCGACAGGCAGGGCAGGGGCGCAAGCGGCCCGTCGATCAGGCGCAGCAGCTCCGACAGCTTCACCTCGCCGGGACGCTTGACCATCACATAGCCGCCCGCCCGTCCGCGCTTGGACGAGATCACGCCCGCGTCGCGGATTTCCAGAAGGATGTGTTCCAGGAAGCGCTTGGGCGTGCCGGCGCGCTTGGCGACCTGCTCGATCGACAGGGCCTGCGGGGACTCGGACGCGGCCTCGTCGGCCAGCACCAGCAGCGCCTTGAGCGCGTATTTCATCTTCTGCGTGATCATCAGCAAGCCGTAGGCAGGCGCCTGCCGCTTCGCAAGCGCCGCAAGAGAAAGGTTCTAAAGACGACTTGGCTTGTAGATATTATTCGTTCAAGATGCCAGCCATATGGCCGCGACAAGAGGACGCCATGACTGCGACCACGCTGGATCTCATTGACCGCAAGATCGTTTCGGCGCTGATGCAGGACGCGACCCAGCCCATCGGGCGAATCGCCGATCAGGTGGGCCTGTCCCAGACGCCCTGCTGGAAGCGCATCCAGAAGCTCGAGGCCGCCGGAGTGCTGACCGGCCGCGTCGCCATCGCCGATCCCGCCAAGCTGGGGCTGGGCCTGACTGTCTTTGCCGGGGTCGAGGCGCCCGACCATTCCCCCGAATGGCGCGCAGGCTTCGAACGCGCGCTGGCCGCCATGCCCGAGGTGCGCGAGGTGTACCGCATGGCGGGCATCTACGACTATCTGCTGCAGATCATCGCCCGCGACGTCGGCGCCTTTGACGAGTTCTACAAGCGGCTGACGACGGTGGTGAAGGTCAAGTCCTGCTCGTCGCTGTTCGTGCTGGAACGGCTGAAGGCCACGCCCGGCTATCCGGTGGACACGACAACGCGCTGAGGTGTCAGGCGCCCGGGTGGGAATAGCCGGTCACCCGGCCCGAGCCGTCCACGCGGCACAGGTGCAGGCGGTTGCCGTCGCGGGCCTCGACCGTGGCGGTGCCCTCCGCCTCGGACAGCCAGCGCGAGGTGACCTCGGCCGGCGGGCGGCGGATGTGGCCCGCGATCGCGGCGGTGCAGGCGGCCTCCTGCAGGGCGCGAAGGTCGGGGGCCGGGGCCAGGGGCTCGGCCGCGCAGGCGGCAAGCGGCAGCAGCAACAGAAGGAACCGCATTCCCGGATCTCCGCAGGGTTTTCCCGAGCCTAGCACCGATGCAGGCAGGCGCACAGCCTCAGGGGCGCGGGCGGAAGCGGCAGGGGATCTGGAGGGTCGGCGCGCCCTCGGGCGGCGTCTCGATCAGCTGGAAGGCGGTGGACAGCATCGTGGCCACGTCCTGCTGCATCATGCCAACATTCTGCGGCAGGAAGGCCGCAAAGGGGTCCCAGTCGAAGCAGCCGAAGCGCATCTGCGGCGGGTTCGGCTGGTCATGCAGCCAGCGAACGACGCCTTCAAGCGCGATGGTCGAGTTGACGAAGACGCCGCTGCCGTCCGCGATCTTCAGATCGGCCATGGCGGCAAGGGTCTTGGCGGCGGAATAGCCGCGCATCAGGCAGTTGTCCTCGGGCACCGCCAGCCCCGCCTCGACATGGGCGGCGGTGAAGCCGCGCAGGCGTTCGCGCGTGTTGTTGTCTTGTGCCCGGCCGCCGATGAAATACAGCGGCAAGGCAGTCCCGAAGTCCGCCCGCACCCGTGACAGGATCACCCGCGTCAGTTCCAGCGCGCCCGAGAAGTTGTCCGACACGACGGAAGGCGCGCGGCTGCCCGGCAGGTCCAGGTTGATCGCCCGGACGCGGGCGGCGCTGCACAGATCGGCGATCCGGTCGGGGTCGGTGGCGCCGGTCACGATCAGGCATTCGACCTGATAGGACAGCATCTCGCGCGCGGCCTCAAGTTCGAGGTCGGGCTCGCGCTGGGTGCAGGTGATGACGGGGAAGAGCCCGCGTTCGCGCGCCATTGTCTCGAAATGCTCGGCGATCGCGCCGAAATAGCGGTTGTCGTATTTCGGGATGATCATGCCGATCACGCGAGAACGGTCCCGCCGCAGCATCCGCGCGGGCAGGTTGACGGCATAGCCCTGTTCCTCGGCGATGCGGCTGATCCGTTCCGCCAACCGCGCGCTGATGCGCCGTTTCTTCCACGTCCCGTTCAGCACCGAACTGACCGCGCTGGCGCTGGTTCCGGCGATCTGCGCCAGGTCATAGATCGTCGGTCGCTTCGCGGTGATCTCGTCGTCGTCGGCCATGTCCCACCCGCCGGAGAAGTGACGCAGTGATCCTGCCCTGCGTGGAATCTTGACAGCATACCTCTGCCGCAGCAATCTATGCTACACCGATTGAGCATCCAAGCTTTATCGATGGCGCACCATCTTCGGCCTGCCTGCGGGACAGGCGGCGCTTCTGACATGTGGAGGAGACAGACCATGACGTCGAAACTATCGCTCGCCGCCGCCTCGGCGATCGCGGCGGCGCTGCTGGGGGGCGCGGCCGTCGCGCAGGAGGCCGCGACCGTCGCCTTCCTGATGCCCGACCAGGCATCCACCCGCTACGAGGAGAAGGACTTCCCCGGCTTCCAAGCGGCGATGAAGGAACTGTGCCCCGACTGCACGGTGATCTATCAGAACGCCAATGCCGACGTGTCGCTGCAGCAGCAGCAGTTCAACTCGGTCATCACCCAGGGCGCGAAGGTCGTCGTGCTGGACCCGGTCGACTCGGCCGCCGCTGCCGGCCTGGTGCAGATGGCCCAGTCGCAGGGCGTCAAGGTCATCGCCTATGACCGTCCGATCCCGGATGTGCCCGCCGACTATTACGTGTCCTTCGACAACAAGGGCATCGGTCAGGCCATCGCGCAGTCGCTGGTCGATCACATGAAGGCCGAGGGCGTGCCGGACGGCGCGGGCGTGCTGCAGATCAACGGCTCGCCCACCGACGCGGCGGCCGGCCTGATCCGCGACGGGATCGACGCAGCGCTGGACGCCTCGGCCTACAAGACGCTGGCGGAATACGACACGCCGGACTGGGCGCCGCCGAAGGCGCAGGAATTCACGGCCGGCCAGATCAACCGCTTCGGCGCCGAGATCAAGGGCGTCGTGGCGGCCAACGACGGTACCGCAGGCGGCGCCATCGCCGCGCTGAAGGCCGCGGGCGTCGATCCGCTGCCGCCCGTCACCGGCAACGACGCGACCATCGCGGCGCTGCAGCTGATCATCGCGGGCGACCAGTACAACACCATCTCGAAGCCCTCGGAAATCGTGGCCGAGGCTGCCGCCAACATCGCGGTCGCCTTCCTCAAGGGCGAGACGCCCGAGGCGAAGACCACGCTCTACGACACCCCCTCGGAACTCTTCGTCCCGGCGGTGGTGACGCGCGAGAACATCAAGGCCGAGATCTTCGACAAGGGCATCCAGACCCCCGAGGAAGTCTGCACCGCCGAATACGCGGACCCCTGCCGCGAACTGGGCATCCTGCAGTAACATCAGACCACGGCGCGCGTCATCCCGGCGCGCGCCTTTCACGAAAAGGAACAGCCGATGGCCGAAAGCGGAAGATCCGCCGAGCCGATCCTGAAGCTGCGCGGGGTATCCAAGCAGTTCGGCGCCGTGCAGGCGCTGGCGGACATCGAATTGGACATCCACGCGGGCGAGGTCGTGGCCCTTGTGGGCGACAACGGCGCGGGCAAGTCCACGCTGGTCAAGATCCTCGCGGGCGTGCACCAGCCGACCGCAGGCACCATCGAGTTCATGGGCAAGCCCGTGACGCTGGACAGCCCCGGCAAGGCCTTGGAAATGGGGATTGCCACCGTCTTCCAGGACCTGTCGCTCTGCGAGAACCTGGACGTCGTTTCCAACCTGTTCCTGGGACACGAGCTGTCCCCCTGGCGGTTGGACGAGGTGCAGATGGAGGTCCGCGCCTGGACCCTGCTGCGCGAGCTTGCCGCGCGCATCCCCTCGGTCCGCGAACCCGTGGCCTCGCTGTCGGGCGGCCAGCGCCAGACCGTCGCCATCGCGCGATCGCTGCTGCTGGACCCCAAGATCATCATGTTGGACGAGCCGACCGCTGCCCTGGGCGTCGCGCAGACCGCCGAGGTGCTGAACCTGATCGAGCGCGTGCGCGACCGGGGCTTGGGCGTCATCCTGATTTCGCACAACATGGAGGACGTGCGCGCGGTCGCCGACCGCATCGTCGTCCTGCGGCTGGGCCGCAACAACGGCATCTTCACGGCCGATTCCTCGAATGCCGAACTGGTCTCGGCCATCACCGGCGCCACCGAGAACGCCGTCTCGCGCCGGCAGGCGCGCAAGCTCGAAGAAACGGGGGCCTGACATGACCGAGCCGCAAAGCGCGCTGGACCGATCGGACAGCCGCGTCCGCCATGACGAGGGCATCGGCGACGCCATCCGGGGCTTCATCGACCGCGTTCGTTCCGGCGACCTGGGGATGCTGCCGGTCATCGTCGGCCTGATCCTGATCGCCACCGTCTTCTGGTCGCTGAACCCCGTGTTCCTTGCGCCCAACAACCTTGCGAACCTGCTGTTCGACGCGGCGGCAGTGGGCTGCATCTCGCTGGGCATCGTTTGCGTGCTGATGCTGGGCGAGATCGACCTGTCCGTGGGGTCGATGAGCGGGCTCGCCTCGGCCATCCTGGGCGTCGTCTGGGTCAAGATGGGCCTGCCGGTCGCGCTGGCGATCCTGGTGGCGCTGGCCTCGGGCGCCTTCATGGGCTTTGTCTATGCGACGCTGCTCAACCGCTTCGGGATGCCCAGCTTCGTGTCCACCCTGTCGGGGCTGCTGGCGATGCTGGGTCTGCAGCTCTACCTGCTGGGCTCGACCGGCTCGATCAACCTTCCCTATGCCTCGGCAATGGTCCGCTTCGGGCAGATCCATGTCATGCCCGCCTGGTTCAGCTATCTGCTGGCGGTGCTGCCGGGCGCGGTGATCCTGTGGCTGGGCCTCGACCGGATGCGCCGTCGCCGCGCGGTCAACCTGTCGAACCCCGGCGGACTGTCTGTGCTGCTGGCGCAGGCGGGCATCCTGACCGTCGTGCTGCTGGGGGCCGTGCATTACCTGAACCAGGGGCGGGGCATCCCGTGGATGTTCGGGCTGTTCGTGCTGCTGGTCGTCATCATGAACTACGCCCTGACCCGCACGAAATGGGGCCGCGCCATGTTCGCGGTGGGCGGCAACCGCGAGGCTGCGCGCCGGTCCGGCATCAACGTCAACCGCATTCGCATCTCGGCCTTCATGCTGTGTTCCTCGCTGGCAGCACTGGGCGGCATCCTTGCGGCCTCGCGACTGGCGTCCTCCAGCCAGCAGGCGGGGACGGGGGACGTGAACCTCAACGCCATCGCGGCGGCGGTGATCGGGGGCACGTCGCTGTTCGGCGGGCGCGGCTCGGCCTGGTCGGCGCTCTTGGGGATTATCGTGATCCAGTCGATCTCGAACGGGCTGACGCTGCTGAACCTCAGCTCCTCGCTGCGCTACATGATCACCGGCGCGGTTCTGGCCATTGCGGTGATCGTCGACTCGCTGGCGCGGCAATCGCGCGCGAGCCACGGCCGCGCTTGAGAAGGGAAAATCATGACTGAGCAACTGTCAGGCAAGGTCGCGGCCGTCACCGGCGCCGCGTCGGGCATCGGGCTGGAATGCGCCCGCACGATGCTGGCCGAGGGCGCCGAGGTCGTGCTGATCGACCGCGCCGCCGAGCGGCTGGAGGCCTTGTGCGAGGAACTTGGCCCCAAGGCGCATCCGCTGGTCGTGGACCTGCTGCATGGCCCGCAGGTGGACGCCATCGCCACGGGGATTGAGCAACTGGTCGGCCCCGTGGACATCTTCCACGCCAATGCCGGCGCCTATATCGGCGGCCCGGCGGCCGAGGGCGACCCGGACGCCTGGGACCGGATGCTGAACCTCAACATCAACGCGGCCTTCCGCAGCGTGCGCGCCGTCCTGCCCGACATGATCGAGCGCAAGACCGGCGACGTGATCTTCACCTCATCCGTCGCGGGCGTCGTGCCGGTGGTATGGGAGCCGATCTACACCGCCTCGAAATTCGCGGTGCAGGCCTTCCTGCACGCCACGCGGCGGCAGGTCGCGCCCCACGGCATCCGCATGGGCGCGGTGCTGCCGGGTCCGGTCGTGACCGCCCTGCTGGATGACTGGCCCAAGGCCAAGATGGAGGAGGCGCTGGCCAACGGTTCGCTGATGCAGCCCAAGGAAGTCGCCGAAGCCGTGCTGTTCATGCTGACCCGGCCGCGGGGCGTGGTGATCCGCGACCTCGTGATCCTGCCCAACAGCGTCGATCTGTGACGAGGGAGCCCGCCATGACCGTTGACCGGCAGGGTCCATACTTCCTGGGCGTCGATGTCGGCACCGGCAGCGCCCGCGCGGGCCTGTTCGACGCCGCAGGCACGATGGTCGCCAGCGCGAAGCGCGACATCACCATGTGGCGCGAGGGCGCCGACATCGCCGAGCAGTCGAGCGAGGACATCTGGGCCGCTGTCTGCGCCGCAACCCGCGAGGCCGTGGCGGGGATCGACCCGGCGCAGGTTGCGGGCATCGGCTTCGATGCGACCTGCTCGCTGGTCGTGCTAGGGCAGGGCGGGCAACCGCTGACCGTCAGCGCCTCGGGCGACGCGGCGCGCAACATCATCGTCTGGATGGACCACCGCGCCGTGGGTCAGGCCGAGCGGATCAATGCCCTCGGCCATCCCGTCCTGCGCTATGTCGGCGACGTCATCTCGCCCGAGATGGAAACGCCGAAGCTGCTGTGGCTGCGCGAGAACCTGCCCTTGACCTACGACAGCGCTTGGCAGTTCTTCGACCTCGCGGACTACCTCGGCTGGCGCGCGACGGGCGACCTGGCGCGGTCAAGCTGCACCGTCACCTGCAAATGGACCTATCTCGCCCACGAGGACCGCTGGGACCCGGACTACTTCCGCAGCATCGGGCTTGAGGATCTGACCGAGGACGGCTTCGCCCGCATCGGTCAGAGGATCGTCGCGCCGGGTACCCCGCTGGGTTCGGGACTGACCGATGCGGCGGCGGCCGATCTCGGGCTGCGTCCGGGCACGACCGTTGGGGCGGGGCTGATCGACGCCCATGCGGGCGGGATCGGGACCGTAGGGATGCAGGGCTCGGCCGAAAGCAACCTCGCCTATGTTTTCGGCACATCGTCCTGCACCATGACGACCACACGCGATCCGGTCTTCGTGTCCGGCGTTTGGGGGCCCTATTATCAGGCAATGGTGCCGGGGATGTGGCTGAACGAGGGCGGCCAGTCCGCCGCCGGGGCCGCGATCGAGCAGCTTCTGTCCTTCCACCCGGCCGCTCCTCAGGCAGCCGCGGCCGCGCGCGCCGCGGGCCAGCCGCTGCCGGTCTGGCTGGCCGAGCAGGCCGCGCGCAAGGCGGGCGACCTCTCCGCCGCCGTGAGGCTGGCGGACGGCCTGCATGTCGTCCCCGAGTTCCTCGGCAACCGCGCGCCCTTCGCCGATCCCCATGCCCGCGCGATCATCGCGGGACTGGGGATGGAGCGGGACATCGACAGCCTCGTCGCGCTTTACGTCGCGGGGCTCTGCGGCATCGCCTATGGCCTGCGCCAGATCATCGAGACGCAGGACAAGGCGGGCGCGCCGGTGGACCGCGTGGTGATCTCGGGCGGGGCGGGGCAGCTCGACCTCGTGCGGCAATTGCTGGCGGACGGATCGGGCAAGCCGGTGTTGTCCAGCTTGGCGGCGGAACCCGTGCTGCTGGGTTCGGCCATCCTCGGCGCGGTGGCCGCAGGCCAGTTCGCCTCGATGACCGAGGGGATGGCCGCGATGTCGCAGGCAGGGGGGCAGTATCATCCCGACGCCGATGCCGCGGCGCTGCACGACGCCCGCTATCGTACCTTCTGCGCGCTGCAATCCGCCCTGCGCGACAGCCGCGCCTGACGCGGTCGATCATCGCCCCGGCCCTGCGATCCCGCCGGCCGGGGTGACAGGGCCTGCGCTCTGGATCGGGCGGCAGGGCGGAACCTGTGGCTGTGTTCCGCCTGCTCCCAGCCTGCGCACCATATGGGTCGGCAGGCAGGGCACGGCAATGATCATTCATGGACAGCTTGCAACCGAAACGGGTATCACGGCTTGATCATGCACCTGCGATAGTGCGAAGGCCGTTCCTCAGGAACCCGGGAGAAGAGACAATGGCAGCCTCTTTCCGTTCAGCGATCCGTTCCCTTTCCAAGGGCGACCTCAAGGCCCTGCAGCATGGTCTTTTCGATGTCGCGGCACTGCGAAGGCAGGCAGACGCGCAGCGGGACGGCAGGGCAGGGCAGGCCGATGCTTCGGTTGCGCTGACGACCCTGGCCTCCTCGTTCACGCAGGCCGCGCCTGTAGGGCGGACCGTCACGGGAACTTCGGGCCATGACAGCCTGTCGGGGGGCGACGGCAACGACACCCTCAGCGGCCTGGGCGGGAATGATACCCTGTCCGGGGGGCAGGGCGCCGACAGCTTTGTCCTTACGCGCGGCAACGGCTCGGACACGATTCTCGACTTCGATGGGGCGGCGGGCGATGTCCTGCGGATCGAGAGCTATGGCTTTCTTTCGGCGGCCGAGGTGCTGGACAGTGCGGTCCAGGACGGGCGCGACACGGTGATCTGGCTGCACGGGACCGAAAAGCTCACCCTGCGCGGCGTCGATCTGGGCAGCCTCAGGGACTCGGACATCGTCCTGGGCGGCGCCCCGGCGCAGGTCCATGGCACCTCGGGACGGGACTGGATCGCGCAGGCCTCGGGTGCGGTGCAGCAACTGGTGGGCGGCGCCGGAAACGACACCTACTATCCGCAGAACCGGGCCGCGCGCATCGTCGAGCGGCCCGGCGAGGGCACCGACACGGTGCTGACCTGGGTCAGCTGGACGCTCGAGGAGAATGTCGAGAACCTGACGGTCTCGAACTCGGCAGGCTCGCAGATGCTGTATGCGCGGGGCAACTCGGGCGACAACCACCTGACTGGCGGCCATACCGGCAACCAGAGCCTGAATGGCGAGGGCGGCAACGACACCCTGACCGGGGGCGCGGGCCGCGACATCTTCAACATCGACGCGGGCGACGGCAATGACGTGGTCACCGACTTCGCCACCGGCGCGGGCGGGGACATGCTGCGGCTGAACGGCTTTGCCTTCCGCAGCTTCGACGACGTCATGGCGGCGGCCCGTCAATCGGGAACCAGCGTGGTGATCGATCTCGGCGGCGGCCAGCACCTCACCCTGCAGGACACGCGCCTGTCGGACGTGAGGCCTCAGAACCTCGCCGCCTTCGCACCCGATACCCAAGGCAGGCCAGTGCTGTTCGCCGAGGAGTTCGACCGCCTCGACCTGCGCTCGCCCGACAACCCCGATGGCACATGGCGGCCGGAATACTATTGGGGCAACCGGACGCTCGGCTCGAACAACGAGCAGCAGTTCTATGTCGATCCGGCCTGGCGCGACCTGGGCCTGAATCCCTTCGCGGTTCGTGACGGCGTGCTGTCGATCACCGTCAGCGAGACCCCGGACCACCTGCTGCCCGAGGTCGAGAACCTGCCCTGTCTTTCCGGCGCCATCACCTCGGAACAGAGTTTCTCGGTCCAGTACGGCTACTTCGAGATGCGCGCCGAACTGCCCGAGGGCGGCGGCTTCTGGCCGGCATGGTGGCTGCTGCCCATCGACGGAAGCTGGCCGCCGGAACTCGACATCTTCGAGGTGCTGACCAGCGACCCCGCCGTCCTGCACACGACCGCCCACAGCAACGCCAGCGGACGTCACACCGCCGAGGGCCAGAGTGCGCTGGTCGGCGACATGTCCGACGGGATGCATGTCTATGGCTTCGACTGGGGCCCGGAGGAGATGGTCTGGTATTTCGACGGGGTCGAGGTCTACCGCGCCGCCACGCCTGAGGACGCGCACCGGCCGATGTACATGCTGGCGAACGTGGCCGTCGGCGGCTGGTATGGCGGCATCGATCGCGACAGTTTCTCGGATGCCGAGCATACCGACCTGCGCATCGACCATGTCCGCGTCTACCAGCGCCCCCTGGACCATGCGGTCGTGGCCCTGCCGCAGGGCTGGGAGTCCGACAGCTTCGACTTCCCGCGCATGGACGGGTCGAGCGCCGCCGCGAAGTGGGGTTACACGAACACGATGGCGGCGGGCGAAGTAAAGGCAAAGCTGGGCGGCGACTGGGCACGCTGGCTGACCGGCAACGACGCCGACAACTATCTGGGCGGCAGCAACGCGCAGTACAATGAACTCGACGGGCGGGGCGGCGACGACGTGCTGTTCGGCGGCGGCGGAGTCGATGTCTTCGTCGTCCGCAGGGGGATGGGCAACGACACCATTCTGGACCTGTCCGGCGACGACAAGGTGCAGCTTGACGGCTTCCATTTCGGCCACATCGAGGATGTCCGCGCCTGGTCCGTCCAGCGCGGCGATGACGTCATCATCCGGCTGGGCGAGGATCAGGCCCTGTGCATTGTCAACTCTGCGCTTGAGGACCTGAGCGCGCAGAACTTCTGTTTCACCAACGTGGACCGCGACCTGCTCGTCGCCTGACAGGCGCGGACCGCTTGGGCGGGGGGTTACCTGATGAACCTTGCCCATGCTGCTGCCCGGCAAGGGAGTTAACACAAGCGTGACTCCCGCGTCCCCTGACTGCCGCTTCGCGCGCCCAGAGGGAGCAGGGGGCACCGCCACCACACCTGACGCTGTTCGGCGCCGCTGCCCGCTCGCTGGTCCCTCCGTGTCACCTCGTGGCGCAAGCGCCGCGCCGTTCCGGTCCCAGACCCGCCGGGCTTCATCCGGACATGGATCAGCCTGATACCGTTGGCTGCCTTTCTGGCACTCAGTGACTTGCCGGGACAAAGGCTGCGCTTTAGATGATGCGGCACAAGAAAGCGCCGTGCGGGCCGATGGTCATACGTGGCTCAAGCTCAAGGGCGTTGATGATGGTTTCTTCCGACAACATGCCGGCTGCGCAGGTGCGTTCGGCCAAGGACTGGGTCCGGGTCCTGGCGAAGTATCGCGAGCCCTCCACATCCCGCAGCATCTTCGAGCTTCTTGTCACGCTTGTGCCCTTTGCCCTGCTCTGGGGACTTGCCTGGGCGTCGATATCGGTCAGCTACTGGCTGACGCTCGGGATCGCGGTCCTGAACGGCCTGTTCCTTGTGCGGATCTTCTGCATCCAGCATGACTGCGGCCATGCCTCGTTCTTTCACAGCCGCAAGGTGCAGGACTGGGTCGGCCGGTGCCTCGGGGTGCTGACGCTGACGCCTTATGACGTCTGGCGACGGACCCACTCGATCCACCACGCGCAGCACGGCAATCTGGACCAGCGCGGCATCGGCGACGTGATGACGCTGACCGTGGCCGAATACCATGCCCGAAGCCGCCTCGGCAGGCTGATGTATCGCCTTTACCGCCATCCGCTCGTGCTGTTCGGGCTGGCGCCGAGCTATCTGTTCCTGCTGCAGAACCGCCTGCCGCTCGGCTTGATGAGGGCCGGCCGGCGCTACTGGATCTCGGCCATGGGGACGAACGCCGTGATCGCCATGCTTCTGGCGGTGATGGTCTGGCTGGGTGGACTGACGCCCGTGCTGCTGATCTTCATTCCCACCGTCGTCGTCGCGGCCACGATCGGGGTGTGGCTGTTCTACGTCCAGCACCAGTTCGAGGAAACCCACTGGGCCGGGAACGACGCCTGGCAGTTGCACAAGGCGGCGCTGGCAGGGTCCTCGCATTACGTGCTGCCCACGCCCTTGCGCTGGCTGTCCGCCAATATCGGCATCCACCATGTTCACCATCTTTACAGCCGTGTTCCCTTCTATCGGCTGCCCGAGATCCTGCATGACCATGCCGAACTTGCGGCCGCCCAGCGGCTGACGCCGTGGGAAAGCCTGCGCTCGGTCAACCTGCATCTGTGGGACGAGAAGCTGAAGCGCCTGACCTCGTTTCGCGAGGCACGGCGGCGCTATGGCACCGCCTGGGCTGCATCACGGGTCTGATCGGTAAGGGTCTGGGCTGGCTTGGGACAAGGTCTTCAACCTCCGAGGCTCGGATCGTGACAGGACAGGCCGGATAGCGGCAGATCAGGACGAGCGGAGCCGCCGCCCACGTCCTTCCCGTGCGCAGCGACAAGGTCGCTTCAAGGCCTCAGGTGTCCGTTCGTGCCGCGAGCCAGATCACGTGACGGTTGCCGCGCCGGCTGCCGCTGGCACGGACCATGCGCGTGGTGACCTCGAACCCGCAACGCGAGAGCCGCTGCGAAAAGGCCGGGGCCGGGGCGGCGGACCAGACGGCGAGCACGCCTTTGGGGACCAGCGCCCGGCGTGCCGCCTTCAGGCCAGCATCGCTGTAAAGGGCGTCGTTGCCGGGGCGGGTCAGGCCATCCGGCCCATTGTCGACGTCCAGCAATATGGCGTCGAAGCCGCTCGCGGTCTCGCGGATCATGGCGCCGACGTCGCGTGTCTCGACGGCGACCCTCGGGTCCGACAGGCAGTTCCCGAAGACGGCCGCCATGTGATCCCCGGCCCAGTCGACGAGTTCCGGCACGATCTCCGAGACGACAATCCGGGCGCCGGGCGGCGAGATCGCCAGGGCCGCCCGCAGGGTGAAGCCCATGCCGAGCCCTCCGATCAGCACCCGCGGCCGGGGCCTGCCCGCCAGGCGCTCCAGCGCCAAGGCGGCCAGCGCCTCTTCCGAGTGGCCGAGCCGGCTGTTCATCAACTCGTTGCCGCCCTTGAGGCGGATCGAGAATTCGTCGCCCCTGCGCAGAAGCCGGAGCGTGTCCCCGTCCGGCGCGGTCGCCGTCGCCAGTTCTATCCAGGGAAGCATGCAGGGGGTCCTGTTCCTCGAGCCGCCCTGTGGCCTACCCGCTTGGGGACGGCAGGTGAAGGGTTATGTGCCTCGGGCCTGTCCGGACCTGCCGCGTGGGTTCCGTCAACAGGAGGGACCCGCATTGCCGGTCTGGCGTCATCCGGACCGGCGTCCGTGACGAGCCAGCCCAGGAGGCTTCATGCCGAGGAGGGTCCTTGTCAGGCAGTTCGCTCTTCCGCCGGCGGGGCAGGGGACTTTCGCTGAACCATCGAGGGCAGTCATCAATCGGGCAAAGGGGATCGCGATGGCGACCTGCCCGCCATGACCTACTGCTTGCGCGCCTTGCGGTTGGCATAGCGCCGGTCGCGCTCGGCCTTGCGGGCGGCTTCGTCCTTGATGACCTGCGCGATCACGCTGTCGGCCTTTTCCTGCGCCTCGATCCTGGCTCTGGCGGCAACAGCGGCGGCATCCTGATATGCGGCGGCCTCCGCCTCGGCGCGCGCCTGCTCTTCCTGCCGCGCCTTCGCCTCGGATTTCACCCGCTCCCGCTCCTCGCGCCGTTCTTCGCGGGCCGCGGCGATCGCAAGGAGTTCCTCCTGGCGCGCAAGCCGCGTGGGTTCGGCGGCCTCCCTCGTGGCCCGGTAGGCGCGAAGGCGCGCAGCCTTTGCCTCGGCGGCGGCGTTGCGGCGGTCGGCAAGATCGTTGGTCTTTGTGGTTCTCAAATCTTCATCCTTGTCTGGTCTGTGGAAACGCCGGGAAGGCGGCGAAAGGGACGGGGCGGCCGGTTCACGGGGCCGGGATCACCCGGCGGTCGCTTCCAGCGCGGCCTTGCGGCGGTTTTCAAGGCAACGCTCGACCATCCTTTGCGCGGCCTGCGGCGTTTCGCCCATCTGATGGCAGTTGTGCAGGATCAACTGCGCGACTTCCTCGTCTGTTCTCTCAAGGTCTTTTTGCACGGATCGTCCTTTCAGGATCGGAGAGCGGCGTGCACCAAGGCGCCTCTGGCTTGCACGCCTTCGACTTCAAGGGATCAGGCCACCAGCCCGGCCGAGCGGTCCGGATTGCCGCCCAAGATCGCCTGCCGTCAGAATGGTCGTCTTCTGAACCATCGCAGCGAGCCCGGCGATGGCCGACGCTCATGACCTCAGTCGGCCGATTTCCCCCGAGATGCAAGTTCAATCTGGGTGTCCCTGACTTGCCCTCTTTCCGAAGGGTCGCGTGAAGGACCACCCGGGAACCGGGGCGGCAGATCACGCGGCCAGGCGCTCGGGCTGCGTCATCAGCCCATCCGGCACGAAGCCTGCGGTCCTTGCCGCCGAGATGAAGGCCCGGCGCGCGGTGCCAACAGAGGCCATGCAGTCCATGGCAGCTTCCACCAGGTAAAGCGCGCGGTCACGGGCAGGATCGGCGACCGGCCATTTCTTCCGCAGCCAGTGACGGGCCTGTTCGGCCGTGCTGAATTCCTGAATGTCGCCCGCAGGCGACACGACAAAGGACAGGGGCTTGCCCCAGTTGATTTCGATCACGTCGGTTTCTTTCTTGAAAAGGCGGATGCCGGTGCGTTTCGACGCCAACCGGCCCGCGGAGGAAGGAGGGCCTGCCAAGGGGCGGCCCGGCCTTCATGATGTCGCAGGGCTTGTTCAGGCGAGAACGAGGTTCGTCGCGGATTCGCGCCCGTTGCGATCACGCTCGAGATCGAACGAGACCGCCTGGCCGTCGTCCAGCTGGCGGATGCCCGCACGTTCAAGCGCGGACACGTGGACAAAGACGTCCCTTGAGCCGCTCTCAGGCTGGATGAAGCCGAAACCCTTGGTGGCGTTGAACCATTTCACGGTGCCATTGGCCATCGTGACATTCCTTGTGACTGTGCCGCTCACAGGATGCAGCGGCCCGGCAAAGCTTAGGATCGAGAGCTGAGCCGGAAGGAACAGGTTCGAAAAAGAGTGTTGCTTCAGTGATATGGGTGCTCGCGCACTGCATTGTAAGGGATGGCAGGAGTTTCCTGACATTCCGCCTTGCGGAAGATTGCCCGCGCAACGGCGGGTACAAGTCGCAGGCGACTGAGTGGCTGCGGCAGCTGCTCGGGGCAGGCCTTGGAAATTTCCTCTGGAATGCCTTGCAGCTTCACCAAGTAGCATCCATATAACATCCATATGGATGGTAAATAGATGAAGGATGATTGATGAAGCAGCCTGACAACGAGAAGATCACGATCAACCTGGGCCATGTGGACCTCGGGCGGATCGACCTGCTTGTGCAGGAAGGCTTCTACGGCAACCGCAGCGACTTCATCCGCACCGCCATCCGCAACCAGCTTGTGGCCGAGGCGGATGCCGTTAGCCGCTCGGTCGAGCGGCACACGCTTGAAATGGGCTTGCGCGATGTGACCCGCAGCGAACTGGAGGCGGCGGTCGCCAGGGGCGAGACGCTGCATATCAAGGTGGTGGGGCTGGCGCGGCTTGCCCCCGACATCACCCCGGACCTGGCGCGAGCGGCGATCGGCTCGCTGACGGTGCTGGGCGCGTTGCAGGCGCCGCCTGCGCTCAAGGCGGCCCTGAAGGACCGCATCACATAAGGCCCGCGGGCCCGGAGAGACGGACATGAACAGTCAATTCGCGACGGCGATGAGCCGGGCGCTGGAACAGACACGCGCCGGCAATCCTGCCGAGGCCACCCGGATCATCCAGGCCGTGCTGGCGGGAGAAGTTGCCCCCGAGGGCGGCACGGACCCCCAGCCTGCGGCCCCGGCCGCCTCGCCGCGTAGGCCCATGGCCGAGATCGAGGAGGCCGAGGTGGTCGAGGAGCATCCGCCGCACCGGCCCGCGCCTGCGTTCGCCACCTCGACGGGAACCGGCCCGATGCAGATGCCGCCGATCGGGCAGGCCGATCTGCAGCGGATGATGGACAACCTCGGCTGCATGGTGCCGCAAGGCTTGAACGCCCTGCCGCAGGGCCTGCCCGGCATGGCGCGTCCGAATGCGCGGCCCCCTGTTCCCGAGGGCGCCCGGTACGAGACGCGCAGCTTCACCTCGGCGCATGGCACGCGCGACTATCGGCTGTTCGTGCCCTCCACCCTGCCCGATGGTCCGAGGGGGCTGGTGCTGATGCTGCACGGCTGCACCCAGGACCCGGACGACTTCGCCCGCGGCACCGACATGAACAGCCATGCCGAACGCAACGGCCTGATCGTGGTCTATCCCCATCAGTCCCGCGCCCATAATGCTCAAGGCTGCTGGAACTGGTTCCGCCCCGAGGACCAGCGCACTGACACCGGCGAGGCCGCCCTGCTGGCGGCGCTGACACGGGCGGTCGCGGCCGAGTTCTCGGTTCCGCGGGATCGGGTCTTCGTGGCCGGGCTGTCCGCCGGGGGCGCGATGGCCGCCACGCTGGCGGCAACTCACCCGAGCCTCTTCGCGGCCGTGGGCATCCATTCGGGGCTGCCGCATGGGATTGCCCATGACATGCCCTCGGCCTTCGGGGCGATGCGCGGGCAGGGCGGGCGAGCGCCGCGCCGCACCGAAGGATCGGTCCGCATGATCATCTTCCACGGCGCGGCCGACGCCACCGTCCATCCCTCCAACGCCGAGGCGCTGGTGGCCGCGGCCGGGCCAGCGCTGCGGGGCACATCCCGGCGCGAAAAGGGCCGGTCGGCGGGCGGGCGGGC
>NZ_FNGE01000069.1 GCF_900102885.1 Paracoccus chinensis | reverse complement strand
CGTCCACTGCAAGACCTGCGACATCAAGGACCCGTCGCAGAACATCGTCTGGACCACGCCGCAGGGCGGCGACGGGCCGAACTATCCCAACATGTAAGAAGGCCGGTGCCTCGCGACCCCAAGATAGGCCTGGCATGACCACCGTAATGCTTATTGAACTCGCCTGATGCAGATAGGAGAAACCACTATGAAGATGGACCGCATCGGCAGCTTCCGCTGGGAAGACCCCTTCCTGCTGGAAGACGAACTGACCGAGGAAGAGCGCATGATCCGCGACACCGCGCGGAGCTATGCCCAAGGCCACCTCGCCCCCCGCGTGCGCGAGGCCTTCCGGACCGAGCAGACCGACCGTGCCATCTTCACCGAGATGGGAGAACTGGGCCTGCTGGGCGTCACCATCCCCGAGGAGTTCGGGGGCACCGGTGCGGGCTATGTGAGCTACGGCCTTGTCGCGCGCGAGGTCGAGCGGGTGGATTCGGGCTACCGATCCATGATGTCGGTGCAGGCGTCCCTGGTCATGCACCCGATCAACGCCTATGGGTCCGAGGAGCAGCGGCGCAAGTACCTGCCGAAGCTCTGTTCGGGCGAATGGGTGGGCTGCTTCGGCCTGACCGAGCCGGATGCGGGCTCGGACCCCGGCGGCATGAAGACCACCGCGAAAAAGACCCCCGGCGGCTACCGGCTGAACGGGTCCAAGATGTGGATCACCAACAGCCCCATCGCGGATGTCTTCGTCGTCTGGGCCAAGTCCGACGCGCATGACGGCAAGATCCGTGGCTTCGTGCTGGAAAAAGGCATGAAGGGCCTCTCGGCGCCGAAGATCGAGGGCAAGCTGTCCTTGCGGGCGAGCGTCACCGGCGAGATCGTCATGGACGAGGTCGAGGTGGGCGAGGACGCGCTTTTGCCGAACGCCGAGGGCCTGGGCGGTCCCTTCGGCTGCCTCAACCGGGCGCGCTATGGCATCGCCTGGGGTTCGATGGGCGCGGCCGAGGCCTGCTGGCACGCGGCGCGGCAGTACGGGCTTGACCGCAAGCAGTTCGGCAAGCCGCTCGCGCAGACGCAGCTGCACCAGCTGAAGCTCGCCAACATGATGACCGAGATCACCCTCGGCCTGAACGCCGCCCTGCGCGTGGGGCGCCTCTTCGAGGCGGGGCGGATGCAGCCCGAGATGATCTCCCTGATCAAGCGCAACAACTGCGGCAAGGCGCTGGAGATTGCCCGCGTGGCCCGCGACATGCACGGCGGCAACGGCATCTCGGACGAGTACCCGGTGATGCGCCATATGGTGAACTTGGAAACCGTCAATACCTACGAAGGCACCCACGACGTCCACGCCCTGATCCTCGGCCGTGCCCAGACCGGCCTGCAGGCGTTCTTCTGAGGAGATGCGAAGATGAAGGTTCTTGTGCCGGTCAAGCGCGTGATCGACTACAACGTGAAGGCGCGGGTGAAGGCGGACGGGTCGGGTGTGGACCTGTCGAACGTGAAGATGTCGATGAACCC
>NZ_FNGE01000015.1 GCF_900102885.1 Paracoccus chinensis | reverse complement strand
AGGGAACGCAGGCGCCACCCGGCCGGGCGGCGGTCGAACAGCAGCAGCCCCGCCCCCAGCAGCCCGCCGCCCGACAGCAGCGCAAGGCCCAGCAGCCCCGTTCCCGCCTGCGGCGCGGTGGTGTCCCCGGAGGCACCCGTCGCGCCCACCTCGACCGGCAGGGTCACGGCGCTCCACATCTTGCGGGCGATGGTGTTGAAGAAGGGGAACTGCAGGGGCACCAGCGTGCCCGGCTCGCCGCGCAGGCGCAGGTGCCATTCCCAGACCACGACCGCCAGCGGCCCCCGCTCGGTCAGGCGCGTTTCGCGGATCTCGGGCGCGGCGAAGCTGATCAGCCAGTCCTCGTCGAAGCTGGGCCGCTGCGGCAGGAACTGCGCCATCGTCCCCTCGGCGCTCAGCGTGACGCGGCGCACGAAGGTCTCGCCGTCCTTCAGGAAGGCCGGGTCGGCGGACAGCTCGTCGGTGATGGTGACCTGCGGCGTGACAAGGGGCCGCCCGCCGCCGGGATAAGGGTCGACCGCGATCGTGACGGGGGGCGCGGTCACGGGCAGCTCCTCGCGTCCCGAAGGTGTGGTCTTGGTCAGCCGGTGCGTGACCGGCCCGATGGTCAGGCTGCCGGGGCCTTTCGCGAAGACCGCGACGCGGCGCTCGAAGACGCGGCGGGGCAGGCCGTTGATGCGTTCCTCGGCCCAGTGGTCGGGGGCATACTGGACCCAGTCATAGGACTCGGAGCCCGGAAAGGTCATGGATTCCAGCGTGATCGCGCCGGTGTATTCGCCGCGGATCGTGACGGGGATCATTTCGCCCGCGACCGGGCGGGTGTCGGGCAGGATCAGGCGCAGGCTGTCCTGGGCGCGCGCCGGAAGGGCCAGCAGCAGGACCAGCAGGGCAAGGCGGATCACCATGGCTCGATCCCCGGCGCGCGCAGCAGGCCCAGGGCCGAGCGGCGGTCGTATTCGGCGCGCAGGCGCAGGGCCAGGAACTCGCCCGGATCGTCGGGCAGGGTCCGCAGCCAGTCGTCGGTCGCGGCGATGCCCCGCGCCGTGATCGGCCGGTACAGGCCGGGGTCCTGCACCCCTGCGGTGACGATGGCGGTCGAGGGCGCGGCGGCAAGCCCGCCCTGCCCCACGATGCGGCCCGGCACGGTGCTGTCGGCGGTGATGTCGGGATCGAGCGCGGCGACCAGTTCGCGGTTGCGCCGCGCCTCGGCATCGGCGGGGTTGTCGTAAAGGACGGCGTCGAAATAGGCGACCGACAGCGGATAGTCGCCAAGCGCGGCAAGGGTCAGCGCGCGGTTATAGGTCTGCCGCCGCCGCGACTGTGCGAAGGCCGCGTCCGCCGCTGCGTGGTCGCCCGCATGGTAAAGGGCGATGCCCCGTTCCGCCGGGTCGGCCAGCAGATGCGCGGCAAGCCCCGGCAGGCCTCCCATCAGCGCCAGCCGCCCCAGCGCCTGCGGCCCCGCCGCCGCGAGGCAGCAAAGCGCCAGGGCGAGAAGGGCGAGCCGCATCCTCATGCCTGCCGCCGGAACTGCATCGCGAGCGGCAGCAGCGCCAGCGCCGCGAGCCAAGGCCCGAGGTCGCGGTATTGCAGTGCCACCAGCGCCCGGTCGCGGTCGAGCCCGCCCCCCGCCAGCGCCGCGACGACCGCGCCGGGGCGGCCCGCCTCGGCCACCGCGCCGTTCGCCAGCGCCCGCAGCGCCACGGCGTCGCCCGAGGGCTCGCCCTCGACGGACAGGACCGAGATGCGGACGCCCGCTTCGGCCAGCCGCGCCGCCTCTGCGCGCGCGGCCGCGTCGATGCCGCCCCCGTCCGAGATCAGGACAAGGTCGGCGCGCTTCAGCCCGGCCAGCATCTGCCCGGCCAGCGACAGGGCGGCGGCGGGGTGGCTGCCCTCGTCCGGCATGATCGCGGCGTCGAGAACGGCGATCTGGCTTTGCAGGGTCGCGGGGTCGTCGGTGGGGGCGGCCACGGCATAGGCCTCGTTGGCGTAAAGGATCAGTCCCACCGGACGGCCTGCCAGCCGCGTCAGCAGCCCTGCGGCCGCGGCCTGCGCATCCGCCAGCGCGGGGCCCGCCGCGACCGAATCCGACATGTCGATGGCGATCACCACCGCGTCGCTTTGGGCAAAGACCGGGGCATCGGCGCGGGGCAGGGCGGGACCGGCCAGCCCCAGCGCCAGCACCGCCGCGCCCGCAACCGGCGCAAGCCGCCGCCAGCCCGAGCCGCGCCGCAGGTGCCCCAGCGCCATCATCCCGGCCAGCATCGTGGGCGGCATCACCGTCTCCCACCCGCCCGCGTCGGCGCCGCGCCGCCGCAGAAGCAGCACGGCCAGCGCCAGCAGGGGCAGGGCGGCCAGCCAGCCGGGGCGCAGCAGGATCATGCGCGCCTCCAGCCGATCAGCAGCAGCAGGGCCAGCGCCACCCCGGCGGGCCAGGGCCAGAGCGACTGCCGGTAAAGCATCGGCGGGCGCTCGGACGGGTTCGGCTCAAGTTCGTCCAGCGCGGCGGCCATGCGTTCAAGATCCTCCATCCCGCGCACGCGGAAGGTGGCGCCGCCGCTGGCCCCGGCCAGCGCGCGCAGGGTTTCGGAATCCACCGCGTCGCGGGTCTTCGGCGCGGTTTCCATGTCCTGCGGACCCAGGGCGACCGTGTGGATGCGGATGCCGTGGCCGGCGGCCAGCCGCGCGGCCTCGACCGCGTCGACCTTGCCCGAGGTGTCCGAGCCGTCCGAGAACAGCACCACCACCCGCGTCGGCGCCTCGCTGGCGACCAGCCGCTTCATGGCAAGGCCAAGGCCGTCCGAGATCGCCGTCGCGCGGCCCGAAATGCCGATCTGCGCCTCGTCGATGGCGCGGGCGACGGCATCGACGTCGAAGGTCAGGGGCTGGGCGAAATAGGCGCGGTCGCCGAAGATCACGAGCCCGATCCGGTCGCCCTCGCGGCTGGCGACAAGGCGCGAGGCCACCCGCTTGACCGCGTCGAGCCGTGACAGGGGCGCGCCGTCGAGGTCGAAATCCTCGCGCTCCATGCTGCCCGACAGGTCCATCGCCAGCACGATGTCGCGGCCCGAGGCGGGGATCATCCCGCTCGGCCGGCTGACCTGCGGCCCGGCCAGCGCGAGCACCAGCGCAAGCCAGGCCAGCGCCGCCAGCAGGACGCCCTGCCCCGCGCCGCGCTGCGGGGTGACGCCCGCCAGCACATGGGCCGGGACGCGCAGGCCCATGGGCGCCGACAGGGGCGGCAGCAGGCGCACCAGCAGGGGCAGGAGCAGCAGCAGGAAGGCGAAGGGAAAGGCGAAGCTCATCGCCGCCTCGCCAGTTGTTCGATCCGGTCGTCCGAAGGGGCCGGGGCCGCGCCATAGGCCGGGGCGCGCAAGGGCTCGGGCAGGCGGCCGAGGATGCGGGCAATGGCGAGGATGCGTTCCTGCGGGGGCAGCCCGCGGGTCGCGCGGATGCGGGCGCAGGTCGAGGTCCGCCGCCCGAGGAAGGGCGACAGCGCCGTGGCCGCGACCACCCCCGCCAGCAGGCCGAGGCCAAGCAGCCCCAGCATCTCGGGCCAGCCGAGCGTCGCCAGCTGCGGCACCAGACGCGGCGGGCCGAGGGCGGCGATCAGGTCGGCGGAAACCTCAGGATGCGAGGACATGAGGCTCGATGCCCAAGGTCCGCAGCAAGGCAAGCTGCGGGGCGGGGTCATGGGGGGCAAGCAGGCCGCGCCGGGCCGTGCCCCCGGCGCTGACCGACAGCACCCGGCCGGGCGGGGCGCTTTCGGCGGGGTCGAGGATCAGGTGCACCGCGACCGTCCGTCCCCGCGCCAGCCGGGCCAGAGCCGCATCCGTGCCCTCAAGCCCGTCCGGCCCGGTCGCCAGATGCACCCGGCTGCCCGGCGGCGCGATCCGCTGCGCCTGCGCGATCACGGGGCCAAGGGCCGCGGCCTTCCCCCGCCGCAGCAGCGCCGCGTCGTGGCGCGCGGCCAGCATCACCGCCACCGCCTGCATCTGCGCCGCGCCGGTGTTCGGCTGCAGGCTGGCGGGGCCGTCGTCGCCTGCCACCAGCAGCCCGACCGAGCCGCCCCGCGCCACCGCCTCCCACCCCAGCCGGGCGAGGTGGCGGGCGGCGCGGACGGAGCGCAGCGCATCCACGGTGCCCCACAGCATGGCGTGGCGAAAGTCCGCGACCAGCAGGGTGGTGTCGTCGCGGTCCTCGTGAAAGCTGCGGACGTGAAGCTGTCCGGTGCGGGCGGTCGCCGCCGGGTCGATGCGGCGGATGTCGTCGCCATCGGTGAATGCGCGGATCTCGCGCAGGTCCATGCCCTGACCGGCGGTGCGGGCCGGGATCGCGCCGGGGCGGCGGCTGGCCGGACGCGCGCGGCCGGACCGCGGGGGCGGGCGCAGGGCGATCAGTTCGGCCGCCGTCAGGCGCAACCCCGGACGGTCCAGCGCGGCGGCTACCACGGGCGGACCTTCTCCATGGCCTCGGCGATCAGGCTGCGGGGGGTGCAGCCCTCGCTGGTGGCCTGCCAGCTGGGGACCAGGCGGTGCGCCAGCGCGTCGGTGGCCAGATCCTCGACATCCTCGGGCAGCCCGTGGTCGCGCCCGCGCAGCCAGGCCCGCGCCCGTGTCGCCGCCGCCAGCGCCAGCGTGCCGCGGGGCGAGACGGGATGCTCGATGCGGTCCGCGACCGCGCCCCCCGCCCGCGTCGCCATGACCAGCCGCACGATGTAGTCCTTGAGCGCGGGGGCCAGATGCACCTGCGCCACCGCGCGCCGCGCCGCGTGGATGTCGGCCTCGGCGATCAGTTCGGCCGCGGGCGGGGGCGGCGCGAGCAGCTCGGTTTCCACGAGGTCGAGGATCGCCCGCTCGTCCTCGGCCCCCGGCAGGTCCAGGTGCAGGTGCAGCAGGAAGCGGTCCATCTGCGCCTCGGGCAGCGGGAAGGTGCCCTCGTGCTCGATCGGGTTCTGGGTGGCCACGACCATGAAGGGATCGGGCAGGGGCCGGGTGGTGCCCCCCGTGGTGACCTGATGCTCGGCCATGGCTTCCAGCAGCGCGGACTGGACCTTGGGGGGCGCGCGGTTGATCTCGTCCACCAGCACCAGCGAGTGGAACAGCGGGCCGGGCACGAAGCTGAAGCCGTCCTCGGCGCGATAGACCTGCGTGCCGGTCAGGTCCGAGGGCAGCAGGTCGGGCGTGCACTGGATGCGCGCGTGCCGGCCCGGCAGATGCCCCGCCAGCCGCTTGACCGCGCGGGTCTTGGCGATGCCGGGCGGGCCTTCCAGCAGGACATGGCCGCCCGCCAGCAGCGCGATCACCAGCCGCTCGGCCATCCGTTCGTGTCCCACCAGCCCCGCCGCCACGTCGCGGGTCAGCCGGGCGACCGGGTGAGAGATGGTGCTGCTGTGGGTCACGGGGCTCTCCGCGTCGGGTGAGGGAACGGGCAGCCGGGCGGTCGCCGCAGGCCCGGAGTGTTGCATCCGCCTCGCCGGCCTGTCTCTCCGACGAAAGGGGGAGGTCGGGGCCGAGGGCTCTGTGCCCCGTGCTGCGGGGCGATCCTTCGTGGTCATCGGGCGGGCAGGGGGCCGGTGACGCTGCGGCGCGGGGGCCCGCGGGCCTTCGGCGCGATTTCGGGAAGGCAGAAGGCCTGCTAGGTTCGGCCTGTCGGGTTCCGAAGGGGAAAAAGGCCGAAGATGACCTATTGTGCGGGGTTCCTGGTGCGGGACGGGCTGGTGATGATGGCCGATACCCGGACAAATGCGGGGGTGGACAATGTCTCGACCTACCGCAAGCTGCGGGTCCATGCCAATGACGGCAACCGGCTGATCGTCAGCGCCTCGGCCGGCAGCCTGTCCACGACGCAGGACGCGGTGCAGCGGCTGCACCAGGGCGTCCCCAACCCCGAAACCGGGGAAACGGAAACGCTGGAGTCCGTTTCCAGCATCTATGACGCGGCGCTTGCCGCCGGACGCGCCCTGCGCGCGGCGCGCGACGGCATGGAAAGCCTCGAACAGCAGCAGATCAGCTTCGACGCCACGCTGCTGGTCGGCGGCTCGGTGGGGGGCGAGCCGCTGCGGCTGTTCCTGGTCTATCCGGCGGGCAACTGCATCGAATGCGGCCCCGACACGCCCTATCTGCAGATCGGCGAGAACAAGTACGGCAAGCCCATCCTGGACCGGGCGCTCTGCTATGACACCGAGCTTTACGAGGCGGTGAAGATCGGCCTGATCTCCTTCAGCTCGACCATGCGCTCGAACCTCGCGGTGGGGCTGCCCATCGACCTCGTCACCGCGCGGCAGGGGCAGTCGGGGGCCGAGGTCGTCCACCGGATCGGGCCGAACGACGGCTATTTCGCCGAACTGTCGCGGCGCTGGTCCGAGGTGATCAACGAAGCCTGCAGGGCGGTCCCGCGCGTGCCCTTCGGGCCGCCCGCCTGAAACGGCGGCAGGGTCAGGCGCCCTGGGCCTGGGTCCGGCTGGCCGGGGCCGGGGGCGCGACCCGGGTCGGCGCGATGAAATAGGTTTCGCACACCGCCTGGTGCAGCGCCGACAGGTCGGACCGGGCGCTGGCCAGCAGACCGGCGATCCGGTCGGCGTCCGCGCCCGCCGTCTCGGCCGCGGCCAGTTCCGCCGACAGCCGGGCCGCGGTCGCGGCGGCCGCCCCCGAATCCGGAAGCCGGCCGAGCGCCTGCCCGATCCCGCCCAGGCAATGGACGAGCGCGCGGGGAAAGACCTGCGAAAACACAAGAAAGCGGCTGACGCCAAGGCGCGTCACGGGTCCGCGCAGGCTGCGGCGGTACATCTGGTAGGCCGTCAGCGACTTGAGCACGCCGACCCATTCGGCCGCCTGCAGCGACAGCATGTCGCCCACGCCGTCCCCGATCCGGGCAAGCGCGTTCTCCAGCACCTGCACCGTGAAGCTGCCGCGCTCGATGGTGCGCCCCAGCCGCAGGACGGCATAGCCCGCGTCGTCGTTCATGGCGCCCGAGAACAGCCCCGCCATGGCCTGCGACCGGCCGATGATCTCGCGCAGGTGGACGTCGCGCATCTGGGGCGCCCCGACGCCGGGTCGCGCGGCGGCCGCGTGCAGCCCGTTGACCGCTTCCCAGCTTTCGCGGGGCAGCATTTCCATCAGGGTGCGGATGTTTTCCCGCGCATAGCTGCAGGAGGACAGCAGCGACGAGGGGTTCTGCGGATCGCTGAGCAGGAAGTTCGTGGCCTCGCGCTCGGTCCGGGGCAGGCCGCGGGCGTCGAAATCCTCCAGCGTGCCGGTGATGGACAGCACCGGTTCCCAGAAGAAGCCCGAGCGGTCGGGCCGGTCCAGCCGGAACTCGGAATGGACGGCGACAAGGCGGGCGGTGTTCTCGGCGCGTTCCAGATAGCGCGCCATCCAGTAGATGTTCTCGGCAGCCCGCGACAGCATCATGACCCTCCGACATCCACGACCCAGGTGTCCTTGCTGCCGCCGCCCTGGCTGGAGTTGACGACGGTCGAGCCCTCGACCAGCGCGACGCGCGTGAGGCCCCCGGCGGTGACCTCGGTGCGGCTGCCCGACAGCGTGAAGGGGCGCAGGTCCACGTGCCGGGGCGCGACGCCGCTGCCGACTATGGTCGGCACCGTGGACAGGGTCAGCATGGGCTGGGCCATGTAGTTGCGCGGGTCGCGCCGGACGGCCTCGGCAAAGGCCGCGCGCTCGGCTTCGGTCGCGTGGGGGCCGATCAGCAGGCCGTAGCCTCCGGATTCGTTGGCGGCCTTGACGACCAGATTGTCGATGTTGGCCAGCACATGGTCGCGTTCCGAAGGATAAACGCAGCGGAAGCTGGGGACGTTGGGCAGCAGGGGCTCGGCGTCGAGGTAATAGCGGATCAGCGCGGGCACATAGGTGTAGATCACCTTGTCGTCGGCCACCCCTGCGCCCGGCGCGTTGGCCAGCGCGACGTTGCCCGCCCGCCAGGCCCGCATCAGCCCCGGCACGCCCAGCATGGAATCGGGGCGGAAGGCCTCGGGATCGAGGAACAGGTCGTCCACGCGGCGGTAGATCACATCGACCCGGCGGGGGCCTGACAGGGTGTGCATCTGCACGCAGTCGTCATCGTCCACGAACAGGTCGGCGCCGGTGACCAGTTCGACCCCCATCCGCTGCGCGAGGTAGCTGTGCTCGTAATAGGCCGAGTTGTAGATGCCCGGCGTCAGCACGACGATCTGCGGCTCGTCGCCGGGGCGGGGGCTCAGCGAGGCCAGCATCGCGTGAAGCTGCGACGGATAGTCGTCCACCGGCAGGATGCGCGCGCGGCGGAACAGTTCGGGGAAGCAGCGCTTGGTGATCTGGCGGTTTTCAAGCATGTAGCTGACGCCCGAAGGGACGCGCAGGTTGTCCTCGAGCACATAAACGGTGCCGTCGCGGTCCCGCACGAGGTCCGATCCGCAGATATGCGCCCAGATGCCATGGGCCGGAGAGACGCCCATGCATTCGGGCCGGAAGTTCTTCGAGGTCGCCAGCAGGTCGCGCGGGACGATGCCGTCCCGAAAGGCCCGCTGGTCGTGATAGACGTCGTCGATGAAGAGGTTGAGCGCCAATGCGCGCTGCTTCAGCCCCGCCTCGATCCGCCGCCATTCGGGCAGGGGCAGGATGCGCGGCACCAGGTCATAGGGCCAGTGGCGGTCGTTCGAGCCGCCGTCCTCGCCATAAACCCGGAAGGTGATGCCCATCATGCGGATGCCGGCCTCCGCCGAGGCCACGCGCTCGGCCAGCCGGGCGTCGTCCAGCGAGGCGAGATAGGCGCAAAGCGCCTCGGCGCCCGGTCGCGGCTGGCCGGGCGCGAGGATCACCTCGTCGTGGAAGCCGTTGACCGGATAGTCCTTCCAGCAGATCCCCATGGCGCCCCCGACAGGCAGACGATGCATCCCCCGTGTGGATCAAGCGGTCGCACGGGCATCATCATCGAACAAGCGAGCCGTCGGGCGAAAAGGTTCCCGTGCCGCCTCTGCCCGCCCTTTGGGCAGAGGCGACGAGATCATGCACGAATCCGAGCTTGGTGATGACGGGCGCGGACAGCACGAAGGGATAAAGGTCCGGCAGGCCCATGCTGCGGTTCAGCGAATTGACCGCAAGCGTCAGCGGCAGCCAGGCCTCGACCAGCGCATCGACGTTGTCGGCCTTGTAGGCGTCGAAGTCGATGCGCGTGGCAAGCTCGTGCGCCTGCGCGACCTGCGGGCGCAGCCCGAGGCCGAAGGCATTGGCGGTGCCCAGAGTGTCCACGATATGCAGGTAATGCGCCCAGGTTTCGGCGAAATCCTCCCACGGATGGGCGGTCGCATAGGCCGAGATGCAGCGGTCGCGCCAGTCGGGGGGAGGCCCCTGGTCGTAATGGCGGTTGAGCGCGGCGGCGTAATCCTCGCGCTCGTCGCCGAACAGCGCGCGGAAGCGTTCCAGCATCTCGGGCGGGCCGTCGCGCACGAGGCGGTCCCAGTAGTAATGCCCGACCTCGTGGCGGAAATGACCCAGCACCGTGCGGTAAAGCTCGCCCATCCCGGCGCGCCTGCTTTCGCGCTCGGCGTCGTCGGCCTCGGCGATGTTGATGGTGATCAGCCCCGAGGCGTGCCCGGTCAGCACCCGCTCGGCCGTGGGGTCATCGGGGTCGGCGATCATGTCGATGATCAGCCCCTCGGGATGCTCTGCGCGGGTGGCGAGCGGAAGCCGGAACTGGATCAGCGAATAGAACAGCCGGTGCTTGGCGGCCTCGATCCGGCGCCAGCGTTCCAGGTTTCCCGCGACCGACAGGTCCGGGATCATCCGGTTGTGCCGGCAGGCCTCGCAGAAGGCATGGGGATCGCCCGAGGCGACAAGCCAGTTGCAGACGTCGTGACCGGCATTGGCGCAGAAGCGATAGGCTTCCCTGGGCCTGTCGATGGGACACCACGCGCCGTCCCGCGCCTGCAAGGCCACCAGCGCCTGCCGGGCCGCGACATAGCCCAGGCGGTGGCCGCAGCGCCCGCAGAAGCGGTTCTCGAAATGAAGCGTCTGCCGGCAGTTCTGGCATTCGAACAGTTGCATGGAGGGATCCTGAAGGCTTCGCGTCGCGGGGGACTGGCGGCGGCACCGGTGGCCAGAGCCAAGCTCAATCGGCGTCAGGGCGGAAGGTTCCACGGGCGGGCGGGATCGGCAAGGCCGCGCGGGGGCGCGCCCTTGACCGGACGGCGTCCTTTCGGCCCATCCCCGCCGATCGGGCGCAGGTCCGGCTTGAGGCGGATCCTCCTTGCGCATATCCGGGGCATTGCAGCCGTCGGCAGGGCTGCCATGATGCCGAGGCGGCGGCCTGCGGACGCCTTGTCGAGGGAGGAAGCCATGGACCAACGACTCCGCACGTCCCTCCGGGGGCGTTTCGTCATGGTGGTCGAGGACGAGTTCTTCCAGGCCGAGGAACTGTCGCGCGCCCTGTCCGGCGCGGGCGCCCGGCTGGTCGGTCCCTTCCCCACGGTGGAAAGCGCGCTGGCGGGTCTGGACGGGGGGGGCGCATCGACGCCGCCGTTCTTGATGTCAATCTGCGCGGCGTGGCGGTGGCGCCGCTGGTCGAGGCCCTGTCCGCCCGCGGCATCCCGTTCCTGTTCGCCACCGGCTATGACCGCGCCGCGCTTCCCGCCGCTTGGGGTGAGGCCCCTGTCTTCGAAAAGCCCCTCAACCTCGGCCGGCTGGTCGAGGCCGTGGGGGCGCTTCCCCCATGCGCGGATGGCCTCGGGCCCGCAATGCGCGCGCCCGTCGCGTAGGCCCGACCGGGAAGGGCCGCTTAGCCGAAGATCCCCCGGGCGACGCGCTGAAGGTCCAGCGGCTTTTCGCAGACCGGGGCATCGGCGTAATCCGCCGCGATGATGGACGGATCATAGCCGGTCAGGAAAACAAAGGGCACCGACCTGGTCCTGAGCGCATCGGCCACGGGATAGGAGGTTTCGCCGCGCAGGTTGACGTCCAGGACCGCCCCGTCGAGATGCTCGGACCTGGCGACGAGGTCCAGGGCCGCGGCGACGGTCGGGGCGGGCCCGACGACGCGGGCGCCGGCTTCTTCCAGCATGGCGGCCTGGTCGAGCGCGATGATGAAGTCATCCTCCACCAGCAGGATGTGCCGTCCCGAAAGGGATGCGACGGTGGTCATGGTCAGGACCTCCCCGAGGTGCCGGCGTCGAGCGGCAGGTCGATGGTGCAGCGCAGCTCGGTCAGCCCGAGCGCATAGGTGGTGCGGGCGCCCAGGGAATGGGGCAGGGCCTGTTCGATGAGGACGCGCCCGTATCCCCCGTCGGCGCGGGGCTCCGCCGGGCAGGCCCCGGCGCGGTTCAGCCCGTCCTCGTGCCAGTCGATGTGCAGATGCCGCCCGGCCGGGCCGTCGCGAAGTTCCCAGCGGATGCCGAGCCGCCCGCCCGCCCCGGACAGCGCGCCATGTTTGCGGGCATTGGTGGCCAGCTCGTGCAGCGCCAGCGCAAGGGTCTGGGCGTGGGAGGGGCGGATGCAGACGGGCGGACCCTGCAGCGGCAGCCGCTGCCCTTCGGCCGCGCCGAGCGCATCCAGTTCCAGGCTGAGCAGCGCGCGCAGGGTGATCGGCTCGTGTTCGGCCCGCGACAACAGCCCCTGCACCCGCGACAGCGCCTTGAGCCGGTGGTCGAAGGCCTCGCGGAAGGCCCCGATCGAGCCTGTCTCGCCCATGGTCTGGTGGGCGACGGACCGGACCACGCCGATCAGGTTGCGGGTGCGGTGCTGAAGCTCGGCCACCAGCACCTCCTGGCGCATCTGCAGCCGGCGCAGCTCGTCGATGTCGAGGGCGGCCCCGAACCACCCGGCAAGCCGCCCGTTCGCGTCCTGCCAGGGGACCTGGCGGCACAGGAACCAGTGATATCCGCCGTCGCGCCCGCGCAGCCGGTACTGAAGCTCGAGCGGCTGGCCCGAGCGGAAGGCCTCGGCAAAGGCTTGCGCCGTCGCCTCGCGGTCCTCGGGATGGACCGAATCCAGCCAGCCGCCGGCCTGCAGCTCGCCGGGGGATTGCCCCAGGTAGCCGAGGGCGCGCCCGTTCAGCTCGATCCTGTCACCCGTGGCGTCCGCCTGCCACAGCAGGGCCGGCGCCAGTTCGCCCAGCAGGCGCAGCCGCTCCTCGCTGGCGCGCAGCTGCTCGTCGGCCAGGCGCCGTTCGGTTACGTCCTGCCCGATCTTCAGGAACCCCCCGCCCGGCATGTGGCCCAGGGCGCGGCGCGATCCCTCGATGAAGACCTGCGAGCCGTCCTTGCGCAGGTGCCAGCGCACGTCGGGCGCGCTGCCCTGCCGCAGGGCGGTGTCCCTTTCCTGGTCGGGCACGCCCGCGGCGCGGTCCTCGGGGGTATAGAGCATGGCCGAGGGCTTGCCCCGGACCTCCTCGGCGGTCCAGCCGAAGACGGCGGCGGCGCCGGGCAGCCAGTCGGTGATCCGGTCCTCGGCGTCGGTGACGAAGATGGCGTAATCCGCCGCCGCCTCGACGGTCAGGCGGAAGCGCTCCTCGGTCGCGCGCAGGTCCCGCAGCCTGAGCAGCCGGTCCACGATGGGCCCGAGGATACCGGCATAGGTGCGCAGAAAGGCGCTGTCATGCCCGTCGAAGTCGCGCGGGCGCGTGTCGTCCACCTGCAGCAGGCCGAAGGCGCCCTGGCGGGGCAGGAAGATCGGAACATTCACCAGCGCGACGATGCCTTCCTTCTTCATGAAGTCGGGCACCTCGAAGCGGTCCTCCTGGGCGATGTCGCGGGTGATCACCGGCTCGCGCGCCCTGATGGCGAAGGATTCCGAGGAATGGTCCTGCATCGAAAGGCGCAGGTGCCCGACGTCGCCCGGCGCCCAGCCGATCCCGGCCCGCAGGAACAGGCTGTCCCCGTCGTCCTCGATCTCAAGCACCTTGGCGCGCTCGGTTCCCATGGCGGCGGCCACCAGCCGGCAGGCTTCCTGCAGCACCTCGTCCAGATCGTCCGACTGCAGCGCGAAATCCGCGAAATCCGCCAGCACCTTCTGACGCTTGAGCATGGTGTCCAGAAGGTCGCGTTGCGGCATCTGCAGGTCTTCGCCTTTCGTGGCGTCGCGGGGCCCCGCCGAGAGAACGGCACGAGAGCGGATCAGGTTTCTCCGGGTGTTATGAACGGGGAACCAACAAAAGTCAGCCCGCAATGCCATCATCCGGCCGCCGCGCGGACCCTGCCGTCGCGGCACCCGAGCCGGCGGGCCGCGGACGCCGGGGCGCGGCCGGCCAGCGATTGCCGGGCTTTCAGGCGCTCTGGCCCTGCCGCTGGCCCCGGGGCGGCGCGCTTGCGCGAAGGGTGAAATAATCCGCCGAGATCATGCCGTGCAGCTCGGCCAGTTCGGACTGAAGCCTTGCAAGAAGGGGGCTGGCGTCACGCTCCTCGTCCGAGACGCAGAACTCCGAGACAAGCCCGGAGGACAGCCGGTCCACGGCGGCCGCGATCGGCTCGGACCGGGGCAGCCGTGCGAGCGACTGCCGGATCTCCTGGGTGCAGTAGGCGATCGAGCGGGGAAAGACGGACGAACAGGTCAGGAAGCGGACGACCCGCGGGCCGGTGACCGGCCCCTGCACGGCGCGCCGGAACATCTGGAAGGCCGTCAGCGACTTGAGCACGCCCACCCAGTCGGCCCCGCGGATGACCTGGCTGTCGTCGGTGCCCTGCTCGATCACGTGGAAATTGCCCAGCATGACGCGCGTCGCGAAATCCGCCCGCTCGATGGCGCGGCCGAGGCGCAGGAAGGCATAGCCCTCGTCATCGTTCATGCCGCCCAGGAACAGGCCGGTCAGGGCCTGGATGCGGCCGATGATCTCGCGCAGGTGCTCGCTGCGCCGCCGGGACGCGGCGATGTCGGGCTCGGCCGTGAGCTGGTGAAGCCGGTTGATCTCTTCCCAGCTTTCGCGGGGCAGGATCTCCAGCAGCGTGCGGGTGTTCTCGCGCGCGCGGGCGCAGATGCTGAACACCGACGAGGGGTTGCGGGGATCGTTCAGCAGGAACTCCGCCACGGCCTGTTCGCTGCAGTCGAGACCGTGGTTGCGGAAGTCGCCGGAGGTGCCGGTGACGCTCAGCACCGTGTCCCAGGCGGCTTCGGCCGGATCGGGATGATCGAGCCGCGTTTCCGTCTGGACGCTGAGCAGGCGCGCGGTGTTCTCGGCCCGCTCGAGATAGCGCGCCATCCAGTAGATGTTCTCGGCCGCCCGCGACAGCATCACGCTTCTCCCGAAAGATCGACCACCCAGGTGTCCTTGCTGCCGCCGCCCTGGCTGGAATTGACGACGGTCGAGCCCTCGACCAGCGCGACGCGGGTCAGGCCGCCGGCCGTCACGTCGGTGCGGCTGCCCGACAGGATGAAGGGGCGCAGGTCCACGTGGCGGGGCGCCACCCGGTTGCCCACGATCGTGGGGACGGTGGAAAGTGTCAGCATCGGCTGGGCCATGTAGTTGCGGGGATCGCGCCGGACGGCCTCGGCAAAGGCCGCGCGTTCGGCGTCCGTGGCATGAGGGCCGATCAGAAGGCCGTAGCCGCCGGATTCATTGGCGGCCTTGACCACCAGATTGTCGATGTTGGCGAGCACATGGTCCCGCTCGCCCGGATAAACGCAGCGATAGCTGGGCACGTTGGGAAGGATCGGCTCGGCGTCGAGATAGTAGCGGATCAGCGCCGGGACATAGGTGTAGATCACCTTGTCATCGGCCACGCCCGCGCCGGGGGCGTTCACCAGCGAGACGTTGCCCGCCTGCCAGGCGCGCATCAGGCCGGGCACGCCCAGCATGGAATCGGGGCGGAAGGCCTCGGGGTCGAGGAACAGGTCGTCCACGCGGCGGTAGATCACATCGACGCGGCGCGGCCCGTCGATGGTCTGCAGCTGCACCATGTCCTCGTCGTCGACGTAAAGGTCGGCGCCGGTCGCCAGCTCGACCCCCATCTGCTGGGCGAGGTAGCTGTGCTCGAAATAGGCCGAGTTGTAGATGCCGGGCGTCAGCACGACGATCCGCGGGGTGTCGCCGGGCCGCGGGCTGACCGAGGCCAGCATGGAATAAAGCTGCATGGGATAGTCGTTGACCGGCAGGATGCGGGCCTGTCGGAACAGCTCGGGGAAGCTGCGCTTGGTGACCTTGCGGTTCTCGATCATGTAGCTGACGCCCGAGGGGACGCGCAGGTTGTCCTCGAGCACATAGACGGTCCCGTCGCGGTCCCGCACCAGGTCCGAGCCGCAGATATGCGCCCAGACCCCGTGGGCCGGAGAGACCCCCATGCATTCGGGGCGGAAGTTCTTGGAGGTCGCCAGAAGCTCGCGGGGGACGATGCCGTCCTGGAAGGCGCGCTGGTCGTGATAGACGTCGTCGATGAAGAGGTTGAGGGCCAGGACCCGCTGCTTCAGCCCTTCCTCGATCCGCCGCCATTCGGGCAGCGGCAGGATGCGGGGAATGAGATCATAGGGCCAGTGGCGATCCAGAGAGCCGCCGTCGTCGCCATAGACGCGAAAGGTGATGCCCATCATGCGGATGACCTGCTCGGCGGTCGAGACACGCTCGGACAGCGCCTTGTCGTCCAGCGAGGCGAGATAGGAGGCCAGCGCGCGGGCGCCGGGGCGGGGCTGGCCGTCCGCCGAGATCAGCTCGTCATGGACACCTTCGGTCCCGTAGTCATCCCAGCAGATCGTCATGATGCTCCAGTTGCCTTCGAAATTCTTGCACGAGGAATGGCGGCCCGGGCCTCAGGCCGGGGCGAGTTGGTCATGGTGGTTCGCGCCTTCCCCGGCCCCGCGCCCGGCGGCTTCCCCGGCGGACCGGATAAGCCGGTGCACGAAGCCCAGCTTCGTGACGACGGGCGGGGACAGGACAAAGGGATACAGGTCCGGCTGCCCCATGCTGCGGTTGAGCGAGTTGACCGCCAGCGTGAGCGGGGTCCAGGCCGCCATCAGCTGTTCGATGTCCGGGGCCCTGTAGGGGTCGGCGCAGGGCGGCGTCGCGGGTTCCCCCTGCGAGACGCTCGGGCGAAGCGACAGCCCATAGGCGCTCGCGGTTCCCAGCGTGTCCACGATATGCAGGTAATGCGCCCAGGTTTCGGCGAAATCCTCCCACGGGTGGCTGGAGGCATAGGCCGAGATATGGCTGTCGCGCCAGTCGGGGCGCGGCCCCTCGTCATAATGCCGCTGCAGGGCCTCGGCGTAATCCTCGCGCTCGTCGCCGAACAGTTCGCGGAAGCGAGCAAGGGTGCCGGGGTCGCCGTCGCGCACGAGGCGGTCCCAGTAGTAATGCCCGACCTCGTGGCGGAAATGGCCCAGAAGGGTGCGGTAAAGCTCGCTCATCCCCTCGCGGCGGCTTTCGCGTTCGGCATCGTCGGCCTCGGCGATGTTGATCGTGATCAGCCCCGCGTCATGGCCGGTCAGCACCTTGGGCGCGTCGGGATCCTCGGGGTCGGCGAGCATGTCGAAGGCCAGCCCCTCGGGATGCTCGGCGCGCGTGGCAAGCGGCAGCCCGAACTGGATCAGGGAATAGAAAAGCCGGTGCCTGGCATCCTCGAGCCGCCGCCAGCGCAGAAGATTGGCGGGGTCCGACAGGTCGGGGATCATCCGGTTGTGGCGGCAGGCCTCGCAGAAATCCCCCGGGGCATCGGCGGCCACCAGCCAGTTGCACACATCGTGATCGGCATTGCGGCAGAAGCGGTATCTGGCTCCGGGGTCGTTCAGGGGGCGCCACAGCTCGCCCTCGGGCTCAATCGCCACAAGCGATTGCTGGGCCGCGACATAGCCCAGGCGATGCCCGCAGCGCTCGCAGCTGCGGTTCTCGAAGTACAGAGCCTGGCCGCAATTCTGGCATTCGAAAAGCTGCATCGGAGATCCTGAAAGCACGGAGGTCACGGCGCAGGCGCGGGCGCCTGACCGAGGATGTTCATCTAAGCTGCTCAAGGGCCGGAAGTTTCACGGGCAGCGGGAAGATAATGATAATCAAATGTTAGTCACATGGCCGTTCACCCCGGTCCGTCCCTGCTGCCCCGTCCGCCTCAGCGCGGCGTGAAGTCCGTGTCGCGCGTGATCCGCCGGCAACAGGCGGCCATCAGGCGGGCGGTGGCTTCGAGATCGGACAGGCTCAGCACCTCGCAGGGCGTGTGCATGTAGCGCAGCGGCACGTTGAGCAGGCCCGTGGCCATGCCGGCACGGTTGATCTGCATGGGCTGGGCATCCGTGGGGGTGGCCCCTGCCGTGACATGGACCTGACAGGGGATGCCGTCCTGCCGCGCCGCCTCGGCAAGAAGGGCGAAGACGGCAGGGTTGGTGTTCGCGCCGCGGTCGATGCCGGGGCCCTTCCCGAGCTCCAGCCTGCCATGGCGGGACAGCCTGGCCTCGGGGTAGTCGGTGGCATGGCCCATGTCCACGGCCAGCCCGCACTGCGGCGCGATGCCGAAGGCCGCCGCCTGCGCCCCGCGCGAGCCGATCTCCTCCTGCACGGTCGCGACGGCATGAACGCCGACCTGCGGGTCGAGGCCGCCTTCTTCCCGCAACAGCCGCAGGGCTTCGGCGATGACGAAGACGCCGGCCTTGTTGTCGAAGGCCCGGGCGGCGGCGCGATCGCCCATCAGCATCTGGAACCCCTGCTGATAGGTCACGACATCCCCGGGGCGGACGACCGCCTCGGCCGCCTCGCGCGAATCCGCGCCGATGTCGATCCACAGGTCCTGCATCTTCGGCTTCCTGTCGAGTTCGTCGGGTTCGAGCAGGTGGATGGCCTTGCGCCCCACCACGCCGGGCACCCGCTCGCGCCCGTGCACCCAGACGCGCTGGCCCAAGGGCGTGGGGCTGTCATGCCCGCCGATTGCGCTGAAATACAGAAGGCCGTCGTCCCCGACATGGTGGATGATGAAGCCGATCTCGTCCATGTGCCCGGCCAGCATGACCTTCATGGGCGCATGGGGGTTCAGCACCGCCGTGACATTGCCCAGGACGTCGGTGCTCACCTCGTCGGCGAAGCGGGCGGCATGATCGCGGTAAAGCCGCGCTACCGGCTGTTCATGCCCGCTGGGAGAGGGCGCGGCGATCAGGGACGACAGGAACTCCAGCGAGTCGGTCTGCATGTTGGAACCTCCTGGAATGCATGCTCCGGGCCCGGGCGGCCTCGCGGCGACAGGCCCGGCATTCCCGGCAGAGGGGTAACGCCCGGCAGGCGCCGCCCGCTCCGCCGGGACGCGGGACCGCGCGGATCTGCGGAACAAGTCGCGCGCTGCCGTGTTCGATCCGTGGACCGACAACACAGGAGGCCCGGGATGGCCTATACCGACACCAACGCGACCGGCTCGATGAACTCGGACCTGGCCATGCAGCAGTATGTGATGGGCGTCCAGAGCGCCCATGCCCTGGAAAAGCAGGCGACCCAGCTCATCAACCGGCAGCTCGAGCGCATCGAAAGCTACCCCGAGGTGGCGGCGCTTCTGCAGCAGCACCTCGCCGAGACCGAGGCGCAGATCCAGCGGCTCGACACGATCCTCGGGGAACTCGGCTCCAGCCCCTCGATGATCAAGGACCTGGCGACGCAGATGTCGGGCAACATGGCGGCGATCATGCACACCGTCATGTCCGACGAGATCATGAAGAACCACTTCGCCAATGTCGCCTTCGAGGCCTTCGAGCAGGCGACCTACCGTTCGCTGATCGCCATGGCGCAGGCCGCGGGCTTCCCCCAGCACGTGTCCGCCTACGAGGCGACCCTGGCCGAGGAGGAAAAGACCTTCTCGACGCTTCTGGGCATGACCGAGCAGCTGACGGTCAAGTTCATGCAGCTGTCGGCCGAAGGCGAGCAGGCCAAGCGCTGAACCGGAAAACAGGAGGGCCCGCCCTGGCGGCCCTCCTGATCCAGGGCCCCGGACAGGGGGTGGCACGAGGGGAACGGGCATGAACCGGCGGCTCGGCCGGCGCGGCCTTCTTCTGTCCGCCGCCGCGTCCTGCGTTGCCGCCCCCACGCCAGCACGGTCCGAAGGTGCCGCGCCCATGACCCATGTCGTCCTTCTGGGGGATTCCGTCTTTGACAACGCCCCCTACGTGCCTGCCGGGCAGGAGGTGATCGCGCATCTGCGCCGCCGCCTTCCGCCGGAATGGAGGGCCACGCTTCTGGCCCGCGACGGGGCGGTGCTGGCCGGGCTGCGCGATCAGGTCCGGCAGTTCCCGCGTGACGGCACGCATCTTTTCGTCAGTGCCGGCGGGAATGACGCCCTTGGCTGGACGGGGGTCTTCGGGGACAGCGCCACGACCGTGGCCGGGGCCCTGATGCGGCTCGCCTGCCTTCGCCGCGAATTCGAGGAGCGCTACCGGGCCATGCTCGACGAGGTGCTGCGCCTGGGGCGTCCGACCGCGATCTGCACGATCTACGACGTCCGCTTCCCCGATCCGGCCTACCGCGAAACCGCCGTCACCGCCCTTGCCCTGCTGAACGACATCATCACCCGCGAGGCCGGGCGGCGCGGGCTGCCGCTTCTCGACCTGCGCGTCCTGTTTGACGAGGACGCGGATTTCGCCAATCCCATCGAACCCTCCGCCCAGGGCGGCGACAAGCTCGCCCGCGCCATCCTGCGGGTGATGGAAGGGCACGATTTCACCACGCAGCGCGCCTGCATCTTCGCAGGACCTGAACGGTCCTGAGCGGAGACGGGGGCACAGAAGGCGTGAGCCGGGCGCGGAGGCTCGACAGGGCTGCCGCCGGTCGTCTTGCGCAAGCGCGCCGCCAGAGCGGGCCGGGAGATGCTGGGGGGCTCTTTCTCCTGAAAGGCAGGACCAAGGGATCACCTCGGATTCACCCGACGATGCCCGTCGCTCTTTTCTCGCCCTCAACGGCCTGCGACAGTCCGCTGTCAATTGGAACCCGCAACTGGCCCTGAGGACGCGCCTTCACGGCAGCATGAATATCCCGCGTCCCGCGACCATGTCGGCGCGAGGCGCGCGCCGAGGCAGCTTTGCCACAGGCTACGGACGGTGCCGCAGGGCGGGAACCTGATGCAGGACCCGGGACGGGCAGCGCCGTCCCGCGCCGTGATGGGTCATGCGCCCCCGATCGGCGTCATCACCTTGCCGCTGCCCTCGCAGTCGGGGCAGGTCTTGCCATCGACCTTGCCGGTGCCGTCGCAGTTGCGGCAGGTGTTCTCGCCCGATCCCGGCGTTCCGGGAGGCACGGCTTCAGGGTTTTCCGTCTGGCTCACCGCAGGCTCTCCTTTCCATGGTCATCGAAGTCCTTGACCCGATCAACGGGAGCCGCCGATGTTTGTTCCCGGCCATCGGAGCCATCCCCGGCGCCTGGACCGCATGATCGGTCAGGCTTTGCCTCGGGACGTGACAACTTCTCTGGCGGTCACGAGCGCAGGCTGCCTTGAAAATCGATCTTACATAACTCTGGTTACTGGAGTTCCAGTTCCGTCACGCCCGGCACGTGACAAGCCGGCCGCCTGGGCCGAAGGCACGGGCGGCCGGTTCCTCATGGATCGAGGCCCAGGCGACCCGCCTGCCCCGGCCGTGGGGCCGGAGCGGGCGGAAGCCGCACAAGGGTCAGCTTCCCTCGGCGCCGCTGACGGTGTCGAAGAACAGGTCGCGCCAGTCGCTGGTGTCCTGCTGGATCAGGCCGACGCGCGCCATGTAGTTGACGTAGGGAAGCAGCCGCTCGGGCGTGGTGGTCCAGCGCGTCTGCTCGTCGGTGATCAGGGCCACGACCTCCTCCTGCGTCATGGGCGAGGATTCGGCCTCCGACCAGATGCGCGCGGCTTCCTCGGGGTTGGCCTGGATGAAGGCGATGCTTTCGTCCAGGGCCGCCATGAAGACCTTCATGAACTCGGGGTTTTCCTCGACGAACTCGGCGCGGCTCCAGACCACGGTGAAGGTATGGGGGCCGCCGAGGACGTCGTAGCTGTCCACCACCTTGTGCGCGCGCTCGTCCTTCATCTCCAGGTTCTGGAAGGGCGGAGAGCCGAAATGCGCGTTGATCTCGGACTGGCCGCCCAACAGCGCGAGCTGCGCGTCCGGGTGGCCCATCGAGACGGTGAAGGCGTCAAGATCGGCATGGCGCCCCTCGCCCAGGTATTTCTCGGCCGCCATCTGCAGGGTGATCGCCTGGATCGAGGTCTTGACCGCCGGCAGCGCGATCTTGTCCGAACGGTCGAAGTCGGACAGTTCCTTGATCTCGGGGTCGGTCGTGATCAGGTGCAGCGGCATGGAGGCCAGCGCCGCCACGCCCTTGACGCGCAGGTTGTTCTGGGTGCGCGCCCAGATCGTCAGCATGGGCGGCGTGCCCCCGGCGGCAAGGTCGAGGTTGCCCGACAGCAGCGCCTCGTTCATGCCCGACCCGCCCGTGAAGCGCAGCCATTCCGCCTCGACCTCAAGCCCGGCGGCGGCGGCGTGCTTCTGCAGCAGGCCCTGTTCCTCGATCAGCGTCAGCGGCAGGTAGCCGATGCCGAACTGCTTGGCGAGCCGCACCTTGATCGCCTCGGCCGAGGCGGGCAGCGCCGCGAAGCCCGCGATCCCCAGGGCCGCGATCATCGAGAAAAGCCGTGTGTTCATCCTGTCCTCCCTTGTTGTCGCCGTCAGGGGCGAATGGGCGGCGCCCGCCGGACGGGCGGGCGCCGCGTCCGGTCAGTGCTGCACGCCCCAGCGCTGGATGGTGCGGCGCTCGATCGTGCGGAAGACCAGGTTCTCGACGACGAGGCCGATCAGGATCACGGTCAGAAGCCCGGCGAAGACCATGGGAATGTCCAGCATGTTCTTGTTCTCGAAGATGAACCATCCAAGCCCGCCCGAACCCGAGGAGACGCCGAAGACCAGCTCGGCCGCGATCAGCGTCCGCCAGGCGAAGGCCCAGCCGATCTTGAGGCCCGTCAGGATCGACGGGAAGGCCGCCGGGATCAGGATCTTGGTGATGAAGCCCACGCCCTTCAGCCCGTAGTTCCGGCCGACCATCTTCAGTGTCTTGGACACGCCGAGGAAGCCCGAATGCGTGTTCAGCGCGATGGCCCAGGTCACCGAATGGACCAGCACGAAGATCAGGCTGGCGTTGCCCAGGCCGAACCAGATCAGCGCCAGGGGCAGCAGCGCGATGGCGGGCAGCGGGTTGAACATCGAGGTCATGGTTTCGAGGAAATCGGTCCCGATGCGCGAGGCGATGGCCAGCGCCGTCAGCACCGCCGCAAGCCCGATGCCGATGGCGTAGCCCGTCAGCAGGACCTTGATCGACACCCAGGCCGCGGCCGGCAGCGTGCCGTTCATCACTGAGGTCAGGAACGCGCCCGCCGTCGCCGAGAAGGTCGGGAACAGCAGGTCGTTGTTCAGCGTGCGGCCGTAGATTTCCCAGATGCCGGCCAGCACCACCAGGATCAGCAGCTTGCGCAGGGCGGGCTCGCGGTACAGCGTCTCGAAGGTGGACAGCTTCTGCTCGACCACGGTCATCTCGCCGCCGAGCTCGACGTCCTTGTTGAAGATCTCGGGCCGGCGGCCGGTGGCGCCATGGCCGAAGTCGATGCGGGCGACGGCCTCAGACATGTTCAAGCTCCTCCTGCTTTTCATGGGCAAAGAGCGTCTCGTGGATGTAGCGCTCCAGCTCCGCGGCCTCTTTCGGGTCGGTGGTGCTGTTGATCTCGGCCTTGACGCGGCCGGGATGCGGGGACAGCAGCAGGATGCGGCTGCCGATCTTGATCGCCTCGGCGATGGAATGGGTGACGAACAGCACGGTGAAGCGGGTTTCCTCCCACAGCTTCAGCAGCTCGTCCTGCATCTTGCGCCGGGTCAGGGCGTCCAGCGCCGCGAAGGGCTCGTCCATCAGCAGGATGTCGGGCTCCATCGCCATGCCGCGCGCGATGGCCACGCGCTGCTTCATGCCGCCCGACAGCATGTGCGGGTGGCTGTCGGCGAACTTGGACAAGCCCACCTTGTCGACGTAATGCAGGGCCTTTTCCTCGGCCTCGCGCTGCGACATGCGCTTGGCGCTCTGCAGGGCGAAGGCCACGTTCTGCTTGACCGTCTTCCAGGGCAGAAGCTGGTCGAATTCCTGAAAGACCATCATGCGGTCCGGCCCCGGCTCGGTGATCCGGCGGCCCTTCAGCGTCATCTCGCCTTCGGTCGGCGCCATGTAGCCGCCGACGGCCTTCTGCAGGGTGGACTTGCCGCAGCCCGATGGCCCCAGCAGGATGAAGCGGTCGCCCTGGTGCACGTCGAAGCTGACGCGATAGGTCGCCGTGATCAGGTGCTGGGGCGTCTTGTACTGAAGCGTCACGCCCTTGACGGCAAGCAGCGGTTCCTGTGGCTGCATGGTTCCTCCCTCGTATCTGGCTACGCGCGCCGCCTCCCGAACGATGCGCAGTCATGCTGGTCGTCCCCCGGCCTGCCTTGCGCCTGAGGGCCCAAGGGTGCCTGCCTGCGGACTGGCCTGCCGGGAACCCGGCTACTAGGCCTCCTTCTCTCCTCCTGCACAAGCACCGCCCGAGCCGGGCAGGTCATGGTCCGGCCAGAGTATGGGAAAGGTACAGTTACCGAAATACATTAATGCTAATAGATAGGTGTAGGTAATCTTACAGAACGACCGTTTCCTCTGTGGTTCTGCAATCTGCAGATCGCCCCCGTTCCCAGCCCAGAATGTAAGATCATCTTACCATTACCTTTAGAATTTAAGATTTTGTGTTAGCGGAACCCTGATCTAGCTGTGTGGCAATGTCCCAGCCAACAGGTGCGCCGTGAGCGAGAACACGAAGACACTGGAGGTTTCCGTCTGGCGCGGCACCCAGGAGGGCGGCGCCTTCGAGACCTTCAGCGTCCCCGCGCAGGAAAGCCAGACCGTCCTCGACGTGGTGAGCTGGATCCAGCAGTCCGCCGACCCGACGCTCACCTACCGCTATGCCTGCCGCGTGGGGATGTGCGGCTCCTGCGCGATGATGGTGAACGGCCAGCCGCGCTGGACCTGCCGCACCCATGTCAGCCGCGTGCTGGACGGCAACCGGCTGGAGATCGCGCCCCTGCGGAACCTGCCGGTCATCAAGGACCTGGCCGCCGACATGGACCCCTTCTTCGACAAGTGGATCAAGGCGGGCGGCGTCCACCGCCCCTCGCGCACGCGCCACGAGCCGATCCAGGAGGTCAGTCCCGAGGAACCCGGCCGGGTCGAGGCCAACAAGGCCATCGAATGCATCAACTGCTCGGTCTGCTACGCGGCCTGCGACACGGTGGCGGGCAACGAGGATTACCTCGGCCCCGCCGCCCTTCAGCGGGCCTGGACGCTGTACAACGACGAGAAGGTGCAGGACCGGGGCGCGATCCTCGACGCGGTGTCCGGCTCGGACGGCTGCCTCAACTGTCATACGCAGGGCAGCTGCACCCGCTATTGCCCGAACGAGCTCGACCCCCTCAGCGCGATCGCGGGCCTCAAGCGGGCCGTGGCGACGTCCTTCTTCCGGCGGAGGGCCTGAGGATGCTGGACCTTCGGCTCTACATGGCGCAGCGGCTCAGCGCGATGGTCATGGCGCCCCTGGTGCTGGGGCATATCGCGGTCATGGTCTACGCGATCCAGGGCGGGCTTTCGACGGCCGAGATCCTGGGCCGCACGCAGGGCAGCATCCCGTGGCTGCTGTTCTACGGCACCTTTGTCCTGGCGGTGTCGGTCCATGCGGCGATCGGGCTGCGGGTGATCGTCCACGAGACGACGGGGCTGCGCGGCCGGGGCTTGAGGATCTTCACCTGGGGCACGGGGATCGTGCTGCTGATGATGGGGGCGCGCGCCGTGGCGGCCGTGACGATGCTGTGAAACTGAAACCGCACCGCACTCACCCCCTCTGGCTCGCCTACATGCTGCACCGGGTCTCGGGCCTGGGACTGGCGCTGTTCCTGCCGGCCCATTTCTACGTGCTGGCCATGGCGGTCAGCCGTCCCGGCAGCCTGGATTACTTCCTGAACTTCGCGGCCAACCCGCTGGTCAAGGTGGCCGAGTTCGGGCTGGTCTTCCTGCTGGCGATCCACTTCTTCGGCGGCCTCCGGCTGCTCGCGCTCGAGTTCCTGCCCTGGTCGGCCCGCCAGAAAAGCCTGGCGGCGGCCTCGGTCGCGGGGGCCTTCCTGGTCTCGGGCACCTTCCTTCTGCGCGCGGTGTAATCATGTCCCTGAACCTCCGGATCGAACGCGAAGACACCGACATCCTGATCCTCGGCTCGGGGGGCGCGGGGCTGTTCGCGGCCCTTCACGCGCAGCAGACCGCGCCCGAGGGCACGCGCATCACCCTGGCCGTCAAGGGCCTGATCGGCAAATGCGGCTGCACCCGCATGGTGCAGGGCGGCTACAACGTCGCCCTTGGCGGCGGCGACACGGTCGAGCGGCATTTCATGGACACGATCCAGGGCGGCAAGTGGCTGCCGAACCAGGACATGGCCTGGCGGCTCTGCGAACAGGCGGTCGTCCGCATCACCGAGCTTGAAAACGAGATCGGCTGCTTCTTCGACCGCAACCCGGACGGGACGCTGCACCAGAAGGCCTTTGCGGGCCAGACCGCCGACCGCACCGTCCACAAGGGCGACCTGACGGGCATCGAGATCATCAGCCGCCTGATGGAACACGTGCTCGCCCGCCCGATCCGCAAGCTGCAGGAACACCGCGCCATCGGGCTGGTCCCCACGCGCGACGGCGCCTCGCTGGCGGGGGTGCTGTTCATCGACATGCGGACCGGCGGCTTCCGCTTCGTGCGCGCCAAGTGCGTGATGATGGGCACGGGCGGCGGCCCGACCATGTACAAGTATCACACCCCCTCGGGCGACAAGACCATGGACGGGCTGGCGATGGCGCTGCGCATCGGCCTGCCGCTGCGTGACATGGAGATGGTGCAGTTCCACCCCACGGGCCTGCTGGCGGGCGACCACACCCGCATGACCGGCACCGTGCTGGAGGAAGGCCTGCGCGGCGCGGGCGGCCAGCTTCTGAACGCGCGGGGCGAACGGTTCATGTTCGACTATGACGCGCGGGGCGAACGCGCGACCCGCGACGTGGTCAGCCGCGGCATCTATGCCGAGATGCGCAAGAACAACGATCCCGCCCAGGTCGGCATGTTCATCTCGATGGGCCATCTCGGCCCCGAGAACGTGCGCAAGAAATTCGCGGGCATGGTCAAGCGCTGCGCCGACTGCGGCTTCGACCTGGCCGCGGGCAAGGTCGAGGTGGTGCCGACCGCGCATTACTTCATGGGCGGCGTGGTGGTCGATCCCGACACCCGGACCGCGATGGAAGGGCTTTACGTCGCCGGCGAGGACGCGGGCGGGGCGCATGGCTCGAACCGTCTGGGCGGCAACGGCGTGGCGAACTCGACCGTCTTCGGGGGCGTCGCGGGCGACGTGATGGGCATGGATGTCCGCCGCATGACCCTGCGCGACCCCGACGAGTCCGTGCTGGCCGCCGAGGTCGAGCGCGCGATCCACCCCCTGACCCGCAAGCCCGGCCATGTGCAGAGCCTGCGCCACAAGCTGCAGGAAGCCATGTGGGAGGATGTGGGCGTCATGCGGACGGGCGCCGGGCTTCAGCGCGGGCAACGCCGGGTGGCCGAGATCCAGTCCGAGCTGATGGACACGGGCGTCGATCCCTCGAACCTCGCCTTCAACCTGACCTGGCACGACTGGCTGAACGTGGCGTCCCTGACCGAGATCTCGACCGTGATCGCGCGCGCGGGCGAACTGCGCGAGAATTCCCGCGGCGCGCATTACCGCGAGGACTTCCCCGAGGCGGGCGACCTCGACAGTTCCTACTTCACCTTGGCGCAGATGAAGGGCGACGAACTGGCCCTGACGCGCGAGCAGGTCCAGTTCACCATCGTCCGCCCCGGCGAGACCATTCTGCCCGAAAGCGAGCCCGAGACGCTGCTCGCCGCCCAGTAGCGCCCCGGCCCTGCCAGCTTCAGGAGGAAAGACGTGATCCCCATCCAACTCATCCAGTCGACCGCCGAGGACCTGATGGCCAAGGCCGCCATCGAGATTCCCGAGGATTACCTGAGCGGGCTCAAGGCCGCCGCCGCGACCGAGGACGGGGACCTGTCCTCCTTCGTGCTGCAGGCGATGCTGGAAAACTACGAGGCCGCCAAGCAGGACCGCCGCGCCATGTGCGGCGACACCGGCACGCCCCGCTGGTACGTGAAGATGGGCAACGACGCCCGCATCGAGGGCGGCCCCGTCGCGCTGGAAGCGGCGCTGCGGCGGGCGACCGCCAGCGCCACCCGCTCGGTGCCGCTGCGGCCGAACCGCGTCCATCCGCTGTGGCGCACGGACCATGACAACAACGTGGGCATCGGCGCGCCCGAGATCGAATACGGCTACGAGCCGCATGGCGAATGGATCGACCTCATCACGGTCCACAAGGGCGGGCTGTTCGGCACCGATTACCGGATGCTGTTCCCCTCGGACGGCATCCAGGGGATCAAGCGCTTCTACCTCGACAGCCTCGTGGCCTTCGGCAAGCGCGGCCTTGCCTGCCAGCCGGCGATCATCGGGATCGGACTGGGCGGCTGCAAGGACACCTGCATGGTTCTGGGCAAGCGCGCCGCCTGCCTGCGCACGGTGGGCGACCGCAACTCGGACCCCCGCATCGCCGAGCTGGAGGAGGAGCTGAAGGTCCTGGGCAACTCGATCGGCATGGGCGCGATGGGCTTTGTCGGCAAGAACATGGTGATCGATACCCATATCGAGGTCGGCTACTGCCACACCGGCGGGATGCAGATGTCGGTCCATGCCTTCTGCCTGTCCTCGCGCCGCGCCGTCGCCCGCATCCATGCCGACGGCCGGGTGGAACATCGCACCGACCCCGACTGGTTCACCCCCTACCAGCGCCGCGAGACGGTCGAATGGGAAGACGCCCCTGTTCTGGAGGCCGCCGAATGAAGCCGCGTGAAGTCGAGCTTTCGACCACCCCGACGCCCGAGGAGATCGCCGCGCTGCGCCTGGGCGACATCGTCTACCTGACCGGGCTGATGTATACGGCGCGCGAAGGCGTCTACATGCGGGCGCTGGAGGACAAGGCCAACATCCCGATGGAACTGCCGTCGCAGAGCGCGGCGAACTTCCATTGCTCGCCCGCCGCCAGCATCCGCGAGGACGGCAGCTTCGACATGGGCGCGGTGACGGCCACGGCCAGCTTCCGCTTCGCCAAGTGGCTGCCCGAATGGATCGCCAAGACGGGCGCCCGGCTGATCGTCGGCAAGGGCGGGATGTCGTCCAGGGACTACAAGGAATATTTCGTCCCGAACGGCGCCATCTACCTGTCCACCGTGGGCTACGGCACCGGCGCGCTTCTGGGCCGGGGGGTCGAGAATGTCGAGGCCGTCCACTGGAACGAGGAACTGGGACTCGCGCAGGCCATGTGGGTGCTGAAATGCAACCGCATGGGACCGTTCCTGGTTGCCTCGGACATGGAGGGCAACTGCCTCTTCGAGCGCGAGAACGCCCGCATCGCCGAGAACCTCGACCGCGTCTACGAGGGCACGAAGCCCGCGGTTCTCAAGCGCTTCGGCGAAACCGACAACCGGGCGGACGAGTTGATCGGATGACCGCCGCAGACATGACGCAGGTGCCGAGCCGGATGTGGGAACGTCTGCGCGAGCTTTTTCCCGGCGTGGTCTCGGCCGTGACCGTGGCGCTGGCCGCCAAGTTCATCTCGGAACATTACGGCGCCCCCGTCATGCTGATGGCCCTGCTGCTCGGCATGGCCTTCACCTTCCTGGCCGAACCGCAGTCCACGACCGCGCAGGGGGTCGAGTTCGCCTCGAAGAAGCTGCTGCGCTTCGGCGTGGCGCTGCTGGGCCTGGGCATCACCGTGCAGCAGATCGCGGCGGCGGGACTGGCCGTGGTCGGCATCACGCTGGGGGGTGTCGCGCTGACCATCGGCGCGGGCGTCCTGCTGGCGCGGCTGTCGGGGCGCAGCCTGCCCTTCGGCCTGCTGACCGGCGGGGCCGTCGCCATCTGCGGCGCCTCGGCGGCGCTGGCGATTTCCTCGGTCCTGCCCAAGGACGACCCGAACCACGAGCGCGACACGGTCTTCACCGTCATCGCGGTGACGGCGCTGTCCACGCTGGCGATGATCGTCTACCCGATGATCGGCGCGGGTTTCGGCCTGTCGGATCACGCGATGGGCGTCTTCTTCGGGGCCACGATCCATGACGTGGCCCAGGTCGTCGGCGCGGGCTATTCCGTGTCCGACGAGGCCGGGGCGACCGCCACCTTCGTCAAGCTGCTGCGGGTGGCATTGCTGGTCCCGGTGGTGGTCACGCTGTCGCTGTGCTTTGCCCGCCACCCCGGCGCGCGGCAGGGCGGCAAGCTGCCGATCCCCTTCTTCGTCCTGGGCTTCGCGGCGCTGGTGCTGGTCGGCAGCACGAATCTCATCCCCCAGGCCGTCACCGCCACGCTGCTGGAACTGTCGCGCTGGTGCCTCGTCACGGCCATTGCCGCGCTTGGCATGAAGACCTCGCTGCGCAAGCTGGCCGAGGTCGGCCCCCGCGCCATCGCGATCGTCTGCGGGCTGACCGCGCTTCTGGCCGCCTTCGCGCTGAGCGCGATCCTGGCCCTGCATATCTGAACCCGCCCGGAAGGACCGAACCCATGTTCATCGACATGCGCACCTATACGCTGAAGAACGGCAATGTGTCGAAGTTCCTCAAGCTCTACGAGGCCGAGGGGCTTGCCGTGCAGACGCGCATCCTGGGGCGGATGGTGGGCTATTACTTCACCGACATCGGGCCGCTGAACCAGATCGTGCACATGTGGGGCTATGACAGCATGGATGACCGCTGGGAACGCAGGAAGGCGCTGCAGGCCTCCGAGGAATGGCAGGCTTACGCGGTGCAGATGCGCCCGCTGGTCGATCACATCGAGAACAAGATCCTGGTCCCCGCGCCCTTCTTCACCCCGGCCTGAGCGGCGGGCCCTCGGACCCTGCAAGGGGGCGGCGGGGCGACCTGCCGCCCCTTCCCCGTTCCGCGGGTCACATGATCTCCCGCAGCCCCAGGATCGCGCCCGAGGCGAACATCAGGCCGATCAGCAGGACGCGGAACTGCTCGTCCCCGAGCCGCCGGAAGATCGACAGCCCCAGCTGCGCGCCGATCATCGTCACCGGCAGCGCGATGGCCATCAGGACCAGCGTTTCGGAGGTGTAAAGCCCGTTCAGCAGGAACAGCAGCGCCGTCAGCGCCAGCACCACGACGTTGAAGGGCTGCAGCACCGCCCGCGTCTCGCCCTTGGGCCAGGGGCGCATCGCGCACCACATCGTCGGCAGCGCCCCCGACAGCGAGGCCGCGCCCCCCAGCACGCCGCCCGCGAAGCCCACGAGGCTGTCCAGCACCGGCGTGCTGCGCTCGAACCGGGGAAGCGAGCGGCGGCGGAGGAAGAAGCCGCCGTAAAGCAGCATGAAGCCCGCGATCACGATCTTCAGCAGGGTCGCGCTGACGACCGACAGCAGTGTGACTCCCAGCGGGATGCCCACCAGCGCGGGCAGCAGGAAGCGGGCCAGCCGTCCGGGGTTGCGCCGGATCTCGCCGCGCACGATCCACAGGCCCTGCAGCCCGCTGACCACCGACATCACCACCACCATGGCGACGGCCTGCGCCGCCGGCAGGACCTGCAGCCAGAAGCCGAGCGCGAAGAGCGCCGTGCCGAAGCCCGCCAGCCCGTTGATCACCCCGCCCGCGAAGGCCCCGCCCAGAAGGACGGCCAGGAAATCCAGCCCCATGTCAGACCGCCTGCGCGATGGCTTCGGGCGAGAAGGTGCCGATCCGCAGCGCGCGCTCGATGGCCGCCGTGATCTCCTCGATCACGCGCATCTTGGTGCTGTCCTTGCGCCAGATCAGGCCCAGTTCGCGCACGGGGCCGCCTTCCGGGGCCAGGCGGATGCGGCGCAGGGGCGGCTGGTTGGCCACCTTCATGCAGGGCTCGGGGATGATCGAGACGCCGAGATCCGCCAGCACCATGCCGTAGATCGCCTCGAGGCTTGCCAGCTCCATCGTGTCATGGACGGCGATGTCCTTGTCCTGCAGCCATTTCTCGACCAGCGTGCCGACGACCGCGTCGCGCGAGAAGCGGATGAAGGGATGGGTCCGCAGCACCTCGGCCGGGTCGTCGCTGTCGACCTTGGGCGCGGCGATCAGGATCATCTCCTCGCGCGCCAAGGGCTGCCACAGCAGGCCCACCGGCATGATCCCCGGCTTCGAGGTGAGCGCCGCGTCCAGCGCCCCCCGTTCGAGCTGATGGACCAGATGCGTCGTCAGGCCGGGAAACAGCCGGACATGCAGGTCGGGGCAGTTCGATTTCAGCAGCGCGGTCGAGAAGGGGATGATGGCGGTCAGCGAGGTCGGCACCGCGCCCAAGGTGAATTCGCCCTTCAGCCCGTCGTCGCCCAGGACCGAAGGGACGATGTTGTCATAGGCGCGCACGACCTCGCGGGCGCGGGCCAGAAGGGCGCGGCCGATGGGCGTGAACTCGGGCGTCCGGGTCGAGCGGTCAAAGATCTCGACCTGCCACTGGGCTTCCAGCGTCCGCATCTGCTGGCTCACGGCGGCATGGGTGACGAAGACCGCGTCGGCGGCGGCGCTGAAGGTCTGGTGATCCGCCACCGCGATCAGCGTCTTGAGCATCCTGATGGACACGCCGTTTCCCTCCCAAGAAACGTAACTCTGTCTTACAGAAACATGTAAGAAGAACTTGATGAATTCAGATCATCTTGCCTTGCGGGCGGGGCAAAGGGCAAGCGCCGACGGCATCCCGGGTCGGGCAGCAGGAGCCCTACCCGTCCTCGCCCTCGCCCTCGCGCCGCGCGAAGCGGACGATCCCGCCGACAAGCACGTCCAGCGTGTCGATGACCTCGGCCTCAACGCGGGCGGCATCGACCAGCAGCGAGAACTCGGTGCAGGCGACAAGCTGGACCGTTGCGCCCTGCTGCCGCAGGTCACGCGCGGCAGAGCCGAGGGCCGTGCGGGCGGCGGGCGTGGCCCCCTCGCGCTTGATCGCCCGGATCGCGTCCAGCAGCGCGGGCTGGTCGGCGGGATAGACCGCCTGCAGGCCGTGCGCCGCAAGGGCCGCGTCGAAGAGCCCGATCCGCTGGACCGCGGGCGAGGCGAGGATGCCGACCCGGCCCCCCTGCGCGGCCCGCGCGGCGGTTTCGGCCGACAGGGCCACCATGTCGATCAGCGGAACGCCCGCCGCCGCGCGGATCGCGGGGGCATAGTGATGCGCGGTGTTGCAGGGCATGGCGAGCGCCTCGGCGCCCGCAGCCTCCAGCCGCCGCGCCATGCCGGCCAGCACCGGTGCGGGATCGGCGCCGGTGCCCTCGATCAGGGCCGCGATGCGCGAGGGCACCTGCGGGTTCTGGTCCACGATCAGGGGCACATGGTCGGCGTCGTCCGCTGCCGGGGTCGCGGCGATCACCCGCGACATCAGCAGCACCGTGGCCTCGGGGCCCATGCCGCCGAGGATGCCCACCCGGCGCGGCGTCACGAGCCACCCCCAGGGGACCGGTCCAGGGATGCGCGTCCCATCGCTCAGGCGGCCGAGGCGGCGGTCACGCGGCGCTCGGAAAAGTCGAAGGCGGCGTCATAGCCGAACAGCGCCGCCGCGCCCCCGGTATGCAGGAAGACGACCCGCTCGCCCTTCCTGAAATGCCCCTTGCGGATCAGGTCGATCAGCCCGGCCGCGCCCTTGGCCGAATAGACCGGGTCGAGCAGGATGCCTTCCAGCTCGGCGAACATGGCCAGCGCCTCCATCCCCGAGGCCGTGGGGATGCCGTAGCCCTCGCCCACGTAGTCGGTGTTGGCGACCACGTCCTCGCGCCGGACGACGCCGGGGGCGCCGATCTTCGCGGCGGTGGCCTGGGCCAGGGCGAAGACGTTCTCCTCCTGCTTGGCCTTGGGCGCGCGCACGCCGATCCCCAGCAGCGGGATCTGCGCGTTGATGGCCTTCAGCCCCACGACCAGCCCCGCCTGCGTTCCGGCGCTGCCGGTCGCATGGACGAGATGGTCGATGACGAGGCCCCGGTCGTTGGCCTGCCCCACCAGCTCGAAGGCACAGTTGACATAGCCCAAGGCACCCGTCGGGTTCGAGCCGCCGCCCGGGATGGTGTAGACCTTGCGCCCCTGCGCGCGCATCTTGTCGGCCAGCCTTTCCATCTCGGCATTCATGTCGAGGCCGCCCTTGAACTTCTGGGTCGTGGCCCCGTGCAGGTGGTCCAGCAGGACGTTGCCGTTGGTGTTGTAGTTGGCGTCCTCGCTGCTAGTGCGGTCTTCCAGCAGAAGGTGGCAGTCATAGCCCATGCGGGCGGCGAAGGCGGCGGTCTGGCGGGCGTGGTTCGACTGGGTCGCCCCCTGGGTCATGACCACCTCGGCACCCTGAGCCTCGGCCTCGGCCATCAGGAATTCCAGCTTGCGGGTCTTGTTGCCCCCCGTGGACAGCCCCGTGCAGTCGTCGCGCTTGATCCAGATCTCGGGGCCGCCGAGTTCCCGGGTCAGCCGGTCGAGCCGTTCCAAGGGCGTCGGCAGATGGGCCAGGAAGATGCGGGGAAAGCGGGACAGCAGCATGGGTCCGGATCCTTCGTGAGATGTCCCCTGCATCATTCGCCGCCCACCGTCCGCTTGCAAATTCGAAATCCCGGCAGGAACATGCGATCCTTGCATTTTACGGAGGCCCGGATGCGGCTGGAATGGATCGAGGACATCCTTGCCGTGGCCGAGACCGGCTCGCTGATCCGGGCGGCGGAACGGCGCAACCTCACGCAATCGGCCTTTTCCCGCCGCATCCGCATGATCGAGGACCAGCTGGGGACCGAACTGTTCGACCGCAGCCGCAAGCCCGTGGAGCTGCACCCTGCCGCGCGCGAGCAATGCGGGGAAATGCAGGAACTGGCCGTCCGCCTGCGGCGGCTCGCGGCGGCGCTGGGGGATGCGGCGCGCACCCATGTCGTGATCGCCAGCCAGCACGCGATCACGACCGCCGTCGCGCCCGCGCTGGTGCAGCGGATCGCGGCGTCGCGCGACATCGGCATCCGGCTGCGGTCTGCCAACCGCGACGAATGCTACACGCAACTGCTGACCCGGCAGGCCGACATCATGCTGTTCTACGCCACCGAGCGCCTGCCCCTGCCGATGGAGCCGGGCTTCGTGGAACTGCACCGGATGGGCGCGGACAGCCTGATCCCCGTCTTCGCCGCCGCGCGGCTGGACGAACTTGAGGCGGCGCTTGCGCAGGGCGAGCTGCCCGTCGTCGCCTATCCCGAGGAGGTCTTCTTCGGCCGCGTGCTGCGGGACGACATCCGCCCCCGGCTTGCCGGGCTGACCCTGCGGCCAAAGGCGGAAACCGCGCTGACGCTGGCCGCGCTGCAACTGGCCGCGACCGGGGCGGCGGTGGCCTGGGTGCCCGAGACGCTGGCCCGCGAACAGGTCCGCTCGGGCCAGCTTGCGGACCTCGGCCCCCGGCTCGGCGTCCAGCCCCTGCAGCTGATGGCGACGCGCCTGAGGGCCGCGCATTCCCCGGATGCCGAGGCCGTCTGGCGGGCGATCGCCGCCGGGTAAACGCGGCAGGGCGCTTCCCCGGGGAAGCGCCCGCCCGGCTCAGCTACCCTGCTTGTCGTGGACGTTCTCGAAGAAGACGTCCTGCCAGGTCGCGCCTTCCAGCTTCAGCGTGCCGATGCGCGTCATGAAGTCGAGATACTTGCCGATGTTGTTCGGCGTCGTGGTGTAGCTGACCTGCGGATCGGTGATGATCTGGCGCACGAGTTCGGGCGTCGAGGCATCCCCGCTGAGCCGGACATAGGTGTCCACCGCCGCCTCGGTGTCCGAGTTGATGACGCCGATCGCCTCCTCCAGCGTTTCCACGAAGGCCTGGTAGATCAGCGGGTTCTCCTCCCTGAACCGGGCCGAAGCCCACACCACGTTGAAGGTCGCGGGGCCGCCGAGGATGTCGTAGGAATTCAGGACCGTGTGCACGCCTTCGTTCTGCAGCTCCAGGTCCTGGATGGGCGAGGCGGTGAAATGGGCCGTGACCTCCTGCTTGGCCATCAGGGCCGCCATCCCGTCGGGGTGGGACATGGTGATGGTGAAGGGGTCCAGCCGGTCATGCTGGCCTTCGCCGAACTCCTTCTCGGCGGCCATCTGCAGCAGGATGGCCTGGATCGAGACCTTGACCGCCGGCAGGGCGATCTTGTCGGCCGACGTGAAATCCGCGATCGAGCGGATCTCGGCCTTGTTGCTGTTGAGCAGCAGCGGCATCGAGTTCATGGCCGACACGCCCTTCACCTCGGAGGAGGTGCCGTCGGTCCGCTCGCGCAGCACCAGAAGCGGCGGCACGCCCCCGGCCGCGAACTGGACGCTGCCCGACAAGAGTGCGTCGTTCATCGCCGCGCCCCCGGCAAGGGTCGCGTAATTGACCTTGAGCCCCTCGACCCCCAGCTCGGCGGCGCGGGCTTCCAGCAGGCCGCGATCCTCCATGATCATCAGCGGCAGGTGGCCGAGGCTCGGCTGCCGGGCGATGGTGATCTCGGCCATCTCGGCCAGGGCCGCGCTGCCTGTCAGGGCAATGGCGGCGGTAAGGGCAAAACCCCGAAGCAACATTCCTGATCCTCCCATGGAACGACGGTGGGGCGTGACGCCCTTCTTGTTCAGTGGCCGCTGCCGCTCGGCGCGGGCAGGCCGGCCATGACGACGTTGACGCAGGCGACCTTGCCGCTGGCCACGGCCCGTTCGAGCGCGGCGTCGAGATCCTCGATCCGCTCGACGAACTCGCCGTGCCCGCCCAAGGCCTCGACGGCCAGGTCATAGCGCGCGTCGGACAGGTCGCAGCCGACCAGTCGGTCCTCGCCATAGTTGCGAAGCTGGATCTGGTGCTCGGCGTTCCAGCGGCCGTCGTTGCCGATCACGGCGACAAAGGGCGCCCGGGCGCGTGCGGCGGTCTCGAACTCGGCCAGGTGGAAGCCCACGGTGCCATCGCCCATCAGGGCGATCACGGTGGCTTCGGGCTCGGCGACCTTGGCGCCCAGGGCATAGCAGGGGCCGCCCCCGATCGCGCCCGAGGGGCCGTTGATGATGCGCCGCGTGCCCCTGGTGCCCGCCTGCGCCCATTGGCCGAACTCGCCCCCGTCGCAGATCACGACCGAGGAGGGCGCGCGGTCGAGGCACCGCTGGACCGCCGCGCAAAGCGCGCCGGGGGTGATGCGGCCGGTGTCGGGGTCGGTGTCCCGATGGGGCGCGCGCCGGCAGACAGCCTCGGCCACCCGGGACCGCCAGTCGCCCCGGCCGGATGCAGACGGCGGATGATCCAGCAGCGCCTGCGCCACCGCGGCGGGTGGGGCGTGAAGCTCATGGACGATGCGCTCGCCGAGGTTCGTCCGCGCGCGCTGCAGTTCGGCCGCTTCGGCGCTGACGACCACCCATGCCGCCGCGGCGGCCGGCTTGCCGAAGCCGAGCGTGAAATCCACCGGCTTGCCGAGCGCGACGATCAGGTCGGCCTCGGCCACCATCCCGCCGAACCCCCCGAGCGAGGGATCGTTCAGCCCGCGCGGGCTTTCCATCGCGACGACCGGGGCATCGAGCTGGTCCGCAAGCCGCGCGATAAGATCCCCCGTCCGGCTTTCCGCCAGCGCCGGGCCGAGAATGACCAGGGGACGCTCGGCCTGCGCGAGCTTCGCGGCAATCCCGGCGATTCCAGCGGGATCGACCGGCTCCGCGCTCCCGGCCATCTCCTCGGCCGACGGGGGCAGGATGTTCGATTCCGCCTCCAGCACGTCGAAGGGCAGCGCGATATGGACCGGCCCGGGGCGGCCCGACAGCGCCGTCCGGGCGCCCTCGACCAGCGCGTCGCGCAACTCTCCGGCGCTTGTCGGCCGCAGGGACAGCTTGGTCAGCGGCGAAGTGAGCGCGACCTGGTCAAGCTCCTGAAACGCGCCGCGCCCGTCCTGGGCCACGGGGGAATCCCCGGTCAGGAACAGCACGGGGCTTTCCGACAGCCGGGCGCTGAAGAGCGGCCCCAACGCGTTCGCGGCGCCGGGGGCGGCCGTGACCATGCAGACGCCGAGCGTGCCGGTCAGCTGCGCATGGGCGTCGGCCATGAAGACGGCCGCGGCCTCGTGGCGGGTGTGGATGATGCGGAGTCCCGTGTCGAGGCAGGCGTCATAGACGGGCATGATCTGGTTGCCCGACAGGCTGAAGATCGTTGTCACGCCTGCCGAGGCAAGCGCCTCGGTCACAAGATTCGCGCCGCGCATCACTCTGTTGTCCCCGCTTGTTGTGCTGCGCCCGTCGGTCCTGTCCAGCGCTTTGAAACGTTATGCGATACCAGAGGCTTGTCGCCCGACAAAAATGCTTGCGCGTTCTGTAAGCTGTTCTTTCCGCAGATCCAAAGGCAGGAAGATCCTGCGGCTGTCCCGCTACTTTCCGTGCCGCGGCCCGCCTCATGGCCATGACACGCCGGAAACAGCAATCCCGCGGAGCGCCGGTCGAGGCGCTCCGCGGGTTCTTTCGGCCGCTCAGCCGGTCCCGCTGTTCCGCGGTCCCGGACTGCCGCCTTCAGCAGAGCAGCGCGCGGCGCTGCTGGGCCTGGCGCATCGCCAGCTTGCGGGCCTCGCGCCCCGAGGGCAGCGGCCGGGCGGGCTCGGCCGCGAAGCTGTCGTCCAGAAGCTGCGGGAAGAGGTCCAGGATCTCCTGCCGCGCCGCGGGTCCGACCGAGCGCAGCGCCTGCGGGCCGGTGTAAAGGGACTCGGTCTGGGCGCCGTTTGAGATCACCACCTCGTGCCGGTCGAAGAGCAGGTGGTAATACTCGACCCCGGCCAGGTCCTCGGCCGCGTCGATGCCGTCCAGCAGCACCAGCTGCTTGGCCGCCACCAGCACCTCGGGGGCGCCGAACATCCGCTGCGCGATCTTCGAGCGCACAAGGATGCGGTGCTGGGGCGAAACCAGCAGGTCCTGCGCCGGCGCGCCCTGCCCCAGGGCCCCGGCCCGGATCCGGATCGGCCGCAGACGGGGCATCTCTGCCAGCGTCGCGGCATCGACCCGGGTCGAGCCGGTCCAGCGCAGCGGCTGCGCGCCCCGGTCGCGGGTCAGCACCAGGTCGCCCGCGCGCAGGTCCTCGATGGCGACGGGACCGCGCGGCGTCTCGATCAGGGTGCCGCGCGTGAAGCAGGCAACCTCCACGGTGACGAAACCGGTATCCGTCGTGCCGGTGCCGTCAGCGATCTGGTAGCTGATGGTCTCGGTGCCGAGGCTGTTCGAGGTGTCGAAGGTCAGCGTGCCGTCGGCATTGACCGTAACAACCGTCCCCGATACCAGCGTGACGCTGTCTCCTGCGACCACGTTCTGGCCGTTGATCTGGGTGATCGTCAGGGTCGCGCCCTTCAGGGCCGTGTCGTTGGCCAGGACGTTGATGTCCCTGGTCCTGCCGGGGCCCATCTGCGCATAGTCGTCATTGGCGATCACCGCAGTCTGAAGGCTGTCCGCGACGATCATCAGGTTGGAATCGTAGCTGGAGTCGCCGGCATCCGCGATGCCGATCCAGATGGTGTTCTCGACGCCGGGATTGACAGGCGCCTTCAGCGTCAGCGTGACGGTGAAGCCGTCCATCTCGGTGTTGTACTGGCTGCCGGTGTTGTCGACGTAGAGGTTCTCGTTGCTGGGCGTGCCGCCCTTGCTTCCCCCGTCCGTGATGTTGTCGATCGAGATGTTGCCGCTGCCGATGGTCAGTTCCGCGCGCTGTCCGTTGACAAAGACGCCGACGGCATCGTTGAAGCCGCCGTTCACGTATTCGGGATACTCTTCCGACGAGAACACCAGCTGCATCGTCAGGACCGGGCCCTGGGGGATGAAGGTCGCATCGAGGATCGCAGCGTCGTTAGTCTGTGCGCCGGCGATCCCGTTCAGAGTCGTGTTGCCGTTGGGGCCGCTGGTATTGCTGCCCGTGTTTGTGATCTGGTTCGCGTTGCTCGAGCCGGTCGCGTTCGTGAAGCTGTCGGCGTGCCCGGTGGACAGGATGATTCCGCTGTCCGAGGGGACGACGCCAGGGGAAACGGCATTGCCGTCGGTGTAGATCCCCTTGGAAAGAGGGTCCCCGGTATAGGTTGCAGAAACGAGGGTGACACCCTCTCCGAACATGGTTTGTGCGAGTTGGGTCGCGTCAGCAGACGTGTCCACAGGAAGCTTGGTTGCCTGGACCATCGGTAGACCTCAAATGTACCTTTTAAAAAGGCGAGCACGGCCCCAGATGGCCGCGGCGGCGGCACTACTACCGAAGGTTGATCATCTTAAAGATGCATTCTTTATGCATTAACAATTCTTAATTGTTGATGCTGGAAAGGTCGTTTCCCGGTGTCCCCGCGGGGATCATCGGTCGGCAGAAGCGTCCTTCATCGGGAAAAAGGCGGCCGCAGATGCGGCACCCGAGGCGGCAACGGAAGAACGACCGGCGAGTCAGTCACGCGCCGGCGTCGGCATTGTCGCTTGCCGCGCCCTTCTCATCCGCCCGGCGTATGTCAGGACACCCGGAGCAGTCCCCTGCGAAAGGATCGGGCCGCTCCGGGCAAGAGGTTTTCGGCCGGGACGGGCTATCCGGCCGCAGGCCGCCACGCGACGCCCGGCCGGGATCGCGCCCGACGCCGCTGTGTCGCCATGCCGCCGCCCTGCAGGGTCATTCTGCGGCGGCGGTCAGCCAATCCTGCATGCACCTGCTGCGGAAAGCGGCATTGGTTTCGTCGCGCTGGCGCGAGATGCGGGGCGTTCCGGGTTGCCAGCCTTCCAGCTCAAGGGACAGCGCCTGGGCCAGCCGGCCCATCTCTGCCGCGGAATGGGCCTGCAGCCGTTCATAGACGACCACGTGCCGCGGGCTCTGTTGCACAAATGGGGTGATGGGATTCGGCCTGTGAAGCCAGCATGATAACTGGATGGCATGAGCAGACCGACACCCTCGACCTACAAGACCGGGAACTGGCCGGCCCACAACGAAGCGCTGAATCGTCGCGGGTCGCTGACAATCTGGTTCGACCCCGAGATAAGTTGGGAGGCCGCGCCCACGGGCCAGCGCGGTAGGCAACCCCGTTACAGCGACGCCGTGATCCAGATCTGCCTGACGATGAAGGTGCCGTTCGGCATGGCGCTCAGGCAGACGACAGGCTTCGTCGAGAGCCCGGCTCGCGGCTGATCGGCGTGGACTGGAGGGTGCCAGACTTCAGCACGCTCTGCCGCCGGCAGAAGACCCTGACGGTCAACATCCCCTGTCGCGGATCAGTGGGGCCGCTGCATCTGCTGGTCGACAGCACCGGCATCAAGGTCGAGGGCGAAGGGGAGTGGAACGCCCGCAAGCATGGCGGCACGAAGCGTCGTGTCTGGCGCAAGATCCACATCGGAATTGATGAGCGGACCCTGGAGATCCGGTCTGCCGAGTTCACCGCCAGCGACGTGGGCGATGCGCCCATGTTGCCCGAGTTGCTGGACCAGATCCCACTCGATCAGGAGATCGGCAGCGTCACCGCAGATGGCGCCTACGACACCCGCAAATGCCACGACGCCATCGCCGCGCGTGTGCCGCAGCCGTGATACCGCCCCGCAGGAACGCCAGGCCATGGAAGCCGGACAGTGCTGGTGCAGTCGCTCGGAACGATGCCCTCCGCGCATCAAAGCGCCTCGGGCGGGCCATCTGGCGACGATGGAGCGGCTATCACCGCCGAAGCCGTGCGGAAACCAAGATGCACTGCGTCAAGTTGCTGGGCCAGCGTCTGACCGCACGCGACCTCAACCGTCAGGTCGCCGAGTTCCAGGTTCGTGTTGCCGTGCTGAACGGCTTCACCGGCCTCGGCAGACCCATCACCGAAGCCGTGGGATAAGTCTGTTCGGGGAAAGGGAGAGGTCCGTCTCTCAGGCGATTTGCGCAACAGAGCCAAAAGGCCCCCAACCTGCACCTGCCATGGACAAGCGCCTTCCAGATGCGCGCGGGGGCTTCGAACTCCAGTCCCTTTGCAGCGGCGTTCGCAGCCTCGAGGTGGACATCCAGCCCCGCATCGACAAGACGATCACGCAAGGGGCGGGGCGCCCCCTGCACGACGGCAGGGCGTTCGGGACGATCGGCGAATTTGCGCAGGAGTTCCGTTTCCGCGTCCCAGGCGGCCAGACGATCACCGAAGCGGGATTTCAGCGCGTCAAGGGTCCGGGCATAGCGATCCAGCAGGTATCTCACGTCCGCGGGCCGGATCGGCTCGACGCCCGGGTTGCCGGTCGGGATGACCGCTCCTTCGGGACGTGCGGGACGCGCCTCGGTCGAAATCGGCAGGTCTTTGCGAAGCAATGGCGAAGACAGGCCAAGAAATTCCTCCAATGCCCGACAGGCCGGTGCAGGATCGGGACAGGTTTCCGGTTCGAGAATGATCGCAAGAAGCTGCTCGGGCGGGAAATGTTCAAGCCATTGCGCGAGGTGCTGATCATAATGGCCGATGTCCAGAATGCCCATGCGTCCGGCAGCTTCGCGAAGCGGCGTGCCGGGCGGGATGCGGCCCAGCCGGCCATGATGAAGGAAGGCGGAAATCGCCCTCTGGACCGGGTGGCGCAGGGAAACGACAAGGCGTGTCTCGCCCCCCAGCAGCCTGAATGCACTTTGCGGAAGCGCCCGGTTGTGGCTTTCAGGCGGCTGGGTGGTCGAGCGGGCGGGATCGAAGGTCCAGAAATACGCCGCCGAGTGATTCACCCGCCAGCGCTGCCGGGGCGATGCCGCACCGAAGCTTGCAAGATAATTCCTGAGCTGCTCGGGGCTTTCGCAATCCGGTCGGTTCAGGAACGAGGGATCGTCCTTTTCGGGACAGAAGACCTCGGGATGCCCTTTCAGCACGCTCCTGATCCAGGAGGACCCGGCGAATTGCGCCCCCAGGATCAGGAGATTGGGTGTGGTTGTCATTTCTTGATCGATCATCCCGGCTTATGCGACGGCCGCCCCGGTTTCGGCCGCATCGGACCGGCGGCTGATCATTTCCCCGATCAGCCGGTCGAAGTCGCCCAGGCTGCCGGCGAAACCGTGGTTCCGCAGAACATGCCTGCGGATCGCCGCCCTGTCGGGCGCGCCGCTCCGGGCCTGCGCGATCGCGGCCTCGAGCGCGGTCACCCAGTCCTCGGTGGTGTCGGTGACCAGCGTCAGGCCCGGCAGGTCGCCGGCCAGCGTCCGATACGCCGGCATGTCCGAGGCAAGCACCGGCAGGCCGAGCGCCGCGCCATCCAGCACCTTCAGCGCCGACTTGTAGCGGTTGAACCCGGTGTCCTCCAGAGGCGCAAGGGCAAGGTCGAAGCGGTCGGACAGCGCCTTCAGCCAGGGAACGAACTGCGAATAGGTCCTGGCCGGGTCCGGCACCTCGATCCGCTCGGCCCAGGCGGGCAGCGCGGCATCATGGACGCCGATCACGGCCAGCCGGAAGTCGGCATGGCGGGCGGCGATCCTTTCCAGGGCGGGCACGATCATGTCGAAATCCGCCTGATGCGTCCTCGACCCCATGTAAAGCGCGGTCACCCGGCCGTCGGCGGCGCGGGGCGGCAGATCGCCCCGCCACAGGGACTCGCTCAGCAGGTTGGGCAGCAGGCGGGTCGCGGGATTGATCCGCGCCAGACGTTCCTGCAGGGGAAGGGTCGAGACCGTCACCAGGCTCGCCTGTTCCGCCAGCCGCTGCAGAAAGGGCGCATAGGCGCGATAGCTGCCGGTCGGGTCCTTGTCGGCGGGCACCTCCAGCAGGTTGTCGTCGAGTTCCAGCATGAAGCCCAGGTTCTTCTCGCGGAACGCGGCCAGCAGGGGCTCGACCATGGTCAGGGGGATCGCGTTGCGCTGGATGATCGCGCCCTGCACCATGCCGTCCCGGATGTTGGCCAGCAGGGCCGCGGGGGTCATCCGGACATAGGTGACATCCCGGTCGAGGTGGTTGCGCGTGCGTTCCCACAGGCGGATCTCGGTCGAGGCATTGGCCCGGTCAAGCCTTTCCGAGGCGGGCGCCACGACGGCGATGACGGGACGCTGCGCCGGCCGGCCGGTCGCCCGCCGGTAGACGTCGAGGTAATGCGCCGCCATCAGCTGGGTCGTGCGCCCCTGCCCCCGGCCGTTCTGCCGCCTGAGCACCGCGGCATCCGCGCGCGCCTGCTCGGCGCCGTCGAAGGCCAGGGCGATGATGCGGGCATGAAGCGCGGCGATGTCGTCATGCGGCAGCACCCAGCCCGCGCCGCTTTCGCGCACGCGGTTGGCCACGGTCGGGAAATCGAACACAAGCGCGGGGAAGCCCGCCGACCACAGTTCTGTCAGCGTGTGGCAGTAGGTTTCGTCCCAGATCGAGAAGATCGCCCCCAGATGCGCCCCGGTCGCCCCTGCCCGCCTGGCGAACTCGTCGCGCGCATAGGTCCCGTGGACGATCAGCCGGGGGTGGGTGATCCCCTGCGAGGTGTCGATCTTGCCCAGGACGTGGAACTCGATCAGCCCGGCGGCATCGTATTCAAGCAGCGCCCGGATGACGCCGAGGCCCTTGGCCATGCTGATGTTGCCGGGCACCAGGATCTTCAGCGGCGTTCCGTGCCGCGGGCGGCTGCGCAGCTGATGCATCGCCGTGAAGCTGCGCCCGTGCGGGATGACGTGGAACCGCGCCGGGTCGATGCCGGGCAGCTGCGACAGGATGCGCGCCCGCGCGCTGTCCGAGGTCGTCACGAAGGCATCGCAGTCCTGCAGGACCTGCGCGAAGCGCTGCTTCCAGAAATCGACCCACCTGCCCTTGAGCGGCGGCAGGCTGCCGGCCGGCCAGAGCTCGGCCCGGCATTCGCCCGCGCTCGCCGTGCAGGTGCCGCCGCAATGGACGTTGTTCTCGTCCAGCAGCTTCACCGTCGGGCAGATGGTGTAGAAGTCATGGAACGAGAAGACGACGCCGCAGCCCAGGTCCTTGGCGATGCGCGGCAGCGACAGGCTGTGCCAGCCCAGATGGCGGATATGGACGATCTCGGGGCCGATCTCGCGAATCCAGTCGCGGACAACCGCGTCGTATTCGCCGGAACGGTGGCGGATCGGGTCCACCGGCTCATCCAGGCGGTGCCGCCGGATCTCGCGCAGCTTGCTGCCCTCGAGCCTGCTGAGGGTCAGTTCCCGGCTGTCGCAGCGCAGCAGCCATGAATCGAGCCCGTCGGCCAGGCCCGTCATCAGGTCCAGGTTGGTCTGCGGCGTGCCGCCGGTCTGGGTCGAGACGACGAACAGCACCGAGGGCAGCCCGGCGCGCGCTTCGGCGCAATCCGCCCTCGCCTGCCGGGCGCGGAACCGGGCCAGCCGAAGATCGGCGCCGGTCGAAAAGACGCCGATGGCCTTCTTGTATTCGGGATAGCGCGCATCCACCACGGCGCGGCCGGCCGCCATCAGGTCGCCCTTGGCCTCGCCGAAGCTTTTCGATCGGTCGTGGAAGACATAGGTGCGGTCATCGACGAGATGGGTCCAGCCGGCCCGGCCCGCCCGCATGCAGAAGTCGTTCTCCTCGCCATAGCCGCGGGGGAATGCCTCGGCATCCAGGGTCCCGACCTCGTCGAGGCAGGCGCGGTTGACGAACATGCAGAAGCCGTTGCCGGTCGGGACCACGGGGTAGATCCCCAAGCCCCGGCGCCGGAAGGCGCGCGCAAAGGTGATCTCGTCCACGCCGGGCGGAAGCTCGTTGGCGTTTCCGATGTCGGGGGCCGAGAACGCCCCGGCACGGTCGGACATGGCCGTGACGGTGGCCACCCGCGGGCGCGAGGCGGCCGCCTTCAGCATCCCCTCGATCCAGTCGGGCGTCACCCTTGCGTCGCTGTTCAGCAGGATGGCGTGCTTCCGGCCGATCTCGGCCAGTCCGCGGTTGATCGTCCGGGTAAAGCCCAGGTTCTGCGCGTTCCGCAGCACGCGCATGCTGGGGTGGCGTTCCGCACGGTCCATCAATCCCGCGATCGCCGGATCGGGCGAGGCATCGTCGATGAACAGGATCTCGGTTTCCGGGGGCGTGAAGCGGGCCAGCCGGTCGATGCAGACGGCCACGTCCTCGGCCGCATTGTAGACCGGAACGATCACCGCGACCTCGGCTGGCGAGATCCGGGCAACTCCCTGGTGCAGGGGATAGGGACGCACCGTTTCGGTCACGACGACCGTTTCGCTGCAGATCCGCCCGTCGGGCAGCTTCAGCGAGACGGTGTGCTCGCCCGGCTCGAGATGACGGAAGGGCAGGTCGAGCCTGACCCCGCCCAGGCCCAGGGAAACCTTGTGCTTGAGAAGATCGCCCCGCGGATGGTCGTTGCGCGTGGTGCAGAAGGGCTTTCCGTCGATCATGACCTCGATGGAAAGGACCTGCCCGCGCGACGCCCGGTTGACAGCCCAGCCCTGCAGGCCGTTCAGGGTGACGACCTCGATCTTGGCTTCGCAGTCCACAGGAACGGCCGCCGGACGGTTCGCCGGGGCTGCAGGCTGGACGCTGCTTTCCTTGCGCGCGCGCTTTTCCTTGCGCGCGCGCTTGTCGGCCGGCTTGCGCGCAGGCTTGTCGGTGTTGCCGGATACCGGTGCGGGGTCGGGCGCCCGCTCCCGCCGGTGCTGCGGGGACGAAACGACATGACGCAGCAGGATCTCGCCGGACAAAGATCGCCGCACCTCGATCAGCGCACCGACGATATCCTCCAGATGCTCGTCGGGAATGGGGCATTCAAAGCCGTACCGCCCCGCTCCGAAGCCCGCGTCCTGGACGTCCTTGCGGTGGCGGTCCGCAGTCAGGGCCATGACGAGAGGGGCGCCGCGCAGAAGGATGTCCACGGTCAGCGGGGCGTCATTGTCCTCGTCCTTGACCCATCCGAAGATGACTCCGTCGGCGACCCGGTCGACATGGCCGAGGCGCGCCACCCCGACATAGGCGCCGTTCCCGTCCCGGCGCCCGGCACCAAGCCGACGCAGGTTCAGGGCGGAGATCTTCAGGCCGTACTTTTCCAACTCAGTCCCTCAGGCAAACTGCTTTTCGGTTCACACCGGTCCATAGGCGCTTCTTATCGCGGCGCGCGACCATCTATCGCCTGCGGGCAGGCCTGTAAAACCGGTTCGCGAAAGGTTGTCCTCAGCTTTGCCTCTGGAGGGGCCGGGGCCCCGGCCCGGCTCGAATATCCCTGCGGGCCCGCATCCTCAGGCCGTTCCCAAGCGCCCCTCGTCGCCGTAGACGGGATCTCGCGCCCGTGCAGGGCCTTGAGGATCACCACCGACACCAGCTTCTCGCGGAAGTGGAAGGGATCGTAGTTGTTCATCAGCTTTGGATTTGCTCATGATTCACGGTGGTAATCGTCCGAGGAGAAACCCTGAGACATGGACGACTTAGGAGGAATGCAAGGTGGTCTTCACTCTAAATCCTGCTGGACGTGATGGCCGCGGTAGAGTTGCAACGGAAGAAGCGTTGGAGCCCCGCCAATAACAGGCACTTCTGAAAGGATCTTCCCCTCGGGGAAGGTAAAGGTGGGGCGATTTTCCTCAGTTGGACTACCTCTGACCCTTTCCTTATTCTAGAACATATACAGAACAAGTTCCTAAAGTTAGCACCTACGTGCCTGCTCACCCCTGCCCTTCCCCGCAGGGAAGATCATTCAAGCTGGTCCAGCATCTGGACGATGGCAGTTTCCAGCCTCCGACGATCCACGGCGGTGAAGTCGCGGGCAAGACGAATCTCCAGCCGGCCGTTGGCTGCCGTGCATTTCGCCATGCCCTGTGGCCGGTTCAGCTGGAAGGTCGTGCGGGCACGGGCGCCGGACTCGCCGGGCCCTGCGCCGTCGTCTGAGGATAGTTCCTCGCTGGCAGAGGCCGAGGCCTGACGCCGTGCAGCGGCACGAGCGCCCTGCCCCGCCGTTTCGTCAATTCCGGCGAAGCGGCGCAGGACCGCCAGTTCGTCGCTGACCGACCGGCCGTCCCAGCCCGCGAACTCGGTCCTGAGCGCCGTGACCATGCCGGGCTGTTCGTCAAGGCGGCGGGCCAGTGCAAGCCCCAAGGCGCGCGGGATTTCGTGGGGGTACAGCAGGACACCCTCCAGGCGCTCGACCAGGGGGATGAAGGCGCGGATGTAGCTGCGCTTCTGGTAGCCCGCCGACTTGAACAGCACCGCCACGGCCTTTTCGGGATCCGTCTCGGCGGTTTCCGGGTCCAGTGCGTAATGCAGCGCAAGCTGCGCCATCTCGGCAAAGGACAGGTCCTTGCGCACCAGGTTCTCATCCACCATCCGGCGGTAAAGCGCCTCGAGCGCATCGCCCTTGGCGGCGATTCCGGCCGGGATGCGGCCCCATTTCTCGCTGTCGCCCGTTTCCGCCAGCAGTTGGCGATAGGCTGTCAGGCGGCGCCATCCCTGGATCAGCTCGTAACGGCCGTCCTCGCCGGGTTCGACCCGGATCGGGTTCGACAGCCCGATGTCGCGGATCGAGGCGACCAGTTCGGCCAGCTCCGGGTCCGGTGCGGGCGCGCGGTCGCGGATCAGCTTGCGCGTCTCGACGGCATCCAGCGGGATCATGTCGATGATCAGTCCGGCGCGCTTCAGCCGGACATGCTCCTGTGCCAGCGCGTCGTTCTCGGCCCGGATCTCGGCCTCGACCCGGGCACGTTCGCGGGTGGACTCGGCGGTTTCGACGATCGCCGTGGCCATGGGTCCGCGCCGTCCCGACTCCTTCCCCGCGGGGAAGCTCTCCCCCTCCTCGGGCAGATCGATGTCGAACATCCTGCGCCTGCGCGTCATGCCTCTCCCTCCAGCCTGTCCCATGCGGTCAGCACATTGCCGCGGAATTCCTCATAGGCGCGGTCGAATGTGGCGCGCGCCCGCCGCCAGGTTCCCCGGGTCATCTCGCGATAGTCGATCTCGTAGATGGACGACAGGAAGCGGCCGGATTGCTCGACCGCCCGCGTCAGTTCGATCGGATGCTCGGCCATGCGTTCGCCGAATACCTGGCGGAAGGCGTTCAGCATCGCCTGGTGCAACTCGTTCGACGGCTCGAAGCGCGTCATCAGGAAGCGGATGTCGGCAAAGCTCTTGGGCAGGGCGACCTTCCCCGTGGGGATGTTCTCGAACCCGTGCGACAGGTCGCCGAGTGCTTCCGACAGTTGACCGATGAAGCTGGTGGTGGAGTCGTATTCCCAGTAGCCGGGGCCCGAGGGGATATACAGCATGTCGGCGGCGAAGACCGCGTTCATCGACTGATAGCCGATCGCCGGGGGGCAGTCGAAGAGGATCAGGTCATAAGCATCGTCCGGCAGGCTGTCGAGGAAGCGCGACACCGCGGCGAAGAAGGTCCATTCGGGGTTCAGGTGCCGGTACTGGGCCGAGGCGAATTCGACAAAGGCGGCATTGGCGCAGCTGGGAATGATGTCGATCGTGGACCAGGCGGTCGGCTTGATGAAGTCGGCCGGCCGCAAGGCGCCAAGTCCCATGTCACGGATCGAGGCCGGCAGCTTGCGGCGGGGCAGGGCGGTTCCCGTCTCGGCGCCCTGGGCCGCGGCATTCATGCGGTCGGTTTCCCGTTCCAGGTCGCGCGCCATGATGCCCCAGACGGTATGGTCCTCGCCCACGTCGGTCAGGCCCATCGAATGGCTCAGCGTGGCCTGTGGGTCGAAATCGACCGCCAGCACCCGATAGCCGTCCAGCGCCGCCGCATGGGCAAAATGCAGCGCCACCGTGCTCTTGCCCGCGCCGCCCTTGAAGTTGGCGATGGCCGCCCGCAGCGCGCGCTTGCCCGGGGGGCGGGGCGGCATCAGCGACTTGCGGTTGATGCGGATGCGGCGGCGCAGCTCGTTGATCTCGTCCAGGCTGAACCAGCGCTGGCGGCCGTCGTCCTGAACTTCCCCGAGGGGAAGGTTCGGCTCGGCCGCCAGCTTGCCGCGAAAGGTGGACTGGTTGATGCGGAAGATCAGCTCGGCCACCTCCCAGCTGGAAAAGCGGCGCAGGGTCTTTTCATTGGCGGGGCTGAAGGTCTGGCGCCGGATCCAGCCCTGCATCCGCAGCGACTGCCCCTGCAGCCGGCCGAGGTCTTCGTGCGAATACATCTTTCCCCCGTTCCGAAAGGACGTTGTTTGTGACTGATCCGGCTTTTACGCCGCATTTGCATTTCAGGCAAAGTCAATGTTCACTGGATTCAGTGCAAGCAGCAAAGGCGTCCTTTCCCACCGCGCCCTGTTCCCGCTGCCCGAATCGGGGCTTGCGATTTGGGGCTCCTGAGCCGGGCCACCGGTCTGCACGGAACCCGATTTTGGGGGACATTCCTGCGGCTGCCCCAAGCAATTGAGGGACATTTGCGGCGGATCGGGGGACATCCTGCATGGCCCCCATAACCAGTGATACCGTTTCTTGAGACCAGGATCAGGGGGCTGTTGCGTGCAACGGGTAGCGCACGCTTGACAGATTGGTGATCTCGGACGCTAATGCGGTCAGGATGGCGAAAAGCGTTCCGGCAAGTCCCGGGCCCGCGTCGCCCTTCAGGGCGCAAGGCCGGTGGACCGGCGTCAAACAGGCCGGCAAGCGAGGGGTCTATGCAGGGAATCCGTCCCGTCGGGCGCGAGGCGTCGAGCCGCAAGTACGACCTGCTCTCGGCCCTGATGGCGCATGGGCTGGCGGGCGACAAGCACCGGCAGCGACTGGTGCTGCGGCTGATGGCCCTGATCACCACCCGCTACAACTGGCAGCGGGACGAACTGACCGTGGGACAGGCCGAGATCGCCCGACTGTGGTCGGTGGATGAGCGCACGGTCAAGCGCGACATGGCGCGGCTGCGCGACCTCGGCTGGATCGTCGTCAAGCGCCCGGGCGCCCGGGGACGCGTGTCGGTGCTGGGGCTCGCCTTCGACCGCATCCTGCTGGACACCCGGCCGGCCTGGCCGAACATCGGTCCCGATTTCGTCGCCCGCATGGGTGGCGCCGGGCCGGAACAGGCCGGGGCAGGGGAGGACAGCACCGTTATCCCCTTCCGCCGTCCCCGTCCTGCGGCAACCGGGTCCGGGCCCTGGGCCGCCGCCTGCGCCCTGCTGGCGGCCGAGGATGCGCCCGTCTTCGACGCCTGGCTTGCTCCCCTGACCGAGGCGGGGATCGAGGGCGGGCAGCTTGTCCTGCTCGCCCCCAGCCGCTTTCACGCAAGCTATGTGCTGGCGAACCTGCGCGAGCGTCTTGTGACCGCCCTGCGCCGCGCCGATCCCAGTCTCGCAGGCGTCACCGTCCGCGCTTGATCCGGTCCCCGCGCCGCGCTATGTAATGCAAAACCTCATACCGCATTACCTCTCGGGACCGCCGCCATGACCGAATCCACCGTCACCATCAAGGGCCAGACCACCCTGCCGCGGGCCGTGCGGCAGGTGCTCGACCTCGGGCCGGGCGACCGGCTGCGCTATGTCATCCTCGACGACGGGCAGGTCCGCCTGATGCGGGCGCAGCCGGTGGCCTCGCTGGCCGGCTTCCTGCGGCGCGAGGGCCAGCGCCCCGTCTCGCTGGACGAGATGGAGGCCGCGGTCGCCGGGGGCGCACAAGGGGAATGATCGCGCTCGACACGAATGTGGTCGTGCGCTTTCTGACCCAGGACGATCCCGCCCAGTCCGCCCAAGCCAACGCGCTCATGGCGGGGCTCACCGAGGCCGAGCCGGGGTTTCTCTGCCGCGAGGTGGTGGTGGAACTCGTCTGGGTGCTGGAACGCGCCTATGACCTGCCGCGCGACCGGATCGCGGCGGCGCTGGACGGGCTGCTGGCCGCGCGCGAACTGGTGGTCGAATCCCCCGACCGCACCGGCCTTGCGGTCGAGCGCTATCGCGCCGGCGGGGCGGGCTTTTCCGACCACATGATCGCGCTGGCGGGACGCGAGGCGGGCTGCCGCGCGACCTTCAGCTTCGACCGCAAGGCCGTGGCGCAGGCCGGCATGGCGCCGGTCCCGCCCGCCTCGTGACCGTGCCGAGCTTGCCCGACGCAGGCCCCATGGCTACGAGCATTCACCACGACAGGGGCCGCCTTGCCGGCCGTTGCCCCAAGCCCGACCCGATCCTTCCCGCCCTTTCCTGCCGGAGCCTGCCATGAACATCTTCGACCGCATCGCCGGGCGCATCGCCGACCCCGAGGCCACGGCCATCGAAACCCGGGAAGGCGCGCGCATCACCTATTCCGGCCTGGTCGCCCGCAGCGGGCGCATGGCCAATGCGCTGGTCGCTTTGGGCGTCGCGCCGGGCGACCGGGTGGCGGTGCAGGTGGAAAAATCGGTCGAGGCGCTGATCCTTTATCTCGCGGCCGTGCGGGCGGGGGCGGTGTTCCTGCCGCTCAACACCGCCTACACCCCCGCCGAGGTCGAATATTTCCTGACCGATGCCGAGCCGCGGATCTTCGTCTGCGATCCCGCGCGCGCGGAGGCGCTGCGCGCTGCCGCCGAACAGGCGGGTGCCCGCGTGCTGACGCTGGACGCGGCGGGGCAGGGGAGCCTGAGTGATGCCGCCGCAGACAGGCCCGAGGACTTCGCCACCGTTCCGCGCGGGGAGGATGATCTCGCGGCCCTGCTCTACACATCGGGCACGACGGGGCGGTCCAAGGGGGCGATGCTCAGCCACGGCAACCTGGCGTCCAACGCGCTGGCGCTGGTGGAGGCCTGGCGCTTCACGGCCCGCGACGTGCTGATCCATGCGCTGCCGATCTTCCACACGCACGGGCTGTTCGTGGCGACGAATGTGGTGCTGCTGTCGGGCGCCTCGATGATCTTCCTGCCGAAGTTCGACCCAAGCGCCATCTTCGCGGCGATGCCCCGTGCCACCGTCCTGATGGGGGTGCCGACCTTCTATGTCCGCCTGCTGGCGGACGCACGGCTGGACCGCGAGACGACGCGGGGGATGCGGCTCTTCATCTCGGGCTCGGCGCCGCTGCTGGCGGACACGCATCGCGCCTGGGCGGAGCGCACGGGCCACGCCATCCTTGAACGCTACGGCATGACCGAGACGAACATGAACAGCTCGAACCCTTACGAGGGCGAGCGGATCGCGGGCACCGTCGGCCTGCCGCTGCCGGGCGTCGAGATCCTGGTGACCAACCCCGAGACCGGCGCGCCCCTGCCGCAGGGCGAGATCGGCATGGTCGAGGTGCGCGGCCCCAACGTCTTCCAGGGCTACTGGCGGATGCCGGAAAAGACGGCGGCGGAACTGCGCGGGAACGGCTTCTTCATCACCGGCGATCTGGGGCGCCTCGACGAGCGGGGCTACCTGCAGATCGTCGGGCGCGGCAAGGACCTGATCATCACCGGCGGCTTCAACGTTTATCCGAAGGAGGTCGAGACCGAGATCGACGCCCTTCCCGGCGTGGTGGAATCCGCCGTCATCGGCCTGCCCCATCCCGACTTCGGCGAGGGCGTCACCGCCGTCGTCGTGCCCTCCGGCACCCCGGCCCTGACCGAGGCCGCCATTCTGACCCCGCTGGAATCGCGGCTGGCGAAGTTCAAGCTGCCCAAGCGCGTGGTCTTCCTGGACGAGCTGCCGCGCAACACCATGGGCAAGGTCCAGAAGAACCTGCTGCGCGACCGCTTCGCCGGTCTTTACCGCGGTTGAAGGCGGCGGCCGGGCACAAGGCCCGGCCCCTCACTGCGCCAGCGCCTGATCCAGCACCCGCGCGACATGGATCGCCTGCCGGTCGGCGCCGTCGTGGATCTGGTGGCGGCAGCTCGTGCCGTCGGCCACGATCAGGTCGTCCGGCCCGGCCTTGCGGACGGCGGGCAAAAGCGACAGCTCGGCCATCTTCATCGAGACCTCGTGGTTCTCGGTCGAATAGCCGAAGGCCCCCGACATTCCGCAGCAGGAACTTTCGATCACCTTCAACTCCAGCCCCGGCACGCTGCGCAGGACGGTTTCGACGGGCCCCATCACGTCGAAGGCCTTCTGGTGGCAATGCCCGTGCAGATGCGCGATCCGGCCCCCCTGGTCGGCCAGCGGCAGGGTGATCCGTCCCGCCTTCAGGTCGGCCGCCAGCACCTCCTCGAACAAGAGCGCCTTGCCGTCGAGGAAGCCGGTCTCGGACGCCGGCAGCAGCGCCGTCATCTCGTCGCGGAAGGTCAGGATGCAGGACGGCTCCAGCCCCACGACCCGCGCGCCCCGTTCCACGAAGGGGCGCAGCGCGTCGACCGAACGGCGCACCTCGGCCCGCGCCTCGTCGGTCTGCCCCGAGGCAAGCCAGGTCCGCCCGCAGCACATGGGTCGGCTGCTGCCTGCGGGCTGGACCCGGTGCAGACGATAGCCGGCGGCGATCAGCACACGCTCGGCGGCTTCCAGGTTCTCGCGTTCGAAATAGCGGTTGAAGGTGTCGCCGAACAGGACGAGGTCGAGGCCGTCGCCCGCGACGTCCTCGGGGCGGCCGACCGCGCGGGCTTCCTTCCAGGGCTTGCCCCATTTCGGCAGGCTGCGCTTGGCGGAAAAGCCCAGCATCCGTTCCGACAGCCTTGCCACGAAGGGAAGCCGGTCGCGCAGGTTCAGCGCCGGGGCAAGGCGGCTGGCGCGATGGGCAATGTGCGGCAGGTTGGCGATCAGCCGCTCGCGCAGGGGCAGCCCGTGCTTCTTGTAGTAATGGTGCAGGAACTCGATCTTCATGCGCGCCATGTCCACGCCGGTGGGGCAGTCGCGCTTGCAGCCCTTGCAGGACACGCAGAGGTCCAGCGTTTCCTTCATCTCGGCCGAGGTGAAGGCGTCGGGCCCGAGCTGCCCCGAGATCGCCAGCCGCAGCGAGTTCGCCCGCCCCCGCGTCAGGTGCTGTTCCTCGCGCGTCGCGCGGTAGGACGGGCACATGGTCCCGCCCGCCAGCTTCCGGCAGGTGCCGTTGTTGTTGCACATCTCGACCGCGGCGCCGAAGCTGCCCCAGTCCGACCAGTCGAGCGCGGTCCTTTCGGGTTGTGTCGCAGCATAGCCCGGCTGGAAACGCATCAGGCTGCGGTCGTCCATCTTCAGCGGCCGGACGATCTTGTGGGGGTTCAGGCGGTTGTCCGGGTCGAAGCTGTCCTTCACCTGCTCGAAGGCGCGGGTCAGCTTCGCGCCGAACAGCGGTTCCACGAATTCCGACCGCGAGATGCCGTCGCCATGCTCGCCCGAGAACGACCCCTTGTAGCGGCGCACCAGATCGGCGGTGTCCTCGGCGATGGCGCGCATCTTCCGCACGCCGTCCTCGGTCTTCATGTTCAGGATCGGGCGGACGTGCAGGCAGCCGACCGAGGCATGGGCATACCAGGTGCCGACCGTGCCATGCTTGCTGAAGACCTCGGTCACGGCGTCGGTATAATCGGCCAGGTGTTCCAGCGGAACGGCGCAATCCTCGATGAAGGACACGGGCTTCCCGTCGCCCTTCATCGACATCATGATGTTGAGGCAGGCCTCGCGCACATCCCAGACGGGCTTCTGGCGGGCGGGCTCGATCACCTCGACCACCGCGTCGGGGAAGCCGTGGTCGCCCATGCACTGGTCCAGGCGCTTGAGGTCGCGCTTCAGCGCATCGAGGTCGTCGCCCGCGAATTCGACCAGCAGCAGGCAGTTCGGCTTGCCGCGGGTGATGTCGCTCAGTGTGCGGACGAACAGGGGGATGTCGGCGCCCAGCACCAGCACGTTGTTGTCCACCAGCTCGACCGCGACCGGGTCCAGCGCGACGATGTGCCGGGTCGTTTCCATGGCGTCGCGGAAGCTGGGGAAGTGGCAGACGCCCATGACGCGGTGCTTCGGCAGCGCCGACAGCTTCAGCGTGACGCCGGTGGTCAGCGCCAGCGTCCCTTCCGATCCCACCAGCAGGTGCGAGTAGTTCGGATTCTCGGGCAGCAGCTCGTCGAGGTTGTAGCCACCGACGCGGCGCTGGACCCTGGGAAAGATCGTCTCGATATCGGTGCGGTGCAGGCGGGCAAGGGCGGTCAGCCGCTCCATGATCTCGCGCGACCGCGCGGGCAGGGAGGTCAGCGGCGCGTCGCTCAGGGAAAAGCGCTCGCCGTCGGGCAGCATCCCGTCGATGGCCAGCACGTTGTCCACCGTCTTGCCGAAGCGCAGCGAACGCGCGCCCGACGAGTTGTTCCCCGCCATCCCCCCGATGGTGCAGCGCGAGGCGGTCGAGGGCTCGACCGGGAAGAACAGCCCGTCCTTGCGGAGGGCGTCGTTCAGCGTGCTCAGAACCGTGCCGGGGCGGACGCAAATCGTGCGGGCCTGCGGGTCATAGTCGGTCACGCCGTTGAAGTGGCGCGACATGTCGAGGATCAGCCCGTCCCCGATCGGCTGGCCGTTCTGCGAGGTGCCGCCGCCGCGCGCGATGACCGGCACCCCATGTTCGCCCGCGACCTGAAGGGCCGCGGAGATGTCGGCCTCGTGCCGGGGGAAGGCCACGGCGCGCGGCATGATCTGGTAGATCGAGGCGTCCGTCGCATAGCGCCCGCGCGTGAAGGCGTCGAAGCGGACCTCGCCTTCCAGCGCCTTGCCAAGCGCGGCCTGAAACGCCTGGCTGCGCGCGGCCGGAGGGGTGCGGGGCTTGGTGGATGCGTTCATCTGCCGGTGCCTTCTTGCTGCGGAGGGCCGAGGGGGAAGGTTCCCGCACGGCGATCCGCGCCAGACTAGCGGCCGACAAGATTGAATACAATCTTTCTGTTCTGCCCGAATATGGATTCAATCCGGCGCGAGGTTCCGCAGGATGGCGTCCTTTGTGCTGCGCAAATGGGCGAACAGCAGGTCCGCCAGTTCGCCCCCGGCCCGGCGGCGCAAGGCGTCCAGGATCAGTTCGTGTTCGCGCACCGCCTCGCGCCAGCGTTCGCCCTGCTCGTCGATGTTGGCCGTGAAGCGGACGCGGCGCAGGCGGCCCAGCAGCGTGCGGGCCGCCGAGGACAGGGCGCCGTTGCCGGCTGCGGCAAGGATCGCCTCGTGGATCTGCTGGTTGCAGGCGAAATAGCCCTGCCGGTCGCCGCGCAGGTAGAAGGTGTACATCTCGCGATGCGCCTGCTCGATGGCGTCGAAGGCGGCGGGCGTGATCCGCTCGCAGGCCAGCCGCCCGGCCAGCGCCTCGAGCCCGCCCATGAGGTCGAACAGTTCTCCGATCTCGTCGGGCGTCAGCGCCTTCACCCGCGCGCCGCGGTTGGGCAGAAGCTCGATCAGCCCTTCCGAGGCCAGCACCTTCAGCGCCTCGCGCAGGGGCGTGCGCGAGACGCCGAAGCGTTCGCACAGCTCGCGTTCCGAGATGCGGGCGCCGTCGGGAAGGTCGCCCTGCACGACATGGTCGCGCAGGCCGGACAGGATCTCGCCATGCAGCGTGGTGCCGATGCGTTCAGGCGTGGCCGCGTCGCGTGTCGTCAGGTCGTTCATCCGCCCCTTCCCTGCCTTCTGGTCGGCCAGCATAGGGGAGCGCGGGCGATCTGCCTAGATCGGCCCGCGCGGATTGCATGCAATCAGGGCCTTGCCTTGCCCGCTGTCCCGTTCTGGTGCGCAAGGGACTGGCTGACGGCCCGCAGCTTGTTTTCCAGATGCTGCCGCAGGGTCGCGGCCAGCTTGGCGCCGTCGCGGGCGGTCAGGTGCGCCATGATCTGCACATGTTCCTCGACGGCCTGCTTCCAGCGGTCGGGGGTGGTGTTGGCGACATAGCGCGCGCGCTGCACCCGCGCCGACAGCGCCCGGTAATGGGCGGCCAGGGTCGGGTTGCGGGCCGCGCCCAGGATGCCCTCGTGGATCTTCTGGTTCGCGGCGTAATAGCCGGCCAGGTCGCCGGCCTGATGATGCGCCAGCATCTCGGCGTGATGGCGGCGGATCTCCTCCAGCTCGGCGGGGGTGATGTTCCGGCAGGCCAGTTCCCCCGCCAGCGCCTCGAGCGCGCCCATGACGGGGAAGACCTCGTCCATGTCTTCCTGCGTGATGGGGGTGACGCGGGCGCCGCGGTTGGGTTCCAGCAGGACCAGCCCTTCGCTCGCCAGCACCTTCAGCGCCTCGCGCAGGGGCGTGCGCGAGACGTCATAAGCCTCGCAAAGGTCCCGTTCCGGCACCTTCATCCCCGGCTGAAGCTCGCCGTGGATGATGAGGTCGCGCAGCCTCTGCGTCAGTTCCTCGTGCAGGGTCGTCCGGCGCGGGGGCTTGAGGGTATCCGGCACGAAGTTCATCGAATTGTTGTCCCGTCCTTTCTTCGGCAAAGCCGGTGGGGTGGCACCGATCCTACCACCCCGACGCCGGCCCGCGCCAGACGGATCAGCCCGCGTCGGCCTGCAGGCCCAGGGCCTCGATGGCGGCGACGGCGCAGGCCTCGTCATTGTCCGAGGTGTCGCCGGTGATGCCGACCGCGCCGATGATCTCGCCGTCCTTGCGGATCAGGACGCCGCCCGGCACGGGCACGAGGCTGCCGCCCGCGATCGTGTTCATCGCCTGGATGAAAAAGGGCTGCTCCTGCGCGCGGGTGTAGAGCGCGCGCGAGCCCAGCCCCATGCCGATGGCGCCGCGCGCCTTGCCCTGCGCGATCTCCGAACGCAGCAGGCTGGTCCCGTCCTGCCGCAGCAGCACCTTGAGATGCCCCGAGGCGTCCAGCACCGCCACGGTCAGCGGCTTGAGGTTCATCCCGGCCGCGCGATCAAGGCAGAGATCGGCCAGCTTGCGGGCCAGGTCGAGTGTCAGGGTCATGGCTTCTTCCTCTGGGGCAGACGATGGGATGCGGCTACGCCCCGGGCGGCCGGGGCGCAACCCGGTCAGGCGTCGATGCCCGGGGCAGGGGTGGATTCCAGATGCGCCATGGCCGCGGCGACCCCGCCCTTCTCATGCGGGACGCCGGCCTTGGACAGCGCCATTTCCACGCCGCTGAGCGCACCCACCAGCGTCAGGTCGTTGATGTCGCCCAGGTGGCCGATGCGGAAGACCTTGTCGGCGACCTTCGACAGCCCGCTTCCCAGCGAGATGTTGTAATGGCGCAGGGCCTGCGCGCGGAAGGCGTCGGCGCTGTGGCCTTCGGGCATCATCACGGTGGTCAGCACGCCGCTTTCATGCCCCTGCCGGTTGCACAGCACCTCGAGCCCCCAGGCGCGGACGGCGGCGCGGGTCGCGGCGGCCAGGCGCTGGTGGCGGGCGAAGACGGTGTCGAGCCCTTCCTCGTGCAGCATGTCGATCGCCTCGACGAGGCCGTAAAGCATGTTGGTCGCGGGGGTATAGGGGAAATAGCCCTTGCCGTTGATCTCGACCATCTCCTGCCAGTCCCAGTAGGACCGGCGCATCCCGTTGTTCCTCGCGGCCTCCAGCGCCTTGCCGCTGACGGCGTTGAAGCTGATCCCCGGCGGCAGCATCAGGCCCTTCTGCGAGCCCGAGACGGCGACGTCCACGCCCCACTCGTCGAAGCGGAAGTCGATGGAGGCCAGCCCCGAGATCGAGTCCACCATCAGCAGCGCCGGGTGGCCCGCCGCGTCCATGGCGCGGCGCACGTCGGCGATGGGCGACACCGAGCCGGTCGAGGTCTCGTTGTGAACCACGCAGACGGCCTTGATCTCGTGGGCGCTGTCGGCGCGCAGGTGCTGCTCGATCTGGTCGGGATCGGCGCCCGAGCGCCAGTCGCCGCCGATGAACTCGGCCCGGACGCCCAGCTTCTCGGCCATCTTCTTCCACAGGGTGGCGAAATGGCCGGTTTCGTACATCAGGACGCGGTCGCCTTCCTTCAGCACGTTGGCCAGCGCCGCTTCCCAGGCGCCGGTGCCCGAGGACGGATAGATGATGACATCCTGTTCCGTCTTGAAGATCGTCTTCATCCCCGCCAGCGCCTTGAGGCCGAGCTCGCCGAACTCGGGGCCGCGATGGTCGATCACCTGCTGCGACATCGCCCGCAGGACGCGATCCGGCACCGGGCTGGGGCCGGGGATCTGAAGGAAATGGCGGCCGAACACATGGGTCATGGATCTGTCTCCTGAGGGGCAGGGGTGATTTTGAATAATGAATGCACTTTTGGTGGCGCAGGGTCAAGCTAACGGGGATGCGGCGCGGGTGCGCCGCATCCATGGGCAGGGATCAGGCGGGGATGACCACGAAGATGATCCACAGCAGCAGGGGGGCAAGCCCCGTCACCAGCGCGCCATAGCCCAGCAGCTGGCGGTAGAAGACCTGCTTGTCCACGCCCTGCGAGTTCGCCAGCACCAGGGCGCCGCTGGTCGAGAAGGGGCTGACGTCCACGATGGTCGAGGCGACCGCCATGCCGGCGATGAAGGCGACCGGGCCGATGCCCGTGCCCGCCTGCAGGAAGGGCACCGCCAGCGGGATCAGCGCCCCCAGAAGCGCCGTGGACGAGGCGAAGGCCGAGACGATGCCGCCGATGTAGAACAGCAGCAGCGCCGCCATCATGGGCGAGGCCATCGAGGCCACGCTGTTGCCCACGAAGTCGATGGTGCCCATGTTTTCCAGCACCGCGACATAGGTGCCGACGCCGGTGATCAGCATGATCTCGGGCCAGGCGACCTGCGACATCGCCCGCTTCTGCAGGTTCGGCTGGCACAGCGCGATCACAAGGCCGATCGTCAGCGATACGAAGCCGATGTCGAGGTTGAAGGCCAGCACCATGACCGCCAGCGCGGCAAGGCCCGCCACGGTGACGATCTGGATCGGGCTGCCGTCGGGCAGCTCGCCCTTGGGGGCGTCCACCGTCAGGCGGTTGGCGTCGCCGCCGGCCTCGCGGGCGATGCGGGGGCTCAGCGCCTCGGCCTCGCTGTCGCCGAAGATCTGGGGGCCGGTGGCGGGCCTGGTGATCTCCAGGTGCGGGACGGTGACGCTGTGGCTCAGGTCCACGCGCGCCTTCATCAGCTCGCGCCCTCCGAGGACGAGGAACAGGATGACCACGCAGACGAGGTTGCAGAAGAAGCTGGCCGCGAAGGTCACCGCCGGGTTCAGCGGCAGGCCCGAGCGTTCCACCACGCCGTTGGTGATGCTGCCGAAGATCCCGATGGGCGAGAAGGCCCCGGCCGAGGCCCCCATCGCCACCATCATGCCCATCATCAGGGGCGAGATCTTGTAGCGGAAGGCGAAGCTCAGCGCGATGGGTGCCACGATGGCGACGGCGCCCGGCGTCACGGCGCCGATGGCCGTCAGGACCGCCGAGATCGAGAACATGATCCAGGGGATCAGGGCGATCCGGCCCTTGACCGCGCGAACGGCGGACCGGACCAGCCAGTCGATGGTGCCGTTGTTCTGCGCCAGGGCGAACAGCCAGGTGATCCCGGCCAGCGTCAGGAACAGCCCGCTGGGGAATTCCCCGATGATGTCCTTTGTGGTGTCCCCCGCAAGCAGCGTTCCGACGATGAACGCGCCAACGAAGGCCAGAACGCCGATGTTGATCGGCAATGCGGTTGCAATGACGAACATCGCAACCAGCGCACAGATGGCAATGAGATGATGTGTCACGCGCGGCCTCCCTTCCTTGCATGATCTTTTCCGAGCGCAGCACGTCTCATGCCGGCCTCGCGGGAAAATTATGAATTATGAATGCAGATGTAGCAAGGAACTTCGTTGGGGGGAGCAAAGCATCAGGAGGGGCGGTTTCCGCCGCCGCTTGTCAGTGCCGCCACGAGACCCGCGGCGTCAAAGTCCTGCCCCGTCGCGGGCGGGCCGAAGATCGCGCGGTCCAGTCCGGCCAGCGCCGCCTGGTCCACGGATCGCCCCGCGGCGCGCTCGTGATCCGCATAGGCGCGGGCGGCGCGGCGCAGGGTCGCAAGATTGCCGGCCTGCGCGGCGGCCCTCAGGGCGGCGCGGTGCGGATTGGGCCGAAGCCGCCGCAGCAGGGAACGCAGGCGCCACCCGGCCGGGCGGCGGTCGAACAGCAGCAGCCCCGCCCCCAGCAGCCCGCCGCCCGACAGCAGCGCAAGGCCCAGCAG
>NZ_FNGE01000016.1 GCF_900102885.1 Paracoccus chinensis | reverse complement strand
ACGCCCATATCGCCCCACCGCTTCCAACGGTTGTAAAGCGTCTTAGCCGGACCGTATTCCCTGGGCGCGTCGCACCACCGCAAACCATTGCGATTGATGAAGATAATGCCGCTCAGAACACGCCGATCATCAACACGCGGCTTGCCGTGGCTCTTCGGAAAGAAGGGCCGGAGCCGTGCCATCTGCTCATCGGTCAGCCAAAAAAGGTTGCTCATCGATCAGTCTCCTCACGGAGACTGAATCACGCAGCAGCAGGCAAATCAATGGGTCCTGACCCTAGAAAAGCGCAAGGATATCCTTGCCGAGGGAAGGACACGGATGCTTTCATCCCAATGCAGGAAGAGCGGGAAAAGCGGCAACAGGACGACTGCAGCCATCGCAGCGGCAGGATCGAGGCGCTTGAAGGCAAGGCGCCCGATGCCTCGCTGGTGGCGCTGATCGAGTTTCCCTCGCGCGAGGCGGCGATGGAGTTCGCCGCAGATCCCGACTACGCGCCCTTCGGCGAAGCCCGGAAGGCGGGCAGCGTCAGCAACTTCTACCTGATCGACGACACCGACGTGGCGGGAACGATCCCCTGTCTCGGCAAGGGATAAGCGCCGCACTTGGCATCCGGCAGCCTTGGCCGGGCCGGGGGTCTGCCCTGCAGACCGCCGCAGTTCGGGGCGGCTGCAAGGCAGAACCCGGTCACGGGCGATTGACGTTCCTGCAGATGGCCGCAAGCATCGCCCCTTGAACTTGCGCCGCGACTGGCAGGCGGCCTGGCAATGGAAGGAACGCCGAATGGGAAACGAGCTGGGCTATGTCCCGCCGAAGGTCTGGGTGTGGGATCAGGAAAGCGGCGGCAGGTTCGCCTCGATCAACCGACCCATTGCCGGCCCGACGCATGACCGCCCCCTGAATGTGGGGCGGCATCCGCTTCAGCTTTATTCGATGGGCACGCCCAATGGGGTGAAGGTCACCATCATGCTGGAAGAGTTGCTCGAAGCGGGCCACGAGGGGGCCGAATACGACGCCTGGCTGATCCGGATCGGCGACGGCGACCAGTTCGGCAGCGGCTTCGTCGAGGTGAACCCCAATTCGAAGATCCCGGCGCTGGTGGACCGGAGCGGCCCTGTTCCGGTGCCGGTCTTCGAGTCCGGCGCGATCCTCGTCTACCTGGCCGAGAAGTTCGGCGCCTTTCTTCCCGCCGAGGGCGCCACGCGGGCGGCCTGCCTCTCCTGGCTGTTCTGGCAGGTGGGCAGCGGGCCATACCTCGGCGGCGGCTTTGGCCATTTCTACGCCTATGCCCCCGAAAAGTTCGAATACCCGATCAACCGCTTCGCCATGGAAACCAAGCGGCAGCTTGACGTGCTGGACCGCCGCTTGGCCACCAGCGAATATGTCGGCGGGCCCGAGTTCACCATCGCCGACATGGCGATCTGGCCCTGGTACGGCCAGCTGGCACGGGGCGAGCTTTATGACGCCGGAGAGTTCCTGCAGGTGCAGGACTACCGCCATCTCCAGCGCTGGACCGAGCAGGTCTGGGCCCGGCCTGCGGTGCAGCGCGGCTACATGGTGAACCGCGTCAGCGGCGACCCGTCCACCCAGCTTCTCGAGCGCCACGACAAGGGTGACTTCGAGGCCCTGAAGCGCAGTGCCAGCGGCGACCGCCATGAAAGGGCCTGAGGCCGGGACCCAGGACATGGCATGTAAGGGCGAGGCGGTCCGCCTGCCCTAGATCCCCTGCCCGCATGACGGGCGGGCAGTTCGCGCCTGCGGCGACAAGTTCCGCCCGCACAGCCTTGCCGCCTGCATAAATCTGCGCCTTGCAGGTTGCGGCAGGGACGTTTCAGGTGGGCGACACCCGCGAATGCCGCCGAGCATCGCGCAGGAACCCAAGGGTCCCCTGCCCCGTCCTTGCGCCCACCTGATCCGGTTTCGGCAGACTACTCCGCCGTCCACCCGCCATCGACCATGAGGGCCGAGCCCGTGGTCAGGGCCGAGGCGTCCGAGGCGAGGAAGACCGCCGCGCCCACGATATCCTGCACCTGGCCCAGCCGTCCCAGCTTGATCTTGCCAAGCACCTCCTGGTGGAAGGCCTCGTCGGTGAAATAGGGCTGCGTCAGAGGTGTCTCGATGAAGGTCGGGCAGATGGTGTTCACCCGGATTCCTTGCGGACCCAGCTCGATCGCCATGGACTTGGAAAAGCCCTCGATCGCCCATTTCGACGCGCAGTAGATGCTGCGCTTCGCCGAGCCGATATGACCCATCTGCGAGGACATGTTGATGATCGACCCGCCGCGTCCGGCGTTGACCATGCCGCGCGCGACCGCCTGCGCGGCGAATACAGCGGCCTTGAGGTTCAGGCCGATGATCAGGTCGAACTCTTCTTCCGTGACATCCTGCACCAGCGCGGGCCGGTTCGTGCCCGCGTTGTTGACGAAGATGTCGAAGGGCTCGCGCGCCTTGATCTCGCGGGCGAAGGCGTGAATGTCCGTCACGTCCAGCGCCAGGGTGTCGGCGGTGCCGCCTGCGGCGACGATCGCCTCGGCCACCTCGGTGATCTCGGAGGCCGAGCGGGCGCAGAGCGTCACCGCCGCCCCTGCCGAGGCCAGCGCCTCGGCCACCCCGCGTCCGATGCCGCGCCCAGCCCCGGTGACCAGGGCCCGCTTTCCGGTCAGGTCGAAGTTCGCCCGCATCATTCTGCGGCACCTCCATAGGGAATGTCCCTTCCGCCGTAGCGGCGGACACGGATGTTGGCCTGTTCGGCATGGCCGACGAAGCCTTCGAGCATGCACAGGCGCGAACAATAGGCGCCGATCTCGGCTGCCGCCTCGTCCGTAGTGACGCGCTGGTAGGTGTGGGTCTTGAGGAACTTGCCCACCCACAGCCCGCCGGTATAGCGGCCCGCCTTTCGGGTCGGCAGCGTGTGGTTCGTCCCGATGACCTTGTCACCATTCGCGACATTTGTGCGCGGCCCGAGGAACAGGGCGCCGTAAGAGGTCATGTGGTCCAGATACCAGTCGTCGCGGTCGGTCATGACCTGCACATGCTCGCTGGCGATGTCATTGGCGACCTGCAGCATCTCGTCGTGACTGTCGCAGAGGATCACCTCGCCATAGTCGCGCCAGCTTGCGGACGCGGTCTCGGCGGTGGGCAGGATCTGCAGCAGCCGCTCGACTTCGGCCATCGTGCCTTTGGCCAGAGCCCGCGAGTTCGTGACCAGCACGGCGGGGCTGTTGTAGCCATGCTCGGCCTGCCCCAGCAGATCGGTGGCGCAAAGCTCGGCGTCCACCGTGTCGTCGGCGATCACCATGGTCTCGGTCGGGCCCGCGAACAGGTCGATGCCGACACGGCCGTAAAGCTGGCGCTTGGCCTCGGCCACGAAGGCATTGCCGGGGCCAACCAGCATGTGGACGGGCTGGATGGTCTCGGTCCCCAAGGCCATCGCGCCGATCGCCTGGATGCCGCCGAGGACATAGATCTCATGCGCGCCGGCCAGGTGCATGGCGGCGATCACCGCCGGGTTGGGGCGCCCCTTGAACGGCGGCGTGCAGGCTACGATCCGCGGCACGCCCGCGACGCTGGCCGTCAGCACCGACATATGCGCCGAGGCGACCATCGGGAACTTGCCGCCGGGCACGTAGCAGCCGACCGACTGCACCGGGATGTTCTTGTGACCCAGGATCACGCCGGGACGCGTGTCGACCTCGATGTCCTGCATCGAGGCGCGCTGGGCCTCGGCAAAGCGGCGGATCTGCGCTTGGGCGAAGCGGATGTCCTCCAGGTCGCGCGGGCTCAGCTCCGCGATCAGGGCGTCGATCTGCTCCTGCGACAGCCGGAAGCTGTCGGGGGCGTAGTTGTCGAACTTCTGGCTGAGTTCCCGGACGGCGGCGTCGCCGCGCGTCTCGATGTCCTTCAGCGTGGCCTCGACGGTGGCACGGGTGCGGCTGTCGTCCTGGTCGCGTTCCGCGTCGGACTTGCCGCGCTTGAGATATGTGATCGCCATTCCTGCCCCCTTAGCCCAGCATTCCGGTGTCGCCGCAGACCGAGATCGCCTGCCCCGAGATCGTGCGGGCGCGCGGGCTTGCCAGATACAGGATCTGGTCGGCGATCTGCTGCGGCGTGACGTATTCCTTGATCGAGGTGTGCGAGAACGCCTCGCTCTCGGCCTGCTCGAAGTCGATGCCCCGGGCGTCGGCGCGCGATTGCAGCACCCGCCGTTGACGCTCGCCCGCGACCAGCCCGGGCAGGATCGCGTTCACCCGGATGCCGTCCCCGCCCAGTTCCATCGCCATGGACCTGGTCAGGCCGATTACCCCCCACTTTGCCGCCGCATAAGGGCTGCGCAGCTTGAAGCCCAGGCGTCCGGCCAGCGAGGAGATATTGACGATCGAGGGGTTGGCGCTGCTGCGCAGATGCGGGACGGCCCGGCCCGTGGTGACGAACTGGCTGGTCAGGCAGATGTCAAGGCATTGCCGGACGGCGTCCAGCTCCAGTTCCTCGATACGGCCGGTCGGCCCCGCGATGCCGGCGTTGTTGACGAGGCAGTCGAGCCCTCCCAGCGCCGCGATGGCATCGTCCATGAAGCCTGCCAGCGCGCCCGCGTCCTGCACGTCCACGCGGCGGCGGAACACACCTTCGGGAAGCGTCGCCAGACCCGCCTCGTCGATGTCGCAGGTGGCGACCTGGGCGCCCTCGGCAAGGAAGGCGTCCACGATGGCGCGGCCGATGCCGCCCGCGCCTGCCGTGACGATGATGCGGGCCTTGCCCAATGAAAGATCCATGTGCGTTTTTCCTTATCGGCCCGTGAAGACCAGCGAGAGCCAGGGCAGGAAGCTGATGATGGCCAGGTCGACCAGCAGGATGATCACGAAGGGCACCACCGCCCGGGCGATCTGCGGAATGCCGATCCCTGCGATCTGCGAAGCGATGAACAGGTTCAGGCCGACGGGCGGCGTGAACATCCCCATCGCAAGGTTCACCACCATGATGACCCCGAAATGCACCGGATCGATGCCGAAGCTGAGCGCGATGGGCAGCAGGATCGGGGTGAAGATCAGGATGGCGGCGGCCGCTTCGAGGAACATGCCGACGAACAGCAGCAGGATGTTGACGAGGATGATGAACATCCAGGCGCTGTCGATCGCACCGACGACGAACTCGGAAATAACCGTGGGCACCTGCAGCGACAGGATGATCCGGCCGTAAAGCCCGGCCGCCGCGATGATCGACAGCACGACCGCAGAAGTGATGGCGCTGTCGCGCAGGATCAGGGGAATCTCGCGCAGCGGCAGCTCGCGATAGATGATGCCGCCGACCAGCAGAGAATAGACGACCGCGACGACGGCGGCTTCGGTCGGGGTGACGATGCCGCCGTAGATCCCGCCGAGGATCAGCGTGGGCATCAGCAGGGCGAGGATGGCCGAGCGCCCGGCGCCCAGCACGTCACGGACGCCCGTCACCTCCTCGACCGGCATGTGAAGGTTGCTGGCGTGGATGCGGGCATAGATCAGAAGCGAGGCCACGACCACGAGGCCCGGCAGGAAGCCGGCCATGAACATGTCGCCCACCGACTGGTTGGCCGAGATGGCATAAAGGATCATCGGGATGCTGGGCGGAATGATGACGCCAAGCGCCCCGGCCGCAGCCTGGTTCGCGGCGGCGAAAGGCTTGCCGTAACCTTGGGCGGCCATCGCCGGGATCAGGATGGCGCCCACGGCGGCCGTGGTGGCTGCGCCCGAACCCGAGATCGCGGCGAAGAAGGCCGAGGTCACGATCGCGACCATCGCCAGCCCGCCCGTGGTGCTGCCGACCAGCGTCTTCGAGAAATCGACCAGCCGCTTCGAGATCCCGCCCGCCTGCATCAGGTTTCCCGCAAGGATGAAGAAGGGAATCGCCAGCAGCGGGAACGAGTTGACCGACCGGATCATCTCCTGCGGGGCGATCAGCAGGGGCATGATGTCGCCCTGCCAGATGGTCACGACGGCCGCGAGGCCAAGTGCAAAGGTGACGGGAACGCCGATCAGCAGAAGCAGAAGCAGAAGTCCGAACAGAAGCGCGATCATGCTGCCGCATCCTTCTTGCCAGAAAAGTCATCCGCGATGATGGCCAGTGCGTTCAGGAAGATCAGCGCCGCCCCCGCAGGCATCGCCCCGTAAAGCCAGGCCATCGAGACGCGGGTGCTGGGCGCGGTCTGTGTGGCCACCCGCTCGGTGATCGCCAGCCCGTACTTGAGCAGGACAAAGGCGAAGGTGCATGACGCCAGCGCGATCAGCAGGTGGACGACCCGGCTGACCTTCGGCCCCGACATGGACGTCAGCAGATCGACCGCGATCAGCGAGCCCTGCCGATAGGCATAGGCCGCCCCCAGCATCGTCATCCAGACCATCGAGAAGCGCGAGACTTCCTCGGAAAAGGTCAGCGAGCTGCCCATCACGTACCGGGCAAAGACCTGCCAGCTGATCAGGACCGTCATCACCAGCATCAGCGCGGCGAGAAGCCAGCCGACAAGCCAGTTTATGCCGTCCACCGTGCGGACGACCTTGCGCAGCGCATCACGCATCTGCGACCTCCTGAGGGAATGTAGGAAATGGGGGGCTTTCGCCCCCCTTGTCGTTACTGCGCCGCTTGGAAGTTCGCAGCGGCGTCGACCAGCTCGGTTCCGACAGTGTCCTTCCACTTGTCGATGACCGGCTGGACGGCCTCGCGGAAGGGCGCGAGATCGGGACGGGTGACTTCCATTCCCAAGGCTTCCAATTCGCCCACCAGACGCTCATCCATCTCGCGCGAAGCCGCACGCTGGACCGGAGTCGCGATCCTGGCGGCTTCGAGGACAATGGCCTGATCCTCGGGCGAGAGAGAGTCGAAAAGCTGCGCGCCGATCATCAGCGGCGCCGGCGAGTAGACGTGCTGGGTCATGGCCAGGTAGTCCTGAACCTCGTTGAACTTGACGTCGTAGATCGTCGGGATCGGGTTCTCCTGGCTTTCCATCACGCCCTGCTGCAGCGCGGTGAAGACCTCGGTCCAGGCCATGGGGGCGGCATTCGTGCCAAGCGCCGTCCAGGTATCGACCTGCACGCTGCTTTCCTGCGTCCGGTGCTTGATGCCCTTCAGGTCCTCGAGCGCATTGATCGGGCGGACGCTGTTGGTTTCGTAGCGGAAGCCGTTTTCCATCCAGCCGATGATCTTGACCCCGGCCGCTTCCTGCAGCCGCTGGGCCAGCGCGTCGCCATGCTCGCTGTCAAGGAAGCCGTGGGCATGGGCGTGGTCGCGGAAGATGTAGGGTAGGTCGAACAGCAGGAACTCGCTCGTGAAGCCGCCCATCGGGCCGGTCGAGGTGACGCCCATGTCGATCAGGCCAAGCCCGATGCCTTCGACCACCTCGCGCTCGGCGCCCAGCGCGTTGTCGTAATGGGGGCGGATCTTGAGCCGCCCTTCCGACAGGCGCTCCAGTTCCTCGCCGAACTTGTGGACGCCGACGGCATGATGCGACTGCGCGCCAAGCGCCAGGCTGACGTCGAACGTGCGGCTTTCCTGCGCCAGCGCCGTCGAGCCCAGCAGAGCCATGACGGTAGTGATTCCCATGATGTTGAAGTGCCGCATTTTCAGGACCTCCCCTCCTTCAAGCTGCGTAACAGGGCTCGTCAAAGCCCCTCATCTGTGATCTCAGTTACGCTAGTTTCCAAACCTCTGCCCCGTCAACCCACAAATATATTCATTATTTGCTGGACATTACTTGGGCCGAGGATCAGTTTGCGCCGAAACTGAGATCACACTCTGGTGGAGGAGACATGATCCGGGGCAGTGAATCAGACAGCTGGTCCCGGCTGGGACCCCTGACCTTCGACGAAGGCACGACGGCCCAGGCGCAGGTCTATGCGCGGCTGCGGGACGCCCTGATCAGCGGCTATTTCCGCCCGGGCGAGGAAATCAGCCTGCGCCGCGCCTCGACCGCGCTCGGGACCAGCGTGACCCCTGTCCGCGAGGCCCTGCGCCAGCTGGAAAGCGACGGCGGGCTCGAGGTCTTCGGCGGCAACCGCGTGCTGCGCGTGCCGGTCCTGTCGGAAGCCGAACTGATCGACATCCGCGACATCCGCATCAACCTGGAAAGCCTTGCGGCCGCCCAGGCGCTTGACGGCATCGGGCCTTCGCAGATGCGGCTCATCTCGAACGCCTGCGCCGTCATGCAGCGGGCGGCCGACACGGGCGACGCCGACCTCTATCTGGAAAGCAACTGGCGCTTCCATTCGCTGATCTACCGCGCGGCCGCGCGCCCGATCCTGATGGGCGTGATCGAACGGATGTGGCTGCGCGTCGGCCCCCTGATCCGGCTGGCGGTCACGGCCCCTAACCACTTCGGCCGCTCGATGGAAAGCCACCGCGCCGCCGAGCTTGCCCTGCGCAAGCGCGATGCCTCGGCCCTGCAGGCCGCCATCATCCGCGACATTTCCGATGCCGCGTCCGATCTGGGCCGGACGCTGTGCGACTACGGTCCGGCAAAAGTTGCCGGCAAGGCTTGAGCCCTGGAACGGGAGAAGGATCGATAACATGGCAAGGACCGTTTCCATCATCGGCTGCGGCCTGATCGGCAGAGCCTGGACAATCGTCTTTGCAAGGGCGGGACTGGAGGTCCGCGTGTGGGACGCCGACCCCGCAGCCCTGGCAAGCGCGAGGGACAGGCTGCAGGAGACCTGCGTCGAGGCGGGGGAAGACCCCTCGATCCTGGCCCGCGTCACGCTCGCCGCGGACATGCAGTCGGCGCTGGAAGGCGCGGAATGGGTGCAGGAAAACGGCCCCGAGCGGATCGAGATCAAGCGCCGCATCTATGCTGATCTCGACCGGCTGGCCGCGCCCGAGACGATCCTCGCCTCCTCCAGCTCGGCCCTTGTCGCCTCGCAGTTCGCCGAAGGGCTCGAAGGAAGGCACCGTATCCTCGTCGCCCATCCCGTGAACCCGCCCCATGTGATCCCGGTGGTCGAGCTCTGCCCTTCCCCGGACACGGCCCCCGAGGTCATGGACCGCGCCGAAGCGCTGATGCGGGACGTCGAGCAGGTTCCCGTGCGGCTGTCGCGCGAGATCGACGGCTTCGTCCTGAACCGCCTTCAGGCAGTGCTGCTGGCCGAGGCGCTTTCCCTTGTCGAACAGGGGATCGTCTCGCCTGAGGGCCTGGACGATACCGTCTGCCACGGCTTGGGGCGGCGCTGGACGCTGCTGGGGCCGCTCGCGACGATCAACCTGAATGCACCGGGTGGGGTCGCGGACTACCTCGACCGCTACGGCCCGACGATGGCGCGCCTCAGCGACAGCGCCGCGCGGGGCGAGGCCTTCACGCGCGAGGCCGGAGAGATCACCGCCGCCGCCCTGCCGGGCAGCGACCGGGTCGCCGAACTCAGCCGCAGCCGCGACAGGAAGCTGGCGGCGCTGGACAAGTTTCTGAAGTCCCTGAAGGAAGAGAAGTAAGCATGGCTGCCAAACGCAAGGTCATCATCACCTGCGCCGTCACGGGCGCGATCCATACGCCCTCGATGTCGGAGCACCTGCCGGTCACGGCCTCGGAAATCGCCGAAGCGGCGATCGGGGCTGCCGAGGCGGGCGCAGCCGTCGTCCACCTTCACGCGCGCGATCCGCAGGACGGCCGCCCCGACCAGACCCCCGAGGCCTTTGCGCCCTTCCTTCAGGTGATCAAGCAGCGCACGGACTGCGTGGTCAACATCACCACCGGCGGTGCGCCGACCATGACCATCGAGGACCGGGTGCGCCCTGCCGCGACATGGAAGCCGGAACTGGCATCGCTCAACATGGGCTCGATGAACTTCGGCCTGTTCCCGATGCTCGCGCGCTTCGAGGGTAAGCTGAAGCACGAATGGGAACGCGAATACCTCGGCAACAAGGGCATCCTGTTCCGCAACACCTTCGCGGACATCGAGCACATCATCACCACCCTGGGCGCGAACGGCACCCGCTTCGAGTTCGAGTGCTACGACACCGCGCATCTTTACAACCTCAAGCACTTCCACGATGCCGGGCTGGTCAAGGGTCCGCTGTTCATCCAGACGGTCTTCGGCCTGATGGGCGGGATCGGCGCGCATTACGACGACGTCATGCACATGAAGCGCACGGCCGACCGTCTGTTCGGCGACCAGTACCGCTGGTCCGTCCTGGGCGCCGGCAAGAACCAGCTTCCGGTGGCGGCGATCGCGGCGGCGCTGGGTGGTCACGTCCGCGTCGGGCTCGAGGACTCGCTCTGGGCCGGCCCCGGCCGCCTTGCCATCAGCAACGCCGAACAGGTCACCGCGGTCCGGCAGATCATCGAGGGCTTGGGCCTCGAGATCGCGAGCCCGGACGAGGCGCGGGACATGCTGGCGCTCAAGGGCGCTGACACGGTCGGCTTCTGACCCGCGACAAGGCCGGCCTGCCCGTCAGGCCGGCCAGTTTGGGGTTCGGGCACTTTGAGGCTGCCTTGGCCAATGTTCCGAACCTGGCACAGGGCTGACCAAGTTCCGAGCCGACCGGCATCCCGTGATCATGGCTCTGCTCTTTGTGCCTCGGCCGATCCACAGCGACGTGCTCTCGCGCTCATGCCTCCGGTCGAACAAAGCTCTGCGGCCCGCCCTGCCCTTGTTCCCGCCTCGCAAATTCCGGCGACAGCAGATCAACTGACTGGCGGGAGGCCGCCTCCTTTGAAGGTGCCGAAGCGATGCTCGGGGTCGGCGGTGGGATGAAGGACCTGCCATCCATGATGCCAACTTGGCACACCTTCTTTCCACGTTTCCCACTCACGATCCCATCGACGAGTACGGGCGCACGGACCTGACGGCTCTGACCGTGGCGGTGCTGTTCCTGCTGGCGACTTTCCTGGCACCTTCCGGATCGGTCCCCGCCGCGACATGGATCGCCGCCGCGCTGTTCGTCATGCGCTTCGTCTTCTTCGCCGAAGGCTGAGGCAGGAAGCGCCGGTGGGCGGATCGATGTTTCGCCTGCCGGGACCTCGGATGACTGCAGCCCCAAGGCGCGTTGGGGTCAGGAGCTTCGCCGCTGCGCCGGGATGATGCCTGAATGTGTAATGCTTCACTCAAGCAAGAAAAGCATTCCTCAGGCATGAGCCTTGAGGTCTCTCCTATGCCGACGCGCGTTCATGCTGAGGCTGGTCGACCCGATCAATCATTCCCGGACGAGCGAAGTCTCGATCAAAGCTCGACTCCGGCGCCGCGCGCTGTGTTGCGGACGTGATCGTGCATCCTTTCCCTTGCCGCCTGGCTGTCGCCGCGTTCCAGCGCCTCGACGATCGCCCAGTGCTCGGCGATGGATTGCAGCATCCGGTCGGGGTTCGTGTTCGGGATGGGGTGGCGCTGGGTTTCGGTCACCAGTTGCTGGACGGTCCGGTAGAGGTTCGTCAGCATCCGGTTGGGACAAGCCGTGGCGATGCCGAGGTGAAAGGCCAGGTCCGCCTCGACATGCGCCACCAGGTCACCGGCGGTCCAAGCCTCCTCGAAGGCCTGGGCGGCGGCGTTCAGATCCGCAAGGACCGAGGGCGTCATGGCCGTCGCGGCCAGGCGGCACAGTTCCGCCTCGATCAGGATGCGGGTCTGGAAGACGTCGCGCAGGTCATGCGCGTCGTCATACCGCCAGGCAGGCAAGGCCGGGCGGGACGCAGGGTCCAGCACGAAGGTGCCGCGCGCGGGCAGGGTCTGCACGAGGCCCAATGTTTCCAGCGTCAGCAGCGCCTCGCGCAGCGAAGGGCGCGACACGTTCAGCTGGTCCGCCAGCACCCGCTGCGAGGGAAGCTTCTGCCCCGGCTTCAGTTCGCCTGACCGGATCATCTGCTGCAAACGACGGGCAATCGCCTCGGTCAGCGGACCCTTGTCCCACATCATGTCCGTCATCCCTTCCTGCGGCACTTCCGGTCCCCCCTGCTGGCCCTTCAACATAAATGTTGCAAAGCCTTCCTGCGCATGGCTCAATACTGGTCAGACCGGTTTGCCCGGTCAAACCAAAAACAAGCACAACGGGGAAGTATCATGCGCGGGAACAGAATGCGACGGCTGGGACTGGCACTGGCGCTGCTGGCGGGCTCGGTGGGGGCTGCCGTGGCCCAGGACAAGCTGACGGTGGGCGCCAACATCGGCAACGTTCCGTGGGAGTTCCAGGACGACTCGGGCAAGTTCGTGGGCTTCGAGATCGACCTTGTCGCCGCCATCGCCGAGCGCCTGGGGGCCGAGGTCGAGACGGTGAACATCCCCTTCAACGGCCTGTTCTCGGCCGTGCAGTCGGGCCGCATCGACATCGCGACCTCGTCCATCACCATCACCGACGAGCGGCTGAAGTCGGTCAGCTTCGCGCAGCCCTATCACGACAGCGACCAGTCGCTGACCGTGGCCGAGGGCGGCCCCGCCTCGCTTGACGAGATGAAGGGCAAGGTCGTGGGCGTGGACACCGGCTCGACCGGCGACATGTGGGCCAGCGCGCAGCAGGGCACCTACGGCTTTGCCGAGATCCGCCGCTACGAGGGGCTCGCGCCCGCCATGCTGGATCTGACGGCAGGGCGGATCGACGGCTATGTTTCCGACATCCCAGCGCTGCTTTACTACGTCAAGGACAAGCCGAACCTGAAGGTCGTGGCACGGATCGAGACGGGCGAAAAGTACTCGATGATGTTCGCCAAGGACGCGGAACTGGCGACGCGCGTGAACACGGTGCTGGACGAACTGAAGACCAGCGGGTTCATGGCCGAACTGCACGAGAAATGGTTCGGCGTGGCACCCGACGCGGGCTCCTCGACCGTCACCGTGCTGCCGATGCCTTCGCTGAACTGATCCGGCGCGCGCGGGTCCGGGGGACGTCCCCGGGCCCGGCCTGCGGAGCACCGGCATAGGAATTACATGGATCTTTTCGACACCTTTCTGAACGCCGAGGTCATGCGGCGCAGCATGCCCATGCTGATGCAGGGCCTGTGGATCACGCTGCAGCTTGGTCTGGCCAGCATCGTGGCGGGACTTGCCCTGGGACTGGGGCTGGCGATGGTCCGGCTTTACGCCGCCGCCCCGCTGCGGGTGCTTGCGCGGGTCTACATCGACATCTTCCGTTCGATTCCGCTGCTGGTGCTGCTGATCGTCGTCTATTACGCCCTGCCCTTCGTCGGCCTGCGCTTGTCGCCCTTCGTGTCGGCCATGTCGGCGCTGACGCTGGTGTCGGGCGCCTATACGGCCGAAATCTTCCGCGCCGGAATCGAGGCGATCCCCAAGGGCCAGTTCGAGGCCTCGGCCGCCCTGGGGCTCAGCCCGACGCAGACCATGGTGGACGTGATCCTGCCGCAGGCGGTCAAGATCGTGATCCCGCCGCTGACCAACAACTCGATCAACGTGGTCAAGGATACCGCGCTGGCCTCGGTCGTGGCGATGCCCGACCTGCTGAAGCAGGCGACGCAGGCGCAGGCCCTGGCTGCGAACCCGACACCCCTGATCGTGGCCGCCGTGATCTACGTGGCCTTCCTGTGGCCCCTGGTCGCCGCCGTGTCGCGGATGGAACGCCGCTTTGCCGCAAGGAGGCGCTGAGATGACCGGCTTTGTCAGCATCCGGAACCTGCGCAAGTCCTATGGCAGCTTCGAGGTCCTGAGAGGCATCAACCTTGACGTCGCCAAGGGCGAGGTGGTCTGCGTAATCGGCCCCTCGGGGTCCGGCAAGTCCACGCTGATCCGCTGCATCAACCGGCTGGAAGGCTTCTCGCCCGAAAGCGAGATCCTCGTGGACGGCATCCCCGTCGCCACAGGCCGCGCGCTTGCCCGCGTGCGGGCCGAGGTCGGGATGGTGTTCCAGTCCTTCAACCTGTTTCCGCACCTGACCGTGCGCGAGAATGTCATGCTGGCCCCGCGCCGGGTGCGCGGCACCTCTCGCGCCGATGCCGCGCGGCGGGCCGACCAGCTTCTGGCCCGCGTGGGCATCGCCAACCAGGCCGACAAGTACCCCGAGCATCTGTCGGGCGGCCAGCAGCAGCGCGTCGCCATCGCCCGCGCGCTGGCCATGGACCCACAGGTGATGCTGTTCGACGAACCCACCAGCGCGCTCGACCCCGAGATGGTGGGCGAGGTGCTGGACGTGATGCGCGACCTCGCCCGCACCGGCGTCACCATGATCGTCGTCACCCACGAGATGGGCTTCGCCTCGCAGGTCGCCGACCGCGTGATCTTCATGGACGCAGGCCAGATCGTCGAGCAGGGCCCGCCCGCCCAGATCCTTTCCAACCCCGTCGAGCCGCGCACCCGGAACTTTCTCGGCGCCGTGCTGAACCATTGAAGGCAAAGAACAGATGACACCTTTAGACATGGACCATGTCCGGTCCCGGTTCCCCGGGCTGCGCGACGACTGGGCCTTCTTCGACAATGCGGGCGGGTCGCAGATCTGCCAGCCGGCGCTGGACCGGGTGGTCGAGTTCCTGACCCACCGCAACGTCCAGATCGGCGGCAGCTACGCGGTCTCGCAGGCTGCGGCCGAGGCCCTGCAGATGGGGCGCGAGGCCGCCCGGGTGCTGGTCAACGCCGCCCGCCCCGAGGAAATCGTCTTCGGCCCCTCGACCACGGTGCTGCTGCAGAACCTCGCCACCGCCATGCGCAGCCAGTTCCGCCCGGGCGACGAGGTGATCGTCACCATGGCCGACCACGAAAGCAACATCGGCCCCTGGATGCGGCTGAGGGACTTCGGCGTGACCGTAAAGGTTTGGCCGCTGAACCCGCAGACTCAGGACCTTCAACTGTCGGACCTCGCGCCCCTGATGACCGACCGCACGCGGCTGGTCTGCGTGACCCATGTGTCGAACATCCTGGGCAAGGTCCATCCGGTCGCCGATTTCGCCCGCTTCGTGCATGAGCGCGGCGCGCTGATCTGCGTGGATGCGGTCGCCTACGCGCCCCACCGGCTGATCGACGTTCAGGCTTGGGACGTCGATTACTATGTCTTCAGCCTCTACAAGGCCTATGGCCCTCATGGGGCGCTGATGTACGGGAAATACGACCTGCTGGCCGAGCTGGACGGGCTGTATCACTATTTTTACGGCAAGGACAAAGTCCCCGGAAAGCTGGAGCCCGGCAACCCCAGCTACGAATCCGCCTACAGCACCGACGGGATCGTGGACTACCTGACCACCCTTGCCCGCCATCACGGCGCTACCGGCGACCGCCGCGCGCTGGTCGCCGCCGCCTATGAGCTGATCACGGCGCAGGAGGACCTGCTGACCGACCGCCTGCTGTCCTGGCTGTCCTCCCGCAACGACTGCCGCATCATCGGCGAGGCGGCGAACCAGGGCAGCACCCGCGTCCCCACCATCGCCTTCAAGTTCGACGGCCGGGATTCGGGCGAGATCGTCCGCGCGGTGGACGACCACGGCATCGCCATGCGCTTCGGCGACTTCCACTCGCGCCGCCTGGTCGAGCACCTGGGACAGGATCACGCGGGCGGCGTCCTGCGCGTCTCGATGGTGCATTACAACACGGTCGAGCAGGTGGACCGGCTGACCGAGGCGCTGACCTCGATCCTAGCCCGGGCGGCGGCATGACCGCGCTGGACCTCGTCGTCCGAGGGGGAACGGTCGTCACCGCCTCGGACAGCTACCGCGCGGATGTCGGCATCCGCGACGGGCGCATCGTCGCGATCGGCGAGGCCCTGACGGGGGCCGAGGCGATCGACGCGGACGGCCTGCTGGTGCTGCCCGGCGGGATCGACGCTCATGTGCATCTGGATCAGCCAACTTCGGACGGCACGGTCATGGCGGACGATTTCGCCAGCGGCACGCGCTCGGCCGCGGCAGGCGGCAACACGACGGTCCTGCCCTTCGCCCTGCAGATCAGGGGCCAGTCCCTGCGCGCCTGCGTCGAGGACTATCACCGCAAGGCCGAAGACCGCTGCCACACCGACGTGTCCTTCCACTTGATCATCAGCGATCCAACGCCCCAGGTGCTGGGACAGGAGCTGCCGGCGCTGGTCCGGGACGGCTATACCTCGTTCAAGGTCTTCATGACCTACGACGACCTCGTGCTGAACGACGCCCAGTTGCTGGACGTCTTCGAGGTCGCCCGGCGCGAGCGCGCACTGGTGATGGTCCACGCCGAGGGGCACGACGCCATCAAGCACCTGACCCGCCGCCTGGAGGCCGAGGGCCGGACCCCCCCTTTCTTCCACGGCCAAGCCCATGCCCAAGTCGCTGAACGCGAGGCCACCCACCGGGCCATCAGCCATGCCCAGCTGATCGACGTGCCCATCGTGATCGTCCACGTCTCGGGCCGCGAACCGATGGAGCAGGTCCAGTGGGCCCGGGCACGCGGGCTCAAGGTCCACGCCGAAACCTGCCCGCAGTACATCGCGCTGACCGCCGACGACCTTCGCGGGCTGAACATGGATTTCGAGGGCGCGAAATACGTCTGCTCGCCCCCGCCGCGCGACGCCGACAGCCAGGCGGCGATCTGGCAAGGGCTGCGCGACGGCACCTTTGACCTTTTCTCCTCCGACCATTGCCCCTTCCGCTTCGAGGGGCCGGCGGACACCGGCAAGAACAATCCCCGCGCCCGAACCTCGTTCCGCTGGGTGCCGAACGGCATCCCCGGCGTGGAAACCCGCTTGCCGATCCTGTTTTCCGAGGGCGTGTCCAAGGGCCGCATCACCCTGCAGCGCTTCGTGGCCCTGACCTCGACGAATCCCGCGCGGCTTTACGGTCTGTATCCGCAGAAGGGCAGCATCGCCGTTGGTGCGGACGCCGACCTGACGCTGTGGAACCCGACCCTGACCCGCAGGATCCGGCAGGCCGACCTGAACCACGGCTGCGACTACACGCCCTACGAAGGGCTGGAGGTCACCGGCTGGCCAGTCCGCACCCTCCTGCGCGGGCGCACCATCGCGCTGGACGGCGTCCCGGTTGCCGAACCCACGGGGAGCTACCTGCCCCGTGGAACCAGCGAGGCATTTGCACAAGCAGGACATGGACTGGCCCCGGTCCTCTGAACCGGCAGACGACCCTCGGCTACGCTGCGTCGGACCCTGCCCCTCCGCCTGACCGCAGAGGCAGCGGAACGATGACTGTTGCCCTTGGCGAAGGCGGCGAAGCGCACCCTGCCCTCCTCCGGTTCGCTCTGAGCCGGGCACGATATTGTCCTGCCTGGTCAGGCGTCAACGAACGCCCTCTCCTGAAAGTTCATCGCCGCGCCCTGCTGAGGAACAGTCGCCGTGGTGCCTGCCGGAGGTAGACCCAAAACGTCGGAAAGCGTTCCATCACGGTCGGGAACTCGTCCCAGTTCTGCGCGCCCATGCAGTCAGCCGAGCCGAAATGGGCAGCGGTGCCCACCGGAGCCACGCGCTGCGAAAGTGCGATCGTTCCTCTCATCGTCCTTCAGCACCGGGCCGTGCGGGGCAGCGGCGATGATCAGTCCTTGTAGGGGTCGAACTCATTCCCTCCGGCCATGCAGACGATCAGCGGCCTGAGGGTGTGGATGATCCGGACGGTGCTGCCATGATGGGCCAGAACGTCGCCCAGCTTCTTGTAGACCTCGGGCGCCTCGTCAGCGCCCGCGCCGCGAAGATGGGTGCCGGATTGCGCGATCCTGAGCCGCACCGCTTCGAAGTCCACCGCTCCACCCTCGGTATACCACTCGGTGATCTTCTTGATCCTGCCGTCCGGCTGCCTCTGCTCGACGATGCGCTTGCGCCGTTTGCCGGCAGCCCTGGTGCGCGACATGATCCGTCCCGCGCCGTGGATGGTCGAATAGAAGGCCGCGCGTGACAGTTCGCTGTCCACGCCCTCGACGATGACCGACACGTCGCCCATCGAGGACCCGATGAAGCTGCGCTGACCGGGGAAGGCCGGGGTGGCGCCCTTCCGGACGACCCAGTAGCTCTCTCCGCCGTGGGTTTCCTGCCATGCGAAGTTGTGGTGGTTGTGGACTTCCTCGATGATCCTGCCGCCCAGGATGCCGACCACGGTCTCGCACACCCAGTCCCGACCGGCATAGGCATAGTCGCCCGCAAGCCGCATCGCCCGGATGTAGTCGCGCCCGTGGCGGCTGCCGACATCCAGCGTGTTCGGGGTCTCGTCCACGATGTTCGGGTTATCGCCGGCGCGCTTCATGAAATGCGTGGCAATGGCGTGGCCCAGCCCGCGCGACCCGAAATGCGCCCCGACCCAGATCCGGTCCGCCTCGTCGGCAAAGACGTCAACATAATGGTTGCCCGAGCCGATCGTCCCAAGCTGGTCCAGCGCCTTCTTCTTGAGATCAGGGTTGCTCTTGAGGAACCCGACCTCGTCCCAGGCCGGATCGTCGAAGACACGGTGAACGACAGGCGTGGCGTTCTTGCGCCCGATGCCGAAGGACAGGCTTGCATAGATCTCGTCGGCAAGCCGCGAAAGGCGGCCCTCGATGTCGCCGAGGCTGAGGTTCGTCAGGACGGCCTTGTTCCCGCAGGCGATGTCGAACCCCACGCCTGCGGGCGGAACCTTGTCCTTGTAGACTGCGACACCGCCGACGGGCATGCCGTAGCCCTTGTGGTTGTCGGCCATCAGCAGCATGGCCTCTGCCTCGACGGCGCAGCGCTCTGCCTGGGCGAGGGTGGCCGGGTCGGCCTTGCCGAAGACCCTGACCGTCATCGCCCGCGGCCCGCGCGCCTGGTTCCGTTCCGGGGTTCCCTCGGCATCCTCGGTCCTCGCTTCAAGTCGTCCCGACGTTCAAGTGCAGAGGCGCTGAACGGTTCCCCGGTCGAGCAAGCCGGTATGCCCATCGGCGGGCAGGATCTGGATGCGCCTCCTGGCCTTCGACCTCTCCCGCTGCACGGCTGGCGGACATGGCGACTCAGACGACTGAAGCCTGGAAATCTGATAAATCTAAGCTGCCGGCACCTGTTACGCCGGAGTTGGAGGGTTGATCGTGCTGAAAGTCCTGCTGCTCGGAGGAGTCGGGATCATGCCCCTGCTCTGCCCGGATGCCGTTGCCGCGGCCCCCTCGGTTGCGCGCGGCGAATACCTGGTCACGGGTCCGGCAGGTTGTGGCAACTGCCATACGCCGCTTGGTCCCGAGGGACCCGATTTCTCCAGAGCGCTCGGCGGACGTCTGGTGGACGAAAACCCGGCCTTCACCGCCTATGCACCAAACATCACGCCCGGCGGGCGGATGGCGCGCTGGACCGACGAGGAACTTGTCCGCGCGATCCGCGAAGGGCGGCGGCCTGACGGAACACTGATCGGGCCGCCGATGCCCTTCGCGCTTTATCGCGGGCTGTCGGACGATGACGTGCATTCCATCGTGGCCTACCTCAGGACGTTGCCGGCCGTGGAAGGCGAGCAGCCGGACAGTGTCTACAACATCCCGCTTCCACCCGACTACGGACCGCCGGTCGTCAGCGTCGCCCATCCCGAAGAGGGCGTGACGGTGGACTATGGCGCCTATCTCGCCGGACCCGTGGCCCATTGCATGGAATGCCACACACCGCATGGTCCGCAGGGGCCGATGCTCGAAACCCATGCCGGGGCCGGCGGCTTCGAGTTCCGCGGGCCATGGGGCGTTTCGGTTGCCGCGAACCTGACGCCCCATCCGGAGGATGGCATTGCCAGATACAGCGACGAGCAGTTGAAGGCGATGATCACGCAAGGCGTCCATCCGGACGGAACGCCGATGATGCCCCCGATGCCGTATGCCTATCTGGCAAGGATGACCTCGGACGATCTTGATGCGATCATACTGTACCTGCGCAGCCTGAAGCCGCTGCCGCTGCATCATTGACGCAAGTATCGCCGCAAAGACTGACACGGCGAGGAAGTCATCGCGGGGTCATCCGTCCTATTCGGGCGTTCCCGCCTCCCGCAGCGCATCCCCCAGCAATGTCCTCAGCGTGGCGTCCGTGAAGGGTAGCACCGTAAAGAATCTTTGCAGGCTTGCGCCGGGGTAGCGGGTGCGCAGGACGGCCTGCCAGGCCCGGGCGCCGGAACTGTCCCCTGCCCGCTGGCAGACCGCCACAGCGATCATCAGCATGGCAATGTGGGCATGGGGCGCCCGTGCGCCCCTGTTCGCCCAGACGACCGCCTCGTCAGGGCACCCCGCGGCAAGCAGGGCCACGGCCTTGCAGGCCTGCATCGCGCAAAGCATCGGGTCGAGCGGGCTCAGCGCGATGGCATGGTCCATGTCGGCAAGGCAGTCGGCGGTCCGGCCGGCCAGCATGGCGGCGAAGCCGCGCGAGTAATAGCCCTTGGCATAGCTCGGGCTGAGTTGCACGGACCGGTCGAGCCACGGCCTGCCGTCCTCGGGCCGGTCGAGCAGCAGGAACAGGCGTCCTTCGGCAAGATTTGCGAAGGGGTCCAGCGGGTCGAGATCGAGGCTGCGTTCGGCATGGGCCTGCGCCTGTGCCACGGCCAGGGGGCGGTCCTGCGTCCATCTCATCGCCGCCGACTGGTAGCTGGTGAAGGACAGGGCCGCGAAGGCGCTGGCGAAGTTCGGGTCCAGGCGCGTCGCGCGCTCGAAGTAGCCGGTGGCGATGGCATTGTCGGCTTCGGTGAAACGGAAGATGTGCTGCAGCCCGAGGTGATAGGCTGCCCAGGCGTCCAGTTGCTCGGTCGGGCAGGACCGGGCGCGCAGGGCCTCGTTCAGGGGGATCTGGATTTCCAGCGCGGCCAGAACGGCGGACGCGATGTCCGCCCGCGTCTGGTGGATGTCCTCCAGGCTGCCGTGAAACTGCTCGGCCCAGACGACGGCCCCGGATCGGAGGTCCGAAAGCTCGATCGAGGTCACGATCTTGCGGGCCACATGCTCGATCGTCCCCGAAAGCGCATAGGTCGCGCCCAGTGCGAGGGTGCTGGACTGCGGCGATTTCGTGCCTCGCAAGCGGAATGTCGTTTCCTGCGCCAGCACCTGAAGCCAGCGCAGACGCGACAGGCCGGCGATCAGGTCGGCCGGCACCGCGTCCGCGACAATCCCGGACCCGCCGGATGGCCCCACGTGGCGGAACGGCAGGATGGCGAGGCACGGCCTTGAACCACCCTGTCGGGCCTCAGTTGCCGCGCCGCTCTCCTCTGCAATCCGGGGCCGCCCCGCAGCCGGCTGGTTCGACACATCCGCCACGAAGCGGAAACCCCGTCCGCGCATCGTGCGGATGAACCGCTGCGCCGCGCCGTCGTCGCCCAGCGCCTTTCGCAGGGACTTGAGCACGGTCGAGACCGCCGCATCCGAGATGAAGCGCCCACCCCAGACGGCCTCGATCGCCTCTTCCCGCGTGACGAGCCGGTCCCGCCGTTCCACGAGCAGCAGCAGCAGGTCGTAGGCCTTGGGCTCAAGCGCGACCGGGCCGTGGGGTCCGGACAGTTCCGTGCGGCCCGTATCAAGGGAGAACTCGCCCAGGCGGTAGATCATCGCCCCGGTCCTTTGCAGGCCCCACGATCTTACCACGAAATCCCCACGCTGTCCTCAAGCACGGCCATAGGGCGACAGCTATCTTCGGCCCCGGTCCAGGACCCCGACAGACCGGTCCCGGACGCAAAGCCACCCCTTGGAGGACTCAGGCATGAACATGACATCGACCGCTCCCGACGTCTCCCATCCCGATTATGCCGCCATAAAGACCCGCCAGCAGGCTGCTTGGGCGTCCGGCGACTACGCCCGCATCGGCGTCACCCTGCAGATCGTGGGCGAGACGCTGGCCGAGGCGATGGACCTGCCCGCGGGCGCAAGTGCGCTGGACGTGGCCGCCGGCAACGGCAACGTGACCCTTTCGCTCGCCCGGCGCGGGGCGGCGGTGGTCTCCACCGACTACGTGCCTGCGCTGCTGGATCGGGGGCGCCAGCGCGCCGAGGCCGAAGGGCTGCCCATTGCCTTCCAGGTTGCCGATGCCGAGGCGCTTCCCTTTGCTGACGGCAGCTTCGACGCCGTGACCTCGACCTTCGGCGTGATGTTCGCCCCCGACCAGGACCGGGCTGCGGCCGAGATGCTGCGCGTCTGCCGCCCCGGAGGCCGGATCGGGCTGGCCAACTGGACACCCGACAGCTTCATCGGCGAGGTGTTCCGCACGCTCGGCCGCTACATGCCCCCGCCTGCGGGCCTGAAGCCACCGTCTCGCTGGGGCGACCGCGCCTGGATCGAGGCGACCTTCGGCCCGGCCGCCAGCGCGATCACCTTCACCCCGAAGTCATTCGTCTTCCGCTACGCCTCGCCGCAGGACTTCCTGGACGAGTTCCGCCGCTTCTACGGCCCGATCCACAAGGCTTTCCTGGCGCTCGATGCGGCAGGGCAGCAGGGGCTCGAGCACGACCTGCTGGCCGCGATGGCGCGCTTCAACTCGGCCACGGATGGCACCCTGCGGCTGCCTTCGGAATATGCCGAGATCGTGGTGACCAAGGCCTGACGAGCCACGCGTCTCGCGGCGCTGTCAGGCTGGAGCCCGGCACCTGTGCCAGGCGCTTCGTGTGGCGGACCAAGCCACCCAGCTTCCCAAGAGGACCGCCTTTGCCCGGCCCGGTTCACTCAGGGACAAGATGGGCAGCACGGTCCGTCATCCCGGCGTTGAGATTGAGGGCGCGGTGAGCCGTTTGGGTGGCATCGACACTTGCACACAGGACGACCGGCGGCCCTCCGCCGGTCGTCTTTCTCCGTGCACAGGGGTTCGGCATCTGCCGAGCTGTGGCGCTCACGAAGGATGATATCTGCGGTGTCAGCGCGGTGCTTCGAAACCGCGCGGCCACTGCCCTCAGCAGTAACGCTCGACGAAGGCCATCTGGTGATCGCCGTAGCGGTCGCCATGGGCAAAGCCGACCGGAAGGACGCGCTCGATCGCTGCAATGTCGGCGGCGTCGAGACGGGGAACCTGCCAGTCGTGCAGATGCTCCGCCTTCCGCGTGCCGGGGATCGGAATGATGTGATCCCCCTGCGCCAGAACCCAGGCAAGCGCCGCCCCCGGGACCGACCAGCCCCGCGCGGCGCAAAGGGCGCGGAAGGGCGCGATAGCCGCGAGGTTGGCCGAGAAGTTCGGCTCGGTGAAGCGCGGGTTGGTGTCGCGGAAGTCGATGCCGGCGCGGAAGGCACGCTTCAGGGGCTCGCGCCCGAACATCCCGCGGCCCAGCGGAGAGAAGGCGACAAAGGCCACGCCCAGTTCCCTGCAGGCCTGGATCAGGCCGAGCTGCGGCAGGCGCGTCCAGAGCGAGAACTCGTTCTGGACCGCAGTCACCGGATGCTCGGCATGGGCGCGGCGCAGGGTCGAGGGCGCGACTTCGGACAGGCCGTAGCCGCCGATCTTTCCCTCGTGAACCAGCCTGCCCATCGTCCCGGCGAGATCCTCGACGGGGATCTCGGGCTGGCGGCGGTGGATGTAATACAGGTCCACATGTTCGCGCCCGAGCCGCCGAAGCGAGGCCTCGAGGCATTGGCGGATGTAGGACTCGTCGTTGCGGACCGTCCGCGGCGGCCCGGTGACGATGCCGCACTTGGTGGCCAGATGGATGTCGCGGCGCCCCCACCTGCCGATGATCCGTTCCGAGATGCCCATGCCGTAGATGTCGGCCGTGTCGAAATGGGTGATGCCGGCATCCGCCGCCGCGTCGAGGCAGGCCAGCGAGGTCGCCTCGTCCGTAGGGCCGAAGATCCCGCCAAAGCTCATGGTGCCGAAGCCGATGGCCCCGACGTTGCGGGTACCGAGCCGTCTTTGTTCCATCTGCGCCTCCTCTTGCCGGGACGCGGCAGGGAAGCGTGCCCGGTCCTGCCCGTCAAGGGACGGCGGCCGCATCGCGCGCATTTGGCATTGCTCGGCAATCGGCCGTCCAGACGGCGCAGAGCGGATTTCCCAAATGAGCTATCCACACTGACACACCGGAAGGAAGCTGTCGATGGCATTCGCCTTGCGGGACGCGATAGCCCGCCGTGACAGGTTCCACCGTGCGGGAATGACAGAGTGTGGATGCCGGACCCGTCTTCGGTCCCCGTTCACAGCCTGGAGGGCAGCGGCCTGAGAGGGCGTATCGAGGTCCTGCTCGGGCCGAAACCGCCGCTCTGCCCGGGACCTCCGCGCGGGACCCTCGTCGTTCAGGCGCGACATCGGCTGCCTGCCTTCGGTCCTCCCCCGCGCCGCCTGACGCGGAGAAGATTGCAGCATGAGTGCTGCCGCTTATTCGAAATCGTCGCCGCCATCGTCGAAGCCGGCCTCGTCATAGCCGGCCTCTTCCTCCATCGGCTCCTCGGCGGGGGGCTCGGATGCGGCCGCGTCGCCGGCGAACATGCTGCCGATGGCGTTGCCCAGCAGCACGCCGCCCGCCACGCCCATGGCGGTCTGCGCCGCGCCCGCCATGAAGCCGCCGCCACCGCCTACCGGGCGGCCGCTGCTCCAGGGTCCGGCCCCCTGCCTCGGCAGGGGCGACTGCCCGTATCCCTGCCGTGCACGCGGCGCCATCGGCCGCTGCGGCTGGCCGCCGCCGAACAGGCGCCCGAACATGCCGCCGCCCTGCTGGGGCTGGCGCTGCATCTGCTCCAGCTCCTCGATCTGCTGCTGGGCCGAGTTCAGGGCGTGTTCCTGCACGATCACGGTCTGGGCCAGGTAGTAGGCCGCGCCGGGGTTGCGGGCGATCAGGTCGGCGATCAGGGCCTCGGCTTCAGGGTCGCGATGCGGCTGCGCGCGGCTGGCCTGCGACAGCTTGCCGAACAGACCCTCGATGGCCTGCCTGTCGTTGTGATCCATGACGTCTTCTCCTTCTTGTCTTGCGTCACTCGTCCTGCTGGCCGGTCAGGCTCAGCAGAAGCTGGAAGATGTTGATGAAGTTCAGGTACAGCGACAGCGCGCCCATCACGGCCAGCTTCTGCTGCGTCTCGGCGTCGTGATGCTCGGCATAGGCAAGCTTGATCGACTGCGTGTCCCAGGCGGTCAGGCCGACAAAGACCAGGATGCCGATGATCGAAATGGCGAACTGCACCGCCGAGGAGCCCAGGAAGATGTTGATGATGCTGGCGATGACCACGCCGATCAGGCCCATGATCAGGAAGCTGCCGAGCTTCGACAGGTCGCGCCGGGTGGTGTAGCCGTAAAGGCTCATGCCCGCGAACATGGCGGCCGCGCCGAAGAAGGCGCGCGCGATCGAGGCGCCGGTGAAGACCAGGAAGATCGAGGCGAGCGACAGCCCCATCACCGCGCAGAAGGCCCAGAACAGCGTCTGCGCCGTGGCGCCCGAGACGGTCTCGATCCGGAAGGACAGGAACATCACGAAGGCCAGCGGCGCCAGCATGACCACCCACTTCAGCGGCGTGCCGAAGATCGGCACGTAGATCGCCGGGACCGAGGCGACCAGCACGGCGACTAGGCCCGTCACCAGAAGGCCGAGGCCCATATAGTTGTAGATGCGCAGCATATGCGCGCGCAGGCCGTCGTCGCGGACGGCGGCAGGTGCGAAGCCGGCGCTGTGGCGGGTCTGGCGTAGGGGTTGCATGGCAAGCTCCGAAGATTGGGATCAGTAAAGCGTGTCCGACAGGCCCTGCGAGGCATCCAGCAGCGCCTCTGCCCGCCCTGCCCCGGCGATCAGGACATGGGCCGTTTCGCCGATCTGGAACCAGGTGATGCTCTGGTCCGCGGCCTCGTGCGCGCGCGGCATGGTGACCTGAAAGCCGCCCGTGCGCACCGCGAAGTGGCTGACCTGCCCCAGCCTGGGGGTGTCGAAGAGGATCTCGATCCCCGGCCCTTGGGGCGAGGGAAAGACCTGCGCGTCCCGCACTGTCCAGGACGGATCGAAGCCCGGCAGGCGGATGCCGGTTGCGGCGCGCAGTTCGTCGGGGTCCAGAAGCGCGCTTTCGGGCTGCGAGGACATGGCCGCGCGCAGAAGGCTGACCTCGTGCGCGGACAGGGCCGCCGTGACCATGGGCGGCGTCGGCGTGGAGGCCTGGCTTTCGCGCACCGACAGGGGCGTCAGCCCGGCATGGGCCAGCCAGCCCAGCGATACCAGCATGACTGCCGGGACAAGGCGCAGCATCCGGCGCAGCCGGGCGTCGCGCCGCCGTGCCCGCGCCAGTCGACGCCCGGCCTTCAACAGGGTCGGCGGTGCGGGTGGGGGCGCCAGCGCCCGGCGCAACTCGCGCTGCAGCGCCATGTCCCGCATGACGCGGGCCGCAGCCTCGGGGTTCCGGCCGAGGTGCGCCTCGATTTCGCAGCGCTGCAGGTCGGACAGCTGGTCATCGACATAGGCATCGAGGTCCAGTTCGGTGATCTGCGGATCATCTTTCAGCATCCTGACCTCCCACCAGCCTGAGCGAGGGCCGTGCGGGCGCCTCGCCTTCCTCGTAGGCCCGCAGCCGGGCGCGGGCGCGCGAGACGCGCGACATCACCGTGCCCGGCGGGACGCCCATCAGGGCGGCCGCCTCGGCGTAGGACAGCCCCTCGATGGCGATAAGCTGAAGCGCCTCGCGCTGGTCGTCCGGCAGGTCAAGGAAGGCCTGCCGCAACTGCGACAGACGCAGGACGCTGTCCTGCGGCGCCTCGATCGCGCAGGGGCTCAGTTCGGCATAAGCCGCCTCGCGGCGGCTGACGCTCTGGCTTTGGCGGCGTCGGTCGAGGAAGCGGTTGCGCAGGATGCCCCGCAGCCAGGGCCCGGGCGCCTGCCTCGCCGCCAGTTGCCGCCGCTGCTCGTGCCCGCGCAGAAGCGCATCCTGCACGAGATCATCGGCCTCGGCCCGGTCGCGGGTCAGGGCGAAGGCATAGCGCCGCAAGGGCGTCAGAAGTGCAAGGATCGGGTCGCGTCCGGTCATCTTGGAAAGATAGACGGAACAGACGGCGGCTTTCTTCCCGAGGGCCTAAAGATATTTTCGGACGCTCGGCGTCCCTTGCAACACGGTGGCTGCAACCGGCGTATGAATGGCGCCTGCCTAGCAGGCCGGAGGATGCTTGCGCGCGGACCGGTTGCAGAGACGCCCGTCACAGCCCGCCCACGCAGCGTTTCAGGCGCTTGAAGGTGTTTCCCGCCCCTGTCCGGGCCTTGAGAAAGCGCAGCTTTCCAGAAGGCGAGAGGGATGCCGCCCCGCTTAGCGCCGCCCGTTCACCACATGAAACGCAGCGTGCGCAGCACCTCGAACCAGTCGCTGCGGATGAAGCGAAGGCGGCGGGGCTCGGGATAGTCGACGCCGGGGAAGAAGCTGCCGCGATAAGCGTCGCGCGGGGTCGCGAACTCCACCTCGACCTCCCATTGGTCAGCCAGCGGGGGATGGCTGCGGGAAGGCAGGTCGGACAGGGCCGCCGCGACGCCCTCGCGGATCATTTCACGGGCGCGGACAGGGGTCACCGAGGAGGTGGCGGGGCCGAAGCCTTGGCTGACGGGAACCGTCACGATCCCCGGCGCCAATCCTGCCGCCGCCGCGCAGATGCCACTGTCGCCCGACAGGAAGGCCGAGGGCACGCCCAGCGACGCCGCGGTCAGCGCATTGACAGTGAATTCCGAGGCAAGCGCGCCGTTGATCGTCAGGCGCATCACCTTGCCGTTGAAGCTGTGCGCCAGCGGATTGCTGTCGGTGCCGGCCGCGTCGTGATAGCCGGTATAGATCGCCGCCGCGCAGTCGCCGTCGATGCCGAACATCATCGAATGCGGATGGCCTGCCCAGTCCCGGATGATCCGCACCTGCGGCGGCAGCCGGTCCACCAGCAGGTTGCGGCCGGTGTGATGTGCGTCCTTGATGACGATCTCGGTCGCGCCCGCCCGCAGGGCGCCCTCGCAGGCGGCGACCACCTCGGCGGTCATCAGTTCCTGGAACTCGGGATATTCAGGCTTGTCGCGCTCGGTCTCGGGCCAGCAGGTGATGCCTGCGGTGCCTTCCATGTCGGCGCTGATGAAGACTTTCATTCGTGGGCTCCCCGCCTTCGGCGAGGCGCGAGGCTGTGCCGGAGCCGCTGAAAACACAAGAAGAATTTTTCAGAGAGTTTCCTTGCCACCTCCGCGCCAACGGCTAACCTGCCCCGGACAGAACATCCCGGAGGATCAATGGGCCCGGTTGCGGATCTCGTCCTGAGAGGCGGCACAATCTGGTGCGGGGCGGGTTTGCCGGTCGCGCAGGCACTGGCGGCTTGGGGCGGCAGGGTTCTCGCGGTGGGAAGCGAGGCCGAGGTCGCGCCGCTGATCGGGGCGGACACGCGGGTCGTGGACCTGGACGGGCGCTTCGCCATGCCGGGGCTTTACGACGACCACCTGCACCTCATCTCGACCGGGCTGGTGCTGGGCCATGTCGATGCCTCGCCCCAGGCCGCGCCGACGCTGGACGCCCTGCTGGACGCGGTCCGGGCGCGGGCGGCCGTCACCCCCAAGAGCGAATGGATCCGGGCGCGGGGCTACGAGCAGCAGAAGCTGGACATCGGCCGCCACCCGCACCGGACCGAGCTGGACGCCGCGGCGCCCGATCACCCGGTGTGGCTGACGCGCGCCTGCGGCCATGTCTCGGTCGCCAACAGCCGCGCGCTGGAGCTGGCGGGCGTGACCGCCGCCACCTCCGCGCCCGAGGGCGGCGTGGTCGAGGTCGAGAACGGCACCCTGACCGGGATGCTGGCCGAGAACGCCCAGAACCTGGTCAGCAACCACATCCCGACGCCGGGCGTGGACGAGCTGATCGACGCCATCGAGGCGGGCGGGCGGCAGTTGCTGGCGCATGGCATCACCAGCTGCATGGACGCCGCCGTCGGCATGATCGCCGGCATGGACGAGATCCGCGCGTATCACCTTGCCCGGCGCGACGGACGCCTGCCCGTGCGCGTCTCGCTGACGCTGCTGGGCGATCCGGGCACCTCCATCGTCGAGCCCTGCTTTCAGGCGGGCCTTGTCACCGGGGTCGGGGACGAGATGCTGCGGGTGGGCGCGGTCAAGATCTTCCTCGACGGCTCGCTGGGGGGACGGACCGCATGGGTAAGCCGCCCCTATCGCGGCCAGCCCGACAACTTCGGCGTGCAGATGCTGCCGACCCAGCAGCTGGAAGGGCTGGTCGCGGATTACCATGTGCGGGGCTACCAGATGGCCTGCCATGCCATCGGGGACATGGCCATCGGCCAGCTGATCGGCGCCTATGAAAAGGCGCTGGCCGCCCATCCCGATCCCGACCGCCGCCACCGGGTCGAGCATTGCGGCTTTTCCACGCCCGAGCAGCACGCGCGCATGAAGGCTGCAGGCATCGCGCCCTCGCCCCAGCAGGTCTTCGTCCATGATTTCGGCGACAGCTATCTTGCCGTCATGGACGAGGAGGTGACGCGAAGCTGCTCTCCTCTGAAGACCTGGCTCGACATGGGCTTCCGGCCGGGGACGGGCAGCGACTCGCCCGTCTGCCGCACCGATCCGCGCCCGAACCTGCACCAGATGCTGACCCGCCGGACCTGGAAGGGCACGGTCATGGACGCGCGTGAGATCGTGGACAACGAGACCGCCCTGACCGTCTATACCGAGAACGGCGCTTGGCTGGCGCATGAGGACGGTTTCAAGGGCCGGCTGCAGCCGGGCATGGCGGCCGACATCGCCGTCTTCTCGCGCGATCTTCTGACCGCCATGCCCGAGCAGATCCTGAACGACACCGTCTGCGAACTGACGGTGCTGGGCGGCCGCGTGGTTTTCGACCGCAACGCCGCCTGACGACACAAACAACAATAAACTGGGGAGTAATGACGATGACGATCAGAGCCACCATCGGTGCCCTGCTGCTGGCGGGCACCGCGCTGTGCGCACCCGCGACCTGGGCGCAAGAGGTGCAACGGGGCGGGACGCTGAACTTCACGGCGCCCTATGGCAGCAGCGTGGGCACGCTGGACATCACGGCCTCGGCCGAAGTCCAGACCGAGATCGTGGCCCATGCGATGCATCGCAGCCTGTACAAGTGGAACCCCGAGACCGGCAAGCCCGAGCCCGACCTGTTCACCGAGGTGAGCGTCAGCGACGACGGGCTGACCTACACCTACAAGCTGCGCAGCGACGCGGTCTTCCACAACGACAAGCCCTTCACGGCTGACGACGTCATCTTCAGCTACAACCGCATAGCCACCCCGGCGACCGCCTCGCCCAGTGCGAACTTCATCTCGCGCATCAAGGGCTTCGACGAGGTCCAGGGCGGCAGCGCGACCGAGATGTCGGGCCTGAGGAAGATCGACGACCACACGCTGGAGATCACCTTCACGGCAAGCCAGGACCCCGGCTTCGACCTGATGCAGAACTACGTCCCGATCTATCCGTCGAACGTGGACGGCAGCACGCAGGCGACCCAGCCGGTCGGCCTCGGGCCCTTCCGCTTCGTCGAGCATGTTCCCGGTTCGCGCGTCAGCTTCGAGCGGTTCGAGGGCTTTTTCGGCCAGGATGACCAGCCCTACCTGGACCGCCTCAACATCATGATCATGGGCGAGGCGGCGGCCCGCGACGTGGCCTTCCGCAACCGCGAGATCGACGTCTCGGTCCTGGGCAGCCAGCAGTACCAGGAATACCAGGCCGATCCCGATCTGTCGAAGGGCCTGCTGGAGGTCGCCGAGCTGTTCACCCGCGTCGTCGGCTTCGACACCACGAAGCCGCCCTTCGACGACAAGCGCGTCCGCCAGGCGGTCAACTACGGCATCGACAAGCAGCTGATCATCGACAAGCTGGTCAAGGGCAAGGCCTTCCCGGCGGTGGGCTTCATGCCCACGACCTCGCCCGCCTTCGACCCGAACGCGCAGGGCTATGCCTATGATCCCGAGAAGGCCAAGGCCCTGCTGGCGGAGGCGGGCCACCCCGACGGCATCGACCTGCCGGTGATCGCCAACCAGAACGAAAGCTGGGGCGCCCCGATCGTCGAGGCGATCATCCCGATGCTGTCCAAGGCCAACATCCGCGCCAGCGTCGAGCCGGTCGAGAATGCCGTGCTGGAAGACCGCATCACGGGCGGTGACTTCACCTCGTTCATCTGGTCGCTGTCGAGCGGCCCTGACCCGCTGAACATCCTGCGGTGCTTCTACAGCAAGACCGCGCAGTCGGCCTGCAACTACACCAAGTTCAGCAACCCCGAGGTGGACAGGCTCTACGAGGCCGCCCAGCAGGAACGCGACGAGGCCAAGCGCAACGACCTGATCCGCCAGGCCGACGGCATCATCCGCGAGGAAGCGCCCTACTGGTTCTTCAACTACAACAAGGCGGTGATGGCCTATCAGCCTTGGGTGCACGGGCTGAAGGGCAACCCGCAGGAACTGGCGATTCAGGACTACGACAAGATCTGGATCGACGACAGCGCGCCCGCCGACCGCAAGCCGCAGTAAGGCCGGGGGTCCCGCGGCGTGCCGTCGCCGCGGGACCTTTCCTTCAACAACGACGAGGGACGGAAGAATGGGCCGTTACGTCCTGCGGCGGCTGCTGCAGATGATCCCGACATTGCTGGCGGTGGCCGCGCTGATCTTCCTGATCTTCAGCGTCCTGCCCGGCAGCTTTGCCGGTACCATGACGGGTGGCGGCCGACGGGCGCTGTCGCCCGAGCTGGTCGCCCAGATCAATGCCCAGTTCGGCCTGGACAAGCCGCTGCCGGTGCGGTTCTGGGACTATCTGGTGCGGCTGGTGCAGTTCGACCTGGGCACCTCGTTCCGCACGCGCGAGCCGGTGATCGATCTCATCGCAGCGCGCATCTGGCCCTCGCTTCAGCTGGCGCTGGCGGCGATGACGCTGGCCGTCACAGTCGGCATCCCCCTTGGCTTCCTGGCCGCCATGCGCCCCGGCAGCCTGCTGGACAGCGTCACGATGATCGGCGCGGTGTCCGGGCTTTCGATGCCGCAGTTCTGGCTGGGCCTGCTGCTGATGTATGTCTTTGCGCTGCAACTCGGCTGGCTGCCCAGCTTCGGTTATGGCGAGGGGCGGCTGCGCAACCTGATCCTGCCCGCGATCGCCCTGGGCTTTGCGCCGATGGCCCTTCTGGCGCGGACGACACGGGCGGGCGTGCTGGAGGTCATGTCCTCGGACCACATCCGCACCGCCATGGCCAAGGGCGACAGCCCCGCCCAGATGGTCCGCTGGCATGTCGTGCGCAACGCCATGGTCCTGATCGTGACCACGCTGGGCCTGCAGATCGGCTCGCTGCTGGGGCAGGCACTGGTGATCGAGAAGCTCTTCTCCTGGCCGGGCCTCGGCTCGCTGATGGTGGACAGCGTGGCGATCCGCGACATCCCCGTGGTGCAGGGCACGATCCTGGTGATCGTGCTGTGGTTCCTCGTCATCAACGTGCTGGTCGACCTGGTCTATGCCGCGATCGACCCGCGCATCAGCCTTCGGTGAGGACGCGCGTCATGCACATTCCCTTCCGCCTGAACCTGACGCTGGGGCTGGCGCTGGTGTCGCTGGTGATCCTTGGGGCGGTCTTCGCGCCCCTGCTGACCTCGCACGACCCGATCCTCGACGCCGACCTGATGAACTCGGAAATGCCGCCCTCGTGGGACCACTGGTTCGGCACCGACAGCCAGGGGCGGGACGTCTTCTCCCGCGTTCTTCATGGCGCCCGGGTCTCGCTGACGATCGGCATCGTGGCGCAGGCCATCAACTCGACCATCGGCATCGCCCTGGGCCTGTCGGCGGGCTACTGGGGCGGCTGGTGGGACGACGTGGTCAACGGGCTGACGAACCTGATGCTGGCCATCCCCTCGCTGGTCTTCGCGCTGGCCATCATGGCGGTGCTCGGGCCCGGCGTGATGAGCCTGCTGATCGCCCTCGGCCTCACCAACTGGAGCTGGAGCTGCCGCATCACCCGCAGCGCCGTCATGTCGCTGAAGTCGCAGGGCTACGTTCAGGCGGCGCGCACGCTGGGTTACGGCGACATCCGCATCATGCTGACCCAGCTGCTGCCGAACATCGTCGGGCCGGTCCTCGTCATGGCGACACTCGGCATCGGCGAGGCGGTGCTGGCCGAAGCGGCGCTGTCCTTCCTGGGCCTGGGCATCCGCCCCCCGGCGCCGTCCTGGGGCAACATGCTGACCGACGCGCGCGAGGCGATCCGCAGCGTCCCCTGGGCCACGATCTTCCCCGGCCTTGCCGTCTTCATCACGGTCCTCGGCTTCAACCTGCTGGGGGACGGGGTGCGCGACTGGCTGGACCCGCGCATGCAGGTGCGCGCATGAGCGGACCCCTGCTGGACATCCGCGGCCTGACCATCGGCATCCCGAACCGGGCCGGTCCCCCGCTGGAGATCGTCCGCGACCTCAGCTTCGACATCATGCCGGGCGAGGTCTTCGGGCTGGTGGGTGAATCGGGCAGCGGCAAGTCGGCCTCGGCGCTGGCGCTGATGGGCCTGAACCGCCGCCCGCTGACGACCTTGCGGGGACAGGCGCTTTACGGCGGGCAGGACCTACTGGCGATGCCGCGCCGGTCCATGCGCAAGCTGCGCGGCAACCGCATCTCGATGATCTTCCAGGAGCCGATGACGGCCCTGAACCCGCTGGCCCGCATCGGCCGCCAGATCGCCGAGATGTTCGTGCTGCACCGCGGGCTCTCCTGGTCCGAGGCGCGCCCCAGGGCGGTCGAGGCGCTGGCCGCCGTGCAGGTCCCGAACCCCGAGGACCGCGCCCGCGCCTACCCGCACCAGCTGTCGGGCGGGTTGCGGCAGCGGGTGATGATCGCCATGGCGATGGCCTGCCGCCCGGACCTGCTGATCGCTGACGAGCCGACGACCGCACTGGACGTCACTGTCCAGGCCGAGGTGCTGCGCCTGATCCGCGAGTTGTGCGAGCGAGAGGGCACGGCCGTGCTGCTGATCAGCCACGACCTTGGCGTGATCGCCCAGATGTGCCAGCGGGTCGGCGTCATGGCGAACGGCCGCCTGCTGGAACTGCGCGACGCCAGGGCCCTGTTCACCGACCCGCGCCACCCTTACACGCGCGGCCTCCTCGCTGCCCTGCCCCGCCTCGGCAGCCGCGCCACGGAAGGCCGCCACCGGCTGGCCGATCTCGACATGACCATCGACCGCAATGCCCCCGACTTCGCCGCGACGCACCTGATCCCCAGGGGAGAACCCGCATGAGCGCCGCACCCGATCCCGCCGGCGCACCGATCCTGAAAGTCGAGGACCTGCACGTGCGCTTTCCCGTTTCGGGCGGTCTGCTGGGGCGCAAGCGGACCCTCCACGCGGTCAGCGGCGTTGACCTTTCGGTCCAGCCGGGCCAGTGCCTCAGCCTTGTCGGGGAAAGCGGCTGCGGCAAGTCCACCACTGCGCTGGCGATCATGGGCTTGCAGCCGCCCAGTTCCGGCGCCATCACGGTCGAGGGGCGCCCGGTCTATGGCCCCGGCGCGCCCGACCGGCGGGCGCGGGCGCGGCTGGCGCAGATCGTCTTCCAGGACCCCTTCTCGACCCTGAACCCACGCGAGACGGTGGGCCGCGCCCTGTCCCAGCCCCTGATGCTGCATGGCGTGCGCAGCCGCGCAGAACGGGCCGAGCGCGTGGCCACTGCCTTGCGGCAGGTCGGCCTGCTGCCCGAGCACGCCGCCCGGTATCCGCACGAATTCTCGGGCGGCCAGCGCCAGCGCATCGGCATCGCCCGCGCCCTGATCTTGGGCCCCCGCCTGATCGTCCTGGACGAGCCGGTCAGCGCGCTGGATGTCTCGATCCGCGCGCAAATCATCAACCTGCTGATGGACCTGCAGCAGAACCTCGGCCTCAGCTACCTGATGATCTCGCACGACCTGGGCGTGGTCGAGCATGTCTCGGACCGCGTGGCGGTGATGTTCGCAGGCCAGATTGTCGAGGAAGGCGGCTGGCGCGAGGTCTTCACCGCGCCCGCCCATCCCTATACCCGGCGGCTGATCGAGACGATCCCGAATCCCGCCCGCCTGACCGGCGGCGCAAGCGAGATCCTGCCCCCCGCCCCCGAGCCGCCGTCAGGCAGCATCTTCTGGCCCCCCGTGGACCGCCGCCCCGACATCAGCCAGCCGCCCGAGCCCAGTGCCCTCGTGAGCATCGGAGAGGACCACCGGGCGCGGGTGCGCCCTGTCTGATCGCCGACATCAGTGGCCAAGCAAGCAACCTGCTGGCCACCGCATGATAATTTTACCGGCCAGAGCCCCGGCTGCCGGGGCGTGCTGGCGAGAGTTCCTGGTATCCACCCTGCCGAGACAGTGTGTGAGTGAGGAGCGCCATAAGGACTGGCGGCCTGGTCAGGCAGCGCTGCTTCACCGGCTACGCCCGGCGGAGCCTGTGCCTTCAGGCCAACCCTCTACCCGTGACGCGCAGGGTCTTCCTTACCCGTGTTTCCGAAGCCAGTCGGACAGCAGGGGACGCGCTGCTCCATCGCGTCCAGTAACCGCCGTCGCAGCACACATCGCGTTCAGGATGGCCTCCTCGGTCGTCTCGCAGGCCGCTCGGAAGGCGTCGTCGATGCGGTCGTCGGACATGCGCTCGAGGAACGAGACCTCGCTGGATGGCTGATGCGCGATGCGGTTGCGGGTGGTGAAGCCGAGGACGATGTCGCCACTGCCGTGGCCATAGAACGCCCCCGTCCGCGCAATCCCGGCCCCGGCCCGCCGGCAGATGCGCGCCAGCTGCCTCTGGTCCACGGGAAGGTCGGTCGCCAGGACCACGATGATCAAGCCCTTCTCCGCGTCCGGCGCCACTCTCGGATCGGGCCTGCGCCCGTCGGGCAGGATCAGGTCCCCGGCCTTGCCGAAGTTCGCCAGGACCAGTGCGCCCAAGACATGCTCGCGATCCTGCAGAACGATCCTGCGCGAGGCCGTGCCGATCCCGCCCTTGAAGCCGAAGGCGGTCATGCCGGTGCCCGCCCCGACCGAACCTTCGGCCACTTCCTCGCCCGCAAGTTCGATGGCGCGCAGTGCGTCGGCTTCTGTCACCGCCATCGCCTGGATGTCGGAAAGCACGCCGTCGTTGCATTCGCAGACGACCGGGTTAACCGTCGAGGTCGTGCGCCCGATCCCGGGGTTCTGGCCGACGGCATGCCGGATAAGCGCGTTGCAGCAGGTGCCGACGCCGAAGGTGTTGGTCAGCAGGATGGGCGTCTCGAGGCTGCCCAGTTCGGCCACCTGCACCAGGCCCGCGCTTTTGCCGAAGCCATTGATCACGTCCACGGCGGCGGTCAGCTTGGCCTGGAAAAGGTTCCCGGGCTGCGGGAGGATGGCCGTGACACCCGTATTCACGGCACCTACCGAGATCGTCACGTGGCCGACGCGCAGCCCCGGCACATCGGTGATGGCGTTGCCCCGACCCGTCGGCATTATCCCCGGAATGATCCCGAACTCGCGTATTCTGATCTTGTCTGCCCCCCAAGGTGGTACGTTTTCGGTCTTAGTGCATGACGGTCCTGGCGCTACCTTTGGGGTATTCTGCCGCCCTTGAAAAGTGGTCCTCCCTGAAGCCGGCTGTCGAGCCGGATGGAGGACGGAAGGATGCGCCAGAAGAAGCACAAGCCCGAGGAGATCGTTGTCAAGCTCAAGCAAGTGGACGTGCTGATGTCGCAGGGCCATTCGGTGGCCGACGCGGAGAAGGATCTTGAGGGAAGCTGCCTCGAGAAACTATTGAGCCCTGCCCGCCGACGTCGTGGCATCGATCACGTCCGGCGGATGTGTCGGCGGGAGTGAGGAGGATCAGGAAAGGCCCCGGTGGGGCGCCTCCCCGACGAAGCTGAAGGTGCTGCAAAGGCACCCCAAGAAAGCGAGGCTCTGGCTCAACGACGGGTCGTGCATCTGTCTGCAGCCAAAGCGGCTGAATTACGTCTACTGTTGTGAGCTCGTCGAGGCCCAAGCCCGTGACGGCAGGAAGTTTCGCATGCTCAACCTGATCGACGACCTCACCCGGGAATGCCTGACGATCCGGATCGATCGCAATTCTTGATAGACGGATGCCATCGATGTGCTGTCGGATTGGTTCATGCCTCACGTGGCGTGCCCGGACCCATGCGGTCCGGCAACAGCCCTGAGTCCGTGCCCACTGCAGTGCGCAGCTGGATCACCGCCTTCGGTGCCAGAACGGCCCATGTTGAGCCCGGATCACCTTGGAATGGAGGAAGCATAAAGCCAAGCTCCTCGCTCGTGTCCGCCGCCTGAAAGGGCAGATTGAGGCTGTCGAGCGGTCCCTAGAGGCTGACGCACCCTGTGGCGAGGTCCTGAACCTGGTCGCCTCCATCCGCGGCGCGGTCGGCGGCCTGACCGCGGAGCTGATCGAGGACCACATCCGCGAGCACGTTTCCAATCCGGCCCGGGACGAGGACGCCGCGCACGGACAGGCCGCAGGCGAGTTGATGGACATCATCAGGACTTATCTCAAATGAACATCCGCATCGCGGCTGACCAGCCCGCACGAGCATGTCTATCTCGGCGACAATCACGAGCGTAACGAACGCCGGACCTGGCTGGTCATAGCCATCACCGCCACGATGATGGTGGTCGAGATCACCGCCGGAAGCATCTTCGGCTCGATGGCGCTGGTTGCGGACGGCTGGCACATGTCGACCCATGCGGGGGCCATGCTGATTGCTGCACTCGCCTACGCTATGCCCGTCGCAACGCCCGCAACGAACGGTTCAGCTTCGGCACGGGCAAGGTGGGGGACCTGGCGAGCTTCGCGAGTGCGGTGGTCCTGGCGCTGATCGCGCTGCTGATCGGCTGGGAAAGCCTGATGCGGTTCTACAGTCCGGTTGCCACCAGCTTCCGCCAAGCGATTTTCGTGGCCGTGATCGGCCTGATCGTCAATCTGATCTGCGCCTGGCTGCTGCGCGAGGATCACGCGCATCACCACCATGCTCATAGCTATGAGCATAGTCACAGCCATGGACATGACCATCATTCCAACAGTCACGGTCATCATCATGAGCATGCAACCGACAACAACTTGCGCGCCGCCAACCTGCACGTCCTAGCCGATGCTCTGACTTCCATGCTGGCGATTGCGGCCCTGACGCTTGGCAGCCTGTATGGTTGGAACTGGCTGGATCCGATGATGGGTATTGTAGGGGCGGCAGTGATCGCCCGCTGGTTTTGGGGGCTGAGCCGCGATACGGGCCGGATCCTGCTCGACTACATGTCAGAGGATGAGGATTTGCCTGATGAAATCCGCTCCGCCTTGGAAACTGGCTCGGATCGGGTGACCGATCTGCATGTCTGGCAGCTTGGGCCGGGTCACCACGTCGCGATCGTCGCGATCCGGTCCAGGGAGCCGCTGGAGCCCGCTGCCTACCGCGCCAAGCTCTCGCATATCCACGACCTCTCGCATCTGACGATCAAAGTCGAGCGCGCCGCCTGAGTGAGGAAGAGCGATGGAAGGGGCTCATGAGGCCCGCCCACCGCCGCCCAAAGGCTTGCGGTCCATGCTGCACGGCTGTCTTCCTCAGCCGCGACGAATGTTCGGCTGACGTGTGATAGCTTGACGTCTACAGCCTCGCGATTTTAACTCGTCCCCATGGGGCCTGCGACCGCCCCACGAGGCGCCAGCTGAAGTTCGCGTTCCGGATCGATCATGATCGGCCTTCCAGGGGAGGAACGCCCATGCCGGCACCCATTGCGCTACCGCCCGACAAGCTGGCGCGGCTGATCGGCACAGTCCGCGCATCGGTCATTCTGGACGTCCGATCGGATGAGGACCTTGCCGCCGATCCCCGGCTGCTGCCAAGCGCAATCCGTGCCGACGACCGGGCGCTTGCCGATGTGCCCTCGCTTCCGGGCGGGCCGGCTGTTGTGCTTTGCCAAGCCGGCCATCGCCGCAGCCAAGGGGCTGCGGCCTGGCTGCGCGCAGGGGGACGATCTGCCGAGTATCTGGAGGGCGGTTTCCAGGCGTGGCAGGAGGCCGAGCTACCCTTGATCAATCCCGGGACTTTGCCGGCCTGGAATGCGCAGGGACGCACGGTCTGGGTCACCCGCGCCCACCTCAGGATCGACCGTGTTGCCTATCCCTGGCTGATCCGCCGCCTTGTCGATCCGCGTGCGGTGATGCTGTTCGTTGCCCCTTCCGAGGTCGAGGGCGTGACGGAGCGACACAACGCTGCGCCCTTCGACATCGAGGGCGCGTTTTTCAGCCATCGGGGCGAACTGTGCAGCTTCGATATGATGCTGATGGAGTTCGGCCTCTCCCTTCCAGCCCTGGACCGGCTGGCCACTATCGTGCGAGGCGCCGACACCGCCCGCCTTGATCTGGCGCCCGAGGCAGCCGGACTGCTCGCCGCCTCGTTGGGCCTGTCGCGCATGCATGCCGACGACCTGGAGCAATCGGAGGCCGGGATGGGCCTCTACGATGCCTTCTGTCGTTGGGCGCGGGACGCCGCGGCCGAGACCCACAACTGGCCCAATGCCAAGGCGGGAGTTGCGCTGTGAGCGATGTGGGAACGTCCTCTGAAGCAAGGCTGTCCAGCGACTCCGCTGCTCCAGCCCCGCAGCCCGAGTTTCCCTCGCTGACCGAGGCCACCCGGACCTGGGCACGCATTGCGCTGTTGTCCTTTGGCGGCCCGGCCGGGCAGATCGCTGTCATGCACCGCATCCTGGTCGAAGAGAAACGCTGGATTGGCGACGGGCGGTTCCTGCATGCGCTGAACTTCTGCATGCTTCTCCCGGGACCCGAGGCGCAGCAGCTTGCCACCTATATCGGCTGGCTGATGCACGGAACGCGCGGTGGCCTGATCGCGGGCGCCCTGTTCGTGCTGCCCGGCGTGGTGGCGATCATGGCCTTGAGCTGGCTTTATGCCCTTTATGGTGACGTGGGTCTGGTGGAGGCACTGTTCTTTGGCCTCAAGGCCGCCATCCTTGCCATTGTGCTGCAGGCCGTGGTCCGCATCGGTCGTCGGGCGCTGAAGAACGATGCCATGCGCGTGCTCGCGGTGCTGTCTTTCCTGGCGATCTTCGCTTTCGATGCGCCATTCCCCTTGATCGTGCTCACCGCTGCCCTGGTCGGCTTCCTGGGCGCCCGAACCGGACTGCGCGCCTTCGCCCCGGGGGGCGGCCACGGCTCCGTGGGTGGCGCCCATGTCGACGATGCCGAGACACTCCTGGGCGAGGAGATGGCTGAGATGCCGGCCGCGGCACGGCGGAGCGCGCTCAAGGCGGGTGTGGCGGCGATAGCGCTCTGGCTGGCACCCGTCGCGCTCCTGGTGCTTGCCTTGGGCGGTGGCAACGTCTTTGCCGAGATCGCCGTCTTCTTCTCGAAAATGGCAGTTGTGACTTTCGGCGGCGCCTACGCCGTCCTTGCCTACGTGGCCCAGGAGGCTGTCGGGACCTATGGCTGGCTCCGCCCCGGCGAGATGCTGGACGGCCTTGGGATGGCCGAGACAACGCCCGGCCCCCTGATCATGGTGCTGCAGTTCGTGGGGTTCATTGGCGCCTTCCGGGAAGCGGGATGGGACAGCGCACTCCTGGCGGGCACATTGGGTGGCCTGCTCACCACCTGGGTCACCTTTGCCCCCTGTTTCGCCTTCATCTTTCTCGGCGCCCCCTACATGGAGCGGCTTCGCGCCAATCGGGATTTGTCCGCAGCCCTGACGGCCGTTACCGCCTCGGTGGTGGGCGTGATCCTGAACCTCGCGATCTGGTTCGCGATCCATGTGATCTGGCGCGAGGTGCAGCGTATCGAGGCAGGGCCTCTCTCCCTGGAGTTACCCGTCCTTGGCTCCATCGACTGGATCGCCGCCACGCTGTCAGCGCTTGCCTTGGTCGCCGTGTTCCGGCTGAAGCTCGGGATGACCACGGTGCTGGCCGGGGCGGCAGCGCTTGGCATCGTTCTCTACGCTGCGGGAGTGCTGGCTTAGGCGTCCCACTGCAGATGCATCCTCTACCGGTTCGTGATCGGCGAGTGTAGACTCTTCGCGTCGCTCCAGAGCGCCGGTGCGGCCTGCTAGATCGTCACGCAGATCTTCCCGAAATGAGAGTTGGTCTCCTGGTGACGAAAGGCGTCTGCCAGTTGGGCAAGGTCGAAGCTCCGGTCAATCACCGGACGAAGGCCGGTTGCATTCAACGCGGCCACGAAATCCTGCTGATGCCTGCGCGATCCGACAAGCAGACCTTGCAGCCGCTGCTGCCTCGCCATCAGTTGCGCTGTCGGCACATCGCCACTGGTGCCGGTCAGGACCCCGATCAAGGAGATAAGCGCACCTGGCCGGCCAGCCGTAACCGATTGCGCCAGCGTTCCCGGCCCGCCCACTTCGATGACGTGATCGACGCCGCCACCGGTCAGGCGGCGCATCTCCTTTCCCCATTCGGGTGTCGTCCGGTAGTTGATGACGTGATCCGCGCCCAAGGCACGAAGCCTGTCCAGCTTTTCATCCGAGGAGGATGTGGCGATCACCTGCGCGCCCATGGCCTTGGCGATCTGCAAGGCATAGATCGAGACGCCGCCGGTCCCGAGAGTGGCCACGACGTCCCCGGCCTTCAGCTTGCCCTCAACGATCAGCGCGCGCCACGCGGTAACTCCCGCCGTCGTGATCGTGGCGGCTTCCTCATGGCTCCAGCCGTTCGGGGCGCCGGTGAACCAGGTGGCGGGAAGGGTCACTTGTTCGCGCGCATAGCCGTCAATGCCATCCCCTGGCACTCGCCTGAAATCCGAGGGACGCTTCTCGCCATCCTGCCAAGTGGGAAAAAAGCATGAAACCACATCGTCGCCCGGCGCGAACTCGGTCACACCTTCGCCGACGGCCTCGACCGTTCCAGCACCATCACTCATCGGGATGCGGCCATCGTCCGCAGGAATCGTCCCGCAGGCGACAAGATAGTCATGAAAGTTCAGGGAGCTTGCCCTGAGGCGGACCCGGACCTCCCCGGCGCCGGGCTTCGGAGGCTCGGCGGTGTCGCCCACTACCAGATTCTCCAGACCGCCAGGGCTCTTGATCGTGACCTGTCTCATCGCGGGACCTTTCGTGTTGCATTGAAAGACAGCACCAGCCTCGGGAGTGTCACTCACCTTGGTAACGATCTGCCTTGGCCTGCCTGCCAACGTCGGTGCGCAACCCGGATTGAATCGCGCAAACTGGAACTCCCGTCGATGGCTGTCAGACCATGATCGCAAGTCGCGGATGGGGGAGCAAGGTTCGATGGGTGCTTCTGCCAAACGGCAGACACATGCCCCGCGTCAAAATAGTCGATCGTGCAGCAAGAGGCTTGGGGATTATCATGTCATCAAAGGAGTCGTCAGCCTAACTGATTAGAGTGTTCGCCCCTTGCGTGCTCAGCGGCACAGGTCGACGAGATTGAAACTGCATCCAGGGCACCGGTCTTCAACCGTGCAACAATGCCCTTCTCAGGTCGAACTTCGTAGAATTGACTAGCCAAACAAATGGTAGTTTCGCACTTCGTCGATAGGAGAGGTGGGCATCCTCGACGATCGGTCCGTCGTTGTGGAGTTTCGGCATCATACGTCTCACAGGGATCTTCAGGCCGGCTCAAGCAAGCAGCTTCTAACGTGATCATGGCAGTCCAATGGTGCTGTAGATTCATTATATCCTAGCATTTCAGGATCATCGCCAGAGAAATCCTAAGGCTCCGAAGAATGAACCTGATGCAGGAGATGCTGTAGGTGAACCAAAGACGCCGTGACCATCTCTTTCCGACTTAGGCATCAGAATTCTTTCTTCTGATTGCAGGCACCAGGCATGATCCAAGCAGCCACGTCAGTTCTCATCGTACACGGCTGCTTGCCTCGAATCAGCGGGGAACGGGCCGTGGCAATCATGATTGGACGGCTCGGAATGGAGGACTTCCTGCTTGGAGGAAATGGAGAAGCCAGCCTGCTCACGGACGATGCGGATACTATTGTCAGCATCAGCCAAGGCGGAAACGACTGCAGGCCCTGACATGCGCCGGAAGAAATTGCGGAAGGCGATGCCACGCGGAGCACTTAAATGGTCTGTTGATCGTACGAGCAGTTCTGCTGTCTGTGAAAAATATCTCTCGCTTGATACTGCAGTTGCGGGCACAAACGTCATTAAGAAGGATTTGGTTGAAAGCTCAGAAGGGCTGGACGACGAGTTCTACCTTTCTGCTGAGGCAGATTACAAGTCACGTGGCTGGCCGATCATTCGTCGGTCCGTGCATTCTATGGAAAATCATAGATATTGCGCAGCAAACAGGATTCCTCGGCGTCGGTTACTTACTAGCAGAACCGCCGCTACCAAACCGAACGAGTTCGGAGTACCCCCATGCAGCCGCGGGCTCATGAAAAGCGCGGCGTCGATGTCGACCAATTGTCTTTGCGATTCATGCCTTTCTCGCAACTCTGCGATCCAGCCCAAAATGGCGCCAATCAGGCGTGAACGACCGCTGGATCATGATAATGCTCGCCGCCCGTCAGCATTGCCAAGATGCAGCGCGCCATCTTGTTGGCCAGCGCGAAGGCCGCGACTATCGGCAGTTGGCGTTTCAACATGCGCTTCAGCCACAAGTTGCGTGGTGCGCTCCTAAGAAGGGCCCAGCGGATCACCGCTGCCCCGCCGGTGACAAGCAGTCGCCGGGTGTCCGCTGCCACCTCTTCCATGTCTTTCTCGGCCTCTGCTTGTCGTCCAGAGAATGCTCTCGCTGCACCAACCCGAGTCATGGGGCGAAATTGCGGCCGCGTTGGAACTGATCAATCGACGGCGCAGGCTGGTGATCGGCGGCGAGCGGAGGTGATCCGGGCGCGGGGGGGGCAGGCATGTGCGCCGGACCGGCGAGACGCCGCTGAACATGGCGCTTGAGGTGAGCCGAGAGCAGAGCGCGTCCGACAGACCGACGGCATTGCCAGCCTGAAGCGCCCTGTCGCGGCGACGTTGTCCCCTCCTCCCTCGGAGCGCCGCGCCCCTGCCCCATTGGAACCAGGCTTGGACCTACATCAGGCTGTCGGCCCAGGAGTCGCCCATTGCCGGGATCATCCCGTTGGCGAGAAGCGCACCGTCTGCAACTTGTTCCTCCGGAAAGGACAGGCCCATCGCGGCGGCAAGCCATTGGCCGACCTCCGTATTGTCAACGCTGCCCTCCAGAAGGTCGGCTCCCGGGCCGAAGGCATGCAGCGAGACATCGGCGCCGGTGTGACCGGTCGTCGTGTACTCGACCCCTCCCCTGGCATTCAGAAGCGAGCCGAGTTCCAGGACCGCCTCCTCGACGCTCGAGGCGTCCAGGATCGAAAGGATCTCGTCCCGTTCCAGCCGGACCAATCCCCCGGTCAGATCGAAGATCGTGTCCCGGACCGCCCTGATGACGGATCGAGGGCTGAGGCTGAAGCCGAGGTCGGCGACGGCTTCCATCGCCTCATAGAACATCTCCACATAGGGCGCCTCATACGGCCGGAACGCCGCGGGCGTTCGATCGCCGTCCGGATCGAGGCGCATGCCGCCCGTCTCGTGATCGGCGACCGTGACCACAAGCGTGCCCGGGTTGCTTGCAGCGTAGTCAAGCGCCACCTGCATGGCATTCTCGTATTCCGCCGCCGCGCGCATGACCGAGGCCGCGTCGTTGGCATGTCCCCAGGTGTCCGTGCCGGCCGCCTCTATGACAAGGAAGAAGCCGTCCTCGTCGGCATCCAGCCGATCCAGCGCGGCGTCGGTCATCTCGGCCAGGGTGGGTTCGCTCGAGCGGTTGCCGACCGGCAGTCCGAGGGGTCAGAAGTTGAAAAGCCCCAAAACGCGCTCGCTTTCGGACGCATCAAGCTGATCGGCCGTGGTGACGTAATCGAACCCCGCCGCCTCGGCCTCGCGCAGCGTCGACATTCCGTCCCTGTCGGGGTCCGCCCGGAAATCCTCGCGGCCGCCGCCGAGAATGACCGTCAGTTCATCCCGGTCGATGTAATCCTGGGCGATCTCGGCGGTATCGTCGCGATCATCTTCCGAGGCCGCGAAGGCGGCGGGCGTGGCGCCGGTCACGACATCCGTGGTCACGATGCCCGTCGATTTCCTGGCGTCATGGGCAAGGCTCAGGATCGAGACGAGCGCATTGCCCTCGGTGTCCACGGCGACTGACCCGTTGCTGGTCTTCACTCCGGTCGCATAGGCGGTGGCCGCCGCAGCCGAGTCGGTGACGGCACTGCTGGCCGAGGCGGTCCGGACATGCGCCTGGAAGCCGCTTTTCCAGACAGGATCGCTGCCCTTGTAGAGTTCGTATGCCTCTGCGGCCACATCCCCGAAGCCGTCTGGCACAATGAAGATGACGTTTGTCGCAATCTCCTGGGCTACGGGGCCGGTCCCAGCAGGTGCGGCACTTCCAGGATCGAGGTTCTCGTTCACCATGACCATGCCTCCACAGGCTTTCATAGAAGTCGAGGAGCACAGGATACCAGAAAATCGGGCATGATGGGGGCGTCACCTCACCCTGCCGGATACACTTGGACCAGTCCGCGCCGAAACCGCGATCGGAACGACCAGCCCTCACGGCGCTGCGGTCATTCCCGGCTGAGCGCGTCCACCGGGTCCAGGTGGGCCGCGGAGCGCGCGGGCAGGAAGCCGAAGACGATGCCGATCAGGGTCGAGGACAGAAAGGCCAGCATGATCGTGGGTGCCGAATAGACCAGCCGCAGGTCGGCCTGAAGCTGCCCCAGCAGGACACCGCCCCCAAGCGCCAGCGCGACGCCAAGCAACCCGCCCAGCAGGCAGACCAGCACCGCCTCGGTCAGGAACTGCGCCACGATGTCCGAGCGGCGGGCGCCGACAGCCATGCGGACGCCGATCTCGCGCGTCCGCTCGGTCACCGACACCAGCATGATGTTCATGACCCCGATGCCGCCGACGATCAGGCTGATGACCGCGATGGACGAGATCAGCATTGTCAGCGTCTGCGTGGTCGAGGTGATGGAGGAGCGGATCGTGTCCGAGTTCATCAGGAAGAAGTCCTTCTTCCCGTGCCGCTCGGTCAGCAGCGCCTCGATGCCCGCCTCGGCCTCGGCCATGTCGGCCTCGTCGCGAACGCGGACCGAGATGGAATCGACCACCGTCTGCCCGGTGATCCGCATCGCGACTGTGGTGTAGGGCACGAAGATCCGCGGGGTCGTGGGGCCGGGTCCGGCCGAGGTCAGGGTGGCGACGCCGATCACCTCCAGGGGCACGCGGCCTACCATCAGCACCTGTCCGATGGCCAAGGCGGGGTCAGGGAAGAAGGCGGACGCAGCTTCCGTATCCAGCACCGCGACCTGCCTGCGGCGGGCCAGCGCCTCGCGGCCGAAGGCCTGCCCCTCCTGCACGGTGAACCCGCCGACGTCGAAATACTCGACCCCGACGCCGCGCACCGAAACACTGGCCGAGGTGCCGCGCCAGGTGACATTGGCGCTGGTCTGGATCTCGGGCGATGCCGAGGCGGCCCAGGGCTCGGCCGACAGGGCATCGGCGTCGGCGGCGACCAGCGTGTCGATGGCCCGCGCGCGGCGGTCGCCGAAGCCGGACCCCGGCCGGACCGTGATCGTGTTGGTGCCGAGCGAAGAGATGTTTTCCAGCACCCTTTCCTTGCTGCCGGTCCCCAGGGCCACGACCGACACCACCGAGGCGATGCCGATGATGATCCCCAGCATGGTCAGGAAGCTGCGCAGCCGATGCGCGTTGAGCGCCCGGACCGCCATGGTGAAGGCTTCGGCCAGCCGGCCCACGCGCGCCGCGAACCCGGCTCCCTCTCCCGTTGCGGGAGTGCGCTGCGGGGCCGACACGGTCGCACGGTTGCAGCTGTCCGAGATGATGCGGCCGTCGCGCATCTCGATTACCCGGCCAGCGCGGGCGGCGACCTCGCGGTCATGGGTGACGATGACGACCGTGTGCCCTTCGGCATTCAGCTCCTGCAGCAATTCCAGCAGTTCGGCGCCCGAGCGGCTGTCCAGCGCGCCGGTCGGCTCGTCGGCCAGGATCACCTCGCCCCCGTTCATCAGCGCGCGGGCAACGGACACCCGCTGCTGCTGGCCCCCTGACAGCGCGCGGGGCGGGTGGTCCATGCGCTGGCCGAGGCCAAGGCGTTCCAGCAGCATCGCGGCGCGGCTGCGGCGCTGGGCTGCAGGGTGGCCGGCATAGATCGCGGGGACCTCGACATTCGCCAGCGCGTCGAGGTCGGGCAGAAGCTGGTAGCGCTGGAAGATGAAGCCGAAATGCCGCCGCCGCAGCCGGGCGCGACCTTCCTCGGACAGCGCACCGACATCCTGCCCGCTGTAAAGATAGGTTCCGGCGCTGGGGCGGTCGAGACAGCCGAGGATGTTCATCAGCGTGGACTTGCCTGAACCCGAGGTGCCGATGATCGCCACCATCTCCCCCGCCTCGATGGTCAGGTCGATCCCGTGCAGGACGGTCAGGGTCTCGTCGCCCGACGGAAAGTCGCGGCGGATGCCCTTGAGCTGGATCAGGGGGTTCATGGTCAGAAAAGCCTCGGCGCGCCGCCCATGCGCCCACCGGAACGGCCAGCCTGCGCGGGCTCTCCGCCGCCTGCGGGACGGGCGCGGCCGGTGACGACAAGCTCGCCCTCCTTCAGCCCTGCGCGGACTTCGGTCAGGGTGGCCGAGGCGATGCCGGTCTCGACCTCGCGGCGCTGCGTCTCGCCCGTCGCGGGATAATGGACCTGCACCGTGGCGCGCCCCTCGGGGGTGCTGCGGACAGCACTGCCGGGAACGGCCAGAACGTCCTCGGCCTCGGCCAGCACCAGCGTGACCTCGGCGGTCATGCCGATCCGCAGGGTGCCGTCGGGATTCGGCACGTCCAGCGCGGCGCGATAGTAGATGGCGGTGCTGGTGTCGATCTCGTCGGCGTCGGCAATGACGGCGGGAGCGGGTTCCAGCGCCCGAAGCGTCGCCTGGTAGGTGCGGCCGGGGTCGCCCGCCAAGGCGAAGCTGGCCTTCTGGCCGGGGCGGACATGGATGATGTCGGCCTCGGAGACTTCCGCCTTGATGACCATGGTGTCGAGATCGGCGATCTTGATCAACGTGGGGCTGGACTGGTTGGCGTTGATCGACTGCCCCTCGCGCACGACGATGGCGACCACCGTGCCATCCACGGGGGCGACAATGCGGGTGCGTTCCAGGGCCACGCGCGCAGCCTCGACGGCGATCCCGGCCTGCGCGCGGGACGCCTCGCTGGCCTTCACATTGGCCTCGGCCACGGCCAGTTGCGCCTCGGCAGCCTCCAGGTCCTGGGTCGTCAGCAGCCCGCGTTTCGCCAGTTCGCGCTTGCGGTCGAGCGCCAGCCGCGCCTCGACGTTCGAGGCCTCCTGCGCGGCGATCTGCGCCTCGATCTGCGACAGCGCCGCCTCGGCCCGCAGCAGGTCGTTCTGCTGGTCCTCGGGGTCGATCTGGGCCACGAGGTCGCCCGCCTTCAGCCGCTGCCCAAGTTCGACGGGAAGCGAGCGCACCTGTCCGCTGACCAGCGCCCCCACGGACACCAGCCGCGACGCCTCGATCACGCCCGAGGCCAGCACCGTCTGCCGCACGTCCTGCCGCGTGACCGCAGCGGTTGCAGGCGCCTCGGCGACCGCGGCACTCGAGCGCGAGGTCCACCAGGCCCAAGAGCCGAGGACAACTCCGAGAATGACAATGATGCCGAGCCAGCGTCTGCGCGCCATGATGTTCCTGCCTTGCTTGCGCCATTCCGGCGGCCTTCTAGCCCGACCTGCCCAAACCCAAAGGAAACGGGCGTTCCGTACTCGCGCAAGATTTCGCGATGCGCGGCAATGGGGCTGGGGGCCTGCTTTCGGGTTACGTCCGTCCCCTGTTCTTCGGGAAAACTGGCCTGCCCCCTGCGACCCGGGCTTTCAAGCCCGAGGGAGGACAACGAAACGCGCAGGTCAGTTCCGGGCCGAAGCCGCGCGGCCGGCCGGCGGCATCCATCTCACCCGCTGCAGGTGCCGCAAGAAAGGCGGCGCCCGGCTACAGCTTTCTGATCCGGCTGTCGTAAAGCAGGCCGGCCGCCTGGATCGAGGGATAGCTTGCCGAGGCAATGTGCGAATTGATGCGGTGCAGGTCGCGCACGATGTCGATGAACAGCGCGCTTTTCCGCAGCGAGGTCCCCAAGGCTTCGGCCGTATTTCCGAGGTGGTCGCTGACGATCTTGTCCTCGATCCGGCGGAACAGGTCCTTCTGCCGCGCCAGGCGAGCGGCCGCGCCCACGTCATTCGAGGCCACGGCGGCCGGGATCAGCCGCAGGGATTCGGCTGTCACGGCGTGAAGCTGCGCGATCGCCTCGCGCGGGGCCGGCGTGAACTCGACATCCAGCCGGACCTTGGCCCTGATCCGGTCCGCCAGGCTGTGCTTGATGACATCGCCCGCATGTTCGAGATGGCTGGCAAACAGCATGATCTCCAGCGACCTGCGCCCCTCGTCGGGACTGAGCCTGGCGCGGGACAGCTGCGCCAGATAGCCATGGACCGATCTCAGGTAATGCCCGATGCGGTCGTCCGTGGCCTCGATCTCCTTGAGCCCTTCAAGGCGGTGCGTGTCCAGCGCGTCGAAGGCCGTGGCGAACATCCGCTCCAGCAGCTCGCTCATCCGCACCGTCTCCACCGCCGCATTCGACAGGGCGGCGGGCGGAGACGAAAGCGCCGCCGTATCGAGGTATCGGGGCACTGACAGTTGATCGACACGGTGCGGCGGGTCCGGCAGGACCTGCGAGACCAGCGCGCCCACCCGTCCCGACAAAGGCAGGAAGACCACCGCGCAGAAGATGTTGAAGGCCACATGCAGGACCGCCGCCACATGGACGGGGGCCAGCGGCAACTGATCGGCCGCACGGACCAGCAAGGGCGTCAGGCCCAGCAGGACAAGCGCCAGCGTGCCGCGGCAGGCGAGGTTCGAAAGCGGCAGGCGCCGCGCCACTGCCGGCTGATCCAGCGTGGCGGCCACTGCCGGAAGGCCGCCGCCGAAGTTGACACCCAAGACGACCGGCAGCGCGCCCGCGATCTCGAGGCTGCCGTTCAGAAGCAGGGAGGCGACGAGCAGCACGACCGCGAGTGTCGAGTGACAGGCCCAGGCGAGTCCGGCCCCCAGAAGAAAGCCCAGCACCGGCTCTCCGGTGACCGAGCCCAGCACCTCGTGGAACAATGCGGCCTCGCGCAGGGGCGCGGTGGCGCCGACGATGCCCTTCAGGGCCAGCAGCATGAAGCCCAGGCCCATCAGCAGGCGACCGATGTTGCGGGGCCTGAATTCGGTCGAGGCGCCGAAGGTGACATAGCCCGCGAAAAGAAACAGCGGCGCCAGACCGGCCGCCGCAGACGACCCCGAGGCGAAGATCCCCGAAACAAGGGCCGAGCCGACATCCGCGCCCAGAAGCACCGCCAGACCCGTGGGGCCGCCGATGGCCCCGTTTCCGGCCAGCCCCGCCACGATCAGCGCCATCGCCGTGGAACTGCCCAGAAGCGCAGTGACCGCCACGCCTCCGCCGAAGGCTGTCATGCGACTGGACAGCCGCTGCTCGATGAAGCTGCCGAGCCGCTCGCCCCAGCCACGCATGACGGCGGTCCTGACCATGCGGACACCCCAGAGCAGCAGGGCGACGCCGCCCAGCAGCTCGACGATCATGGATGTGCCCGGGGCCATGCCGATCTCCCGTCTGGCGGACATCGGCCGCTCGCGAGGAGTTGCCGATGCGCCGCGTTGGTCCGGTCAGGGGGCGCTCAAAGCCCGTCGCTGTCAATCAGCCGCGCCGGGGAAGACGGCCCGCGCCTTTCCAGAGCATGGGCCCCGGTCACACCCGCTTTCCGGTTGCAACCGAAAACAGGTGCAGGCGGCCGTCTTCCGGCAGGACGCCCAGACGGTCGCCCCGCTTGGCCGCAGAGTTGCCGGGCAGCCTGACCGTCATCGGAACGTCCGTGCCCTCGATCAGGCCATAGCCGAAAGCATCCGCCCCCAGCCGCTCGACCGAGCGCAGTTCGACCGGAATCGCGCCTTCGGTCGACTCGGCAACGCGCAGGTCCTCGGGCCGCATGCCCAACCGGAACTCTCCCGCGCCAGGCAGGCCCGGCAGGGGCAGGCGCCGGTTGCCCGGAAGGATGGCCGCACCCTCGCTGACGGTCACGGTGAGAATGTTCATGGCGGGCGATCCGATGAAGCCCGCGACGAATTCGGTGGCGGGACGCTCATAAACCTCCAGCGGCGTCCCGATCTGGTCGGCAATGCCCGCGTTCATCACGATCAGGCGGTCGGCCAGCGTCATCGCCTCGACCTGGTCGTGGGTCACGTAAAGCGTCGTCTGCCCGGTCCGCAGGTGCATTTCCTTGATCTGAAGCCGCATCTGCAGCCGCAGCTTGGCGTCGAGGTTCGACAGCGGCTCGTCCAGCAGGAAGGCCGCCGGATCGCGCACCAATGCCCGCCCCATGGCGACCCGCTGGCGCTGGCCGCCCGAAAGCGCGCGCGGCTTGCGGTCCAGATAGGGTTCGAGCTCAAGCATCTTCGCGGCGCGCATCAGGCGCTCCTCGATCTCGGCCCTGGGCATCTTGGCGATCTTCAGGCCGTAGATCATGTTCTCGCGTACGCTCATGTGCGGGTAGAGCGCATAGTTCTGGAACACCATGGCGATGTTGCGGTCGCGCGGCTCCAGGGCGTTGACGACCTTGCCGCCGATCTCGATCGTGCCCGAGGAGATGCCCTCGAGCCCTGCCACCATCCGCAGAAGCGTGGACTTGCCGCAACCGGACGGGCCGACGATCACCACGAACTCGCCGTCGGCGATGTCCATCGTGATGCCGTGGATGACCTCCTGCCCGTCATAGGTCTTGCGCAGGTCGTTCAGCAGGATGCGGGCCATTCACTTCTCCGTCTCGACAAGGCCCTTCACGAACCAGCGCTGCATCAGCACGACGACCAGGATCGGCGGCAGGATCGCAAGGACCGAGGTGACCATGACAAGGTTCCAGGGGGTCTCGGCATCGGCGAAGGAGATCATCTTCTTCAGCGCGATGACGATGGTGTTCATTTCGTTCGAGTTGGTGACCAGCAGTGGCCACAGATACTGCGTCCAGCCGTAGATGAACTGGATCACGAAGATCGCCGCCACGTTGGTCAGCGACAGCGGCCACAGGATGTCGCGGAAAAAGCGCCAGGGCCCTGCCCCGTCCACCCGCGCCGCCTCCAGCAGCTCGTCGGGGATGGTCATGAAGAACTGCCGGAACAGCAGAGTCGCCGTGGCCGAGGCGATCAGCGGCAGGATCAGTCCCGGGTAGGTGTCGATCAGCCCGAGATCCACCATGACCTTGTAGGTCGGCTGAATGCGCACCTCGACCGGCAGCATCAGCGTGATGAAGATCAGCCAGAAGCAGACCATGCGCAGCGGAAAGCGGAAGAACACGATCGCATAGGCCGAGGCCATGCTGATCACGATCTTGCCCACCGCGATGCCGACCGCGATCAGCGTCGTGTTGCCGAGCAGCCGCCACAGGCTGACCCCGCCGATCTGCCCGATTCCGCCCGAAAGCGCGTCGCCGTAGTTCGCTAGGCCCTCGGGCCCCGGCAGAAGTGGCAGCGGCGGGCGCAGGATCGTCTGCGTCGAGTGGGTCGAGGCGATGAAGACGTAATAGACCGGGAAAACCACCAGGATGACCCCGAGGACCATCCAGAAATGCGCCCAGATCCGCGACGCCCCGCGCGAGGCGAAAGGGCTTTCAGCCATAATGCACCCGCCGTTCGATATAGCGGAACTGGACGGCGGTCAGCGCGATCACGATCAGCATCAGGATCACCGACTGTGCGGCAGAGTCGCCCATGTTCAGGTTCACGAAGCCGTCGTTATAGACCTTGTAGACCAGCGTCTCGGTCGCCTTGCCCGGACCGCCCCCCGTCACCGCATGGATGATGCCGAAGGTGTCGAACAGCGCATAGACCGTGTTGACCACCAGCAGGAAGAACGTGGTCGGCGCCAGCAGCGGGAACACGATGGTCCAGAAGGCGTGACGGCGGCTTGCGCCGTCGATGGCCGCGGCTTCCAGCAGCGAATGCGGAATCGCCTGCAACCCCGCGACAAAGAACAGGAAGTTGTAGCTGATCTGCTTCCATGTCGCCGCGGCGACGACCAGGATCATCGCATGGTTCGGGTTCAGCAGCGGGTTCCAGTTGATGCCCAACTGCTTCAGCGGCCAGGCCAGGGTGCCGAAGCTCGGGTTGAACATGAACAGCCACAGCATCCCCGCGATGGCCGTGGCCACCGCATAGGGCCAGATCATCAGCGTGCGATACAGCCCCTTGCCGCGGGTGATCTTTTCGGCCTGCACCGCAAGGAACAGGGCGATGGCCATGGGAATGAAGGCGACCAGCAGCGAAAACACCACCGTCACCTGCAAGGCGTTCAGATAGCCCGGATCGCTCAGCACGCGGCGGAAGTTCGCCAGCCCCACGAAGGTGGAACTCAGTCCGAACGGGTCCTCCTTGAGCATCGACTGGCGGAACGCCTGGCCTGCCGGCCAATAGAAGAAGATCAGGGTGACCAGCAGCTGTGGCGCAAGCAGCAGCCACGGCAGGAACTTGTGGGGAAAGACGGTTCTTCGCATCCGGGGTCTCTTGACGGGGAAGGGTTGCGGATGGGCGCATGGCCCATCCGCATCTCAGGGGGTGGCGTCAGCCGCCCACCGCCTCCCGGATCGCGGCGTTACCGCGCGTCACCGCGTTCTTCAGCGCCTCCTCGGCAGTCTGCTGGCCAGCCAGCATCTTCTCGTATTCCTCGTTCTGGATGTCGCGCAGCTGCGGCAGGTTGGGCGCGCGCACCCCTTTCGAGTTCTCGGTCGGCGCCTTGCCCGACATCTGCAGCAGCGGCGTTTCGCGGCCGGGGTTCTGTTCATAGAAGCCCGAGGCCTTGGTCGCCTCATACGCCGCCATCGTCACCGGCAGGTAGCCCGACTGTTCGTGCAGGAACTGCTGCACCTCGGTCTGCGAGAGATAGTTGAAGAACGTCGCGACGCCCTTGTAGACCTCGTCCGACTTGCCGGCCATGACCCAAAGCGAGGCGCCGCCCGGCGTGGTGTTCTGGGGCGCGCCTTCGGCCGTCTCGTCATAGGGCAGCTTGCCGATGCCGTAGTTGATCCCGGACTTGACCACGTCGCCCAGGCCGCCCGAACTTTCGGTCAGGATGCCACATTCGCCAGAGGTGAAGTTCTGCTTGGCTTCCGAGGTCCGGCCGCCGTAGACGAACACCCCCTCCTTGGCCAGGTCGGCGATTTCCTGGAAATGCTTGACGAACAGCGGCCCGTCGATCTTCAGCTCCGGGGTGCCGGCAAGGCCGTTCTCGTTCGTGGCCCAGGACACGTTGTTCCAGGCGGCGAAGTTCTCGGTATGGATCCAGGTCAGCCAGGTCGAGGTATAGCCGCAGGTCGCGGCCCCGCTTTCCTTGATCTTGCGGGCCGCGGCCCAGACCTCGGCCCAGGTCTGGGGCGGCGCGTCCACGTCCAGCCCGGCCTTCTCGAAGATGTCCTTGTTGTAATACAAGATCGGCGAGGACGAGTTGTAGGGGAAGGACAGCATCTCGCCCTCGGGGGTCGAGTAATAGCCCACGATCCCCGGCAGGTACTGGCTCTTGTCAAAGGTGAAGCCGCCGTCGGTCAGGACCTTGCCCACGGGCACGATGGCGCCCCCCGCACCCATCATGACGCCCGTTCCGACATCGAAGACCTGCATGATGTCGGGCGCCTGGCCGGCACGGAACGCGGCGATGCCGGCATTCAGCGTTTCGGGATAGGTGCCCTTGAAGACCGGCTTGACGACATAGTCGGACTGGCTTGCGTTGAAGTCGCCGGCGATCTTCTCGACCACCTCGGCGTTCGCGCCGGTCATGGCGTGCCACCATGAAATCTCGACCTGCGCATGCGCGGCGAACGGCATGACGGCAAATCCGCTAAGCCAAAGGCTTGTCAGCTTCATGAAGTACTCTCTCCCCTCGTGGTGTGCCCGCCCGGGAAGCCACCGCGACTATCGCGCCGACCTTCCCTGCGACCGAGTTTGTCCCGGCATTCGGAGCCACCTTAACCCGAGCGCTGCAGCCAGAGTCAATTCTTGCCGCAGGAAGGCCTGGCACCGCCGGGCAAGACCCGCCTGCCAGATGAGAAGCTGCCGCCTCACCTTTCCTGCAGAAGCCGACGCGATCTTCTTTTCTGGGTCTTACCCGAGATCATCTGCTTCAACAGGTTGTATGGAAGTACGGCGAGGGGCACGGGCCTGACATCCAGCCTTCTCCACCGGAACCGCTCTCCCTGGCCTCACGACAGAAGCAGCCCTTGTTCATCCACAAGCCAATCATGGGGCATCTTGCCAAGCCTCTGTATCTAGGGCTGATGAACCACAGCCACGCGCGAGTTTCTTCGAATGCCTGGCTCGCTCACCGGATGTCCTTCAGTACGGCCTTGGCGGGGGCCTTCTTGGTTGGCCGGGATGTCGGCTTCATCTTCGCTCCTTGGCGGCTACAATGAACCAGCCATCCTCCTCTCATGAAATGACCCGGTCTGTCTCATGGGCGCTGATCCGGAACACGCTTGGACTGATAACGCGTCCGCTGGTACCAGGGCTGTCGGAGCGAGCGTGAACTATCCTCGCGATCCAGTGGCGCGGACAGAACTGATGCCCTCTACGTCCCGCAATTGCTTGAGGCTGGTCTCGATGATGTCGACCTCCGTTCCGAAGTGGCGCACGAAGCGCTTGTCTGTGACAGGGCCGATGCTGCAGATTATGCCTCGGGCCGGGATATTTCTCGATGCCCTCGGCAGCTGTAGGCGCGGATGTCTTGAGGAACTGCGCCCTGAATCGTAGGCCGTGCGTGCGATCGTTGATCCACTGCCCCGCGGCGCTGATACATTCGCCCCTCGAAATCGCTGTGGCATGGCTCACTACCGCCACTAGGTTGCGGTGCTCAACCCGCACAAGCCGGAGCGGGCGCGGCATTCCGCCGCGCGCAGCGTACGACTGTTGCCCATGTCAAACAACAGCTTCGATCTGGTGGACGCAGCTGTCAGCGCAGCCCGCCGGACCTGAAAGGGCGATCCCTCGGGCAATAGATGCGCCTACAACAAGGCGGGCGTCATTCTCTATGATCTTGTAGGCGGATGGGACAGGCCGGAACTCCTGTCCCTGCCCGATCGTCCTCGGGATGCCAGACTGATGGATGCGCTTGATGCACTAAACGACCGCTTCGGCAAGAAGACGATTGTGCTGGGCCGCGAAGGCTTTGGGGGTGAGTGGCGCCTGCGCGCCGATCACCGTTCGCCCCGCTACACCACCCGGATCAGCGATCTGCGGTCCTTGCAGGTCTAGCAGCAGGGACCGCAGGCCTGCTCAGTTGATTCGGAGAGACGATGCGGGTGCCACGGCTGGCAGCAAAGGCCTTGACCTAGGCGTGCGGCAGTTGTCGGCTGACAATCTGTGCTGCGTAATGCGTTCCTTGATGGCATCCGTTCCGTAATGGGGCGGCTTTGAGAGAAAGCACGGACATGATCACGGGAATGGCGCTGCTCGTCCGAGCGTGTCTGATCTCCTTCGCATTCTGCCTGGCCGTCTGCACGGCTGCCTGCGCTCAGGACGACGACAGTGAGGCCGCTCCGTTCGCGTACCAGGTCGACCAGATCAACGCGGGACTTCCGCCGGTGGAGAGACAGCTGCGCCTCGATACCCCTCGCTCCACGATCGACAGCTATCTCGAGGCGATCGAGGACGACGATTTCGCGCGTGCCGCGCATGTCCTGAATCTCTCGGCGATACCGCTTGAGGAGCAGGCAGAACAGGCACCCCGGCTTGCCCTGATGCTCGCCTTTGTCCTGCGCCGCCATAATCTGATCGACTGGTCGGAGCTGCCGGACCAGCCGGACGCGCGCGTCCTGCCGGACCTGGCTCAATCGGGCAGTCCCTACAGCCGCCGGTCAATCGAACTGGGCGAGGTCAGGCTGGACGGACGGCCCGTGCCGATCAGCCTTCAGCGATTCCAGGCAGGCGAGGATGAGCCCGTGTGGCTGTTCTCGCCACTCACCGTCGAGCGCACGCCCGAGATCTTTGCCGAGATCCGGCCGGGCCTGCTGGGACGGTGGATCCCGCTGGAAGAGCGCCTGGACAACCTAGGAAAGGACTCGTCCTGGGAACTGCTGGCGGCAGCCCTTCTGCTGGTGGCGGGTATCCTTTCCGGCGTAACGGTCTATTACGGCTTGCGCGCCTTGGCGAAGCGCCTTTCCTGGCTCCGGTCGGGACGAAAGATCGGTCTTACCCTGTCGATCCTCGTGGCCGCGATCGCCATCCGCTTCGGCGCGACCGATCTGGTCCTGCTGACAGGGCCGATTGCCTCGAACCTGGCGATCGCTTCGGAGGCCGTGGGATTGGCGGCGGGGGGCTGGCTCTTTGTTCAGGTCGTGGCAGCCGTGTCGCTGGGCTTGAGCCGGCGCTATGTCGTTCCGCTGGAGATCGACGATCCCGGGAACCGCCGCATCAAGACCACGGTCTACGTGATGCGGCGGATGGCGCTGGTCTTTGTCGCCCTGCTCTGGCTCGGCTACATCATCCACCGGGTCGGGGTGTTCGACAGCTTCGGCCTGTCGGTTCTGGCATCGGCCGGTGCGCTGGGGGTGCTTGTCACCATTGCCGCGCGGCCGCTCCTAGGCAACATGGTGGCGGGCCTGCAGATCGCGCTCACCGATCCCCTTCGGGTAGGCGATGTCGTTGTCTATGACGGCCACTGGGCGACCGTCGAGGACATTGCCTTCGCCCATACCGTCCTGCGGACCTGGCTCGATACCCGCCTGATCGTTCCGCATTCGGATTTTTTGTCGAAGCCCTTCGAGAACTGGTCAAAGGAAGGGGAGGAAGTCCGCCGCATTGTGAAGATCCCGGTCGACTATCGGATCGAGGTTGACCAGGTCCGCCGGAAGGTCGAGGAAATCGTCGAGGGTGACCCGCGTTCGACCAGCGCGCCGCTGGTGGAACTGGTGGAGGCGGACGCAGAGACGGCGGTTCTCTGGATCTGGATTTCGGGCTCGACGTCCTTCACCTCGTGGTACCTGCACAATGAGATCCGTGAAAAGGTCATCGCCTTCCTGAGAGACCTGGAGGACGGAGCTTATCTGCCGCGGCAGCGGCATGTCCTGCTTCGTGGCGATCCGCGCCGCAGCTGACCCGTTACGGCTGAGGACCACCCCAGAAGATCGCCGGCGCTAGTTTCGTTGCAGGTCGCTTGAGCCTCGATGTGAAGTAATCGGCTTGGCGGCTTACCCAATTGGAACGCGCTGTACTAGGAGGCGCTGGAAGGCATTGCATTTGTAGTAGCTGTGGCGCTGCATGGGGTTCGTACGAGCGCCAACCTGCCGATGCGGCCCCTTCCAGAAGGCGGGCAAGCCGCAAGCCAGCATTGCTGCCTTCGGGCCGCCCTAGGGGTCCGCCCCCATCCCGACCTCGCACTCCTGCTGCAGACCTCGGGCAGTACCGGACAGGGCAAGGGCGTGCGGCTCTCGGGCCAGGCGCTGGAAGCCAACGCAGCAGCCATCGCCGAGTATCTGGAACTCGCTCAGGACGACCGGGCTGCACTGGCTCTGCCGCTTTACTACTCCTATGGACTGTCCGTGCTCACCTCTCATCTCGCTGTCGGGGCGAGCGCCTGGCTGCATCCCTGCTCGGTGCGCACGCTTGGCTTTCTCGAAGGGCTTGCCGAGGCGCGCTGTACCAGCCTTGCCGGTGTGCCGCATACCTATGATCTTCTGGAAGGCATCGGCTTCCGCGAGGCGTCCCTGCCGGACCTGCGGCTGACGACGGTAGCGGGCGGGCGGCTTTCGCCCCACATGGTGCGCCTTTACGCTCGCCACATGAAAGAGCGGGATGGCCGGTTCTTCGTCATGTACGGCCAGACCGAAGCCACGGCCCGGATCGCCTATCTGCCACCCCATCTTGCCGACACGCATGCTGACGCGATCGGCCGAGCTATTTTTGGCGGCCGGATGTCACTCAGGGGCCCGGACGGGCACCCCCTCGACCAGCCCAAGGCCAAAGGCGAGCTGATCTACGAAGGACCCAAAGTCATGATGGGGTATGCGGAAGGCCGCGAGGACCTGTCCCGCCCGGCTGAGGTGACCGAGCTTGCCACCGGCGACCTGGCCCGGCGCGACCGCGAGGGAATCTACCGCATCGCAGGACGCCTTCGGCGGATGTCCAAGATCGGCGGACACCGCATCGGCCATGATGCGGTCGAGGCGGCGCTGGCCACGCGGGGGATTACGGCGGCGATGGTGGGCGACGATCGGCGGTTTCTCGTAGCCTTCACGTGTCCCCGGCCGGACGACGAGGTCGCTGCACTTGCGGCCTCGATCTCTGGACTCACCCTTCGTCATGTAACGGCTCTGCGGCTTGTCGAACTGCCGCGGCTGGCCTCGGGCAAGATCGACCATGCCGCGCTGCGGGCGCGCCTTCAGGACCGCGGCCCCGATCTTGTGCGGGCATTCCGCGACTGCTTTGCCCTCTGCGGGTAGGCCCAGACGACAGCTTCGCTAACCTTGGCGGCGACTCGCTGCGCCATGTAGAGCCTAGCCTGGAGCTTCAGCGCACGCTAGGCCATGTGCCAGCTGGCTGGGAACAGATGAGCCTGGCCCAGCTTTCCGCGCTTGAGATGTCGCACAGCCAAGTGACCTAGCTCGGCAGCGACATCATCCTTCGGGCACTGGCGATTTTGGCAGTGGTCACACAGCATCAAATCGGCTGGCCAATCTATGGCGGCGCGGCGGCCATGGTAGTGCTGGTGGGACTGGGGCTTGGCCGGTTCGGACGCGCGGCCTTGTCCAAGGCAACTTCCTGCGTGTTGATTTCCACTTGGAACTGACCCGGGTTGGCGCCTGATTTCCACTGAGATTTGACCCATGTGACCCTTCCCCCGAGCGCGGTGAGCGATGG
>NZ_FNGE01000020.1 GCF_900102885.1 Paracoccus chinensis | reverse complement strand
CAGGCCCAGTTCCGCGCCGATCCGCAGGGCGACGGGGCGCCGGTCCCCGGTCATCATCACGATTTGCCGCACGCCGCCCTCCCGCAGCGCGGCCAGCGCCGGGGCGGCGCTGGCCCGCGCCTCGTCGGCCACGGTCACGGCGCCCAGAAGCTGCGGCCCGCGTCCGAGATAGATCAGAGTCTGCGCCCCCGCATCCAGCGCGGCGAGCGCCGGGTGGCCGAGGTCGGCCCCCATCTCGGCCGCGAGATAGGGGTTGCCAGCCCAGATCTCGCCCGAGGGATCGGTCCCGACGATGCCCTTGCCGGCGCGGTTGACGGTACTTGCGACCGGCGCGGGCGCAAGCCCTCGCGCCTTCGCCGCGCGGCGGATCGCGGCGGCGATGTGATGCTCGGACTGCGCCTCGAGCCCGGCGAGGCGAGACAGGAACCCGGCCTCGTCGCCGTCGAGCGCCACCACCTGCGTGACGGTCGCCCGGCCGGTGGTCAGGGTGCCGGTCTTGTCGAAGGCGAAGGTCTCGACCGCGGCCAGCGTCTCCAGCGCGGCGCCGCCCTTGAAGAGCACGCCCCCGCGTGCGGCCGCCGACAGGGCCGACAGGATCGCCGCGGGGACCGAGATGACGATGGCGCAGGGGCTGGCCGCGACCAGCAGCGTGGCGGCCTTGTAGAGCGCCCCGTCCCAGTCGTGGCCCAGCCAGCGGAAGGCGGCAAAGGCAAGCGCCGCGCCGACCAGCACGGCGATGGTATAGCGCTGGCCGAACCAGGTGCTGAACCGCTCGGACGGGGCCTTGGCGGCCTGCGCCTCGGTCACCAGCCGGATCATGCGGGCGATGGTGCTGTCGCCCACCCCGCGCGTCACGGTGACGTCCAGAACGCCGTCGAGGTTCACCGTGCCTTCGAAGACCGGATCGCCCGGCGCCTTGGACACGGGCATGGATTCGCCGGTGATATGCGCCTCGTCCACGCCGCCGCGCCCCTGGACGATCACGCCATCCGCGGGAACGCGGGCGCCGGGGCGCAGAACCACGGCGTCGCCCGCGACGAGATCGGCGGCGGGCACCTCGGCGACCGTGCCGTCCGGTCCCTTCCGCAGCGCGGTTTCGGGGCGCAGGGCCATCAGCGCCTCGATCGCGCGGCGGGCGCGGCCGAGCGCGCGCTTCTCCAGCGTGCTGGAAAGGCTGAAGAGCGTCAGCAGCACCGCCCCCTCGAAGGGCGCGCCCACGGCCGCCGCCGCCAGCGCCGCCACGACCATCAGCAGGTCGATGTCGAGCACATGGTCGTGCCACAGCGACCCCAGCGCGCGGGTGGCCGCCGGGACCCCGCCGGCCAGATAAACCAGCGCGAGGCCGGGGGCGACGAGGAAGCCAAGGGCGCCATTCCCCAGCCACAGCCCCGCCGCTGCCAGGGCCAGCCCCAGCACCGCCGCAAGCGACAGCGCGAGCGAGAGATCGAGGGACGCGATGCGTTTCATGGCGGACTCCTTCTGCCGATCCTAGCGCAACCCGGCGCGGCTTGTCGAAAATCTGGCCTCGAAGCCGTCTGCCCGCCCCTCGGCCGGAGAGAGCAGGTCCAGCCGCCCGCCGGTGCCCTCGGCGATCGCCTGGGCGATGGCCAGCCCCAGCCCGCTGCCCTGCGCCTCGGTCGCGCCGCGCTCGAAGGGGCGGGTGAGGCGCCCGAGACGGTCAGCCGGGACCGCCGGCCCCGCGTTGACCACGCGCAGCAGGCCCGCGGGGGACAGCGAGACCTCGACGCGGCCCCCGTGGTCGCCATGCCGCAGCGCGTTCTCGATCAGGTTGCGGGCGAGGATCGCGAAGGTGTCGGGGTCGATGGCGGAGGGCACGCCCGCCTCGGGCAGCGCCAGGTCGATCCGGCCGCCGTTGTCGCGGGTCATGTCGGCCACGACCATCCGCAGGACCGCCGCGAGATCGACCGGCGCCTCGGCCTGCAACCGCCCGCCCTCGGCGCGGGCAAGCTGCATCAGCTTTTCCGACAGCCGCGCCAGCCGCTGCAGGGCGGTCTCGACCTCGCGGGCGCGGGCGCGGGTGGCGTCGTCCGGGGCCTCGAGCACCAGCCGCTGCACCTGCGCCAGCGCGCCCGCGACCGGCGTCCGCAGTTCATGGGCCGAGTTGGCGGTGAAGCTGCGCTCGGCTTGGAGCGCCCGGCGCAGGCGGTCGAGCAGGTGGTTCACCGCCCGCGCGTTCGGCCGGAACTCGGAAGGCAGCCCCTCGGCCGGGATGGGCGAGAGATCGCCCCGGCCCCGCGCCTCGATCCCTTCGCGGAAGCGCCGGATCGGGGCCATCGCCGCGCGGACGGCGGCCCAGACCCCGAGAAGGCTGGCCGGCACGATCAGCGCGAGCGGCAGCGCCAGCCCGGCCAGGGCCTTGCGCGCGGCGGCATGGCGGTGGGCCAGGGGCTCGGCCACGGAAATGGTGATCGTGCCCTGCAGGGCGCTGTCCGAATAGATGCGGTGGGTGGGCGTGGTGGTGAAGCCCATGCCGGTGACCGGCGGAAAGACCGCCGGGTCGGCCCGGTGCGAATAAAGCAGCACCCGGCCGTCGGCGTCCCGCACGACATAGGTCAGAAGCTCCTCATGCGCGCGCAGCGTGGTCACGCCCTGGCTGGGGCTGTCCTCCTCGTCCCGCCCGATGATGTCGCGCACGGCGAGCGGCAGCAGGCGCTGGCCGGCTTCCTCCAGCGCGCTGTCGAAGACCGCGTTCATCTCGTCGCGCAGCTGCCCGGCCGTCAGGGCCGCGGCCAGCGTCCACAGCACCGCAGCCCCCAGCGTCAGCCACAGCGACAGCCGGCCCTGGAGGCTTGCCGGATGCCTCACCGCCCGTCCCCGAGCCGGTAGCCCATGCCCCGCAGGGTCTCGACCGCGCCCGCGCCCAGCTTCTTGCGAAGGCGGCTGACATGGACCTCGATGGTGTTGCTTTCCACCTCGGCCCCGAAGGCATAAAGCCGGTCTTCCAGCTGTGCCTTCGAGATCACCTGCCCGGGCCGCTGCACCAGCGCCTCGAACAGCGCCCATTCCCGCTGGGTCAGGTCCACCCGGCGGCCCGCGCGCAGCACCGTGCGGGTGGCCAGGTCGATCTCCAACTGGCCCAGGGTCACCAGCGGGTTCGGGTTGCCGCAGTAGCGCCGGGCGACCGCCGCGAGCCGCGCGGAAAGCTCGGCCAGGTCGAAGGGCTTGGTCAGGTAGTCGTCGGCGCCCGCGTTCAGCCCCTCGATCCGGTCCGAGATCTGGTCGAGCGCCGTCAGGATGATCACCGGCGTCACGTCGCCGCGCCGGCGCAGGTCGCGCAGGAAGGCAATGCCGCGCCCGTCGGGCAGCATCAGGTCAAGCAGGACCAGGTCATAGGGCGCCGCGTCCAGATGTTCCCGCGCGCGGTCGAGCCGCCCGACCCAGTCGGCCGAATGCCCCTCCGCGGCGATGTGGTCGCGGACCGCCGCGCCCAGGATGGTGTCGTCCTCGATCAGAAGGATTCGCATGAAGTTCCCGTCCGTCCTCTGCCGCAGGACCTGCCCGCCCAAGCTGTCGCTAGCCTGACGCCCAGGTGCCGCGCGCTTAAGCTGGGCGTCAGGATCGCGTGCCATCAGGGACGGCAGATGATGCCTGAACCATGACAAAGGGCAAATGCGATGAAAAAGCACATGCTGCTGGGCGCCCTGCTTGCCGCCCTGGGCGCGGCGGGCGCGGCCCATGCCGATGACGACGACTGCCGGGTGCCGATGGAGCGGTGGCAGCCCCGCGAGGCCGTGCAGAAGGCGCTGCAGGATCGCGGCTGGCAGGTCGGGCGGATCAGGATCGACGACGGCTGCTACAAGGTCCGGGGCACCGACGCGCAGGGGGCGGACTTCAAGGCCAAGCTCGACCCCGCGACGCTGGAGGTCGTCGAGATGAAGCGCCGCGACCGCCGTCACGAGCGGGAGGACGGTGATGACGACGATCACGACGACGACGACCGGCCGCGCGGCCGGGGGCAGGGCGCGCCGGTGACGGCCCCGCCCGCCGACCTGCCGCCGCCCGGCGGGCTGCTGAAGGGCGCCCCGCCCGCGGTGGTCGTCAGATGAGCCCGCTGGCGCCGCGGTCGGGCGCCCGAACCCTTCCCCTCATGCAGGAACCCTCGCCATGCCGGACATGATCGCACGCCATCCGAAGGCCCTTGTCGCCATCCACTGGATCACCGCAGCCGCCGTGCTGGGCGCATGGGCCACGGCCGAGGGCGGCCGCGAGGTCGTCGCGGAACCGCCGCTTCTGCATTTCACCTTGGGCCTCGCGGTGCTGGCCCTCGTCCTGCCGCGGCTGGTGCTGCGGCTGACGGGCGGGGCGCGACCAGACCATGGGCGGCACCCGCTTGCCCTCGCGGCGGGCGCGGGGCACGCGCTGCTTTACGCCCTCCTGATCGCGCTGCCGCTCAGCGGCTGGTATGCCGCCTCGCAGATGGGGGTGGGGGTGCAATTCCTCGGGGTCCACCTTCCCGCCCTGGCGGCGCCGCTGCAGGGGCGGCCCGGCATCGTCGCCGAGGTCCACGAAAGCGCCGGCAGCCTGATCCTGCTGCTGGCCGGGCTGCACGCGGTCATGGCGCTGTGGCACCAGTTCGTGCTGCGCGACGGCACCCTGCGCCGGATGAGCCTGCGCTAGGCTCACGGTCCCGCACCCAAGGCCCGGCCCGCAACGGCCGGGCCTTTTCCTTGCTGACGGCAAGCTGACGCAGATTTCCGCGCCGGTTCAGTCCCCCGTCAGCGCAGCGGCCCAGAGTCGCCTCATCCGACAACCGCAACACGGGAGTAACCAGCGATGAAACGGATGCTTGCGACCTTGGCCGTGCTGGCCGCCCTGCCTGCCGGCGCCGCCCTTGCCGATGACGACTGCCGGGTCTCGCCCGAGCAGATGCAGTCCTGGGAATCGGTGGCGCAGCTCGCCCATGACTACGGCTGGACGATCTCGTCCATGGAGATGGACGACGGCTGCTACGAGGTCAACGTGACCGACACCGGCGGCAACACGATCGAGGCGAAGATCGACCCGGCGACGCTGCAGGTCATCAAGGCGAAGCTCGAGCAGTTCGCCCGCGACACCCCCGCGCCTGCCGCCACCCCGGCACCCGCCGCCCCGGCGAACTGACCGCCGCCTCTCCCCGGCGCATGGCCCGCCTGCCGGCGCCGGGGAAGGCCGCCCCATTCCCACGAAAGGAGCCCGACCATGAAGCCTCTTGCTGCCATCCTCGCCCTCTCGACCGCCCTGACGCTGCCCGCGATCGCGCTGGCGCGGCCCGTCACGCTGACCACCACGCTGAACGACTATGGCGGCGAGGGGGCCTATCTGGCGCTTTACGTCACCGATCCGCAGGGGGCCTATGCCGGCAGCCTGTGGATGGCCGGGGGCAAGTCGAAATACTACGATTCCCTCTCCGGCTGGTATCGTGCGACCGGCGGCGACACCCGGCAGGTGGACGGCATCACCGGGGCCAGCGTCGGCGCGGGCCGCACGCTGGAAATCACGCTGGACCTGGCCGATGCGCTGTTCGACGCGGGCTATACCCTGCATGTCGATGCCGCGGTCGAGGACATGCGCGACAGCCCGAACGAGGTCGCCCTGCCGCTGACCGCGGCCGGGGCAAGCGCCTCGGGCAGCCGTTACATCGCCAGCGTCTCCTATCGCTGAGGGGGCGCCATGATCCGCGCAGTCCATCGCTGGCCGGGGATCGCCGCCGCGCTGCTGCTGGTCGTGCTGGCGCTGTCCGGGGCGGCGCTGTCGCTTTATCCCGCGGCCGAGCGGCTGTCGGCGCCCCAGGCCGAGGCCGGGCTGTCCGTGGCCGACCTGGCCGCGCGCATCGCCGCCAGCCATCCGGGGCTGGAACAGGTCCGCCGCGCGCCCTCGGGGCAGGTCACCGCCTACTGGTTCGACGGCGGCACACCGCGGGCGGCGGTCATCGACCCGGCGACGGGGCAGGACGCCGGATCGGCCGATCCCGACCCGCTGCGGCGCTGGCTGACGAACCTGCACCGCTCGCTGTTCCTTGGCGACGCGGGGCGGATCGCGGCGGCGCTCGGGGCAGGGGCGATGCTGGTGCTGGCGCTGTCGGGCGCGGCGCTGGTGGCGCGGCGGACGGGCGGCTGGCGGCGCTGGTTCGCGCGGCTGCGCGGTCCCCTGGCCGGGCGGCTGCATGTGGAAATCGCGCGGGTGGCGGTCGCGGGCCTGATGCTGTCCTCGGCCACGGCCCTGTGGATGACGGCCTCGACCTTCGACCTGCTGCCGGACGGCGCCCGCACGCCGGCCTTCCCGGCGGAAACCAGCGGTCGGACCGGCGCCGACCTGGCGGGCGCCAGCGCCTTGCGGATGCCCGTCGCCGCCTTCCGCAGCCTGTCGCTGGCCGATCCGAACGACCCGGCGGATGTCCATACCCTCAAGACGGCGCAAGGCACCGGCTATCTGGACCAGGGCAGCGGCGAGTTGCTCGACTGGGCCGACCTCTCCGCTTGGCAGCAGGTCTCTGAAACCGTCTTCATGCTGCACACCGGGCAGGGCGCGGCGGTGCTGGGGCTGGTGCTGGGGCTGATGGCGCTGGGCGTGCCCGCGATGGCTGGCACGGGCGTGGTCCTGTGGCTCTCCGCGCGCCGCGCCCGGCCGCGCATCCGGGGCAATGTCCCGCCCGGCCGGGCGGAAACGGTCCTGCTGGTCGGCAGCGAGGGCGGCTCGACCTGGGGCTTTGCCGCCACGCTGCACGCCGCGCTGACCGACGCCGGCCAGCGCGTCCATGCCGCGCCGATGGCGGGATTCGACCCGGCCCGCTACCCGGAGGCCGCGCGCTTCATCATCCTTGCCGCCACCTATGGCGAGGGCTGCGCCCCCGCCTCGGCCAAGGGGTTCCTCGACCGGCTGTCCCGGCTGGAGCGCGCGCCAAAGGCGCCGCTGGCCGTGCTGGGCTTCGGCGACCGCAGCTTTCCCGCCTTCTGCGCCTATGCCGAGGAGGTCGCGGCAGCCGCGGGGGACAAGGGCTGGCCGCAGTTTCTGGACTTCGCGACCATCGACCGCCAGTCCCCGCAGGAATTCGCGCGCTGGGGCCGCGCGCTTGGCGCGGCGCTGGGGACCGAGCTGGAACTGATCCACCAGCCGGTGGTGCCCGCAAGCGAGGCGCTGACGCTGTTCTCGCGCCGCGACTACGGGGCCGAGGTGCAGGCCCCGACCGTGATCCTGCGCCTTGCCGCGCCGCGGGTCCCGGCATGGCAGCGGCTGACGGGGCGGGGCTTCGCGCGCTGGCAGGCGGGCGACCTGCTAGGCGTCCTGCCCGAGGGCTCGCCCGTGCCGCGCTTCTATTCGCTGGCCTCGGGGTCGCGCGACGGCTTCGTCGAGATTGTGGTCCGCAAGCAGCCCGGCGGGCTCTGCTCGGGGCAGCTGGCGGAACTTCAGCCCGGCGGGACTGTGCAGGCCTTCCTGCGCCGGAACCCTGGCTTCCGCCCGGGCCGGGGCCGCGCGCCGCTGATCCTGGTCGGCGCGGGCACGGGGATCGGGCCGCTCGCGGGCTTCATCCGCGCCAATGCCCGCCGCCGCCCGGTGCACCTGTTCTTCGGGATGCGCCATGCGGACAGCGACTTCCTGTATCGCGAGGAACTGGCCGCGTGGCAGGGAGCAGGGCGGCTGTCGCACCTTGTCACGGCCAACTCGCGCGGCGAGCACCCGCATCACGTCCAGGACGCCCTGCGGCGCGAGGCGGCCGAGGTTGCCCGCCTGATCCGCGCGGGCGCGCGGGTGATGGTCTGCGGCGGGCGCGGCATGGCGGCGGGCGTCCGCGCCGCGCTCGACGAGATCCTTGCCCCGGCCGGGCTGACGCCCGCACTGCTGAAAGCCGAGGGGCGCTATGTCGAAGACGTCTACTGACATGATCCGCCATGCCCTGAACGGCCCCACGATGGGTACCCGCTGGTCAGCGCTGTTCTTCACGGAGGCGGGCTTCGATCCCGCGCCGGTGCGACACGCGCTGCAAGTGGCGGTCGAGGAGGTGGACGCGCAGATGTCCATCTGGCGGCCCGACAGCGACCTGATGCGGCTGAACGCGGCGCCGGTGGGGGAATGGACGCGGGTGCCTGCGCATCTGATGGCCGTACTGCGGTTGGCGATGCAGGTCGGCCGCGCCTCGGGCGGGGCCTTCGACATCGGCCTGGGGGACACGGTGGCAGCCTGGGGTTTCGGCCCCGCGCCGGCCGATGCGGACCGGATCAGACAGGCGCTGGATGGTCCGCGCCGTCCCGCGCATCAGGTGCTGGAGCTTGATCCCGCCGCCTGCCGGGTCCGCAAGGCATCACCGATCACGCTCGACCTGAACGGCATCGCCAAGGGCTATGGCGTCGACCGGCTGGCCGAGACGCTGCGGGAGTTCGGCCTCGGCTCGGCGCTGGTCGGAATCGACGGCGAGATGCGCGCCCTTGGCCTGCGCCCGGACGGCAGCCCCTGGGTCGTGGCGCTCGAGGCACCCGATCCCGGGTGCCGCGCGGCGCATTCCGTGCTGGCGCTGCAGGATGCGGCGGTGGCGACCTCGGGCGATTACCGGCACCGGGTCCGGGTCGGAGGCAGGACCCTGTCGCATACCATGGACCCCCGCCGCGGCGCGCCGCTTCTCGCCGCGCCTGCGTCCGTCACCGTGGTCGCGCAAACCGGTGCGGAAGCAGATGCCTGGGCCAGCGCCCTGATGGTGCTGGGCGAAGCGGAAGGTCCCGCAGTGGCGCGCCGATCAGGCCTCGATGCGCTGTTCCTGCTGCGCCACGGGGCAGGGGGCATCCGGGTTGTAAAGGCGGGCAAGTTGTTTGGGGCACCTGAGGTGGTAGCAAGTCATTACTCCTGAGCGCAAAATGGACGCGCCAGCTCAGGTGCGACTCCAATCTTTCAATTTATGTGGCCATCAAAGAGTTATTTTATTTTACTCACACTCTTCTGAATTTTGACCGCCCCGTCCTACGCCGCAACAAGCCATTCGGCGAGCTTCGGTGGGAAAGCAGAGCGGCCAAGGTCGAACAGCCTCCTGCTACGATTCTCAGCTCACACTTCTACTGAAGACGTTCGGCGATCCACAGTTTGATAAGCGACTGCCGCGTAACGCCCAGTTCTCTGGCCTGTCGGTCCAGACTGGTGATCACCCAGGCAGGGAAGTCCACGTTGACGCGGCGGGTTTCCGTGTTCGTGCGGCGTGCCCGGGTCCAGTCCACATCCGAGCTTACATCCTCACCGGCGTCGAACCTTTCGTCGAATTCACGAGCTTTCATAGCGCTCAATTTCCTCCTTGCGGGCACGACGCACCGAGATGATGCGTGTCACTTCGCCCCGAAGCGTCCACACGGCAGCCCAATGACGCCCCTTGATCCTGCCGACCGCAAGGAAACGCGGCTCGTCGTCTGTACGGGCGGGAGCCTCCAGCAACCAAGGATCGTCCCATAGCCGCTGAGCCTCCTCGAAGTCGATGCCGTGCTTGGCCTTGTTGGCCGCGCTCTTGTCAGGATCATACTCAAAGGGCATGATCTAATCTAGGGCCGAAAATATACCGTTTCAACCCAATCTGGTGACCTGACGCGGATCTGGATCGGTCGCAGGTTTCGGCGTGCTGCAGACCGAGCGTTCGGACGTGAAACAGAAGATCCGGTTCCGTTTCAGGCTGACCTGAACTGCTACCTGCGGAACAGGATCAAATTCCACCCTCGAAGTGTGCCTCTGCCAAGGCGACGCGCCATTCCGCCTCGGACCTCCTGCCCTGGTCGGGCGAAAACCCTGGGCTGCAGGAATGGGCGCAAGTACTCATTGTCTGTCTTGGCTACGCTGTCATCCTCCTGTCCCGGAGCACGGGGGCGGACAGGATCGGCGACCTGCGCCCCCACGTGCAACGACCAAGGTTCAAATCGGAGCAAGCTCGGCCGCCGGTTCCGAGGGCTTGTTACGGGCAGTCCGCAACAGGCGCATGCCGTTGGCGATGACGATCAGCACCGAGAGCTGGTGGACCAGCATGCCTTCGGCCATATGCACATAGCCCGAGAACACCCCGGCCATCAGCCCCGCCACGGTCGCCAGCGCGATCACGAGGTTCTGGCGCATGTTCCGCAGCGTGGCGCGCGAGATCACCACCGCTTCGGGGATCCGCTTCAGATCACCTGTCATGAGCGCGATGTCGGCCGTCTCGATGGCGACGTCGCTGCCGGCTGCACCCATGGCGATGCTGGTATCGGCGGCGGCGAGCGCCGGGGCGTCGTTGATGCCGTCACCGATCATGGCGACGTGGCTGCCCTCGGCCCGCATCCTGCGGATCAGTTCGAGCTTCTGTTCCGGCAGCAGCCCGGCGTGAACTTCGTCGATGCCGACCTGCGCAGCGATGGCGCGGGCCGCCTGCGGCTGGTCGCCGGTCAGCATGACGATCCGGTCGATCCCCGCCTCGCGCAGACCGGCGATCATCGGCGCGGCACTCGGGCGCGGCTGGTCGGCAAGGCCCAGCAGGCCCGCGAGTTGTCCGTCCACGCCCACCATCACCACGGTATGGCCGCGGTCCAGAAGGCCTGCCAGTGCCGTCTCGGCCTCGGGCGTCACCGGGATGCCCAGCCGGTCGATCAGGCGGCGGTTGCCGGCGGCGATGCGGTGTTCGCCGTGGGTAGCGATGAGCCCCATGCCCGCGATCTCCTCAAGGCTCTCTGCAGGGGGAACGGCGCCTTGCGCTGCTGCGGCCTCGATGATCGGGCGACCGAGCGGGTGGTCAGACCCGGCCTCGGCAATGGCCGCGCGGCGCAGCACCGTGTCGCGATCATGGCCCGCAAGCGGCACGACCTCCATCAATTGGGGCCGCCCTTCCGTCAGCGTGCCGGTCTTGTCGAGCGCGACGGCGTTGATGCGGCCCGTGTCCTCGAGATGCTGCCCGCCCTTGATGAGGATACCCGAGCGCGCCGCCCGGCCGATCCCTGCCACGATCGAGACAGGCGTCGAAATGACCAGCGCGCCGGGACAGCCGACCACCAGCAGCGTCAGCGCGAGCCGGATGTCGCGGGTGAAGATCCAGGCCAGCACCGCCAGTCCCATGATCGCAGGCGTATACCACTGCGCGAACCGCTCAATCATGCGCTGGGTGGGGGCCTTTTCCTCCTGCGCCTGCTCGACGCGCTGGACGATGCGGGCCAGTGTGGTGTCGGCGCCCACATTGGTGGCGCGGATACGCAGCACGCCGTTCTCGGCGATGGTGCCGGTAAAGACGGCGCTGCCGGGGGTCTTTTCGGCAGGGATGGATTCGCCGGTGATCGCGGCCTCGCTGACAGCGGCGGTGCCGAAGATGACCTCGCCGTCCACCGGGATGCGCTGGCCGGCCTTGACCAGCACGGTCTCGCCCGGCGCAACAGCGCCGGCGGCGACCTCGACGGGCCTGCCGTCACGCAGGACGGTGGCGGTGGCGGGCGCGGCGTCGATCAGTGCCTTCAGCGCGCCGCGGGTCTGGCGCATGGTCCGCGCCTCAAGCCAGGAACCGAAGATGAAGAGGAAGGTGACGGCCGCCGCCTCCCAGTATTCGCCGATAACCAGCGCGCCAGTGGCGGCGACGGTGACCAGCAGTTCGATGCTGAGATGCCTGATCCGCAGCGCCTGGACCGCGCGGACGGCGATGTCGGCGCCGGCCAGCAGGGCCGCCGCGACCATCGCCGCCGACCACAGGTCGATGTTGCCGAAGCCGTAACGAGCCAGCAGGCCCAGAGCGATCAGGGTGCCGCTGATGATCGTCAGCCACAGCCGCCGGCGAGCCGGGTGCGAGAACCCGGCCTTCAGGTCAGCCCACATGGGAAATCTCCTTTCTGCTCTCCGCCCCGGCCTTGCGGCCGGGGCGGAGGAAGGGATGGATGCGGGAAAGAACTCAGAAGGCCGAGGGCCGGGCCTGGTAGCCCGCTTGGCGCACGGCACCGATCAGCACATCCACCGGTGCGGTTGCGGGGTCATGTTCGACCTCGATCCGGCCGGTGTTGAAATGCACCGCGGCGCTTGTCACGCCAGGAGTCGCGGCCAGCGCCTTCTCGATCTTCGTCACGCAGGAGGGACAGGAGAACTCGTCGCTGCGCAGGATGGTCCTGGTCATTGGTGTTTTCTTTCATTGAGGGCGCGGGACGGCGCCATTGCTTGCCCCGTGAAGGTATGCTGTCGTGATCCGCACAACATTGGCGAAGCCTGCAAGGGATCTTTGCATGGATGCACAAAGCCAAGACTGGAACGACCTGCGCCTGTTTCTGGCGGTGGCGCGGGCGGGCACGCTGTCGGGCGCGGCACGGGCGCTCGGCATCAACCATTCCACCGTCTTCCGCCGCATCACCGCCTTCGAGGAACGGCTGGGTGTGCGGCTCTTCGACCGCCTGCCCAATGGCTATGTCCTGACCGCGCCGGGCGAGGAGATGCGCGATACCGTCGCCCGGATCGAGGAGGAGATCGCGGCGATGGCGCTCAAGGTGACCGGGCAGGACCAGCGCCCCAGCGGCACCATCCGCATCACCGCCACGGACATGCTCGCGGTCGGCGTGCTGCCGCCCCATCTTGCCGCCTTCCGGGCGGAATGGCCGCGGATCGAGCTTGAGCTGCTGGTTTCCGACAGCGTGCTGGACCTTGCGCGGCGCGAGGCGGATGTGGCGCTGCGGGTCGGCAACCCGGTGCAGGACACGCTGGTCGGGCGACGGGTCGGGCGGCTGGCCTTCGCCGTCTATGCCTCGGCCGAACTGCTGGCGCGAGAGGCAGGCGACCCGGAACGGGGCGACTGGGTGGGCTATGGCTCGTCGCACGGGCCGCTCAGCCGCAACCTGGCCCGTTGGTGGCCGGGAATGCGGCAGGTCTGCCGGACCAACTCGATCACCGCGGCGGTGGCTGCGGCGAAAGCGGGCATGGGCCTTGCCGCACTGCCTTGCGCCATTGCCGACCGCGAGGCCGATCTGATCCGCCTCGCGCCCTTCCCCGAGGACTTCGGGCTCGACCTCTGGCTCCTGACCCACGAGGACCTGCGCCAGACCGCCCGCATCCGGGCGTTCCTGGATTTCATCACCGGGGCGCTGGCGGCCGAGGCCGACCTTCTGGAAGGCCGCGCGCCACGCCGGGGTACGGGCGGGACAGCGGCGGCCGAAGGCTGATGACCCCCGGCCGGTTGCATGATCTTCGCCGCGTCGGCTTCGCCACGCCGGCCTCCGATCAGTGACCCAGCGGCTCCCAGCCGGGATGCTCGAAATGCGCGCCATAGGCGTTCAGCGCCTGAACGATGGCGACGGCGCCGGTTTCAACGTCGCCTGCTTCCAGCGCCGAGGCGCCGTCCATGACCTGCGCCAGCACCAGATGGAACTGCTCGTCGGCCGCGGGCTCCAGGTCACAGTTCTCGATCATGAAGTCGAGCTGCCTGCCCACATCGGCAGCCAATCCCTTGGACTGAGCAGGGGTCACGGCATTGGCGTGAATCGCATCCAGATTGGCGGCCATGACGGTGCGGATCGCGGTCATGCCGTCGATCATGTTCTGATCGCCGCGCCATTTCGCCCCCTCGTCGAGAACCAGCGCCGCAACCGTGGCCTCATGCCCCCCATGGTCATGGTTCTCGGCGGCCATCGCGGGTGCCCCCAGCGCAAGCGCGAGGGTCAGGGCGAGGGCCGTCATGGGTTTTCCGAATTGCATGGTCTTGTCTCCTGGTTTCTCCGGCATCGGATCATGCCTGCAGGCTGGAAGTTAACCTGTGGGAAGCCGCACAGGGATTGGCGAAAGCAGCAAGGAGGCCTTGCAGGAATGCACAGGGAGATGGGCAGAACGGCAGGAGAGGCGTTCCACCCGCCTCCGACTGCTCAGAATTCTCACATTCAGCCCAAATGACTTTCTTCCGTCCCTGACGCCTCGAACAGTTTGCCGGCCGAGAGCGGCTGGATCCCGGCAGCAGGAACAGCGCATTGAGGCGCATAGTGCGGATCTGGTTATGGGACCTTGCGCCTGTTTCCTTCTCCTGCCTAGGGGACACCAGCCTGGACTGATCGGCGAGCAGCGCCCTGATCAATCCACGACATTTCCAAGGATGACATCCGATGGATTTTCCATCCCTTAAGCCCCTGACCATGCAGCACCAGCGGGACCCGTCAGGAATCCATCGGAAAGCGCCCCACCCGGAACCCAGGGGCGCAACGATTCGGCCAGCCTGTTCCCAGCAATTCCTCCGGTCAGCCGCTGATGATACAGCGCCACGGTCTCGGCAAAGCCCCGGCTCTGCGGGGAAAGGCGCAGGGCGCTGACGCCGGCTTCGTGCAGCGCCTCGACCTGATGGGCGGCGGTGGCGGTTGACTGGCTGAGCGTCTGGATGCCGTTCACGGCCAGGAAGGGCTGGCCGTCCAGGGTCTCCACGTCACGCCCGTCGGGGTCCTCCTCGCAGACGAACTGGCAGGAATCCTTGGCCCGGTCGTGCAGCCGCGCATGATAGCAGCGCCCCGACAGCGCCAGCGGCAGGCGGCCGTGGCCCCAGACCTCGACCGCGACGCCGAGGTTCGCTCCCGTCCGGGCCAAGGTCGCTACGGACTCCAGCGGCAGTTCGGGCGGCAGGCAGACCCGAACCGCCCCGCGCTGCGCCAGCCAGCGCAGGGTGCCTTCGTTATAGACGTTGACCAGCGGCCCGACCCAGAAGGGCTGGTCGTCGGTCAAGTGGCGCAGGGCGGTCAGGTCGTTGACCTCGACGGGTAGGCCGAGGTCCATCAGGTCGGCGGTCAGCTTGCGCTCGCGCCTGAGCGTGATCAGCGCCAGCGTGGTCAGCGCGACCTCCTTGCCGGCCGCCTGCAGGGCCTCGATGGCGCCGGGGATCTCCCCCTCCCAGAAGGGCAGGCGCTTGGAGCAGACGAGTTCCCCCAGAACGACGCGGGCAGCGGGGGTGAGGGCGAGGTCGCGGTAGAAGCCGCGCACCGTCTCGGCAGGCCAGAAGAACTGGTTGGGTCCGATGGTCAGGTCCATGATCTCACCTCCAGGTCTTGGCATAGGCGCCAGTTGTGGCGGCCTGACCCTCGGTCAGGCGCGCCAGAAGGCTGACCGGCAGGGGCAGGCCCGCCGCCTCCGCCTCGACGGCGGCGCGGAAGGCGCGGACAACCTCGGCCACATAGGCGCGCGAGCGCTGTCGTCCTTCGATCTTGAGCGCGCTGACGCCTGCGCGGGCAAGCGCCGGGATCAGCTGCGTGGCATCCAGGCTGACCGGGTCCTCGAAGACATGGCCGGTCTGCTCGCCCGAGGTGAAGCAGCCCTTGCAGAGCGTCGGGTAGGGCGCGGGTCGGCCCGGCGGCGTGCGGTGGATGGTGAAGCCCCCCAGCGCGGCGCGCAGACCATCGGGTTCCTCGGAATAGACGACATGGCTTGCAGGCGAGCAGACGCCGTTCATGTTGGGCGAGCGGCCGGTGGCATAGGAGGAAAGCGAGCAGCGCCCCTCGGCCATGACGCAAAGGCCGCCGAAGACGAAGACCTCGGTTTCCACGTCGATCTCGCGGTTGATGGCGGTGATCTCGGCAACGGTCAGGACGCGCGGCAGGACCACGCGGCGGACGCCGAATGCCTCGGCGTAGAAGTTGATCGCGTCGGGATTGGCGGCGGCCGCCTGCACCGACAGGTGCAGCCGCAGCTTCGGGTGGTGTTCGGCGGCATGGGCCAGCAGCCCCGGATCGGCGAGGATCACCGCGTCTGCTCCGGCGGTTTCCGCATCCGCCACGGCGCGGTGCCACATGGCTTCCCCGCCCGCGCGGGGAAAGGTGTTGATGGCAACCAGCACCTTGGCGCCGCGCGCATGGGCATGGGCCACGGCGTCTGCCATCTCCTCGCGCGAGAAGTTGAGGCCGGGGAAGTTCCGCGCGTTCGTTTCGTCGGCAAAGCCGCAGTAGATGGCGTGGGCGCCGGCCTCGACGGCGGCGCGGAGGGCGGCGGGGGTGCCCGCCGGGCAGACGAGTTCCATCATCAGAAGGCTCCGTTCGTCAGGTCTTCGCGGTGCAGGCTCAGGCCGCTGGCCCGTTCCGCGAGCGTCACCCCGCGCCGGACCAGCGGGCCGAGGGGACCGGCCAAGGCGGCCAGTTCCTCGGCCAGGTCCAGTTCGGCATCGTCCAGCGCATTGCGCAGCGCCAGCACGACCGAAGTGTCCCCCTCGATCACCAGATCGCGCGAGAAGAACAGGGCGTCCCCGTCATAGCGTCCGTGCAGCATCCCCGTCAGGGCGGACAGAGGCCCGGCGATGCGGGCAGCGGCCTGCGGCGCGCGACCCCGGCGGTGGGCGGTGATGCGCGGACCGGCAGCTGGCTCCATCCGGAGAACGAAAGGCAGGTCGGTCGGGTCGATAAGCACCGCGCGGTCAGCGTATTCTCCCAGGCGGCGCAGCATTCCGGAGTGCCGCGCCGACAGGCGGCGGGACAGGGCGGTCAGCGCCAGTCCCAGCGGTAGGGGCGGAAGCGGCTGCAGGGCACGCGCGAGGAGGCGCGGGCAATGTGGCAGGTCGGTTTCGGTCATCGGTGCACCTTTCTGGCCAGACCCCTAACGCGGCGTCCCTGCTCCCGACTTGACCCAAGCCAAGTCGCCCCGGCCTTTCCGCTGCTAGCTGCGGCCCTGACCCCTGCGGAGCCTGCCTTGCGAACCCTTCCCGTCTTTCCCGACCTGCGCGCCTTTCTCGACTGGACCGAAAGCCGCGGAGAGCTTGCCCGCATTCCCGACCCCGTTCCCGTCCGCCACGAGATGACGGCGGTGCAGCTGGCATCTCTTCGCGCAGGCGGGCCGGTCCTGCGCTTCGAGGCGCCGGTGCTGGATGGCGGGACGCGGTCCGCCATCCCGGTCGTGACCAACCTCTTTGCCAAGCGGGAGCGGGTCGCTGCCGGCCTGGGGCTGACGCCGGACCAGGTGCCGGGCTTCGGCGCCTTCCTCGCCGCCCTGCGCAGCCCTGCGCCGGTCGAGGGGATGCGCGATGCCCTGTCCCGCTGGCCCATGCTGCGGGCGGCGCTGTCGACCCGCCCGCGCGTCCTGTCCCGTGCCCCGGTCCAGCAGGTGGAAGCCGCCCCGGACCTTTCCGCCCTGCCCGTCCAGGTGCCTTGGCCCGGAGACGCGGGGCCGCTGGTGACATGGCCGGTGGTCGTGACGCGCCCGCATGGCAGTGAACCCGCGCAGGTGGTGCGCTACAACCTTGGCGTCTACCGGGCGCAGGTGATCGGGCCGGACCGGCTGATCCTGCGCTGGCTTGCTCATCGCGGCGGCGCCGCCCATGCCCGGTCTTGGGCGCGGGCCGGTGAGCCGATGCCCGTCGCCGTGGTCCTCGGCGCCGACCCCGCCACGCTGCTGGCTGCCGCCCTGCCCTTGCCGGAGACCGTGTCCGAACTGACCTTCTCGGGCGTCCTGCGCGGCGCGCGGTCGGAACTGGTGCCCGCCCGCACCGTCCCGCTGCTGATCCCCGCGCAGGCCGAGATGGTGATCGAAGGCTGGGTCCATCCCGGCGAGACCGCGCCCGAAGGCCCCTTCGGCGACCACACCGGTTATTACAACGCCGTCGAGCCCTTTCCCGTCATGCGCGTCAGCGCCGTGACTCATCGGCGCGATCCCCTGTATCTCTCCACTGTCACCGGCCGCCCGCCCGACGAGCCTTCGGTGATCGGCGAGGTCTTCAACGACCTCGCCCTGCCGGTCATCCGTGCCCAGATCCCCGAGGTCCGCGACCTCTGGCTGCCGCCCGCCGCCTGTTCCTACCGCATCGCGGTGATTTCCATCGACAAGCGCTATCCGGGTCAGGCGCGGCGGGTGATGATGGCGCTGTGGGGGATGCTGCCGCAGTTCAGCTATACCAAGATGCTGGTCGTTGTGGACGACGACATCGACGCGCGGAACTGGGACGACGTGGCCTGGGCGCTGTCCACCCGCATGGACCCCGGCCGCGACGTGATGATCCTGGACCGCACGCCCATGGATTACCTCGACTTCGCCTCGCCGCTGGAAGGCTTGGCGGGCAAGATCGGTATCGATGCCACGACAAAGATCGGGACCGAGACCTCGCGTGACTGGGGGCAGGTCATGGCGCTGGACCCCATCCATGTCGAACGCGCGGCGGAGCTTCTGGCCCGCCGGGGTCTTGCAAGATGAGGGTCGTGCTGGGCGTCTCGGGCGCTTCCGGCGCGGCGCTGGCGCTGGCCTGCGCGCGGCATCTCGCCCGCCTCGGCGCGCGGATCGACCTCGTGCTGTCGCCCATGGCCGAGCGCACGCTGGACACCGAGGTCGGCCCGGACGCGGTGGGTGAGCTGGAAGCCATAGCCGCCCGCCGCCACGACATCCGCGACATGGGCGCGACCGTCGCCTCGGGCTCGCATCCCGTGGCGGGGATGATCGTGGCGCCCTGTTCGATGCGCAGCCTGGCCGCCATCGCCCATGGGCTCGACGACAACCTGCTGACCCGCGCGGCCGGGGTGCAGCTGAAGGAGCGCCGCCCCCTGGTCCTGCTGGCGCGCGAGGCACCGCTGACGCTGGCGCATCTGCGCAACATGACGGCAGCGACGGAAATGGGCGCGGTAATCCTGCCGCCGGTCCCAGCCTTCTACCTGCGGCCCAATTCGGTTGACGACATCGTCACCCAGATCGCCGCTCGTGCCGTCGATTTGCTGCGGCTCGGGCCTCCGGTCGCGGCCGCATGGGATGGGAAAAGCTGAGCGTTCCGTTGAGAACCTAAAACCCGCTCTCGGGAAACACGGATCCGTCTTCCCACGGTGGTGTCAGTCTGGAGAGGCTCCCAGCCAGCGTACAACCGCCGCGAACGGGCTGCGCACGGCACTGGTCCGGGCAAGTTCGTTCGCCGGTGCTTGGCGGGCTTTCTTGCGCCAGTCACGTCAGCCCTGTCGGTCAGGCATTCCGTCGGTTTCGGGCTGCGGCAGATGCGCGGGAAAGGTCGCGCGGGACAGAATGGTGCCTTCTGCGTCCACGATCAGCCTCAGCGCCCTGCCGCCGTGAAAGAAGGTCAGTCTCCAGCGACCCGCGTCCTCATCGACACCGGTTTCGCACTGGCTGGTGATCTGCCCTGTTCTCAGGCGCTCGCTTATGCTTGCGGGCTCAAGCCCGAATGCTGCGCCAAGAACATGGGCCTCGACGGTAAATCCGTCAGCGCTGATCGTGACCTCGTCCATCGCAATCCCTGTCAATGAAGCTGACCCTGTCTAGCTGGATGACCGCGGATTGCGGGTGGGGCTGATCGTCGCGGTCGGCCAGCAGGCGGGCGGATGCCATGCTGTCTCACGCCACCTCCTCGGCCACCAGATCGCGCAGACGGTCGGCATTCTCGATACGGACACCTGTGGCATCTGTTTGCACGCCATGCTCGCGCAGCCGGGCGAAGGCCCGCGACAGGGTTTCGGGTTTCATCCCCAGCTGCCCGGCGATCAGCGCCTTGCTGTAGGGCAGAGCCACAGCCTCCGCGCATTCGCCTTCGGCTCTGGCCTCGAGGGTCAACAGAAACTCCGCCACCCGCTGCACACCCGTGCGCGCCTTCAGTTCCTCGATATGGATGACGAGTTGCTCAAGATGCACGAAGGCTGGGGTCAGCATCGACGTCGCAAGCACTGGTTCGGAGTGCAGCAGACGGCGCACATGGCCAGCATCCAGCCGCAGCAGCCGCGCGGGGCTGATCGCCGCGGCAGACGTAAGATAGGATTGCTGACACAGGGCCGACGTCTCACCGAAGCTCTGGCCATCGCACAGGATGGCGACCACCGCCTCCGTGCCGCTCGGGGCCATGCGATAGAGCTTGACCCAGCCCTCCAGCACGATGAACAGCGCTTCGGCGGGCTCGTCCTGCTGGATGATGATCTGACCCGCCTGGGCGCTCTGCGCCCGCGCGCCTTCCAGCAGCCTGGTTTCCGAGGACTCGGAAAGACTGGCGAGCAGTGGCGAGCGCCGTGCAGTCTCGCGTTCGGCAGATGTCAGGGTGACATGGGCTGAAGACAAGTCCGGATTACATCGGCACGTCTTCATGGCTCCAGTGCTGCATGGCCTCGAAACTGCAGAACTGCTCGCCTTCTCTGCTCCAAAGCCTGTGCAGGTTTGTGAGATCGGCGGGCTCTCCTGGTCCAGCCAGCACGATCCTGCAGTTGTCCGGCCGCATGTCAGCATGTGCGACCGGGACCGCGGCAGTCTTCATCGGAAAGCGGGAGCAGGTTGAAGGTCAATCTGGTCCTGGCTCCCGTCTGCTCGTCCACCTCTATGCACAACTGGGGGCGCAGCACGATTGTTCCCTTGATGGCTCCAGCCCCTATGATCGTGTGCACGATGATCCAGGTCACCTGTTGTCATGCTCAACGACTTGCTGGGCGCGGTGCGCCAATGCCATGGCTGAGCAAACGACCCGCAGCCCGGCTCATGTTGGCACGTTCGCGGTTCCAAGGCGCCTGCCTCGGTGAAGTCACCCTCAAGGATCCCCTTGCGGACGGGAAGACCATCATGACGGAGGGACCGGAGGATGGGGCAGGACAGGGCGGACGCCGCCCGCCGCATGGCCCTGCGGCGCCCGGACCTCCACCATCAAGGGTGGCAGCCGGGTCGGGCCTCCCGATGCGGACCGCGCGCCGCTGGCCGGCCCGCGACCGGGCGGATGGGCCGGCAGGCCCTGCACGTCCGATCCGGCCGGAAGCCGGGACGCGCATCTTCCCGAAGGAGATGGTCGAACTGATCGAGGGTCTGGCCCTTCTCGATCCGCGGCCCTCGGTCGCCAGCATCCATCGCGCCGTTGTCCAAGTGGCAGAAGAAAAGGGGGGGCGAGCCTCACATCAGGCCCGATTGCACGAGCAGCGCCATCCCGATCGTCCACAGGGCCAGCCCTGACAGGCAGTAGAACCCATTCCAGCGGAAGCCCACGACCGCCGCAGGCCGTCCGACCAAAGCACCTGCATAGACGACCGTGGTCATCAGCGGTGTGAAGCCCATGACACAACTCCAGGTTCCCGCGAGGCACAGTGCCGCGGCCGGATCGCTCAGCCCCGGCACGTCGAGTTGTGTCACTAGGCTGCCTAAGACGGATGCTGTAATGATCGGGTTCACCCCTGCCGTGGCTAGCGCGAACATGGACAAGTTCAGCAGGACGACCATCTGCCAAGGCGTCTCGATCAGCGCGGCGACCAGCGACTGCACCCGGTCGATCGGCAGCAGTTCCAGCGCCAGCACCGACAGAAGCCCCGCCGAGGCGAAGACGCCGATCTCGGCGGCGGCCAAGGGAAAGCGCCGGATCGTCCCGGCGGTGGCGCGGCGCATCGCGGCACCCGCGCGGCCCGGACCGCCGCGCCCGATCCGCGCCGCCCAAGCCAGGCTGTAGCCCGGCACGGCGATCAGCAGCGCCTGCTGGAACTGCAGCCCGGTGGCCGCGTGCAGCCCGAAGACCAGCCCAGCCAGCAGCGCCACATGCATCACCAGCAGCGCAACCCCCCCCCGGTCGGCGGCATCCGGTCGAGGGGCTGCCCGCGACGTCAGCGGGATGCGCGGCGCCCCCGCCCAGTCCAGAAACCAGCCCCAAGCCAGGAACAACGCCGCCGCCAGCAACCCCGCAGGCCCGATGTCGGCGTATTCCAGCCCGGGCATTGCCAGCAGCAGGGCGTTCAGCCCAAGCCCGATGGGCGACCAGAGCGGGGCCAGCGCAAAGCCCCGCAGCACGGCCGTCGTGATGCGGCGCAGCCTCCATTCCCGCAGGTCCGGGGGCAGATGGGCGCTCGTCTCCTCCAGCGACCGCCGCGTCATGTCCAGCAGCAGCGCGATGCCGCCGAGATTGATGAGGACGCCGAAGACATGGCCGCCGAAGTTCATCGCCAGATAGCGCCGGCCGGGTGGGCGCGTCGTGAGATAGCGCCCGGCGCGGACGACCTCGGGCGCCTCTGAGGCGACCACCCGCAACGCACCCAGAAGCGCCAGCAGCGCCGCCAGGAAGGCCATCCGCTCAAGCCCCCGGGACAGCGTCTCGATGTCGATGCCGCGCAGCATCGCCGCGGCCAGCAGCAGGACGCAAAGGCTGACGGTCAACCACGTGGCGATGGTGAACTGCCGCCAGCACAGGACAAGAAAGACCGCCAGCGCCGCGCCGGCGGTCAGGCCGATGGCGGCAGAGTGGATGAAGATGCCGGCAAAGGACGCCAGGACGACGACGATGATGCAGCCCTGTGCGACCAGCATGCGGACAGAGCGCTCGGGCATGGGAAAAGCCTGCATTCAGACGGGCATCAGACAGCAGGCGTTCGCAGCCGGCCGGAGCAGAGACAGACATCGTGGCCGGAAATGAAGACGAAGCCCTCCCTCGCCCGGGTGAACACGCATCTTCTTCCTCTCTGCGAATCCTCACCGCCACTCTCGCAAATTCGCTTGAGGCGGTGCAAGAGTGTTCCATTATCTGGGACAGTGTGCCATCTATTGAAACGGGAGGAGAATCACTATGCGTTTTCTGAGGACAAGTTTCCTGACCGTCGGGCTGCTCTGCTCGGCGTCGTCCGCGGCGATGGCCGCGACGCTGATCTACGGCGAAGCCGGACCCAACCGCGGCGTGCGCGCCGAAGCGACCCAATGGTTCGTTGATAAGGTTGCCGAACAGACCAAGGGCGAAGTCACCATCGACGTGAACTGGGGCGGCGCGCTGTTTTCCGAAAAGGCGGCGGTCGAATCGATCCGTGACGGCGTGGCTGACATGGGCTCGGTTATCGGGGTCTATTTCCCGCAGGACATGATCGCCTATGGCCTGGCCGACCTGCCGATCCCGAACCCCGATCCCTGGGTGGGCATGAAGGCTACCGACAAGCTGATGCGCGAGAACGAGCAGATCAGGGAGAACCTGGCCAATCAAAACCTGGTCTATATCGGCACGTACACCACCTCGGCCGTGCAGGTCGGCTGCAAGGGCAAGACCATCGAGTCCCTCGATGATGTCAAAGGCCTGAAGATCCGCGGGGTCGGTGCCTATGGCAAGGTGTTCCACGATCTCGGGGCAACGCCGGTCGACATGTCGGTCTACGAGGCCTTTCAGGGGCTGGATACCGGACTGATCGACTGCACCCAAACCTATCCCTATCTGGTCGAGGCGCTGAAGTTCGACGAAGTTTTCGACAGCTATACCGAACTCGACTTCGGCCAGATCGGCGCCTTGGGCATCATGATGAACAAGGACAGCTTCGACGCGCTGACGCCTGAGCAGCAGCAGGGCCTGATGACGGCGGGCGAGGGGCTGGCGGACGAGTTCGGGCGCATCCTGACCGATGCCAACGAGCGTTCGGTCAAGATTCTCGAGGAGAAGGGTACCCCTGTCCTGAAGATCTCTGACCAGGACCGCGCGCGGCTGGCCGAGGCTGGAAAGAAATACATCGACGAGTGGATCCAGCGCGCTGACGGAGCGGGCTTGGACGGCCAGGCGCTCGTCGATCGATACACCGCACTAATCGCGGAATTCGCCCAACAGCGTGATGAGCAGGGTTATCCCTGGGCGGCCAAGGCCAACTGAGCCAAGGTCCGATCCTCTGGACCTGACTCAGGCCTGACGGGCAGGCCGCATCCATCCGGACAGGCCTGCCCGGCACATCGTCCCCCGGTTCGCGCCCATATCGGCCCGGACCACAGCGCGATCAAATCCGGAGGTGCGGCCATGAAGGCCATTGAGCGCGTCATGCTCGAATTCGCGGTCGTCTCGACCCTGGCGCTGGCGCTGGCGATCACTGCCAACGTGGCGGGCCGCCAGCTCTTCGGCTGGAGCGTGCCCGACATTGTCATCATCGTTCGCGAGCTGATGATCCCGACTATCATCCTTCCGTTGGCGGCGGCGACGGCCAACCGGGCCCATATCGCCGTGACCTTCGTCACCGACCGCATGTCGCCCCGCGCCCGGGGCAGGCTGATCGTCTTCGGCTGGTTCGTGGCGCTCCTGGCGATGCTGCCGCTGATCTATGCCAGCTGGCGCAACCTGTCGGGTTCGTGGTCTTCGGGCGAGTTCTACGACGGGCTTCTGGGCATCCCGCGCTGGCCGATGAAGCTGGTCTTCCTTCTGGGCCTCGTGATGATGACGATCCGCCTCGTCCTGGTGGCGCTCGAGGACCTCGCCGAGCTGCAGCGCACCGGCACCGTCACCATCCAAAGCCACACCGAAGAGGAGTCCGTCTGAGATGGATGCATCCACCATCGGACTTGTCGCCTTCGGGCTGGTCATCGTCCTTCTGGCGCTGCGCGTGCCGATCGCCTTCGTGCTGGCCGGCGTGGCCACCGTGGGCACCTTCCTGATCTATGCCTTCCGCAGCGGCAGCTTCACGCCGGAACGCGCCATCAACCCGACCTCGTCGATGGTCGTGAACAGCTTCTTCGAGCTGATCCATTCCTACGACCTGTCGATGATCCCGCTGTTCGTGGCGCTTGGCAACATCGCCTATCACACCGGCATCACCACCCGCATCTATGACGCGGCCAACGTCTGGCTGCGCGGCGTGCCAGGCGGGGTCAGCGTTGCCTCGCTGATGGGCTGCGCCGGGTTCTCGGCCATCTCGGGGTCATCCATTGCCTGCGCCTCGACCATGGGGCGCATCTGTGTGCCCGAGATGCTGCGCCTAGGCTACAACCCGCGCCTGGCGACGGCCTCTGTCGCTGCCGGCGGCACGCTGGGGTCGCTGATCCCGCCGTCGGTGCTGTTCATCCTCTACGGCATCTTCACCGAGACTTCGATCAGCAAGCTGTTCCTGGCCGGCATTCTGCCGGGACTGCTGACGCTTCTGGGCTACGTCATCGTCGTGGTCTGGTGGACATCGCGCGACCCCAGCGCCGCCCCGGTCGATCCGAGACCGGTGGCCAAGGGTGACCGCCTCAGGGCAGCGTTGTCGGCGTGGCCTGCCCTGGTGCTATTCACCGTCATCATCGGCGGCATCTATGGCGGTCTCTTCACCGCGACCGAAGCGGCGGCAATCAGCGTCGTGCTGACCATCCTGATCGGCTTCCTCGAACGCTCGCTGACGCTGCGCTCGATGTGGACCGCCATCCGCGACAGCCTGATCCAGACCTCGGCCATCTTCCTGATTGCAGCCTGTGCCAAGATCTTCGTGTCCTTCGTCGCATTGACCGGGGCCGCGGGCATGGTGTCGCAGTGGGTGGCCGGGGCGGGGCTGTCGCCGATTATGCTGATGGTGGCGATCTCGGCGCTCTATCTTTTCCTCGGCATGTTCCTCGACCCCGTGGGCATCATCGTGCTGACCCTGCCCTTCGTCATCCCGATGGTGGACAGCATGGGCATGGACCTGATCTGGTTCGGCGTCATCGTGGTCAAGCTGCTGGAAATCGGGCTGATCACCCCGCCCGTGGGACTGAACGTCTTCGTCATCGGCAACGTGACCGGGCGCGGCATCACTGTCGACCAGATCTTCGCCGGCGTGATGCGCTTCCTGGCCATGGACATCGTGGTGCTGGGCATCCTGATCCTCGTGCCGACAATCTCGACCCTCATCCCGAACGGCTTATGAGGCAGGCGATGACCGAACAGAACGATCCCCGCTTCGCGACGACCCTAGCCAGGGGGCTGTCGGTCCTGCGCGCCTTCCGCGTTACCGACGAGGGCTTGAGCAACGCCGAAATCGCGCAGCGCACCGGTTTGCCGAAATCGACGGTGTCGCGCCTGACCTTTACCCTTGGGGAACTGGGCTATCTGGTCCAGTCGCCCCGTGACGACCGCTTCCGGCCAGGGCCGACGCTGGTCGCAGTCGGCCATGTGGCGGCAACCTCGTTGTCCTTTCTTGTTCCCGCGCATGACCTGATGCAGCGGCTGGCCGAGGAAAGCGGAACCTTGGTGGTGCTGGCGGTGCGCGACGGCGACAAGATGGTCCTGATCCGCACCTGGCGACCGACCCGGGTGGCCTCGATCTGGCTCGAGGTCGGGCAGCGCATTCCGCTGCAGCCCTTCTCGTCCTGGCGCGCCTTCATCGCTGCGGCCACGCCGGCCGAGATCGAACGGATCGCCGCCGAGCACCTGCCAGACCCGGAGTCGCTGGACGCGCTGCTAGTCGGCAGGCCGCAGGCGCTTGCCGACATGGCGCTGCAGGGCTTCGTCTCAACCCCTGCCGGTAGCGGGATGTCGGCCGCCTACAATGCGGTTTCTGTGCCGTTCCGCAGCAGCAACCTTGCAGAGCCGGTGGTTTTCACCTGCGGCGCGCTGCCCGCCGAGGCTCCGATCAAGCGCATGGAAACCGACGTCGGGCCCCGACTCGCCGCCGCGGTCCGTACTTTAGAACGTTTGACGGGACAGGCCCCCGGCCTGGTCCGCATGGAGGCCTGAGCATGGCTGGACAGACCCCCGTCAGCTATCGCCGCGAGGGCGACATCGCCTTCATCGAGATTGACAACCCGCCAGTCAACGCCTTGTCCGCGGCGGTGCGGCAGGGACTGGCCCAGGCCGTCGTCCGCCTGGCAGATGATCCCGACGCCCGGATCGCCGTGCTGTCCTGCGCCGGCCGCACCTTCATCGCCGGGGCCGACATCTCTGAATTCGGCAAGCCTTCGGTGCCCCCGAGCCTGCCCGACGTGATCGCCGCCATCGAGGCATCGGAAAAGCCCGTGGTCGCGGCGCTGCACGGCACGGTGCTGGGCGGTGGGCTGGAGGTCGCCTTGGGTGCGCATTACCGGGTCGCGGTGCCGGGCACCCGGATGGGCCTGCCTGAGGTGACCTTGGGCCTCTTGCCCGGCGCGGGGGGTACGCAGCGGCTGCCGCGCGCCGTGGGAACCGAGGCGGCTATCGATCTCATTACCTCGGGGCGCCAGATCGACGCGGGCGAGGCGCGGCGGCTGGGGCTGATCGACGCCGTGGCCGAAGGGACCGACTCCCGCGCCGCAGGCGAGGCCGAGGCGCGGCGGCTGCTGAACCAGGGGGCCGGGCCTCGCCGCCTGGGTGAAGCCGAGGCTCCGGCGGCTGACGCGGCGATGGTGGAGGAGTGGCGCCGGAAGGTCATGAAGTCCGCCCGCGGGCAGGTGGCACCGATGCGCGCGCTCGACACCATCGTCGAGGGGCTCGCGATGCCCTTTGCCGGGGGCGTGGCGCATGAGCGCCGCGCCTTCATGGACCTGATGCAAACGCCCGAACGCGCGGCGCTGATCCACGCCTTCTTCGCTGAGCGCCGGGCCGCGCAGCAGGGCGACCTGACCGGCGTCAGCCCGCGCAAGCTGGACCGCGTCGGCATCATCGGCGGCGGCACCATGGGGCAAGGCATTGCGACCGCCGCGCTGACGGCAGGGCTGGACGTGACGCTGGTCGAACGTGACCAACCTTCCGCGGACAAAGCGGCCGCAGGCATCGCCAAGATGCTGGAGGGTGCCGTCAAGCGTGGCAAGCTTGCCCCCGACACGCGCGACGGGATGCTTTCGCAGGCGTTCCGCGCCGCCGCTGCCTATGACGCGCTGGCCGAGGTCGATCTGGTGATCGAGGCAGTGTTTGAGGATCTCGACGTCAAGCGCGAGGTGTTTCGGACCCTCGACAGCATCTGCCGCTCCGGCGCGGTGCTGGCGACGAACACGTCCTATCTCGACGTGAACCTGATCGCCCAAGCGACCTTACGCCCACAGGACGTGATTGGGCTGCATTTCTTCTCGCCCGCCAACGTGATGCGGCTGCTGGAGATTGTCGTGGCGGACTGCACTGCCCCGGACGTGGTGGCGACCGCCTTTGCGCTGGCCAAGCGGATGGGCAAGATCGGCGTGCGCTCGGGCGTTTGCGACGGCTTCATCGGCAACCGGATGCTATTGGCCTATCGCACGGCGGCCGACCACATGGTGCTGGACGGCGCCTCGCCTTACGACGTCGATCAAGCGATTGTCGGCTTCGGCTTCCCGATGGGTCCCTATCAGGTGGGCGACCTTGCCGGGCTGGACATCGGCTATGCCACCCGGCAGCGGAAGGCGGCGACCCGCGACCCGCGTGAGCGGGTGCCGGTCTTCGCCGACCGGCTGGTCGAGGCGGGACGTCTAGGCCGCAAGACCGGGCGCGGCTATTACATCTATGACGACCAGTCCCCGCAGGGCCGCCCCGACCCCGAGATTGCAGAGATGCTGGACGGCATCCGCCGCGAGCTAGGGATTACCCCGCGCAGCTTCACGCCCGAGGAGATCCAGTCTCGCTACATGGCGGCAATGGTGAATGAAGGCGCTCAGATCCTCGACGAAGGTATCGCCGCACGGGCCTCGGACATCGATGTCGTGCTGCTGCATGGCTATGGCTTCCCGCGCTGGAAGGGCGGCCCGATGCATTGGGCCGACGCGCAGGGGCTGGACCGTATTACGGCCAACATCGCCCGCTTCGCCCAGGAAGACCCCTATTTCTGGCAGATTTCTCCCCTGTTGGCGCGCCTTGCTGCCGAAGGCGGGAAACTGGCCGACGTGAACACCGGAAAGGACATGAAATGAAGGACGCTGTCATCGTCTCGACCGCCCGCACAGGCATCGGCAAGGCCGGCCGGGGCAGCCTGAACCTAACCCACGGTGCGACCATGGGGGGCCGCGTCGCCGCCGTCGCGGTGGAACGCGCGGGCATAGACCCCGCGCTGGTCGAGGACAGCATCTGGGGCTGCGGCTATCCCGAATATGTCACCGGCGGCAACATCGCCCGCCAGATCGTTGTCCGCGCGGGCTTTCCTGTCAGCATCGCCGGAACCACAGTCAACCGCTTCTGCGCTTCGGGCCTGCAAGCCCTGGCGATGGGCGCGCACATGATCCAGCAGGAAGGCGCGCGCGCCGTGCTGGCGGGGGGCGTCGAATCGATCAGCCTGGTCCAGCCCCCGCCCCGCCATTCGCGCGAGGCCTGGATCGAGGAGCACAAGCCCGACCTGTATCTGCCGATGATCGACACCGCTGACAACGTCGCCGCCCGCTATGGCGTCAGCCGCGAGGCTCAGGACGAATATGCCCTGCGCTCGCAGCAGCGCATTGCCATCGCGCAGCAGGCGGGGCTGTTCGCGGACGAGATCATCCCGATCGAGGTCACGCGTGCTGTCATCGAAAAAGCCACGGGCGAGGTCCAGCACGAGGACGTCACCTTCGACCATGACGAATGCAACCGCCCGTCCACCACGCTGGATGGGCTGGCCTCGCTGAAACCCGTCAAGGGCGAGGACAAGTTCGTGACCGCCGGCAACGCCTCGCAACTATCCGACGGCGCTGCGGCACTGGTGGTCATGGACGGCGAGCTTGCCGCGCGCGAGGGCGTGGCGCCGCTTGGCGCCTTCCGCGGCTTTGCGATCGCCGGATGCGAACCCGACGAGATGGGCATCGGCCCGGTTTTTGCCGTGCCTCGCCTTCTGGAGCGGGCGGGCCTGTCGGTTGATGACATCGATTTGTGGGAACTGAACGAGGCCTTTGCCAGTCAGGCGCTTTATTGCCGCGACCGGCTGGGGATCGATCCCGACAAGTTCAACGTCAACGGCGGGTCGATCGCGATCGGCCATCCCTTCGGCATGACCGGCGCGCGGACGGCGGGTCACATCCTGCTGGAAGGACGCAGACGCGGCGCGAAATGGGGCGTCGTCACCATGTGCATCGGCGGTGGCCAGGGCGCTGCCGGCCTGATCGAGATCTTCTGAGGGGAAAACCGCCATGGACATGAGCTTTTCGCCCGAGGACCAGGCCTTCCGCGCAGAGGTCCGCCAGTTCCTTCGGGACCGGCTGCCCGCGCGGCTGTCCGAAAAGGTCCGGCTTCATCAGGAGCTGACCAAGGACGAGATCGAGGAATGGCACGGCGTCCTGAACGAGAAGGGATGGCTTGCCGGCAACTGGCCGGTTGAGTTCGGCGGCGCCGGCTGGACCGCGATCCAGCGCCACATCTTTGAGGAGGAAAGCGCGCTGGCCCATGCGCCGCGCATCCTGCCCTTCGGCATCGCCATGCTGGGACCGGTGCTGCAGAAGTTCGGGTCGAAGGAACAGCAGGAGCACTACCTGCCGCGCATCCTGAACGGGCAGGACTGGTGGTGCCAGGGTTACTCGGAACCCGGCGCGGGGTCGGACCTCGCCTCGCTCAAGACGACGGCGGTGCGCGACGGCGACCATTACATCGTCAACGGGCAGAAGACCTGGACCACGCTTGGCCAGCATGCCAACTGGATCTTCTGCCTGGTGCGGACCAATTCCACCGTCAAGGCGCAGGAGGGGATCAGCTTCCTCCTGATCGACATGACCGCCCCCGGCATCACCGTGCGACCCATCGTCCTTCTGGAGGGCACGCCCGAGGTGAACGAGGTCTTCTTCGACGACGTGCGCGTGCCCGTCGCGAACCTCGTGGGCGAGGAGAACAAGGGCTGGACCTACGCCAAGTATCTGCTGACGCATGAGCGCACCAATATCGCGGGCGTGGGCTTTGCCACGGCGGGCCTTGCCGCGCTGAAACGGATCGCGCGGGCCCAGGTCGCGAACGGCAGGCCGCTGATCGAGAATCCGCTGTTCGCCGCCCGCTTGGCCGAGGTCGAGATCGACCTGATGGCGATGTCCACCACCAACCTGCGGATGCTGGCGCAGGCGGCTGCGGGTCAGGTGCCGGGGGCGGAAAGCTCGATGCTGAAGCTGAAGGGAACCCAGATCCGGCAGGCGATCAACGACCTGACCCGCCGCGCGGTCGGCCCCTGGGCGCTGGCCTTCCCCTCCGAGGCGCTGGAGGGCGCGAATGACGATGCCCCCCCCGGCCCAGCCGAGGCGGCAGGGGCGACCCGCGCTTATCTGAACAACCGCAAGCTGTCGATCTATGGCGGCTCGAACGAAATCCAGCGGGGGATCATCGCAAAATCCCTGCTGGGGCTTTGAGGGGAACCGCGTCATGGATTTCGGCTTCACCGAGGAACAGACCATGCTGGGCGAAAGCCTGGCGCGCACGCTGGAACGGGGTGCGGATGATTCCGCTCTTTTCGATCTGGGCGCGGGGGCCGCGCTGATGACCGAGGAAGCCGGCGGCTTCGGCGGCAGCGGCGCGGACATCCTGATGGTCTTCCGCACGCTCGGCCGGGCAGGCGCGGTCACGCCGCTGCTGGACAGCGTGGTGCTTGGCGCGGGCATCCTGGCCGATGCGGGCGAGGCCGACCTGGCCGAGGCCGCCGCCAGCGGCGCCGCCCGCATCGCGGTCGCGCTGGACGAACCCGGCCAGCGCTATGACGGCACCGTGGCGACCCGCGCCGAGGGCGACCGGCTGACCGGCGAGAAGTCGGTCGTGCCGGGGGCCGAGGACGCGACCCACCTGATCGTGCGGGCTACAGACGGGCTGTGGCTGGTCGAGACCGGAGCCGAGGGGCTGGCCATGCGCGGCTATGCCCTGATGGACGGCGGCCGCGCGGCCGAGGTCACGCTGAAGGATACCGCCGCCCGCCGGATCGGGGACGTATCGCTGCTGGAACAACCGCTCGCCGCCGCGATCCTCGCTGTCTGCGCCGACGCCCTGGGGGTGATGGAAAAGGCGGTCGAGCTGACGACCGACTACCTCAAGACCCGCAAGCAGTTCGGCCGCCCGATCGGGTCCTTCCAGGCGGTCCAGCACCGCATGGCCGACCTGCTGACCGAGGTCGAGCAGGCGCGCTCGGCTGTCTGGAACCTCGCCGGAAACCTCGACGCTCCTGACCGTGACCGCCATGTCGCGGCCACCAAGTCGCTCGTGGGCCGGGTCGCACTTTACGTGGCCGAGGAAACGATCCAGCTTCACGGCGGCATCGGGATGACCGAGGAATACGAGCTCGCGCCCCTGGCCCGCCGCCTGCTGGCCGCCGACGCCCGTTTCGGCGACAGCGACCATCACCTGGAACGCTTCATCGCGGTCAGCGCCGCATGAGCGGCGGGGCCATCATCGAGGACGAAACCGGCGCGCAGCGCATGGTCGGCTACACGCTGGACGTGGGCCAACCCGACCGGCGCGCCCGCTGCCGGCTGGTCCTGAACGAACGCCACACGAATCGCCACGGCGTGCTGCATGGCGGGATCGCGGGAATGCTGCTGGACAGCGCCGCCGGCGCCACGGCCAGCCTGACCGTGGACGACAGCGGCCGCCAGCCGTTCCTCACGGTCTCGCTCAACATCGACTTCGTCGGACCCTCTAGGAAAGGCGGCGTCACCGCAACGGGCCGCGTGGTCGGGGGCGGGCGCAGCCTGCTCTTCGTCGCGGCCGATCTGGTCCATGACGACGGCACCCTGATCGCGACGGCGAGCGGGGTCTTCAAGCGCGTTCCCACTGGGACCAAGAGCAGCCCCGAGAACACCCCATGACACCCGCGCAAGCCGAGGCTCGTGTCGAGGATCACGGCGACCACTTGCGGGTGACGCTGTCGAACCCCGGCCGCCGCAATGCGCTGGTGCCCTCCATGTATGTCAGCCTGCGCGAGGCGCTGGAGCAGACGGCGGCCGAGGATCGCTTGGGCGCCGTGGTACTAACCGGGGCGGAGGGATATTTCTGCGCGGGCGGCGACCTGAACGCGCTGGCGACCCGCGCCGCGATGAGCCGGGATGAACGGCGCGCGTTGATCGAGGACCTGCACGCCACCATCCGCGCGATCCGCGCTTGCCCGCGCCTCGTCATCGCCGCCATCGAAGGCGGCGCGGCCGGGGCAGGGCTGTCGATCGCGCTTGCCTGCGACCTGCTCGTAGCGGCGGAGGACGCGAGCTTCGCCGCCGCCTATGTCCGTGTCGGGCTGGTGCCGGACGGCGGACTGACTGCTTCGCTGGCGCGCAGGGTGCCGGCGGGCTTCGCGGCCCGGATGTGCCTGACAGGCGATCCAGTCTCCGCCACCACCCTCGCCGGGATGGGCGTTGTGACAGACCTCGTGGCGCCCGGAAAAGCGCTCGCCCGCGCTGCCGATTTGGCGGCGCGGTTCGCGCAAGGTCCCGCCGCAGCCCAGGGCGCGATAAAGCGGCTTCTGGCCTCAGCCCGCGACGGCGATTTCGACGCTCAGCTCGACCGCGAGGCCGAGGCCATGACCGAGGCGCTGGCCGGCCCCGAGGCCGCCGCGGGCCTGAAAGCCCGCCTGAACCGAACCGCGCCGGACTTTGGCCGCGGCAGTTCCGGCGCCGAGAAGGAGGAAACCCGCCGATGACCATGACCCGCATCCACGATCCGCTCGACACCCAGCTCAGCACCCGCCCGCAAGCGCCAGCGCTGCGTGATCACGACGGCAGAACCTTTACCTATGGTGAACTGTCCGCCGCGGTGGATGTGCTGGCCGCCGAACTGAAAGCGCGGGACCTGCGGCCGGGCGACCGCCTGCTGATCCTAGCGGAAAACTGTGCCGCGCTGGTAGGGCTGATCATGGCGGCGTCGCGGCTCGATGCGGTGGCCGTGCCCGTCAATGCCCGTATGACCGAGCACGAGCTGCACCGCATCGCGGACCATGCCGACCCGCGGCTGACGGTTTACCTGACCCATGTCTCGCCCCAGGCGCGCACCCACGCCGAGATCGCCGAGGCGGCTGGCTGGGACACGCCGTTGGGCAGTCTGGCGATCGCCGGGCCGCGCCCTTCCGCGACGCCCGAGCCTGTGGCGGCAGGTCCCGAGCAGACGGCCGTGATCCTTTACACGACCGGCTCGACCGGCACACCCAAGGGAGTGATGCTCAGCCACGCCAATCTGCTGTTCGGCGGCCAGACCTCGGCCCGGATGCGCGAGATCACGCCCAACGACCTGATTCTGGGCGTGCTTCCGATGACGCATGTCTTCGGCCTGACCTCGATGATGATCGCCAGCACCGTCGCGGGGGCCGAGCTGTGGCTGTTCCCGCGCTTCTCGGCCCCGGCCGTGGTCGAGGCCTTGCAGGCGGGCGTCAGCGTCCTGCCCGCGGTCCCGCAAATGCACGCCCTGATCATGGAGGAGGCGGGCGGCACCCGCCTGCCGCCGGGACGGCTGCGCTATGTGTCGTCTGGGGCCGCGCCGCTTGATCCCGACTGGAAGCGGCGGGCCGAGGCCTTCTATGGCGTGGCACTGCAGAACGGCTATGGCCTGACCGAGACGACAGCGGGCGTTACCCTGACCACCAACCCGCCTGGTGTGCCCGATGTGAGCGTTGGCCCGGCCCTGCCCGGCGTCGAGTTGCGCCTGCGCGACGTGGGCCCCGATGGCGTGGGCGAGATCCAGACCCGAGGCCCGCATGTCATGCTCGGCTATTTCCGCAACCCCGAGGCCACGGCCGCTGCCTTCGACGCGGACGGCTTCCTTTGCACCGGCGATCTGGGCCGCATCGACGAGGACGGCAACCTGCATATCGCAGGGCGCGCGCGCGAGCTGATCATCCGCGGCGGTTTCAACGTTTATCCGCCCGAGGTCGAGGCCGCGCTGAACGACCATCCCCGCGTGGTCCAGACCGCCGTGATCGGCCGCAAGGTCGAGGGGGGAAACGAGGAGGTCTTGGCCTTCTGCCAGGCCGACGATCCCGCCGTGGTCAGCGAAGCCGACCTGCGCGAGCACGTGGCCGAGCGTCTCTCGCCCTACAAGCGGCCCTCGCGCATCATCGTGACAACGGCGTTGCCGACCTCGCCCAACGGCAAGATCCTCAAGCAGAAGCTGATCGAGACGTTCCGCGATGCGCTCGACACTAAGGAGGAAGGATGAGCACGATCGAACGCGAATCGATGGAATTCGACGTGGTGATCGTCGGGGCGGGACCCGCGGGCCTGTCGGCGGCGATCCGCCTGAAGCAGAT
>NZ_FNGE01000049.1 GCF_900102885.1 Paracoccus chinensis | reverse complement strand
TGCCGAAAAATCGCAAGCCGCCCGTGCGCATGCGAATCGCCCCGAGATGAACCCCGCCCATCAGATCGACCAGTTGCTGGAAATCTTCGGGGAGAGGGACTGAAGCCCGGTTGCCTGCAAGTGCCGCAGGCAGCCTTACGCAGCCACGGCTTGATGGCGGCGCAGCAGGCGCAGGGATTCCCCGAGCGTCCGCCGGCCCGGCTCGAACAGCAGGGCGAAGGCAATGACCAGCGAATAGGACAGCAGGGTGCCAAGAACGAGAGCGGCCAGAGGCGCTTCCGGCAGATAGGGCCGCGCCCCCCAGAGAAGACCGATCGCCAGATGCGCGCCCACGACGAAGGGAAAGGCCGCGCGGGCAATGTCCCCGGCACGAACGGGGCCGCGTCGGCCGACATAGAGCCAAAGGAGGGGCGTGCGTAGGTATTCGCTGGCGGCATAGGCCACCGCCACGCCATAGGCGCCATAAGGCAGACCGATGGCGAAGGCCACGACCGAGGTCACGGCCGTGACGATGCCCCAGCGCATGAACTCGGACGAACGGCCCTGGCTGATAAACAGCCAGCCGGCCGGGTTGTTGAGTGGCTGCAGAAGCCCCGCAAAGCCGAGCGCCTGAAAGATGAGCGCACTGCCAGCCCATTGCTGCCCCAGCGCGAAGGGCACCAGCACATCAGCCAGGGCAACCGCCATCGCCACTCCCGGCAGCGTGACCAGCAGCAGGATGGGCGCAACCCGCAGATAGGCATGGCGATAGCGATGCGGCTCGTCCATCATCCGTGACAACGCCGGCACCATGACCTTGGACAAAGGATTGGTGACCTGCTGCAGCGGGAACAACAGCAGTTTGTAGGCGCGGTCGTACAGCCCCAACTCCTCGTTGCCGCGGTAGCGGCCGATCATGACGTTGTCGAGATTGCGGGCAAAGAAGTTGGCGAAGTTGAACCCCGTAATCCCGGCGCCGAAATTGACGAGCCCGCCCGCACCCGCCGCCCACTGCGGCAGGCCCGGCCGCCAGCGCGACAGGAGCCAGCCCCCTAAGGTGCCCGACAGGGCCATCGCGATGCCCCCGGCGTAAAGCGCCCAGAAGCTCGGGTCCACAAGCGCCCAGGCGATCGACACCGCAAGCCCGAGAACAGCGACCACGCTGTCCAGCGCGGCGATCCGGCCGAACTCCATCCTTCGGTTGAGAAGGGCATGATGCTGCCCCCCCGCGCCCCCAAGAAGAAGCTGTACGCTCATCGCCGCGACCAGCACGCCGACAACGGGTTCGTTATAGAAGCGCGCGACCAAGGGCGCAGCCAGCACCAGCAGTACCGCCAGCAGGACGCTGACCGCCAGGTTGATCCAGAAGAGCACGTTCACCTCGGCATGAGTGATGCGCTTCTTCTGCACGGTCGCCTGCATCAGGCCGAGATCCTGGAACAGCCCCACAAAGCCCATGACCGGCGCGGCCATGGCGACGATCCCGAAATCCTCGGGCGCGAGCAGGCGCGACATGACAATGACCGAGGCGAACTGGCAGGCGAGCCTGACGCCTTGGGCACCGCCGGTCGCCAGCGCCCCGCGGCCGACCGACCTGCGCAGCGATCCGTCCGGCGGATCAAAGACCGTGCTGTCCTGTGTCACTGTCCGCCCTTCCAAAGCGATGCGCCCAGATCCCTTGCTTCTCGTGAAGCAAGGCTGCGGGCGCCAGTTACCTGATCGCGGCGGCGGCTTTACAGCAGATGCTGTCTCTCGGCAAAGAGGTCGCACGCAAATCCGGGCAGGAACAATCCACCCGCTCTGCCCCGGTCAACCTCTGGCTTGCGGGCGAACCAGCTTCTTCAGGGCCAGATAGCCGCTTTCGCCCAAGAGGGTGCGAGCAACGCTCTTCGCCCTCTCGCCTGCTGCCTGTCTTCGCTTTCGCAGCCGTGCCGGCATGTTGCGCATCTGCTGGCGGACTGCGACGGGCGACAAGCCGTTAGGTAGGTGGATCTGGTTCGTCTCAATGCACAGGACTGGCTTTCCTGATAGCCGCGCAATTGTCTCGGCCTGCTCGTGCTCGCTTTCGATGAACAACGTCGCGTCCGACTTACGGTAGAACTCGGCCTTGAAGCTACCATGCGCCCCCAGTCGTCGTCGCTCGGCTGCCGAGGGTAGGTCGAGCATGACAAGCTGTCCGTATTCGATGCCTTGAGCCTGCAGCCAAGCCTCGGTCAGGTGACGGTATTTCTCCAGCCGGCTGGTGACCAGCCAGCCGATCCGACGCGAGCTTCCGTGCAGCGGCAGCGCCTCTCTGAGGAATTGCTGGTAAGCCTCACCATCGTCGTTCTGCTGCTCGGTCGGATCAAGGCACAGCACCCCGTCGATGTCCACGCAGCTTTTCTCCAGCATCACATGATGCATGAAGTTCCATTGGAAGATACGCGGCAGCCTGACCTGCTCGAAAACTAAATCGGCCTCGGGATGTTTGGTTTGGACACTATATATGGCAGCAAAGAGGATCTCGGCCCCAGTCCTGCCTCCAATCCCCGAACTCTCGACACGCTTGCGTGCCTCGCGCATTGCGTTGCCGCCGCTTATGCTGTCATCCAGGATCAAGATCCGGCGCATATCCGCAATTCCACGTTCAAGCCCAGCATAGCGCTTAGTGGTCCCGGAAGTGTAGATCCGCCCCTCGAGAAAACTGTCGAGATCGGTCAAAGGAATGTTTTTCAGTAGGCTGAGCAGATTGGCGGCCAAGAGGCCGCTGCGCGGAATGCCAACAACAAGATCAATGTCCTGCGGCAGACGGTGCAGGTTGTGTAGGATTGTGTCGTTCAGATCCGCAAGGGAGCGATAGTTCATGCCCATCCTCAATTCTTGGACCAAGCCACAAAGTGGCTGATGCCGCGATAACCGGCAGCCCAGACGCCCGCAGCATCTATACGGCCGAAGGCGACTTGGCCATGGTGAAGCTCCTGTCGAAATAGCCAGTTCCTTACCATGCAAGTTCTCCCCAAGAAGATCTTAGTCTCGCCGACGCGATCGTTATGGATGTGTAATGGCTTGGGGATTGTCCGTGTTGTCACCTTCGATGAGCAGCCGTCCGATCCGGCTTGGGGGACTTGGGCGTCGCGCAGCCAGCTTGTCCGACAGGATGCCGCGCGTGACGGGGACCAGCGTCTCGGGCCGGGCCAGGGCTGACAGCACCGCCCCCGCCCGCCCGACACGTGCGCGGCGATCGAGGAAATCGCGCAACAGGAAGCGCTGGCGCAGCTCGGCGGCATGGGCATCGAGGACCCTACGTGCCTCGCCGCTCAGCCCCGGCAGGGCCAGGTGAGCGCGGGCCGCGGCGTGCAGCGCCTTCAGATCGGCGGTGCGGTGGCGCGAGCTCAGCGAGTCCGCCCGCCAGCGCGCGGCATAGCCGACCTGTGCACTGACGCGGAAGCGGGCGCCCTTCTGGAGCATCCGCACGTAAAGGTCGTAGTCCTCGCCCAGACGCAGGGCCTCGTCGTAGCGCAGCCCCTGGGCGTCCAGGAAATCACGCCGCATGACGGGCTTGAGGAAGCCCCATTCCTGCCGGTTGGTCCCGCGGGCCGAGTGGTTCGCCCGCACGAAGCCCGCCAGGTCGATATCGACCAGCGCGGGCGTGACCGGGGGCAGGGGCGGCAGTGCGGCCGGCGAGGCCGCCTCGGCCACAAACAGGATGTTGTCGGCCACCATGTCCCAGTCCGGCACCGCCAAGAGCCGCGCGAAGCGGTCGGGCAGAAGGAAGTCGTCGGCGTCGAGCACGGCCACAAAGGTGCCTACGGCAACCTCCAGCGCCCGGTTGCGGGCCGCGGCCGGGCCGCCGTTCACGGCGCAACGGATCACCTTCAGCCGCGCGTCGCCCCTGCCCGCAGCTTCGGCCGCCGCCGCCGTGGCGTCGCGCGAGGCATCGTCCACCACGATCACCTCGGCGGTCTCGGGCTCTGCTAGCGCGCTGCGGACCGCGTCGCCGATGGTCGCGGCCGCGTCATAGGCGGTGATCACCACGGAAACGGAGGGAGTGACGGGGGTGCTCATGGCCTTTCCGTGACAAGCCCAGGCGTGAAAGTCCAGCCCGCCGCGATCCGATGCTTCCTTGCTGTTTGCGTCATCCTCTGGCGGGCAGTCCGTGCGCGGTCTGCCCATCCTCTCTCGCTTGTGCCGGCACGGAAGCCACTTTGCCTTCCGCCTCATGGCTCTTCCCGGCATCCTCTCTGCCCTTCCCTCGACGGCAAACCGGGTTATCCACAGGGGTACTGTGTTAAATAGGTGTTAAATAGGTGTTAAGGGCAGACAAATCCCTATTTTTACTTTGAACATCAGTCAATTGAATTGTCTGCATCTGTGTGAAGTGTCGTTTCTCCATGTGTGAAGTGTCGTTTCT
>NZ_FNGE01000047.1 GCF_900102885.1 Paracoccus chinensis | reverse complement strand
CTCATCGGTCAGCCAAAAAAGGTTGCTCATCGATCAGTCTCCTCACGGAGACTGAATCACGCAGCAGCAGGCAAATCAATGGGTCCTGACCCTAGGTTCGGGGATTATGCCCATGACTAAATTGGCGATGCTGACGGAAGCCGTCAGATTGCCGTCACGGTAAAAATCCCAGTCCAGTCCGTTTGTGTAGATCAGGTTGGGCAGCGCTGCCCTGTATCGTTCCTGCTGCGCCTTGTTGCTATCCTTCATGCCACGGATCGGGATGTGAAGGTCCTTGGCTTCCACATGCCCGATTACGATCTCGCCTTGAGAAACGATGAAATCTGGCGCACCGCATTTTACCCGCTTAGGTTCATTCAGCGCTGTAGCTCCAAGGCTTGCAAACAAGCTTTCGAAGGCTGAGCGATATGAATGTTCCGTGGCAGCCCCGGTTTTCTGAATGGCCTGAACCTTGGACACGAAGTCGAAAATTAACGTCATGATAGTCCCTTGAATATTGGCCGGGCATCAGCGTTCGAGCAGCCGAGTTGCGCAGCCTTCGGCGCCTTCTTGCGCAAATACGCATTTACGTAACTACGCATTCTCGCGCTTAAGGTATTCCGCAAGAGCGGCAGCCAGAATGTCTTGGTGCGTCTGATCGGTTTCGGCGGCATGCAAGCGCAAGCGGCGGTAGGTTTCGCCGTCTAGGGCCAGCGTCAGCCGCTTTTCCCCTTCCCGCTTCTTTGGGGCAGGTTTTATCTGGTTGTTTGATGAAGCGGCCCCGCGTTGCGGTATCCCGGTGTCGGTCGGGCGGCTTTGGGTGTTCAGCAGGCCATCGAGGGCGACGGGCTTCTTAGCCATTTAGTATCCCCTTCACGTAACCCCAAGCAGCGGCAATCTCTGCGCTGGCCTTGTCATCTGTTGTTTCGGTGACGCCCTGCCCCGTGGCCCCGGTTTCGGCATAGCTGACCCGTTGCGCGATGTTGACCGGCGCGACACGGCCATGTTGCGCCAGAACGCGGGCAGCTTCGTCAGTGATCCTGGCGCGGGGGGTCTGCGACAGGGCGAAGGCGAACGGGACGCGGGCAGCGTTCACGGCGGCAATCGTCGCCCCCACGGCGCGCAGATCGTCGGGCGAGGGGCGAACAGGGATCAGCACCAGGTCAGCAGCTCCTAGGGCCTCTGCTAGCCATTCTGGCGCGGCGGGCGGGGTGTCGATGATGCAAAGGTCGAATTGCGCCTGTGCGGCGCTCAGGGTGGTCCTGAGAGCATGGGGGGCGGGGTCGCGGTCGAGCATGGCCGGCGCATCTGCTTCGCGGCTCTCCCACCAGGCGCGGAGTGAACCTTGCGGATCAAGGTCGAGGCAAAGGACGGTGCGGCCATCCTGGGAAGCGGCAACCGCAAGGTTGCGGGCAAGGGTGGTTTTCCCCGCCCCGCCTTTCTGAGCGGCTATGACTATGGTTTTCATGGGTAGACGTTACCGCAGTGATGCAGATGCGCAAGCACGCGAGTGCACAACAGCGTAAGTGCGTAAAGTCATACTTGCGTAAGTACGTAGATGTGTGCAGGTGTATAAAGACACAATGGACGTAGGGTCCTTATACAGGAGGCTGGTCATGCTCTTTGTCACCTACCTGCGCGTCAGCACGGATCGGCAGGGCAGGAGCGGGCTCGGCCTCGAAGCACAGCGCAAGGCGGTGGCGGACCACGTCGCGGGCAAGGGCGCGATTGTGGCTGAATATGTCGAGGTCGAGAGCGGGAAGCGCTCGGTTCGTCCTCAGCTCGCCCGCGCTCTAGTGGAGGCCAGGCGGCTCGACGCCGTGCTGCTGATTGCCAAGCTTGATCGCCTCGCCCGCAACGTCGCCTTCATCGCCAACCTTCTCGAAAGCGGTGCCGAGATCGCTGCGGCGGACATGCCAGAGGCCAACCGTTTCCTGCTGCACGTCATGGCGGCTGTCGCGGAGCATGAGGCGCAAGCCATCTCGGATCGCACCCGCGCCGCTCTGGCGGCGGCCAAGGCCCGTGGCGTGGCGCTCGGCTGGTCCATGCCTGAGCGCCGGGACGAACAGCGGCAGGCAGCCCGCAAGGGCGCGGCAAAGAACGCCCAGAAGGCGGATTGGCATGCTGCCAACGTCCTGCCCGTCATTCGCCAGATCGCGGCGGGCGGCGTGTCTCTGCGACACATCGCGGACGAGCTGAATACTCGGGGGATCAAGACGGCGCGGGGCGGCCTCTGGTATGCGGGGACGGTGCGCAATGTCATGGCGCGGGAAAAAGAGATCGAGGCCCTCGCGGCATGAGTAGCAACCGCCAGCTTGATCTGTTCGTGGCCTTGATCGGGGATGTGCCTTTCAGGGATGAGCGAGAGGCCATGAGCGCCCCCCTTGTTGCCCTTTCCAAGAACAAGCGCACCCGGATCGAATGGGAAGGCCCCAGCGGCCAAAAGGTGATTGTCACGGCCCCTGAGGATACCGGCATTGCGACGATCTGGGACTATGACGTGCTCTTGTGGGCGGTGTCGCAGATCAACGAAGCGGTGAACGCTGGCCTGCCCGTCTCGCCTAGGATCGAGTTCCACCCTTACAACCTGCTGAAGGCGGTAGGACGCGACACGGGCGGCAAAGGGTATGGCGAGCTGAAAGCGGCCTTGCATCGGCTCGGATCAACTTCTGTAGCCTATGAAAGTCCTTCTCTGAAAGGCAAGCGCCGGAGCCTCGGGCGATTCAACCTTCTGTCGGCGTTCAAGATCGAGGAATGCGACGAAGGCCAAGCCAAAGCGGCGTGGCTGGAATTGCCAATGTGGCTCTTTGAAGCCGTAGCAGAGGATCGAGATATTCTGTCGATCTCGCCCAGATATTTCGATTTGACGAGCGGCCTTGATCGGTTTCTGTATCGCCTCGCCCGTCGCCATGTCGGCAGGCAAGCTGGATGGATATTCACCTTCCGGGATCTGCACACCCGGAGCGGATCGGCCCAGCCGTATGCCCAATTCGCCCGTGATTTGCGGAAGGCTATCACCCGCAATGCCCTGCCCGAATACAGCATGAACGAGATCAAGGGCATGAACGGTCCCTCTCTCACCTTCAACCGCGACCCAGGCAAGATCGAGTGGCGGCAGGATCGGCGTTACAAGCTCTGAGCCTGTGGATGGGCACGGGGTATCACCCACTCTGCTACTCGGGGTATCACCCACTTTTACTCGGGGTATCACCCACTCTACTTGACGAAATCATGGAGCAAGGTGTTGAAATTACTCAGATTTTTGTGAGAGACGGAGCGTCTAACTGTTTAACTATCTCCTTCGGAGATATTCTTTAACGTCCGTTCACGGATGCTCTCATGAGCCCAGGCCTCCCTGCGAGCCTTAAGAAGGCAGCGGCGCTGATCCGACTGGACCAGCCTTTCTTGAAACCCTGATCCGGTGTATGTGTTCAGGTGTACACACTGAGGAAACAGGTGATGAGCAGCACCAGCACCACGATGACGATCCGGCTCGATCCGCAGCTCAAGGCCAAGCTGGGGAGACTGGCAGAGGGCACCCGGCGCAGCCGGTCCTTTCTGGCGGCCGAGGCGGTGGAGACCTACGTGGACCGCGAGCTGGCGATCATCGAGGGTATTCAGGGGGGGATGGCTGACGTAGCCGCTGGCCGCACCGTCAGCCATGAGGAGGCGATGGCAGCCGTGCAGCAGGCCATCGACAAGGCGGCAGGCGAGCGCGCGTGAGCCGACCGGTTCGCTGGTCCAGCGACGCGCTGAGCGATCTTGCCGACCAGATTGCCTGGATCGCGGCCGACAACCCCGCAGCGGCCCGGCGTGTGGCCGCGGCCCTCGATCGGACGGCGCTCGCACTTGGCGACATGCCGACAGGCCGTCCCGGACGGGTGACAGGCACCTACGAGAAGCTGGTGACCGGACTGCCCTACATCCTCGCCTATGTGATCGCAGAGACGGGCGGGCAGGAGGAAGTGGCGATCGTCCGGGTGATCCACACCTCCCGGGACTGGCCGGCGGAAGGATGGCCGTCCTGATCCAGGTCATTTCCGCAGTTGCGAGGGGTGGGTGATCCAGAAGGCGCAGTAGGAGCTGCCATCGTCGTTGGTCACCACGGTTCCGCCCGCGCCTTCGCAGAAGATCCCCGGATGCTCGCCGAAGGCGCGGGCATCGGCCCGTCCCTGCAGCCAGAAGTGCCCCAGAGCGCCCAGGAGGGCCCCCAGGGCGACGAGGCCGCCCGCCAGGGCGAAGACCCCACCCGACCAGTAGAGGGCCTGCCGGCTGCCTTTCAGGGCCTCCAGGCGCATCCGGTTGGCCGCCTGTCTGACCTCGTCCTGAAGCCCGGCCACGGCCTTGGCGGCCCCATCGCGGGCCGCCTGGAGGTTGGCTTGGTAGCTTCGGTCGATGACGCGCTCGGCCGCATCGAGGACTTTCGCGCTCCGGTCCTGGGCCTCTTTCACCGACGCATGGACGGCGGCGCGCAGGGCGGCGGCTTCCTTTTTGCTGGTCGCGGTGGCGGTGAGGACGGCCACGTCCTGGCGCAGGAGCCGGACCTGGTCGCTCAGGTCGTTGATGACCTGGGCGGGGCTCCTGGGCGTCTCGCTCATGCCTCGGCCGCCTTGGCGTCGAGGTCCGCGAGCAGCCCGGTCAGCTCCTTCTGGTCGACCTCGCGGGTGGCGTTCTTGCGCAGGGTGGCGGCCATCCAGCGGGCGATCTTGGGGTCTTTCAGGGCCTCGGTGGTGACAATGGCCCCGAC
>NZ_FNGE01000048.1 GCF_900102885.1 Paracoccus chinensis | reverse complement strand
CACCCGGAACCGCGTCGCCGGCCACCCCGAGCATAGCACCGACACCCGTCATGCACTAAGATTGGAAACGGACCACCTCATTGGGGCAGGCCAGGATGATACCCGCTGTTGCTTCAATGCGGAGGAAGCGCAGAAAAGGGCGGGTCAGCCAATTAACAGGTTCTCGCGGAAGGCCGGACTGCGGTCCGTTCATCTCAGTGGTCCCATCTGAGGGGGCGCATCGGCTGTGGGAAGGTGCGTAATACGGTGAAGTCTCGACAGCTCCTGCTCGCAGGCCACTCTTTCACTTCCTTGACATGATCGCACCATCAGACCGCGGGATCGCGGCTGTTAGGCAGAAAGGGGCGCATTTCTTCCTCGTGCGCTGACAGCTGCATTCATCACAATTGAATAGTTCAGATGTGTGGCCAATATGAGTGCGCCCGAAGAGCAATCAACAGAGCTGAAGTTTCAAGAATGCTTGTCCTGATCGGGCGATATTCCCCGCCCGTTCCTGGAACAAGCCGAACCTATGATCTTGAAATGTCCCGCAGAGAGATCCCGAAGCAACATCCCTGCTCTGCACGAACGATACAACGAACTGGCGGTCAGTGGCTTCATTCATATCCACCCTGCAAAGCAGACGCGGCGGGTTTGACCCCGCCGCGCTATCCTCGCCGGTATCGGAGTTCAGATACCAATCACGCGGCTTTTGCCCGGACCTTGCTCTGCTCCTCGGCGAAAATTCCTGAACGGCACTGGGAAAACGAAAGCTCCACCATCATCCTCCCATTAATGCAGACGCCAGAGGTTGGGTCCGATCTGCATTGCCCGGGCGCGCCTGGTCGTCAGGACCACGGCCGGGGCGCCCACTATCGCGCTTTTGAATTGCGCTACCTTCGCCCATCATTTCTTCCTGAGGGGGTTCGGTGATCTGGTTCGCGTGCCGGCCATCGCCGGGCATCTTGTCGTTGGTGCCCATTGTCGGGCCCTCCATGAGACCCAGCGGGAGATACCGGAAGGTCATTACAGATATAGGGACAAGCAGGCGTTGTTACATCGCCGTCGTGGAAACAATCGCGCAAACCAAGAAATTGATAAGGAGCCCTTCTAGCTGCCCCTTCGCGCTCTGCGCACTATCGAACGCTCGTCGAGCGGCCTCCTGCCACCAGAAGCACCGCAAACAGGGCCAGCAGGCCTTGTGAAACGACAAGCCCGAGGTGTTCGAAGTTGAACAGTCCGGTAGCCCGGCGTTCGAAGCCGCCATCGCCACCCGCAAAGTTCCACAGGAAAAAGGTGGTCAGCGTCGCAGATCCCACCGACAGAATCGCGGAGCAGATCGTGAGCGGAGTCCCAAGCAGCTTCCGGCCCATCCAGGCGAGCAGAACGATCAGAAAGGCGCCGACGAGCCAGGCAGCCAGCAGGACGTTCATGGCGTGCCGACCTCGAATTCATGTCCGACAGGGAAGGCTGGGAGGGTAACCCCGCCCCGATGCCAGCCCCTGATCAAGGCAGGGCGTAGCGCCATCCGCCTGACACTCCGAGACACAAATGACCCGCCGAGCTTGAGGGAGGCTATGGCTGCGTGCCCCACCGGCCCTGAAGACGTCAACTTGATGCAATCCAGTCGCGGGACCGCTTCGCCGCATCACGCCGGGCGTTCATCGCAGTGATCCGGCCCTCCCGTGCGATCATCTCGGTGCCAAGGGCCTTCTGCGTGCCGGTTTCGTCCAGCGTGGGTTCCCTGGCCTCGAAAGCCAACTTGATCCGCGCGTCGACAGCTGCGGTCGCGAGGGCGACCACTGGGCCGTGGAACAACATGCGCCACCTCTGGCTCATGCTCTTTGCTATTTCGGCAGCCATCACGGGATCCCCCTTGGACCGCACGGGTGTAGGGCGCGGCTGTCTGGAAGATGGGGACTCTCGCGCCCAGTTACATCAGGCCGAGGCTACTGATTGCAGAACCTCTGGGAAACGCTCCGGAGATATCTCTTCAGGTAGCGCCTGCTTCATGCCGCAGAAAGGCAGCTGCCTCCTGCATGACCAATTGCTTTCTTCGTTTCGCTGGTCTCGCTCTGCCTGTTGATACCCTCGGTCCAGATCCAGATTCTGCCAAGGCCAGCCCACATCAGACCCATTGTGCATGGTGAACCCTTCGCCTGTGACCGCCACGAGCACGATGGCTTTCCAGACCAGCCACCGCGCGGCACCTGATCAGCGCATGGCCCCTGAAGAAGCGCCTGTTGCAGCCTTCAGTGGTTTGCTGGTGGCCTGCGCTGCAGAAGGAGGGCATCATCGACTGAGACCTGTCGCAAGGCAGTGATCAGGAACGAGGGATCAGCAAGGCTGCCGCGGCGCCGACTGACTCAGGGAGACGACGGACACGTGCCGGCCTCGGCCCCCAGCAAGTGCCGCCTCAGGCAGCCGCCAGACTGATAACCAACGACCCAACTCTCGCGAAACCGGAACCTCAGGTCAGGACAACATGGGATGGCTCTAGCAGCACAGCACGAGAGTTTGCTCGGGATCGGGGCAATGCTCGCGCTCGGGATCGGCTGTTTCGTGGTGATCTCGCCCTTTCTGACAGCAATCATGTGGGCCGGCGTTCTGTGCTGGTCGACGTGGCCCGTCTATCGCCAGTTCGAAAGGACGCTCGGCGGCAGGCGAGGCCCGGCCGCTGCCCTCATGACTCTCACCGCCGCAATCGTCATTGTCGCACCCTTCGCACTTCTCGTGGCGGCACTGGCCGAGAGCGTAGGCGACCTTGTCCGCGTGCTTGGGCGGGTCGTCGAGGAAGGACCGCCCGGACCGCCCGTGTGGATTGGCGATCTCCCGATCGTTGGCGAGAGCATTGCCAGCTACTGGCAGAGCCTTGCACGCGATGCACCCGCCTTTCTCGCCGCGCTGAGACGCTTTACGGGGCCAGCTGCCGACGTTGCGATGGCAAGCGGCGCTTTCATCGGGGTCGGTGTTCTGCAACTCGCCTTCAGCGTATTCATCGCGTTCTTTTTCTACCTGAACGGCCGCCAGATTGCGGCGTATGTTCGCCGAAGCACCGAGCGGATCGCTGGACACCGCGCGCGGCGCCTGCTGAAGCTTGTCGGCGCAACTGTCCAGGGCGTGATCTTCGGCCTGGTCGGAACCGCCCTTGCCCAAGGTCTGCTGGCGGCGTTGGGCTTCTGGATCGCCGGTATCGAGCGAGCCCTCCTGCTGGGCTTTCTCACGTTCGTTCTTTCATTTCTTCCCGGAGGGCCGCCGTTTGTGTGGGCCGGGGTCGCAATCTGGCTCATCGTCCAGGGTGAGTTCTGGTGGGGCATATTCGTTATCGCCTGGGGTGCGCTGCTTATCAGCACCATCGACAACGTGCTGAGACCCTACCTCCTCTCCCAGTCCAACAATCTGCCGGTCGTGCTGGGCTTCTTCGGGTTCATCGGCGGCATCCTGGCCTTCGGGTTCATCGGCATCTTCGTTGGCCCCGCGCTTCTGGCCGTGGGCTACAGCCTCTTTCTGGAGTGGGCGAACACACCAGATGAGCAGGTTGGGCCCTGATAGCTGACAGGCCTCTCATGGCGAGGAATGAACACATTACACCCGCGCCCCCTATGCGGATTGCTGACATCCGGCGGCCAGGAGTGGCCGCTACTCGTGCGCAGGCTCGCTCGTCATCCGCATGTCCTTGGCCCCACGCCGGCCGCATGCCGTGCATATGGCTCTGGACAGGAGTTCGTCTCGGGGTTGCCAGGGCTCGTCAGGCAGCTTGACGGTCGCCACGTGGCCACACTCGCACTCGAAGTTGGCCCACTGGGGGTCATGTTGCCGAGATTCCATGTCGTCAGCAGATCACCGGTCACCTCGCGCGTCCAGCGGAAACGATGATGCGAAGCGGCATGTTGCTCCTGCCATTCCAGCCCTGCTTAGGGTGCCAGGTCACTGGCTCGGGCGACTGCGGATGTGCGCGACCACAGGCAGTGTGCCGGCACATGGGGCCAAATGAATTGGACCTCTGCTCGGCGAGAGGCTGAATCCGCTAACAGCTGCGCCCGCCGCGTGCTATAGCCTTGATCAGCCACCTTCGATGACCTCGCGGTTCGTTGATGGTCAGGCCGAGCCAGGTCATGCACAACCCTCGCTCGGCCTTCTTTCCTGATCATCGGAAACGCCCTTCCTCGTGCCCAGGTGGCTGGAAATGATGGAGCACGAGATGACCTATCCAAAGATGCCGACAAGGCTGGACAATGCTGAGCAGATCATGGCTTGGCTGAGGCTTCTCCAGGCAGATGGCCAATCGTTTGCCGAAGAGGTGTCCGCACAGGTTGCAGCGGGCACCCTGACCGAAGAAATCTCATCCTCCTACCTGGACAAGTTCACCTGGCTCATGGCTGCCACCGACAAGGCGTATGCAGCGGTTGAGGAAGGTGATCTGTGGCCTGCTGCCGGTTTCGTGGACGTCAGGTTAAGTTTGCATAGCACGGGCCTCGAACGCCACCGGGCTTAGATAGCCCAGCTTCGAATGGCGT
>NZ_FNGE01000050.1 GCF_900102885.1 Paracoccus chinensis | reverse complement strand
CGGGGGGAAGACGTCGCGGATGTTGTGACGGGGGTTGTTCATGTCCGGTCCTTTCAGGAAAGCAGCTGGCCCGCGATGATGTTGCGCTGGATCTCCGAGGAGCCCTCGCACATGCGCGACCTTTTAGGCATCTTCATGGCGCAAGCTCCGGCGCCAGCGCCTCGAGTCGGGCGAGGATCTCGCCCAAAGTCTTGCGCATGGCTGCTGCCTTGGCGAGGTCGAGCTCGAAGGGCGGGGCCTCGGCCGCCAGATGGGTGGACTGCGCCAGTTCCATCTGGATCGCGTGGACGCCGGTTTCCGGGCGGCCATAATGGCGCGTCGTCCATCCGCCCCGGAAGCGGCCGTTCACCACCCAAGGGCGGCCGGTCGCGGCAGCGGCCTCCTGTGCGGCGGCCTCGATGGCCGGCGCGCAGGACGGCCCGTTTGCGGTGCCGATGTTGAAGTCGGGCAGCACGCCCTCGAACAGGAAGGGGATCGTCGAGCGGATCGAGTGGCAGTCGTACAGGATCGCGACACCGTGCTTTGTCCGCACGCGCTCGATCTCGGCCGACAGCGCCGCGTGATAGGGCGCGTGGAAGCGGGCCAGCCGGTCGGCCACATCGTCGGGCGTGGGCGGCTCGGTCCAGATCGGCTGGCCGTCGAAGTCCGTGACGGGCACCAGCCCAGTGGTGTTCTGGCCGGGATAAAGGCTTTCATCCTCGGGACCCCGGTTCGCGTCGATGACATAGCGGTGGAAGGTCGCCCGCACCGTCGTCGCCCCGGGCAGAAGCCCGGCGTAAAGCTCATGGATGTGCCAGTCGGTGTCGGCCAGTGTCCGGCCGCGCTCGTTCAGGCGGGCAAGGATGTCGTCGGGCAGCCATGTTCCGGTGTGGGGCAGGCCCAGGATGACGGGGCTGTCGCCGCGGACGACCTCGACGGGATCGGGCGCAAGGCTCATGCGGCGATCTCCACGCCCGCCGCGGCGGCCAGGGTGCCGTCCTCGACCAGCTCCTGCGCGGCCAGCAGGTCGGGGGCGAGATAGCGGTCCTCGCCCATGGCGGGCACGCGGGCGCGCAGGGCCGCCAGCACGCGCGACAGCGGCGCCGAGGTGGCCAGCGGCGCGCGGAACTCGATCCCCTGCGCGGCGCAGATTGCCTCGACCCCCAGGATCACGGCCAGGTTGCGGGTCATCAGCCCCAAGCGGCGTGCGCCGTGGGCGGCCATGCTGACGTGGTCCTCCTGGTTGGCCGAGGTGGGCGTCGAGTCCACCGAGCAGGGGTTGGCGAGGTGCTTGTTCTCGCTCATCAGCGCGGCGGTGGTGACCTCGGCGATCATCAGCCCGCTGTTCAGCCCCGGCGCGGGCGTCAGGAACGGCGGCAGGTTGAAGTTCAGCGCCGGGTCCACCATCAGCGCGATCCGGCGCTGCGCGATGGACCCGATCTCGGCCACGGCCAGCGCGATCTGGTCGGCGGCGAAGGCCACGGGCTCGGCATGGAAGTTGCCGCCCGAGACAATCGAGCCGTCCGACAGCACCAGCGGGTTGTCGGTGACGGCGTTGGCTTCGATCAGCAGGGTGCAGGCGGCAAAGCGCAGCACGTCCAGCGCCGCACCCGTCACCTGCGGCTGGCAGCGGATGCAATAAGGGTCCTGCACCCGGGTGTCGCCCTCGCGGTGGCTTTCGCGGATGGCGCTGCCCTCCAGCAGGGCGCGGATGGCGGCGGCGACCTCGATCTGGCCCTGGTGGCCGCGCAGAGTGTGGATCTCGGCCCGCGTCGGCGCGGTCGAGCCCATGATGGCGTCGGTGGACATCGCGGCCGTCACGACTGCCGCCCGCGCGCAGGCCATCGCGCGGAACAGCCCGATCAGCCCCAGCGCGGTCGAGAACTGGGTGCCGTTGATCAGCGCCAGCCCTTCCTTGGCGCCCAGTGTCACGGGGGCCAGCCCCGCCCGCGCCAGCGCCTCGGCGCCGGGCAGGCGTTCGCCGCCGACGAAGGCCTCGCCATGGCCGATCATCACGGCGGCCATGTGCGCCAGCGGCGCGAGGTCGCCCGAGGCGCCGACGCTGCCCTGTTCGGGGATCACCGGGGTCACGCCGCGGGCCAGCATCGCCTCGATCAGTTCGACGATGACGGGCCGGACGCCCGAAGCACCGCGTCCCAGCGACAGAAGCTTCAACGCCATCATCAGCCGCACCGCCGCTTGGTCCAGCGGGTCGCCTACGCCGCAGCAATGCGACAGGATCAGGTTGCGCTGCAGCGTCGCGGTGTCCTCGGGCGCGATGCGGACCGAGGCGAGCTTGCCGAAGCCGGTGTTGACGCCATAGACCGCCGCGCCCCCTGCAGCCGCCGCCTCGATACGGGCGGCCGAAGCTTCGATGGCGGGCCGCGCGGCGGCGTCCAGACGCACCGCCAGCCCCTCGCGCCAGATGGTTTCCAATTGCGCCAGCGTGGCGGCGCCGGGGGTCAGGGTCAGCATGGTTTGCCCTCGAAATAGCGGCGGTGAAGCGGGTTGAAGCCGATCCGGTAGGTCAGTTCGGCCGGATGGGCGACGTTCCAGACGGCAAGGTCGGCGCGCAGGCCGGGCTCAAGCCGCCCTCGGTCGGCAAGCCCCAGGGCGCGGGCGGCGTTGGCGGTGACGCCGCGCAAGGCTTCCTCGGGCGTCAGGCGGAACAGCGTCGCGCCCATGTTCATCGCCAGCAGCAGCGAGGTCAGCGGCGAGGTGCCCGGATTGCAGTCGGTCGCCAGGGCAAGGGTGGTGCCCGCCTGGCGGAAGGCGGCCATCGGCGGCATCTGCGTCTCGCGCAGCGCATAGAAGGCGCCGGGCAGCAGGGTCGCCACGGTTCCGGCCTGCGCCAGGGCGGTGGCGTCATCGGCATCGGCATATTCAACGTGATCGGCGGACAGCCCGCCCCGCCCGGCCACCAGCCTGCTGCCGCCCAGATGCGACAGCTGCTCGGCATGCAGCTTGACGGGCAGGCCAAGCTCGGCGGCCACGTCGAACAGCCGCGCCATCTGCGCGACGGAAAAGGCGATGCCCTCGCAGAAGCCGTCCACGGCATCGACCAGCCCCTCGGCATGGGCCTGCCGCAGGCCGGGGATGGCGACCTCGTCCAGGTAGGCGTCGGGGCGGTCCTTGTATTCCGGCGGCACGGCATGGGCGGCAAGCCAGCTTGTGACGATCCGCACGGGACGCTCAGCCGTAAGGCGGCGGGCGGCGCGCAGCATCTTCAATTCGTTCGCGATGGTCAGCCCGTAGCCCGACTTGACCTCGACGGTGGCCGCGCCCTCGGCCAGCAGCGCGTCCAGGCGCGGCAGCGCCGATGCGACCAGCTCATCCTCGGTCGCCGCGCGGGTTGCTGTGACGGTGGACAGGATGCCGCCCCCTGCCCGCGCGATCTCCTCGTAGCTGGCGCCCTGCAGGCGCATCTCGAACTCGCGCGCGCGGTCGCCGCCGAAGACCAGGTGCGTGTGGCAGTCGATCAGCGCGGGCGTGACCAGGCGGCC
>NZ_FNGE01000051.1 GCF_900102885.1 Paracoccus chinensis | reverse complement strand
TTCTACAAGCACTTTGCGTCCAAGGAGGTGCTGGTGCGCGAAGCTTGCGCCCTCTCCTTCGAGCAGGCGGCACAGGTCTGGCAGAAGCTGACCGGCGACCGTCCCGAAGCGGCGGCGATCGTGGAACACTACTTCCGCGAGCGGCCCGCGCACCAGACCTGCCCCATGCTGGCCTTTGCCCCGCATGTGTCCGGCGCCGACACCGCCCATCCTTCGCGAGAGGCCTACAGCAGGGGGGTGGAGGCGCTTCTGTCAGGTTTCTTGAGCCAGATCGGCACCAGCGAGCCTTCCGAGAGACCGGAAGAGGCACAGATCCTGTTCGCTGCCATGATCGGCGCGCAGCTTCTGGCGCAGGCCTCGGACAATGCGGATTGGGCCACCGCTCTGCAGCAGGCCGTGAGACGCCGCGCGAGGAAACAATCTCATGCGGATGAGAGAACGTCTGCTTAGGGCTCAAACTCATCAAGACGGACATGCGGTATCAGACCACGCACGAACTGCGTAAGCTTGCATCGCACTCATCTCCACCGGGCACATGGTTCCTTACGAGGTCGGCAACTGCCGCCGCAAAATGGGCTTCGGTAGGGGACCGCCTCATTGTCACTCCGCGTGATCTGGTCGCAACGATCGCTACGAGGTCGGCCTCCCAACGTCCCGGCAGGGACTATCCGCCGGAGCGGATCTTCGTCGGCTGGAAGGGCTCAGGTCATGCTGCTTTGCCCTTCTGGCTGTATTCAAACTCGGTACCGTTGATCCATATCGCGTGCATGATGACCGCAAGCTTCCGTGCGACAGCCACCGCCGCACGCTTGAAGCCGCTGCGTTTGTAGACACGAAGACCCCAGGCCTTCAAAGCGGACCAACTGGCGGTCTTGGTCAGGACGACCGTTGCGGCCTGATAAAGGTATGACCGCATCATCTTGTCAGGGGCATGGCCGATCCCGGCAGACCAGTTGGTCTCTCCAGATTGCCGCACGCGGGGCGCAAGCCCAAGGTAGGGCCCAAGCTTGTTGGATGACGAGAACCTCGCCGGATCATCGACGGCTGTCATGAATGCCAATGCTACAAGATAGCCGATGCCGGGAACGGTCATGATACGTCGGGCATCAGGATCGCGTTCTGCGATGTTCTTGAGTTCGTCCTCATACACGGCAATCTGCCGGGTGAGCGCTTCATGCACAGCCAGAAGAGGAGCAAGGAGAGATCCAAACTGCGGGTTATCCTGGATGATCTCCTGAACCATTGCAGGAAACCTCCGCGTTGCGGTGCTGCCAGCAAACAGGCCGAAGGATTTTACAACACCCCGCATCTGATTGAGCACGTCTTTGCGCGACATACGGAGCTGATATCGGGCGGTCAGGAGTGACCGGACGTACTGGGTCTGTGGGCTGCGGACATTCGCCTCCTTGAACCAGCCAATCCGCATCAACTCCGCCAGGCCTTGGGCGTCGTTCTTGTCCGTCTTGTTCTTCCGCATGGACAAAGCGCGGCTCGCATGACGCGCATCAATGCAAATCACGGGCAGCCCACGCCCGCGCAGCGCGCGCCAGAGCCATGGCGTCGTAGCGCCCGTTTCCAAGCCGATACGTTCGCAATTTGGAGCTTTACGCTGGACAATATCGGCAAGTGCGTCCGGGTCCGAGGGAACAGCACCCTGGTAGAGGCGCGTTCCGTCCTGATCGAGGACGCAGATATGGGTCTCGGCGAGCGAGATATCGAGGCCAACATAGGTTGTGACAGGCGTCTTGTGATCCATTCCACCCTCCATTGCGACACGTCCACATGCGCTAACCTATGAAGGCTGGGCGATGAACCGTTGTCACCCCATGTCACCCGGATGGGCAGAGACGCGCCCTGCGCGGCTCGGGTGGAAACCGCTCCAGCGGTTGGAACGAGAGCCTGGTCCCGGCTTGCCGGGACGCGCCCTGCCTGTTCACATGCCCCTGCATCGCAGATGAAGGGGCGGCATGACTGATCCAACGACCCGGCTTGCTCTGACGACGCTGATTGCATCGGCGATTTCACATTGCGAGCACGAGATTGCGGAGATGAACCGGGCGGTCCGGCTGCTGGAGAAGGATGATCGCCGCCGCATCGAGGCAACCTGGCAGGACGGCCAGCAATGGCGGGGGCTGGCGTCGGACGACTTCACGCGCATGGTCGAGGCGCTGGTGATCCTGACGGACGGTGCTCTTACGTTTCGGGATGGATGACCAGCGAACGGCGCATCTGCAGGGTGCGGCGCGATGACAGGGGCAGGGGGCGCTGCCAGTGCCTCCGCCGCGCCAGTCAAACTCGAACGATAGGCAGCTCGCTGATCCGGGTGGTGTAGCGCGGTGAGCGCAGTTCGGCGCGTGTCGTCCACCCGCCCTCGAAGCCTTCGCGGCCAAGCACGACCGTCTTCTTGCCGAAGCGGTCATTGATCGCATCGAGCGCGTCCATCAGCTTCGCATTCCGAGGTCGATCCGGCGGGAACAGGAGCCTGGGCTGATCCTGATCGGCCACGAGGTCACCGAGGATCACCCCGGCCTTGGTATAGGCGCAGCCATTGCCGGTGGGATCGCCTTTCCATGCCCGCTGCGCCGCGCCAACGGCCGCGTCTACCAGATCGAAGGTGTTGTTCGACATGGGGTGCAGCCGCGCGCTCCGCGACGCGGAGTGCTGCGGCCGCTCCGGCCTGTGGGGGTTGGTGTGGAAAAAGACGGTGATGGTCCCGGCGACAAGCCCATGGTCGCGCAGCTTCTCGGCCGCCCGGGTGGCATGGGCGGTGACGGCCTGGGCCAGCACGTCGAAGCGCGTCATGGGCGTGCCTGCGGAGCGGGTCACGGCCATGCCCTTGCGCTGCGGCGCCACGTCCTCGAAGTCGAGGCAACTGATGCCGCGCAGCTCGGCCACCAGGCGCTCCAGGACCACGGTACCGATCTTGCGCGCGACCGGCAGGCCCAGGTCGCGCAGCGCTGCCGCTGTCCTGATTCCCTGGGCCGTCAGCTTGGCCTGGGTGGCGGTTCCGACGCCCCAGATTTCCCCGATGGGGATGCGTCGCATCACAAAGTCCCGCACATCCGGGTGCATCAGGTTGCAGACGCCCCCAAAGATCGGGTTCTTCTTGGCAGCGAAGTTCGCCAGCTTGGCGAGGGTCTTGGTCGGGCCGATGCCGACGCAGGTCGGGATGCCCGTCTCGGTCCTGACCGCCTCGCGCATCCGGGCGGCGTGAGCTTCCATCCGGTCGCCAAAGCCCGACAGGTCTACGAAGGTCTCGTCGATCGAATACGCATCGAGGCGTGGCGAATACCCGTGCAGCACATCGACCACGCGGCGGCTCATGTCGCCGTAAAGGGTATAGT
>NZ_FNGE01000075.1 GCF_900102885.1 Paracoccus chinensis | reverse complement strand
AAGGCTTGGGCCAGATCTTTGACCCGCAACTCCGGGCGGCTCCATGCCTCATGTCCTGCCGGGGGATGGGCCAGCCGGTCGGACCATTCCAGACCATCCGTCTTGCTCGGGCAGTTCATGGGACGTCCCGGCGACAGGTCGAAGACACTCGTGCTGACGCCAGAGGCCAGCGACAAGCCGAAGGCCAGCAGGTCGAAGACCATGTCCGGCTTGTCCAGCAGGGCGGTCTGGATCGCGGCCAGCCGGATCGCCTTCATGTCCTCGACCAGTGCGCCGGAATAGGGCGACTTGGGCGCGGGCGCGGCATCGCCGCCGTCCGCATGGGCGGCATGGCCGGTCAGCACCTCGGCCTCGATGGCTGCGGCCCGGTCCTCGGCCCGCACCCACGGGCCGCTCAACTGCACGGTCCCGCTGTGGCTGACATAGACATAGTAGCCCGCCACGGCGCGTTGCGCGTCGGTGAAGTCGCCCTTGGTGATCAGGTCCAGAGCATCAAGTTCGGCCTGCCCAGCCTCGTCCAGTGCATCGGCACTCGCCAGTTCTGCCAGTTCGTCATACCGCTCGGCCTGTTCCTCCGTCAGAACTCCCTCGACCGGATAAAGGCGGGCCAGCTTCTCGGTGACGGAATAGGAGACATATTCGTCGGCTGTGACCTCGGCCCACTTCCAGCCTGCGGCCAGCTTCTCGGCCTCGGCATTCAGCCGCTCGGTGAACAGGTCCTGCAACAGGTCGGCATCGTGCAGCGCCACGGCATCGCTGAACAGGTCGCGGGTCAGGCTGCCGCCTGCGGCCTCGTAGGCATCCAGTCCGACAAAGCGGGCGCGGCGGTCGGTGGCGCTGACGGCTGCGGGCTGCAATGCCTGCTTGATGCGGTGTTCCGACACGTCGCGGCCTTTCACCTCGGCCAGAACGGTCAGGGTCAAGGACTCGTCCTGCGACACGGTAAAGGCTTTCGCCATGCCAAGGCTGATCTCGCCCGCTTTCAGCGCGTCCAGAACCGGGGCGGGCAGGGCGGCCAAGGCAAGGCGGCGATAGACATGGGCCTCGGTCTTGCCGAAGCTGCGGGCAATGGCCGACACGTCTGCGCCTGCCTCCTTCATCCGGCCATAGGCGCGGATTTCGTCAGCGGGGGCCAGGTCCTCCCGCGCCGCGTTCTCGGCACTGGCCCATGCGCGGGCGGTGGCCTCGTCGGGCGCAATGCGAACCGGGATGGAAGCCAGTTCCGGGTGGCGTTCGGTCACGGTGGCGTCACGCTCGACGGCGCGGGCGATGGCCCGCAGCCTGCGGCCTCCGGCGACAATGCCCACGCG
>NZ_FNGE01000053.1 GCF_900102885.1 Paracoccus chinensis | reverse complement strand
GATAATGGCACTGTCAGAAAATGGCCGCTTCCCTGCTTCCCGAGCAGGCAGGAAGCCTGAGACGGTCCAGAGGAAGAGAACGAACGGTCTGATGAGCAGGGGTGTGGCAAAGGGCATGGGGCTTCGCGGCTGCTGGAGGCAATGGCTGGCAACCGTATGGCTGATCGTGGCTTTCGCCGCCCTGGCTTTGCAGGCCGGAGCCCACACCCTCCCGGCAGCACACACGGTCCATGCCGAGCGAGCTGTCGCCGCTAGCCTGGACCAGGGCTGCGATCATTCTCATGCGGCGTCCGGCTGTGCCCGGACGACTTCCGGGGATCAGGACGGTTCCGGCGGGAGCGGGCCGGGTTCCCAGGACGACTGCTGCGCCCAGTTCTGCACGATCACCGCCCTTCTGCCAGAGAGCCCGCGGGCCGATCCGCCTTCCGGCGGGGAGACCCGCCTCGGCATTCTGGTGGGTCGCTTGGGGCGGACTCCCGAGGGAATCCTGCGGCCACCACGTTCATCAGTCGCTGCGTGAAGGCGTTGCGGATCCGAGAGGTCCGCGCCTTCCGGCCACTTCGGCCGACAGGCCGATAACGCCACTCGGACATCAACGATCACTAGGGGGCTGCGCGTGCGCTGTGTGATGCCGCGTTTTCCCGGACATGGATGAACAGCAATGAAACGAACTGCAATCGCCCTTTCCCTCGGCCTCGCGGCAGGGCTACCGGCTGTTGCCCTGGCGCAGGCCGGGCATGACACCCACCACCCTGCACAGACGCAAGAACAGGCCGCTGCGCCTGCCGCCCCGACGATGCCGATGCCGGGTATGCCAGACCAGATGCGGACCATGATGCAGGCCATGCCTGCCGAGTGCATGAGCGCCATGCAGCAGATGATGCAGGGCGGGATGATGCAAGATGCGGCCGATGCATCGAAGGCTGCCGGAACAGCCTCGGCCGACAGGAACGTTCCCGAGTTCACCCGCGCCTATGTGGATTCCATGGACGCGATGCACGGGCCGATGATGGAGGGCATCATGGCCGATGACCCCGACACGGCCTTCGTGCGGGGCATGATCCCGCATCATCAGGGCGCGATCGACATGGCCCGGATCGTGCAGCAACACGGCGATGATCCCCAGACCAGGGCATGGGCCGAGCAGATCATCGCCGCGCAGGAGCGCGAGATCGCCGAGATGGAAGCCTGGCTGAAGGAGAAGGCCCAGTCCGAGGCCATCGACTTCGGCCGGACCGGCGGCACCGTCTGGTCCGCCGACGAAGGCGGCAGCTCGATCAGCGCCATCGACCTGGGCACCGGGACCGTGACCACAACGCCGATCCCGGTGGCGCCCCATAACGTCGATCTGACGCCGGACGGGCGCTTCCTGCTGGCGGTCGGCACTCCGGCTTCCGGTGATCATGGCTCGGAAGGGCATGGCCACGACGGGGACGCCGCGGGACTTCTGGTAATGCTCGATCCACAGGACCTCTCGAAGCCTGCTGTCACGGTCGAGGTCGGTGCCCACCCGGCCCACGTCGTTGCCGATACGCAGGGTCGCGCCTATGCGTCCCTCTCGGGCGCGGACGAGGTCGCGGTGGTCGATCTCGCGAACGCATCGGTGGTCGAGCGCATCGAGACCGGAGCTTACCCGCACGGGCTGCGGCTCAGCCCAGACGGGACCGAGCTCTACGTCGCCAATGTCGAGGACGGGTCGGTCTCGGTCATCGACACGGCCAACCTCACCGAGGCGGCACGCATCCCGGTGGGCACGGCGCCGGTTCAGGTCGGCTTCACCCCTGATGGCAGCCGGATCTATGTCTCGCTGCGCGACGAGAACCGCGTGGCGGTGATCGACACCGCCACGCGCGAGGTCACAGGCAGGATCGAGGTCGGTCCCAATCCGATCCAGATGATCGCAACCCCCGACGGCAGGCAGGTCTATGTTGCCAACCAGGGGACCGAGGCCGCGCCGAACGACACCGTGTCGGTGATCGACACGGCGACCGGCAAGGTTGCCAAGACGCTGAAAACCGCTCCTGGCGCGCATGGTGTGTCGGTTTCGGCGGACGGCGCCTTCGTGTTCGTGACCAACATCGCGGACGACAGCGTCTCGGTCATCGACGTTGCGCGCCAGGAGGTCGTCGGATCGGTGCCGGTGGGCGACCGCCCGAACGGCATCGTCTATGGGCCGTCGAACTGACCGGATCGCAGAAGCTGGCGCCGAATTTCCCGGCGCCAGTCCGATCAAGGCCACCTCACCAAACTTAGCCTCTCCAGCGCCGCTCGCGCGGCACTTCCTCCGCGCGAGCCAATCAGAGGAAAGACTTCATGCGAACTGTTCTTCTTGCGGCGATTGCCGCGGTCGCCACAGGCGGTGCCTGGTGGCTCTGGGGCCAATCCGATGCCGCAAGGCCGGCTGAAGAGGGTCAGGCTCTTGTTGCTGTGACCATGCCGGCCACGTTGTCACCCGAAGCCAAAGCCGGTCAGCAGGCCTTCGCCGCCAACTGCGCATCCTGCCACGGCACCGATGCCGAGGGGCGGGCGGGGATTGCACCACCGCTCATCCACAAGATCTACGAACCGAGCCACCACGGCGACATGGCTTTCGTCCTGGCAGCACGCAACGGGGTGCGTGCCCATCACTGGCCATTCGGAAACATGGCCCCGGTTCCGGGACTCACGGACCCGGAGCTGGCCGGGATCATCCGCTTCGTGCGCGAGGTTCAGGTTGCGAACGGCATTCGCTAGATCGCTTCTCTTGGGCATCCTGACCGTGATCGGGGGCGGGTCCCGGCTGCGGCTTTACCGTGTCTCTGGTCAGCGTGCACGTAGCACCCTTCAGGGCAAGGGAGGACTGGAATGAACATCGCCGCAGCCGCGCGAGCGTCGGGTCTTACCTCCAAGACGATCCGATACTATGAGGACATCGGTCTTGTGGCCCCGCAGCGCGGGCCGAACGGCTATCGCCATTTCAGCCCTGCTGATGTCCACCGGCTGCGCTTCCTGAGCCGTGCGCGACGGCTCGACTTTTCGCTGCAGGACTGCCGCGACCTCCTGATGCTGAACGA
>NZ_FNGE01000060.1 GCF_900102885.1 Paracoccus chinensis | reverse complement strand
CGCGTCACGCTTCTGCGGCTCCGCCGTGGTGGATGTGCGTCCCATGCCCTGATCCTCCCTTCCCTGAATAACACGGAAAGAAGGTTAAGTGGACATGTAAGGAATTGTGGCGGACGGTGAGAACCACAGGCTGGTTTATGGGCTGTATTTACCTACGCAATATCAACACATTAGACAGGCCGTGACAAGCCTGTGTAGCTTCGTGATTGTTTCTGTGTCACCTCCTCACCACAACTTCTCTGGCTTCCGTAAGAACTTAAAAACCGTTCGCCAAGTGGACTATATAGAAGAAGATAGTCCTCTCGGAAAAAAATGCAAAACTCCCTAATCGCCTGCCCGCACTGCCACAAGAACTTCATCCCACGGCGCTCCAATCAGAAATATTGCTCCAGTAACTGTAAAACCTATTTCAACCGCAAAGACCGTGCAAACGAGTACTTGGAAGAACGCAGGAAAGACACCGAGCGAGTCCATGATTTGACAGACTCTATTCTCCGCAATCATAGGCCAGAAGATCGCGGTCAATTCTTTGCAGACCTCATTGTGGCTGCCATTAACGGCGACCGTGGAGTGATGCGAGCATTGCAATATCGAGGATACCTGAAAACCAGCAACGAAGAATACAAAGGCTATCCTAGTATCGGAAGACAAGCTGACCGCATTTGCCGAGATGTGTATGGAAAAGGGTTATCTGTGTTCCTCAACAAGCATGAACTCTTTGATCCTCAGCAGCTACTCTTGCAGTTGCGATACCTACCTCCCCCTCCGAAGCCTGACGGATGGGATTACCGGGCTTTGCTTGGTATTCACAACGAAGTTACAGAGGAGATGGCTTATGCCGCCTAATCCGTCACCGGCATATAGAGAGAAACCAAAGGCCAGACCCATAGAAGACCTTTGGTAGTTGCTCCTTAGCAGAGGATGATAATCCTCCTACCATAGAGAGAACCCAGAGGCTCAACCCCTGAGACCTCAGAGAACCCTCTGGTTCCTGCCTTGAATCAATCCAAAACAGCAGCAGCATAAAAGCCCCGTCCCTGAGAAATCGTCAGAAGCCTCCTGATGAGTGATCCCAGAGACGGGGCTATTGTGTTCTCAAAGTCGGATTTCATCCTCCTGTGGTGCTGGGCTGCGGCCTTTTCAAAGGGAATGTTAAGATTTCCTTTTTCTTATCAGCTAGTTACTCCACCCCTGCTTTAGGGCTCGATAAACGGACCTCTCCGATACCCCGAGGCGCTGGGCAATAGCGGCCTTTGTGAGGCCCTCGGAGGCAAGCTGTCGGATTGACTGTGCCTGTCTCATGGCTGTTGGTGTCCGGCCCTTGTAGCGTCCCTCTGCCTTCGCCTTGGCGATCCCTTCCCGCTGGCGCTCAAGCATCATTGCCCGCTCGAACTCAGCGATTGATCCCATGATGTGCAGCAGCAGCTTCCCTGTAGCGGTGCTTGTATCAATGGCAGGGTCTAGGATGCGGAGAGCCACGCCCTTAGCTGTCAGGGTTGCCACAAGTTCCCCAAGGTGGGCGACGTTCCTTGCCAGCCGGTCGAGCTTGGTGACGACTAGTGTATCTCCTTCCCTCAGGTAATCCAGACAGGCCCTAAGCTGGAGCCGATCCCCGACCGAGCTTACCTGTTCCTGAAAGACCTTGGTGCAGCCCTGAGCCTTCAGGGTCTCAAGCTGGGCCTCAAAGCCTGCAACCTGTTCGGTGGTGCTTGTTCGCGCATAACCAACGATGGCGCTCATTGTGTCATCCTCTCTGCCAAAAGGCCTAAGTCGTTGTACTCTGGATACCGCCAAAAGGCAGCATCGATCCATATGGCAGCTAAAATGACACGGCTCCGTCACTGACACTGAGGCAAGCCCATTGGCAGTATGCCGATAGTCCATTCCCTCCGAAACCAAAGGCAGGACCTTGGCCGAGGCGCTGGGCTGGGATGCTGAAGGAGGCGGGGCTTAAAGATGGGACCCAAATGGGACCCTATACCCGGTAGGGGGTTCAGGAAATCGACTTCAAAAAGCGGGATTATTATTATTCTTATTATTCTTGTTCATTGAGGCTCCCTGCCTCTCTGTGCCTGCTTCTAGGCAGGTCGACTCAGAGGCCCTCAGCGGCACCGCATAGGTCCTTTAGCTTCTGCCGCTAGGTGGGAGACCTGAAAACCCTTAGACCCCTCTCAGCGGCTCTCTCCGTGACTATTAGGGTCAGGACCCATTGATTTGCCTGCTGCTGCGTGATTCAGTCTCCGTGAGGAGACTGATCGATGAGCAACCTTTTTTGGCTGACCGATGAG
>NZ_FNGE01000065.1 GCF_900102885.1 Paracoccus chinensis | reverse complement strand
CACCGAGACCGAACAGGAGGATGTGGATGCCTATGTGCAGCGCCTTGAGGCCCGTGGTCCCAATCTGCCCTATCCGCATTCCAGCGGGATCAACGGCAGCCGGCACGACCACATGCGCGAGCTTCGGGTGCAGAGCCATGGGAATCCGTTTCGGGTTTTCTACGCCTTCGATCCCCGGCGCACGGCGATCCTGCTAATCGGCGGCGACAAGACGGGGAATGACAGGTTCTACGAAGAGATGATCCCGGTGGCCGATGCCCTCTATGATCAGCACATCGACGCCCTCACGGCAGAAGGATTGATCAGGAAATGACCGGACGCAGTTCTTTTTCGACGCTTCGCAACCGGATGTCGCCGGAGGCGCAGGACCGCGCCCGTGCCAAGTCCGAGGCGCTTGAGAGCGAAATGGCCCTAGCCGAGGTGCGCCGGGCCATGAAGCTGTCCCAGGAGGAGCTGGCGGCGATCCTCCAGATCAACCAGGCGTCCGTCGCCAAGATGGAGAAGCGCACCGACATGTACATCGGGACGCTGCGCCGCTTCATTCAGGCAATGGGGGGCGAGCTGGAGATCGTGGCGCGCTTTCCCGACCGTCAGATCAGGATCGACCAGTTCAGCCAGGACGCTGCGGAAGTGGTTGCCCGCTGATGGGTGATAGGTCTTGGTAACCTGTTCAGGTTCTACAATCCTACCAACTCGCAGGCGCATTTGACCCGTCCATTTTCTGGACGAGGCGAGCCTTCGATGTAGGTCCAGCCATTTTCGGTCGAGAGCCTTTCAAGCTGCCCTGTTCTGGTCAGACGGCCTTCACGCCGGAGAATATCGATCCTCTCAAACAAGGTTTGCATATCGGAGCTGTGCAAAACACCTGTCTCAACTTGGGTCAACTGCCGTGTCTTGCAGTTCAGAAGGCTGAACCGCTGACTGTTGATGTATTCTGAGCCAACGTATTCTGTTGCAATGCCCACGAAAGGGCCACCCTCCTTTGTTACTGGGTGCTCAATTCGCGTGGATTGATCTGGACCTGGTCCTCGGTAGCCACAGTTCGGCAGGGTTTGCCCAATAGGAACATTGGACTCAGGCACGCATCCTGCCATTAAAACGAGTGCTGCGAGGGCGATTGAAGGCCGCATTTTTTATCCTTGTCGCAAAAAGTAGATTATAGACGTTTTTTCATTCTCCGGCCTGCATTGGCGGGTCGATCCAGAAGGCGCAGAACCGGCGTTTTTCGGGGTTGGTCACCACGGTTCCACCTGCTCCCGTGCAGAAGATCCCCGGATGCTCCCCGAAGGCGCGGGCGTCGGCCCGTCCCTGCAGCCAGAAGTGCCCCAGAACGCCCAGGAGGGCACCCAGGGCGACCAGGCCGCCCGCCACGGCAAACACCCCACCCGACCAGTAGAGGGCCTGCCGGCTGCCTTTCAGGGCCTCCAGACGCATCCGGTTGGCCGCCTGCGTGACCTCGTCCTGCAGCCCGGCCACGGCTTTGGCGGCCCCGTCCCGGGCCGCCTGGAGGTTGGCCTGGTAGCTTCGGTCGATGACCCGCTCGGCCGCATCGAGGACTTTCGCGCTCCGGTCCTGGGCCTCCTTCACCGACGCCTGGACGGCGGCGCGCAGGGCGGCGGCTTCCTTCTTGGTGGTGGCGGTAGCGGTGAGG
>NZ_FNGE01000055.1 GCF_900102885.1 Paracoccus chinensis | reverse complement strand
GCGGCTCGTGTCCTCGTTCAGCATCAGGAGGTCGCGGCAGTCCTGCAGCGAAAAGTCGAGCCGTCGCGCACGGCTCAGGAAGCGCAGCCGGTGGATATCAGCGGGGCCGAAACGGCGATAGCCGTTCGGCCCGCGCTGCGGGGTCACAAGACCGATGTCCTCATAGTACCGGATCGTCTTGGAGGTGAGACCTGACGCATGCGCGGCTTCGGCGATGTTCATTCCAGCCCTCCCTTCCCCTGAAGGATGCCACGTGCACGCCGGCCAAGTATGCGGCAATGAGGCAGCCGGGACACGCCCTCGATCACGGCCAGGTTGCCAAAGATCAGCGGTTTACCGGATGCCGTTCGCAACCTGAACCTCGCGCACGAAGCTGATGATGCCGGCCAGCTCTGGATCCGTGAGTCCCGGAACCGGGGCCATGTTTCCGAACGGCCAGTGATGGGCACGCACCCCGTTGCGTGCTGCCATGACGAAGGCCATGTCGCCGTGGTGGCCTGGTTCATAGATCTTGTGGATCAGCGGTGGGGCAGTCCCTGCCCGCCCCTCGGCGTCGGTGCCGTGGCAGGATGCGCAGTTGGCGGCGAAGGCCTGCTGACCGGCCTGGGCTTCGGGTGAAAGCGTGGCCGGCATGGTCACGATGGCAAGGGCTCGGCCTTCTTCCACTTGTCCTGAGCCATCGGATTGGCTCCAGAGCCACCAGGCACCGCCTGCGGCGACCGCGGCAATCGCCGCGACATAAACAGTTCGCATGATCTCTTTCCTCTGATCGGCTCGCGCGACAGAGAGCCGCGCGAGCAGTGCCGGAGAGGTCTGGTATGGTGAGGTGACCTTGATCGGACTGGCGCCGGGATACCCGGCGCCAGCTTCCGCAATCCGGTCAGTTCGACGGTCCATGGACGATTCCGTTCGGGCGATCGCCCACCGGCACCGATCCGACGACCTCCTGGCGCGCGACGTCGATGACCGAGACGCTGTCGTCCGCGATGTTGGTCACGAACACGAAGGCGCCGTCCGCCGAGGCCGACACGCCATGCGCGCCAAGGCCGGTTTTCAGCGTCTTGATGACTTCACCCGTGGCCGTGTCGATCACCGACACCGTGTCGTTCGGCGCGGCCTCGGTTCCCTGGTTGGCGACATAGACCTGCCTGCCGTCCGGGGTTGCGATCATCTGGATCGGATTGGGACCGACCTCGATCCTGTCCGTGACCTCGCGCGTGGCGGTGTCGATGACCGCAACGCGGTTCTCGTCGCGCAGTGAGACATAGACCCGGCTGCTGTCCGGGGTGAAGCCGACCTGGACCGGAGCCGCGCCCACCGGGATGCGCGCCGCCTCGGTGAGGCTGGCCGTGTCGATGACCGAGACCGACCCGTCCTCGACATTGGCGACGTAAAGCTCGGAGCCATCCGGGCTGAGGCGCAGCCCGTGCGGAAAGGCACCCGTGCCAATGCGGCCGATGACCTTGGCCTGTGCCAGATCGACAACGGCGATCTCGTCGCCGCCGGAGAGCGCGACATAGGCGCGGCCGTTTCTGTCTGCGACGACATGCGCGGGATGCGATCCGACCTCCACCGTGGCACCAGGCTTGGAGAGATCGCTCGGGTCGAGGACCACCAGAATGCCCGCAGCGGCGCTGCCGCCGGCTTGGTCATGCCCGCCTCCCTCGTGATCCCCTGCAGCCGGAGTGCCGACCGCCATCACGAATCTTCCGTCCGGCGTCAGATCGACGTTATGGGGCGATACGGGCAGCGGCACTGTGGTTACTGTCCCGGTGCCCAGATCGATGGCGCTGAGGGCGTTGCCGCCTTCGTCGGCGGTCCAGACAGTGCCGCCGGTCTCGCCGAAGTCGATGGGCGCAGGGCCGGCCTTTTCTGCCAGCCAGGCTTCCATCTCGGCGATCTCGCGCTCCTGCGCCGCGATGATCTCGGCCGCCCAGGCCTTGGTCTGCGGATCATCGCCGTGTTGCTGGACGATCCGCGCCATGTCGATTGCGCCCCGATGATGCGGGATCATGCCCCGCACGAAGGCCGTGTCGGGATCATCGGCCATGACGCCCTCCATCATCGGCCCATGCATGGCGTCCATGGAGTCCACATAGGCGCGGGTGAAGTCGGGAACGTTCCGCTCGGCTGATGCTGCTCCGGCAGCCTTCGCTGCATCGGCCGCACCGTGCATCATCCCGCCCTGCATCATCTGCTGCATGGCGCTCATGCACTCGGCAGGCATGGCCTGCATCATGGACCGCATCTGGTCTGGCGTACCCGGCATCGGCATCGTCGGGGCGGCAGGCGGGGCGGCCTGTTCCTGCGCCTGTGCAGGATGGTGGGTGTCATGTCCGGCCTGGGCCAGAGCAACGGTCGGCAGCCCGGCCGCGAGGCCAAGGGAAAGGGCGATTGCAGTTCGTTTCATTGCTGTTCATCCATGTCCGGGAAAACGCGGCATCACACAGCGCACGCGCAGTTCCCGAGTGATCGTTGATGTCCGAGTGGCGTTATCGGCCTGTCGGCCGAAGTGGCCGGAAGGCGGGGACCTCCCGGGCCCGAAACGCCTTCACGCAGCGATGGATGAACGTGGTGGCCGCAGGATCCCCTTGGGCGTCCGCCCCAAGAGACCCACCAGGATGCCGAGACGGGTCTCCCCGCCGGAAGGCGGATCGGCCCGTGGGCTCTCCGGCAGAAGGGCGATGATCGTGCAGAACTGGGCGCAGCAGTCGTCCTGGGAACCTGGCCCGTTCCCGCCGGAGCCGTCCTGATCTCCGGAGATCGTCCGGGCACAGCCGGACGCCGCATGAGAATGATCGCAGCCTTGGTCCAGTGTCGCGGCGATGGCCGGCTCGGCATGGGTCATGTGTCCTGCCGGCAGAGAATGGGCTCCGGCCTGCAGAGTAAGGGCGGCGAAAGCCACGATCAGCCATGCGGTCGCGAGCCATTGCCTCCAGCAGCCGCGGAGTCCCATGCCCTTTGTCGCACCCCTGTTCATCAGACCGTTCGTTCTCTTCCTCTGGACCG
>NZ_FNGE01000056.1 GCF_900102885.1 Paracoccus chinensis | reverse complement strand
GGGGGGGCCTTAGAGATTCTACATTGTAAACTTCTGTCCCTGCTTCGACCTGACCGATTTCTACGGGTTCTTCTTGGGCCATGATGGGTGAGGAAGAAAGTACAAGAGAGATACTGATAATAGAAAGTCTGAGCATTCTGCGACCTTCCCATCTCAACGTAACCGGAAACAAACAACATCTTATGAACTCACAGTTAAGTGATTCTAGCAAGAGATTTTTAAAAGATGGAGAAACGCAAAGTGCTTTGGATCGGCCTTGTTGCGCAAAGCCTGTCTGGGATTCACATCGGTAGTGCAGCGACATAGCTGGGCAGCATGTCCAAGCCTGCGTCCACCCGCTATCGCACCCTGAACTGGTCCGTCTACAACGCCGCGCTGCGTGAGCGCGGGTCGCTGACGGTCTGGTTCGATCCCGGCATGGCTTAGCACGCGGCGCCGTCTGGCAAGCGCGGTCGCCAGCAGACCTTCTCGGACGCCGCCATCCAGGCCTGCCTGACGATCAAGGTGCTCTTCGGCCTGCCGCTTCGCCAGATCGAGCCAAGGAACACCACTGGTCCGAGTGACCATGGCGAGGGGCTTCGTGGCCAGCCTGTTGAAGCTGGCGGGGCTCGACTGGCCGGTGCCGGACTTCTCGACGCTGTGCCGCCGACAAAGGACGCTGGCTGTCCAGCTGCCCTACCGGGGCACGGCCGGCTCGGGCGGCCCGCTGCACCTGCTCGTGGACAGCACGGGCATCAAGGTCCGGGGTGAAGGCGAATGGCATGCGCGCAAGCATGGTGGGGCGCGGTGACGTGTCTGGCGCAAGGTCCACCTGGCCATCGACGAGGCGACGCTCGAGGTGCGAGCGGTCGAAATCACCGGCAGCGGCGTCGGCGACGCGCCGATGCTGCCCGGCCTGTTGTCGCAGATCCCCGAGGGCGAGCCGATCGCCTCGGTGACGGCCGATGGCGCCTATGATGGCCGCGCCTGCCGCGACGCCATCGCCGACCGTGGAGCGGAAGCGATCATCCCGCCCCGCCGAAACGCCAAGCCATGGAAGAAAAAGAGTCCTGGTGCGGGGGCGAGGAACGAGGCCCTTCGGGCCATCAAGCGCCTCGGCCGGACTATCTGGCGGAAGTGGGCCGGCTACCACCGCCGCAGCCGCATCGAGACCAAGATGAACTGCATGGAGCTGCTGGGGCAGCGGCTGATGTCCCAAGACTTCGACCGTCAGACTGCCGAGCTCCAAGTCCGCATCGCCATCCTCAACCGCTTCACCGCACTCGGCATCCCCGTCACGCAGCCCGTCGGATGACGTCAAACGGAGAAGGGGAAAGTCCGACCGTCAGGAGATTTGCGCAACAAGGCCCTTTGGATCGCGTAGATACAAGCACGTTTTTAAAAAACTATCCCTTGCCGATCAGCCGCGCCCAGAACCTTTCTTTGGGCCGTTGGTCTGCCAGCAGGGCCGTTGCCTGTTGGCGCCACTTGTCCCGATCTTCCCTCAAGTCTGAGATCACCGTTTCCTTATCGGCCAACCGCTCCTGCGCCGCTTCAAGACGCGCCTGCAACTCTCTGATAAGACCTTCATTTACGGTGTTCTCTGTGGGTTTATCTTGTGTTTCCTCATGTTCGTTGGAAACTGTTGAGGGGTAAACCCTATGCAGTTCTGCCGGATCAATGTGAAAGGTTCCCGACTCATCTTTCACGGCAGATATTCGGCCATTTTTTATGGCCTTTGAGATCGTGGCCTTTGACTTGCCGGTCGCCCTCGCAGCTTCTCCTAGGGTGTATGCCACAGGGTTTCCTATCGTTCGGATTCCGCGATAGTGAACGGTTTACCTGTTCTCGTCCAGTGCTTCGCGGGCAGGGCTACGCCCGCAGGCTCTCTTGCTTCTTGCAATAGGCCACGAAGGCCGCGCCGGGATTCTTCGGGGGGTTGCCCTTGGCCGTTTCCTCGTGGGCGTAGGCCATCCAGTTCGCCCGCAAAGCGTAGTAGTCCCACCCAAGCGTTCTGGCGCGTGCGCGGGCTTGTTCCTCGGCCCATTTCGGGATGGTGATGGACAGGGACAGTTCGACCTGCACCGAGCGGGGGCGCACGGTCACAAGGTCGTTCTCGTCAACCTCGAAACGATAGAAGGGCGTTACATCTGCCTTGATGATCTCGCGCAGGTTATGGCGGAAGCGTTTGGCCGGGGCGTTACTGCCGGTTTTGTTCTGGAGGTTCGTCAGCCCGATCTGCCACTTTGGGGCGGTCCCGCAGTGCTTCCGGGCAATCTCATACAAGCGGCGTTCCAGAGGTCTGCGCAGGCGGAAATAGTCGTGGGAGATCGTCACCACCTGGTCGGTTTCTATCGCCCGCATCAGCCAACGCGACAACTTCACCTCGCAGTAGTCGAGGCGGAACCGTTCATCATCGGTACGGACAAAGCCGCCTTCGTCGATCAGGGAAAAAATCCGGGTTTCCACCTTCCCCCCGGATTTGATGTTCGTCACGAATTGCGCCCCTTGCAGGCGGGCAAAGGCGTCCTCAAGGCGCTTGTAGTGGTTCCCGCCGATGGGGCGGTTCGTGGCAACCGACAGTTCGCGGGCCGAGAAGCGCACCGTGTCGCCAATTGGCTCACCCCGGTTCTTCCGGGCCATCAACTGGCTGATAGTGAAGATGAGGATGTCCTTGTCGAAGATCGTCGGCAGGCCGAGGCCGGACGGGCGAATCTTCAGCACATTATCGCCGTTGCGGTATTCGAGGTGCCGCATGTCCGGCTTCGTCGCCAGCGAGAACAGCGGATGCTCCATCGACGCCATGTCGTCCTTCGGCACCGCGTCCGCTATGTCGAGCACGAAGAAATCGAGGTTCGGGTGGCGGTCTGGAAACAGGCTCATGCGGCAGAAATTTGACCTATCAGGAACTGACAAATTTGACCTATCAGGAACCGAAGTCGATGGGAAGGGGTTTGACCCTTTCGGAACCAAAGTTTGACCCTTTCGGAACC
>NZ_FNGE01000057.1 GCF_900102885.1 Paracoccus chinensis | reverse complement strand
CCGGCCTCGATGCACCTGGTGCTCCAGAGTTTGCCCTTCATGCAGCGCGGAAAGCCTGCCAAGCTGCGCTGGTTAGGTGACAGGCGCGCGGCATGCCGCAGGCGCAGCCAAACAAGACAAGAGCCTTCTTCCCCCAGGATTCGAGGACGACATGCTTGACCACGCCCAGATCAACGCCCCGCAGTTTGAAGCCGACATGGAGGCAGTGCCGGGCACAGCCCCAGAGGGACCGCGTGCACCGGCACAGGCTGGGGCTGCCCCGCGCCTGGACACGCTGATGCTCCTGCCCTTCCAGATCGCAATGGCGTTGCCGGCCGCAGTCATTGCCCAAGGCAACTCGTCGGCCATTCTGCGCCAACTGTCCTGGCAGCGCGAGCGGGCCCGTCGCTGAGCCGGGCCTGTGGATGTCCGGCAGCTCAAGCCTCTTAGCTTCTGCATCCCCTTAGCAGATGCGGACTGCACCAACCACCGCAGAGCGGAAATGCGCAGGATCGAACCCGTCGCGGCGCCCGGCTCACGGGGTAGCAAGGCGACAATCAAGAAGCGTTTTGTCTTCCAGCGTATTGATCAGCAGGCCGGTCCCGCCCTTGGTGATCCATTCGTACTGCCCTGAGACGTAGCGTGCGCCAGATCCGCTCACCGCCTCCGCAAAGACGCGCGCATCGCCCTCATCCATGGAGACCAGCGCCAGGTTGCCTGCCTCAGAGACGACATAGACCACGGCAAGCGGCTTATCCTCGCCACAGGTGTAGCGGGCCGTGGTGACATCCTCCAGATCGAAGGTGATCGTCAGGGCGGCATCCGCCGAGGCGGTGGCCGGCACGAGCGTAAGAAGGACGGCAAAGGCGGCGGGTCTGAACATGGAAGGTCTTTCGGGGGGTGATAACGCTCCGTGCAGAACACATGAGCGCCGGAGGAAGTTGCCCGAGGTCTGCGACACGCCGTTCAAAGGTTTGAGGTGTCGCCTCAACGCTCGTTGTGAACGTCAAGACTGAGAGCTTAGCTTATTGGCTTTTTAGGTTCTCGCATGCACAACGCGAGCGTTTGTTACTCGAAGAATTACCTTCTGATACCCCCCACCCATTCTGTTCTCCCAATTCCTGGAGGACTCCCGGAGAGGTTAGACGATTACTTTTTCGAAGATCGGAAATACGCTTGAGAAGGTCTGGTGCTGTGAGTGTATTAGGAGGTTCGACAAAACCTGCATCTACTCGGATTGTGCTAAAAGTAGAGCAATTCACGAGGGAAAACCGCTGAGCATGTCCCCGAGGGTCGCTCGACTTTTTCGGGTATTCTTCAGTTGCGAGGCCAACATATGACCCTCCTTCATGGATGGCAGGATGTTCCACTAATACGCGGTCGGGGTGGCGAGACGGACCCTGCCACCCGCATTTGTCGAGGCTTACTCCCACTGAGGCAGGCTGATCGACGCATGAAGATGCTAAAAGGGTGACTGCAAAAAATACGATACGCATGTCCCGCCCCGAACCTATAAGCCTTTGTCCAGAGCCTTACCCTCTTCGCGACCGGCAGCAATGGGTTCAGGCGACGATAGGGCCGGCCCGCCCCGGAGACCTCACACATCGGAGGGGCGGGCCTGCCCGGCTCTGCAGGCTACAGTTCGTGGCCCAGCTCATCGTCCCGACGCGCATGCGCCTCCCGCTCCTTCACCAGCTCCAGCTGGCGGACGCGCTCGGCCTGGTCCGCCACCTGCCGTTCCCGGTCCAGATCGCGGGACAGGTCGTCGCGCAGCCCGCCCTGCGCGGCTTCCGCGAAGAACTCCCCCCAGGCATCGGGCGCCGGCTCCAGGGCCTCCAGCGCCCGCTCGGCCACCCGCCCGAGCCAGTCGCGGGCCTGCCCGGCCAGCTCCTGGGCCACGCGCCCGACCTCAAGGGCGCGCTCGCGGACCTCGTGCCAGACCCGCACGGCCGCGACCTCGATCCCGCGCTCCTTGAGCTGCCACGCCCCGATGGACAGCTGCGGCAACGGCTCCCGGTCCAGTTCCACGGCGCGCACCGTCTGCACCAGCTCCTCGACCTCGTCGCCGCGCTCCCGCGCCTCCTGGGCCAGCTCCAGCGCCTCCGCGCGCTGCGCCTCCAGCGTCCGGTGGTCCACCCGCAGCGCGTGGCCGGCCCGCTCCAGGGCGGCGTTGGCGTCCTGCGCCCAGGCTTCCCGCCAGTCCTCCAGCACCGCCACGGCGTTCCAGTCGCGGTTCTTGGTGGTGAAGCCCTCGGCGTCGATCTCCCGGGTGGTCAGCAGGACATGGGCGTGGTGGTTGCGCTCGTCACCGGTCAGCCCCGGCGCATGAAGGGCGATGTCCGCGACCATGCCGCGGTCCACGAAGGACCGCTGGCAGAAGTCGCGGACCAGCTCGACGCGCTCGGCATGGTCCAGTTCGGCGGGCAGGGCCACGCGGATTTCACGGGCGAGCTGGCTGTTCTTGCGGGTCTCGGCGGCCTCGACCCGGTTCCACAGCGCGGCGCGGTCATGGACCCAGTCCGGCGCATGGGC
>NZ_FNGE01000059.1 GCF_900102885.1 Paracoccus chinensis | reverse complement strand
CGTTACGACAGATGCCCGAAGGTGTTCCTGTCCGCTATCGCACTCGCCGCAACCATCATCTTCTGGCTATGAAACTTAACGAGTCCTGACCCTAAGCAATACGATACTTTGGAAAACCTTCTGCGCGACTTCATTGCCCAGAAGCCTCAAACCATTACCAGCCCGCGCGAACTGGCAGAGCGCATGGCAGGCAAAGCCAACCTAATCAAGGATGTGCTGCGAAAGACGCTGGCAGACGATAAGACGTTTCAAACTGAACTTTCATCCCAGTATCAGGCTTTCAAGGAAAATCTGATTCACGACATCACCCCTGAAGATTTCGCGGACATTTACGCCGAAACCATAGCCTACGGCATGTTTGCGGCCCGCCTGCACGACTCTACCAAGGACACCTTCAGCCGTCAGGAAGCGCTGGAGCTGCTTCCTAAGTCCAACCCCTTCCTTCGCGACCTGTTCCGCTATGTGGCGGGCTATGACCTGGACGAACGGATTGCCTGGATCATCGACGACTTGGCCCGCGTGTTCCAAGCCTGCGACATGGCGAAGATCATGGAAGGCTTTGGAAAACTGACGGGGCAGGATGACCCCTTCCTGCATTTCTACGAAACCTTCCTCGCCGCCTATAACCCGGCCAAGCGCAAGGCGCGCGGCGTTTGGTATACCCCGGAACCTGTAGTCAACTTCATCGTGCGCGCGGTCGATGAGGTGCTGCAAACCGAGTTCGGCCTATCGGATGGCTTGGCTGACACGTCCAAGGTCACAATCGACTGGGACACTGGCCAGACCGGCAAAAAAGGCAAGGCCATTACCATCAAGAAAGAGGTTCATCGCGTTCAAATCCTCGACCCCGCCACCGGCACCGGCACCTTCCTGGCCGAGGTCATCAAGCAGATCGCGCCCAGGATTCAGGGGGTCGCGCCTGGCATGTGGTCGCAATACATCGAGCAGGACCTCATCCCTCGCCTGCACGGGTTCGAGCTGCTGATGGCCTCCTACGCCATGTGCCACATGAAGCTCGACATGATCCTGACCGAGATGGGCTACAAGCCCACGGGCAGCCCGCCCCGTCTGTCGGTCTACCTCACCAACAGCCTCGAAGAGGGCGAGCCAGCCAACCAGACCCTGCCTTTCAGCCGATGGCTCAGCCGTGAGGCGAAAGGCGCCAACACCATCAAGCGCGACATGCCCATTATGTGCGTGATCGGGAATCCGCCCTATTTAGGCGAAGGTGGCGTATCCGAAGGGTGGATTGGCACCCTGATGGACGACTACAAGAAGGAACCGGGCGGCAAGACCAGGCTCAAAGAGCGCAACGCGAAATGGTTGAATGATCTTTATGTCAAGTTCATCCGCCTATCCTCGCATCTGATTGAGAAGAACGGCGAAGGCGTTCTAGGCTTCATCACTAACCACGGCTATTTGGGCAATCCGACCTTCCGGGGGATGCGCTGGCATCTTCTGAACACCTTTGACCGTATCTGGGTGCTGGACCTTCACGGTAACTCGAAAAAAAAAGAGGTCACGCCCGAAGGCAAACCTGACAAGAACGTCTTTGATATCCAGCAGGGCGTATCGATCATCATTGCGGTGAAAAAGAAGGGCGGCAGAAGGGGGCTGGCCAAGGTTATGCATGGCGATCTTTGGGGCGATCGGCCTAGAAAATATAAAGCCCTCGCGCAAGAAGGTTTTTCGCTTTGCTCAGAGCATCTTACCCCCACCGAACCGTGGTTCATGTTCAAACCATACAACGAACCCATTGCTGGAGTTTATGAAGAAGGGTTTTCAATTCCTACCTTCTTTCCAATTGGCGGGACTGGAGTTGTCACGAAGCGCGACAGACTGACCATTCACGATACGAAACATGGCGTTTTGCAGGCTGTTAATGATATGATTGCCCTACCCGAAGGTGCGGTCAGAAAGAAATACTCTTTGCCCGAAGATGTTCGCGATTGGCGCTATCAATGGGCCTTGTCAGACCTTAAAGATCATATCGACACTTATTCTATCCAGCCAATCGCTTACCGGCCTTTTGACAACCGCTTCATTTTCTACTCTGGTCGCTCACGCGGCTTCGTTGGTTGGCCTGTTGAAAAGGTAATGGGGAACTTTGTACGAGGAGAAAATTTTGGGCTAGCAACCGCCAGAAGCAACAAGAACCCCATCCCGGACCACTTCTTTGTCGTGGATAGGATGATGGAAACAAAATGCGCCGAGAGTAGCACTCAATCTGCATTATTCCCCCTCTACCTCTACCCCAACGACCAAGACCTCGAAAAAACGCGCCGGGTAAACTTCGATCCCAAGCTCTAC
>NZ_FNGE01000061.1 GCF_900102885.1 Paracoccus chinensis | reverse complement strand
TGTTGATTTCCACCCGGAACTGACCCGGGTTTTCCATCGAGAAGTGACCCACCTTTAGTCATGCGGCTGGGGTCATGTCTGGGTCAAGGCATGGGCACCCTCCTTCTTCTTTCGGGTGGCTGCGGCGGTGCTGGCCTTGAAGCGGAAGCTGTCGTTTCCTGTTTCAAGGATGTGGCAGCGGTGGGTGAGGCGATCGAGCAGCGCGGTGGTCATCTTGGCATCGCCGAAGACGCTGGCCCATTCGCTGAAGCTCAGGTTGGTGGTGATGACAACGCTGGTGCGCTCATAGAGCTTGCTCAGAAGATGGAAGAGCAGCGCACCGCCCGAGGCGCTGAAGGGCAGATAGCCCAGTTCGTCCAGGATCACGAGATCGAGCCGGGTCAGGCTTTCCGCGATCTGTCCGGCTTTGCCCCTGGCTTTTTCCTGCTCGAGCGCGTTGACGAGTTCGATGGTGGAGAAGAACCGGACCTTTCGGCGATGGTGTTCGATGGCCTGGATGCCGAGGGCGGTGGCGACATGGGTCTTGCCGGTGCCGGGGCCGCCGATCAGCACGACGTTCTGCGCGCCGTCGATGAACTCGCAGCGGTGGAGCTGTCGCACCGTGGCTTCGTTGATCTCGCTGGCCGAGAAGTCGAAGCCCGCCAGATCCTTGTAGGCCGGAAAGCGCGCGGCCTTCATGTGATAGGCGATGGAGCGCACCTCGCGCTCGGCCACCTCGGCCTTCAGGAGCTGCGTCAGGATCGGCACGGCCGCCTCGAAGACGGGCGCGCCCTGCTCGATGAGATCGGTGACGGCCTGAGCCATGCCATGCATCTTCAGGCTGCGCAGCATGATGACGACTGCGCCGCTGGCAGGATCATGACGCATGACGACCTCCGGTGCTGCAGGCGCGCAGGTCGTCGTAGCGCTCGACATTGGCCTTCGGTTCGCGGCGCAGGAGCAGCGCCTGCGGCGTATCGATGGTTGGACTGTCGATGGCCTTGCCGTCGATCAGGCGGTGCAGGATGTTCAGCACATGGGTCTTGGTGGCCACCCCATCGGACAGAGCCAGCTCGACTGCGGCCAACACCGCCTGCTCGTCATGCTGCAGGACCAGGGCGAGGATATCGACCATCTCCCGATCTCCGCCGGGTCGTCGCAGCATCTGGTCCTGCAATCGCCTGAAGCCTGACGGCAGCTCCGCAAAGGGGGCACCGTTCCGCAGCGCTCCAGGCTTGCGCTGGATCACCGTCAGATAGTGGCGCCAGTCATAGATCGTGCGGGGTGGCAGATGATGGGAGCGCTGGATCAGCCGTTCATGCTCACAGAGAACCTGCCCTTCTGCGGCCACGACGAGCCGATCGGGGTAGACCCGGAGGCTGACAGGCCGGTTGGCGAAGGAGGCCGGCACGCTATAGCGGTTGCGCTCGAAGCTGATCAGACAGGTGGGCGAGACGCGCTTGCTCTGCTCGACGAACCCGTCAAAGGCCGGCGGCACCGGCATCAGCACGGGCTGCTCCTCGGCCCAGACATCGGCGAGGCTTCCGGCCAGACGGCCATGCGGGATCTCCCGCCAAAGCTCCAGGCATCGCTGCTCGAGCCAGGCGTTCAGCGCGGCGAGGTCAGGGAAGTTCGGTATTGGTTGCCACAGGCGCGGCCGCGCATCCTGCACGTTCTTCTCGACCTGCCCCTTCTCCCAACCCGATGCCGGATTGCAGAACTCCGGCTCGAAGACATAGTGGTTGGCCATGGCGAGAAAGCGCATGTTGATCTGGCGCTCCTTACCCCTGCCGATGCGGTCCACCGCCGTCCGCATGTTGTCGTAGATCCCACGCTCCGGCACGCCACCGAACACCCGGAACCCATGCCAATGGGCGTCGAACAGCATCTCGTGGGTTTGCAGCAGATAAGCGCGAACCAGGAATGCCCGACTGTGTGCCAGCTTGATATGCGCGACCTGCAGTTTGGTGCGCTCGCCGCCGATCACGGCATAATCCTCACTCCAGTCGAACTGGAAAGCTTCACCCGGGCGGAAGGTCAGAGGAACGAAAGTGCCGCGTCCCGTTGTCTGCTGTTCTCGCTGGCGCTCTGCGCGCCATTCACGGGCGAAGGCAGCAACCCGGTTGTAGGAGCCGGTAAACCCCAGTGCGACCAGATCGGCATGTAGCTGCGTCAGGGGGCGCCGCTGCTTGCGCGACTTCGAGGTCTCGGTCTTCAGCCAGGCTGCCAGTTTGTCGGCGAACGGGTCGAGCTTGCTGGGCCGC
>NZ_FNGE01000064.1 GCF_900102885.1 Paracoccus chinensis | reverse complement strand
GTGTCGTAAAGGTCGATCTTCCAGAAGATCGCCACGCCATGCGCCTCGACGCGGCCAAAGGAATGATCCTCGTAAGGGTCGTTGTCCTCGGTCCAGTCGGTGTAGTTGATCACCGCGTTCATCAGCGCGGCTTGGGTCCGCTCGGGAATGGCGCGAAAGCCCGGCGTGGCGACGGTGCGGCCTTTCAGATGCTGGCCGCGCCAGAGGGCCGCGAAGCCCAGGACTTGCCGGAACGCATCGTTCTGTTCCGCGATCAGCAGCCGCAGCATGTGGTCGCGGGCCTGCTCGGCGGGGTTGCAGAGCGGGCAAAGGCCGGGGCCTGCATCCTCGGACTCGTAGTGATCGCGACAGGAACCGCAGCGATAAACACTGGTGTTCGTGTCTGCCGGGGCGGCATTGACATGTGCCATGTGTGGCTCTCCTTCTAGCGACGGTCCCGCCTTGGTCTTTGCCTCGGTCGGGGTGCCCTTGATGGGCGGGGTTGCAGGTGAGGACCGCGAAGCGGCGCCTCTCCTGAAACCCTGCCTCCCGGCGAGGGCAGGAGGGGGTCCCACGCAAGGTTGTCCGTAGGGGCGAAGGGGAGGGGGATCACCCGGCCTGCACGGAGCGCGCAGCGTGGAGGAAGGCCGGGGAAACCCCTTCGCCCCGTGAAGCGGACGGCCTTGTGTGGGGGAACCGGCGGTTCCCAGAGACGGACGCGCGCCCTTCGCGCGGACCACCAAACCGGGGGCGTTCGACTCGTCCGAATCCCCCCGGATAACGCGAGCCCCGCATCAGCGGGGATCTCTGATCCTTCTTTCTTCTCTCCGAAGCGTTGCGTCGGGGCCCAAGCGGGCAGTTACCCACAGCGGCTCACTCGCCTGCGCTCCTTGATGGCGCGTCCGGCTCGCCGCTGCCGGGCCGAGTGCGGCCCTTGGATAACTGCCCGTGTTCCGCGTCAGGGATCGCACCCCGAAGGGCCGAGACGCGCTCCGCGCGGCTCGGGTGGAGGCCGCTCGACGGCCGGAACGAGAGCCCGGCCCGGCGTGCCGGGGACGCCCTCAAGCACCAAGCGGGAACGAGTCCTCGTCATCGGCGTTCCTGTGCCATGGGACGACCGGTCACCAGGACAAGAGTTGCATCGGTCTGGCAGAAGCTTGCGAGTGCAATCGCAATTCTGGCGGTCGCGATGTTCGTGGCGCATGGTGTAGCCGCGAAAGGCACACTTCCCCACGCCCACGATCATTCCGTTGCTCACGCCGAAACATCGCTCATCGCAGCTAGTACTCCTGCTGAGCCGGGCGGGAGCCATGAGCATTCGTCGGCGGTCGGCCACAAGCATGGCACTGCCAAGGATGGAACTGCTCCCTGCTGTGGAGAGGCGTGTCTGCTGGCGCTGATGCCGGACGTGGATACTCATCTCAACGAGCCTTGGGGCGTACGGTCGAAATCCCTGTTCGTTGTCTCCTCATTGGCGGGGCACGACCCTGAAGGGCTGCGTCGTCCTCCACGGCTCTCCCCTCGGATCTGATCGCATTCCATCGGGAGTGAAGCGCCAAGCCTGATTGAAGAGGTGGGCGCCACTCTCAAGCCTCGGACGGGCGGATCGCGGTCATGAACGCGAGGCTTTCACCTTGCGTCGTCGATGGCGGTGAGACTGGCGCCGCGCTCGCCGCTTCCTGTTTCCGGCGCTTTGGCAACGGAGAAGCCACATGCACCAGATGTCCACTGAAATGCAGAGCT
>NZ_FNGE01000066.1 GCF_900102885.1 Paracoccus chinensis | reverse complement strand
CGCCCCTGCGGCTCCGATCGAGGCCAACCATACCCAGAACCCGCCGAAGTAGCGCCACGCCTGCCTGCGGGCCTCTCCAGCGGCCTGTGAGAGGCTTTGCGCAGCCCTGATGCTCTCGGCATGGGATTTCTCGATAGCGGCGCATGGCCTCCTGCATGGCCGGCGCAGTCTTGCCAAGCTGGGCGATGAATTTGGCGATGGTCGCGTTGAAGGCTTCGGCCTCGTCCTTGTCGAGGCTGGTGCGTTGCAGGTGATCGACCTGGCGGCGGATCAGGGTGATTTCATCGGCCAGAATCTCGAAGGGGTCTTTGACGCCGCTCATGCCTCACCCGCCCCGGCGCTTTGAGCCTTGGCATCGAGGTCGGTCAGTAGCCCGGCGATTTCCTTCTGGTCCACGTCCCGGGTTGCGTTCTTGCGCAGGGTAGAGGCCAGCCATTTGGAGATCTTGGGGTCTTTCAGGGCTTCTGTGGTGACGATGGCGCCGACGATGATCTTTCGGCGGGTGTCGCTGACTTTCTGACGGGTTTTTAGTCGCGCCAGATTCGCTTGCGCATCTGCAATCTGCTGGTCGATGCTGCGCGCCATTTTGCCACCCCTTGTTCGTCCACTGGTTGTCAGACTGGCCCCAGAGCAGCTAGGCTGCAAGACACGAAGTGCCCACTTATACAAACCATTCTGGTTTGTGTGGGCGGGGGAGGCTGCGCTTCCCCTCGACCCCTTGGCTTGAGCGCGGCGCAATCATGGCGATCTATCACCTGCGGGCTACGATGATCTCCCGCTCGGCCGGGCGCAGCGCCACAGGCGCGGCCGCCTACCGCTCCGGCGAGTTGATCCATGACGCGCGCACCGGGCTCGACTTCGATTACCGGGCGCGCAGCGGCGTCACCCATGTCGAAATCCTCGCGCCCGACCACGCGCCGGCGTGGGTCCATGACCGGGCCGCGCTGTGGAACCGGGTGGAGGCCGCCGAGACCCGCAAGAACAGCCAGCTCGCCCGCGAGGTCCGCGTGGCCCTGCCCGCCGAGCTGAGCCACGCGGCGCGGGTGGAGCTGGTCCGCGACTTCTGCCAGCGGTCGTTCGTGGCCCGTGGCATGGTGGCCGACATCGCGCTTCATGCGCCGGGGCGCGAAGGCGATGAGCGTAACCACCATGCGCATATTCTGCTGACCACCCGCGAGATCGGCCCCGAGGGGTTCGGTGCGAAGAACCGGGACTGGAACGCGGTCGAGATGCTGGAAGGATGGCGTGAGGCATGGGCGCGGGACAACAACCGCGCCCTTGAGCGATGCGGCCATGAGGAACGGATCGACCACCGGACGTTAGAGGCGCAGCGGATCGAGGCGCAGGAGCGGGCTACCGCGGCGCATGATCGCGGCGACGAGGCCGAGGCGCTGCGCCAGACGGTGCGGGCGGTGGAACTGGACCGGGATCCGTTGCCGCAACTGTCTGCCGGGGCATGGCAGATGAAGGAACGCGGCATAGAGGTCGCGGTCGTCCGGGTGTGGCGCGAGGTCAAGGCGCAGACGGCCGAGGTTGCGCGTGTGGCGGAGGTTCTGGCCGGTCAGGTGCGGGACTGGATGGGGCGGGCGG
>NZ_FNGE01000071.1 GCF_900102885.1 Paracoccus chinensis | reverse complement strand
GGTTGGAAGAGTTGGTATGTCTTGATTGCGTTGCAATCATTGCTTACGATCAGTTGCATGAAGGGAGCCTTACATGGCCAGCATAACCATCCGCAATCTCGACGATAGCCTGAAGCACCGCCTTCGGGTTCAGGCGGCAGAGCACGGCCGGTCTATGGAAGAGGAAGCGCGGGAGATTCTGCGCAAGGCGGTCGGGAAAACGGTAACTCCCAGGAACTTGGGCGAGGTCATCCACCACAGGTTTGCAGCCTTGGGCGGCGTGGAACTCGACTTGCCGCCGCGCGAACCGATGCCCGAGCCGCCGCGCTTGGACTGAGCCGCGGCGGCCATGCTCTTGATCGATACCAATGTGATTTCGGAGCTGATGCGTCCGGCTCCTGCTGCAGCCGTTCTGGACTGGTTCGGCCAACAGAACGCGTCTGATCTGCATCTCAGCGCGGTGGGAGAAGCCGAGCTGCGGCGCGGCGCGGCCCTCCTGCCAGCGGGCAAGCGCCGCGACCGCTTGATGGCAGAGATCGACGCCATGATCCTGGAAGATTTCGCCGGTCGGGTGCTGCCCTTCGACAGCGCCGCCGCTGTCGCGTTTGCTGCCATCTTCCTGGAGCGACGCGCCGCTGGCCAGCCGATCAGTTTTCCCGACTGCCAGATCGCGGCCACGGCCCGCGCTCATGACGCAGCCATGGTCACGCGCAACGTGAGTGACTTCGAAGGCTGCGGCATCCGCGTGATCAATCCTTGGGATCCCCTGGTAGGCGCCTGATCGACATGGACATGCGAAGCTTCTCGGAACGCGACATCTGTACCAAGTTCATCACCCCTGCCCTGCGCAAGGCCGGATGGGACGAGATGCTTCAGATCCGGGAAGAGGTCGGCTTCACCAATGGCCGGATCATCGTGCGGGGTAAGCTGGTCACGCGTGGGCAGAGAAAGCGCGCCGACTACATCCTTTCCTACAAGCCCAACATCCCGATCGCGCTCATCGAGGCCAAGGACAACTCCCACAGCGTCGGCGATGGCATCCAGCAGGCGCTCGACTATGCGGAGACGCTGAACATCCCCTTCGTCTTCTCGTCGAATGGCGACGGCTTTGTCTTTCACGACCGGACCGGCGCCAGCGATCCGCGCGAGGTGACGCTGGCGCTCGATGCCTTTCCCTCACCCGACGAGCTGTGGACGCGCTATCGCGCTTGGAAGGGGCTGGACGCTGAGGCTGAGAAGGCCGTCCTTCAGGACTACTACGATGATGGCAGCGGAAAGGCACCCCGCTATTACCAGGTCAATGCGATCAACGCAGCCATCGAGGCCATCGCCAAGGGACAGGATCGCGTGCTGCTCGTCATGGCGACGGGCACGGGCAAGACCTATACCGCCTTCCAGATCATCTGGCGGCTGTGGAAGGCCGGCCGGAAGAAGCGCATCCTGTTCCTGGCTGACCGCAACGTCCTGATCGACCAG
>NZ_FNGE01000077.1 GCF_900102885.1 Paracoccus chinensis | reverse complement strand
CGCGTGGGCATTGTCGCCGGAGGCCGCAGGCTGCGGGCCATCGCCCGCGCCGTCGAGCGTGACGCCACCGTGACCGAACGCCACCCGGAACTGGCCTCCATCCCGGTTCGCATCGCGTCTGACGAGGCCACCGCCCGCGCATGGGCCAGTGCCGAGAACGCGGCGCGGGAGGACTTGGCCCCCGCCGACGAAATCCGCGCCTATGGCCGGATGAAGGAGGCAGGCGCAGAGGTGTCGGCCATTGCCCGCAGCTTCGGCAAGACCGAGGCCCATGTGTATCGCCGCCTTGCCTTGGCAGCCCTGCCCGCCCCCGTTCTGGACGCGCTGAAAGAGGGCCAGATCAGCCTTGGCATGGCGAAAGCCTTTACCGTGTCGCAGGACGAGGCATTGACCCTGACCATTCTGGCGGAGGTGAAGGGCCGCGACGTGTCGGAACACCGCATCAAGCAGGCATTGCAGCCCGCCGCTATCAGCGCCACCGACCGCCGCGCCCGGTTTGTCGGACTGGACGCCTACGAGGCCGCAGGCGGCAGCCTCACCCGCGACCTGTTCAGCGATACCGTGGCGCTGCACGATGCCGACCTGTTGCAGGACCTGTTCACCGAGCGGCTGAACGCCGAGGCCGGGAAGCTGGCGGCAGGCTGGAAGTGGGCCGAGGTCATGGCCGACGAATATGTCTCTTATTCCGTCACCGAGAAGCTGGCCCGCCTTTATCCGGTCGAGGGGGTTCTGACGGAGGAACAGGCCGAGCGATATGACGAACTGGCAGAACTGGCGAACGCCGATGCACTGGACGAGGCCGGGCAAGCCGAACTTGAGGCTCTGGACGCAATCATCAAGGGCGACTTCACCGACGCGCAACGCGCCGTGGCGGGCTACTATGTCTATGTCAGCCACAGCGGGACGGTGCAGTTGAGCGGCCCGTGGGTGCGGACCGAGGACCGGGGCGCAGCCATCGGGGCCGAGGTTCTGACCGGCCATGCCGCCCATGCGGACGGCGGCGATGCCGCGCCCGCGCCAAAATCGCCCTATAGCGGCGCACTGGTCGAGGACATGAAGGCGATCCGGCTGGCCGCGATCCAGACCGCCCTGCTGGACAAGCCGGAAATGGTCTTCGACCTGCTGGCCTTCGGGTTGTCGCTGGCCTCTGGCGTCAGCACGAACGTCTTTGACCTGTCGCCGGGACGCCCCATGAACTGCCCGAGCAAGACGGACGGTCTGGAATGGTCCGACCGGCTGGCCCATCCCCCGGCAGGACATGAGGCATGGAGCCGCCCGGAGTTGCGGGT
>NZ_FNGE01000078.1 GCF_900102885.1 Paracoccus chinensis | reverse complement strand
GCCGGTTGGGCGGTGAACGTGAAGCGCGTCGAACGGATCTGGCGACGGGAGGGGCTGAAGGTCCCGCAGAAGCAACCGAAGAAAGCAAGGCTCTGGTTGAACGACGGATCCTGAAACTCCGTCTTTGCCCGCAGGTCACACTCTGAAGCGCTGCGCCAGATCCGAACAACCACCGGCCCCGATGCGGAGAGTTTCCACACAGGCTAGGCCCATAGCGGACGGTCGGGGGAGCAAAGGTGCTGCACTGCAGCTTCGCTGCAGCGGACGCACAAAGAGAGGGCAAAAGTAGCGCCCAAGCGAAGCGAACGTTCGGCCGCTGGAGGGCCAACAAAGCCAAGTATTCACTTCAGATACTTGTCGATTTCGAGCACTTTCCGGACATTCAGCTTCACTTATATCTTGCGGACGCACCCGCAGAAAAAGCTATCCTGTTGTAATTTTGTAAAAGCCACTATATGAATTCAGGATAGTGCATTCTCCCTGCAGGCCCTCAAAATTGAACCTTCGATTGCGGAGGATTGTGGCAAAGGGCAATCCGAGATCATGCGCGTTCAGGAAATAGATGGCGGAAATTCCCGCGCCTTGCGGCACGACTCGACAACCGTCACTGCTCCTCGGGTCAAACCGTCCATGTGACGTCTGGCTTGGCGAAACGGTGTAAAACGACGCTGACTCACACGCCGTCTGCGCCCCGGAATACACCTTGGGATGTGCCTGAGAAGGCGCGCCATTTGCTGGCCCGCATGCAAGCAGTTCCATCAATGAAAGGATCCTGTTCATGAGTTCTGCCAACACGCTTTCCCGCGCCGCGCGGCAGGCGACCCGTGCCGATGTCACCGATCGGATTGCCCGCGAGATCATCGCAAGCGAAACCGCGCGGCGTCAGCAGCAGACCGCCCGGCTCCGGTCGGCGCGCCTGCAGAAAGAGGCCGCGGAGCGCGCGGCCAAGCCCGCGGGCCGGGTCCAAAAGCAGCGGAAAGTGGCCCGGTAAGGCCTTCCTCAACGCTGCCCAGCTGCCCGGCGGCCTTTCTGGCACCTGCCCTCATGTCCGCGGGTGCAGGAAGAAGCGCACCATCTCGGCCGAGGCGTCCGGGCCTGCGGGGTCGGTGTAGCTGCCCTCGGTGCGCCCACCCGACCAGGCGTGGCCTGCGCCTTCGATCCGCCAGGACTCGACCAGCGGCGTGCCATCGGCAGCTTCCACGAGATTGCGGCTGTA
>NZ_FNGE01000081.1 GCF_900102885.1 Paracoccus chinensis | reverse complement strand
CTCCCGCAGGGCCTCGCGCACGACCTCGCTGGTCGAGGCATACTCGCCGCCCGCCACGGTCTGGCGCAGCGTCTCGGCCAGCTCAGCCGGCATGGTGATGGTCATTCGCTCAACGGCAGGCATGGGACCACTCTCTTCAGCAAACATACTTCATCATACTTGTGAGGCTTGCTAGGGAAAACCAGAAAGCGCCTTGCCTCCTGGTCCGCCTTCCCCTCCGGCCATCAGTCTTGGCAGCCTCCTCGGGAGCCTTGACGAAGCGAGAAAGAGAAGGAGAGGAAGTGGCAGGAACTGTCGAATGTTTACACGCCACCCAGACCAGGCGCGCCTGTCCCTGTTATCGGACCCAGCCGCCTCTTGAGGCAGAGCCGATAAGCACCGCAAACCGGCCTCAGGGCATCTTATCGGACAGCGGGGCCACCTTGATCCTTCCTGTTCCCCAGCCTGCGGCCGTGCCACCTGGACCGGCAGCGCAGGAGGGAGAGGGGCCGCGCCTCTTATGTTCTTAGGATACATGGATACGCTGGAGCGTTTTGGCGGTTTCGGCCTTACCACGCTGGCTGTGAGAGCGGTTGACAGTTGCTCACCCAGCAACTTTAGTTGCTCCATCAGCAACTATCGGAGCCCGAGATGCCCAGAGCGACCATCCATGAGCTGCGCCGGTCGGGCGTGTCGCAGGAGGACATCGAGCTTGCCAAGGCCACGCAGGCAGCGCAGCGCCGCAATGGCGCCCCGGTGCAGTCAATCGCCGTCTTGGTTGGCGCAGCGCAGCCGCGCCAACACCACAGCCCGAACCCGCCAGCGGACCTGACCGACCGCGCCCTGCGTCGCCGTGGCGCCTACGACCAGGCCGCCCTGCTGGCCGATCAGCAGGCTCTTCAGGAAAGCAGCCCGGAGCGCGCCCTGAAGGCCCGCCAGGCCGCCACGACCCTGAAAGAGCTGTCCGCCAGCAACCAGATCGAGTTCGACTTCTTCGGAGGCAACGTGAGCATCGCTTTCCAGTTTCAGGATGCCGTGACCGACCGGCTCAACAAGCAGGCCCCAACGCTGGGTGCCCGCGACCGCGCCCTTGCCACGCTTGGGCAAATCACCCGGCACCTCGCATGGCAAAGCTATGAGTGTGCCAAGACTGCGGCCGACTTATGCGACATCCTC
>NZ_FNGE01000082.1 GCF_900102885.1 Paracoccus chinensis | reverse complement strand
CCAGGCCGTAACCCACGTTCAGGGCCACCACGATCCAGAGCGCCCGCTTGTAGGCGGGGGTGATGTGAGAGAGGTCCTTGGGCAGCTCGTCGTCGTCACTGGCCTCGGAGGCCCTGGGGGCGTCCAGGCGGTCGAGCTGGTAGCCGATCTCGGTCACGGCCCGCTCCACCTCCGCCAGCCGCCCGGGCTGGGTCCGCAGGGTCATGATCTGGGTGGCGGTCGAGACCTTCACGTCCTCGACGCCCACGCCGCGCGCCGCCTTCTCGATCTTGGCGGCGCAAGAGGCGCAGTCCATGCCGGTGACGCGGTAGCGGATCGGCTCGGCGGTGCTGATGGAATCTGTCGCGCTCATGGCCCATGTTCCCGTGACGTGACCGGCGAAATATCACTGGCGGCTGATATGTCAAATGACACCGACCTGCAAGAACAGGTGACGCCCGGGACCGTGGCGGACCGCGCGAAGCTCTTTCGGGGCCTCGCGGACCCGTCACGCCTGGCGATCCTGGAGGCCCTGCGGCCGGGGCCGCTGTCGGTGGGCCAGATCGTGGCCGCGACCGGCCTGAGCCAGCCGAATGCCTCGAACCATCTGCGCTGCCTGAGCGAGTGCGGGCTGGTCGCGGGCGAGGCGCGCGGGCGCTTCGTGGACTACCGCCTGGCCGACCTCCGCATCGACGAGCTGCTGGCCTTGGCGACTGAGCTACTGGACGGCCCGGCTCGGGGCGTTGATGCGTGCAAGAGCTATCGCGCCAGCCCATAGGCGCGCCAATCGTGATTTACGCACAGCCTGGCGCGCTGTGGCGGATCAGGGACTTGCCCTGTGCAGAATTCACGCGCGAAAGGCTGACTACGGAGATGTCCTTGTCCAGCTCGTGCCAACGCAGTCCGCGTCCGGCACGCCTCACCCTCCTCCCCACAGCCGCCACCTGCCCTGACGCACAGGAGGCGTAGGCAGCAGCCCGGCAATTCGGCTTTCGGCTCGGTCCAAGCGGGTGCGCAGGTCGTCGATGGTGGCTTGCATCTGCTCGCGCTCCCGATTGCGCTCCTCCCGCTCGCGGTCGCGCTCGCGTTCGGCCATCTCAAGCTGTATCCGCAGGGTTCCGTCCAGTTCGCTCTCGGGTTGCGTCGCGT
>NZ_FNGE01000083.1 GCF_900102885.1 Paracoccus chinensis | reverse complement strand
GTCACCGGCATGGACTCGCCCGTCACCATCGATTCATCGACGGCACTGCGGCCCTCGATCACCTCGCCGTCGACCGGCACCTTCTCGCCCGGCCGCACGCGGAGCCGGTCGCCGACACGAACCGCATCCAGCTGGACCTCTTCCTCGCTCCCATCCTCGTGGATGCGCCGGGCGGTCCTGGGGGCCAGGTCGAGCAGCGCGCGGATTGCGCCGCTGGTGCTTTCGCGGGCGCGCAGTTCCAGCACCTGCCCCAGCAGGACGAGCACGGTGATGACCGCCGCAGCTTCGAAATAGACGGCGACGGAGCCGTCATGCTGGCGGAAGGCGCCGGGGAAGATGCCGGGCGCCAGCGTGGCAACGACGCTGTAGATCCAGGCGGCCCCCGTGCCCATAGCGATCAGGGTGAACATGTTCAGGTTGCGGGTGATCAGCGACTGCCAGCCGCGCTGGAAGAAGGGCCACCCGGCCCACAGGACGACCGGAGTCGCGAAGATCAGCTGGATCCAGTTCGAGCTGCGCTGGCTGACGAGGTGATCGAGGCCGAGCAGGTGCCCTCCCATTTCCAGCAGGAACACCGGGATCGTCAGCACCAGCCCGATCCAGAGCCGACGGCGCATGTCGATCAGTTCGAGATTGGGCTCGGCTTCCAGGCTGACCAGCACAGGCTCCAGCGCCATGCCGCAGATCGGGCACGACCCCGGCCCGACCTGCCGGATCTCGGGGTGCATGGGACAGGTGTAAATCGTCCCCTCAGGTACGGGTTCAGCCTTTGCCGCCGCCGCGGCCGGGTCAAGATAGCGCTCCGGCTCTGCCAGGAATTTCGCACGGCATCCCGCCGAACAAAAGTAATAGGGCCGTCCGGCGTGCTCCGCCTTGTGCTGCGTCGCATGGGGATCGACCATCATGCCGCAGACCGGGTCCTTGACCTGATGCGCGCTGTCTATCGGAGCCGTCGCCGGGGCGTGCGAATGCTCCAGTCCGTGATGGCTGGAGTGAACATGCCCGTGATGGTGATGCTGATGGTCGCCGTCGCGAGAGCTGCTCTCCATGTGGAGGGAGGCTGGGTGTTGGTCTTTGCTCTTGCTGGCCATCATTTAC
>NZ_FNGE01000084.1 GCF_900102885.1 Paracoccus chinensis | reverse complement strand
CCGGGGGGCGTTGGAGGCACAGGCGGTAGTGGTGGAACTTTCAAACTCATTACATCACAAGAAAACCTTCCTCTTGCATCGTCTGTGTTTCGTGTCCGCCTTTCTCCCGGACAGGGAGGCGAAAGCGGCAACCCAGGTAACGGAGGGCCCGGTGGCGACGGTGGACAAGGCGGTAAAGAAAGCCTGCCATATTGCAGAGGTAATGGTAGCAACGGTCAACCCGGAGCGCCTGGCCATACAGGATCGGCTGGTGCAACAGGCGCTCCGGGTCAACCTGGCGACTACATCATAGGCGGCATTTCTGTCGATGACCTGAAAAGAGTTCTTCAAGATTAAAAAATTTGGTAGGAGAGACGTGATATGGAAAAAATCATCTTTGCCTCCATCACAATACTTCTAGCAACTCCATATCCTATCCTTGCAGGAGGTTCTTATAATTTCACAGTGACATGCCCAGACAGAGGGTTAGTGGTCAGGTGGAACACTGGAGATATAGATCCGGGTAAAGAATATCTGCGTGTAGCGACCGGAACGAAATATCCAGGATGCAGTGTTACGGATTACAATCCAAATACAGACAAAAGCTTTCCGATAACAACAAATAGCCATGAAGGTGGGATCATTGAAGGAATCCCCTTCCTTGGACCTATCATATGCTCTATTTTCTGCTAATTCTCCCTGACAGGGGGAATTTCTACATGCCGTGATCCATACCCCTGTCGCGGTGACGTGTCTCGCGCTCCCGCAACCGCTCTTGCTCCTTCAGGCGCTCGGCCTCCTGCACCCGCTGGCGTTTCTCGGCCTCCCGGCTTTCCTGCAACCGCGCTGCCGCCTCGGCCAGCGTTCCCCGGTCGATTCCCTGCGCGGCCTCCCGTAGCCGCTCGGCCAGACTGCGGGCGGATTCCGGTTCCGGGGTTTGCCCAGATGCAGCCACAGTATCGGATGCGGTGCGGCTCTGGCGGGCTTCCCATGCCTCGCGCAACCGCGTGGCCAGGTCCTGCCTCCCCTCCCGGCCATCCCGATCCACAGCGCCGGCATAGGCCAGCCCCTGCGCCGCCCCGTCTTGCGTCAACGGCCCGAGGCGATCC